>JADJXR010000001.1:0-1240000 GCA_016710285.1 Chlorobiota bacterium | reverse complement strand
CTCCATTTTTCGAGGCCCGCCGGCAAGAGCAACGGAGGTTGTTGGAGTATCTGGAAAAGCGGGAGAAGGGGAGGTGAGAGAGGGGTGAAAGAAAGATGAGAGAGCCGCGCAAGTAAGATTCCAAGGTTCTCCACGAATCTTCCCGAAGCGTTCGCCTCCTTCGCCCTGAAGGGGCATACTATTCATAGCCCAGGGCAACGCCCTGGGAATTGGGGGGATTTGGGAATCGTCCCCGAACGTCCACACCCTCAACAACATCTCTCACCGGATGGAGGTCGCCCCTTCAGGGCTGGTGTGGTGCGGGGATTCGACCTGATGGTGCCGCAGGCTAAAGACCTGTTATCAATCCCGACGGAGGTCGGGGCGGATACCCCGACTTCGTCGGGGGAAAATCCTGGATTCTTAGCGGCGATCGCCAGATATTTTTTTCTGGGACTTTTTTGAGCCGGTTGTTCTGAGCGGGTTTCCGTGACGTGGGGGATTACCTTGTTGCCCAGTTGTTCGCTTCGGCGGCCAATGAAGTTCAACAAAACGATAATCCTTTAACGCAACAACAACCATGAACACGATGTTTTCCGCTCGCCTTTTCCTTCTTGCTGCAACGCTCATCACAACATGGGCAGTGCTGACGATTGCCGCCAGTGCCCAAACAGCCATGCAAGCACAAGGGGAAGAAAACGGGATGGAGCAATCGGAAGTGATGGAGGATGCAAAGGAGTTCCAGTGGACGGTCTTCAGCGACCTGCCGCCGTATCAGTTCCAGTTGAATGTTGGCACGCCGGACGCACGCGGAATCGCACGGGTGGAAGTACTGGTTGGCGACACCGCTACGGTAGCACAGACGCTGACGATGGACCGTGGACTTTGCTACGCTGAGTCAATCTTTGCCGAGGATGTGAACAATGATGGATACGTTGATCTGGCCCTGGTCTGTGTGGATCGTAGCAGCAACAACGCCACCGTGCTCCGCTCGTGGCTGTTCGATTCCGCTGCCGGGACGTTCCTCCCCAGCCCAGCCGACCGCCTTGTGGCCGACGAACTGCGTGATTAAAACAACAACAGCAACCCCGGCTTCTGGGCTTCCTCCTGTACCTTCTTGCCCGGAAGCCGGGGTTGTCTTGTATCTCATTCTTCCCGCACCTCTCTCTCTCATGCCCGCCCCATTTCCCCGCGCCGCCGGTGATCTCTATCCCTCGCTTCCTGAATCTTTTCCCCGCGATTATTTGGCCTCGCTCTTGTTCCCGCGATACGCCGCCACCACTGTGAGAAGCGTCCCCACCAAAAACGCCCCGGGCATGTAGATGAGCATCAGGACGATTGCCAAACCGTAGCCGTAGCCGCGAGCAATCTGGTTGCCCAGCGCATCCCGAACGATGGAGCCTGAAAGAAGCTCGGCCCCCAACACCAGCAACGCCCAGGCTCCGCCAGCAAGAAGCGCGAAGGGGATGCTCCAACCTGGCGTTCTGTTGGTTCGCGCCAGCCACCGCCCCGTCCGCTTGCCAACCATCCAGCAAAGGGTGATTCCCACCAGCACGGCAGCGATTGGCAGGCCATGCTCAACGTACGCAAGCCAGCTTGGCGTTGGCATGGCAAAGGAGATGGCAATCGCATCGGAGGGAATCCCCTGCCAGCTTCCGCTCCACTGGTTCCCCGATAGGGTCATGGCCGGGGTGATTGCGGATTCCCACCCTGCCGGCAGCGTCACCGTTGCCTGCAACGTCCCGAACTGGTCCCACTGCCGCGCCGGGGCCAAGATGTACGCGAACTGCCAGAGCTTCGTGGTCCGGTTCCATGAGTTCGCGGTTGGTTCGGCACGGTAGCGGACGCGGACCAGATGCTGGCCCGACGGTATCGGCAGCGTAAACCGTATCACCCCTTCGTTGTGCGTTTCGTAGGAGATGGAATCGCCGTTGTTCAACCCAGGCGTGCTTGCCGGAACCCGCCACTGCAGCGGCAAAGAATCGGCTTCGGCGAACGCCCCGGCAACCTGGACCGGGCGGCCATCTATGGTGATTTCTATCGTGAAGGTTGTGTCGCGGGCGCCGTTGCCGTCGGTTGAGTACCGAACCTCAATCGCGCCCGGAAGAAAGACCAGCGGAAGCGTCCGCTCGGCCCCGTTGTTCACGATGGTGTATTCCGCCGTCACCCAGCCGTAGCGTTCGCCGGTGCCGATTGGGGTCAGGTCAATCGCCAGATGTTCCTGCCGAACAGCAATCGAGTCCAGCATCCCCGACGGCTCGCCGATGATATCCCCGGCCTGGACAGGGTTTGCCATATTGGCCCGCAGCATTGCCGGCATCAACAGGGTTGAAGCAAGAAGGAAACTGAAGAAGAGGAAGCGAGCAGCAGAGATCAGCATGGCAAGGTTTGCGATAGTTGAAGCCTACGAGGAACGCAGCGCAGCATCGGCGCGCAACATACAGCACGTTCACCCATTTGGCGCGTTACGGAGCCGGAGGAAGGTAGCCGCCCTGACTTGGTCTCACGCTCGGTTCCTACAGAACCTCACCCCCCTCTCCGTGAGGTTGTTCGCGAGCAACGCCAGAGCAACTGACGGAGAGGGGGAGCAAGAAAAGAGGTAGCCGCCCCGACCTCCGTCGGGATTGATAAAAGGTCTTTAGCCTTCGGTGTCATCTTCCCTCCCCCGCCCAGCGGGGTTGGGTTGGGTGGGGGTGATACGGGAAGGATTTCTACCAACCCGCCACCGCAGCAGCCCCCTCCCCGCCTCCCCCAATTCTGGGGGAGGGGCTGGCAGAAGTGGTGTGAGATTCGGAGAGAAAACGATCAACAGCCAAACCCATTTCCCCCCAGCATTGGGGGGACGCTTCGTCCGTCAGGGCGAAGCAGGGGGGCGCGGCGGCGCGTTATTTCCACCCGTTGCTCCCCCGCAACCTTTCCATAACTTGCCAGTACCGGCACGGCACGCAATTCAACCGGAGCGATAACAATTAATCAACGGTATCGCTCAAACAAATTTCATGATGCCGCAAATGAAAACTTTCCACAAACTACTGCTTGCAATGGCACTTACCGGACTGCTAATCACCGCGTGCAACCGCTTTCCGCTGGGCGGCTGCATTGAAGGAAATGGCGAAGTAACCTCCCAATCCCGCACGCTGGAACCGTTCCACAGCATTGTGGTGGAAGGAAGCATGGACGTGCGGCTGGCGCAAGGAGGGGAGCAGCAACTGAAGCTGCAAGCCGAGGAAAACCTTTTGCCGATTATCACCACCACGGTTGAAAACGGCGTGCTGACGATAAGCTCCACGGAAAGCTACTGCACCACCAAAGGGGTGACGGTGTTTGCCACCATGCCGGAGGTTCGTTCGGTGGCGATTGAGGGATCGGGGGATGTCACCGCCGAAGGGACGATTGTTGCGGGAAGCGGGGCCGGCGCATCCACCGGGGCCGGCGCAAACCCAGCCACCGGCAAACTCACCTTCTCGATTGATGGCTCCGGCTCAATCAATGCCCCGGTGCAGGCCGGCGAGCTACGGGTTAGCATCGGCGGGAGCGGGGACGTTTTTCTGAAAGGAAGCAGCAAGGCATTCACGGCGGAGATTAACGGCAGCGGGGATATCGCCGCCGGTG
Source organism: Chlorobiota bacterium (assembly GCA_016710285.1). Classification (NCBI taxonomy): domain Bacteria; kingdom Pseudomonadati; phylum Chlorobiota; species Chlorobiota bacterium. Next base: position 1,236,409 of record JADJXR010000001.1, on the reverse strand, counting down.
AGTTGCTGACCGAGCAGTGCCACGTTGCAATCAACGGAAGCGGCGATGCCAGCGTGCAAGCAACGCACGAACTTCACGTGGAGATCAACGGAAGCGGCGATGTTGCCTATGCTGGCAATCCGCCGGTGCTCCGCACCAACATCAACGGCTCGGGGGATGTGGTGAAACGGTAATCACCCTTGCGAAAACAGCGGCGGGGGAAGTGAGCACTCACTTCCCCCGCCTTTTTTTTGCCGCGTTATTTTTTTAGTCCACCACCACGCGGCTCAGAACAACATCATTGCCAACCGCCAGCCGGAACCAGTAGGCCCCGGGCGGCAACGTGCCGATGCTGGCTTGGTAGCTTCCCGCTTCAAGCGTGCCGTCGGCAAGGGTGGCAACTGGCTGGCCAAGCAGGTTGAACGCTTGCAGCAGAACCTTTGCGGAGTTCGGAATCGCGTAGCGGAGCATCACGCTGGTTCCGGTTGATGTTGCTTGCAATCGCACCCCGTTCTTCTCGGCCTCGGCACCGACCCCGGAGGAGTTGGCCATCGTCGTGAAGCTCCATGCCGGCGACCACTGGCTGCTCCCCGCTCCATTCGCCGCCTGCACGCGCCACCAATATTTGGTCAGATATGCCAGGTTGGAAAACGGCAACGTGGGGTTGGCCACGTTCGATTGGTCCAGCACCGTGGTGGAGAAATCGCTGACGGTGGAAAGCTGCACCCGGTAGCCGGTTGCCCCCGCCGATGGATTCCACCAAAGCGAGCGGGAGATGGGAACGCCGGTGGTGTCGTTTGCCGGCGAGATCAGCACCGGCGCGGCGGGCGCGGGCGGTTCCTCGGCCACGGTGGTGAAACTCCAGACCGGCGACCACGAGCTTGGGCCAATCGTGTTGATTGCTTGCGCGCGCCAGTAATGCTTGGTTCCAGGAGTGAGCGTTGGATATTGGATGGAGGTCCCAGCAAGGTCGTTCCGGTCCAGCACCGTGGTGGTGAAATCGCTGATGGTGGAAAGCTGCACCCGGTAGCTGGTTGCCCCGGTGACGGGACTCCAGTAGAGCATCCGCGAAAGCGGAACGCCGGTGGAGTCGTTCGCTGGCGAGACCAGCGCGGGCGCTGCCGGGGCCTGCGGCGCGTCGTTCACGGTGGTGAACTGCCATCCCTCGGACCAAAGGCTTCCGCCAAAGGAGTTCACCGCTTGCACGCGCCAGTAGAATTTGGTGGCGGCGGCGATGTTGGTGTATGGATAGAGCGTTGCGGTAACCCCCGATTGATCCAACAATGTGCTGCTGAAATCGCTAACCAGTGAAAGCTGCACGCGGTAGCTGACCGCCGTTGCCGAAGGGCTCCACTGAAGGTTCCCGGTGCGGAGAACGTCGGTTGCAAAGTTGGTGGGGATTGTAAGTTTTGGGGCAGCTGGCGGCTGGGCTGGCGCGTTGCTTCCGCGGCGCAATCCATGCCCAAAACTGCTGACCCAAACTTCGTCGTTGTACGGGTTGAAGAACACCCGCTCCGGTTGCCGAAATGGATATTCCGCCAGCTGGGTAAACGTTGGGTTCGCCGATTTCAAATTGCTGGTGTACCACAGCCCGTCGGTTTCGGTGGTGACGTACATCTGGTTCGGGTCCTTCGGGTTCACCGCGCAGGAGGTAACGCGGTTGGTGTTGTTCGGCTTGGAGGGAAGGTCCAGCAGAAGTTTCCAGTTTTTGCCGCGGTCGGTGGTTTGGTACAATCCTCCCAACTGGTTCGGCGCGCCCCCCCATCCGCTGAAGACCCCAACGTACCACGTGTTCTGGGTTGGGTCGTGCGGGTCCACCACAAGGTCCTTGGTCCAGTAGAGCATTTCGGGGGAGGAGATGTCAACCCATGTGGTCCCGCCATCGCCGCTGCTGAACACGCCGCTGCTGTTGGTGAATGCCAGCGGATTCCCAGCACGCCGCCCAGAGTAGGTTGCCAGAATCGTCCCATCCTTCAGCACGTTGATGTTGAACGGGTGCCCCTGCGTGCGTGCCGGGCTGGAGTAGGTTTTCCGCCAGCTTGCGCTGGTTCCGTTCTGCAAGTTTTTGGTGAAGTAAATCCCGCCGTCGGTGCTGTGGACAACGCTGGCGTACAAGGCGTTCGGGTCGTTCGGGTCAATCGCCAGCCAGACCACCGGGTGCCCAAAATCGTGCAGCGTTTTCCAGGTCTTCCCTTTGTCGGTGGAGTAGATGACGCTCCCCCGCCCGCCATCAATTCGGGCATCGGTCAGATAGGTGCTTTGGTACATGTCATGCACCGACGACGTTGCGGCGTAGAGCGTTCCGGTGGTGGGGTGTTTGATGATCTGGTAGCTGCTGTTGAAATCAAAATCGTTGTAGGGGATGGACCAGGTTGTTCCGGCATCCCCCGTGCGAATCCCTTTGATGTCGCTGAAGCCCGCAACCATGTTGCTGCTGTCGGCCCAGCAAAGCCACCACGATGTGGTGTTCTCCAACCCATTCCCACGGTAGGCTTTCCCCACCGGAGTGTTCTGCCCCGCCGGGTTTTGGTATTGCGAGTTCACGTACGCCTGTTTCCAATTTGCCCCGCCGTCGCTGCTGACGTGCGCAAAGCCAAGATCGGCAATCACCACGTAGTTCGGGTCGCTTGCGCAGACGTTGAAGCCCAGCGCGTACTCACCATACGTCCAGAAACGGTCCCCCTCGGTCCCGGACCATCCGGTCTTGATGTTCACGTTCCCTTCGGTCTTCAGGTTGTGGGCCCATGTAAGCCCGGCATCGGTGGATTTCAGCACGGTGGGAACGCCGTAATCGCTTCCGCCGGCCAGATAGACCGTGGCGTTGTTCCCACGCGCCGCCCCCACAAAGTACGGGCGGACCCCGTCGGGAATCGCGCTGGTCCGTGCGGTCCAGTTGGTCTCGGTAATCGTGCGGGTGTACACCCCTTTGAAGTAGCTGAACTCCGCCCCCGTCACCCCGGGATACACATCGCCGCTCCCCAACGTCACGCAGTAGAATCGCGTCACCCCAAGCTGCTTGCAACCAACAAAAGTGACGATTGCCTCGCCGTTCAAAATCCCCGGCGTCTGCGCCATTGCGAACGATGACCCGTTGTTCACCGAGGTGAGCAGCCCCAGGTTGGTGCCGATGTAGATGGACCCGCCATCGAACCACGCCCCGGCAAGGTGGCAGCCGTTGTCGGAGGGGGTGCTGAATTTTTCAACAAAGCTGGTCCCGCCGTTGTTGGAGTAATAGACGTGGCTGTAGTCGGCCATCACCACCACGTTGGTGTTGTTGGGGTCGGCAAACAGGGCGTAGGCATCCCCTTCGGTGGGGTCGTCGGCAAGCGGGGTCCAGGTGGTTCCGCCGTCGGTGCTTTTCACCGGGGTTCCGCCGTCGTTGCGGCTGTCAATGGTGTACAAGATTTTGGGATCGCTGGTGAACTGCACGTTCCCCCGAACGTTCCCCCCCTGCAGCTGCCGGAAATCAATCACGCTCCACGACTCCCCAAAATTGTCGGTGCGGAACATCTCGCTCATGTCGCAGCTGATAAAAATCTCATTCTTGTTGTGCGGGTTGATGCTGCTGTGGAACAGCGCGCCGCCGCCGCCAATGCCGGCCGAATTCCATTGGCTCGGCTGGGCGGTGGCCAGCAGTGGAGCAATCAGTGGGGCAATCAGCGGAGCAAGCAATGCCAGCAATGCAGCAATCGCTTGGCGGAAGGTTCGGCATGAAGTTGTTGATTGGCGCATGGTGTTTCCTGTGCGTTGTTGGTTGGTGCTGATACTGGCGTTATGATCTGTCCAAAGTTGGTTCAGCAAAAGGAGCTAAGGGAACAATGGAGCAGCGGCGAATTGTTCCCGGAACGGCTTCAATATACCACGCCAAGTTGTCGGTTTGGCCCGGTTTGATTGTCAGTTCGCGGCAATCGTGGGGTGGGGGGGATGTGGTTATCTTTGCGGGCCTGCACAGCTTGCGCAGCGGTTGGCGCAACCGAACCATTGGGGCAACTTCCGCAGCCACAGTAACGCCGAACAACCAAGCCAAAGAATGAACCTGAAAATCCACACCTTCACCACCGGTCCGGTGATGACCAACAGCTATGTGGTGATTGACCCCGCCGCCAACGTTGGGGTGATTATTGATGCCCCGCCCGACAGCCAAGAAAAGATTGTTGAGGCGCTTGCCAACGCTGGCGTTACCCCCGCCGCGCTGCTGCTTACCCACACCCATTGGGACCACACCGCCGATGCCGCCCCGCTGCAACAGCACTATCCAGAAATGCTGATCTACGTCCATCCCGATGACGAATACCGGCTTGTTGAACCGATGCGCCACACCGGTTGGCCACTCCCGTTCACCATCCAGCCCGTTGCTGCCAGCCGTCACTTGCGCCACGGGGACCGCTTCACCCTTGGCTCCATCGGGTTCCACGTGCTGCATGCGCCGGGCCACAGCGAAGGGAGCCTTGTCTTCCACGACGAAGCCAACCGGGTGGCGTTTTCGGGGGATGTGTTGTTTGCCGGGTCAATCGGGAGGGCGGACCTTCCCGGGGGGGATTTCGAGGCACTGATGCGAAGCATCGCCACCCGGCTGATGCCGCTTCACGACGCAACCCGAATCCTGCCAGGGCATGGCCCCGAAACCACCATCGGGGAAGAACGCGAACGCAACCCCTTCGCCCTTGATTGGGAAGGATACTTGGCGTAAAAAAAAACTTCTTTCCAAACAACCCCAGCGGCGCACCGCCAACCGCCCGCGCCCCCAACCGATCAAAACCCATGAACTACATCGAACAAATGGTCGCCGAGCTTTGCCCGAACGGGGTGGAGTTTCGGGAGTTGGGCACGCTGGTGGAGAAGGCAACAACGATCCGCTGGCAAGATGTTGAAGGCGAGGAGTTCCAGTATATAGACCTGACTTCCGTTGACCGCACGACCCATGCAATTGGCGACACAGAAATCATCACCAGCGAGGACGCGCCAAGCCGTGCCCAGCAAATTGTGCACGCGGATGATGTGATCTTTGGCACGACAAGGCCAATGCTCAAACGCTACTGCCGTATTCCTGCCGAGTATCATGGGCAGGTTTGCAGCAGTGGCTACTGCGTTCTTCGCGCAAAGACTAAGTGGCTGCTTCCGAACTTCCTTTTTCACCTGATTGGGACAGAGAGTTTTTACGACTACGTGGATGCCAACCAGCGCGGGGCAAGCTACCCGGCCATCACGGATGGAGCCGTAAAGGCCTTCCGTTTTCCCATCCCCCCGCTCCCCATCCAACAGGAAATCGTGCGGGTGTTGGATTTATTCATGGCACTGTTGGCGAACCTGCAGGCGGAGCTTGTGGCGCGGCGGAAGCAGTATCAGTATTACCGTGACCAGTTGCTCAGCTTTGAGGGGCGTAAGGATGTGAGGTGGGGGACGTTGGGGGAGATGTTCGATATGCGTGCAGGCCATCACATCTCTGCTCAAAACATCATTGCCGAGCCGGATCAATCTCACCTTTATCCTTGTTTTGGCGGGAATGGAGTTCGGGGTTTTGTTGAGAAGTTCAGCCACGATGGAGCCTACTTGCTGATAGGCCGCCAGGGGGCACTGTGCGGAAATGTTCAGCGGGCGCGTGGCAAGTTTTACGCAACCGAGCATGCCGTGGTGGTGACTGCGAGGTGCTGAGATCAATGTGGATTGGGCATTCCACATGCTCACGCTGATGAACCTGAATCAGTACGCGTCAAAATCTGCGCAACCTGGGCTTGCCGTGGGCAAACTTGCAGAACTCCGGATTGCAGTCCCACCGCTTGCGGAGCAGGAGGAGATCGCGGGCATCCTGGACAAATTCGACGCGTTGGTGAATGACCTTTGCATCGGCTTGCCGGCAGAGATCGCCGCCCGCCAGAAGCAATACGAATACTACCGCGACCGGCTGTTGACATTTCCGGAGGCCGCACCGCAAAAGGTAGCCGAAGGTCTTTAGCCTTCGGCGCCATCTTCGGCCTCTGGGCCCCGATAAAGATCGGGGCCGCTACCCCGACTTCGTCGGGATCAATGATAGATTCCGTATCCTTGCCGGTGCGTTTTGCCTGCGGCTGTTCCTGCACAACCATGCTTGCCACATCAATCATGCCAACCATGATGCCGAACCGTTTCTTGCTGCTTTCCTCCGCCATGCTTGCCTTGCTCTGCGGGGTTGCCGAATCGCAGGTCCTTCCGTTTTTGGGTGGCGACCGCGTTGGCATCTCGGCACTTGCGGCCTTGAAAATCCCCCCCGATGCTCGCGGCGCGGCAATGGGCCAGGCAATGGCAGCGGTTGCTTCCACCCCGGCGGCGGCCTTCTGGAACCCCGCGCTTCTTGTTGAATCGCCCGATGGATTCCTGTTCAGCTACAACCCCCATAACGCGGAGCATACGCACCTGTTCGCCGCCGGCGCGTACGGGCTGGATGCCGACAACCACATTGGTATCTCGCTGCTGCGGTACGGCGTTCCCGACATGGCCGTCACCACCGAGACGCAACCGTTCGGGACCGGCCAGACGTTCCGCGCACGGGATGTTGCCGCCTCCGTCTCGTTCGCGCATCGTTTCACCGATCAGTTCTCCGCCGGGGCAACCCTCCGCTTTGCCGATGAATCCATTGCTGGCCTAAGCGCGCGCGGGGTGTTGGTGGATATTGGGACGCTGTACCGGACCGGGCTTGGCTCGCTACGGTTTGCGGTGGCGGTGCAAAATTTTGGCGGGCATATTCAGCCGAAAGGGGAGGTGAAAACCATGCAGGGGGACCACGCCACGTTCGATGAATTTTACCCGCCAACGGTCTTCACCATCGGGTTTGGCTACGAGCTGGTTGACGACACCGCGCAACGGCTAACCACCGCCCTATCGCTGAACCATCCGAACGATAACGAGGAGAATATCACGCTTGGGGCCGAGTATTTGCTGCGCCCGATAGAGAGTTGGGAGGGGGCGTTGCTGGTTCGGGCCGGCTACAAGGCCAATGCCGATGCTGGGGATATTTCGGTGGGGGGCGGCGTGTTCCTTCCGCTGTTCAACGGTTACGCGCTTACCTGCGATTACTCCTGGGTTCGGCAGCCGGTCCTCCAAAACTTGCAAGGGGTGACGGTTGGGGTGGCGTACGCGCCGCAGAAGTGATGTGGCAATCATGCCGAATCAACAACCCACGAACAATAGTGGTGGCAGCAATGAGCTACGAAAAACAGAATTTTAAAATTCCTCAGGAGAGTCCTGATTATCCGGAATGGTCCAATTATGCAATTGGGTCAATCAAGGACATCATTGGCGCGGCTGTGAACAGAGGGGAGAATAGGATTGTCATCAACACCAATCTTAAGTTGGGGTTGCCGATGGAGAATATCAACAAAATTGCTGGACCATTTGTAGAGGCTTGGGCCTGCGAGGTTTTTGTAGAGGTCGCAGAAGATGCAAGCAATATGTGGAATCTTATCAACGTCGAGGCTCTTAACCGATTAAACAGGGCAGATATTCTGCTTCAATTCAAGCAGAACAGAAAAAACAGCTCAGTTATCACAGCGGAAGTTGATGTGAAAACAACAACGGAAGATTTTGCTTTATCGGGGAAGTCGCCAAACATCACTTCTTATGCCAGAATAAGAAGCGCGTACGTTGAAGACCCTGATTGCCTGTTCGTCATTGTATCATTGCGGCATAAGGTCTATTCGCAAAAAAATCATAGCACTGGGCTGATGGATGGAATTATGGAGATTGTCAAGTATGATGCCTATGATCTAAAGTATATTTCAGAACCTGACATCAGCTACAATCCGGCTTTAGGAACCGGACAAATTCAAATTCGGGATATCCATTATGTGACTATGACAAAAAGAACTTCTTGGGAATTTTGCCAACTGTTGGATAAAAAATTTCTTTCATCAAAACAGCGCGCTTTTGATGATTGGGTTGCGCTGGCGAACAAAAACAAATGGATAAAGTGATAACAATACAGCAAGGCGATGCCGTGGAGTTGTTCAAAAACATCAAGTCGGCCACGATTGATTTGATTGTGGCCGATCCACCATATAATCTGAGCAAAGATTATGGGAACAATTCCGATAACCGATCATTTGAAGATTACATTGCCTTTACTAAGCAATGGATTTCGGAAGCAAACAGGGTGCTGAAGCCATCAGGCACAATCTACGTCTTCATGGGCTTTCGATTTATCTCCTACCTCTATCAAATTTTAGAGGTGGATAATGGCTTCCATTTTAATAACTGGATATGCTGGCATTACACCCAGGGGGTAGGTAAAAAAAGAGGATTTTCGGCACGCCATGATGACATCTTGATGTTTACCAAAACAAGCGATTTCACGTTCAACATAGATGATATTCGGGTTCCGCAAAAATTTTATCGCTCCATTAATAACATGCGCGGTGCCAATCCTGGCGATGTCTGGGAATTCTCACATATCCATTATTGTCAAAACAATCGCCAAAACCATCCAACGCAAAAACCTGAAGGATTAATTGAGAGGATGGTGTTAGCTTCATCAAACAAAGGTGATACGGTTCTGGACCCTTTTGCTGGCAGCGGTACCACGATAAGAGTTTGCCAGCAATTAGAGAGAAACTGCATCGGGTTCGAGTTGAACCCTGAATACGTTGAGCTTATTCAGGCGAGATTAGCAGAACCGTTCTTGAGCTTTGACAGCATTGACCCTAAAATGCAAAGGGTTCCTAATGACCTGAATGATGAGAAAATCCGAGATGAGTATCTGAAAAATCATATCCAATGGTTTTTAAAAAACCATGATGATGCCAGAGAGGAGTTCGAAAAAGAAGTAGAAAGAAAGTATGGCCATAAAATAAGGGCCAATAAATTCGCAATTCAAGAGAGCATCTTTGACGAAGCTGGGCGGTGAGTAGAAGGGACGGTAAGTGGCGTTGGCGACGAGCAACCATCAACCACCCGTTGCCCCTGGCACTGCGGCGCGGACGATTGTGCGGAGCGTCTCGAACTCTATCTGGTCGTTCGTTACCCGCATCTTGATGGGGCGTGGGATCCCTTCCTTGCCGTGGTTGGAAAGGTGCAGAATCACGTACGGCTGGCGGTTACGGATGCGGCTTGGGGCCAGCGAAAATTCTTCTTCGCGGAACTCCGTCACCTGGTCCCACGGAAGCTCGCGGCCACGCTGAAAAATGTTCTTGTAGCGGATCCCCTCGTTATCCACCTGCACCCAATGGACCCCCGTAAGCTGCCACAATGCAATCAAAAACACCGCGATCCAGAATGAAAGGGGACCGATGGTGATGCCCGGGGCGATTGGCGTGACAACAATGCCGAACACCGACAACAGCAGCGTTCCCCCCCAGATGACCAGTAAGGTCTTCTTGGGCGGAAAGACACGCGGCTCCTCAAGTACGGCTAAACCCGGCATAATTTGGTTTCGGTAAGATTGCTTTGTTGGATCAACTGTGGGCCCCCCTGTGGGAATCCTCAATGCCCGCCTTCGGCAGCAGAAACCGGAGAGTTTCGTTGCCGCGAAAATAAGAGACTTGCCGGAACCAAAGGCGACGGAGAGCGGGGGACCGAAGGAGCGGCCACCCCGCGCAACGCCAGCGGTTAGCTTCCCATCACATACTTCTTCTCGGTTACGCCGGACTTTGGCCCCACGATCCCCACTTGCAGGTTGCGGGCGTACTTCTGGAAAGCGGCTTGCACGCTGGCTTTGGTGACCTGCTGGATTGCGTCGTAGCTGAATGCGGTTTTCCAATCGCCGGTGCTGCGGTGGGCGTTCAGCAATGCTTCGGCAACGCCGCCGTTGGTCATTTGCCGCATGAAGTAGCCAGTGATATACACCTGCCGCGAATCGTTCAAATCCTCCTCGGTGAACTCACCCTGGCGCATTTTCTGCAGCTCGCGGTTCATAACCTCAATGGCGGAATCGGGATAGACGGAGCTGACGCTCATGGACCCCACGCCAATTCCCAACGGCGATGAGAGGTGGCTTCCCGGGGCGTAGGAAAGGTTCCGTTTGGTTCGGACTTCTTGGAACAACACGTTCCGCAAATGCGCCAAGCCAATGGCCAGCGGCCAATATTCGGGCGAACGCACCGGCGGCCCGGCGAATGCTGCCGAAACGTACGTTGTTGGGCTTCCGGGGCGGTCGCTAACAAGAACCTTTGGGGAAGCTGCCGGAGCCAGCGGTTGCAGCACCGGGGCGGTGTAATTGCCAACCGGCAGGCCCGCGAACGAGCGGAGCTTCGCGCGCAGTTCCCCTTCGCTGACGTTCCCCACCACCACCACCGTCATCCGCGACCGCTGGGCCAGCTGCCGCTGGAACGCTTCAATCATCGGCACCGAAACTGCTTCGATATCGGCCAGTTGCGTTCGGCGGCCAAGCACCGGGTGGCCAAGCATCAGCAAACTGTCGGCGATGCGTTCGGCGTAGCTTCCTGGGTTGGTGTTGCGGCGGCGCTCGCGTGCGGTGCGTGCGCCCATGATGGTGCCGAATGCTGTTGGGTCGAATGCCGGTTCGGTAATCATCCCAGCAAGCACGTTCCAGGCCTTGCCAAAATTTTGGCGTGTTGCGGTCATGCTGAACCGGACCCCCTGCTGGTCGCCATCGCCGTTGATGGTGGTGGAGTCCGCGCTAAAAATTTCCGCAGCTCCTCCTTCGGGGTTTGTTTCGATCCACTGGCGGCAATCAGGTCGGCAGCAAAATCGCCAAGCGCGGGGTTGGTGGTTTCGCCGCTTGCAATCCCGCCATCCAACGCGATGATGGTGGCAATCAGTTTGTTGTCGGCAGGGCTAAGAATCACGGTGATGCCGTTCTCGGTGAAGGACCTCACCCGCGCAATCCGGTCCGGCTGGGCGATTGCTTGCGGGGCAATTCCCGGAAGCAGGCCAATCATCAACAGCGCGATGGCCAAACGCTGCGTGCGGTGGTTCACCATTTCAGCTCCTTGTCGGTAAAATTCAGGGTGTCCAGGGTTTTTTGTTCGGCTCCAATCCCCAGCACGAACGGCTGGCCGGCAATGTAGCGTTGGGCAAAGCGGGTGATGTCCGCCTCGGTCAACTTCTGCACGTTCGGTGCAAAGTTGAGGTAGTATTCCAGCGATGCTTTGCTCCACCATTGGGCGGTTGTTCCGGTGGTGAAGCGGTGAAAGTTTTCGCGCTCGAACAGGCTGCGGTTGGCAATGATCTCCTTCCCAACCTGAATCTCTTCTTGGGTGAAGTATCCCGGCTTTGCCATTGCGGCAAGCTCAGCCCGCAAGGTTGCCAACGCCGTGGGGGCCTTCTCCGGCTGGGCACCCAAGTAGAAACCGATGTCGGCAGTGTTGCGCGCGTTGCCGAAGTGGCTGAAGGCTCCGGTTGCCAGCCCGCTATCAATCAATGCATGGTGGAAACGGCTGGTGGATTGCCCCATCATGGTGGCGATCAGTTGGGCGATGTACGGGTCGGGTTCATCTTTCCCAACGCTTGGTCCGCGAAACACCATTCGGATGGAAACATCCGGGGCTTTCACTTCGCGCAGAACCAGTTTGGATTGCAGCGGCGGGAACGCCGGCGGGTTGTACGTGGGGAAGGGATCGGGGCCGCGTTGCCAGTCGGCGTAGTACTTGCGGGCAAGGTCAAACACGGCGTTCGGGTCAACGTCGCCGCTCACGATCAGTGCGGCGTTGTTCGGCAGGTAGAACCGCTTCTGGATCATCTCCATTTTTTCTACCGTTGCGGTTTTAATCACCATGCGCTGGCCCAGCGGCTGCTTGCGGCTGACGTAGGGCATCCAGAGCGCGGAGTCCATGGCGTAATCCAGCACGAAATCGGGTTGCGCCTCGTTGCGGTCGAACTCCCCCAGCACCACTTCCCGCTCCTTCACCAATTCCTCCTCGTTGAATTTTGGAGTGCGGATTGCATCGGCCATGAACTTCACCCCTGGCTCAAGGTTTGCCGAAGGAAGGGTGAAGAAGTAGGTGACGACTTCATCGGAAGTGTAGCCGTTGAAGCTGATGCCAAGCTGGCGGATCCGCTTCATAAACTGCTCCTGCGACGGCAGCACGGCGTTGGCTTTGAAGAACATGTGTTCGTACAGGTGCGACAATCCCGCGAACTCATCCGGCTCGGTAAACGCCCCGTTGCGGACGGTGATGTTCACCGTGGCCAGCGGCACGGTGTGGTCCTGGATCACCACCACCTGAAGGCCGTTCTCCAGCGTCAGGGTTTGGTAGGGTGAGTTGAATGCGCGGTGTGTTTCCCCCGCCTGCTCCCGCTGCTTGCGCATCGTCTCCCGCAGGTCCTTCATGTGCTGGCGGTAGAGTTCGGCGTTGTCGGGGTCGGCAATGATCCGGTCCTTCAGCGCCCGCAAGCTGTCGCCCATCCGCTGCGACTCCGGCGAAGGAGTTATCGTGCGTGGACGTTTGGGGGGTTGGGAATGGAGGAGTGGCGGCAGAAGCAGCAGCAAGATCAGAAGTGAGATATAGCGGTTCATGCGGTCGCAGTTTGATGGTGTCTTTTGATAGTGTCTATGGTCGTAATTGTGAAGTCGTTGCTGGAGCCTGGTATCTGGTTGGCTGTGTTAATCATCATCATACTCCCGCTCCCCAAAAATTGCGGTTCCGATTCGGACCATTGTGGCCCCTTCTTCGATTGCCACCTCAAAGTCGTTTGTCATCCCCATGGAAAGGTGGGGAAGCGGATGCCCGGTCCGCTGCTGAAGTTCGTCGCGGGTTTGGCGAAGCAGGCGGAACATCGGGCGCACGGCTTCGGGGTCGTCCAAGAATGCGGCCAACGTCATCAGCCCTTCCAGCCGGATGTTTGGCAGCCGTAGCAGCTCTTCGGCAAGGGCCAGCGCCGCCGTTGGCTCCACCCCAAACTTCGATTCCTCCCCCGACGTGTTCACCTGCAGCAGCACCGGAATCGTCCGCCCTTGCTGCGCGGCTTGGCGGTTAATTTCTTCGGCCAACCGAAGGCTGTCAACGCCATGGACCAGCCCCACGAACGGAGCAAGATACTTGACCTTGTTCCGCTGAAGATGCCCAATGAAATGCCACCGCACGCCATCCCCAATTGCCCGGTGTTTCTCCACCAACTCCTGAACGTAATTCTCCCCAATCTCCACCAGCCCGCACGCCTGCACCGCAAGGATTGCTTGAACTGGTTTGGTCTTGGCCACGGCAATAATCTGGACCTTGCCAGGGTCCCGCCCGGCCCGCTTGCAGGCTTCGGCAATGCGCTGGCGTATGGCCCCGATGCGGAGTTGAAGTTCGTTGTTCATGGATGTGGAAAAAGGTGGCCTAAACTACCCACAAGGGACCGCCATGCCAAACGGTGTTCATAAAGAAACCATTTTTTTGGGCTGATTCAGCGAATTAGCAATATCGAAGAGAACAATTCAGCGAATAATCGCCGATATTTGCGGCGCAATCTTCATACGAACACCAAAAAACAAAATCTACCATGATTACTCGCGACCAAGCGTTGGCGGCAATCTCCCGCGAGCGGGACATCTGCAACCACCTGTTCACCAAGCTCAGCCCCGACAGCTACGACTACCGCCCCGGGGAAACAATGCGCAGCACCCGCGAGCTGCTGCGCTATCTTTCCTACTGTGGTATCGGCGGGGTGCGGGGGATGCTTGACAAGAATTTTGCGGCGTGGGAACCGCTGGAGCAGCAAGCCGAGGCAATGGCGATTGAGGATTTCCCCGCCGCAATGGATCGGCAGGTTCAGGCGATCCGCGAAGCGTTGGCCCCGGTAAGCGATGACGAATTCTTGACGCGCACAGGGCCGGTGCCGGGGGTTGGGCCGGAAGTGCCGATTGGCGAGGGGATTGTCCGTGGGGTGTTGGCGTGGTTGGTGGCGTACCGGATGCAGCTTTTTTTGTACGCTAAAATGTCTGGCAATCCGCAGCTTGGCACGGCCAACTGCTGGGTGGGCCGGGACCCGAAGCCTAGACCTGTGGAAGCCTAAGAAGGGTGTGGGGCAGGGTGGGTAACAGGGAGAACCGAAGCATAGCCGGACGGTGCAATTAGCCACCGTCCGGTTCTGTTTCAGGTGCTTAGCTCGTAGATCACCACGGGGTCCTGGATATTCTTCACGAAGCGTTCCCCCAGGCTTGCGGCGTGGCAGTCAATCTTGTGGCGAATGGCAATAAAGACGCTGTCGGAAACCGTGACGCATCCCGGCGTGGCAATCTGCTGCAAGCGTGCAGCAATGTTGACGGAGTCGCCCGCCAGCTTCCCATCGGCGTGTTCCAGCACGTCGCCCAGATGGATGCCGATCCGCACATGCACTTGCTCCGGTTCCGGTTGCTGCTGGTTGTACTCGGCTAATTTTTTCTGGACTGCCAAGCCGCATTCCACCGACCGGACCGCGCTGCCGAACGTGGCAACAAACGCATCGCCGATAATCTCCGCCACCTGTCCGCCATGCCCTTTGATCTCCTCCTGCATCAACCGGTTGTGCATCCCCACCAAGCGGACGGCGCGGCGTTCGTCGGCGTTCATCATCTTGGCGTAATCCTTGATGTCGGTGAACATGATTGCCAACAGCCGGCGGTTGTAGCTTTGGGTCTCGATCAGTGGCGCGGCGGTTTGGACGGTTCGTTGGAAGCTGCGGGTGTGGGCGCGCACCCGTGCCAGAAGCTCCCGCAAATCGAACGGTTTGGTGATGTAATCATCGGCCCCGGACTCCAGCCCAAGCACTTTGTCTAGCTGCTCGGCGCGTGAAGTCAGCAGCAGTATTGGCTTGATGAATCCGCGTTGGCGAAGTTCGCGGCAAATATCCAAGCCATTGCGGCGTGGCAGTGAAATATCCAGCAGAAGGACATCGGGGAGTAGCTCCAATGCCCGCTCGGCGGCGGTTCCCCCGTCATCGCAATGTTCCACAAGAAAATTTTCCGATTCCAGAAAGGCGCGCAGCCCTTCGGCAATGGCGGGGTCGTCTTCAACGATTAGGACGGTTGGTTCGGTAGCCATAGTCGCGATAAAAAAATGAAGATGCGCTGCAAAGAAACGGAATTACTTGCTGGGACGGAAACCGAATAGCAGCGGCGTATATTGGCGGCCCAGTTATCCCGCGAACAGGCCATAAGGGTGATATGCAGGAACTCCCACATTCACAATCGCCAGAGGAGTATCTGGAAACCGGTGAGGAAGAACACCGCACGCTTGCGTTGCTGATGGTGGCTGCCGAGCTTCGCTACTCCAACCCCCAGCGTGCTTTTGCCCTTGCCGACGAAGCCGAGCAGCGCGCCCGTGCCGATCGTGAGCATGGCCACCACTCGCGAGCACTGTTTATCAAAGGGGGAGCCCAGGCAGATTTTGGCCAGCATGCCGAAGCATTATCCTGCTACCACCAAGCATTAAAACTTGCCCGCCTTGCCCGTAATCTTGCCATGCAAGGGAGCATCCTAAACGGCATTGGTATCGTCCATTTTGAACGAGGGGAATATCCCCAAGCAATTACCACGTGGGAGCAGAGTTTAGGGATTAAAGAGGAGTTAGGGGATCGGGAATCGCAAGCCACCACGCTGCAGAATTTGGGCATGATCTACAACATCCTTGGCCAGTACGAGCAGGCGTTGGAGCATTACAACAAGAGCTTATCCATCAACATAGAATTCGGCAACCAACGCGGGATAGGCCGAGCGTACCACAACATCGCCACCTACTACCTTGAGACCCACCAGATAGATGCGGCGATCGAGTTTCTGAACCGTAGTCTTCAAATCAAAGAGCAGATAGGCGACCGGCAAGGAATGGCCACCACCTACAACAATTTGGGGAATGCCAGTTTCCACGCCAAGGATTACGATAGCGCGCTTCAGTATTACCAAAAAAGCTTGGCATTGAAGCAGAGTTTGGGGGATACGATGGGGGCGGCTTCCACACAAAGCTCCATCGGGAAAGTGTATGAGAAGCAAGGGAACGCCGAAGCCGCGAAGGAGATGTTCCACCATTATCTCGACATTGCTCGCCAGGTTGGGCGGCCGCTGCAGGTTGCTATCGCGCTTGAGGCAATGGGGGCGTTCCATGCTCGCCAAGATGATGCCGCCGCCGCCATTGCCTATCTAACCCAAGCCGCCGAAGCCGCTCGTGAATTGGATGCAAAAACCTACTTGCACGAAATCCTGCAAAACCTGACCTCTATCCTTATCCAAACCAACCACCACCAAGATGCCGCCGCTATCCTGATGGAAGTTGTGGCTTTGCAGGAGGCTATCTTCAACGCGGAGACCGACCGCCGCGTGAAAAAAATGCAAGCCTTATACCAGGTTGAGCAAGCCCGTAAGGAGTCGGAAATCCTGCAGCTTAACAACAAGCACCTTGAGCAGGAAGCGGAGTTCCGCAAAAAAGAACTGGCCACAACCGCAATGTACCTGACGCAGAAAAACGAAATGCTGCGGAAGCTGCGGCGGCACGTTGTGGACCTGCGGGAATTTGTTTCCGAAAAAGGGGGGGCGTTGCTGCGCCAGGTGGAACAGGAGCTTGGCGAGGCTATCGGGTCCGAGGAACATTGGAGCGGGTTCGAGCGGCAGTTCCAGCAGGTTCACGCTGGCTATTTGGAAGCACTTGCTGCACGCTATCCCGGGCTAACGCCAACGGAGCTGAAGGTTTGTTCGCTGATTAAAATCAACCTTTCCACCAAGGAGATTGCGCAGATTCTGAACACCGAATCGCGCAGCATCGAAAAGTACCGCCAGCGCATCCGCAAGAAATTGGAGCTTGGGAAGGATGATAATCTTTCAACATTTCTTGCAGCAATTGGCGCAGTGGAGGAGCAACCTTGAAGCCCGCCCCCGATGTGAGGATTGGTGAGGTCCACAAGTGCTTCCGCCGCGCAACGGTAATTTCACCCTCCCGATTGACGGAGTCCTTCCCCCGCTTCCGCCAGCGTAATCTTTTTTTGAAATTTTCCTAACAGTGTTACCATACTTTGGCGGGTTGGCCGTCATTGGCCAGCACCGTTCCGTGCTTTCGTGATTGGCACCGATACCGCGCCATGCGGATTCCGTTCCTGCCGGGTTGCGGAATCGGCGCGGCAGGTGCTACCGTAGCTTTGAACACAACAACAACGCAATAGAAAAACCGCATGAACTTCAAACATTTCCCCAACCGCCCAGCGAACGTCACCGCCGAATTTATTCGGGAGCAGTACGCCGCGCTAACCGCCCGAATCGAAGCCGCAGAATCAGCCGAAACGGCAGCTGCCTGGCTGGAATTATATGCCGACTGGAACGCGCTGAAATCCTTCAGCGACAGCGAAGGCAGCCGCCGCAGCCACGCGCAATCGAAGGACATGAACGATCCAGAACGCGAGGAATCCTACCGCTACTACCGCGAAGAAATTCGTCCGGTGGCCGAGAACGCGAACTCCGAATTGTTGGCCGCGCTGCTGAACAGCCGCTGGCGCGATGCCGTTGGCGAACGCTACGGGAACCACCTTGTTGACGTTCTGAAAACCGCAGTGGAGCCGCTTGCCCCAATCAACAGCGATTTGCGGGTGAAGGATGGGGACTTGGTGACGCAGTATGACAAGATTGTGGCCGGCGGCGAGGTGACGGTGGAAGGAAAAACGATGACCCTTCCGGCAGCGCGCAGCCTGATGAAATCCGCCAGCCTCGAAACACGGCGCTCGGCATTTCTTGCCCATCGCTCCTGGTTCCTTCAGCATCGCGATTCGATTGCGCCGATCTTTGACCAGATGGTTCAGATTCGGCACCAGATGGGGACCAACCTGGGACACACGAACTTTGTTCCCCTTGGATATTTGGGAATGGGGCGCACCGATTACGGACCCGCCGAAGCCGCTGCGTTCCGCCAGAACGTTCGCCAGTTTGTGGTCCCGCTCCAGAAAAAAATCTACGATCGCCAAGCCGCGCAGCTTGGGGAAACGACCTTGAAGCCCTGGAATGTTGAGTTCGATCCGGCCACCACGCTTCCGGCGGGGATTGCTCCGGTGGCCGAGCAGCTTGACCGCGCCGAACGGTTGTTCACGAAGCTATCGCCCGAACTTGTTGGCCACTTTGTGCGGATGCGTGCCGAAGGATTGATTGACCTTGAGAACCGCAAAGGGAAACGCGCCGGGGCCTACTGCACCTCCTTCAGCGACGAAGGGCGCGTGGCAATCCTTTGCAACTCCACCGGCGAAGAAGGGGACGTTGGAACCTTGATGCACGAGATGGGCCACGCCTTCCAGGGCTGGGAAAGCCAAGCGATTGAGGCAGTTGATTTGCAATGGCCAACCAGCGATGCCTGCGAAATTCACTCCATGGGAATGGAGTATCTGAGCATGCGCCACATGGATGAATTCTTCACTTCGGAGGAAGCCGAAAAATTCCGCCGCAACCGCTGGAAGGCTGCTGTGGAGATCATCTGCTATATCTGCATCGTGGATGAGTTCCAGCATTGGGTTTATGAAAATCCAACCGCAACCCCTGACGAGCGCGATGCCGCATGGAGCCGAATCTGGGACACCTACTTGACCGGCATTGATTACACCGGCCTGGAGGAATACAAGTACGCACGCTGGTATGCCCAGGGCCATATCTTCGGGTCGCCCTTCTACTACATTGACTACGCCATTGCCGAAACCGGAGCGATGCAGCTTGCGCTGATTGATGCCGACGACCACCAAAAAGCGATGGAGAGCTATTTGGAGTTGTGCCGCATTGGCGGAACCAAAAGCGTCTTGAATATCTTCCGCAGCGTTGGCCTGCGCTCCCCATTCGATGCCGAAGTAATGCGTGACCTTATGGCCCACGCAGCGCAAGAGCTTGGAATTGAGGAGATGGCGGAGGCGGAGGGGTAAGAAGAATGATCGCTAAGGAGTACGGTAAAAACCGTACTCCTTACGCGATTGGCTGTTGCCCTTCTGCCCAATGCTGATACTTTCGTGATCGTTTTCCCAATTCCTACCATGAACTACCGCTTCTATCCAAACCGCCCCGATTCTGTCACTGCCGATTTTGCCCGGGCAGAGTATCAAACACTGCTTGCGCAGCTTGCACCGGCGGAATCGGCCGAGCTTCCCGACCAATGGACCCAGCTGTTTCACCAGTGGAATGCGTTGGCTGGCTATGTGGGCGGGGAGTCAAGCCGCATCAACTTCCGGTTTGCCGGGAATATGGCCGACACGGCGTTGAAAGAACGCGAGCGATACTTCCGCGAAGAAGTTGCGCCGGTAGTTACCGAGGGTCGCCACCAGTTTATGCAGGCCTTTCTGGAAAGCCGGCACGCCGATGCCGTTGCCGAACAGCTTGGCGGCCACATGATCCCTGTGCTGCGAAACACCATGGAGCCGCTGGACCCCATCAACACCACGCTGCGGCTGAAGGAAGGCCAGGTCGCCAACCAGTACAGCATGCTGATGGCCGTTGCCGAAGTGGAGTTCAACGGCAAGGCCATGTCGCTGAAGGAGCTTGGCTCGTTTATGGATTCCCCCGACCCCGAGCTTCGCAAACAGGCGTGGCTGGCAATTCGTGGTTGGGTGGGAAACAACCGCCAAACGCTCCGCCAGATTTTTGCCGAGCTTGTTGAACTCCGCCACCAGATGGGGCTGAATTTGGGGCATCCGAACTTTGTCCCGCTTGGTTATTCCGGCATGGGCCGCACCGATTACGGCCCAGCCGAAGCGGCAACGTTTCGCGAAAGTATCCGCACGCATGCCGTGCCGCTTCGCCGCCGGCTTGCTGCCAAACACGCCGCACGAATGGGCGCGGAACGGATGCGCCCGTGGGATGCACCGTACGATCCCGAGCTAACCATTCCCCCGGGATCCGTGCCCGTGGAAACCCAGCTTGAGAGTGCCGAACGGATGTTCGACCGCATCTCCACCCACCTTGCCGACCACCTTCGCCGGATGCGGGCCGAGGGGTTGATTGACCTTGAGCACCGCCACGGCAAGCGCGCCGGCGCGTTCTGCACGTGGTTCAGCGACGAGGGCCGCCCCGCAATTTTCTGCAACTCCACCGGCAACGCCGATGATGTTCGGACCCTTATCCATGAGATGGGCCACGCAATCCAGCATTGGGAAAGCGGATCCATCCAGAACGTGCTGCTCCACTCCCCCACGGCCGATGCGTGCGAGATTCATTCGCTTGGGCTGGAGTTCCTAACCTTGCCGTTTATTGATGAGTTCTTCACCCCGGAAAATGCCCGCCGGTTCCGGCTTGGGCGTTGGCGGAAAGTTGTTGGGGCGATGTGCTACCGGGCGCAGGTAGATGAGTTCCAACATTGGGTGTATGAGAATCCAACGGCGACCCCAGCCGAACGTGAAGATGCCTGGGCACGCATCGGCACGCTGTACGATTCCGACCTTGATTACTCTGGCCTTGAGGAGCATCTGGGAACCTCGTGGTATCAGCTTCCCCACATCTTCCGCTCCCCGTTCTACTACATTGACTACGCCATTGCCGAGACCGCCGCGATGCAGCTTGCGATCATGGCCGAGCAGGACCACGACCGCGCCATGCAGACCTATCTGCAGCTGTGCCGCGTTGGCGGAACAATGGGGCTGCTGGATATCGTCAGCAGTGCGGGATTGCGCTCGCCGTTCGATCCTGAGTTGATGAAGGAGCTGATGGAGTATGCCGCCGCGCAGGTTGGGATGTGATGCCCGAACCGCCAAACGGGGAAGGGGATTCCAATCGGCTGAGAATAGAAAAAGTGAGAATAGAAAAAGGGGCATGATAGAATTCATGCCCCTTTTTGTTTGATGGTTTTTTCGTGCGCGATTACGAGCAGCCGCTGGTTGTCCCGCAATCCTCACAGACGTGGCAGGTCCCGTTTTGGCGGACCCGCATCGAGCCGCAGTTGCCGCATTGTTCGCCGGTGTAGCCTTGTGCTTTTGCGGTCTGCACTTTCTTCTGGCTTTCCCCCATTGGCTTTACTGGCGGCGCGACGGTTGGCGTATCAATCGCCCGAACTTGGCGGGCATAGAGCGATTGCCCGGGCGAGAGCTTGGGGCCGTTCCCATGCCCGTTCCCATTTCCATTGCCGTTCGCTTTTGTTCCGTTGGTTCCGGCTTTTGCTTCGGTGCTTGCGGTCTCATCAATCGCCTTCACGTGGATGAAATCTTCGCGGCCCAGATACTCATATCCCAACGCCCGGAAGACGTAGTCAATGATGGAGGTGGAAGATTTGATTGCCTCGTGCCCAAACACCGGGCCCGACGGCTCGAACCGGGTGAAGGTGAACGTATCCACCATCTTCTCCAGCGGCATTCCGTACTGCAACGCCTTGCTGGCCAGCACCGCGAAGCAATTCAGCAACCCCTTGAAGCTGGCACCTTCTTTGTACATATCAATGAAGATTTCGCCAAGCGTGCCGTCCTCGTACTCCCCGGTTCGGATAAAGACTTTGTGGCCGCCAACGGTTGCTTCGCGCACAAATCCGTGGCGACGTTTCGGAAGCCGCCGGCGGTCGGCACGGTGATAGACCTTCTCCACAATCCGCTCGTGGACCTGCGCCGCGCCAACGTTCTCGTCCCACGTGTTCTCCTCGCCAATCATCTGCGATGGCTCAACTTGCAGATCGCGCAGGGTGACCTCCTCAACAAGGTCGGTGTCGGCGGTGGAGTTCAGCGGTTGCGAGAGCTTGCTGCCGTCGCGGTAGAGCGCGATCGCCTTCAGCATCAGCTTCCACGACTCCATATACACGTGGGCCACTTCATCAATGGTGGCGTGGTTCGGCATATTGATGGTTTTGCTGATTGCGCCGCTGATAAATGGCTGCGCAGCGGCCATCATCTTCACGTGGCCCATGTGTTGGATGTACCGCTGGCCATACTTGCCGCACTTGTTGGCGCAGTCGAACACCGGAAGATGCTCGGCGTTCAGCCCCGGCGCGCCTTCAATGGTCATGGTCCCGCAGATGAACTTGTTGGCATCCTCAATCTGCTGGCTGGTGAATCCAAGCCGCGCAAGGATGTTCAGCGATGGGTCGTCAAGCTCGGCTTGGGCAAAGCCAATTCCACGAAGGAACTCCTCGCCAAGGGTCCATTTGTTGAACGCGAACTTCACGTCGAAAACGCTGTCCAATTGGTTCTCGATTGCCTGGATTTTTTCATCGCTGAACCCGTGTTCTTTCAGGCTTTGCTTGTTGATGTGCGGGCATCCACTTAGCGTGCCGTGGCCTTTGATGTAGCGTTCAATCTCCACAATCTCCGCCTCGGAATACCCCAACGCCCGCAACGCCGCCGGGACCGAGCTGTTGACGATCTTGAAGTATCCCCCACCGGCCAGCTTCTTGAACTTCACCATTGCGAAGTCCGGCTCGATGCCGGTGGTGTCGCAATCCATGATTAAGGCAATGGTGTTATGGCTGATGAATCCATTGGCAACGTAAGTGACGTTCTCAGGAACAGAGATGTCGTAGGTGAGTTGCTCGCCACCATCTTCATTTGCTTCGACCACGTCGTAGTAGTAGTCCAGTGCCTTTGCTACTTCGGTGTTACCAGTTTGCTTGTACACCCGTTCTAAGCTGGTGCGGGTAATGGCTCCGTGGCGTTTCACCGCCAGCATCACCGCGTTCCGCTCTGATGGTTGCGCCAATGCCAGATCAATCACCCCTTGCTCGGCATAGATATAATCATGCCGTGCCGACTGCACAGTCTCCACCACGCGCACAGCATTCCGTTTGCGCGCCCCGATGAAGCCGATCTGTTCTTGGAAAACAGAGTTGTAGGATTGATTGAGCAATCGAACCACGTAGAGTGTGGAACTCCCCCATTGTGATTGGTCTAGTTTTGTTGTTGTTGGAATGCCCAATGCAAGCAGCAACGATTTCACCTGCGTTGAGAACGATTTGCGAACACTGCTCCAGTGGGGAACGCCGTTCGTTACCGTTCCATCGGCCTCGAACAACCCACGCAGGAATGCCCCATAACAGACAGGGTCGTTGGTATAAAGCACGGCGTTGGGGATCCGTGGTGTCCATCCTTTACCCGAGTGGTTAGCCGTTGGTTGAAGTTTGTTGAAACCGCTGGCCTGCCACCAATGGGTAAGCTGCACCGAGTTCACCCCAACCTCAAGGTAGCCTTGCCGTGGGTCCACATAGCACTCAAGGTTGAAGAGTGTGGAAACCAGTTCAATAAGACGATGAGCAACGTCGGTGTCCTCCTTCGTAACGCAGAACCGCAAGCCTTTGCTGTGGAGCGAGCCGTCCCCCATGAAGTACCCCACTAACTCCGCAAGTTCTGGTGTCATCGTTTCGGGAACCGTCATGGTGTGGCTGCAATTCCAATGGAGATCGCTCAGCAGTGGCAGCCGGACCGGTTGCGGTTTCCCCACGGTCGTGTTCATCGAAAGGGGGAGGATATCGCCCGAGGTGATCTCGGAAAATCGTTTCCATTTCCATGCACCGGTGGCCGTGTCCACCACTTTCACGCGGTGCTGCAATGTTCCCGTGATCTCGTATCCGCTGGAGGTTCGGATTGTGCGGGTTGGGGCAATGCCGTTGATGTAGAACTTCGTGGCTTCCTTCTCCCCTTCGTCGGTCAGCACGGTGAAGCTGATATCTTGCCATTGCTGGCCATTGGTGTCGCCCAACGTTTCCAACGGAACAATGCCGCGACTGGTAGTGACAAGCGACCCGCCAACTAAGCACCCGGTCGGCGCAATCACACTGACTTGCGCGTTGCGATAGCCATGCTGTTCCCCTAACGCCAGCGCACGGTCCCACGTCTCCTTTGCTGCGTCGGAAAGGTTGGTTGGGCACAAGGAGTGGTTGATCCCCATCGGCTTGATGGTCAAGCCTTCGTACTCATATTCCGGCGCGTTGTAGGCCGCGCGGCGGTGGTTGCGGATCACCCGCAGCATATCTTTTTCGTTCCGCTTGTAGTTGGGGAATGGCCCAAGCTGCCCTGCCATTTCGGCACTTGCGGCGTAGGCTTCGCCGGTCATAATTGCGGAAAGTGCGCCGGCCCATGCGCGCCCTTCTTCGCTGTCGTAGGGGATTCCGGCGGTCATCAGCACCGTGCCGATGTTCGCGTAGCCAAGCCCAAGCGTCCGGAAATCGTAGCTTTTTTGGGCGATGGTTTTGGAAGGAAACTGCGCCATCAGCACCGAGACTTCCAGCACAATCGTCAGGATGCGGCACGCGTGCTTGTAGCCCTCAACATCGAAGACCCGCGCCTCGGCATCGTAGAATTTGGCAAGGTTGATGCTTGCCAAATTGCACGCCGTGTCATCCAAAAACATGTACTCGCTGCAAGGATTGCTCCCGTTGATCTCCCCATCCTTCGGGCTGGTGTGCCACTCGTTGACGGTGGTGTGGAACTGCAACCCAGGGTCGGCGCAGCTCCATGCCGCGTAGTTGATCTTCTGCCACAGCTGGCGTGCGCCGATTGACCTCACCGTTTTGCCATCGGTGCGGCGGACCAGATCCCAAGTGCCGTCCTGCTCCACAGCGTCCATAAAGCTGTTGGTGACACGGACGGAGTTGTTGGAGTTCTGCCCGCTGACGGTGATGTAGGCTTCCCCTTCGTAGTGGGTGTTGTAGGTCCGGACATCGGCATTGGTGTGGCCCTGGCCAACCAGTGCCAATGCGCGCATAATCTGGCTCATCGGGATACCACGGTTCAGCGCGCGCTGAACAAGGTCGTGAAGCTCGGTTCCGGGTTCGGTGAAATCGCTGCCGTCGCGGGCGGCAACCTGCATGATCTCATTCAGGAACAGGCTGTTCACTTTGGAGCCAGCAACCAAATCGGCCACTTTCTGCTCCTCCTGCATCTTCCAATCAATGAACGTCTCGATGTCTGGGTGATCGGCATTTAGGATCACCATTTTGGCGGCGCGGCGCGTGGTCCCACCGGACTTCACCGCGCCAGCAGCGCGGTCCGCAACTTTCAGGAATGACATCAACCCGCTGGAAACCCCACCGCCAGAAAGCGGCTCCCCTTCGGCACGGATAGCGGAGAAATTAGATCCGGTACCAGAACCGTATTTAAAAATCCGCGCCTCGCGTGTGATTAAATCGAAAATTCCTCCTTCGTTCACAAGGTCGTCGCTGACCGATTGGATGAAGCAATTATGCACCACAACGCCATTCGCAGCAAAACGTGCGCTTTCTGTTTGAATATCAAAAACTTCCTCCTCGCCCAGATATTCAATGGAGGTGACTAATTCTTCCGATAATGAATTTTTTTGTTCGCCAAAAATTGTGGCGTTGAGTGTGCGGAGCTTTTGTTGTTTATCGCTGGAAATAAATCCAATCAGCTGCTCATACTTCATTCGTTCGGAGAAGTACGAGATGCTGATCTGATACACAGGCTTGCGGCCCTCCTGAGCATCGAAACCAACGGAGGCGTTGGAATAAATGCCGACACTGAGGAGCAATATTTGAACCCCGTGTGCTAATTCTTCAGAAATGGTAGATAGAACTACATCGCCTGAATTTTTGCCTTCGTGAATCTGAACGGATCCACTGGCTTGGAATAGCGAACGGAGGAATAACCGCTTTTCTTCCAGTGTGCCCTGGAAGATTTTTTCTGGGATTTTTGCCGTGTACGACGTGGTGTCAAGCTCGTATTCTTGGACGAAATCATCATTGTTGTTGGAGAATGCATCATCGGAAAATTCAATTTCTGCATTCCGAAGAATATGCCGCAATTCAATGGCTGTGGAGTTCAGCGATTGTTCCCCGGCAACTACTGCCAATACCTCATTTTCTTCTTCTTTCTGTTCGGCAATGGGCATGGCAGCTTGTTGAACTTGCCACCCCAATATTTCCCGCAACGGTTTCCAATCGAACGCCCCGCCTTCTTTTGTGGGACGGTCTGCGCTCCAGATCTGATGGTCGTCGGTGAACTCAATAAAATTGCCATTGCGAAGCGTGGCGCGCCAAACGGGCCGAACTCCATTATTTTTCACGGCATAAATCGGGACAAGCCGATTGCCATCGAACACCGTAATATCGGTGCGGTGATTTTCTACGATCTCGCGGATTGTTAAAACCCCAGCGCTGGTAAATAAACGCGTGTTCCCCCGTGCGCACGCGTGGGGCTGGGGGTGGGTGTACGCATCCTTCGATTTTGTCAATTTCCCTGTCACCGGATCAACGTAATAATGCCCCTGCGATGGCCCGGTGATTCCGTAGGCATAATTCAGCCCGGTGTTGAACCATTGCGGCGAGTTCGGCGCGGCCATTTGCGCCAGCAGGATGTAGGCGTTCTCATCATAAAAGGCTTGGGCATCCTCCTCGGTGTCGAAGTAACCGTGGTCCTTCCCCCACTGGGTCCAGCATCCGGCAAGCCGGTGCACCACTTGCTTCGCGCTTCGTTCTCCCCCTGCCACCGGGTTCCCCGATTCGTCGGTTTGTGGGTTCCCCTCGGCATCAAGCTGCGGCACGCCGGCCTTGCGGAAATACTTCTGCGCCATGATGTCGGTGGCAACTTGGGACCACCCCTTCGGGACCTCGATGTCGTGCATTTCAAAGACGACCGAGCCATCGGGGTTGCGGAGAACGGAGGAGCGGAGGGTGTACTCGAACAGGTCGTACACGTTCTGGCCTGCCTGCGTGAAGCGGCGAATGATTTTCATGAAGAAAACTCCTTTGTGCGGAAAGAAATGAAGGTTGTTTGTGGCCCTACAGCCCGCGGCTACCATCGGCAAAAGAGCGTGCAACGTCCGGCGCGATTTGTGGCGATGCTGCCACCAATCGCGCTTCACGTTGTGCGGAAACCGATGGATAGTTTGTTGTAGGAAAGAACTGCTCTCAGCCGTTTGGCTGAGTTCGTGGCACGAATATACACCACCCCAATGCTGGGTTGCCAACGTTTTTTTGCGTGGTGATAACGGCAGTTGAATGAAGGAAGAAACGGGCGGGCGATGCCGGAATCCCGAACCGTTTTTTGGGGGAATTGGCCAAAATTAGGCGTTTACCGAACCACGCCCAGCTTCTGATTCTGCTCCACTCCGTCGCCATGCAGCCGGATCATGTAGTTGCCGGTTGGCCAGTTGCGAACGTCAAGCCGCACGATTCCTGTTGGCGGGACGGCACGCCGCGCCAGCAATTGCCCGTGTGCCGACCAACATTCAATCTGAAGGTCGCTTCGCCCATTCGCCCCGCGGACCGAAACCTCGGCCAACTCCCGCGCCGGGTTTGGCCACGCCCCTTCTAACTGGACCGTTTGGGGAATGATTGCCG
Organism: Chlorobiota bacterium; assembly: GCA_016710285.1. Classification (NCBI taxonomy): domain Bacteria; kingdom Pseudomonadati; phylum Chlorobiota; species Chlorobiota bacterium. The sequence goes on along the minus strand of JADJXR010000001.1, from coordinate 1,209,326 downwards.
GCGCACCAATCGGCGTGCTCGATGCCCCTTTGAAGATTGGCACCTGCGCAAACAGGGTGGGGAAGACGTTCGGCGCAAGCGATTCCGGCGCGGCCCCCAGCCACTGGCACATCAGCGAGGAATAGATCTGGCGGAAGTCGAACTCAAAACGGAGATTGTCGTCGGGGTCCAGGTTCACCAGGTCGGGATCGTGGCCGATGATGCCTGGCTGCACGCCGTTCCCAACCACCAGCACCGGGGCCGCCGCGCCGTGGTCCGTCCCCAGCCCTTGCGACTCCACCCTGCGCCCGAACTCGCTGATCGTCATCAGGCAGACGCGGTCGGCAATCCCGCGCGACTCCAAATCGCGCTGGAACGTGTGGATGCACCGCCCAATTTCTGCAAGCCGTGCGGCGTGGTCGGGAAGTTGGTGGTGGTGGGTGTCGTAGCCCTCCATCGTCACCAGCCAGACGGGGGTGTCCACCCCGGCGGCAATCAGCTTTGCAATGGTCGCAAGCTCGGTTGCCAGTGCTGGCTGGGACGGATACTCCACCGTTGGCTCCGTTGCGGCGGTGTTGGCCTCCATCAACGCCCCGATAAACTGGTGCGACTGCCGCGCAACCAGCCGGACGTACTCAGTCTCCATTGCCGCGTAGCTGGTGGGGTCGGTGCTGTTGCTGGCTGGCGCGGGAAGGTAGCGAAGGTCGTTCAGCGCAAACCCCATCGGACCGTTTTTCCCCATCAATGCTCGCGTCACAAACCGGCCCATTTCAATTGCGAAGGGGTAGGTTGGCAGGTTGTTCAAGGCGTCAGGGAACTGCTCTTCCAGATACCGCCCGTACCATCCGCTGGTCTCGAAGGTCCAAGCGTCCGTTCCCGTCAGCCAGATGTCGGTGGAGCGGAAATGGGAAAGGTCTTGGTTTGGATATCCAACGTTCTGGACCGCCGCCATCTTCCCTTCGGCGTACAACTCATGGAGCAACGCCAGCGATGGATGCAAGCCCAAGCTGGGGTGGTCCGGCAGCAGCAACGCTTCCTCCGGCAGGATTGAAACGTTCCGATCCGTCCCGCGATTGCGCAGGCGGTAGTAGGTTTCGTTGTGGACCGGGACCAGTGTGTTCAGCCCGTCGTTGCCGCCGTACAGCCGCAGTATCACCACCGCTTTGTTGTTTGGTTCGCCGGCGGTTCGCATCAGTCCACGGCGTGGCAACGCGTGGGCAAACGCCCGAACAGCAACGCCCGGCATCAATTGCGCTGCGATGCCAGTAGCAGCAAGCCCTTTCAGAAGTGTGCGGCGGCGCATGGGTGTGTTGGAAGATTGGTTGTTGTAAGAATTTGGATGGGAAGAAATGCCCGATTGCATCGGGGAGATCGCCTTGGCGTTGTTTTGTTGGAAGCTGCCGGCCCGGCAGTTAGCACAAGTGAAACTGCGGCATCTTGAAAACCGCCTCCAACAGCTTGCGGATTCGTTCGTCGGCCCGCTGGGCGGGGTCGTCCAATTTCCACTCGTAGTCTTTCCCTCCATCAAGCAATATCTGGTGCAACGCCTCCCGCTCGGCAGTGGAGATCGGCGCGGCAAGAAAGAGTTGAAGGATGTCGTCGCACAGGGCGTGGGGGTCCTCCGGCTGCGGGAACGTTCTGGCGAACTCCACTGCATCGAACGTGTACAGCCGTGCCAATTGCGAGAGCGGCGGAGAGTGCCGTGCGTTGTTCCGCGCAATCTGCACCGCGAACTCCTCACGCTGCGCCAGTGTTGATGATGTGATCCACGCCCGGCCCTGCGGCCAGCCTTGAACATCGGGAGGGTAGAACGGGAGTTCGCCAATGCCCAGCAGCCGCCGTGCCAAGTTGTTGAATGGCGAGCGTGTGGTGGCATCGAAATCGGGGACGTACCGAAGCCCCATCGTGCGGATCAAACCAAGGTAGAATCCGACGTGCGTTTTGTACGTGGCCCCCCGGTTTTCCGGCAAGTAAAAATGCTGGCTGGAAAACAAGGCACGCAGCACCGGCTCGGCCTGCCAATCGTGCTGTTGCAGCAGCGCGGCCATTGCTTCAATCACCCTAGTATCGGGCTGGCAGCGAACAAACGTGGTGTAGAATTTCTGGCAGATGAACCAAGCCACCTGCTCGGCCCGCTCGGTGAAGATGATGTCAATAACATCATCGGCATTCCACGGTCCCCGTTTCCCCAAAAACAGTTTTTCGCCGGGGTCCAATTGTCGCGAATGAAGATTGAGGAGGTGGAGTGGAAATGGGAGTCGTTGGGATTAACAAGCGTCGTCCATCCGGTTAGCGCGCGGGCTGCTTCGCGGACATCGGTTTCCGTGTAGTTCGGCTGGCCGAACCGGTCCACCCTTCCCATGGTGAACAGCTCCATCAGCTCGCGGGCGTAGTTGGCGTTCAGGCGGTAGCGGTTGTTGGCCGATCCGTCCAGGAAGATCAGCATCCCAACATCTTTCGTCATCGCACGGATCAGGTCCTTCACGCTTCCCAACGCGCCGTTCCGCAGCGTCATGTTTTGGACGAACATAAATTCGGCGAACTCCACTTTCCCCATTTGCGAGGGGATGTGGGTGTGCCAAAAAAGTGTCATCCGTTCTTGCAGGGAAGTTGGCGAAGTTCCAATCACATGCAGCCACCACATGGCCAGGCGGTCGCGGTATTCCAGTTTTTTCCATAGCCAGACGTTATAGTCGGGACCTTCGGGGGGCGGTGCTGTGTTCGGCTCTTTGCCGGCAAAATCGCTGATGTCGCTGGTGGGTGGTGGGGTGCGGCGCATCAGCCGGTCCAACGTTGCGGAAAGCCCTTCGCTAACGGCGCGGCGCACCTCCCACTCGGCCACGCCAATGATGCAACGGCGCAGAAGATGGGCCGCGCTGGCGTAATCCCACGGGGTGGCTGCGGTTGGAGAAAACGGGGCAAGCGGATCCCCCCCAGCCGCGGCAGAAACCGAGCCGGGAAGTGATCCAGCCGATGGAGTATTCAATGCCGGGGCGAAGGGGAGCGGAGCACCAGAGCGAAGAAATGAACGCCGGTTCATGGGTGGCCTGCGTGGGAAAGGATGTGAGAAAGGATTTGGAGTTGGCAAGTGTGCAGAATCGGGCCGCCAACTCCTTAAAGACAATGATAGTAGTAAAAGTTCTCACCCCCCCCAAAAAAAAATCCAACACAGCAATGGTGTTGGATTCCATGTCTTGCTTCCTCCTTCTCCGTTAGTTGCTAGTGCGGTGTTTGAGCAGGGAGTCACCGAAAGGGGATTGGGGGGGGGAGGTCGAGTAGGAACGGGCGGCTTCGGCCTGCCGCTGCCTTGCGCCCCCCTGCTTCGCCGCAAGCGGCTACGCGTCCCCCCAATGCTGGGGGGAAATGGGTTTGGTTGTTGATCTCTTTCTCTCCGAATCTCACACCACTTCTGCCAGCCCCTCCCCCAGAATTGGGGGAGGCGGGGAGGGGGCGAGTGAGGTGGCGGAATTAGTAGGCCTGGCCGTGTGCGGTATCACCAACCCTCCCGCAAGTTTTCCGCAAACGCTCGTGAAACAGTCCCTCTCCTTGGAGGGGTGCCCGACAGGGCGGGGTGGGTTCGGGGGAATCACCAAACAGGCAGGGTTTCGCGTTCACCCCGGAAGGCTCTGATCCTGAGATTCGGGAGTGGGCGCAGTTTTGGATGTCTCCCCAACCCACCCCCCCGCCCCCTCCCAAGAGGGGGAGCAACGCACGAGGCCAGCGCAGGAAGGCCGAAGATAACGCCGAAGGCTAAAGACCTTTTATCAATCCCGACGGAGGTCGGGACGGCTACCTCGACGGAGGTCGGCGCGGCACTCCATCGGAAATCTAAAACGGCGATGATATCCCCAGCACGGCTCCGAACTTGCCGCTTCCCAGCGGGCCAACGCCCCAGCGGGCATCCAGCCGAAGGAAGATGACGTTGCTGATGAACGTCGGAATCTTCCCCACCCCAACACCAAGCTCGGTGTACCACTGGTCGCCGGTGGGGCGGTATCCCGCGTTGCTCCGCTGCCGGAATCGCCCGGCGGCCCCGGTCGCCACCAGCTCAAGGCCGCGCCCTTCGTAGGTGGGTAGGCCAAGCCATCGCCAAACAATATCGCCGAAATCATGCTCGGCATATGCCTCCAGATATTCCGTCCCGCCGAACTCACCAACCGGGGCGGAGTAGAAGCCGCGTGGAGTTCCAACAATGCTGCTGGATGTTGGCATCCTGAACTGATATTGCGTTGGGAGCGCGTCGCTTCCGAAACCGGCATAGATGCCCACCCGCAAGAACATCGGGATGTAACCGGTGGGGATTGTCGCCAGCGATAATCGCGCCCCGGCTTCAACTCCGGTGAAGTCTTTTCCGCTTCGCAACTCCCTTCCCGCAAACCCGCTGATGCGCGCATCCAGCTGCGACGACGGCGATGAACTGATGCTGATCACCGGATCGGGATTCCCCCAAGCAAGCGACCCCCGCAGCAGCCGATACCGCCCTTCGGCGATTGCTGGATTTGGGCGGAACGGACGCTCGATAAAGATGGATTGATCGGTGGTGTTCGCCAGCGAATAGTGCTGGCTGATTCCGAACTCACCACGCGCCGTTAGCCCCAGCCCTTCGGCCACCGCGCTAACGGCCCAGCCGTCGCGGCGCAGGTAGTCGTCGTAATCGCGGTGGAGCAGCGCGGCGGTGATGGTGTTGATCAGGCGACCATATCCGCGATCGTTCGTGGTGGTGGCCACCTCGCTGAAAACCCGCCCCCCGACCGTCAGCAATCCATCAAACAACCCCGCTTCCAACTCCAACTTCCCGAACGGCTTTTTTTGTTTGAAGCTGAAGGCCGCTTCGGCTTCGGCACTGAAGGGGCCAAGCCGCGCCGAAACGTCCAACCGTGGCATGATGCTGGCAACGCGGTTGAAGTCAAAAAATGGAGCAACCTCCCAACTGAATGCCGCTTTCTTAAGATCCGTGGTGGTCAGTGCCACAAGGCTATCGGTGCGGCGGTAAATCGCCCGCTCTTTTGCCGAAAGCTCGCTCAGCGCGTTGTTCTCCCAGAACTCACTCCGTGCCGAATCGGCATCTGGTGCGGCGGTGATGATCCGTTGTTCGGCAAAAACGGAGTCGGGGATTGGCTCGTTCAACGCGGCTTGGCTGAAGACGCTGGTGATGCTGAAGTTGGGGCGCAGGCTGGCAATGCCTTGCACGATATCCACCTGCATCGCCCCCGACACGGCAAGGTAGGTGGGCTGCCAAACATCGTCGCTGAACCGCTCGAATTTCTGAACAAGCCGCAGGTCCTTCACGAAGGTTATCGCGGTGGATTTCGATGGCGAAAGATCAACCTCCAACAAGTCGAACGTCCCCTCAAGAATTTTGATGGTGCCGGTAAACGTCGGAAGCGTCCGGCTGCGCGGCGTCACGGCAATCACGTAAACCCCTGCATCGCCGAAGGTGCTTTTCCCTGTCACCTCAAAGTTGTAGCGGTCCAAGGTGGATTCGTTCATCGGGGTGGGGACCCGGGCGTTCAGCAGCGGAAGCTCGTCGTCGTGAAAGCTGAAGAAATTGCCAAGTGCCAGAAGGTTTTCGCTGGAAGGGATGTTGGCGGTTTGGCGGCGTTGAATCACCGTCAGTCGCGGCCCGTGTTCGTGGTGGAACCATGAGCGGCTGAAGGTTTCCATGGCGATTCCGCGGTCCTGGTCCCGTAACTGGCCAAAGGCGTTCCCTTCAATATCCACCACCAATTTGGAGTAGATCAATCCTTGAAAGGTCCGCAGGCTGTCGCGGTAGCGGTTCCGGCGGGCAATGGCGCGGCGGACGATTTGTTCGGCAGAGAGGTCGGCCCGAACAACAACTTCGCGCCCCCGCACGGCGGTGCTGTGCAGCTTGATGGTGATGCTGCGGTCGGCAGTGGTGACGGTTTGGGTTAGCGTCTGGTAGCCAACGGAGCTGATGCGGAGTTCGTGCTGCCCGGCCGCAATCGGCAAGCGAAATGTTCCGTCGCCAAAGCTGTAGGTCCCTTTCTTCCGGTTTGCCGTGGTGACCACCGAGGCTCCAGAAATTGGCTGGCCTGTTTCGGCATCCACCACCCGCCCGGTAAGCACCACTGGTTGTTGTGCTTGGAGCGGAGATAGGATCAGCAATCCAAAAAGAATCAGGAGGAATGGGCGCATGATTTCGGCGTTGATTGTTGGAGGATAGAGAGTGTGTGTTGGCGGGAACCAATGGCAAGAAGCTGCCGCCGTTTCGGTGGCTCCGATTTTTGGGGGATCCGTTGGAGCTTCTGGCACAGATTCCCCCAGCAATGTGCCACTTCCCTTGCGGAAAGTCGCAACGGAGCACTGTGCCGGGGGGCATAAAGCATCTGTGCCCTTCGGAAGCATTCTTCCGAAGGGCACAGATGTTTCAGTTCGGTTGTCCCGAAAATTATTCTTTAGCTATTGCTGCTCCAATCCGCCCAGCCTCCTTTGTAGACCATGACGTTGGTGTAGCCTTGCTCGGCGGCTTTCTTCGCGGCTTTGCCGGCGGCTGGGCAGCGGAGGCCGCCACAGTAGAAGACCAGCGCGGCGTTCTTATCGGCCGGAAGTTGTAGCGAGGCAAAGCTGACCGCGCCGTCAATGTGGCCGGCGGCGTAGCTGTCGGCATCGCGGGCATCAACAATCATTGCGCCGTTGTTCTTCAGCAATGTGGCCACGTCGTCCTTCGTGATCTCCTTGATTTGGCCAATGGAGGGCTGCTGCTGATCCATTTTTTTCTTGGTGCAGCAGGATGATTTCTCGCCTTTGGAGCAAGATTTTTCGCCTTGCTGAGCGTGCACGCTTTGTGCGCCAACGAACATCGCTGCCGCAGTTGCCATCATTATCAGTCGTTTAAGCATTGGAGGGTTCTCCAGATTTAGGTTAAGGTTATGAATGAGTTGTTCGTTGAACGGATAGCCGCCGGTTGGTATTGTGCGGTTGCTGCAGGAATTACAATTCAACCGCTGTGTGAAGGGCGATTTCTTCCAAAACGCCGCTGACTTTCAAGCACTCCACCATTTCCCCTTCATAGACGCACGCCAAGCCGCGGGTGTGGACTTCGTGGGCGTAGTCTTCGGCTTGAGCCGATGAGCAGCGAACCGCTTTGATCAGCTGCGTGATCACTTCGTCGAAGGTGTGGATATGATCGTTGTACAAAAGCACTTTGGCGGGAAGCATCACTTCCACGTCGTCCATCAGCAAGGTTTCGGTGTCGGGCGATTCCAACCCGCTGGCGATTCCACCGCTGGCAATTCCAATCGGAATGCCAATCGGGATCACAAAACTGTTCCCCATCAACGTGCGGCGCATGGTCTGGATAATGCCGCGCGATACTGTTTTCATTCTGCCAAACATTGCGCTGTTCTGTGTTGTGTGTTGCCTGTTGCTACCGGGCAAAAGTATGGATTAGGTTCTAATCCGCTTACTTGCTGAACGCATAAATCACACCGTTTACGTCGTCGGTGACGTAGAACGTATTTCCGTCGTTGGAAATTGCAATCCCCACGGGGCGCGCCCATATTGCGCCGTCAGCTTCGCGGAATCCGGTGACGATGTCGGATTGCACCGCTCCGGTTCCGTCGTTGTTGGCACGCAGGCGCATCACTTTGCACCCCTCGGTTGTGCCAGAAATCTTCCGCTCGCCGTAGCTGGTCATCAGCACCGCGTTACGCCAGTCGGAACCGAATGCTGTGCCGGTGTAGAAGGCCATGTCGGTGATTTCCAGATGCGCTTGGAACTCGGCAACCGGCGTTGTTAATCCGCTTGTTGGCGGTTTATCCTCGGTGCGGTCCGGGTCAACAAGGTTTTGGGAGTAGAGTTTTGGCCATCCATAATGTTTGTTCGGCTTCAGGATGTTCAGCTCCTCCGGCGGGCTATCAAGCGACATGTAGTCGGTTCCGTTATCAATCGCCCACATCTCCCCGGTTTCGGGATGAACGGCCATTGCAATGGTGTTCCGCACCCCACGAATTGCCGTGACGGGCAGGTCCCCTTTCTTATCGTTCATCCGCAGCACCACCGCGCTCGACAGGTCATCCTCCGGCGTGTTGTTTGTGGTGGAGGTGACGGAGATATAGATCTTTCTGTCGGCCGGCATCCAGCGGATGGTTCGGGTGTAATTATAGCCTCCATCGGTGATCCTATCGGTCAGCATGGTTGCGGTTCCGGTAACTGTGGTTGGGGTCGAGAAGTCGAACCGGAAGACGCGGTTTTCGTCGCAATAGTAGAGCACTCCTTCGTGCAAGTCAAGGCCAAAGGGGGAGCTTAATCCGTCGGCGATAGTGGTTTTTGTGCCGTCGGGGCCAAGCGCCATTACCCTGCCGTTTTCCATGTCGCTGAAGAAGATCGTTCCGTCGTTCCGCAGCACGATGTCGTTGGGGTGGCCAAGATCGTAAGCGTGCACCCGCGCCTTGAAGCCTGGCGGAACCATCAGGGTACGGGGCTTATCGAACGGCGGGGCGGTCAGCCCAGAAGGGACCTCTATCGTGGCCTCGCGCAATCCAAGCATCTCCACCGGGGCCAATTTCACAACACCGTTGATGCTGTCTTGGGGGTTCTGCAGCGTTGTGCGTGCCGTGCCGCCAGCAAGGGTATCGCGGCGGATTGCCGGGGTGCTTTCGTTTTGGTAAAGGAACTGCGCGGCACCGCCGCAGCCTTCCATCAGCCCAACAATCGCGATGCAGGCCAGTGCAAGGGTAGGGAATCGGAAACGTGTGTGTACGGTCATGGTCAGAAGAACGCCAAGTTGAAATCCGGTAGTTGAGTTCCACCACAGGAAGGGAATTGCGCCATCCCCAAAGGAGAATGGCCAGCAGAAGTAGGGGGCGCAATCTAAACGATTCTGGCGGGTTGGCAAAAGGGGGTGGGGGGATTCTACCCCGAACTTGCTGCCGATGCTACCGAGCGTCAAATCAGGGAGGACTTGGCCATCTTAAAAACTCTCAACCTTATTGACAGCAAAGGCCATGGCCGTGGTGCCCGATGGATACTTCTGGGGCGTACGGGCTAACGACAAAATCCCGTTTTTGGGGAGAAAAACCCATCTGGCTTATTCTGGCTTATTCTGGCTTATTCTTGGCTTATTCTGGCTTATTCCCTCTGCTGCTGGTTTGGAGTATGCAGCCAAATCAGCAGCAGAGGGGGGGGCGGATGCTCCGTTACTGGACGCGCACCTGATCGAACGTTCCGCCAACGTACAAGCGGTCGCTGACGACGCAGAAGGTTTTTACCCCTTGCTCTTCGGATAGCTCGGGTGATCTACTCTGAACCCCTCCCCCTGCCAATGGCTCCCAAGTGTTCCCCGATTCTGATAGCACCGCAATGTTGTTGACGGTGCGCTCGCCAAGTTTTTGGAAATGCCCACCCAGATACAGTCGCCCCTGGAATGAGGCCAAAGCATACCCCACGTTGCCGTAATCCATCCCGTGCGAGTACACCGGCCCGACTAACTCCCACGTGCTTCCATTCCATCGGGCGCAGATACCGTAGCCATTGTAGCCACTGGGGTAGAACATCCCGGTGATGTACAACGTCCCGTTGTGCCGGACGATGTCGCGCACGGTTCCGGGAATTCCTTCGCCAATTGCTTCCCAGCTGTTGCCATTCCAACGAGCAATGTTGTTTGCGATTATCCCACCAATCTGATAGAAGGAACCACCAACAATCACTCCATTGCCATCCTCCTCGATTGCATACACTGTGGTTCCGGTTGGGGGCGCACTAAAACCAGTTTCCATGCTGGTGAGCTGCTGGTTGATAAGGTCGTAGCGGAGCATTGCGCCGGAATTCTCCATGGTTCCCGGCGAAGCAAAGTCTCCACCGATGAAAAGATTGTCCCCCTGCCGTGTGATGGCATAGACGTTGCCGGCAATCGGGAACTCCGGGTTGAACTGGCTCCAATAACGCTCGCTGTCGTCAAACCGCCCGGCTCCGGTAACGGTGTCGTTCTCTGGATACTCAAGGTCCATCATCCCGCCGGCGTAGTAGTATGGAAGGTTCAGGTTGGTGAATTCCGCAGTGTAGAAATCGGCCTTGCTTTGGTTGCGCCCTTCTTGCTCAAGCGGACGGAATCCGCCACGCAATGAAAGAAGCACCAAGCCGTTAACTGGCGTGCCATCGGTATTCGTATTGTCGGAAAATATCCCGAAATCCCCGGCAATCAGCAGGTCGTTTGGGTTAACCGGCGACTGGCGAATGCAGCGGACGGCACCATAATACCCTTCGAGACTAAAGTCAAATGCTTGCACCTGTGGGTCCTTCCATGCCCCATCCCACACAGCAATATTCCGAACTTCGAAGGCATCGGTCCCTTCCGGTGCGCTTGGTGTGGCAGCGCAGCCCCCAGCGTGTACTGCCGCCCAGGCAAGCAGCAATAGATAGATCAAGTGGTGCAGCCCCCAGCTGCTGCGGTGCGTGCGTAGTATCATTGTCGGCTTCATGGTTCTCCTACCTTGTTTGAATGGTTGTTGGTGAGCAATGCCAAACCGCATTGCACTCCATCCAAAGTAACCGAGCGATCTTACGAAACGGGGGTGGGAGTCTTACACAGCAGAGAGGGGGTTGAAAAGCGAGTTCTTCCGGCCTTCCTACTCCCCAAACAACTCCATCTGTCCCGCCGATGCTGGGCGGCGGAAGTTGGCGGTGGTGATCGGGAAATCGCGCTGGTTCAGCCCGTAGCGGGCGGCGTGCGTTTTGAAAAGCTGGGCAATCATTTCCGCACGCGCCCCGGTTCCGCGCATCCGCGTTCCGAACTCCGTCAGGTTCAGTTTGCCGCCGCGCATTTCCTCAAGGGCATGGCGCACTTTCAGGGCGCGCGCCGGTTCTTCGCGCTGCAACCAGTCCAGAAAAATTGGGGCAACGGCAAGGGGAAGCCGCAGCAGCGTGCGCCCAGCAACGCTTGCCCCGGCTTCGGCGGCGGCCTTCAGGATTGCCGGGATTTCCTCATCATTTAACCCTGGAATCACCGGCGCAACCATCACCCCGGTTGGCACTCCTGCATCGGTCAGCCGGCGGATTGCTTCCAAGCGCATCCCCGGCGTCGAGGTCTGCGGCTCAAGGCGGCGGGCAAGGTCGCGGTCCAATGTGGTGATGGAAAGGAACACCGCCGCGCAGCCATGCCGCGCAAGCTCCGCCAACAGGTCGGCATCGCGCGCCAACCAGCGCGTTTTTCGTGATGAGCACCACCGGATTGCGGAACTCCAGCATCAACGCCAGCACCCCCCGCGTCAGCCGGAACTTCCGCTCGGCAGGCTGGTACGGGTCGGTGACGCCACTCATGGAAATCGGCGTTGGCTTCCATGATTTCTTCATCATCTCCTGCCGCGCCAACGCCACCACGTCCCGCTTCACCATAATCTTCGTCTCGAAATCCAACCCGGCATTGAACCCAAGATATTCGTGGGTGGGGCGTGCGTAGCAGTAGCTGCACCCGTGGCTGCATCCGCGATAGGGATTGATGGAGTGGGTGAAAGGGATGTCGGGGCTGTTGTTGGTGGAAAAGGCGGTGCGGGAAGCGTCGTCCAGAAACTCGGTTCCCGGATCCGGTTCCTCGCCAAAACTCTCCCAGCCGTCATCGAACCGCGCACTGCTTCCGCGCAGGAATCGGTTGCCGGTGTCAAGTGTGGTTCCTCGTCTAATCATTGTGGTGTTCGGATAATCACCCAAAGTTACTGCGCCGACCCCACGGAACGCAACGGAAAAGTGGGAAGAAATTTGTGTGTTCCGCTCCCCACAGTGTGCAGACTCCATCAGCGATCGCGGCTCACTTCCTATATTCGCTGGCCAAAGAAACCGAAGCAACGACCGATACCGTTTGGCCAAGTGAACGCGCTGATCCTTCATCCCGACATCCATAACCGCCGCCAGCGGATTGCCGCCCACCGCCATGAGCTTGCCACGCTGTTTGCCGAGCGATTGAAGCTGAATTTTGAGATACTCCCACAGCTGCGCCAAACCGTTGCCGAGTTGTTTGGCGACTTGGAACGGAAGATTCAGGAACGGACGCTGGAGATGAGCGAACGCCGCCGGATGGTGGAGCTTTTCTCGATTAAGCTGGACCGTGGCCAGCGAATAGATGCGCGGATGGTGGAGCTGGTGATGAAAGCGGTCCACAACGAGTTCGGGCGGGTTCGCCGCCGAATGCGGCAGGAGCTGGATAGCGAGGCGATCCGCGACGGCGGGTTCCGGATACACCGGCGGCGTGCCGAACACACTTCCGACAGCCCGCGCCAAGCCGAGCGCGAGGTTCAGACGCTCTATCGCCAGCTTGCGAAACGGCTTCATCCCGATGTGAACCGGGCCGCCGACGAGCTTGCCGACAAATATTGGGAGGTGGTTCAGCAAGGGTATCACCGCGGGGACCTTGCCATACTTCGGACCGTGGCCAACGTGTTGGAAGCGGCCAACAGCATCCACGCAACGCCGATGGAGTTTGCCGACAGCTTGGCCGCCGAGGAGCGCCAGCTTCTTGCCGCGCTGAAATCGGAACGCCGTGTGGTGGCTGCGCTGAAATCGCAAGAACCATACTCCATCCGCGAAGGATTATCGGACCCGCAATGGATTGCCGCACGCCAGGAACAGATGGGCCAGGAGCTGGCCAGCATCGAGGAAGAGATCGCAAAGTGCGACCGGTTTCTAACGCCGGTTCTCTCCGCCGTCCACTACGTCAATTCCCCGGAAGCCGTGCAAACCATCTGGTCCAACTTTGTGGAAACGATGTACGTGAACAACCGGTAGCGGCCCCTGATTGAGTGAGTATTGATTGATTATTTCCGGTTCCTAATTCTTCATTTTCCCGCATCAACACATTCCCGATGTCTGCCTCCCAATCATTCAGCCATGGCCCTGGGCTTCCGCTTTCGGTTTGCATCGTTGCCCACAACGAGCAGGAGAATATCGTCCGGACGCTTCGTTCGGTGGTGGGGTGGGCGGCGCAAGTGGTGGTGCTGGATTGCGAAAGCAGCGACACCACAGCGGCACTGGCCGAAGCAAACGGAGCCGAGGTTCATCACGGTCCAAATCTTATCCCAGAAATCAGCAAGAACAACAGTTTCCTGTTTGCCCGCGAGGAGTGGATACTTCTGCTTGATGCCGACGAGGTGATCCCCGATCCATTGAAGCGTGAGATTGAGCAGGCAATTGCGCGCAACCCCATCGAAAATGGCTTCCGCATGCCACGCCGCAATTTCTACTTTGGCACGCCGCTGATGCACGGGGGGAATTATCCAGATCGGCAGCTGCGATTGTTCCGGAGTGGGCGCGGGAAATTCCCGGGAAAAGGGTATCACGAGACCCTGATGATTGATGGATCCGTGGGGTTGCTGAACGAGCCATTTGACCATTTCACCTATCCCACATTTGCCGTCTGGTTCCATAAATTCGAATGGTACACCCGCTACGAGGCCAGCGTATATCAGCAGAAGGGGATACCAATCACCAGCCGCACAATCTGGAAATACATGATCCTGACACCGCTGCGCCGTTGGTTAAAGCGGTTATTCCTGAAGCAAGGCATTCGCGATGGAGTTCCGGGTGTGCTGGCCGCAACGTTCGACCTGATGACAAAAGTGGTGGGATTCGGGCGATACTGGGAAATGGAAAAGAATAAAAAACAATAGCGTTCGGACGCGCTTGTTGCGTAGATACGGAACGATTTGCGCCCGCTATGTGGTGGCATAGCGGGCGCGCTGTTGAATATCTTCCCGTTGTTGCTGGCTTAAAGTTGCACCGCCGCCGTTACCGAAAAACTTCTTCCATCGGAGGACCACACGCCAGGCCCAGGATAAAACGAAGGGCGTTTGGTGAAATACTGCTTATCGGTAACGTTGTTAATGTTCGCACGGATATTCAGCATGTCATTCACCCTAAATGTTGCATTGATATCAAGCAAGCCGTAGGATGGAACAACCCCAACAGAACCAGTTGCCGATGGGGTTCCCGTATTTAACGCATCCGCATATGACTCCCCTACGTAGCTGTAGAGCATTGAGAAATTAACATCGCCGATTTTGAGCGTCAATCCGTTGCGGGTAATTAACTCAGGAACCGTTTCAACCTTATTCCCTGTCACGTTGATATTTGCATTCCCAGATTTAACGCTTGCATCTTGGTATCGGGCATTCATGTATGATGTGGATGAAAAAATAGATGTGGATAGCCCAGAGCTGATTTTAATATTAGCTTCAACAAACAACTCTACCCCATTTGTGTAGGAATTCCCAATATTCGTTCGATACAAGTAAAATCCGCCGCTGGAGTCGCTTTCCGATAGCGTGCCTAATCGGTTGTTATACTGAACTTGGAAAACGCTTGCATCCCACCGGAAAATGTCCCACTTCCCACGGAATCCTAGATCAAGGTTGTAGCCGTCGGCATCCTGTAAGTTCTTATCCACACGCTCGTATGTTGATGCCGGAATAATGTCCTTAAAAATCACCGGACGGTATGCTTGGGAAAAACCGGCATAGATGTTTGATTGATCCGCAACAGCATATTCAATGCTTCCGCCAAACAGGGAGAATTTGTGGTCAATGGTGTTTGGAACTTCATTTTCTGGGAGGTAGGAAATCAAGCCGGTCATCTGGGATGTTCCATACTCCGTCCTAATTCCAGCATTGATCGAGAGGGCATCCGACAGCTTGAAATTATTTTCGATAAATAGAGCAACGTTGTTCGTCTTAAAATGAAGATCTCTGCCAAAATTGGGGTCTGTAAGCTCTAAATCAAAATCGCTTCCCGTGCTCCCTTTCCCTAATTGCCTGCGATGAAGGTCGTTGTTCATGTATTGCGCGCCTGCGACGACGGTGCTGTACAGGTCGAATAATTCGTATTGATGCCGGAATCGCGCCTCGGCAGTGTAGCTGTTAAAATTATCTATATCAACCTGGCGGCTGTTGAATGAAAGCGTGGCTGCGTTGATTGAGTCGCGAATATTCGCTGGTTTGTCATACTGAATACTGTTCCGGTCGCCCAGCACTGCCGAAGCCAGCAGATATAGCTCCGAATGCTCGTTGAATTTCCAGTTGAAGGAGAGCGATGGAATGTATATTTCCGGATTAAAATAATTCCTTGACCGTGTTGACATGCGCGGGTTCTGGTGGAACATGCTGTCGGTAAGGGGGCCAGGAATCTGAAAAAGATAGTATGACCTAGAGATTTCTGCTTGAAGGGTTGCATTTGCCGAAAACTCGTGGCTTAGGGTTATTTGCTCCGCGTCGCTTATCGTGCGCGAGTTGTCGCGGTATCCGTCGGATCCCCTTCTGCTTCCATACGCGTTGTAGGTGGTTTTCCCGATTTTTCCACCAACACTGATGTAGTTGCTATATAATCCAAAAGACCCAATAGTGCTGATAATTTCACTGCTGATCTCTTTTGTTGTATCTGGTTTTTTGGTGATATAGTTGACCATGCCACCAAACTGTGCGCCATATTCCAACGACCCCGTCCCTCGCACCAATTCAATGCGTTCGATAGATTCCAAAGGCATGCTAAAATGGCTGGCTGGATACCCGTACATATCCGAATTGGTAATAACCCCATCCTTTCGAAGATTAAATTCCCAGCCTCGATGCGGATCAAGTCCCCTTGTTGATATGTTTATTTGATTGCCCGACCCATCCATGTCATAGACGAAAATTCCTGGGACTTTGGCGAACACTTGCCTTCCAGTCTTCTCGGCGATGTTGGATCCCGTGTTGGTAAGCTGTATCACCTCATTTTTCTTGCCAGCGTAGATATAAGTCCCTTTGATTGGGTCCAGCCTGCCAACTTCTGGAATCCTTTCTCCAGTGACGGTTACCTCCCTTTTCTTAAGAACCTGCGACGTGTCTAGCTTGGAAGCCCGGCGGGTTGTGTCTTGTGGTTGTTGCCCGTATGCAGTGGTTATTATCAGGCAGAATGGAAGCAGCAGAAGGGGGAATTTTTTTTGCATTGGTTCGTTGTGAGCATTTCGGTGTTTGTTCCGTTGATGCTTGTTCTATGAACAGCAAATCCGATAAGAAATAAGGAATTTCAATGATATACCGCGCCTGCCGCTGCTGATGCAATACCTTTTTACCCCTGCGTTGCGTGCTTTTAAAACGCGCAAAGCCCCCTTCCCCAATGTTGGTCTTGCCCCAAAACGTGTTGGCTATTTGTCAAGCCATTGGGGGCGAATCTTGAAACCGCAGCAGAAGCGGCACGAAGCGATTCCCCAAAACGGATGGTTATTGCTGTAACTCTTTCTACCTTTGGTGGTTCCTTCGCCAAGTGTGATTCCCTCATCTGGCATCCAGGACCCACAAACCCCGATTCCCTGCTCCGGACCGTTTTGCTTCAAGGCCTTAGCATGATTATTGTTCCCAGCCTGCTGCGCCGATTCCTCCCCGTTGCTTTGCTGCTTTGCCTTGTGGCGGAGTTCAGCATGGCGCAGCGCAATCCGCTACCGTTTGGGCGGCGATTTATTCTTGGATTCCCCGACACCGTGGAAACCCACGCGCCGATGCTTAGCACGCCGATTCGTGGCGAGGCGCAGATTGTGCTGTTTGCCGAGTCGGCAACGAACGTCACGATTACCGGGCCGGGCTACCGGCGCAACCTGATTGTCCGCCCCGATTCTGCTTCCGTCGTTTCGCTGATGGACCCGGCGGCACGCGCCGGCAAAGTTTTCTTCGACCAAGTCAATACCCCCGCTTCGGACCTGTTCACTATCACTGCCGACCAAGATGTTTCCGCCTACTGCTACTTTGCCACCAAAGATGGCGCGGAAGCCTACGCGCCGATGCCGGTGGAGACTTGGGGGACGGAGTATTACGTGATGCAAACCGAAAACGTGCGGGCCCAGAACGTGCGGCTGACGGGGGATGAGGAGCTAACAAGGTCGCCATTCCAAGCCCCGGGCCAGGCACTGATTATTGCTGCCGAGGATAGCACCCGCGTCACCATTGATGGGACCATCTCCATCTTCAACAACTCGCTGATGCCCGCCTACCGAACCGTGCTGCTGAATGCAGGGGAAGCCTATCTGCTTTGGACCCGCACCGACGAAGCGGGGAGTGCGGCAACATGGAACAGCGCCGGAACGCGGATCACCGCAACAAAACCTGTTGGTGTTATCGCGGGCAACACCCGGGCAGTGATCCGCAAAGAAACCTACGATATGCTAAGCGGCAACACCGAGAAGAACAGCACGATGGAATGGCTGCTCCCTTCCGATGCCGGGGGCTACACCTTTGCTTATCGGAAGTTGCTTTCGCCGGGATTGGGGTTTGGCGTGCCGTTGGGGAACGTGCAGGAAAACCTTCGGCTGTTTGGGATGCAAAGCACCAGCACCCGAATCACTTCCTCGCTTCTTTCCGGCGGCACAACAACGCTTTCGCAAGGGCAGTTCCATTCCTTCTCCCGCGACGACAACCAAACCCCCTTTGCCGTCACCACCGACAAACCTGCACAGGCGATGATTATGACCGGCGGGTTCCGCCTGACCAACACCCTTACCGACAGCACCCAGGGCGATTTCAGCGGGATACGAACGTGGCGTTCGGCAATGGTGCGGGCCGTGCCGCAGGAACAATGGATTGTGAGCGGGCGGTTCTATTCGCCACGGTATCCCGCCAAGCTGGAGCATTGCGTTGCCATCATTGCCGAGCAGAACGCCGAGGTGCAATTGGATGGAATCGCCGTGACCTTCCCATCCGGAGGGGCCGGAAGGGTCAGCGACGCAACGTTCCGCCACACGTGGGTCAGCGTTCCGCCGGGAAGCCACCGCATCACCTCCACCAACGGGCGCTTCACCGCCATTGCGTTCGGGTGGATGGAGGGGTTCGAGGCCTATCGCCCGGTGAAAATCAAAAAGGAGCATGGTCCTGCGTTGCAGCACCCGTCTGAGTATGACGAGTTCTCCGGCGTCTGCTACGCCTATCCCGTGCTGGGGAAACCGGAGGCGGTGCAAGGCGTTGGGGAGGCCACCATCTGCAGTGGCGCGCCGCAGTTCTTGCCGCTGACTAACACCGGTGCCGACACCATGATCGTCACCAACATCACCTTGCTGGACCCCACCGGGCGGTTCAAGCTCAACAAACCAAAGCTCCCCGATACGTTGGCGTTTGGGGAGGTCCTGAGCGCGGCAGTGGAGTTCACCAGCGCCACCGCAGGGGAGTACCGCGCAACGCTTCAGTACACCGTCAAGCCCAGGAATGGCTCGCGCCCACCTTCCACCATTGATGCGCGGCTGGTGGGGTTGCTTCCCGCTGCCACGCTGCGGGCGCATATCGGATCCGTGGTGGGGTCGCCGGGCGATACGCTGGTTGCGCCGGTGATGCTGGACGACTCGCTGGATGCGTTCACCGTCACCGGGCTGCAACTCTACATCCGGTACGATACCGGCATGGTTGCCACGATTCCGTTCACGAAGCAGGAGGTGGAGAAGATGGTGAAAGGGACGTTGCTTGAGAAGTGGGATGTGCGCGTGGTGGGGAACCAGCCAGGGGAGATTGTTGTGGCCGCAACCGCCAAACCAGGGACATCGCTTGCCGACACCGGGCGGTTGCTGAACATCCGGCTTTGGTCCTTCATGCGGCTGGTGGATCCGGAAAATCTTATCTGGCAAGACACCTCGTCGCTTGGGTTCGACATCACCGTCTCCGGCCCAATTTGCGCGCAGGTGAAGGGCGCGCCGGGGAAGGTCCAGCTGCTGGTGTGCGGGCTGCGGCATCGGGTGTTTGTGATGGGGGAGCAGGGGTACGCGTTGCAGCCAAATGCGCCCAACCCTTTTAATCCATCAACCAACCTCCATTTTTCGCTGGGGCTGGATGGCCCAACGCTGATTGAGGTTCTGGATAACAACGGGCGCGCCGTGGCCACGCTGCTGGACGCGCACTTGCCAGCGGGCAACTACAGCCTTCCGTGGAATGCGGCCAACGTCCCTTCCGGCTTATATTATTGCCGCATCCGCTCTGGCCATTGGCAGGCAACGCAGCGGATGATGGTGGTGAAATAAATCTGGCCATCACCTAGGTTATCACACTGACTCATATTGCTCCTTTCCATGAGGTTCTCACCCATTGCGTGCGTGTTGTTGGCGATTCTTGCAGCCCCCCTTCCTGCCGCAGCGCTTGCGCAGGCTGATGGAATCCCTGCCGCCCCTTTTGCCGGGACGCTTGCCACCTCCGATTCATCCACTGCTGCAAGCATCCCTCCCGATGCCCCTGATACCACCATTGGGGCGGCCACCGCGGACCAGTATCAGCTGAAGCCGTTCGACATGATAACGAACCTTCCCGCAAACTGGTGGATATGGACGAAGGAGACGTTCAGCGTTGAGTCCATCCCCACCATTGTGTGGCTTGGGGCATTGACGGGGATGACGATCCATGCCGATTACGAAAGCTGGCAGCAGTTGAAACGCCCCTACGACGACTCCCATATGTTCCGCGAGTTCAGCAACCGGGGGGTTGATATGGGCGATGGAAAGTTCCAGTTCGGGATTGCCGCCGCGTTTGGGCTGTACGGATTTATTGCCAGCGACCAACGTGCGCTCCGGACCGCAAGCCAAACCGTCGAGGTGATCCTAAGCTGCGGCGCGGTGGTGCAACTGCTGAAGCATATCACCGGGCGGGAAAGCCCGATTGTGACAACCACGCCAACGGGGCGGTGGAAATTCTTCCCAAACCAGATTGAGTACCACAAGCACGTCCCGCATTATGATGCCTTTCCGTCGGGCCATATTGCAACGGCACTGGCCACGCTGACCGTTGTGGCCGATAATTACCCGGAAGCAACGTGGATCAAATATATCGGCTACCCAGCGGTGACGCTGGTGGGGGTGGGATTGGTGGCAACCAGCATCCATTGGTGGAGCGATATTCCGCTGGGGCTTGCGTTGGGGTGGTCCTTCGGGAAGTTGGTGGCGCGCCGCCAACCCCCTTCCCAGGCTTCTGCCAATGGCCAGCCGCTCCGGTCCCAAAGTCCCCTTCTTTCCCCACACCCGTATCTTGGCACCCTTAGCGATGGCACACCCTCCATTGGACTTTATTGGATTTGGTAGATGACAACACAACAAGCCCCGCCTTGGCAACTGGCACAACAACAGCCACAATGGCACGCACGCGCTGGCGCAATGGCGCTGCGCTGCGGCGTGTTCTGCGCCACTCTGGTGCTCCTCTCCGGTGTGGCCAATGCGGCCACCAGTGGATCCGCCACCGGTGGAAATGGGGGCGATGAACAAGCCTCAAAAGAACTACTGGCCGATACTGCGTTCATGCGCACCACGCCGGCGCAGCCTGCCGACAGCGGTGCTGGCTTCTTCCGCCACCTTTGGGATGATGTTCTTCGCCAGGGGGCAGCCCCTTTCCGGATGGATGAAGGCGACCTGCTTTGGCTTGGCGGAGCCGCAGCCGTGACCGCCGGCCTGATTGCCCTGGATGAACCGTTTGACAACCAGGTGAAAGGGATAAAAGATGACTATCCGTGGATTGCCAACACCAGCGAGATCATCACCGAGTTCGGGGGCAATTATGGGATTGGCGCGGCGGCGGCATTTGCCGGATACAGTTTCCTGTTCAACGATCCAAAGGGGAAGGAAACATCGGCAATGCTTGCCGAAGCGTTGATAACCTCAGGGCTTTGGACCCGGCTTGGCAAATTCCTAACCGGGCGCGAGCGGCCCAGCAACGCTTATTCCGAAGGGCACGCAACGGGGAAATGGTATGGGCCGTTGCTGCAGTGCAATGGCAACCACCGATTCGGCGGGCCGCGGTTCGATGCGTTCCCGTCGGGCCACACGGCAACAGTGTTTGCGATTGCCACGGTGTTTGCCGAGCAGTACAACCAAACATTGGTGGTTCCGGTGGCTGTTTACAGTTTTGCAACCGTGGTTGGAATCAGCCGGACGCTGGAGCACACGCATTGGATTTCCGATGTGTTCGTGGGGGCGTTGTTGGGCTACCTTTGCGGGCGTGATGTTGTGGCAAGCTATCGCCCTTCGCCCCCTGCTTCTTCCAGTGGCCCGGCCCAAGGGGGAATTCAGTGGCGATTGTCCCCGTTCCTTACAGATCAATCCGCTGGCGTTAGCTTCACGCTCTCCGTAAATTCGCTTGTTCGTTAAAAGGGCTGGCAGAGCTTGCTGGCAGACCACAGCTACACAACGTGCACCATCTCCTCTGGTGCGCCCCTTCCGCCTGCGGACGGATAATTTCCATGAAGGTGATACATGAACGACGACTCCATCCATAACCCGACAACGGCAACCCAGCCTTCCCTTTTTCGGTCTGGCGGAATCCCCATCGAGACCATCGCTGCCGACCCCTGCGTGGTCCTGATTGAAGGGGGGGATCACCTTGGATTCCTCCTTGCCGATTCCTGCACCGAAGGGGTGATGGAACACCAATATCTGCTTGAAGATGTGGTGTGGGCGCGGTGCACCGCAAAGCAAGGATTCTGGGAGCGATTGGTGGGAAGCCACCCCCTGCGCCACCGCGCCACCGACACCGCAACCATCTATCGCCACGATAGCGGCCTGTATGTGGCCGAGGACCCCAGCACCAAACGGCTTTTCCCCCATCCAAACGTTGAACCGTACCTGATCATTTTCCTTTCCCAGGACCAGTACCAGGACCTCCGAACCCAAGCCGAGTACGAGCGCGCCAACGATTTTATGTACCTGATGAAATGGGAGCTTACCCGAATCCCGGGCTTCCTTGACAACGGCGAATCGTTGATGCTCCCATACTCCTATCGGGTTGGCGGAGTGATTCCGGGTGCAGAGTTAGCACAGATGTAAAACGTACCCCAGAAGCTGCGCAACGGCTTGCCGAACGTGCACGCTTCTGGGCAAGCGGTGTAACTTAGAAGGCGTTTATCAAGGAGTGCAGTATGATCGAGCAAAGCATCATGTGGACAGCCCTGCCGCGCAGCATCGCAAAAGGGAGCGGCAACCCGATTCTCTCCATCTTCGTTTCGCCACAGCTGAAAACGGATGTTATTCCGGAACAGCTTGGCCAGTTCAAAGATTTTCTGGATTGGCCGGCAACGCTGGCTCAACTGAAATTTCAAGCCACGGTTGGCGGAACCACCTTCGATTGCAAACCCTTCCTTCCGGACCCCAACCTGGCCCCGCAATCCAAGCTGTGGCAAGCGTTGTTCACCAAAACAACCTACGTCCGCCCGTACCAGTTCGATAAGCTGGATGACCGGTTGATTTTCAGCTACCCCATGGCCAACGTGCTTGGCTATCTGAAGCAGGTCTATCAGGCGTTTGGTGCGTCGGAGGAATTCCCAGGGGTTGAGCAGCTGGCCAAGGACCTTGGATCAATCAACACCTACCGTGATCCGATCGTGAAATCAACGGTGGGGGTTCCCCAGGAAAAAAGCATTATCGAGACGCTCCGCCCGATGATGTCAAAGATGGGGGCAATCCCCCCGGGTCCCCCAAACCCTTCCACCGACTTCGCGCAGCTTCAATATTTCTTTGCCCCAAAAAACAAGAAGGACCCCGACACGCCCACGGTCCACAACAAGGTGAACGTGGTGCGAACCGGGCAGCATCGCAAAAGCGCAATCGCGCCGCCGGAGATGGATTTCCACCAGATGGTTTCGATGCTGGGGGCGTATCCATCAATGCTTCGCCGGCTTGGGTTAGTGTTCGATGTGGAGGTGATTCCGGGCGGCGGCGCGTTCCCCGCAACGGGCCAGATTAAGGTGATGCCGATCTGGCCCAACGGCCTTCCTTCGCTGCCAAAAAAGGACCGCACGCCACGCACCGCCTTCAAATATTCCGATGCCGGATTTATCGCCCAGCCACGCCAAGCAATGCCGGAGGTTGCCGAAAGCGGAGTGATGCGCCTGAGCGATCCCTTCCCCGACGGCAAGCAACCCCTTTACCACTTGGTCCAAGTGGACGTGCAGGGGATGGCGATGAAGCTGCAAAATTTTGCCTACAACCTTTCGGCACGCCAGGGGCGCGCAACAACCGACTCGCCAACCAGCAGCAGCATCCCTGCGCCACGCACCAGCGGAATCTCCATCGTCCGCACCGGGCGCGCGTTGCGGCTGGCAACAATGCTGAAATCGGCAACGCAGAAACGGGGAGAGTTGGAGTCGGGGACGGACCCGCTGTTCCATGCCGAGGATTTGATCCGGGGCTATCGGGTGGATCTGTTCGATGCCGAGCGGAACCAGTGGTTCTCCCTTCACCAACGGACCGGCAGCTATCAGTTCACCGAGGCCGGGATAACCGAGGAACATCAGGATGAAGGGTTCATCCAAACCGCAACCACCGAGTCCGCCGATGGAACCTCCACCGACCTGTTCCTTCCCGAATCAATGGGGACGTGGGAGGGGTGGAGCCTAAGCGTCCCACGCCCGGGCGCGGCGGTTGATAACGATGGCAAAGTGGTGCGCGCGCCGAACGAATTCTCCGAAGATTTCAAGCTCCGCACCAGCTTCCGCGTGACCCCGGGATCGCTGCCGATGTTGCGGTTCGGGAAGGAGTACCGCGTCCGCCTGCGTGCGGTGGATTTGGCGGGGAACGGCCCCACGGTGAAATCCGTTCCGCCCTCGGAAATGCAGTGGGCAACGCCGCCGATTATCTATCGCCGGTTCGAGCCGATCTCCCATCCGTTTGTGGTGCTGAAGTCCCCGATTGATGCGCTCCCTGGCGAATCGCTGGAACGCCTTGTGATCCGCAGCATGAACAGCAGCCAGCCGCTGGACACCACCCCCACCGATGCCACCAGCCAGCGCCATGTTGCCCCGCCAGCCATTGCCCAACTTGATGCCGAAACCCACGGCGTGTTCGACCTTCCGGCCGATGATCTGGCCGATGACGCAAAACTGATAGAGCAGTATGAGCTGATTGCCAGCAAAGAAGGACGCTTCAAGCAAATTGGCTCCGCCGGCGACAAGAACCCGCCAAACCCGATAGCTGCCGAGGACCAGATCACCGAGCTTCCCTACCTTCCCGACCCGTTGGCCGAAGGGGTTATCCTGTTCAACGCGCCGGGGGTTCCTGCCGGGAATGTTGTGATGATTCCGGCAAAAGGGGGGGCGGAACCACCCGCGCCAATCCCTGGCCCGCCAACGTCCGCGCCGAATGGTGCGGTGGCGATTGCCTTCCGCGAAGATGGCGCGTGGCACCGGAAGCTCCCGTTCCGAATCCGCCTGCACGAAGGGGCCGCCGCAAAACTCCCCGACTGGAACGACACGGAGCGGGTGCTGACCCTCTTCCTTCCAAAAGGTGAGGTTCTTCGCTGCCGCTACGCCTCGGTGTTCGGGAAAAAAACGTTGAAGCTGTTGGGGGTCTGGAACTGGATTGAGGAGTTGAACCCGCCGAAACTTTCTGAGGTTGCCAAGCTGGCCCAATTCGGACGGCTGTGGATGCTGACCCCGCACCGCACGTTGGAGCTTGTGCACGCCACGCAGCAACCGCTGGGCATTCCGAAGTTCGACAGCCTGGGGGCACACAAATCCCTGGGGCAGACCTACGCCACGTTGGGGGATAAACTGCTGCTCAGTTGCAAGTCAACCGCCCGCGTTGAGATCCGCGCCGAGTGGGAGGAGCCGGTGGATCCGCTCTCGAAACCAAAGTGGGAGATGATCCCCGGCAAAGCCACCATCTGCGAGCTTCTGGTGGACGACCCGAAGGCTCCATTCCTCTATTTCGTCCGGCGGCATGAGTTTGGCGACACGAAGTACCGGAAGGTGCGCTATTTCATCAACGCCACCACGCGATTCCGCGAGTATCTGCCGCCGGAACTGCTGGCCGAGGATCCGAACGACCCGACGAAAGTGGAAAAGAACATCTCACGGAATTCGGAGATGGTGGAGAAAAAAATCTTGAACTCCGCCCGCCCCGATGCCCCCAAACTTCTCTACATCCTGCCAACGTTTGGCTGGCAGACAAAGACCGAAGGGACAGGGATTGCCAGCGCACGGAAGGGGGGAGGATTGCGGGTCTATTTGGACCGCCCGTGGTTCAGTTCCGGCGACGAGGAGCGGCTTGGGGTGTTGATCTGGACCGGGCCGTTTTCCGGCATTCCGAAGCAGTACCTTCCCTACGTCACGCAGTGGGGGGCCGATCCCATCTGGTCCTCGCTTCCCCCCAGCGGAAGCCCCAGCGCCGCCGATTTCAAAGCCTGGCACCAGGATCGCTACGGGGTTTCGATCGAGGAAGTCCCCGAAAGCGAAGAAGCCACCGCGAAAACCACGCTGGCCACGCAGCAGCAGCACAAAGAGATTGTGGAAGCCTTCCTGAAGAACAAGAAAAAGAAGGCAAGTGCAGGGAACGAAGCCACGGAAAAAGAAACATCAGTAAAAGAAACATCAGCGGAGAACAAAACGGGGAAAGCCGCAACGCGAAATGCCGAGCTGTACATGAAGAGCCTGCAGCCACGGCTCAGCCTTTCCGAAAGTGAGTTGCAGGTGAGCAACGTGCGCCAGGTTGCGGACAAATTGGAGTTGGCCATCACCGCAGATATTGAATACGTTCCGGCCAAGCCGACGCTGGCGGTGTTGGGGCACAAGGTGGAGTATGACGAGGTTCGCCAGCTGTGGTACTGCGACCTTCAGATTGATGCTGGGCTAAGCTATTATCCATTCATCCGGCTGGCGTTGGTGCGGTATCAACCGAACAGCGTGAAGAATGCGTTCGTCTCGCGGGTGGTGCTTGCCGACTTTGCTCAAATCGCCCCCGACCGATTGATGACCATCAACTCCGACCCGGGGAACCCGCGAAAAATTGGGGTGGCAATCGCCGGCCTAACCTTCAACAAGTCCGAAGCACAGAGCGATGGCGGGGATTTCGAGGTGGCGGTGGAGACGCGCCGCAGCGACATCAGCGACCCCGATTTGGGATGGGTTCCCGTCCCCGATGCCAACATCCAACTGCTCCCCCATAAAGTCACCGACATGGTGGCTCCGTTGCTGTGGAGCGGGGTTATCACGCTTCCCGAACCACGCGGCAGCCGCCCGTACCGGCTGGTGGTGAAGGAGTACGAACGGCATATCAATATGGAGGTGGCCTATAAAACGGGGGGCGGGGCTGGCCAGACAATCACCCAACGCCGCTACGGCCGCCGCGTTGTGTACGCCGACGCGATTGAGCTGTGACCGCCCGCAGCGAAGCAACTGACGGAAAAGGGGTAGCCGAAGGTCTTTAGCCTTCGGCGTCATCTTCTCTGGGGCCCGACCTTCGTCGGGATTGATGAAAGGTCTTTAGCCTTCGGCGTTTTACTCGGCAGGCTAAAGACCTGCCGCTACCCGGTGCTGCAAAGTTACTGGGTGGAGGTAGCCGAAGGTCTTTAGCCTTCGGCGTCATCTTCTCTGGGGCCCGACCTTCGTCGGGATTGATGAAAGGTCTTTAGCCTTCGGCGTTTTACTCCCATGGAAGCCTCTTCAGGCTATAGACACTCGGCAGGCTAAAGACCTGCCGCTACCCGGCGTTGCAAAGTTACTGGGTGGAGGTAGCCGAAGGTCTTTAGCCTTCGGCGTCATCTTCTCTGGGGTCCGACCTTCGTCGGGATTGATAAAAGGTCTTTAGCCTTCGGCGTCATCTTCTCTCGGCCCCGACTTTTGTCGGGGCCGCTACCTTGATTCATTGGAGAGACACTCGGAGCAATTCCCCTGGCAATCCCATATTTTTCCCCCCGCCACCATACTCCAGCAAAAAAACTGTTGGATACTGAAGTCTGCGCCCCGTATTTTTCTGGCGTTCGTTGAATGAACGAACGGATTTTCGTCGGTGTACGCTTCCCGCAATTGCCACACGATCTGGGAAGCTCCTTCTCTGGTACTCTTGACGACGCTGCCTGTGCCGTTCCGGCACGCGCACCCAGCAACGCCGCCATACTCTGTTGATTTCACGCAGGCCGCATTCACGTATTGCTGCCTACCAGGCCGATGAGCGTTCCATTTCGGAGCCGCATCGTTGGTGCTCGGAACTTATTTGCTTCTGTCGTGCTTTCCCATTCCAACGGTGGGGGATAAGCATTGGCAGCAGCCCGCGCCGCCACACACCTACTTGTACCACGCATTGACCTTATTGAGCATGGGCACAGAACATCTGCATCCAATTTATTCGCGCAACTCCACCGTCCACATCGTCACGCCAAAGCAGGGGATGGATAAGCACGCGACCTTCGCTGCGGCGATGGAGCAATCGGGGTTCATCCAACACTTGCTGGACCATTGGGAGAAGAGCAAGGGGGGCGATGGGAAGCCGATACCGAAGGAGCAATTCGCCATTGCTATCAAGCCGAACATCATGACGGCTTCGGAATCGCTTGCGGACTCCCCGGTCTATACGGACCCCGCGTTGGTGGAGCAACTGATCGCCGCAATCCGTGCCCAGGGATTCGCGGCCATTGCCGTGGTGGAGGCCCAGAACGTGTACAACTACTCCTACCAACGCCGCACCGTCCAGAACGTGGCTCGCGAAATTTGCGGCTACACCGGCAACGGCTACTCCATCGTGGATCTTTCCCAGGAAACCGTCCCGTTCGATTACGGCGGGCGTTTGGGGCATGGTCCCGCCGGCAAAATCTGGCACGATGCCGACTACCGCATCTCCTTCGCCAAAAACAAAAGCCACTGGCAATGCTTCTTCACCGGATGCATCAAAAACGTCTATGGCTGCTTGCCGCAGTGGGACAAGATGCGCCACTACCACGGCAGGGGGATTGAGTTCTACGAATCCGCCGTGCTGATTGCCGAACGCCTTCCCATCCACTTCGGTTTCCTTGATGCGTGGGTCAGCGGCGACGGGCTTACCGGCCACGTCCGCGACGGAAACCCGAACCGAACGGAGACCTTCTTCGCCAGCGATAACATCTTTGCGCTGGATTGGACCGCCAACGAAAAAATGGAGATCAACCCCGCCCACAACTACGTGCTGCAGGAAGCGATGCACCGCTGGGGGACCATCCAGATCACCCGCATCGGGGACCTTACGCCCTGGACCCCGTGGGGGAACGTCCGCCCGTTCGTGGTGGTGGCGATGAACGCCATGGAGGAATTCTACTGGCTAAGCCGGTTCATGTCGCGGGCGATGGCAAGCGGAATGGATAAACGATTCACGCCGGTTAGCCGGTGGCAATGGTTCTTCGGAATCTTGCAAACCATCACCGGGTGGCTGTCGCGATTGGGGGAGAAGAAGGCACCTTCACCAAACAACGCCAGGAGGGTTCCGGCATGATCTATCCGATGCGCCGCTACGATTACAACATCAACGAAGTCTTCCTTTCCAGCATGGTTAACCTGTTCGCGTGGATGCTGCTGGTGCTGGGAGTCCTTCGGATAATTTTCCCCCACTGGTTTGGCCACCCTGGGCGGCCAAGCGATGCCACCGCCTGCGCCACGATTGCCTGCGGGCTGCTGCTGGGATTGGGAAGCGGTGGCGTGCGGCAAAACCGCGCCGTGCTGAACATGGGGCTGCGGTTGCTGCTGCTGCTAACGGTGGCGTGGCTTCTGTTGGGGGGGCTGCAATCGTCTTGGTGGGGCGCGATTGTTGGGGCGGGGCTGGCGGCGCAGTACGCCCTTTCCATCATCACCCTTCGCGAAGCTGTGCGCGCCCGATTTAACCCCCGCTACCTGACGCTGCGTGAGTTCCAGACGGTGGTGCAGGTTGCCGATGTGATGCTGGACGATGAGAAGGAGCGGCTTCACCCCATCGCCGTCGCGCTCCGGACCGATCACCTGCTGGCCACCATTGACTCACCAATCAAAAAAGATATTCGGCTTGTGCTTTTCCTTGTGGAGTGGCTGGCTCCGTTGCTGGTGTTCCGGTTGGCCGCATTCAGCGAGCTTGGGACCCACAGCCGCCGCCAAGTTGTCCAGAAAGTGATCTGGTCCAAAGGCCCGTTCCGCGACGTTGCCCGCACGCTGAAGCTGCTGACCACCTTCTCCTTCTACACCCATCCCGATGTCCGCCGCTCGGTTGGCTACACCGAAGTTGATGCCGGCGAACGCCGCACCAGCTTGAACAAAACGCCATACACCTATCCGCTTCCGAACAACCAGGGCCCGCAAAACAGAAACCCACAAAACAGCAATCCACAAAACGATGATGGAGGCCCAACGCAATGAACCACTATGATGCTATCGTGATCGGTTCCGGCGCGGGGGGCGGGGTGATGGCCTACCGCTTGTCGCAGATGGGGTTGCGCGTGTTGGTGGTGGAGCGTGGCCGGTACGAGGACCCAACAAGTTTTGAGCATAACGAGATGGAGATGATCCCCCGAATCTACAAGCAGGGGGGCCTGCAAACCACTGCCGACCACGACGTTGCCATTATGCAAGGCTGCACCGTTGGCGGGTCCACGGTGATTAACAACGCAATCTGGCTGCGCCCCAATTTGGACAGGGTGCTTCCGGAATGGAAGGCCGCCGGTGCCGAGCTTGACCGCGCCGCAATGGAGGATGCCTACGATCAGTTGGAAGAACTTCTGCACGTTACTCCAATCGCTCCGTTCGACCCTTCAAGCTCCACGAACGAGGCATCAAGTGGGGCAAAAACATTTCTGGATGGGGCCGCAGCGTTGGGGATGCAAGGGAAGATGCTTCGCCACAACCGGAAGGATTGCATCGGCTGCGGCTGGTGCAACTACGGTTGCCGCTACAACCGGAAGCTCTCGATGCTGGTGACCACCATCCCCTGGGCCGAGCAGCTGGGCGCGACGGTGCTGGATAGTTGCCAGAACGTGACCATCCGTTGGAAACGGGAGAGCGACGGGAAGCTCCGCGCCGAAGGCATTGACTTCACGCGGCACGGGAAACAACAAACCGCCACCGCCGATGCCGTGGTGGCTTGTGCCGGGGCAATCGGTTCGTCGGCGTTGCTGTTGGGAAGCGGCATCACCGCCAACGGGCAGGTGGGCCGGCGGTTCCATGCGTTGGGCGGGGTGATACTCACCGCCCAGATGCCCTCCATCGCCAACAATTTCGACGGCATTGGCCTAACAAGCCTTCTGCTCCATGACGATCCGGAGATTGTGATGGAGACATTTTTTGCCCCGCCCGGTGCTTTCTCCATCACCCTTCCCGGGTGGTTCGCAACGCACATCGAGCGGATGGAGCGTTACCGCTACTTCGCGCAGGCGGGGGTGATGGTGGCCACGCCGCCGAACGGAAGCATCACGCTGGACAAAAAGGGGAACGCCGTCATCAATCTGAAGTTCGGGAAGGACCAGATTGGCCTGATGAAAAAAGGGATGCGGATGTTGTCGGACCTCTATTTCGCCGCAGGTGCGGTGGCGGTGTTCCCGGGGACCTTCCGCCACATTGACCTGTATCACCCCAACGATTTCCACCGGCTGGACCAGCTTGTGCAAGCCCCCGACGATTTGATTTTGGGATCGGCACACCCGCAAGGGGGAAGCACCATCAGCCGCGACCCGGCCACCGGAGTGGTGGGCCAGCAGTTCCGCGTGCATGGCTTCCGCAACCTTTTTGTTGCCGATGCAAGCCTGTTCCCCACCAACATCAGGGCCAATTGCCAGGCCACCGTAATGGCGTTGTCGTGGATGGCCGCCAGCCACGTTGCACAAGCATCATCATAAGAATGGAAAGAAGCCATGACACACCCACGCAACATCGCAATACCTGGCGGGAAAGAGATTCCCACATTGCTGATTGAGCATGAGCAGAAGCAGCAGTGGCCAAACGGAAACGGCAGCGTTGTGGAGATGGAGTTCCCTGGCCACGATGTTATCGTTATCAGCGATCTCCATATCGCCGAGGGCCTCCATTCCGACGGGCGATATACCGGGCCGGAGAATTTTTTCTACGACGATGCCCTTGCCCGATTCCTTGCTGACCCAACGAACACCGCCCGCCCAACCGTGCTGGTTATCAACGGCGATTTTGTTGACTTCCTTCGGATTATCGAGGTCCCGTTCGACAAGAACGGTATTCCAATTATGGCGCAGATGCAGCAGTGGTCAACGCTGCTAACAACCATCGGCTGGGGGGGGGATGCTTCCCCGGCGGCGTTGCGCGGAAGCGTCTCGCGGCGGCAGCGGAAACTTGGGCTGGGAACCTCGGCCCCGCAATCGGCATGGAAGCTCTGGCTGGCCAATCATGGCCACCAGCTGCTGTTCCAATCGCTGGCCAGTTGGCTGGCGCGCGGGAACCAGATTGTTATCACCAAAGGGAACCACGATTTGGAATGGTACTGGCCGGAAGTGCGGAACACTTTGCGGCTGATTCTTGCCGAGCATATCGCCGCCAACAACAACAATCCATCGTCCATTGCCCAGGCCTTGCAGCAGGTGGTGCTTGGCCGCCTGCATTTTATTGACGACGCGCTGCTGATTGAGGGGAGCCTGTACATCGAGCATGGCCACCGCTACGACCGCAACGCCAGGGTGATTGGCCCCCCGACGCTTCCCATGAAGAAAGTGGAGCCGGAGCTTAACATCCCCTTCGGTTCATTCTTCAACCGCTACTTGCTGAACCGGATCGAGCGATTGCACCCGTTCATGGACAACGTCCGCCCCACGCAGAACGTGATCCCGACAATTTTGCGGGAGAATTTTTGGCTGGGAATCAAGATCATTTTCTGGCATATCCCGCTGCTGTTCCGGCTGATTCGTGGGCGGTACTACAAGGCGTACTTAAGGGCGTTGGCGAACTACGTGTTCAGGCGGTTGATCTGGCAGGCGGCGGCGGTGTTCGGACCGGTGATTATTGCGGCGATACTGGCTTGCGAAAATTGGAGGAATCAATTCCTTTACTGGATTGGAATCACCACGACCCTATCATCCGGCGCGGGGGACGCTATCATATCGCCCGGCGTGGGGGACGTTATCATCCGGTTTTTCCTGAGCGCGTACGCTTCCTACCTGTTGGGGCAGATGGTCTCCAACATCCAACTGATGGGGATTGACTCGATGACCGATGATGAGGGGGTGCAAGCCTTGCGCCGCCGCTACCCGATTGTCACCATGGGCCACACTCACAACCCGGACCAAATCATCGAAGCCAACGGGCACGCCTTTTTCAACACCGGGACCTGGATACCGATTGTGCAAGCCAACAGCGCGGAGCTTCGCGTGGATCGGACCTTCACCTTCCTACGGTGCGTGCGCAACCCCGCCGGGGGATTGGTTGCCGACGGGCTCCATTGCTGGAACGACGATGCCCGCCGCCCCGACAATCAAACAGTGCTGCACCGTGAGTAACGAACGTGAGTAACGAACACCGCCCCGCAAAAGGGCAAACGGATACCCTGAAGTTATGAGCATCATCGGCAACCTTCTGGAACGTGCCGACCGCATTTGGCTGCAAAACCCGTGGACGATTGTGGAGTTCGTCGGGCGACTGCTCCGCGCCTTCCCCATCACCCTTGCCGACGTTGGTTCCGCACGGTGGAAAACCACTCTTCAAGCGTTCGGGGCATCCTTCACCAAATCGGTTCTTCGCAGCCTGCTGCCGGTGGTTGGGGTGGTGGCGGTGGCGGTTTGGGGCGTGGGGGAAATCTCCCGCTCGCTGGGTCCGCTTACCCGCCCAACGTTCCAGTCCAACGTGCTGCCGTTGTTGCTGGGAACGATTCTTCCCATCGTGCTGGCCACCGTCATCACGGCGCGGCAAGGGGCAACGTTGGTGGCGAAATATCTGGCCGGCGTCGGGGCGTGGATACTTCACGCGCCAGAAAGCCCCAACGGGTTGGCCGAGCTGCAACGCGAGGTGATGCCGCGCCTTGCTGGCGGGATTCTTGCCAGCATCATCTTCTACCTTTTGCTCTGCTGGGGCTTGCTGGTTGGATATCTGGGCCAGGGGAGCCTCACGGAAATTTCAGAAATCCCAATCGGCACGGTGGTTGGGTTTGTGGACCAGCACGGGTTGCGCTCCAGCATCCACCACGGCGCGGCACGCTGCGCTGCTTCGGCAGCGATGATTGTGCTGATTGCCTCGGCATTGGGCATGCGCGACGGACGGCGCGCCAAAGAACAACCCAACTGCGAGGACTGCTACGATGCCGCTTGGGAAAGCAGCATGATGTCATTGCTCTGTTCATTCCTAATCGCTTTTCTGCCATGAGTATGAACCATAGCCAAATTCGCGGGCTTGTGGTGGTGCTGCTGCTGGTTGGCGGCGCGGTTGCGGCCTGGCTGCTGAACCGCACCACGTACCACGGGGTCCGGTGCGAAGCCTGGTTCGAAGGTGTTGCCGGCGTGGATCGGAACGCACCCATCATGTTCCACCGCGCAAAAATTGGGTTTGTGGATTCGGTGGTGTACGACCAGGTTGGGTTGCAGCTGGTGATCCGCCGCAACGGGCTTCCCCTGCGCAGCCAGACGATCACGCTGCAATCGGGCCAGGTTGCCGAAATCATCTCGGCCAAAATAACGCTCCGTTTCGACGGCAGCGCGCTAGCGGTGGCAACGCCCACCAGCACGTTCCATGTTGAGCCAATGGAAAGCCTATTTCCGGAGAAAACCCAATGGCTGATTACTGGAGCAACGGCGGGCGATGTGGCAACCGATTCGCCCCACAATGCAATCCTGCTGGAAGGGGAACCGCTTGCGAAGCTCCCCCGCGATTCATCGTGGAAAGGGAAGGTGGGGGTGCGGATCAAAGAGGGGGAACGGCTGGGCGTTGGCCAGTTTACCATCCAGTGGAATCCGCCGGCGGTGTTCACCCGTGTGGTGGCCGCGGTGGATACGGCGATTCTTGCCGAACAACTTGGCGGACGTTCTGGGTTTGGGGTTGGTGCGGGGTTGCGGCTTAGCTCCAACTTCGGGATAACCCAGCCGACGCTGGCAATCGAGCCATCGTTTGCCCAAGCTCCAATCGTGGCAAAGCAGTGGGGGCAAGCCCGGGGGGATAGCACGCCGGAGCTTTCCGCCATTGGCGGGTTCGATCTTGAAGCAGTCGCCAGCAATCTTACCGACTACGCCTTCTCCCGCTCGCGCATCAATTCCCCGCCAGCCAATCGCTACGAGCGCGTGCTGTTCGACCTGAACAACACGCTGGCGAACATTGACAGCATCACGGACGAATTCAACACCTTTGCGGCAACCCCGGAAGGGGTACAATCCGCGCCGCGCACACGGCTGGATTTCATCATCCACAACATCCAGGATGCATCGGATGACCTGACCAAAACCTTGAAGGATGTTAGCACAATGGCGCGGGATGTTGACACTGCGGCGATTGATTTGAAGAAGACCACGATTCCGCAAATCAACCGCACATTGCTTGATGCGCAGGCGGCGATCGAGCGGATTCAGCTTGCGGTTTTTGAGTTCCAGCAGCTTAGCCAGCGGATCCGTGCCGGAACGCTTCCCCACTTGGAAAACGATGTGGATGAGATCAACGCCGACGTTGCCCGAATCACCAAAGCGGTGGAAGAAGCGGAGCGATCGCTGCACCGATTGATTAACGACATCCGGAGGAAACTGCCATGATTCAGCTCCAAAATGCTTGGATGAAAACCCCGTTCGGGATCGGCCTTCTGCGGTGGTGCTTGCTTGCTGCGTGTGCCGCGTGGTGCGGGTGCGGAACCACAACGTTCTACCCAGTTCTGTATGGCAATCTACGCGGGGGCGATTCTTGCCAGAACTCCATCAAGCTCCACCTTGACGAGGTGACGGCCAGCGGAGCCATTGATGACGTGGTGATGCAGCTGCAACTCTCCAACAAGTCACTTCGCAGAGATGGCTCGAAGGAGTGGCGCGATACCCCGAGCGAGCTTTTTCGCCAAGCGGTGATGTCGGCGTGTGTGTCGGATCGGTGGAAAGGGAAGGTCACGCTTGTTGCTAACCCTGCCCAGGCCGATCTTCGCGTCACCGTTCATCTGCGCGCTTTCTCCGTGAAGGTTGATAAGGATGAAGACGACGACCCGCGTGGAGCCACCATCGCGGCCATTGTGCAGTTCTCCCCTGCGGCTGGAGAGCCTTCAACCAAAATGATAGAAAAGGAGGGTGATGCCAGCGACACAAGCCAAAACCCTTACTCCGCCGCCATGAGCCGGGCGTTAAGCGGTGCCGTGGATGCCATGCTGACAACTGCCTGCGGCATGAACCCAGGTCCTGCAACATCTCCAACTCCTTCATCGCCGAAGGTGGTGACAATCCCCACGTGGGACTCGACGCGGGAGCGGGATTTGGGGGTGGTGATAAC
Source organism: Chlorobiota bacterium (assembly GCA_016710285.1). Lineage (NCBI taxonomy): Bacteria > Pseudomonadati > Chlorobiota > Chlorobiota bacterium. The sequence continues at coordinate 1,174,256 of JADJXR010000001.1, read as the reverse complement.
GATTGGCAGAAGCGACAGCGGCAGCGACAGCGGCACCATCAGCATCTGCGACGGCTACGGCATGCCGATTCAGGAATGGAGCATCAGGGAATGGAAGTTCAATGGAACGACGGCGACGTTCAACGTTGCCCACCCGTGGAGCATCACCGGCGCGACAATGGAGCTGCGGGAAGAAGCTCCGAAAAAGGGGGCAAAGGAGCAGCGGTTGCTCCTTCGCTTCACAAAAATTCCTTGGAGGAAAGAATTGGAGGTAAGAGGGATGACAATGGATGCTCTTGTGACGGAGCTTCAGGGGGTTAGTGGGAAGTAGGGGTTCTGACTGAACCCCGACAAAAGTCGGGGCCCCTACCCGGCGTTCCAAAATTACTGGGTGGGGGTGATACCGAACACGGCCAGGCGTACCAGACCGCCACCGCAGCAAGCCCCCTCCCCGCCTCCCCCAATTCTGGGGGAGGGGCTGGCGGAAGTGGCGTGGATTTCGGAGAGAAAGGAATTTTTCTAGAACCCATTTCCCCCCAGCATTGGGGGGACGCTTCGCCGCTTGCGGCGAAGCAGGGGGGCGCAAGGCAGGGTCAGGCCGAAGCCGCCTGTCGCCACCTCACCCTTTCACAATCTCTGTTCGCAGCTTCATCGTTTCCCGTTCCGGCTCGGCATCGAATTCCCGTTTCAGGAGTTTGGCGCATTTGTCGAACTGCTTCAGCGCGGCGGAGCGGTTGCCGCTGTCGTTGTGAAGCCGCATCAGCAGGCGGTGCATCGCTTCGTCGTAGGGGTCGCGGGAAAGCTGGACCGTGGCGGCTTCGATTGCCGGGGTGTACAGCCCGTTCCGCAAGGCCAGCTTCCCCATTGCCAGCACCGCATCGCGAACCCGTGCCCGAAGCAGTTCGCGTGCGGGGTCGGCCCAGTCTTCGTAGCAGTCCGGAGCGAAGTCGCCACGGCGGGCAATCGTTAGCGCGTCGCGGTAGCTGTTGAACGCCGCACTGCTTGCCCCTGCGCGTTCCTGCTGCCGCCCGGAGCTTACCAGCTTCAACAACTCGATTGCATCCACCCAAACGTATCCGGGGACTTCGGGATTGGTGTTCAACCCCAGGCTGTTGGACCCAGCGGGAAGGATGCTGTCGGCAGAGCAGCAAGCGGCACGGGCGGCGCTGGCAGCGTTGTACAAAGCCTTCTTCTGCTGCTCGGGTGTTTTGGCTTTTGGGGCGATTCTTCCGGCAAGCTCTTCGCGGGTAAGCGTCTGCCCCATGATCTGGGCCGCCACCAACGTTGCCAGCAGCGTGCGCGCGGTTTCGCGGTCGAACGCGCTGTCGGACAGCTCCATGTAGGAGTGGGGCTGCATCAGCCGCAAGGGTCCCATCACCAATATCCGCGCTGTGTTCACCGGCCCGCTGGTTGCCGAGCGGCTGTTCTGCAGCACCGCCTGCGCCGCAGAAACCGCCCCGTTTCCGGCCCGCTGAATCTGCTCGGCAAGGTCGGCATCGGTGGCCTCGTTCGCCAAGAAATCTTTCACCCGCTCAATCCGCTCGGGGACACCACGTTCGGCAAGCCCTTGCATCAATCCACGAACATCATCCATTAGCTCGCGGCGTGCTGCCGTCTCCATCCTGTTTGCAGCATTGTTTGCGGCGGCGCGGCGCAGCGCAAGGGCAATCCGCGATATCTGGATTTCCACATCGTACTGGTAGTTGTAGATGCGCCGGCAATGCTCCTCGGCTTGGTGTATCGCCTCGGTGGCGGCCTCGAATTTCCCTTCGGCGGCCTCGATGGTGGCCAGCAGCATTTCGCCAACAAACATCACCGGCGGCGCGGCAACGTGGCTAAGCTCGTTGTTCCGCTGGCGGTAGGCCTGTGCGGCTTCGGCGGCGGCTGGTGTGGCGTGGTTCGCCCTTTGGTTCGATTCCGTTGCTGGCAATGGCGATTCGCGCCAGGCCAGGGAGGCTTGCTGCAAACCGCATTGCTCCCGCCAGCGAAGGTAGAACCGGTAAAGCGTAAGCAGGCGGATGGTGTCGGGGTAGCGTGCTGCGGTTCCGTCCGTTTCCGATTCGGCAATCGTTTGGTCAATAAGCTCGGTTGCGGCCCGGCTTCGCCCGGCCATCATCAGGGCGCGAACAAGCAGCCCCATCAGCATTGCATGAAGGAACAGGATGTCCCACCACATCCCTTCGCCAAGCCCGCGGTGGCGGCGGTACTCCGCATTTGCCGATTGCAGCCCCTGGGTTGCGCGTTCGGTGTCGCCGTCGTCGAAGGCAAACAACGCGTTCAGGATATTCCGCGCCATAAAGTCCCGCACGCTTAGCGGCGTTGCCGAGCCGTGCCAAATGGAGTAGAGTTTGCGGGCAAGGAAAAAATCGCCAAACGCGTGGGCCGAGCGCACCGCGTTGAACAGCGCGATGAACGGCGGCGGGGTGTTCTGCAGCTGGATGCTGCTCAGCAACTCGTTGCAGTAGTGGCGCAAGGTTTCGCCGTCGCGAAGGCGCGCCGCTCGCATCGGAATCTCACCCAACATCTCATACTTGCCGGGCGTTCCAATCTTGGCCATAAGGTGGTACATCCGCCGCGCAACTTGCAAGGCATGGTGCGGCTGGTCTATCGGTATCGTGTTCCATTCAACTTTGGCGATCAGCAGCTCGACCCCTTGCCGCTCCCGTTCGTCGGCGATTCTATCCAGCACGGCGGTTGCTTCGGCAAGCAGCGGGGTCGGGTTGAAAGTTCGGTCGGCAAAGAGATGTGTTCCGGCAAGCATGGCGCAGGCTTCGGCAAGGAGCGGCGCGCACTCGGGGAGCGTGGTTGCCAGCGCGTGCATCTGCGTGGCGCACTCCATCGCCTGTCCATGATGCCCAGTAAACAGCAGCAGCGATGCCATCCGCGAAAGGGTGGTGGCATACTCAAACTCCGTTAACCCTTCTTTCTCCTGGAGCATGGCGGTAAACACGCGATGCCGGGCGGCGGTGTCGCCATCAAATTCATGGAGCAATTTTGGGCCGATCAGCGGATCCAACACACGGCGGCGAAGCTCCGGCTGGTTGCGGGGGACTTGGCGAATCACCGCGCAGACAAGCCGTGGCGCGCCAATCCAACGGTGCATCCGCTGCGCCTCGGCTTCGGGAATCACCACTGCGCGGATAATCTGCTCAAGTTCCTGTGCGGTAAGCTCCTGCTCCACTTCTTCCCCCATCTCCTGCCGCAAAAACATCACCTTTCCCGAAGGAAGAAGCGGCAGCCGGATTGCCCCAGCTTCTTGCAACTCAGCAAGCAAAGTTTGGATGGATTGCTCCCCATCATCTTCGCCACCACCGCCAACCGCGCCAAGCCATTGCCGAAGCTCGGCAACCGAGGCAACCCCGCCAGCGCAGTGAAGCAATGCCAGCAATATCCGTTGCGAACTTGAGAGGGTTCGCGGCTGGTTCGCCGCCGTCGCAAGCCCGTTGCTGGTTGCGGAGAAAAGGAGTGAAGGATCATCGGCATGAAGTTGCCATTGGCCTTGTTCTTCCTGGGTGATGGTTCCGTTGGCCGCAAGCCGCCGCAGCTGGTCAATCGCCCGCCCGGGAAGCCCTTCGGTTGCGCGCCACAATGGCTCCCCAAGCCGCGTGGCAAGGCGGGGACCACACAGTTGGGAGAGCAATGCCGAAATCTCATGGTGTTCCCACGGCGGGAGCACTATCCGGTCCAGCAGCATCCGTTCGATTCGGGTTTGGTGGAGGATTGAGGGTTCTGGGTAATCGGTGCATCGGGCGGCAATCATCAGCAATGGCGCATCGTCCAGCGCGGCATGAAGCCCCAGCAACGCTTGCTGGTCCGGCTCCGGCATCCACTGGGCATCCTCGATGATCACCACCACAGGCCGAAGCCTCGCCACCTGGGCCAACAGCGAAGCAAGATGGATTGCAATCGTGGCCGCATCGGCGGAACCGCTTGTGGCTGCGTCATCATCGTTCCCAATGCGTTCGGAGGTTGCGGGGAGTTTTGCGAGGAGCGTGGCGTGTGCGGGATCGGAAAAAAGGGAGACCAGGCGGCGGGTTGGGAAGTGATCGGCCAGCAGGTGGTCCAACGAGTCGAACAGCTGGGCCAATGGATAGCGCTGAAGCGTTTGGCCGTAGGTTGCCCGCAGCGGGTAGGTACGTTCCTGCTGCTGAAGCTGCCGCGCGAACTCATCAAGGAACCGGCTTGCGCCAACCCCTTTCACCCCTTCTATCAGCACCAACCGGCGTTCCCCGTCGTTCTCGGTTTCTAGCCGGGCGCATAGCTCGGCAAGGCGTTGCAGCAATTGGTGGCGGCCAACAAAAGGGATCGAAGGCAAAGCAGCGTAAGGCATACTGAGGGAAAAGAAACAGTGGTTGGGAACATCCGGCGTAAGCAATCAACGCAGCATTCAAGCAGGCATCGGAAAACTACTGGATTGCGGGGTGATGGACAACGATTGGCGGGGAGTTTTTTTGCCAACCCGAACCAGCAAAGAAAAAAGGCACGGAGCTTTGGTGCTTCCGTGCCTTTGCTGTTTTTCTGGCTTGGCGTTCCGGTTATTTCCCGTCCAGCTTCTTGGCGATGTCCATTGCGATGGCCGTTACCTTTTGGGTTTGGTCCTCGGTCTGGTTATCGGCCCGCACGTTGATGATGTAGCGGTAGCGGGTCCCCATGGTCACGGTTGCCTCCTTGGTGTCCTTGCGGAAAGTTTCGGCGGCGTAGGTGTAGGGGTAGTCCGTTTTGTAGGTTCGCATTCTTTGGGTGTTGTCCTCACTCTGCGACTGGATGGTAAACGCCAGCCCTGCCACGCCATATCCGGCACCGGTCCCGCCGTAGTCGGAAAGGATCACGTGGATTCGGGCGGGGTTGTTGGTGTCGCCACTGGTGCTGGCCCAATTCTGTTCGGCCATGGACATTGAGAACGCCCCCATGCTTTGCTGGCTTCCGGAAGGTTCCCCTTCCAGTTTGTAGCCGTCAATCGCGGTCGGAAGGAACTTCTGAAGCTCCGCGTAAGGCATTGCCACGGTGTCCCCTTTGGCGGCCCGTTCGGCCATAAATTTCTCCATCTCGTTCTGGCTCTGCTCAAGATTTTCGGCAATCTTTGGCATCTCCTGAACGGTCTTCATCGCCTCCGAAATCTCCTTGGCTTTCTCGCCACAGCCGGCGATCATCGCCCCGGCCAGCAGTAGTGTTCCAACGTACTTCATTGAGTTGTTCTCCTTCAATCTGTTTGGTTCGTGTGTCTGGTTTGCTGAAAAATTTCGGCAATTGGTCGGCAAATATAGCATGGTGTGGATGCGCAGCATTTGGGTGGGCTGATTATTCTTCGGCAATGGGTTCTTCCTTCGCCCGTTTTTGCTTCCCTTCAATCACCAACACAAACTCCCCTTTGATGGATCCCCGCCCGGCGTACTCCTGATAAAGCTGCTGCAATGTCCCTCGGTTGATCTCCTCAAACATCTTGGTAAGCTCGCGGCAGACCGCAGCGCGGCGGTGGTTGCCGCAATGCTCGGCAAGTTCGCGAAGAGTTTTCACCACGCGGTAGGGGGATTCGTACAGGATCGTTGTGCTTTCGGATTCCGCAAGCCGGCGGAGCATGGTCTGCCGCCCTTTTTTGTGGGGGAGGAATCCTTCAAACAAAATCGAATCGGTTGGAAGCCCTGCGGCCACCGCGGCGGTGATTGCCGCCGAAGGCCCGGGCAATGGCACAACCGTGATGCCAGCATCAATCGCTGCGGAGATCAGCCGCACACCGGGGTCGCTGATGCCTGGGGTTCCTGCATCGCTCACCAGCGCAACGTCCTGGCCCACCCGAAGCATCTCAATCAGGGAAGGGATTCGCCCTTGCTCGTTTCCGCTGTAGCAGCTGACCAGTCGTTTCCCTTCAATACCGTAGTGCTTCAGCAGCATTCCGGTCACGCGGGTATCCTCGCAGGCAACAATTGGGGCTTCACGCAGGATCCGCAATGCCCGCAGCGTGATGTCTTCAAGATTCCCGATGGGGGTTGGTATGATGTAGAGAGTAGGCAAGGCGTTCGGATGTTCGTTGGTCCGTTGTTCGCATCCAGGATTGTTCGGAACCCTGTGAATACAAGGCCAAGCTACCAAACCACGCAACGGTGGCCAAGCAGGCACGCACCGGCGGCCATTGCACTGCGGGATGGAAACAGGGCCGTGCCGGGCCGTAACCTTCCGGGGTGGTTTGCGTGCAAGGCCAATCCATGTTGCTTGATAATCAAGGATCAAATTCCCCTATCTTTGCGGGCTATGTCACAAGAATTATCGTTTACCGCGCCGAACGAACAGCCGCAGCCACGCCGCAAGCGCCGCTGGTTGCGCGTGCTGTTGCTTGTGGTGCTTGGCATTGCTGTTTGGCAAGCCGCCTCCTGGGTTACGCCGATTCCTTCGCCGGTGGTGTCGGCAACGGTTGTCACCGATAACCTGTACGATGCTGTGTACAGCGATGGGATCATCGCCCGTGCCGACTCCCTTCCTGCCGAATTGAACATCCTGCTGGTTGGCCTTGACAACCGCGTGGCCAGCACCGACAACCATGCCGACGCTATCCACCTTGTCACGGTCCACACAAAGGAGCCGGTGGATGTCACCATCCAATCAATCCCACGCGGAACCCCGGTTAGCGGCTACGGCATCCCCGATGATCTGTCGTTCATGGCCAACGTCCGTGCGCTTCGGGGGCGCAACAGCCTGATGAAAGCCGTGGCCCGGCTGGCAAAAAAACGGAAGATTGATTACTACGTCGAGGTCTCCTTCAGCCAGGTGATGGGGGTGTTGGAGTTGCTGGGCTACAAGGACCCCGCCACCGCGCTGCAGTTTCTGCGCCACCGCAAAAGCTACGCGCTTGGTGACGTGCAGCGTTCCTACAACCAGGGGAAATTTTTGATGACCCAAGCAATCCGCCGTGCCGATATGTTGACCGGTGCCAAAGGGGATGTTCTGCTGCGGATGGGGCTGGGAATGGTGGATACCGATCTTGATCTGGAAACCGTGCAAGCGATTGTCTATCTGCTGAAAGAACGGGGAGCGTTGAACGAGGAACGCATGACCGTTAAGCTGCTTCCGCCGGCAAACTCTAGCGCGCTGGTGGATACCGACATCCCCGATCCCGACCAGATGAACAGCGCGGTGAACTCCCTGATCCGCAAGTTAGGAAGCCACGTTGACGACCTGGGCCGATACGACCCCTATCCAAAAATTGAAAGCGTGGTTGCCCGCGCCGAAGCGCAACGCCAGCCCCGCGCCGCCTTGTCGGTTATCAAGCCGGTGTACGAGCAGAAGGCATGGCTGCAAATCCAGGAACGCCCACGCCGCCAGGAAATCCGCGACCGCGTGGAGCGCATCCTGATGAACGCCTACAACGCCACCAAGCAGCCGCAAAAAGCGATTGAGGTTCACCGCTACATGAGCGATGAACGGAAAGCCTTCAGCGATGTGGAAGGGGAGCGGCGGAGCTTCAGCTACGGCCGCCGATACATCAAAAACAAGCCTGCCGAATCCGTGGCCGATACCGAAGCCTTGAAACGTGCGCAGCAGGATGAGATAGGCCAGAAACAAACACCAGTGGAGCCGCAGGACCCGCACACCCCCCAGGCACAGCCAAGCCAACAACGCTCCGCCACGGCAACGGAGCCGCAGCAGCCCAGCGTGCAGGATATTGACCCCAACGCAACCCAGCCGCCAAAGAACGTCGCGCCCGAAAAACCAGCGGAGCAACCGGCGGAACCACAGGTGAGAAACGTGCAGGAAGGGAGCCAAAATCCATAGCTGGTTTTCCGGCGAACCTTCGCGCAAAAACAATGGGCAAGAAGCAGTGATGTTGCTTCTTGCCCATTCTGTTTTTGATCTGTTGTTGAATCGGGCTGCCCGCTGCTGGCGTTATCCGTTGGCTTCTTGGTCCAGAATCTCGATGGCGCGGTGATACAACGCTTCGGCTTCCTCCATGGAGTTGGCAACGGCGGTGAAGCCCATGCGCCCGCACTCGGCAAGGGAGGTCATCATGTGGCACACGATTCCGGTTTGGCGTGATTGGTCGAAATGGAGGCCCCGCCGCACGATGATGTCGAACAGGTCATCGGGGGTGAACACGCGGTACTTCTCCGACTCGATATGATCGCTTGCCACAAAGAATTTTTTCCGCCCGCTTGGCGCGGTGAACTCTGCGGTCATCGGGTCGTAGGTCCCGTCGGTAAGGAATTGGAGGGTTAGGAACGGGTGGGTTGTTCCCCCTTTCCGCAGGTTCAGCTCAATCGCGTATGGCTGCCATGCTTCCCCTTCGGAGCGGACCACAACAAAGTCAATGGCAAACCGCCCCAGCACCCCTTCGCGTTGCAATCGCTCCCCAACTTTCATCGCTTCTTGGCTTATCAGCAAGGCATATTCTGGGTTGGCGGGGAACTTGCAGCCCAGGTAGCTTTGGCCCTCCGGCCCCCCCAGCAATTGGTCGTGGGTGGAAAGCAGTTCCACCTTCCCAAGCGGTGTCACCCGCATCTGGACGCTGGGGCTGCGGAACTGCTGGCCAACGATTCGTTCCTCAACAATCCCTCCTTGCGCCTGGAACCCGCTGATGTACCTGGCATACTGCACGGCGGGGGAATCGAACTGCATGGAGTGGAGCCGTTCGGCAATGGCGGCAAGCTCGGCATCGCTTCCGGCGGGGGGAAGCTGGCGAAGGTCCACCAGCGCGTTGCCGAACCCGCTTACTCCATCGTTCTGTTTCACAATCACTTGTTCCAGCCGCGGCTTCTTTGCACGCATCCGGGCAATGGCGGCGATAAGGTCATCAATGCTCCACAAATCCTCCTCGCCGATTGGATGGGCAACGCCTTCTTCCTCAAAGATTTTCCGGCAGCCGCTTTTGGTACCAAGCGGGAAGAACTTGGGGTCCGCCCCGTACATCGGGATTCCCAGCTGCAAGGCCAGTTCCTTCTCGTCGTCGGTGGTGCTAAACGGGACAAGGTGGGCGCGCTCGCTGTCGGGGATCAACTCTTTAATCTGGGCCAGCAACCGTGGGCGCGCCAGCAACTTTTTGGTGAGCGGAGTGGTGGAAGCATCAAGCGGGGAAACAAGGAACAACCGGCGGCGTGCGTGGCTTGCGATAACGCCAGGAAGCAGGCTTACATAATAATCAATGACCGATGGATGAATCGCCTGCGAGGTGGCGTAGATCACCCGCGCGCGCGGCTGCCGCAGCAGAAACAGCAGGAACAGAAAACGCTCCTCGTACGCCTGAAGCTCGCTCCCTTTCAGCGGCAGGTCCACGGCGAACGATGGGATAATCACAATGGTTTGCTCATCGTGATTCAGGCTTTGAATGGACTTCCAAAGGGGAATCAGTTTTTGCTGAAGCGCGTCGAACGCTTCGTTGCTTTCCTGCCGGGCGATGCTGGGTTCCTGAAGCTCTGTGGACATATTCTTGTGAGGCTGTTTTCTGTGAAGGTCGGATGGGCTGTGCCGGATTGCCAATGGCTGCAATCGCTGCGCGGCTTCTGCAAGTTTGGCGGGGAAATTATCGAACGGCCAACGGGCTGCAAAAGAAAGGCTATCATTGTTGCGTTCTGATAACTCACACCGTAATCCTTCAACACGCTATGCAAGAACAATTCAACCCTGAAAATGCCAGTTCTGGAAGCACCAATCGTAGGAGCTCTGGTCTGGAAAAAGTCAATCTTGCCGATGCTGTTGAATCTGTTGGCAGCTACTGGTCGCCGATGATTGTTGGGGAGCTGAACGGGCAGCTGGTGAAAGTTGCCAAGCTGCACGGGGAGTTCTTGTGGCATCATCACGAGCAGGAGGATGAGCTGTTCCTTGTCCTGAAAGGAACCTTGCTGATGCGGCTTCGCGACCGTGAGGTCCGGATTGAAGCTGGCGAGTTTTTCATCGTCCCACGCGGCGTGGAGCATCTGCCGATTGCCGAGCAGGAGGTCCATCTGCTGCTGTTCGAGCCAGCCAGCACGCTGAACACGGGGAACGTCCGCAACGAGCGGACGCTGCAGGAACTGCGCCGGTTGGAGTAAGGGGCAGCTACTTCCGCTGGTAGAGCCGGGTCATGGCGGATTGATAGACGATGCGGTAGCTGTTTTCCAGAAGCGAGTCCACCCCGGGCAGCGAGCGAAGCATCTGAAGTGAGGTGCTGTCGTTTCCGGTGATGTGGGGCATTGCGTCGTTTTGGGCCAGCACAAAGCGGGGGCGATTGGTGAGCAGGTAGGAAGTGGCCTCGGCACGCCACTGCTGCGGGGTGTAGGGGGCAATCAGGAAGCAGGTGTGATAGAACTTTGTTTCTGGCAGATCCTTGGCGTAGAAGTGCGCCATTGCGCCGGCTCCCGATGCCGCAAACAAGTGGTCGCCATCGGTTCGGTGTTGTTGGATATACTCCCCAATCGCCCGGTATTCGGCATAGCGATAGCTGATGGAATCTGCTTGGATGAATTGGTCGAACGCCGCTTCCCCGTTGGTTGCAAAAATGTAGTTGCCGTGGTTGTGATACAGGTATCGGGTAATCGGGCTAAAGACCAGCAGCAGAGCGGCGATGACCCCAGCAATCCCCCAATCCACTGCGGTGCGGCGCGCTGCGGATAATCGCCGGAGTACTATCGCGCCGCCCCATCCGGCAAGGATCATTCCCGGGGCAAATAATCGGCAGAAATGCCAGCTTAGATACTTCGCTTCTACGATTATCGTTGCCAGCAGGGCAAGAAAAATCAAGGTGGAATAGCGAAGCAGCCGCAAAGAGTTTTGGTCGGGTTGCGGAATAGCGGAAGGCATGGCCGGGCGGCGAGCGATCACCGCTGCAATGCCGGCAAACGTCAGCAGTGAGAAGAGAATGGAGTAGGTGTTGCTGAAGTACCAGGGAATTTCGCGAATGCCGCTTTGTACAAGCTGGAGTGGGTGCGCCCACTGGATTGAGGCATACCCTTTCACGAACGCCTGCATTGCCAAGTAATCGCTGAAATTGCCCGCAAGCAGAAGATAGGCCACAAGTGCTACCCCGCCAGCAGCAACCCCGGCAGCGGTTAGGGCTATCCACTGCAATCGCGCTTTCCATCCCCCTTCAGCCTCCGATAGATACGCCACTACTGCCACGCCGGCAACCGCTATGAAACTTGTTTTCAGCAGAAATAGACAGCCAATCAGCAATCCGATAGCAAGGGTGTTGCGTGGGGTTCGGGGTTTCAGCAGTAGCCAAAGAATTCCGATATGGAGCGGGTTGGCAAAGCACTCCACTTGCGCCATGTAGATGAACAGCTGGCTGAAATAGAGCAACGCGTACATCAACCCGCTAAGCAACGCCCACCGATCGGATTGGGTAGTGCGGCGAATCATCGTCACCAACAGGGCAACCGTTCCGATTTGAACCAGAAAATCAAGCAGCCGGATAGCCCAGCCATGCTCCCCAAACAGCGCGATGGCAGCGGCGTAGATGTAGTAAATCCCCGGCGGCTTCAGGTCCAAGAAATCGCGGTAGGGGATTTGGCCATGCAGAATCTTCAGGCCGCTGATATAGAACAACGCGCCATCCATATCCATCGGTGCCATCAGTGATGGAAGTGCCAGCAGCACCATTGCACACCAACCAGCAAGCCAAACCCAACGGGGAAGCCGGGATTCCTCCGAACCAAAGAGTGCTGGAAAGAGAGAAGGTGTACGATTGGACGGCATGCGCATGTCAGTAGAATCAGGACGGATATTCCTACGCAGCAAGTTGGCAGAAGCAAGGGAAAATACAGCAGGCTGGCGGCGTAGCAAGCCTTCATCGGAAGCCCGTCACGGAATCTTTCAAGCCGCTGTTCTTGCCCGCAAAGCTGCTGGAAGGTCGCAAGCAGAAACCATAAGTAGAAGAATCACCAGCCAGAACCAGGCATCACAAAAAACGCAGCCCTTCCAGCAATTGCCGGAAGGGCTGCCCCCCTCTGTACCCAATATGTTTATGATTAGCGGACCACGGTCATCGAGCGGGTGCGGCGTGCCGTGCCTGCTGTCAGCGTGGTGATATAACTTCCCGGTGCCAGCACTCGCGTGTCGAAGTAGATGCTGGATTGCCCAGCCGGGACATTTTGCGCGAACACTTCCCGGCCATCCAACGAGTGGATCGTCAGCCGCGCAGCCGCGCCGGCTGGGACCCCTGTGATTGGGAAGGTTGTTCCGTTGCTTGCGGGGTTCGGGTAGTTCTGGCCAAGCGTCATGCCTGCGGCGGCTTCGTTGGCGTAATCCACTCCGGTTGGGCTGCTGGCTTTGAAGATTGGCAACTGGTCGAAGTGGCGCGGAAGCGGCCCGGGCTGAATCATTTCCTCCGGCGCGGCATACCACTGGCCCAACACCGATGCGTAGATCTGCCGGAAGTCGAACTGCATCTTGATATTCCCCGGTCCTTCAAGGTCTGTCAGGTTTGGCGCGGTGCCGAACAGTCCGCCGTTGACGTTCGTCCCAATCACGAACAGCGGTGCTGCCGATCCGTGGTCGGTTCCGCCACCGTTCGATGCCACGCGCCGCCCGAACTCGCTGACGGTCATCGTGCAGACGCGCTTGTCCAGCCCAAACGCCTCAATATCCCGCTGGAACGCCTTCACTGCATCGGCAAAAATTTTGTGGAGATTGGCTTGGGCTTCAAGCTGGTTGGAGTGCGTGTCGTATCCCCCAATGTTGACGATGTACATCTGGGTTTTCAGCCCCGCCGCGATTAACCGTGCGATTGATGCCAGCGCGGTGCCAAGCACGTTCCCTGTTGGATAGGTCACTTTGTTGGTAAGCTGGCGCATGGCCGCGCTAAGGATTGCGTTCGAGAAGACGTTGGATTGCCGCGCAATCTCCCGCACGTAGGCTTCTTCTTCCCCCGCGTGGGTTCCCCGCACGGGGTCGCTATCGGGCTGGCCTGGGATGTAGGAAAGGTCGGCGACGGCAACCCCCATGTTGTTGTTCTCCCCAATCAGCGTGGTGCTTAGGTAGGTCCCCAGCTCAATCGCAAACGGGTCCGATGGCAGCACGTCGGGGTAATCGGGATAGACCTTTTCCAAGTACTTGCCATACCATCCGGCGTTGTCATAAACGTTCCAATCGCTTCCGCTTAACCAAATATCGGTGCTGCGGAAGTGGGAAAGATTTTGGTTGGGATAACCAACGCTTTGCACAATGGCGAACTTCTTTTCGGTGTACAGTTCGGCCAACGGTCCCAGGCTTGGGTGCAAGCCAAGTGCTGCGCTGTCGGGAAGTTTCACCACATCTTTTTCGGGGATTCCCAAGCTGTCGCCTGCGCGGGCGTTGTAGTAAGTGCTGTCGGTGTAAGGGACGATGGTGTTCAGGCCGTCGTTGCCGCCGGCAAGGCGGATCATCACCATCACGTTATCGTTGGTTGCGCCCAAAAGCCCCATGAAATGGGAGTTGGCGGGGGGCTTGGCAAAAGCCCGAACGCGGGGGAAGCCCATTGCTATCGGGAGCACGATGCCCGTTGCCCCAAGCCGCTGTATAAACGTTCTGCGTTTCATAATTCCTCTTCTGATTTCGGTTGTGTTGATGGTTGATTGGATACGTCTGGCATCGCGCTCAGTAGAGTTGATACTTCGCTAATTGGACCGCGGCCTTGATGAATTTTCTGATGCGGACATCAGGCTTCTGGGTCGGGTCGTCAATCTTCCATTCGTAATCCTTCCCCCCGTCAAGGATCGTGTCGAACAACATCTGGCGTTCTTGGTCCGATGGCTCGGTGTTCAGAAGGAACCGCGCCATTTCGTTGCTTAGGGCCGTAAGGTCGTTCGGGTCGCTGAACTGCTTGGCAAAGGGAATGGGGTCGAAACCGTAGATCGGGGTTTGGCGATTTTTCAGAACGCCATCGGCAACGTCAATGCTGAATTTTTGGCGGATTGGAAGCGTGCTGGTGCTTACCCAGGTGCGCCCGCCGGGCCAGCCTTTCACGTTTGGCGGATCGAACAGCACCATCCCCTGTGTGTTCATCCGGTTGCGCAGGTCCTGGGTGGCGCGCCCGGTTTGCCCGTTGAAGTCCGGCACATCCTTCAAGGAAAGCTGGCGGATTGCGCCGATCATGTAATCAACCGGGCTTTTCTCCAACGCGCCGATGTTCGTGTCATCAAAGAAATGCGCGCTTCGCAGAAGCTGCTCAATCACCGGTTTGATCTCCCAATTATTCGACCGGAACGTCTCCGCCATTGCTGTGATTATCGTGCGGTCGGGGATGTCGTACACGAACCAGCGGTAGAATTTCTCGCACATGAATTTTGCCACTTGATCCGCCCGCTGCTCAAAGATGATATCAACGATATCATCCGCCTTCCATGCTCCGGTTTTCCCCAAAAAGGTCTTGTTTCCGCTGTCCCACCGCTGCGTCAGGAACAGGCTGTTCAGCCCCGCATACAACGTTCCTTTTGTGCTGGGGCTAAATCCCCATCCGCTTAACGCACGCGCGGCTTCGCTAACGTCTTCTTGGGTGTAGTTCGGGTTCCCATCCCAATCGGTTACCCCCATGGTGTAAAGTTCCTGAAGCTCGCGGGCGTAGTTCTCGTTGATATTGCTCCGTTGTCCTTGCTTGTAGTTCTTGATTCCATCAAGGTAGATAAGCATGGCAACGTCTTTGGTGACATCCTTGACGAACTGCTTGAAGTTGCCAAACATCATGCTGCGGAACAGTTGGTTCTGGGTGTGCATGAATTCGGCGATGTTCACCGCCTGCATCTCGCTGGTGAAATGGTTATGCCAGAAGATCACCATTCGCTCTTGGATGGAGGTGGGGGAAGTGGCAATGGTGTTCATCCACCATTTCAGCAACATTTCACGATGCTGAAAGACGGTATCCTGGAAGGCTTGGGCTTGGCTTGCATCGGCGGGGCGGATTTGCGGATCCTGCCCAACCCAATCTTGGATAAACGTTGGCGCAGGGGTAAACGGGGTGAACAGTTTCTGCATGGTGGCCTCAAATCCATCGGTCACGGCCTGGCGGATTTCGGTTTCGGTGGGACCAACCACGCAGCGGCGCAACAGGTGCGCGGCCTCTTTGTAGGTGAATGGCCCGCTGTATGGCTCAAGCCCAGCGGTTGTGCGGCGTAGGAATGCTGGGGGATTTTGCGCCCCGCCATTCCGTTGGTTTGTCTGCGTCCCCTGCTGGGGGGTGGCGCGGCGTGGTGTTCCAAAGGTTAGGAAGTTTCGGCGATCCATCGGTTATCCCTCCAAAAGGAATGTATTGGTTGAGAAGTTCGGTTTGCTTGCTTGTCAAAAAAATGGGGGAGGCAGGGGGCTTGGAGTCGCTTCCGCACGTTCGGTTCCCACGATTGTGATAGAAAGTGAGAGGGGAAAATCCAACTGCGGATGGTGGGGCTTTTGGGGTGAGTCACGAACGCGAACGAACGTAACGTGGGTTTGGGAAGAAGGATTGAGTATCACCATAAAGGCACCAAGCGCAGAAAGGGAAAAAAGAAGGGAGAAGACCCCCCCTCTCTTTTGATTTTGCCCCCTCTGTGCGCTTGGTGCCTTTGTCGTTTAATCGTGCTGGAAAAGGGGTTATTCCCCCACCACCACTCTCCGGATCAACTGCACGCCGTTGGCTGTTATCCAGCAATGGTAGGTCCCCGCTGCCAGGCCGCTGCAATCAAAGGCGATGTTGTGGTTGCCGGCGGGGTAGGTCCCTTCGGCAACTGTGCGGACTTGGTGGCCAAGAAGATCGAACAGCGTGGCCCGCAGATTTGCGGCGCGGGGCAACACCAACTCCAAGCTGGCGGTGCCGGAAACCGGGTTCGGCATCACCGCGCTGGCGGTTATTCCGTTGGTGGCATCGGTGGCGGTTGGGACGGCGGTTGGTTGCACGGGCTGGGCGGATTCTTTCAGGTTGATGGTTTGCCCCACGCCGTTGATCCCGAACGCGCTAACGTTCTTCCCCGTGTCGGCCTGTGCCGAAAGGACCAGGCCTTGATATGGCATAATCGGCGCGGCCATCTGCTTCCACGATGCCCCAAAATCGCTGGTCTCGAAAATGCCCGCTTGGGTGGCCACAAACGCCCGCGTGGTCCCGGGAACAAACGTCACCGACTGCGGCAACGCTCCGTTAAACGGCAGCGTTGTTGGGTCCCACGTTTTTCCGCCATTGCGCGAGACGGCGATCATCGGCGCGCCGGTTCCATCGCTCCCCTGGTTGAATGTTGCCAAGCCATCGTTCCCGTTGGCGAACGCTACGCCAAAGGAGTTCACCGTTGGTGTGGTGCCAAAATCCCACGTTGCGCCGCGGTCCGTTGAAAAGTAGATGCGGCTGTTGTTGGTGCCAAACCAAATGGTGTCGCCAACAACGGCGTAGGCGTTGTTCCAAGCAACCTCTGTTGAGCGTGCAACCGATAGTGGCGTTGCGATTGCGGTCCACGTTACGCCGCCGTCAGCTGTGGTTCCAATCCCCCATTTGCCGTTCAGGGGATCGCCAAGCACAATCCCGTTTTGGTTATCGAAGAAGTGGATGCCGTTCACGAAGTTGGTGATGCTGGCCACGCTTGCTCGGGTCCATGCGGTCCCGCCGTTCACCGTGCGGTAAACAGCGGCTTGCCCCGATGTTGGCCCCGTTCCCCCCCAAGCAAGTTGTCCGCTCCGCCCGGTAATCACGTAGAGAGGCTCTTGCGAAGAAGTCACGCGGATAAGATTGCTCCACGTGTTTCCATTCAGTGTGCGGGTGATGTACGGAACGTTGCTGACGTTCCCCGAAGCCCACGCCACTTGGTTGCTGACGGCCTTGATGCTGCTTCCTTCAAACTCCGCGGTGGGCGGGTCGAATTTCTTCTTCCACCCGGGAGTGCTGACCGGGATTTCCACCTTCGCGTATGCCTCGTACGCGCCGTCGCTCATCAGCAAAACCAGCTCGATGTTCCCTTCGGAATAGAGCACCTGCGCGTTTGGCGAGAAGCTGACGGTGATCTCCTGATCGGTCTCCTCCATTGTTCCAAGTTTTGGGATGGTGATGGCACCATTGGTGGTCAGAACCTGGCCGTCAATGCTGGCGATTTTTAGGTTGCGTGTGGGGGCAAGAAGGTTCTTCAGCCGAAGCCGCACCGTGGCGGTTTGGTCCCGCCCTTTCAGGGTGTCGGTGGTTTTCCCGTTGATGGTGTAGCCGGTTAGCTCAACGCCCGGCATGGTGGTCAGCGCGCTTCCCGTAAAATCTTTGTTCAGATTCACCGCACGATACGCGTTCACCCGCTTATGGAAATAAGGTGCGTAGGCTCCGTTCGGGACTTTCAGGTTATCGGCGGTGGCACGGATCTGCATGGCCACTTGGTCCGGGGTCCAGTCCGGGTGCATGGCCCACACCAGCGCGGCAACCCCAGCGGTGATTGGTGAGGAGAAGGAGGTCCCGCTAACGCCGTTGCTAACATAGCCCCCACCAAGCTGAGTCGTCAGGATATTCACTCCTGGAGCATAGACCTTCACCGAAATGCCGTAATGGCTGAAGCCAGCGGCCGAATCTTGCGCGGTGCTTGCCCCCACCGAAAGAACGTGGTTCAAGTTGGCGGGGAAGTGGGGCGTTTGGTCGTTGTTGATGCTGAAGTTTCCGCTTGCGGCCACCACCAACGCACCTTTGGCGTAGGCGTAATCCACCACCGCTTGGTAGGCTTGCACCCCGCTTGGATCGGCCGCCGCGCCGAAGCTGCAGTTGATCACTTTTGCACGCATATCGGCAGCGTAGCGGATGCCATCCAACGCCGCAAGCACCTGGCCGGTGGCGTAGCTGTCGTCGGTGGCTTTTACCGGAAGGATTTTTGAGCGGAACCCGGTGCCGGCTATCCCGCGAGCATTGTCGGTTGCTGCCGAAGCACAGCCGGAGGTCCAAGTCCCGTGGTAGCCCTGGTAGTTTTGCGACGATGAGACCACCGGGGCCGGGTTGTTATCCGGCTTCACCGTGCCGCTTTGAAGCTCGGAGAGCGTTGGTCCACCCACCAAATCCCACCCGTGAATATCGTCCACGTAGCCGTTGTTGTCGTCGTCAACGCCGTTGCTGCTGCGGTCGCGCCCCTGCGGGTCCTTCCCCGATTCGCCGGGGTTTTGGAAGATGTTCGCCAGCAAGTCAGGATGCTCCCATTCCACCCCGGAATCAATGATGGCGATTGCCACGCTGGAATCCCCTTGCGTTACGTCCCACGCCTGCGCGGCTTGGATAATATTGAGCGCGTACTGCTGCGCACGCTGCGGGTCGTTTGGGGCGTAGAGTAATGGGAAGGTAAGGTATGGCTCGGCAAACTCCACCAATCCGGTGGCGGCAATCTGCTCGGCTGCCAATTGCGGGTCGGTTCCGTTCTGGTAGCGAATCACATAAATCCGGTTGAAACCGCCGGCAGCAATCGGGTCCTGGGCGATTGTGGATTTGAACAGCCCACCGCTTGGCCACGGCGCAAGCGGAAACAACGGGCGGCGTTCGGCAATGCCCAGCTGGGTAATCACCCGGTCAAGTTCAGGAATGCCAAATTGAAGATTGGCGCGGCGGTTTGGCAGCGTCTCCTTCAGCTTCAGCACAACGGTGCCGGGAAGGAATCCGGCTTGCCCGGGCTTCATCCCCCTGCGGCTGCCGTCGCGGGCGTGGGTGGCAAATGGCATCAGCAAAACAAGCAATGCAGCCCAGAAAAATCTGGCAGGAATAAGCAAACGATGGTGCATGATCGCGGGAAAATCTGTGCGGTTACGGGAAGATGGATAGCCCAGCACCGTTTGCGCGCGCGTGCACGCCCGGCACCAAGCCCAGATTGATGAGAGACAAAACCGGAAACAAGGGCCACGGTTACACAGCCACCCGTTGTTGGTTTGGCAGCAAAGTAGCAAAATTGAAGAAAGGGGAAAGGGTACGGAAGCATCAGGCACGCATCGGTTGGCCATATCTTAGGATCCGGGCAGCGGGCATTGCATGCCCCGTCGGTATCCCCGCAAGGGAAAGGGAACATCCTTGCCGATGATCCCAGTTCTATCTCAACAGAAAAACCACGGAAAGCTGCGCCGTGGGGTAGGTGCGGCAACGATGGCGCAAATGGGCATAATCATTCACAACACCGATGACTGCTGAACGCTGGGAAACAGTGCAACAGATGTTCTCCGAGATACTGGAACAAACCGAGGGAAACCCCGGCGCAGTTTCGGAGAGAAATCAACTGCTGGACCAGCTCTGCAACGGCGACGCGGAGTTGCGGGCCGAGGTGGAGTCGCTGCTGGGTTCGTACAACGCGGAGTACCTTGAGCAGCCGGCCGGGACCATCGCCCAAGTGGCTCAAATTATTGACCAGCAGATGATGGAGGGCCAAGAGATTGGCGCGTATCGTGTGATCCGCCAGTTAGGGGATGGGGGGATGGGATCCGTCTATCTTGCTGAACGGAAGGACCACCAGTTCAGCAAGCGTGTGGCGGTAAAAGTGGTGAAGCGGGGGATGGACAGCGAAGAGGTTGTCCGCCGATTCCGAAGCGAGCAGCATATTCTGGCATCGCTGAACCATGCAAACATTGCCCAGCTGTTCGATGCCGGAATCGCGCCCGATGGCCGGCCATATTTTGTGATGGAGTTTGTGGAGAATGCCGCGCCGATTGATCGCCACTGCGACCAGCAGCGGCTTACTATCGGCCAACGGTTGGAGCTGTTCTGCACGGTTTGCTCCGCGGTTCAATACGCCCACCAGAATCTTGTTGTGCATCGTGATCTAAAAGCGGCCAACATCTTGGTGGGGGCCGGCAGCGGGATAAAGCTGTTAGACTTCGGCATCGCAAAACTGCTGAACGAGCGGGACCGGAACACATGGCTTGTGCAAACCCGATTCGAGGCCAGAGTGCTGACCCTCGACAACGCGGCCCCGGAACAGATTCGGGGGGAAGCAATCACCACGGCAACCGATATCTACGCGCTGGGGGTGCTGTTGTACCAACTGCTTTGCGGGCACCGCCCGTACCAGATTGGAAGCCGCACCACGGCTGAGATTGAGCAGATCATCTGCCACCACATTCCCGACACCCCCAGCAGCATGGTTGCCCGCAGCGTGGAATCTCCGCTGGCCACAGAAACCGATCGTCCGCTAACCCCCGCCGGCGTGGCCGACGCACGCTCAACACGCCCCGAGCGGTTGATGCACGAGCTTCGTGGCGACTTGGACACCATTGTGTTGAAGGCAATGCAGAAGGAGCCATCGCGACGCTACACAACGGTCAATCAATTTGCCGAGGATATCCAGCGGTGGCTGCGCGGAATGCCGATCCTTGCACAGCCGGACAGCATCGGGTATCGCATTAGAAAATTTTTGGGGAGGCATCAAATGGGCGTTACGATTGCGGGGGGGGCGTTTGTGTCGCTTGCGGCGTTCAGCGTTGCAACCGCCAAGCAGTCGCGAAGGATACAACGCCAGGCTCAGGAGATTACGCGCCAGCGCGACAAGGCCGAACAAGTGGCCACCTTCCTGAAGGATGTGTTCCAGGTGTCCGACCCCGCGATTAACCACGGCGCAACGGTTACGGCCCAGGAGCTGTTGGAGAAAGGGGCCGAGCGGATTGAGGCGGAGCTGGGAAATCAACCGCAGGTGCTTGCCGACTTGCAGTTTGTGATTGCCGAAGTCTTCATGAATTTAGGGCTGTTCGACCGCGCCCAGGCCATGGCCGAACGAAGCCTTGCGCTGCGCCGCACGTTGTTCTTGCCGCCCCATATTTTGCTTGCCGAGTCGCTGTTCCTTCTTGCCGGCATCATGCGATTTAACGAACGCTACGAGGACTCGCAGCAGCTCTATCAGGAGTCGCTAGCAATGCAGCAAAAACTGTTCGGCAAGCAGCACACCGCTGTGGCCGCAACGCTGAACGAAATGGGCATTACTGCCGGGTATCAAGGCCATGTTGAGCAGGCCCGCACGCTGCTTGAGGAGTCGCTGGCCATGCGGCGGTTGCTGCATGGGGAAGAGCATCCCAATATCGCCCGCACGCTGAACAACTTGGGATTGCTTCTAAAACGAAACGGCCAGCCGGAAGCGGCCGAAAAACTCTATCAACAAGCGCTGCAACTGCAACGCAAACTTTTTGGCAACGATCATCCCGACGTGGCCCGCACGTTGAACAACCTTGCGGCAACCTTGCGTGCGTTGGGGAAAGTGGAGGAATCTGAACTGTGCGACAGGGAGGCGTTGGCCATTCGGCAGCGCATCTACAAGGATCACCCCGAGACGGCGCAAAGCCTGAATAACCTGGCAAGTGCGCTTCTGCGCAAAGGGAAGCTGGCCGAAGCGGAAGTGTTATTCCGCCAGGCTGCGGAGCTTTGGCAGATGTTGTATCGGGATAACCATCCGCAAGTGGCGCGTGGCTTAAGCAATCTTGCCCACGTGCAACGCCTGCAGGGGAATGACCAAGAAGCGGAAGAACTACTTGAAAAAGCCGTGGAGATTTTGGAGAACCACCACGGCGCGAACCACCCAGAAACGGCTAGAGTTGTTGCTGCAATTGCCGCGCTCCGCTACGATGCCGGGGATTACCGCAAGGCAACCACGCTCTACCGCCATGCCCATGCAGCGTATGCGTTGGAATATGGCCAACATCACGAACGCACTGCGGTAATTGCGCATAAATTAGCGGAAGCATTGCTGCAAATCGGTGAAGTTGGGGCGGCCACGCAACTGCTTGAGGAAAGCTATCAGGTTCTGCAACGCATCAATCATCAATCGGCGGGGAGCATTGGGCAGTTGCTGGCATCAATCAAAGGATAGGAACGCCCGCCCAGCATCAATGAAAAAAGAGACGCTCACGAATCCATTCAACATGTTCGTTCAACATCGGTTGCCACAACAATGCACACGCAACAAGAGATCACGCAGCTACTGACGGAAGCGCAGCAGGGGAGCAGTGAGGCACTGAACCACCTGCTGCCGATTGTGTACGATGAGCTTCAACGAATAGCGCATCTGCAGCTTCGCCACGAGCGCCGCGACCACACGCTGAACACCGTGGCGTTGGTGCACGAGGCATATCTGAAACTGGTGGATCAAAACGTGCAATGGCAGAATCGTGCGCACTTTTTTGCGGTGGCATCAATCGCCATGCGGCGCGTGTTGGTAAGCTACGCCCGCGCGCGCCAGCGGCTGAAACGGGGGAATGGAGCCGAGCGCGTCCCCATCGAATCCGTTGAACACCTGATAAGCGATGACACTGCCACCACCATCCTGCAGTTGGACCAGGCATTGACGCAGCTTTCGGCAGTGAACCAACGCGCTGCTCGTGTGGTGGAATGCCGGTTCTTCGGTGGACTATCTATCGAGGAAACAGCGGAAGCCTTGGAGGTTTCCCCCATTACGGTAAAACGCGATTGGACGCTTGCAAAGGCGTGGCTTCGGCGCGAAATCGAAGGGTGAAAATTTTTTTTGTGAGGCCATGATCCTTTTTCTAGGGTAACGGCGCGTATGGAGTTAAAGGCTACTGCAACGCTCTTCCAAGCAGTTGAAAAAAACGGAAGCAGCACTGCGGCAGCAATCACAACTACACAACCGCTAACCGATGGAGAACGCCATGAATCTGAAGATCACACTTGTACCGACAGTGCTTCTGCTGGCCGCTGCGTTGTTCAGCAGCAGCCCTGCACCGCAAGCCACTACCAACATCACGACAACCAGCAGCACAGTCACAATGCCCTCTGGCTGTGATATCACCATCAAGGCCAGCAACAGCGGCTCGCGCAATTTATTTGTGGTTCTGGAACGCTCCGAAGTCCGCAGCAAGCAATTGGTTGCTGGGCCTTGGTCGTCGCTGGACCACAAATGCCCGCGCGACGAAATGCATGTTGGTCCCCACACCGAAAATCTGCTAAGCACCACGTGCGAACTGGACCTAACCTGCAATCTGCCGCGGCAGTACAAGTTCTTGATTCAAGAGAAGAACGACGGCAGGGTGATAAACACCGCATGGGTGTACTTCCCAAGCGATAATTCTTGGACCGCAAGCAACACGCGGACAATCAACTTAGGGGATGTTAGCCGGCACTTCTAAGCCGTCGTGGAACGCGAACAGCGGAATCCCTACTGAGAGAGCAGCCCGGTGGCCGGCGTAGAATGGCCACACCCATCAACAAAAAAAAGAGAGGAAGCCTGGTGTTGCCGGGCTTCCTCTCTTTCTGCTTCTGTGCCGGCCATGCTACGAATGCAGCGTCACCACATACCGGCACTCCGCCAAGCGGGTGATAACCACCGTTTTCCCATTCCACGTCCGTTGGTCGTTGCGGAATCGGGTCAGCGTCACCGTCCCTTTCCCAATCAGCGATTTCAGTTTGAACGGATCCAGCGTAGCGAACCCGACATCCTGGACGTACTCCTGCAAAGTGGTGTCGGGGGCAACCCAGGTGATAAGCACCCCTCCGCTCCCATTTGTTGGCGGCCGCCACGCCAGCCGCAGCGTCGTGTCGGCACGGATGAAGTTATCGGTGGTGAAGGGGCCTATCGTGTCAATCGGGTCCACCATGATTGCGGGGAAACGCGCTGTGTCGCCGGTAAGGGTATCCACAAACACCCACGTGTTGGGACCATAAATTGTGGCATCGCCATTGTTCAACCGAAGCGTGTCGCTGGTGCGGTAGCGCGCAAGCGGGATGTTGTTCAGCAGCACTTTCCCGGGCAATGGTGTTCCGGTGAACTGCCCATAAAAGGATCGGGAAATGGAGGTAAGCGTGGTGTCGCCAACTTTGGTGGTGGTTTGCCCAACGCTTAACCCGCTGATTGCCTGGTAATCACCTTTTGGGGTGTTGCTGGGGACCAGCAGATTGAACGCAATATCCCCGGGAATCCCCGGGGCAATAGGCGGATGACCACCACAACCGGAGAATATCCAGAGGGAAAAAGCAAAAAGGAGAGCAGATGCTGACCATTTGTACGTGTGTTTCATGCTGCCTGTTGAACGATAAAAGTCTGCTGTGGGGAAGGCCGATTGCCAATAAATACCCGACCAGCCCAATTGTTACGCCGTTCACCTGAACCGATTCTTCAACGCGAAGTGTTCATTTTCTCACCACCAACCGTTTGCTTGTTCCGGCGATTGCCCTAAGTTAGGGAAAGAAGAAAGGACAGGGGCGCAAGGGGAACGAATCGCCATGATTTGGCAGTGGGTGTGGCCAACATCTTGCCCCCAAAACGGTGGATAACTACGTGGAAAAGTTGTTGAAAGAAAAGTGTTTGTGGTGATTGGCAAACCCCGTAAGATTGCCGCGCCAACAAACAGAATGGCTCGTTGCTTCCCCCCGACGCAACGGGCTGCCGCAACGCACTGCTCGGTTCTTCACACGTCGCAGAACAACATCGCAAGTCTGGGTTCAACAAGCCGCTCGTGACAAACGCAGGAGGAATTCTTAACGAAGGGAACGCCCCAGAGTATCCGCTGGACCGGATGCTGAATGGTGGGCGTGGCCGCCAGAAGATCGTGCCGATGGGCGCGACTCCGGACCGTATCCCTCCGCATTCCAACGAGGCCGAAATGGCGGTGTTGGGGGCGATGATGCTGGAGAAAGATGCCGCCGCAAAGGCGATGCAGATCCTGAGCAAGGACCATTTCTACCGCGAAACCCATCGCCTGATCTACGAGGCGATGATCTCCCTTGCCGATCGCAACCAGCCGATTGATATCATCACCCTGAACGACGAGCTTCGGCGGCTTGGGCGGCTTAGCGATGTTGGCGGATCGCACTACCTTTCCGAACTCAACCGCCGCACCCCTTCGGCGGCCAATGTTGAGCACCACGCCCGTATCGTGTTCGAACGCGCGCTGAAACGGATGCTGATTAGCGCGGCCAATGGAATCTTAGAAAACTGCTACACCGAATCCACCGACGCGTTCGAGGAGCTTGACCACGCCGAACAGAAGATGTTCGAGATTGGTGAAAGCCGCAGCACCCGCAGCTACCAATCCATGAAACGATTGGCGGTGGAGACGGTGGAGATGCTGGAAGCAATCGCCCACCGCCACCGCGACGGGAATGGAGTGATTGGCGTGCCGACCGGATTGGTGAAGCTGGACAACCTGCTGGGCGGATTCCAACGGAGCGATCTTGTGATCCTGGCAGCGCGCCCCTCGATGGGAAAAACAGCGCTGGCCATGTCAATCGCCCGCAACGCGGCGGTGGATTACAAAAAGGCCGTTGCCTTCTTCTCGCTGGAAATGGCTGCCCCACAATTGGTGATGCGTTTGATTGCTGCCGAAGCCAAAATAGATGCATCGCTTCTCCGCAAAGGGGATTTGAAAGATGAGCACTGGCAGTCCATCGCCAGCACCATCCACCGGCTGACCGATGCCCCGATTTTTATTGATGACACCCCGGCAATGGGGATCATGGAGCTGCGCGCACGCTGCCGCCAGATGAAACGGGAACACAACATCGAGATGGTGATGGTGGATTACTTGCAGCTGATGCACGCCGCCAAAGCCGAAAGCCGCGAGCGGGAAATCTCCGTGATCTCCCGTGGGTTGAAGCAGTTGGCAAAGGAGCTGAACATCCCGGTCATCGCCCTTTCGCAGCTGAACCGCTCGGTGGAATCGCGCAGCGACAAGCGGCCAATGCTGAGCGACCTTCGCGAATCGGGGTCCATCGAGCAGGACGCGGACGTTGTGATGTTTGTCCACCGCCCGGAATACTACGGCATCACCGTTGATGAAGAAGGGCGGCCAACCAACGGCATTGCCGAGGTGATTATCGGCAAGCAGCGTAACGGCCCCACGGGTATCACCCAAACGGCGTTTATCAAGGAGTTCGCGCGCTTCGAAAATCTGGCATTCCAGTACGACGACGCGCCGGCCTACTTGCCCCCCGCAAGCGACGAGCAACCGTTCTAACCAGCAGCCAGAACGGGCGACTTTTTGACGAGCTTCGATTAGCAGGTTCCGATTTCCATCACGCATCAAGCAACTCCGTATGCCATTCTCCGACGACATCGAGCAGGTCCTTGATTTTCTTGACCAAGCCGCCGGCAAAGGGCTGCGGAAGCGGAATGATATGGGGACGTTGCTGCAACAAGCCATCATCTTGGACGCTCCGGACCAGATGAACCTTGTCATTTTTGAAGGCCGCCAGCTGCACAACCTCTATTCCACGCTCCGCAAATCTGCCGTTGGCCAGGAAGGATACCAGACGATGCAGCGCGAGTTCGCCGCAACCGCCGAACGCCTTCGCGGAGCAATTGCTCAGCTGCTTGTTGAAGCACCGGATGACCAGGTGGAGCGGTTCAACACCCAGTACTATGCCATGACACAGGGAAGCCTTCGGAACCTTGTTGACTTGGCCCATGATCTTGGCGTGTTCAAAGGGGTGCAGAACGAGCGGAAGTACGGCGGCGAAGGGCAAGAAGAGCCAGCGGACAGATAGCAAGCAACAGTCAATAAAATAAACAGGGGGATGCCGGAAATTTTCCGGCATCCCCCTGTTAGTTAATGAACGGTTGCTCGCGTAGCCCGGGGTAACTTCCTTACAACGACTCCAAAAATGCAATCAGTGCGTCACGGTCGGTGCGGGGTAGCTGCTGGACGTAATTGCGCGATGCTTCGGCTTCGCCACCGTGCCACAGGATTGCTTCCATCAGGTCGCGGGCGCGGCCATCGTGCAGGAAGAACGTGTGGCCGTTGACAATGCGGGTCAGCCCGATTCCCCACAACGGCTGCGTTCTCCATTCCCGCCCATTGGCAAGGTAGTCGGGGCGATTATCGGCAAGCCCTTCCCCCATGTCGTGCAGCAGAAGGTCCGTGTATGGGTGAATCGTTTGGTTGGAAAGATAGGGGGCATTGGGAGCAATGCCGGTCTGCAGCGTTTCAACATGGCAGCGGTTGCAGCTGGCTGCGCGGAACACCACCTGGCCCCGCTGCACCTGCGGATTGTTCAAGCTGCGGCGGGCCGGAACGGCAAGGGTTGCGGTGTAGTGGGCGGCTGCTTTCAGCGTTTGCTCATCAACTTCAGGATCATCACTGGTGGTGTCGCATTGGGGTTGGCCGTGGCAGGTCTCCAGCGGGAACATCGTGCTGGTGATTCCCATATCGTTGTTGTAGGCGGCGGCGGCTTGTTGCAGCAAACTTGGCGTGTTGGCCTTCCAGCCGAATCGCCCAATCGCTTGCTTCCCTTCCTTCACATCCCACACGTAGTTCGCCCGCCCGCTGATTCCATCGCCATCGTGGTCGGCTTCGTCGGCATTGGCAAGCAGTGCCGATTCGGGAACGGCCTCCAGCAATCCCAAGCCAACCACTGGTGGGGCAATCCGTGGGGAGATCATCATTCCAGCGGGGGTAGGGCGGTAGGAGGATTCCACAACGTACCGAGGTTCGCGCAGAGTGTAGCTTTGGCCGTCGGCAAAGGTCCCTTGCCGCTCGATGTACGTTGTGCTGATTGTCCCTTCGGCAGGAATCCCGAACACACTGCGGTTTTGCAGTTGCCCCCCAAATCCCGGAACCGGATTCGGGCCTCCATCGCTATCGGTGCCGGGGATGCTGATGCGGAAAAGCATCGAGCTGAAATTTTCGCCGGCGTATGGCGGGCGTCCGCGCCCGTCGCGGGCGTGGCAGCTGATGCAGGAAGTGTTGTTATACACCGGCCCCAAGCCAGCATTAACGCTGGCCGGGGCCGTGACAAACGTTGCCTCGAACGCTGCATCCCCTTCGGCATGAAGGTTGAACGCCTCGCCATCAAGGTTGGGAGCGGGGAAGGAGAACGCTGCGCTGGATGCGTTCATGATGGTCATCTCGCCACCGGAACGCGCATCGTCGGCAGAGGGTGGCGTTGGCTCGGTTGTGGAATCGCCGTTGCATCCGGCCACCAACGCCAAGCCAAGCAGGGCAATTGCTGTAATGGAATAGCGAGATATCATCATGGCAAATAGAGGTTATGGTAGAAGTGTTGCGGTGACTTCGCCCTCGAACGTTGCTTGCAGCTTAAGGACGGCGGCTTGGGCTGCGGTGACGGACGCTTTGTTGTTGAAAATCGCCTCCCCAAACGACGGCTGCATTGCGCCAATCGCCGCGATTGCTGCGTCAATTTCGGCGCGAACGCGAGCGTCCAACGTGCTGTTTTTTGCGGCCACTAACTGGCTAACCCCTTTGCCGCTGTTGGCTCCGTAGGTTCCCAAGTACAGGTTCTTCACGCTGCGGATGTTGTCCTGGAAATCGGCGTTGGAGTTGTTGCTAAACTGCGATTCCTCCCGCGTCCGGTCCTGCAGCGTAAGTGGGTCGTTGATTTTCCCGTTGGCCACCTCATCGCAGATGCCGGCCATTCCCCCAACGATATCCTCCAGCGCGCTCCGCTGCGAGGTGTAGATGGTGCTGGTGCCGCCGGCATTGGCAAATTGGGCGGCAAAGTTGTCGCCGGATGCTTCCCACGATTGGCGCAGCTGGGCCGTTGCGGCCTTAAAACTTTGCGTGACCGCCACCAAGTACTCAATCTCACGCGGGGTCATTGCCGATGCCGGCTTTGTGGCGTTGGTTCCAAAGATCAGATACTCGATGGTGTGGAAGCCTTTTTGGGTCCCTTCCAAGCCGTCAATGTACTCCTTCGTAAGGGTGGCACTGCTGGCAAGGACAGCGTCCAAATCGGTTTTGTTGACTGGCCAGCTATCAATGCTTGGGTCAATGCCTTTGGTGTCAACCGGGCCAAACAGGAACCCTTCGCTTTGCTCCCACGGGCGGCGTGCATCGCGCCAGGCTTGGCGTGCGGCCTCCAGTTTTGCATCGGTGATGCCGGTCTGCAGTGCGGCAACTGCGTCGGCAAGTGTTTGGGCTTTTTGGTCCAGCTCAACGTAGGTGGGCAGGATCACTTTGTAGGCAAGGTCGTTCAGGATCGCTGTGGTTGTTTGTGCGTCGGTATCCACTGGTTCGGTTGTGGAATCGCTGCAAGCAACAATGGTGGCTGCCAGCAAGGCGGCAGCAAATGGAATGCGGAATCGGTAGTTCATATCGGTTATTGGTTATTTGGTCAGTTGATGCAATGCTTGGGAAGAATCTTAAAACTCCATCCCCATTCCCAGCCCGAACGTTTGCTCGATGTTATCGGTGGGAATGCCCAGTGTGCGATTTGTGAAATCGGCTTTGAAGGTAAGGTTGTGGTTCAGGCGGTAGTTCAGCCCCACGGTCCACACGTTCCGCTCCCATCGTGGATTGTCGAAAATCCCTTCGGCAACGCCGTGCATGGTGTCGTAGTACTCATACCGCCCAAACAGGCGAAGCGCGGACCTATCCCCTTCCTCACCATGCTCCTCCTCTTCCTGCTTTGCGGCGACTTCTTCCTTCGGCTCTTCGGGGGGGGCGTTCTTTGATGGAGTGTACAACCAGGGGAGGATATCATATCCTGCTTCAGCGTACCAGCCAAACGCTGCGCTGCCAACGGGGGAACGTTTCACATTAAGGTTGTTGGAAAGATTCCGGTTGGCTTTGGAGACCGCGCCAGAGTTTTCCAACGAGCCATAGAGTGCCATGGCGCGGGCAAGGAATGGGCCTTCCTCTATGGTTCCGTGCAGTTCGCCAATGGCTACGTGGGCGGGAACCGTCAGGTCCGGTTTGGGGCGGTTATCGGCGCTGTTGCCAAAGTATCCGCTGGCCCCCACGGAACCCCCATCGCTGAGTTGGTAATCAACCCGCCCCGCCACCGCCATGTTCTCGGCATTAATCATCTCAAACTTCCCTTGATGCCCGCGCACAATCCAGCTTGCGGAACTAAATCCGGTGGCATCAAGGCCATTAATTAATTGCGCACGATACCGCAGCCCGCTCCATTGGCCAAACACTTCGATTCCGGTTTCATGCCACGTTGCCGGGATGATGTTGAATTCCATCTCCGAGCGTGCAACGGTGAAGTAATCGCCCGGCTCGTACGCGGAATTCGTTAGCCCAATAGGGACGTAAAAATGCCCAACGCGCAGGTTGAACTCCGGCACAAACTCAAGCACCGCCGCAAGTTTCTCCACCACAACTTCTCCCCCTTTCTCAATCTCTTGTTCGTACTCGCCGAACTCCTCCAGCTTATCAAACTCCATGGTGCTTCCCGTTCCGCCGTGTTCAAACTCAATCTCCGCCTCCAGCTTGATTCGGTCGCTTATGCGGTACTCTGGCTCGATAGCAAATCGTTCAACATCAACGGCCGCACGGCGTGCAGGGTCGGTATCCCACCAGAACTTGTAGTAGTTGATAATGCCATATCCCTCAACCGAAAAGCGGTCAAGTTGCGCAGTTGCTGGTTGGGCAAGGAAACTGATGCTTGCCACAAGCACCAGAAGAAGGGGTTGCCGACGATAATGGGAAGGAAGGGAGGACATACAGCCGTTGTTTGCAGTCAATTGGTTGGATCAAGGAGCCACAAACTTACGTAGCTGCTAATCTAAACTAAGTCCAAAAATGTAATAGTTTCTTATTTGAACTTAATCCAAGTAAGGTGATGACTATATTTGCCGCCGATTCAACAATCAGCGATTTCCTGCACAGCCCAGATGCCCGTATTCTCCTTCCGCCCAAAACGTTCCGCAGTGGCCACCCATTTGGTTGGGTGTTTGCTGCTTTGCCTGTTTGGCGTGCAAGCCGCCGCCCAAACTACCAACGGGGTTCGGGGTGTTGTTGTTGACGAACAGGGTGTTCCGCTCCCTTTCTGCACGGTTCGATTGGTTGGTCAGCAGAAAGGGAGCGACCACCACACCACCACCACCACAAACGGAGAGTTTGCTTTTGCTGCTGTCGAGGCTGGCGGCTACGTGCTGTTGGCAACGCGGGTTGGGTTCTATCCTGAAACTCTTTCTGTCACCATCCCCCCACCAGCCACAGCACAGCCAGTCCGAATTGTGCTTCGGGAGCAATCGTTAGCCACAAGCGAGGTTGTGGTGACGGCTACCCGCTCGGTTCGTGAACTATCCACGTCGCCAACTTCTGCGACAGTTGTCACCGCACGTGAGATGCGTTCGCAAGGGGCACGGCTGCTCGGCGAGGTGCTTGCCGAGCAGCCCGGTCTGGCCATCATCAACGACCACGGGCAAGGGGTTCAGATGCAAGGGTTGGACCCGGCCTACACTTTAATCCTGATTGATGGCGAGCCTGCCGTGGGGCGTACCTCGGGGGCAATAGACCTTGACCGCTTTATGGTCGGCGACCTGGAAAGGGTGGAAATCGTGAAAGGTCCCTTCAGTTCGCTGTATGGCAGCGAGGCACTGGCCGGGGTGATCAACCTTATTTCTCGGAAGCCGGGCCGTGTTCCGCAGCTGTCGGGGGTGGCGGAGTATGGGACCAATGGTCGGCGGAATATCACGCTGAACGCCGAAGGAAAAGTCGGTGAGGTGGGGCTGCGATTTTTTGGCGGGTATCTTGGCTCCGATGGCTATGATTTGAACCCATCCACCCTGTCGCCAACGGTTGCTCCATTCAATAATTACTCCATTTCCGCGCTGGCCGCGCTCCCCCTTTCTTCTGCGTTCGACCTTTCCATCAGCGGAAAATTTTCTGCCGAACGAAGCCGCAGCCAGGCCAATTTGGTGTTCGGCACCGATACGGTGTTGTTTGATGACCGAGGCGACTTGGAAGACTTCAACGTTTCCGGAAAAATCGGATATGCTGTTAGCTCTACCGTCCGGCTGCAAGGCAGCGTCTACGCCACCCGCTACGCAACCGAAAGCACCCTTACTTCCCCAACCGATACCGCTTTTGCGAACTACTACCGCAGCATCTTCGACCAAGGGCTAACGAAAGGGGAGCTTGTTGGCGAGTGGTCCCCAAGCGAGGAACATTATCTGACCGTGGGCGGCGGGGCGGCTGCCGAATCGGTTGAAGCCGAGCGGGTTGCAGGGGGAACCCGTACCGCAACCAACATCCATCTATTAGCCCAGCACCAGTGGCAGCCCAACGCCGATTTCGGGCTTGTGGCCGGCCTTCGGTTCGACTCCCACAGCGACTACGCCGCACGCCTTAGCCCGCGGCTTTCGCTTCTCTATAAGCCCATTGATTGGGGAACGATTCGCCTTTCCGCCGGAAGCGGTTTCAAGGCTCCAACGTTCCAACAACTCTATCTCGATTTCACGAACCCTGCTGTTGGATACAGCGTGTTCGGTGCGGTAGGATTACTGGAAGCGGTCGAGCGTCTGCGCGATGGAGGGGAAATTCAACGAATGCTGCGCGACGTGGAAGGCAACGCAGTGCTTCGCCCAGAAAGCTCTCTCTCGTTCGGCATGGGGTTTCAGGCAGTGCCCCATTCCGCTCTGCGCCTGACGCTTGACCTCTTCCATAATCGTATCCATGACCTTATCGAGGCAACGGCGTTTGCCGTGAAAACTAATGGCCAGAATGCGTTCAGCTACTTCAATCTGGAGCAAGTGGTGACGCAAGGGGCCACCGCCGAAGCCCGTTGGGAACCGCTCCCCGGGTTGGCACTTTCCGCTTCCTACCAGCTTCTGGACTGTTTCAGCGTGGAGGAGCAGGAGAGCATTAAGCGTGGGGAGATTCAAAAAGTGGGGTCAAGCGGGCGGATTCGTGCCGTGCAAATGGTGGAGTATGGCGGGCTGTTTAATCGCTCGCCGCACAGCGGCACGCTGCGCCTTAGCTACAACGATACCGCCACCGGTATCGAGGCCACGTTCCGCGGGACCCTTCGCGGCCGCTACGGCTATGCCGATGCCAACAGCAACGGGGTGCTGGATGATGATGTCGAGTATCACGCTGGCTACACGCTCTGGAATTGCTCGGTCAGCAAGCAGTTCGGCCAGTTCTTGACGCTGTTTGCCGTTGCCGATAACCTGCTGGATTTCACCGACCCTCAGCTTCCCGAACTCCCCGGAAGGCTGCTTGGCTTGGGTGTCCGCGTGGAGTTCCGATAAGGAAAATTCATCGAACCATATCACAATCAAATTTCCAACCAACAGAGCCACAGGAGAGGCTCATCTCATGACCGTTACTCGCTACCTTTCGTCCGCGCTTCTTGTTGCTGCCATTGGCCTTGCCTCGTGCAGCGACGACGCAGTTGTTGAACCAACGCCTGCCCCAACCCAGGTCTCAACCATCGCCAAGGATATTCCTGGCGACACCGCCAACACTGGCCACTACACCTTCTACCGCCTTAGCGATAGCAGCATTGTTGCTTTGTCCGACTCGGCAACCACCAAGTGGGATATCGCCTTCCGTGGCACTTCAATCATCCTGAATGGCGGAAGCAGCGGGCCGGGCGCAGCCGTTGGGCAGATGTTGACGGGCGTTGATTTCGACACGCTGAGCATGGCCCCGGAAGCTGGCTACAGTGCCGATGCCGTTGGTGCGCCAGCGGTGGGCAAAACCTGGTACTCCTACGATCCCGCCACGCACCTTATCTCCATCATTCCTGGCAAAGTCATCGTGCTGAAAACTGCCGATGGCAAGTATGCAAAACTGCAAGTGCTGGGCTACTACAAGGGCGCGCCGGCCGCGCCAAAAGCTGAGGACCCAGCCCGCTTCTTCACCTTCAAATACGTGATCCAAACAGATGGATCAAGGAAGCTGAAATAATGGCCGGAATGCTCAATCGCCCCCTTGCTTGGATGTTGCTGGTTGCGCTGGCACTTGGCAGCGCGGCCTGCCAACAACAGGAAGCCGGGGAGGGGGCAGCAGCCGATAGCGTGGCAAAAAAAGAACGGATCATCACCCTGGGCGGTCCGGTGACGGAGGTGGTTTATGCGCTTGGCGCGGGGGACTTGGTGATTGCTACCGACATCAGCAGCACGTGGCCGCCACAGGTGGCATCGCTGAAAAAAATTGGCTACCAGCGGACGATCTCTGCCGAGAATATCATCGCGCTGCAGCCAACGCTGATCCTTGCCTCGGCAGAAGCCGGGCCGCCGGCAGCAATCGAGCAGTTGCGGGCATCGGGGATTCGGATTGAGGTGATACCGTCGGAGCACTCCATTGCTGGCGCAAAGCAGAAGATTGACGCGGTGGCAAAGATTCTGGGGCTTCAGAAAGCCGCAACAATCCTGCGCGACACGCTTGATCGGTATTCCGCCGCCGCCGATTCCTTGCAGCGATTAGCCACAAGCGGAACGCCCGCAAACATCTTATTTATCTACGCCCGCGGGGCCGGCGCATTGCAGGCCTCTGGGACCGGAACCGCTGCCAGTGCAATGCTTGCTGCGGCGGGCTTGCGCAACGTGGTGACGGAGTACAGCGGGTACAAACCGCTAACCCCCGAAGCAATCGTTGCGGCCAATCCCGACGTGGTCCTGATGACCACAAGCGGGCTGCAAAGCGTTGGCGGAAAGGAAGGGCTGATACGTGCGGTCCCCGCCATTGCCCAAAGCAAGGCCGGGCGCACCGCCCGCGTTGTTGC
Source organism: Chlorobiota bacterium (assembly GCA_016710285.1). Lineage (NCBI taxonomy): Bacteria > Pseudomonadati > Chlorobiota > Chlorobiota bacterium. The sequence goes on along the minus strand of JADJXR010000001.1, from coordinate 1,140,034 downwards.
CATGGACGATGAGCTTCTGTTGGGCTTTGGTCCCCGCTCGGGCCAAGCAATTCTGGAGTTGCGGCGCAAGATTGACTCGGCGCAAGCAACGCAACCTTCAACCACTGCTGGCCTGTGAACCGTTCAATTGCGATCCCCACCCGCCGTGCTTCCGGGCGGGTCCAGGGGCGGCTGGCAACGCCCCGCGTTTTAACCATCGGATTGGTGGCGTTGCTTGCCGTGGCGGTGATTGCCTCGGTTGGCATCGGCGCGGTCGGGATTTCGCCGGCGCAGGTGGTTGCCATTCTGCTTCGGCAGCTGGGCCTTGACCTGGGGGTCAGCTTCGGTGTGGATCAATCGGGGGTGTTGCTGGGGGTTCGGCTGCCGCGTGTGCTGTTGGGGGTGCTTGTTGGCGGCGCGCTTGGTGGCGCGGGTGCGGCAATGCAAGGGCTGTTCCGCAATCCCCTTGCCGACCCCGGCTTGATTGGGGTCAGCAGTGGGGCCGCGCTGGGGGCGGTGCTTTGCATCGTGCTTGGCCATGCAATCTTCCCCACGCTGTTGGATCAATTCGGGATGTACGCGATTCCGATTGCTGCGTTTGTTGGCGGGCTTTTGGCAACGGTGGTGGTCTATCAAATCTCCGCACGCGGCGGGGTCCGAAGCGTCGGGTCCATGCTCCTTGCCGGGATTGCGGTGAACGCCCTGGCCGGCGCGGCAATCGGCCTTTGCACCTACGTTGCCACCGATGCCCAGCTGCGCAACCTCACTTTCTGGAGCCTGGGAAGCCTTGCCGGAGGAACATGGCAGACGCTGGCGGCCGTTGCCCCTCCGGTGTTGTTGGCGTTGCTTCTGCTGCCGCGCTTTGCCCGCCAACTGAATATGCTGGCGTTGGGGGAAGGGGAGGCTGCCCATCTTGGGGTTTCCATCAACCTGCTGAAATGGCGGGTGACGGGGCTTTGTGCGTTGGCGGTTGGGGCTGCGGTTTCCATGGCCGGATTGATCGGATTTATTCCGTTGATCGCGCCCCACCTTGTGCGGCTGACCATCGGTCCGGACCACCGCCATTTGATCCCTTGCTCAACCTTGCTTGGCGCGGGGTTGCTGGTTGCGGCGGACCTTTGCTCGCGCACGGTTGTTGCCCCCGCCGAGCTTCCGATTGGCATCATTACCGCCATTGTTGGCGCGCCGTTCTTCTTGTGGTTGCTGATGCGTGAGCAACGGCTAATCCAGTAATCGCCAGCGGCAGAACAGCATCAACACCGAATATCCATTTGCGCATCTGCGAACCGCTAAAAACCAATGGCACTGCAAGCACGAACAATCACCGTTGAACGCTCCGGACGGCGCCTGCTGGACTCCGTCTCCCTTTCCATCGGCTGGGGAGAAGTGGTGGCGGTGATTGGCCCGAACGGGGCCGGGAAATCAACATTGCTGAAGACGCTAAGCGGCACGCTTCGCCCAACCAGCGGAACGGCAACATTTGCCGGGCGCCAGATGTGGGAGCTTTCCCCAGCCGAGCGCGCACGGGCGATTGGAGTGCTGCCGCAGGAGTCATCGCTGGCGTTGCCGTTTACCGCACTGGAGGTGGTAAGCATTGGATGCGACGCTGGCGGCGCGCGCGGGGCCAAGTCCCAGCAGATTGCGCGGCAAGCGTTGGCCGAAGCAGATGTTGAACATCTATCCGAACGAATCTACACCACCCTTTCCGGTGGCGAGCGGCAGCGGGTTCACCTTGCCCGGGTGCTGGCCCAGTTGTGGGATTCGCGCAACCGCGAACGCTACTTCCTGTTCGATGAACCCACCAGCAGCCTGGACCTTGCCCACCAGCATCAGATGCTGAGCTTGGCGCGTGGATGCGCTGCCGAAGGGGCGGGGGTGCTTGTGATCCTCCATGATTTGAACCTTGCCGCCCAGTATGCGGACCGGGTCGCGTTGCTGCATCGGGGGAAGCTGATTGCCGAAGGCTTGCCCAATCAAGTGTTGATCCCCGATGTGTTGGATGCGGCGTTCGATGTCACCACGTGCGTCTTCCGCCACCCGGGGCTTCCGTGCCCGCTGATTGGCGCGTTCGACAAACGGAGCGTGGTTGCCCCCAACCTTCCGGTAGAAATAGAATAACGGGAACGCCAGTATGCCAGAAGATCACGAGCAAAGCTCACGGTTGATTGCTGCCAGCGCGGTTGGCTCGGTGTGTTGGTGCCGTTGCTGCCGGACCTTCCGTTGCCTTCTTCCCGAGACCACGCTCCGCTTTGCGCCCACGGCATTCTTTGCCTTCCGGCACGTGGTGCGCCAAGTCTCGTCCGATTTGTACTGGTGGATACGCGAGGGGAAGGAGGAACCGAGCTTTGTCACCATGCGCGTTGGTGCCACACTGCTGAAGCTATCCCCAACCGAGCTTTCGGACCTGCACAACTTGGTGGAGCGAGTCTGCGCCGAATCGCTTCTGCATCATCCCGAATCGTGGCCAGACTATCTGCTGAATTAAATCTGCTGAACTAAAAAGAACGAACGACACCGATACCGAATCTGCATGAATTACACCGGACCAAAAGTTCGCCTTTCGCGGCAGTTGGGGCTTGCACTAACGCCGAAGGCTGCAAAAATCATGGAACGCAAGCCGCATCCGCCAGGGCAACATGGCAACGCAAAGCGGCGCACAAAGAAAAGCGATTACGCCTTGCAGTTGCTGGAAAAGCAACGCCTGCGGTTCCAATACAACATCAGCGAACGCCAGCTGCGGAACTACTACATGAAGGCTTCGCGCCGAACCGGAAACACCGGGGAACTGATGGTGCAAGCATTGGAGCAACGGCTGGATGCGTTGGTCCTGCGGGCCGGGTTTGCCCGAAGCATCTACGCTGCGCGCCAGTACGTCACCCACGGGCATTTTACAGTGAACGGGCGCCCGGTGAACCTTCCGGCCTACTCCGTGCGCCCTGGGGATGTGATTGCCGTGCGCCCACGTAGCCGCAAGATTGAATGCTTGCGCCACGGGTTCGGCATTGCTGTGTTGCCCCAGTACCTGCAAGTCTCACAATCTGAGCTGTCGGTGCAGCTTCTGCGCACGCCGATGCGCGACGAAATTCCCGTGATCTGCGACGTCACGCTGGTGGTGGAATACTATTCCCGCTAAGGCATATCGCCATGACCCCACCAGGCGAAATAGATCTTTTGAACAGAACTCAACACAACCTTCCACAAGGAACACGATAATGACCGAGACCGCAACCGCAAGCCCAACCACAACCGAGCAGCTTGCCGAACTCCGCGCCGCTTGGGACGCGCTGCGCCAACAGCAACCAACCCTTCGTATCCGCGATGCTGCGCACCAATTGGGCGTAAGCGAAGCCGAATTGCTGGCCACCGGCTGTGGCCACACTGTGCAACGGCTGCAGGCCGATTGGGGGGAATTCCTGCCGAAGGTGGAATCCTTAGGCGAGGTGATGGCCCTTACCCGCAACGCCCACGCCGTCCACGAAAAAATCGGAACCTACCATGATGTCTCTGTCAACGGAGGGGTCGGGCTGGTGGTGGACCGCAACATTGATCTTCGGCTATTCTTCCGGCAATGGAAGTACGGCTTTGCTGTCAGCGAAGATGGAAAAGGGGGACCGCGCCGCAGCCTGCAGTTCTTTGATAGCTACGGCCAGGCGGTCCACAAGGTCTATCTGCGCGAGGCCTCGAACGCCAGCGCGTACGATGAGCTTGTGAGCCAGTACCGCAGCCAGGATCAATCGGGATTGCTAGATGTCGCGCCCGGATCCGCCGCCGCTGCGGACCTTCCCGATGAGGAAATTGACTTTGCGGGATTGCATGCCGAATGGCGCGCAATGGAGGACACGCACCAGTTCTACGGAATGCTCCGCAAGTACAACGTTGGCCGCGTGCAAGCGCTCCGCACCGCCCCTTCTGACCTTGCGCGCCCGGTGGCCCTTGACGCAATCCACCGTGCGTTGGTGATGGCCTCGCAGGAAAATCTTGGTATCATGGTTTTTGTGAACAGCCCTGGCGTGGTGCAGATCCATTCCGGCCCGGTGGAGCGGATTGTGGTGACGGGGGATTGGGTGAACGTGCTGGACCCGGGGTTCAACTTGCACCTTCGCCAGCCGGCAATCGCATCGGCTTGGGTGGTCCGCAAGCCAACGGTGGATGGCATTGTCACCTCAATCGAGGTGTTCGACGAAGCGGGGGAAACAATCGCCATCATGTTCGGCGAACGGAAGCCAGGCAAGCCGGAGTTGGAAGGATGGCGGGCGATTGTCAGCCAGTTGGAAGCGGAAAGCGACGCAGCCTAACCCTGCGTATCGTTGCTCAGAAAATATGCCCCCGGCCTCCTCTTTTTTAAGAGGGCCGGGGGCGTATATTTGAAGCCTTCCGCAGGTGTGCGTGGCTGCTGGTTTTTTCCGTTGCTGGCCATTGGGGCATCTGCATTCTATCAATCAACAAGCAACCATGAAGCGAACCATCCCGATTGCATTGCTGGCGCTGTGTGCTGCTGGCGTTGCGCAAGCGCAGCAGCCGGCCATGCCCGACACAGCAAGGGTGCGGCTGGACACCTTGAAAACGTACCGCCTGGGCGAAGTCATCGTCCGTGGTGAACATGATGCCACGGTTGGAAGCACGACGGTTCAGCGGATTGCCGCCGCAAAAATCATTGCCAGCGACGCGCCCACGGCGGACCGTTTGGCCCCGATCATGCCGGCCACGCGAATCCAAACCAACTCTCGCGGCGAAGCAATCCTCTACATGCGGAACGCAGGGGAACGCCAAACCGCAATTTTTCTGGATGGCGCGTTAATCAACATCCCGTGGGATAACCGGCTGGACATGAGCCTGATCCCAATGAACAGCATCGGCGGCGTGACGATGTCGAAAGGGGTGGCCTCGGTGCTGTATGGATCGAACATCTTGGGAGGCGCGGTTGAGTTCGTTTCGCAAGAACTTTCGGCCCCCGGGTTCCTTACTGATGTCTCCCTTGCCGGGGGGGATCATGGCTACTACTCGGTGAACGCGATGCACACGGGGAACCTTGGGAAGGTGAATTACATTGCTTCGGCCAACATCATGCGCCGCGATGCCCTTTCCTTCCCTGATAGCTCGGTGTTCCAGGTGGATGGCGAGACTCCATTCCTGTACAACCAAGCAAACGCCGATGGCAGAACGAACACCGATTCGCGCATCGTGAATGCGTACCTGCGTGGGGAGTTGAAATTGGCGGAGAACGCCTCAATCGGATTGTCCGGCTCGCTGATTGACGGAAGCAAAGGGGTTGCCCCAGAAGGCCACGTTTCCGATGCGCGTTTTTGGCGATATCCAGATTGGCGCAACTTGTCGGTGGTGCTGAACGGCGATGCCCAATTCGGGGGGGATAACCAGTGGGATTTGCGCGGGGCAATCTGGACAACATCATTTGCCCAAACCATTGACCAGTACGACGACGCAACCTACACCACACGCAATAAAAGCCAGGAAGATGAGGACCTGACCCTGGGAAGCCGCGTGGTGGTTGGATACACCATCGGCGATGGCGATGCAAGAATCACGGCGGCAATCAACGCGCTGCAATCCAAACACGACCAGCGGGACAACGATGTTGATTCCACCGGCACAGTAATCCCGGCACCAACCGCGGAGTACAAGCAGCAGAACGTTAGTGGCGGATTGGAGGCCCAGATTCGGATCACGCCCGAACTGCAAGGCACGGTTGGCGTTGGCTACGACAGGCTGAGCACACCGCTCACGGGCGACAAGCCAGCACGCGACCCGTTCAGCGATTGGAGCGGAACGGTGGGCGTTTCATGGAAGCTCAGCAACGAAGTCACGGCGCGTGCATCGGCGGGCCGCCGCACCCGGTTCCCAACCATGCGCGAGTTGTTCGGCGAGGCCTTGCGCCGGTTCCTGGTGAACCCCGATCTGAAGCCGGAGGATGCCGTGTTGTTCGACGCTGGCCTTGAGGGGGCGGGCGATGCCGGAACGTGGGCCATCACCGCATTCGGCAGCAACGTCAGCAACACCATTGACCAGCGGAACATTGACACGTTGGGGGGGCGCAAACGGCAGCGGATCAACTTGCCAGGAAGCAACACCTACGGCGCGGAACTGGTGGGGACGCTGAACATCCTGCAGCCGCTCCATCTGGATGGGCATTTCACCTACATGCACACCCGCGCCACCGTCAAGGGAAGCGATGGGGCCGACTCCACATCCTACTTGTCCGAGAAACCGGAGTACGTTGGGACGGTGGCGGTGTCGTACAACTTCCCCTTCGGGCTTATCCCCGCGGTGGAGCTGCAACTGACCGGCGAGGCTTTCACGCTCAATGATGAAAACCGGTTCGTCTCGCTTGGTTCTTCGGCAGTGCTGAATGCTCGGCTGGCGTACCAGATGGTGATCCCAGGGATCGAAGGGGTCTCCACCCTGTTTGTTCGCATGAACAACATTGCCAACACGGCGGTGCTTCCGCAACTTGGATTGCCCGCACCCGGGCGCGAGTTTCAGGCGGGCCTGCGTGCTTCGTTTTAGTTGGTTGTAGAGTGCCGAAAAAAAAGAGCGAAGGCATCGGAGGGATATTCCTTCCGATGCCTTCGCTGTTCATTGATAGGCTGCTGATTGATAAAGCCCGAACGGCTCCGGCCCAAGGCCCCGGGTCTAATGGACGATGTCTGGCTTCAGCATCTTCTCCACCTGCTCGATATGCCCGGTCTCTTCCTGAATTTGCATCTCCAAGAAAAGCCGCAGCCCCAGGTGTTCCGGCAGTGCTTCGATGTCGCGAAGCAGCGCGGCGTAGGCTCCCCAGGCTTCTTTCTCAAGATGAAGCGCGGCCCGCAGCATGTCATTCAGCGAGTCGAAGCTCCAGGGGAATTTGTCGGTTGCGGGGAAGGTCCGTGGGGTTCCGCCCAACGAGGTGATCTTGTCGCCAACCAACGTTGCGTGGGCAACCCCCTCGTTTGCTTGTTCGCGCAGCCACCCCACGATTGGGATCATCGAATGGCCGTAGATGAAATAGGAGTAGTGGAGGTACATCATCGTGCCGGAAAGTTCCAAGGCCAAGATGCTGTTCAGGCGTTCGCAAATTTGCTCGTTGGTCATTGCTGGTGCTGGTTAGTGAAGTTGATTGCCGGTTCCGCCGACCGAGCTGAAGCGAAGATACAAACAACAGCGGCTGCGCAATCGCCGTGGCGATAATTCTTTTTGGCAGGGGTGCGCTTGGTGGCGCGTTTTGCCCCGCAACGATTGCCGCATTACTTTGTGCGCACCGGAAAGGCGTGCGGAACAGAATCCAACGCCCTTGTACTTCTTCCAAGCCGATCGAACTTTACCAACTCTACCATGCAACTTGGCCAATACAACGTTCACCTGATTGAAACCTGCCGCTTTGCCCTGGACGGCGGCGCAATGTTTGGCGTTGTTCCAAAAAACCTGTGGGCAAAGGGATATCCCCACGTTGATGAGCAGAACCGGATTGCAATGGCTGCGCGGGCTTTACTGATCCAAGGGGAGGGGCGGACGATTCTGGTGGATGCCGGATGCGGCCACAAGATGCCCCAGAAACAACAAGCCATTTACGCCCTTGACAACAGCCGCTACACCCTGCACAACGGGCTGGCAAAGCATGGCCTTCGCCCAGAAGATGTCACCGACTTTATTTACACCCATCTCCATTTCGACCACGCCGGCGGGTCCACACAGTTGGACGCTGCGGGCCAGGTGGTCCCAACATTCCCGAATGCACGGCATTACGTCCAGCGGGACCAGCTTGCTTGGGGAAGAAATCCCACCGATAAGGACCGCGCCAGCTTCATGCCGGAAAACTGGGAGCCGGTGGCGGAGCGCGGCTTGCTGGAAGAGCTTGATGGCGATGGAGAACTGTTCCCCGCGATTGAGCTGCGCACCATGCACGGCCACACCCAGGGGATGCAGATGGTGATTGTGCGGAATGACTCCGCCACCGCGGGGCAACCTGCGGGGCTTGTGTATTGCGCCGATCTTATCCCCACCCGCGCCCATCTTCCTTTCCCCTACGTCATGGGCTACGATAACTTCCCGCTGACCTCACTCCAGGAAAAACAGACGTTCATCCCCGAAGCGTACGAGCGCCGCTGGCTGCTCTGCTTCGAGCATGATGCCTTCACCGATGCGGTGCGGATTGCTCCCGGGAAGAAAGGGTTCGAGGTGGAGGCGGAGGTGCAGTTGCAGGAGCCGCAGAATTAGCCAGCCGTCCGTTCATCACGATTACGTCACAACCAAAACCACAGGGTGCGCAATGCTCCGTTCGATACGCCGTTCGATACTCCATCCGATGTTCTCGGCCATGTTCTGCGCCATGCTTTTTCTGGCTTTTGGGGCCGCAAGGCTCCGCGCGCAGATACCCACTGGCGCGCTGCTCCATCTTCGCGCCGACACCGGGGTGGTGATGACCGATGGAACGGTCGGGCTGTGGCGCGACATCAGCGGCAACGGCAACGATGCCCAGCAATCCGAAGCCAGCAAACGCCCTGAGCTGCTTCGGAACGCCGCGAATGGTTTGCCCGCCGTGCGGTTCGGCGGAACGCAGTTCATGGCCTTGAAGCCGGTCTTTCCGGTGGGGGGAGATTACGCGGTGGGATTCGTTGTGCGGATCAACGGCTACGCCACCGCGAACAACGTGCTGTCGGGGAACAGCCGCGCACTCTATTTCGCCGGGGTGCCGTATCTGAAGGTTCTGCATAGCGGGAACTTCGGCCAGCAAGCAACCTCGCCGATCGCAATCACCAGCGGCATGAACGCCGTGGCAATCAACTACCAGGAATCAACCCGCACGGCAACGATTGCAATCAACGGCATCACCGCGGTGGCGGCCCAGATTCCGGCCAATGTTGACCCCGTGATCTATCTGGGAGCGTACGCCCAAGCGAACTTCCTGACGGGTGATATTGCCGAGGTGATGCTGTTCAACCGCAGCTTATCCCCGGCGGAGTTCTCGGCATTGCAGCTGGCATGGATTGCGCGGTATGGCATTACCACTCCGCAGCCGTACGGCCCTCCAGCCGCCGGCCCGCTGCTTTGGCTAAAAGCCGATAGCGGGGTGGTCTCCCAGCCGAACGGCAAGGTGAGCCGCTGGAACGACCGCAGCGGAAATGGATACGCCGCATGGCAAGATTCCACCGCGTTGCAAACCACGCTGATTCCCAATGCCATTGCGAACCTTCCGGCGGTGCGGTTTGCGGGGGCGGGGAGCTTTATGGAAGCAACGCCGGTGTTCCCAACCCGCAGCGATTACACCTTGACCTTCGTGGTTCGGATCAACAACATTGGCTGGACGAATAATGTGGTGTCGGGCATTCGCCACGCGCACTGGTTTGGCGGAACGGAGTATGCAAAAATGCTTCATGGCGATTTCAACGCGCAGGCAATTGCTTCGCTTCCGGTGCAGCAAGGGGAGTTTGCCATTGTCACCATGTCCTACTTGGAGGCGCGCCGCCGGGGGGCAATCTTCATCAACAGCCATTTTGCCGACAGCGCAACCATCCCCCAAAACTTGGACTCCATCATCTATCTTGGCGCGTATCAGCGTGGGAACGTGTTGCTTGGCGATCTGGCCGAAGTGATCCTGTACCGCAGGGAACTCGGCGCCGCCGAGCGTGCCCAGACGGAGACCTATCTGTTCCGCAAGTATGGCATTCCCGTGCCGCCGCCGCCCCCCTTGCCCGACTCCACGTTCACCTCAATCCCTGCCCTGTTGCAACTCTTCCCGCGCGGGGATGATGACTCGGCAACGGTGGCGATTGCCGGGGCGGTGCGCGTTGCTGGGTGGGATTCGTTGGTGGTGGATTTGGCGAAAGATGAGGTCCCGTGGCGGCGGCAATCGCTGCCGCTGAGTTACGCCAACGGAATCGCACCCTTCGCGCTTTCCAGCCGGATTCATGCCTCCCTTTCTGAGTATCGTTTCACCGTCAGCCTGCGGAAGCAAGGCGGGGCCGACAGCGTGATTGCCCTTCGCGACAGCATCGTTTGCGGCGATGCGTTGCTGATTGGCGGCCAATCCAACTCAATTTTTGGCCATGCCGGGCAAGGTGCGGGACCGAATCAGTTTTGCCGCACCTTCGGGCTGAATTTCTCGCGCAGCCAACGCGACACATTGTGGGGGATTGCCAGCGGGGTCGGAAACGGCGGCGGCCCAAATGTTGGCGCGTGGGGAATGCGGATGGCACGATTGTACACCCAGCAAACGGGGGTTCCGGTTTGCATCATCAACGGCGGGGTTGGGGGAACGACAATCGAGCAACACCAGCGCAACGATGCCGCGCCGCTGACGCTTAGCAGCATCTACGGCAGCATGCTCTACCGTGTGCAGAAGTCAGGGCTGGCGCGTAATGTCCGCGCGATGTTCTGGTACCAGGGGGAGTCGAACATCATCACCAACTACGCGGCGAATTTCCGCGCCCTGCGCCAGGATTGGTTGGAGGATTATCCAAACCTGAAGAAGCTCTACGTGGTGCAGATTCGCCCGGGCTGCGCGGCGGGTCCCCACAGTGAGTTGCGCGAGCTTCAGCGCACCCTTCCCGACAGCTTTCCTGATGTTGTCGGCTATTCGCCAATGGGCGTTCCGGGGCACGATGGTTGCCATTACGTGGCGGCGGGGTATGATACGATTGGGGTGCAGCTGTTCCGCCTTCTTGGCCGCGATTTCTTGGGCCAGACCGACACGGTGGATATTGGCTCGCCGAACATCCGCGATGCCTTCTTCACCACGGCGGAGCAGAACCAGGTGGCGATTGTGTTCAGCAACGCCAAGCATGGATTGATCCTTACTCCAGACGTTACCATTGGCGGAACAATCCGCACCTTCGCCGATGCCTTCTTCTTGAACGATAGCGTGCGGGCCGTGCGTTCGGCCCGCGCCGTTGGCGACACGGTGTTTTTGGAGTTGGATGGACGCTACCCGATGGCACGATTAAGCTACATCCCCAGCCAGAACTACGCCGTTGCCCCGGCGGTGTACGAAGGCCCATGGATAGTGAACAGCCGCGGCGTTGGGGCGTTCTCCTTCCACCGCTATCTCATCCGTCCGTTTGGAACAAGCGCGGCCCCGCAGGAACGCCCGGCTGCAAGGAAATTGGATTTACGGTAAAGCAGGGGCGCAGCCGGTGGCTGGGGCCTCCGTAGTTTTTCGTTGCAACCGTATTGGGCCGTTAGCTGGGCGCGGCGGCCTATCTTTCCATCATGCCTGAACCTCAGTTCCTTCGCGTTTGCTCCGTTCGTGAGTTGTCCAGCCGGCGCGGAACCCGTGTGTGGCTGGACGACGACACCGAGATCGCCCTGTTCCGCATTGATGGCGTGGTCTATGCCGTCAGCAACGTCTGCCCCCACCAACACGCGTCCACCATTGCCGATGGTTTCATTGAAGATTGCACCGTGGCTTGCCCGTTGCACGGCTGGACCTACGACCTCCGTACGGGGAATCCAGTTATCGGCGGGGCGCGGCTGAAAACCTACAACGTTGTGGTGGATGGCGACGACGTGCTTGTGGAGCAACCCCCGCCGGAAAAACCGCGATGGATGTTGTGGTGATCGTTCTACTTTTTTTTCCTCTCTCTCTCTGGACCCAAGCCGTGGCTTTGCCTCGGCTTTTTTTTGCCCGCAAGCCCTCCGTGATTCGGCCCGATGTTACGCCCAAACAATCGCTGCGTCGTGCAAACAGTTCGTGCCGCAGAACCTGCGCAGGCGGCAACGGAGCATACCAGAAAGGTTGACCACATCGTTCAAAAAAGGAGACAGAGACCATGAGCAACATTCCAATTCTATCGGCTCTTGCTGCTGGCGTTGTTTCGCTGGCATCGTTCTTCAACAGCAGCACGTTGATTCCCCAGCCCGAAGCTGCGGGGAATCGTCCCTGGACGGTCATCGCCACCGATGTCCAATTCAATCAGTTCCTCCCCGAAATCAAAGATGAGCTTGCGTTGCAACAAAGCAACCACACCCGCCGGTTGCAAGCCGTGGAGTCGGCCTTGCGCCGCCACGATGCAAGCTGGATGACCCCGGAGCTGCAAGCCGAACGCGCCCGCAATCTGGACCGCTTGCGCGATTACTGGCAGCGGGGTGAGTACCCCATCAACTACGAACACCCCGGCGCGTGGGAGCCGGTGTTTATTGACCAGGATGGGAACATCTGCGCGGTGGGGTATCTGGTGGAGCAATCGCTGGGGCGGAAGGTTGCCGAGCAGATCAACAGCCGCTACCACTTTGCCACCATTCGCCAGATTGATGCCCCCGAGCTGAAAGAGTGGATTAAAAACTCAGGGCTGACCTACGAAGAAGTGGTGGCAATCCAAGCCCCAGCCGTCGAGCCACGCAGCCGCATCGCCCGTCGTTCGAGCCGCGTGCTGACGGAACCGCAACCGCAGGTTGCAGTTTCCGCGCCGGTCCGGCAGAAGCGAACCTTGCTGCCGGCAGCGCAGCCCGTGGCCGTGCAGAGGCCTTTGAACAGCATCAACACCTCGGTGGATCTATCCCCAGCGATCATTGTTGCACCGCCCGCAGACCCGGACACCGCCGTTGCGGTCCACCGCACCGCACCAACGGTTGCCGCGCCCGGAATCGAATAACCTCACAACGAAATAGCCTTACAACCGAAAGGCCCGCATCAAGCAACGCCAGCCGGCACTCCATTACCCGAGAGAGAGAGGGGGGAGAGTGCCGGCTGGCGTTTTATTGTTGGGGGAATTCTTCCTGCGACGTTTCCGCGGTGTGGTTCTTCTCTCTACTTTTGTCCATGCCAATCTCCATTACTCCCGTCCGCACTGCTCGCCAGTTAAATCGCTTCATCGGAATGGTTTGGGATATCTACAAGGGGGACCCCAACTGGGTTCCGCCGGTGAAGTTCGACCGCAAGCGATTGCTCAACCGCCAGAAGAATCCGTTCTGGCAGCATTCCCAACTTGAGATGTTCCTTGCCGAGCTCGACGGCCAGGTTGTTGGCCGCGTGGCTGCCATTATCAACGGAAACCACAACGCCACCTACGGCGACAAGGTTGGGTTCTTCGGTTTTTTCGAGTCCATCAACGACCAAGAGGTGGCCAACCGATTGCTTGATGCGGCCCAGCAGTGGCTTGCCGAACGGGGGATGGAGGTGATGCGCGGACCGGTGAACCCTTCGCTGAACGACGAGGCCGGATTGCTGGTGGAAGGCTTCGACGACCCCCCGCAAATCTTGATGACCTACAACCCCAAATATTACAGCACTGTAATCGAAACGTTTGGCCTAGCCAAATCGAAGGACATGTTTGCCTACCGTTTGACCCGTTCATTCCTTACCGAAAAGATTCAGCGGGTGCAGGCGGCGGTTCGCCAGCGGGAGGGCTTGACGATCAGAAACGTTGATTTTGGCGATAAATCGGCGTTTCAGCGCGATGTGGGGATAATTAAGGATATCTACAACATGGCGTGGCAAGCGAACTGGGGGTTTGTGAAGATGACCGATGCGGAGTTTGACTTCATCGCCAAAGACTTGAAACAACTGGCCGAGCCTGACTTTGTGCTGATTGCCGAAGCGAACGGTCAGCCCGTTGGGTTCGCGCTGGGGCTGCCCGACATCAACCAAGTTCTTATCCAAAACAAAAGTGGGGGATTGCTTGGTGCGATCCTTGCAATGCTCCGGTTCCGCAAGCGGATCAACCGTGGAAGAATCTTCATTTTGGGCGTAATTCCGCGATTTCAGCGGCTTGGCATTGATGCCGTCCTTTACTACGAAGTCGGCACACGGATGGTGGATGGGAAGGGATATCGCGAAGGGGAAGCGTCGTGGGTGGTGGAAGATAACGTGATGATGAACCGCGCTGCGCAGATGATGAACGGCGAGCTGTACAAGCGCTACCGGCTGTACGACAAAATCATTAAAAAGAATTAAGCCCCCCGCTGTTGGGCACAACCTATCTTTGCCCCGCTTCAAATCACACACCAGCCCCCCACATGGCGGCGGAATGATGCGAAGCAGAGATACGTTGAACTAACGAGGAGGGAACATTGACTTCAGTTGAAGCTACCGATAGCAGCACGAAGCGGAGCCGGTCCGGCATTGTGGCGTTGCTGCTAACAGCCACACTGAGTGGGGCAAGCGTTGTTGCAGCGCTAACATGGCCAGCAAGTGCCACTGAACCGGGCGCGAACATCGCTGCCATCAGTGCCGCCGCTGCTGCCGAGGTGAACATTGACTCGCTGTACACCGCGAAGGCTTCCGAGGAATTGGAAGCCGACACCAGCTATGCAATGGCGATTGCTGCGCCGCAGACAATCGCGGGGCGCGTAAGCTGGTATGGCCCAGGCTTCCATGGCCGCCGCACCGCCAATGGCGAGCGGTTTAACAAACATGAAATGACCGCCGCCCACAAAACGCTCCCGTTTGGAACGCTTGTGCGGGTGGTGAATGAAAAAAACGGGCATTCCGTTTTGGTTCGCATCAACGACCGCGGCCCCTATTGTGGCGGGCGCGTCCTTGATTTATCCGAAGGAGCCGCAGGGCGGATTGGCATTAAGGGGAGCGGAACCGGATCGGTGAAATTGGAAATTTATCCCACCAAAGAAGCTGCCTCCATTCGCGCTTTTGATGCCGAAGGCCGCAGCGTCCGCTTGCATGGCCGCACCGTAAACGTTGCCCAGCGGTTGGATTTCGACGAAGCCGCCGCGCTGCAACAACGCTTGCGTGAACAAGGCTACGACAACGTCTTTTTGGTGGAATCGCGCCACGGCAACAGCCGCCAGTATGGCGTTTCGGTGGGGCTGTTCAGCAGCGACGCGCTTGCCCAGAACTTGCTAACCGAGCTTGTTGGCCAGCACACCGATGCAGAGATCGTTCGGTTCACCGAAGGAATTCCTGCAAACCACCAACTGGCCGAGAAGAAAGCCGATTCGGCATCGAACTCGTAAGCAATACTCCAGCGAACAACAGAAGCGGGCGAAGCACAGAATGCTTCGCCCGCTTTGTTGTTGTTGGGGGCTTCACACTTGCCCCGCAATGATTGCCCAACGGTTGGTTGGATTGCTATTCCTCCTCGTCCTGCAAATCGGCGGCGGCCACAATCTTCGCTTCCACATCCTTCGGCACCTCCTCGTAGTGGCTGAAGGCGCGGGTGTAGCTTCCGCGGCCTTGCGTTAGCGAGCGGAGCCGCGCCGCGTAGCCGTACAGTTCGGCCAGCGGAATCTGGGCTTTAATAATCTGTGCCGAGCCTTTGGAATCCATTCCCATAATCCGCCCGCGGTGGCTGCTTAAATCGCCCATGATGTCCCCCATGTAATCTGCCGGCGCGGAAATCTCCACGTTCCAGATTGGTTCCATCAGTTGCGGGCGGCACTCTTTGATCCCTTGCTTCAGGCACATCCGTGCGGCGGTTTTGAATGCGTTTTCGTTCGAGTCCACGGCGTGCATCTTGCCATCGAACAGCACCACCCGAACGTTCGACATCGGGTATCCGGCGTAGGCTCCGCCGCGAAGAATCTCCAGAATCCCTTTCTTCACCGCCGGGATAAAACGTGCCTCAATGGAGCCGCCAACAATCGAGTTGATGAAATGGAAATGCCCACCCCACTGCAATGCCTCAAGCTCCTGGTCCCGAACCTGATATTGCGAAGGGACCGGACGGTTCTCGTCGTACGGCTCAATGTAGAAATGGACTTCGCCGAACTGCCCCGCGCCCCCGGTTTGCTTCCGGTGGCGGTAACTGGTTGCCACTGCCCCCCGAATCGTTTCGCGGTAGGGGATGCGGGGCGGCTTCATTTCCACCTGCAAGCCGTACTTGCTGGTAAGGCGTTTCACCACAACGTCCAGGTGCAGTTCGCCCAATCCACTAATCACCGTCTGGTGCGATTCCGGGTCCATGTGGACGCTGAAGGTTGGGTCCTCCTCGTGCATCACGTGCAAGGCTTCGGCCACTTTGGCTTCATCCCCTTTCCCCTTGCTGATTAAGGCCGCGTCGGTAATCGGCGCGGGATACCAGATGGTGGGGATTTTTACGGTCTTCCCTTTTGGCGCAAGGGTGTTGTTCGTGTGGGTGTTCTTCAGCTTTACCACCGCGCCGATGTCGCCATAGTTAAGCGCGGGAACGTCCTTGCGGTTTTTGCCGTTGACGATATAGACCTGGTTCAGGCGTTCGGTGGTTCCGCTGTCAACGTTCACCAGATCAAGGCCCGGGGTGACTTTCCCGTGGAAGACCCGGAAGAACGAAAGCTCGCCAACGTGCGGCTCGCTAATCGTTTTGAAGATGAAAATGATCGGCTCCCCTTCGGAGCTTTTTGGAAGATTGATGGCATTGGGGTTGTTCGGCACGGCGGCCGGCGGTGCCGGAAGGTCCATGGGGCTTGGGCAGTAATCCACGATGAAATCCATCAGTGGAGTTACGCCGATATTCTGGGTGCTGCTGACGGCAAACAGGGGGAAGATTTTCCGTTGAAGCAGCGCGGCCCGCAATCCTTTGGCAATCTCTTCATCGGTCAGCGTGCCGTTGTTGAAGAAGTTGTCCAGCAGCGATTCGTCCGACTCGGCAAGCGTTTCAATCAACCCCTCGCGGATTTCGGCGCAGCGCGCTTGAACGCTGGGGGGGATGTCGGCAGTGTCGGTATGGAGGCCGCTTCCGTCGTCGGCAAACTTCATTGCCTTCATCTCCAGGATATTCACCACCGCGCTGATCTGTTTGTTCTCATACACCGGATATTCCAGCGGGACGATGTCGCGGCTGAAATGCTCGCGCAGGTAGTCCAGCGTTTCCTCGAAGTGTGCTTGCTCGGTGTTGATTTTCGTGAGCGCGAACAGAACCGGTGCTTTGGTTTCGCCGGCAAACTCCCAGGCGGAATCGGCACCGAATCCCACGCCGGTGCTGGCATCCACGGCCATCACCAATGTGTCGGCCACGCGAACGGCGGATTTCAAATCGCCGATAAAATCGGGGAAGCCGGGCGCGTCAAGGATGTTGATTTTATGCCCACGCCAGTTGGCATGAAGGACCGACAGCATCAGCGAAACGCCCCGTTCGATTTCGTCCGGGTGGTAATCGCTAACGGTTGATCCGTCGGGGATTTGCCCCATGCGGTTGGTTTCCTTTGCCGCGTACAACATCGCTTCGGCAAGGGTTGTTTTTCCGGCACCACCATGCCCCGCAAGCACAATGGTGCGGACGTTCTCCGATCTGGTTTCTGCTGCCACCTGATACCTCCATAGTTTGGTAAATGTTGAAGTGCCACATGCGCAAGTTCAGTACGTCAGAGGGGCGTTAATCCTGGGGGCATCGGGGCGAAGGAAACGCCTCAAAACGATTGGTGCGTGATTATACGGCGCAGATCAATGGTTATCAATAGGGGAAGGCCGAAGAAAGTGGGGAAGTTGAAGAATTGTTGGCGGAAATGGCTGCGGTGCGGTGGGCCTTGGAAATTGCTGCCCGTGGCTTCGATTCTTCGATAGCTTCTTCATCGGGGAAAAAAGATGCGCTTTTTCCCCGCGAAGCCTTGAAAAATCTACCTTCGCGGCCTTTTCCCTCTTGCGTTCTGGGGTGTTTGTGGTGTATGTTCGCGCCCATCCAATCCAACCGCCCTTTTGGGCGCAACACATCTACCAACTTCTGGAGGTTCTGACGTGAACAAAGCTGATCTGGTGGGCGCAGTGGCCACCGCCGCAAACTTGACCAATGCACAGGCCGAAAGTGCCGTGAAAGGAATGCTGGACGCCATCGGCGGCGCATTGAAGAATGGGGACTCCGTGCAGATTATCGGCTTCGGCACATTTGGTGTTGGCGCGCGTGCAGCACGGACCGGACGCAATCCGAAAACCGGAGAAGCAATCAAGATTGCAGCCAGCAAAACCATCAAATTCTCAGCCGGTAAATCGCTGAAGGATTCGGTGAATGCCGCCAAAGCCAAGAAAGCCCCAGCCAAGGCCGCCGCAAAAGCTGCCCCAGCCAAGGCCGCAAAAGCCGCTCCGGCAAAAGCTGCAAAAAAGAAGTAGCTCCTTCCGTTGACCGTAGTCTTACTACAGCGCGAGCCGTTGCAGCAACTGCAACGGCTCGCTTGTTGTTAGAGCATCTATTCCTTCTTCCCCACACACGCGCCGGAACTCACCCGGGTGGCCACCCCATTTTGCGCCCGCCAAGCAGGTGAAGATGCAGGTGATACACCTCCTGCCCTCCGTCGCGATTGCAGTTTACCACTAATCGGTAGCCATCATCGGCAATCCCTGCTTCGCGGGCGATGCGGGCGGCAACCGCCACCATGTGGCCCACCAACTGCTCATGCTGCGCCGATAGATCATTGGCGGTTGCTATCTCCTCGATAGGGATAATCAAAATATGGGTTGGTGCCTGGGGCGCGATGTCGCGGAAGGCCATCACTTGGTCGTCGCGATAAACAACATCAGCCGGGATTTCACCGCTGATGATCTTGGAAAAAATCGTTGGCATGGTCGGGATTGATTGGTTGGACGTTACGCCGGGCCAAGCAAGTTGGCCACAATCTTCGCGCTGGAAATCACCCCTGGCAGCCCTGCTCCGGGGTGGGTTCCGGCTCCGGTAAAATACAGGTTCTCCGCTTCCTCCGACCGGTTGTGCGGGCGGAACCACGCCGATTGCCTCAGGATTGGCGCAATGCTGAACGCGCTTCCCAAATGGCTGTTCAAGGTGTCCCGAAAATGGAGCGGGTCAATCCAATGCTCGGTCACGATATGCCGCGACAAATCGGGCATGTAGCGGTCCTCCAGATACTTCACAATGGCATCGCGATACGGGCGTGCGGCCTTCTTCCAATCGTTGCCGCTGGCAAGATGCGGCACCGGGGAAAGGACGTAGAAGGCATCGCATCCCGCCGGGGCCAACGTGCTGTCGGTTGCGGTGGGGCGGTGCAGATACAGGGAGAAATCCTCCGGAAGGTGATGCCGGTTGAAAATGTCATCCAGCAACCCTTCGTACCGCTTCCCCAACATGATGCTGTGGTGCGGAATCTGGGGATACTGCCGGTCGGTGCCGAAATAGAGGACATAGAGCGACATGGAGTATTTCAGCCGGTCAATCCGCTTGTTGGTGTAGGTCCGGCGGAACCGCTCCGGCATCATGTTCCGGTAGGTGAAGGCTGTGTCGCTGTTGCAAACCACTGCATCGGCAGGAAGCTGGCGGCCATCGGTTAGCCGCACCCCACGGGCGCGGCGCGCCCCTTCATCAATCAGAATCTCTTGGACCTCGGTGTTTAGGCTAACGGCTCCGCCAAGCTCGGCAAACAACCGCCGCAACGCTTCCACCACTGCCCCGGTTCCCCCTTTTGCAAACCACACACCCCACTCCCGCTCAAGGTACAAGATCAGTGTGTAGATGGAGGTGGTCTGGAACGGATTCCCCCCAACCAGCAGCGGGTGGAAGCTGAACACACGCCGCAACCGCTCGTCGTGGATGTAGCGGCTGGCGTAGCGATACACCGAGCGGTCGGCACGCAGGCGGACTAGATCGGGAAGGACTTTCAGCATGGAGCCAAAGGTGAGGAACGGGGAGTCAATCAGCCCGAAACCAGTGGCGAAAATCTTCTTTGTTCGCTCCAAAAATTTCCGGTAGCCAGCAACATCGTCGGGGTTGAACTTGGCGATCTCCCGTTCCATCCCCTGCGGGTCGCCGTTGTAGTTGAAGGTGGCTCCATCCTCAAAATAGATTCGGTAGAAAGGGTCAACGGGAAGGAATTGAAGGTAATCGGCGGGGTTGCGTCCGGCTTCGGTGAACAGTTCTTCAATCAGCCACGGAGCCGTAATCACCGTGGGGCCGCCGTCGAAGGTGAAGCCATCTTGGGAATAGACATAGGCGCGCCCCCCCAACTTGTCCCGTTTTTCCAGCACGGTGACGCGGTGTCCTTGCGTTTGCAGCCGTATCGCCGCCGATAATCCGCCAAATCCTGAACCGATAACGATGATGTCCATGAGGGCGATATTACGCGCCGGCGGCCAATTGGCAGAGTGCGGCCGCCGGTAAAAAGAAGTTTTTGCGGAATTGATCCGCTGGCCGTTACAAAATGGGAACGGATTCCGGCCAAACTCTTCTTGGAAGACCGAACGGTGCGGGTGTATCTTTGCCGTTCTTCAAAAGCAGACATCCGTTCCACAGCATATTTTCCGTAGGTGAAATCATGCACGCTATCGTGAATATCGCCGGCTCGCAATTCCGAGTCCAGAATGGGGACACACTTGTGGTCCCACGGCTCAGCAACGACGTTGACTCCACAGTGGAGTTCGGCAACGTGCTGGCAACCTTTGCCGATGGCTCCTTGGGCCTGGCAAGCGCGACCGTAACCGCCAAAGTGCTGGAGCATGGCAAAGGGGAAACCGTCCTGGTTTTCCACAAAAAACGCCGCAAAGGCTACCAAAAGCTGAACGGCCACCGCCAGGGCTACACCAAAATCCAGATTACAGGAATTGCGGCCTAAGTGCCGGCAGCTTCCCGTTTTCAACATCGTCACTCAGCAAGCATAGCAGATATTTCTTTCAGGAGGCAATGAACCATGGCTCATAAAAAAGGCGCAGGCTCAACAAAGAACGGTCGCGATTCCAACCCGCAATATCTTGGCATCAAGCGTTTTGGTGGCCAGGTTGTTCGCGCTGGCAATATCCTTGTTCGCCAACGTGGGACCAAATTCCACCCAGGGCTGAACGTGGGCATCGGCAGCGACGACACCTTGTTCGCGCTGATTGATGGAACCGTCCAATTCGGGCGGAAAGGGCGCACCCGCAAAACGGTGAACATCCTTCCAAACGCCTAAGCGTACCGCCGGCAAAAAAAGATCAGAACCAAAGCCGCTTCTATCCTCAAGGATGGAAGCGGCTTTGCTGTTTTGCGCGGGGTCTGTGCTCGCTTGCTGGGCGCATCTCAACGTGCTTTTCAGCCTACGGCTCCGATTCGGTGGAGCCAAGTGATACAGGCAGATGACGCCGAAGGCTAAAGACCTTCGGCTACCGCCGCTGCTTGTGCCCACGTGGCTCCCGAAAGTGCAAAGAAGGTTGCTACCAGCTTTTCCTGAACTGAATTCGCACGCGGTAGATGTCGGCGGGGTCGGTGGTTGTGGTCGCGGTGGCGGCACTGGTGTTGCTGGAATTCTCCACCGAGCGTTGAAGCTGAAGGAAGATATACTGGGCAACATCTGCGTCCAGCAGCGCGTCGGCCGGAAGGTCCACGGTGATGGTTCCGTTGGTGGGATCGCTGACGGTTCCGCCATACTGCAACAGCACCGGGCCGAACTGGCTGACGAAGTTTATTCGCGCCCCGCCAATGTCGCTTAGCTGCCCAAGCTCGATGTCAATGCTTTGGATCACTCCATCGGACCCCAAGGCCTGCGTCAGGAATGTTCCCAACGCCGCGCTGCCGTAGGAATTGATGCTGTTATTCAGCAGGTCGCTAATCTGGCTGGTTGCCCCTGCGCCGCGAAGTTCATCGGTGGTTTTGCCGAACAGCAGCAGCGAGATGGCGTTCCGCGTGCGGTCGTCGGGATCGCCCACGGCTTGCTCGAATCCGTTGATGGCATAGCGGAAGGTGATGGTTGGCCGCTCCTTCGTTCCGGTGATGTCAATCGTGACGCTGTACCGCTCGGTTTGCCCGGCAGAGGTTACGCGGCGGCCTTCGTAGGAAGCCGAGATGGTGATCCCCGGGTTCCCCAAATCTCCATCGAACACCAAATCCCCCGCAGCGTTGAAGGTCTTGATGTACACGAACTTGGAGGCGGGAAGCACTTTCAACGCCCCCTCGGCGGTCATTCGGCCCCCTTCTTGGCGGACGTAGAGAGCCTCGCCGTCGTCAATAATCTGTGCACGAAGCTGCTGGGTTGCCGCGCCAAGATCCATCGTCACGTACAGCGGGTTCGTCCGGTTTGGAATCCGGATGGCAAGGTCAAGATTTAGGCGGTCCACAAACGATGGCGCGTCCACCGTTGGCGCGTTGCGCTGCTGAAGCTCGCGGCGCAATCGCTCCTCCTGCGCTCTCAAAGAAGTATCCGCCTCCAACGCCGCGTTCTCCTCTTCCTCCAATCCCAATCCGAAATCTGGGCCATAGGGCTGCGCCTGCTCGGCGTCCCACTCCTGCTGGCTTACGTACCGGACCCCGGTGGCATTGATGGTTGCCGCAGATTCTGAGTATGGAAGTTGCAGATTCCCTTGCTCGATAATCACCGGCCCGGAAAGCGAAGGGGATTGCAACGTTCCATCGAAGGTGAGGTAGCCGTCGCCGGTGGAGATCACCAGATCGCCGTAGATGAAGTCGTTCACCGCCTGCGAGGCATCGCCAAGAACCATCAGCTTCGGGGTGCGGATCTGCGCGTCAATTCGGCTGACCTCGAAGCCGTCGAAATTGACGATCGCGCTCATGTAGCCGATTCCGCCAGGAAGGTCGCGAGGGTCGTTCCGGATCACTGCCGAGTCAATGTTCAGCACTTGGTCGTTGAAGCGAAGCGGCAACCGGAAATAGTAGGCAAGATTGTTCCCCTCCAGCACCCCCTGCGCCTCCACCGCTCCTTCACCCCGGTAGTCAAGTTCGGGGTAGTTCCCCGCAACGCTGAAGTTCAAATCTGCCCGCCCTTTCCGAATCTTAACGCCGGGGACAAACGGGGCAATGATCTCTAGCGGGAACCGTTTGGTTTGCGCGCTGATTGTTAGCGGCTGCCCGTTCACCAATCGCTCGGTGCGGGAAGCGAACGCAAGGTCAATCGGCAATGCTGCAATGGTGATATTGGCCAGCGTATCCTTCAATCGAAGCGTGTCGGCCCCGCTCAAAATTTGCATCCCGCCAACAAGGTTGCGGTTCTGGTAGTTCAGCTTCGCCCACACTTTTCCGGCGCGCTCGTCAAGGATGTCTTGCAGGTTCACCTCCGCTTCGGCATCAATGATTGGCATCTCCATCGTGCCGTTCAGCGTCATATGAAGCCGCTCCAAGCTCCGCTGAATCAGCCCAATGGATTCCCCAGCTTGGAAGTTCAGCAAGGTTGCTTCGGAGGAGTCGTGCGTGTGCTGCATCTGCACGGTGATGTAGTCAACGGTCATCTGCTGGAAGCCCATCGTCTCGGTCAGGAAGTCCCCTTTGATGCTGACGATGTCGCCATCGTTTACCCGCACCGCCAGCGAGTCGGCACGGAAAGCGGTTTGGCTGATGACCGCGCGAATTGGCCCGGCGTTCCGCGCCTTCAGGTCCCGCCCGTACAGGAACAGCATGGTGTCCAACTGGACCTTGTATCCGGCTGGGTCGTGTGCGTCAACGGTTCCGTCAATGGCGGCGTACATGGTGCTGTCCACCTGCGTGTGGCCGCGAACGTTGAACACCTCATCACGCAGGGTGATGCTTGCCATTGGGCGATTGAAGGAGAGGGCCCCGAACTGAATCGAGGAGTCGCTGCTGACGCGAATCTCCCCTTGCAGCCCCTTGCTAACGCCGGTTGCCTCAATCCCCGACAGCCCCAAACTAATCTTGGTGTTGTTCAGCCGAACCAGCGTGGAATCCTGCTGGTAGGTTCCGTTGGCCCAGCCGCTGGCGTTCAGCGTAACGCCGTTGGGGGTTCCGATAATGCTTCCATCAATCAGCCCCGTCATGGCGATTTTCATGGAGCCAAGCAGCGGCTGGATTGGCGTTACATCTTTCAGGTTCAGCGAGAAGGAGGCGTTGACCGTTTCGGTGAGAAGCCGGGTGGCGCGTTCGGTGGGCTGCTGGCCGTAGTTGGCGCGGGCCTCAACGTAACGCATGATCCCCTGCATCGCATCTTGAAGGGCCGGGGCAATGGTGGCGGTTTTCCATTCACCTTTCAGGCTTACGTCGGCAACTTCGGAGTTGAAGGTGAAGGTGCGGCGGCGGGCATCGGGGCGGACCAGTTTGAACACGCCGTTCATCCCAGGAAGCACTTGCTGGCCATACTCGCTGGCTTGCAACCGAAGCTGGCCGCTGGTTTCGGCAAGGTCGGGGTCAAGGCCGTGTCCGCTGGCGACGATGGAAAGATTGAGCCGCGAACGATACTCAGGGTTCAGCAGCATCTCCTCCAAATTCAACTGGCGGGCGTTTGCCGAGAAGTTGTAGATGGGGTCGTTGCTGTTGCGGAAATCGAACATCCCGCCAACGCCAAAAAATTGGCCGGCGGCGAACATCTGCCGGTCCTGCGCCGAAAGCTGAAGCGGGGCGGCAAGAATCGTCCGGACGCTTTGCTCGATGAACTGTGGCGTAATGGCCGAGTCGCTTACTTCCGGCTTGGAGGTGGCGGCTGTTCCGCCGGGGCCCCATGCCACCATCAAGGTGTCCAGCGTCAGCACCCCGCCGTTGCGTGCGGTGGCATCCAGATAGAGCTTGCGGTAACGCCGCCCGGCCACCATCGAACCTTGCGACTCGATCCGCACGCGGGCATCAAGTTCCTTCAGCCCCACCCCTTTCCCGTTGATGACCGCACGCCCGGTGAAGTCGCTCCGGTAAGTGGAGTCGGCCATCACCTTCGCCAAATTTCCGTGGACGATTGCCACATCGCCGATATATCGCATGACCGATTGGCGCATATCCAACATCACCCCGCCCGTTACCGCGCCGGAGGCCGTGGTGGCATCAATCGTTGCGGTGAAGTTGTTCGGCTGGCCGGCGAACGTCACCGTGCGGAGCTCCGCATCGCCAACGTAGCTAAGGTCCGGCAACTCCAACCCGGGAACATAGATATCGCCGTCGCGGTGGGAGAGCTTGGAGTCGGTGATGTTGGCTTGCAGGTAGAGTTGCTCCGGGTTCCGCAGATTTTTCATCCGCCCGCTGAACTTCAGGTCGCTGTTCTGCAACGTCAGCCGCGAGTTGCTGATGAAGATGTCGTCGTAGGTTCCGCTGATGGTGGTGCGGAACGCTGGCGTGCCGGCAAGGAACGCAACGCTTGGCACGAACTGCTTCAGGTCCTCCATCGAGGCGCGCTCGGCGTTCACCGTCATGCGGAAGGGGGAGCGTTCGTAGTCCAGCCGCGGGTTGGGGCCAAGGATGTTGATGGAGTCAAGGTGCGCGTCCATCGCCAGCAGCGAGCGGTCGGTTTCAAGATAGAAGTCATCCACCGTCAGCCCCGATCCGTCCAGATCAACATTGACCCCCATCTCAACAATTCGGAAGTACGGGGCCACCAGCCGCCCGCTAAGGTGATGGATGGCAAGGTGCTGCTCCACGGGGTCAACATCGGCGGAGACCACAAGGTGGAAATCTTCCATCTGAAGGTGCGAGAAATCAACCGCGGCGGTGTCGGGGTTGCGTTGGGCGGTGCGGTCATCCATGATGAAGCTGGCATCGCGGATTTCCAACGTCTGCAGGCTGATCGTCCAGTCGAACGGCTTGCTTGGTGTGGTGTCGGGGGGGGTGGGCTTCACGAATTTCGCGATGTTCCAAAGGCTATCGGACGCGCTCCGGACCAGGCGAATCACCGGGCGGTCAATCAAGGCCTCCGCTCGGATTGTTTTTGATTCAAGAATGGGGGCAATCTGGTACCGCAGCGCAATGGCGGGGGCTTCAAGGATTGTGGTGCTGTCGCCGGCGCGCAGCCGAACGTCGTGGATGGTAAGCCCGGTTAGCAGGTTGCCGGTGATCTCCCCCACGTGAATGCTGCCAACCAATGCCTCGTTCACCATCGCCAACCCTTTCTCCACCGCCCATGTCCGGAACGCCGGAAGCTGGGTCAGCAGAACAACCACTGCGCAAAGGAACGTCAGCCCTGTGATCGCAAAAACCACAAGCCGCGCCCCGATGCGAGCAATGCCGTTCAGCCGATTGGCCATGAAGAAAAAAGGGATTGAAGTTTACCAGTTCCCACGGGTGCTGGCAGCCAGCAACGGCGGGGAAAATGCGCCGCGCCTGATTGCCACAATCGCCACAATCACCACCCCCCAACCTTGCGAATGATCTCCGTTGTCGAACGGCCCGGAACAAGGTTTATCACCGCCACGTTGCCGCCGCGCTGCCGGACGATGTCGGAGCCGACGATATAGCGCGGGCCGCTGGTGGCCTCGGGATCGTAGTCGCCCCCTTTCACCAGAACGTCGGGTTGCACGGCTTGGATAAGTTCGTAGGGGGTGTCCTCATCGAACAGGGAAACATATCCAACAACCCGCAGCGCGGCCACGATTTCGGCGCGATCATCTTGGTCCACAATCGGGCGTTGTTCCCCTTTCAGCCGCCGTACCGATGCGTCGGTGTTCACCCCCACCACCAGCAGGTCCCCAAGCGCACGCGCTTCGGCAAGGTACGACACATGGCCACGGTGAAGAATATCGAAGCAGCCGTTGGTGAAGACGATGCGCTTGCCGTCGGCGTGCAGCCGCTGGCAGGTTTCGGCAAGTTCGGCGCGGTGAAGAACGGGCATTGGATTGCTGCGTCTGGTCAGTTGCGAAAAAATAGAAAGGGGGATCGCGTCTCCCGCAGCCTTGCGGATTGTTAGGCGTTTGGCGTTCGGCCCAATTGCTGCTGCCGAGCACTGTTGTTCTGTTTGTGCCGCATCCGTTTTGGGCCAAGCCACAACCAGAACCCGGTGACGGTGAACGTGAGAAGGGCAGTGCCCATCACCGAGGTGTAGATCAGCTTCAGCGGCTCGCCATCGGTGCCGAACAGGTAATCCAGCACCGAGCCATCGTGAATATTCTCGATGAAGTCCGACCTGCGCCGTTCAATATGCAGCAGATTTCCGGTTGCGCCATCAAGTTGGATGCCCCAAAAGTGGTCAATGAACACAAACTTCACCATCCCTTTTTCGGGGCGCAGATCAATCCGCTCCAGCTGTAGCGAAAGACTGGAGGAAACGGAGTCGTGCAGGATTGCGCAGGCGCGGCGGTGCAGGCTGTCAATCGGCAACCAATCGTTCAAGTTGGTGGAGGTTCCGCTGTGCGATTTCGGAAGGATCATCCCCCCCGAATGCTTCTTCCACCCCAGCAACAAGCCGGTGATGGAGACCACAAAAAAGAGCGCGAACAACGCTGCGCCGGTAAGCCGGTGAACTTTGCGGAAGGTGCGTAATCGCTGGACCTGCTTGCTGCGGTTGGGGGATTGGATCATGGCACTGGCAACTCAGTTTCGGGGTGGCGAAGTTCGTTAAGCAAGGCTTGCTGCAACGCCTGGGAATGAATCGGGACGGTCCCAACTTGCTCGCAGACCACCCCGGCGGCATGGTTGGCCATCACCACCGACTCCATCAGCGTTGCCCCGGCCGCACGCGCCGCCGCCAGCGTGGCGATAACCGTATCGCCCGCCCCAGAAACATCCGCAACCTGCAAGGCACGCGTGGGGACAAGCTGAGGTTCGGGGGATTGGTCGCCGAACAGCATCATCCCATCGGCACTAAGCGTCAGTACCACTGTGCCGCATTGAAGTTGCTGGCGTAGCTGCCGGATTCCGGCTTCGCGCTCGGCCTGTGTGGATAGGCGTGTTCCCAGCGCGTCCTCGGCCTCCTTGCGATTTGGCTTAAAGAGGGTCGCGCCCTGGTACTCAAAAAAGTTGTCGAACTTGGGGTCCACGTACACCGGGACGTTGTGGCTGTTGGCAATCTGAATTGCCTGGGGGATCAGCGTGCGGGCCACCACCCCTTTGTTGTAATCCTGAAGGATCAGCGCATCCAGCGTGGTGATGTTCTTGGTAAGGATTTCCAGCAACCGCTGCTGGGTTTGTTCGGTGATGGTTCGCTTGGTTTCCCGGTCAATCCGAACGATGTGCTGGCCCTGGGCAATCACGCGGGCCTTCACGGTGGTGGGGCGGCCTTCCTCGCGAACCAACCCCTCGGTGCCGATTCCCAACCCCGCCAGTAGCGTCCGCAGATGTTCGCCCCCTGTGTCGTCCCCGATAACCCCCAACAGCAGCGGCGCGGTGCCAAGCGTGGCAAGGTTATACCCCACGTTGGCGGCCCCGCCGATACTCCACTTCCTCATCCACATCAACAACTGCCACAGGGGCTTCGGGGGAGATGCGGCTGACCCCGCCGCGATAGTAGCGGTCCAGCATCACGTCGCCAAGCACGGCAATGCGCCGCCCGGCAAGCGTAGCGAACAGTTCATCAATGCGAGAAATGGAGAGCGTCAAGGTCGCAAACGTGTTTGATGGAATTTGGGAGGCGGGGAAACTTGAGAGAGACCCCCTTTTTATGAAACAACACCCCGACGAAATTGCTCGTCGGGGTGTTGGAAGTATTGCTGCGGCGGGCTTAGCCCAAATATGCACGAAGCGACTTGGAGCGCGAGGTGTGGCGCAGCCGGCGGATGGCCTTCTCCTTAATCTGGCGCACGCGTTCACGGGTTAGTTGGAATCGTTCGCCGATTTCTTCCAGCGTCAGCGAGTGCTCGCGGTCCAGCCCGAAGTAAAGCCGGATAACCTCGGCCTCCCGTTCCGAGAGGGTTGACAATGCGCGGCGGACCTCAATCTTCAGCGACTCGGACATCAGCCCTTGGTCCGGGGCCGGCTGCGATTCGCTTACCAGAACGTCCAGCAGGCGATTGTCCTCCCCCTGTGCAAACGGAGCATCAACCGAAAGGTGGCGTCCGGAAATCTTGATGGTATCGGCCACTTCGTTCATCGTCATGTCCAGCTCTTCGGCAAGCTCGGCAGCGGTTGGTTCGCGTTCGTACAGCTGTTCCAGCTCGCTAAACTTTTTCCCGATTTTGTTGAGCGCGCCCACGCGGTTCAGCGGAAGGCGGACGATGCGGGATTGCTCGGCCAATGCCTGCAGGATGGACTGACGAATCCACCAGACCGCGTAGGAAATGAATTTGAAGCCACGGGTCTCATCGAATCGCTTCGCAGCTTTGATAAGTCCCAAGTTTCCTTCGTTAATCAAATCCCCCAGCGATAGCCCCTGGTTCTGGTACTGCTTGGCCACCGAGACGACGAAGCGAAGGTTGGCCTTCACCAGTTGCTCCAGCGCCCGCTCCCCTTCGGCCCCGCCACGCTTGATGCGCTTGGCAAGCTCGATTTCCATGTCTGGAGTTAGCAGCTCCACTTTGCCGATTTCCTGAAGGTATCGGTCCAAAGATTGGCTTTCGCGGTTGGTGTATTGTTTGGTTATGCGCACAGAGTCACCTCGCAGGGAAGTGGATAGTAAGGTTCAATGTTGATAATGCCGAAATCGGATAACGACCGTGGCCGGAGAATCTTGCATCGGCAGTTGGTACGGAAACCGTTTGCCACAGTAGGCTTGGTGGGCTAAACGGGGCATTGGCCGCAATGCTTTGCTGGTGCAAAGCCGGCTTGCACGTTCAAATCTAACGCCTGTTACCCCCTTGCCGCAAGCGGTGGCGGAAGATTCCCTATCGGAGCAAGCCCGATCCCTTGCCTCGGGGTTCAGAAAAAAACTTCTGGCATCCCCTCCCTTACGCAGCTGCGCTGTGCCACCCCACTAACTGATAAAACACCGGAACGGTTCCAACAGTCACGTTCAAAACTCACTTTCAGCGGTCACTGATGGGGATTCGGTGGATGAGGCAAGGAGATGGATCAACGATGTGCATTGCAACGTGCCAAGCCAGCATCCATATGCTTATTCGCCGGTAGCCATCCCGATGCAATCGGGGCAGCTACCGGCGAACCGGAGGCTTACATTGGCAAGGAGTTATCAACGGGGTGACGTGGATGCGTGAGGCCAGCGGGGCAGAGGCTGATGTTTGCTACCCCCGTCTATAGGTTAAGACGCCAGAAACTGGCGAAGTGTGACAGGGGAAATTGTAAAAACTCAAAATAGTGATAGCCTGCGGCGAGCACTGGCGTGTTTCCCACCCCATTTCTGGAAGCCAAGATTAGTTGGCGGCCAATGCCTGCTCCACCGCTTTGCGGAGGGCTTCCGATGCTGGCGGAAGCGGCTTGGACCCGGCACGCTGGCTGGCGGCGGAGAGGGCTTGGCGTGCGGACTCGGCATCGCCAGCGCGGAGCATAATCACGGCGCGGTACAGCTCCGACTCCACCGACGTGGGAACGCCATTGGCAAACAAAGCGCGCAAGGTTTCGGGGTCGTGGAGCAGCGGGTTGTTGCGGATAATCTGCTCGGCAAGGAAACGTGAGTAGCTTAAAGAATCGGCCCCGGTTTTGGAGTACACCGGATGAATCGGAATCAGGTTGGAGGTCAGCCGGTGTTGTGCGTCGAACATCAGCTCCACGTACAGCGTGTAGCTTCCTTCCGGAAGTTTGTTCGATTGCTCGCTGCTCAGCATCAGTATCCGCTCGCAGTCGCCGCCGACCGCAGGGAACAGAAGGCTGTCGGTAACTTCCTCGAACCCCCAACCCAGCTGTGCCCCGCTGGAGTCGAAGATAAACGGGCGGCCATTGAATGGTTTGCAAGCGTCGTTTCCGGCCGGGATTCGCAGGCGCAAAAACAGCGGTGAGCCAATGTGAAACTTCACGGTGTCGCTTCCCCCTTCCACCGGCTCCACCACAAACGCCACCCCTTTGTCGCGGGGGCGGGCGTTGCGGGCCGCCGCACGTTTGCGGGCTTCGCGTTTGCGTTCTTCTTTCATTTCCCGCTTTTCGCGCTCGCGTTCAATCCGTTCTTGCTCCTTTTTGCTGGGGGATTCTTGGCAAAGCAGTGCTGCCGAAGGAGCCAGCAGCATCAACAGGGCCGCAAGCAGTGCTGTTCCGAAGGGAGGATAGTTTTGCATAAAGTTTTTCCGAACGATTGACTTTGGTTGCCGGAGGTTCTATTTTTCCGGCTGCTGATAGAAGTGGGGAGCATGGGTAATCGCGCCGTTTCCGAAACGCGATCATGGCGCGGGTTTGCTTCCTTATCTGACGGCGCGCAACTTCGCGTTCTTTCCAACAACCATCGGCAACGATACGTTGCCGCTCCAATACTGCACAACACCAAACTTCGGTTTATCCACATCTTCTACTAACCAATCACTAAGGCGGCGCACATGTTCATCACGTTTGAGGGAATTGACTGCTGTGGCAAATCAACGCAGGCCAAGATGTTGGTCGAGCGAATCCAGGAATCAGGGCGCAAGGTCCTGATGCTGCGCGAGCCAGGGAACACACGCTTGTCGGAACATATCCGCGAGATATTGCTAAACCGAGAGTACACCGAGATGAACCCGCGAACCGAGCTTCTGCTGTTTGCCGCAAGCCGGGCGCAGTTGGTGGATCAGGTGATCCTGCCTGCATTGGAGGACGATCACGTTGTGGTCTGCGACCGGTTCTTCGATTCCACCGTCGCCTATCAGGGCTACGGTCGCCAGCTTCCGTTGGAGGACATCATCCATATCAACCGGATTGCAACCCAGGACCTTGTTCCCGACATGACGTTCTTCATTGACATCTCCCCCGAGCAAGCCCTTGAGCGTTGCACCGACCGTCTGATGGCCGAGCGCGACAGGATGGAGGAAAGCGGGATCCGGTTTTACGAACGGGTGATTGATGGCTACATGCGCCTTGCCGAAGAAGAACGCGGACGCTACTACGTGATTGATGGCAACCAACCGGTTGAGGATATCCACCACACCATCTGGCGGCTGGTGCTGGCGAAACTTGCCGACGTGCCGCGCCACGACAGCAGCAACAATGAATACCAAGAAGCGATGGCCGAGTTAGAATAACCTTGCACCCAAGGCCACGGCTTCCCGCCGGCTTGGCTTGCACCAGAAACTTTGCCGATTGCACCGTGTCGTTTCCCGCGCCGATTGCCAACTTTTGGATGGTAATCGGCGCCGTTGCTTGTTATCTTTTGGCAATTGATGGGTAATTACCATTGGAACCTTCCCTTCAACACGATCGGCCTACTGAAAGCAATGATCCCAACCAACCGACGACCCGCCGCTCGATTGCTTCTGCTTGCTCTGCTCCCTTTCTTTGGCGCGGCAATGGAGCTGCCGGCCCAAGTCACCCCGCGCTCGCTTTGGTTGGATGGGAACCTAGGGACCGGATTCTACATCGGCGAGTTCAGCAGCCTTGACGATTTCGACGCGTTCAACCCCGGCTTCGGCTCCGATTTCTCGTTGGGTTTCACCTACGCCTTCAGCAGCAAATTTGCGATTGCGGCCGAGGTCGGTCGGCAGAATTTTATCTACGGGATCAACGATCACGTCCGCGCCCGGTATGCTTCCAACTTCTTCGGTCCGGCGGGGGCAGCCACGTATCCGGGAAGCAGTGTGGCAATCACCGAGGATAACTCCATCGGCATTTCGCGGTATCTGCTGCGGCTGCAATTCACCATCCCGTTTTCGGAAACATGGGGGGCGTTTGCCACCGCAGGATTCGGGACGATCAGCACCGAGGCCGCCAACAGCGATGGCCAATCGCTTCCGGAAAATCTTACCGGAAGCTACGATAACCAAGCATTCGTTTTCCCAATCGGAGGCGGGGCAACCTACAACATCAACGAAGTCCTTTCCGCCAATGCCCGGCTGATGCTGTACCTGACCACCTCCGACTATCTTGACGGCTACGCCCACTACCTTGATTACGAGACCAACCCAGGCGGTTTTGTTGGGCCCGGGACCGATGGCACACCCTCGGACCACGCCCTATCACTAACGCTGGGCATCTCTTGGAAAATTTATCAGGGAACCGTCGAGCCGGATCCGCCGATTGCAGCCACCAACCCACCAAGCAGCGGAGGTCGCGAGGGAAGAGATGGGCGTGATGGAAGGGACGGGCGTGATGGCCGCGACGGGGAAAGCGAACGCCGCCGCGAACCAACGGAAACCGAACCAACAGAAGCCGAGCAACGCCGCAACGAAGCCGCAAAGGAAGCCCGCATGCGTGACAGCATCAGCACGGCAATCCGCCGGCGCGATAGCGTTGCAGCGGCACGCATGAACGACCCCCGCGAAGCCACCGCCCCGGCTGCCGATGCCGACCGCGACGGGCTAACCAACCAACAGGAGCGGGCGGAGTATCGCACCCAGGACCGCAACCGCGACACCGATGGCGACGCACTGACCGACGGAGAAGAGGTGGACCGCTACAAGACCGATCCCACAAAATCGGACAGCGACGGCGATGGGCTGGTGGATGGTGCCGAGGTCTATTCCTACAAAACCGATCCGAACAAGGCCGACAGCGATGGCGATGGAGTTAATGACGGCGATGAGGTGTTCCAACGCCGAAGTAACCCGCTTGACGCAAGCACCGCGCCCGATGCTAATCCGTAATTTCTTCCAAACCTGCTCTTCCACACGACCAGTCTAACCAGTGATTCTGTGAACTCCGACACTTCCTCCGAACGCTCCCTTCGCATCGCTCTTCCCGTTCTGTTAAGCTGGCTTCTGGCAATGCCTTCTGCCGTTGCCATTGCCTGCGCAGATGCTGCTGCAAGCGTGCCAGTGCCGGCGTTTCATGCCGTGGCGGCAGCAATGCCGTGGCTGCCGAATGGAGCCGGGTCGTTTCTGGTTCCACCCGCGTTGCTGCCAAATCCCGAACGCTGCCCCGACAGCGACGATGACGGCCTGTGCGATGACGAAGAAGCAGCCTACGGAACCGACCCCGCAAACCCCGACACCGACGGCGATGGATTAAGCGATGGGCAAGAGGTGAAGGTGTATGGAACCGACCCGCGCAACCCCGACAGCGATGGCGATGCGATTGTGGATGGCGATGAGGTCCGCGGTGTTCGTATCCCGGGGACCACGCTCTACCAACGCTCCAGCCCGCTTGCCCGCGACACCGATGGCGATGGGCTGATGGATGGGGAGGAGATCCGTACCCAAAACGCCGACCCGCTGGCGTTGGACACCGACAACGACGGGCTTCCCGACAAGGAGGAAATCCGCACCGCCTTCACCCACGCCGATGGGGCCGACAGCGACAACGATGGGCTGGGAGATGGAATCGAGCTTGGCCAAGCAACCACCGACCCGTACAACCCCGACACCGATGGCGACGGTGTGCCGGACGGACTGGATGGATGCCCAACCCGCTACGCCGAAACCGAAAACGGCTGCCCGCCCGGTGTTGCGCCAATCCGCTACCAACGGATGCGCCCCATTCTGCACCCTGCTCTGGCGGAGGATATTGGGCGGGCGATGACGCTTGACTCATTGAGCATCTACTTCCAGGGGAACAGCGATGGCTTCGATTTTTCCCGTCCGGAAACCGCTGTGAACCTTCAGAAATTGCTCAGCTTTTTGGATGGATGTGCGGAGTCGGGGGTGCTGCTGGAAGGGCACGCCAGCAGCGAAGGGAACCCGCAGCGGAACCAGCGGCTATCGCTGATGCGCGCCGAACGAACCCGGAAATGGTTGCTGGATAACGAGGTTCCGGCCAAGAAGGTGCTGGGGGTGATTGGCTACGGAAGCGGGGTCCCAAAAACACCGGAAGCCACCGCCACCGATCGCCGCGACAACCGCCGCGTAACGGTGGTGGTGAAACGGAATTGCCAGTAAACTCCATCGCCGTATCCCATGCCAGCGGGTTCTACAGCTTGGCCAGAAACGTCCCCAGATTATCCTCCGTGCCCAGCCCCAACTTGCTCCGCACCTTGTAGCGGTGATGCTCCACCGTTCGGGCCGAGCAGCACAGGATGTTGGCGATCTCCTTGGTGGAGAGTGCGATTTTCATCATGGCGCACACTTTCAGTTCGGTGGGGGATAGCGTTGGCGCACGCTCCAGCAGGTGGCCAATAAAATCTTGGTGGGTGGAGCGGAACTGCGCCTCGAACAATTCCCAATCGTTCGATTGGTTGCGCGTGGTATCCACCTGGCGGATGATTCGCGTAACATCGTTTCCCACCGATCCCGCATTCTGCAATTCCCGCATCTGCTGGCTTAAAATTTCCAGGAACTCATTCTTCTGAACCAGCTGCATTGCTATCGAGGTCAGCTCCCGGTTCTTTATCTCCATTTCCCGCTCCAACGTTTCGGCACGCAGGCGCAGCATTTCACGCTCATGGCTTGCGGCTTCAATCGTTGCGCGCATCTCCACATTGGCTATCTCCCGCTGTTTTTCGTGCCCTTCCATCTCCGCGAACAAGTCATGGTATCTGCGGTAGTGTTGCAGTGCCCCGTTGCTATCCCCCATCTGTTCCAGCGATTCCGCGATGGACTCCAACGCGCTCATCTGGAAGTAGGTGTCCCCAATCGTGGCGGCAATGGCTTCGGCATCATTCAGAACCGCAAGGGCTTGTTCATGGTCGCCTAAATCTTGCCACAATGTTCCCAACTTGTTGAGGGTTGCCACCAAGCGGGGGCGTGCATTAATCTGCCGCGCCAGTGCTTCGGAGCGTTGGTAATACTCCAAGGCGGCGGGGTATTCTTTCCGTACATGGTGCAGCTCCCCAATTGCGCGAAGAGTGAAGGCAATCCCCCCTTCATCCCCTAATTCTTGATGAAGCAGCATCGCCATATTCCAATGCTGGATGCTTGATTCCGAATCGTTTAAGTGGTGGTACAGCGATGCCAGATTCCCCAAACAAGCGGCTTCGTTGCGGCGGTCGCCACTGGTGCGAAACAACTCCAGCACCTTCAGCATAATCTCCAGCGAGGTCTCATATTCCGACTGCATGTAATGGATAAGGGCGATGTTCCCCATTGGCAGTTCAATTTCTTGGCCCAGTTTTTCGGCCATTGCAAGGCTGCGGTAAAATTCCTGCAGTGCGTGGGGGTAATCGCCAAGCTGCCGATAGATGCTTCCAATGCTGTTGTACGCCAGCATTCTATCACGCAGGTTGCCGGTTTGTTCGGCAAGCTCAAGGCTTTCCTGCAGGCGTTGGAGTGCCGGAGGATAATCGCCAGTGAAGTACAGAGTCAGCCCCAGTCCGCGTAACGCTGCGGACAATCCTTCGGGGTCGGCAACGTGGCGAAACAGCCGCTCGGAACGCTCAAAATTGATTTTGGCGCGGGCGTAATTCCCCGCCACATTCCAGCAATTTCCAATCACCCTGTAGCTTTCGGCTTGGCCGCGTTTATCCCCTTCGCGTGCGGCTATCGCAAGTGCTTGCTTGGAAAGTTCCCGCGCTTCGGTGGGGTCGCTGTGGTGCAGCTCCATGGCAAGGCGATTCAGCCACACGGCGCGTTCGGTGGGGCTGCCGGCGGCAGCAAGGTGTTCGCGAATCGCTTCGATTGGTTCGCCCATGGAGCAATGGATGGAAAGATGAATGGAAAGATCGCTCAGCAGAAACCGAGCCAACGTACGCAGGAAGAGAGACGGAAATGAAAATACGAGATGGAGGGAAGGGAAAGAAAGGGGGAGAAACAAAACTGGGGCATGGTTGCTCACCATGCCCCAGCTTGCGATCAACTGCGTGATCAACTTCCAGTATCCAGCTGCTGTTGAATTTTTTTCGGCAACCGTGAGCGAACCAGCTGGTAGGATTGGGCGATCCGCTCTTTCCATTCGGCTCGATTCATCAGCCCGATGTCCTCCACCGTGACCCAGTTGTACCGTGCCAAGTAGGGTGCCGGACGGAATCCTTCGCGTTCCAGCAGCTCCTCAAGCTCATCGTCAGCAACCTTGAAGGATGCTGGAGTGGGGGTGCGTTCAAGGGGGATCATCAGGAAGATTTTCCCGCCAATGCAAAAACAAAGTTCATGCTCCCATTTCAGTTCTTCGGTCACCGAAGAAAGCTGGGCGCAGAGTTGCTGGATACCCTCAATGGTCATGCTTCTTTGGGAAGCTCGTAGTTCAGCATCCAGCGGATTCCGTAGCGGTCGGTGAGCATCCCGAACCGTGCGCCCCAGAAGGTGTTGTCCAATGCCATCTGCACGCTGCCCCCTTCGGCAAGCGCATTGAATGCTGCTTCTTGCTCGGCAGCATCATCAAACTGCAGGCTTAAGTGCACGTTGTTCCCAGGGGTCACGTCGTCCCCTGGCATGGTATCGGAGACCATGAAATAGAGGTTGTTGGAACGGAATTCGCCGTGCATCACCCGCTGGGCGTTCTCCTCGGCCACGGGCATTGGGGCATCGCTAAACCGCATCAGGCTGGCGATTTCGCCGCCCAGGCTGTTTTTGTAAAAGTTCAGAGCTTCCTCGCAGTTCCCCGGGAAAATGAGATAGGGATTGAAGTTCTTCATGGATCGTTTTCTCCTTTGTGGTTTGGAAGAGTTTGATGAGTTGCAGACCGCTGCAAATATAGTATTCATGCGAACACCTTTGCAAGCATTTTTTGCAGTAGTGGGAAAAAATGCGGCGGTGCTTGAACGGGAAGCTGCTGCAGGTGGTGGTTACAGCAGCAGCGTAGCAAAACCCGGGTTGAAAAGTGAATAGGGTTGCTTGGGAAGCACCGGTGTGAAATGTGGTGCAGGAGGGGGCGGCATGGTTAGGTAGTGCGCCCCCCTCTGTTCATTACTGAGCGCCTAAAGCAATAAAGGGAAATATGGTGTTGCCATCAGGAGCGTTTTCCACAAATAAAAAATAATAGCCCGCCGCCATGCCTTCTAATGATACCACGGACTGGAAATCCCCTGCCTGCCGATGCTCGCTCCAGCGGCGAATTGGCTGGCCCAATATGTTGATGATTTGGAATTCAATGGTCGCATCTTCGACCACAGAAAAATCAATTGTAAGCCTATCAGTGGCTGGGTTTGGCACAACAGAACGCACCGCAGTGGAGCTTAGTTTTGTAGGCGTAGGTGGGTCAGGCAGTGTAGGTCCCTTCATTGGTGGAGGGATCATAGATGCTGATTTTACCCAGATATTCCCATAGATATCAGTTGCATCTTTCCCTTGCCCTTCCCACACAAAAAACAACGTGTCATTGCGGAATACCCCGCTAACGAACCTTGAAAGCATACGACCGCTGCTAATCGGAACATTTATTACTTCGCTGCCAGTTGCGGTATCTCTATAAGGGCGAAGGTCTGTGTCCAGCATCGTTATCACTATCCCACTATCCAACCCTTGCACAATGGAAATTGAGTTGTCGGTGGGATTTTGCACAAAAGCAAAATGAGGAAACCTTTGTAGGATCGGAATTTTTGCCCATGCTTGGCGTTGCAGGGTCGTATCATAGCTTTCAATAATAATATTTGCCGGATCTGGGTGGTAATACCGGAGAAATGTTTTATTCGCAGCAAGGCAGTAGGTGGAATAAGGATGCCATTGAAAGCTTTTGGAAAACAATGCCAAGCTATCACGGTATTTTGTGATAGATGAGCGAAAAATCACAAAAAAAGAATGCGAATCTATGGGAATTATCGCCTGTACGCTGTCGTCTATTGGGTGAATACCAGTATATGGGGTATTGATGATGGTGCTGATATTGTTTGCTTGGCTATCCACAGCATAAACAATGTGCTCCATTTCATAGTCTTTACCAAATGCCTGCATTGCACCTGTCGTACCAATTCCCCATTGGCGGTCAACAATAGATGATGTAGCCGTGTAGCGAATGTATGTAGGTTTCTTTTCTTTATCTATATAAACGCTTTCAATGTCCCCAATAATCCTCCAACCAGTATCCGAAGGAAGAAAAAAACGGAATGTGCTGACGGTAGCTTCCTGGAAATCGCCACTGTGTGGTTCCCGTGGCCGGTGCCTATTGTCAAATTCCACTAACATCCCCTGCCCAACATTTCGATGAATTTGGTGCTGCCTGAACGTGTATTGGTCTTTAGGAGGTGTTCCGGTTGAGCTAAGCTTAGGCAGGAAAATCATAGAATCGCTTAGGCCACCATTGGTGGTCAATAGTTCAAAATTTCGTAGTGTTTTTGGGTAGTCTCCCTCGGTGTAGGTCGCAATAAGTTCGCCATTTACCAAAGTAAGAATCGGCTGGTTCTGGTTGATATTTTTATAGTACGAATCCATAGGAGCACGCAATTGCATCTTCTTTTCAAGAAGAACAATAGTGCTGGAATCTATAAATGAAGTGCGAACAGCGTCAACAGCAGAAGATGATACTCGAAGAGTAGGAAGTACCGAATCCTTTGTCGCAATAACAGGTGAGGATATCCCCGCACTGTCAATCATTGCTATCATATGGACAACAGCATAGGTGTATATTTCCCTGTTGGCTATTACATAAGCCTTGTACACGATATTGATACGGTACACTTGATCAATCCATTTCTCAACGTAGCCATTGTCAGGAATCGAATTGATCTTCGGCAAGGGAACAGTATATGATGTTGTTGTTATGATGGTATCGGTATTGTTGGTAAGGTCTATTTTATACTGCCGGATTTCGTCAGTATAACTTTTGCTATCTATTTGGATTTCTGTGTGTGCAGCGTAGAAAATGCTGATGGAAGAATCATTTTCATGAGGGATAATAACCTGTGTGCCGGCTATACCATCGCGCAGCTGTATCTGCCGCTTCCATTCGGCATCCGCATCGAAGTAATTGTTGAATTTGTACAGGGTATCTTTGATTATGCAATATAATGAGCTATCGGGGCGGATGGTGTGGGCTGCATTCATGCGATTGGAAGGGATAATGCCAGAATCAATAGTTCCATCGGCATAAATAATCTTGCCTCCAGTTTGTGTGGAAATTATGGCAAGGTGGGGCGAGTGGGAATTTACCGTGACACGCAGAACGCCATCTTTAAGTATCGTCCACGGTGCTTGGGCCAAGCTGCCATCGGTGTTTAGGGAAATTGCTTGCAACCCATATCCGCCATGATTTTCTCGATATAAAAACAAATACCCGGATGCTCCGCGAAGCAACCATGTTGAACGGTCGTCTATTGCTGTGATGGTGCTGACCTGTTGTGCGGGAATGATCACATTCCCGGTAGTGTCAACAACGCAAAGGTACGTTCGCTTCACACCGCCACGCCGCTCGTTCCATACCACAAGGAAGCGATCGTCCAAACTGTGAACGCTGACAATATCAAGGGGATTGGCGGTGGTATCTGTCAATGCCTTCCCTTCCTGTGGCTCCGTCCCGTGGATTATTTGACTCCATAAGACCCTCCTAACCGCACTATCTCCATTGGCAATCACCGTCCCCCACACGGCAAGTGTGGTGTTGCCGATTGCTGCCGCGCTTTGAATGTGGATATCGTCGGGAAGGGTTGTGATAACCGGTTCTGGCGAAAGACGGACGTCGCCAGGTTGCGCTGTGGCAGCAGCCATACCAGCGAAGAAAAGGCAAAAGCAAACTATGCAACACGATTTCATAGCAACTCCGGTAGATGATGACCAACGCCGCAATGTTCGCCATTATCTACCGGAACTGCAAGGTTAAATTTTGGCCTGATCTACAACTCCCACTCCACCCCCAAAATTGGGATTAACCCAAGCTGAAGCTGCGCTTGTGGCTCCTTCTTTACTCGGTTCCAGTGGTAGTCGGCAACGTTGTCGCGGTTGTAGGCGTTTAGCACGCTAAGGTAGATCACAAGGTTCGAGCGGTCGAACAAAAAACGGCGGTCCACCCGCACGTTCAGCGTGTGATAATCGGGATACCGTTCGGCCATGAATTTGCTTTTGTCGCGGACCGTCCGGTTTTGGCGTGCAGATTCCGATAGATCAAGCGGGGTGTAGGGGGTGCCCCCTGCCATGTTGAACCGGACGCTTACTTCCCACAAGTTGTTTGGCCGCCACCCGCCAACCACGCTGAACAAATACTTGTTGTCGAACATCCGGTCCCGCCATTCACCGTTTGCGTCGCGGTAGCTGCTGCGGATGTAGGAGGCGCTCACCAGCCCGTAGAAATCCTCGGCCAACTTCTTTTGCAGCAACAACTCCACCCCGTGCGAACGCCCTTCCCCGTTTGCCAGCAACTCACCATAATTCCCAAAATCGTTGTCCCCAGCGGCTTCGTCAATGATGGAAGCCATTGGCTGCTGCGGGTTCAGCGGCAGGTTCCGGTACTGCTTCACGTATCCTTCCACTGTCAGCTTTGTGTCGTCGGTCAGCATGTAGTCGGCCCCCAGGACGTAGTGGGTGGATTGCACGCTGGGCAACGACTCGTTCCGCGTGTCTTGGGCCAGCAACACCATCGGCAATGTTTGGTGGTAGATGCCGAACGCCCCTTTCAGGCGTAGCTGGTCGGTTGCGCGGTACACAACCGATGCACGCGGGGAAAACGTGAGATCGCCATTGACCGAGAAGTACTCGGCACGCATCCCAACGGTGGTTGTCAACGCTTCGGTTGGGGTCCAGCTGTGCGAGAGATACACGCCACCTTTGGTAGTGGTGAACTCCTTCATAAACTCCAATGCCGAGGTCACCTCGCCAATGCTGTTGGTGTCGGGGCCCATGTACACATCGTAGTTCATCATCTCGCGTGCGGCCTCGATCCCAAACTCCAGCGTCTGGTTGTCGGCAATCTCCACCGTGTTCAGATTGCGAAGGGTGATGGCCGATTCCACGTAGTTGTTCCGGTAGGTTAGTTGGCGATTGCTGAATCGGAAAAACTCCTCGTCGGCATCGGTGCTGGAGAAGGAGAGCGAGGTGTTGGAGAAACCAATGCCACTCCAGATGGACCTCCAATTCCCCCCGGCGGTGGTCTGCAGGGTCTGCTGCTCGCCAAATGAATTTCCGTTGTCCGCCGCTTCTTCGTACGTGCGGTTGAATTGGCTAAGCGCGGCAATCCCCAACAACGTTACGCGGTTGTTCTGGTCCAGGTCAATGGTGGCCTTCCCCTGAAGGTCGCCAAAACGGGGCGCGCCATCTTGGTTGATTGCCTTCTGAATCAGGTCCAGATAGCTGCGGTGGCCGCTTAGCATAAACGACCCAACGCTCCCCGGAAGCGGCCCCTCGATTGCGCCGCCGAACCCCGCCATGTTCAGGTCAATCTGCCCCTCCAATTCCTCGCGGTTTCCGTCGCGGTAGTTGATGTCCACCACCGACGAAAGCCGGTCCCCATACTCGGCACCGAAGCCGCCGGCTTGGAACTCAACTCCATCAATGAAATCAACATTCAGGAACCCGATTGGGCCGCCGCTGGAGCCTTGCTGGGGGAAGTAGTTGACGTTGGGAATGGGGATATTGTCAATGGTGAAACCGGTTTCGGCGGGGCTTCCGCCGCGCACGGCAAGGTCGTTCCGGTTGTCGGCGGTGCGGGCAACGCTGGGGAGCGCGTTCAGCACGCGGCTGATATCGCCGGCGGACCCGGGGGCGCGCCGAATCTCCTCGGCATTCATCGCCACGGCACTGATGGCCGATTCCTCGCGCCCGCTGAAGTACCCTGCGGTCACGGTGACTTCTTGCCCAACGGTGCTTTTCTCCGGCAGCTCAATCGTCACCTGTGTGATGCGGTCCGGGCGGACGATGATGTCGGTTTTTACCACTGGTTGGTGTCCCAGCGATGTCACCTTCAGGCTGTATCCTCCTGGGGTCAGCTTCTCAATGGTGAACTCCCCATTCCGGTTGCTGATTGCCCCCCGTTTGGTGTCGGGAATGGCAACGGTTGCGCCGGTTACCGGCTCCTTCGTTTCGGCACTGACGACGATTCCCCGAATCGTGCCGTTCGGCTCCTGTGCCAGGGCCGCTGCCGGGAACAGGGCCAAGAACAGGACGGGCAAAAGAATTCCCCCCGCGCCAATCGCGCGGGCTGCGGTTAGTGAGATACTCATGGATGGAATGCCTTTTGAAAGGCGGTTACTAATTGGTGATGTGCTTTGGACTCTGCTTCATTCTTGCGTTTGCTAAGCCTGACAATCGCAAAGTGGGGAACCTGACAGAGGGGGGGGCGCACCGACTCAATCGGGGTGGCCTCGCCAGCCATTGGGGAAGAGGGAGGGGGGAGGAGATAAGAAAAAATCAGAAGGTGGAGATTTCACCGTGAAAGCCCTCCACTGCCCAGCGATGAAGGGTAGGGGGCCGGAAAGAATGGTGCGGAAGTGATAGCCTGTCAACGCAGCAAGCCCCCCTCCTCCAATGCTGGGGGAGGGGGGCTTGCGCACAGTTATGAGATTGAAAGAGAAAGGCACCAAGAGTGGAACCCCTTTCCCCTCCGCACCACGTGCCAGCGGAGCGCGGCAGCCTTACGAAGCTTGCTTCTCCAGCTCCTCCTTCGTGGTGACAATCTTTTCGATCTTGTTCTTGATCGGCTTCAGCGATTTTAGGTAGCGGTAGATCGCCTTCAAGTCGTTGTCGGTCGCGGTCTTGAACATATCCCACGGCATCTCCGAAGCCTTCACTATTTGGCCGGAGCGGAACCGGGTAATGAACTGCTCCTCGCTCCACTTGGTGATGTGGCCGGTTTCGGGGTCGGGGGTTAAGTTCGGGGTGACGCACACCGTTCCTGGAACCAGCACTGATTCCATCACGAGACCGCCAGCAAAATCAGGACCGGTGTAGGCTCCTGTGGTTAGGTCGCGGTTGGTGTGGCAGCCACGGCAGTTGGCAACGTAGTGGGCAAGATATTTCCCGTATTCGGCTGTGGTGTCGGGCTTCACCGATTTTGCCACTTCCCCTTCCGGTCCCACTGGCCGTATCATAAACGCGTTGATTGCCTTTCCCAAAAAACTCAAGTCGCGAACCTCCACCTGTTTCTTTACTGGCGGCTGAGCACGCAAGAAGGAGATGATGGCCGTAAGGTCCTCATCGCTTAGGTTATGGAACGGCATGAAGTCGAACAAGGCGCGCCCATCGTGCCCAACGCCGTAGCGTAGCGAGCGGGCAATCTCTTGGTCGCTCCATTTCCCAATTCCGGTTTCGGGATCGGAGGTGATGTTGGAGGGGCGGACAATGCCAAGCGGACCAAGCTGAAACTCAAAACCTCCAACTAACGGGACCCGCTGGCCAGCGGCAATTTTAGCGTAATCCTCCACCGAGGAAACATGGCACCCCGCGCAGTGGGCCAATCCATAGGCCAGATATTCCCCGCGGGCAATCACCGCGCTATCCTTGCTGGCCTTGATGTCAGGATAGGGGGCATCGTACGATTGGCTGTTGAGGATGAAAACGGCAGCGACCAACAGAACGATAATGCTTCCCAGCACTATCCCTGTCCACTTGAAAACTTTGGCAGCTTTTCCCATGATGTTGTGTGAGTTTGATTGATGGATACCACCGATTAGCAGCCCGCCATC
The DNA here is from genome assembly GCA_016710285.1 of Chlorobiota bacterium. NCBI lineage: Bacteria > Pseudomonadati > Chlorobiota > Chlorobiota bacterium. The sequence goes on along the minus strand of JADJXR010000001.1, from coordinate 1,096,213 downwards.
AGCGGCAGCAGCAAGCCGCCGCGCAGAGCAGTTGATGGAGTAGCTGCGCCAGTTACCGCGCATTCAAAAAGGCAGAGTGAGGAGGTACGAAGCCGGAAGGAGGTTAGATTGAAGTGCCACAAACATACTACGCATTCTGCCACGTTGTAACGCCGTTCGCAATTTTCTTTTAACCAACCTCAATCGCCAACGTTTGCCATGACCCTTGTTCAACTTTCGTATATCGTCGCGCTGGATACCCACCGGCATTTTAGCATTGCTGCCAAGCATTGCCACGTCACCCAACCAACGCTCAGTATGCAGCTTCAGCAGTTGGAGGAGGAGCTGGGGGTGATCCTGTTCGACCGCAGCAAGAAACCGGTGGTGCCAACCGAAATCGGGATTGAGGTGGTTGCCCAAGCCCGAATGGTGCTGCGCGAAGCCGAACGAATGGGGGAGATTGTCAACAACGCCCGCGCCGAGGTCAGCGGCGAACTTCGGCTTGGGATCATCCCAACGCTGGCTCCCTATCTGCTCCCCCTGTTCCTGACGAAGTTCATTGAGGAGTACCCGAAGGTTCACATCCGTATCCGCGAGCACACCACCGATGAGTTGGTGGAACGCCTGCGCACCAACCAGTTGGATGCCGGAATCCTTGCCACACCGCTGAACGATTCGGCAATCCTTGAACAACCGTTGTTTTACGAAGAGTTCATCGCCTACGTGGCCAACGGCCAGGCCGGCGCGGGGAAAAAGAAGTACATCCTGACCGAGGAGATTGACCCGGAACGGCTGTGGTTGCTGGAGGAAGGGCATTGCATGAGGTCCCAGATTATCAACCTTTGCGAGCTGCGCCGCAAGGGGGATGCCGGGCGCGTGGAGTATGCCGCCGGAAGCATTGAAACGCTGAAGAAAATTGTGGAGATGAGCGCAGGGATCACCATGCTGCCGGAGCTTGCCACCATTGGGATGCAGCCAGCCGAAGGAGCCGCGCTCCGCAGGTTCCACCCCCCGGCACCGGCCCGCGAGATCAGCCTTATCACCCACCGCGCCTACGTGAAGCAGCAGCTTCTGGACGCGCTTCGCCAGGCGATCCTGTCGGTGATCCCAGCGCGGATGAAATCCCCCGAAAAAAAATCAGTGGTGGAGGTTCGATGATTTGATGAAGGTAGCCGCCCGCCCCTACTCAACCTCACCCCCCAACCCCCTCTCCGTGGCTTCCTCCTTTGGCATCGCGCTGGCAGCTATCGGAGAGGGGTAGCCGAAGGTCTTTAGCCTTCGGCGTCATCTATCTTCAGCACTGGGCAGGCTAAAGACCTGCCCCTACCCGATCTCATCCCCCAACCTCCTCTCCGTGACTTCCTTCCCGGGCACCGCGCTGGCAACTAGCGGAGAGGGGAGTAAGAAAAAAATCAGGGTGTGAGATTGAGAGAGAGGAAGAGATGAAGATGCGATTCAGCAGGGTCACGCGGGTGATTCCGCGCCGTTACCGGCACTCCACCACCACAATCCGCATCTCCGTTGCCGCTGCGGCTTCCTGCAGGACTTGGCGGACTTGCTGGCGGTCCGAAGGTTGGCCAATGCGCCGGACGAAATGGGAATATCCGGCAAGCACACGTTCCAACATCCCGGGCGCAATCGGTTGCCCGCCTGTCACCACTGCCGCGCCGTTGTCAAGGATAAACAGCTTCAGCGGAAGCTGGCGGATGGCTGCTTCAATCAGCCCCAGATGGCCAGCAGCGATAAACGAAAAATCCCCCGTGCCGCACCAGGCTCCGCGCTTCCCAGCAAGCATCGCCCCAATTGCCAGCGGCACGCTTCCCCCCATGTACGTGGTGATATCAACGCAATCAAACGGTGGGAAAGCAAACAGGCTGGTCAGGCCCGTATCGCCAGCAACAACCTCCCCACGAACGTTGCGGAACTCCTCGAAAAACGGAACAAGCCGAAACGCCGCTTCCCGCCACGGCCCGGGAAGATCGTTCGGGACCACGGGAATTGTTGGCGGGGCAAGCGTTGCGGCGATGGAGTGCAACGATTCCCCACGTAGTTTTGCCCGAAGCCGGTCGCGCTGGTAGGGGGCAAACAGTGGGGAAACAAGGTGGTGAGCAATGGCCCGCTCCCAGCCAGGCAGCGGCGGGGCGGATGCCGTGGATTCGCTTCGGGGGGGCGATACTTCGCAGTTGACATCGGCTGCATCCAGAATGATCGCCACCGGAAGCTGCATCCGTTCCGACGTTGCAAACGCGGTGCGCAAAGATTCGGCAGCGTCGCTGGGGGTGCATCGTTGGAACGGGATTCCGATCCCGCGAAGGAAGGCATCAACATCAAAAATGCAATCGGAGTGCGCGCCGGTCTCGTCGTCAAAAATGATGGAGACGAAGCCGGCAACGGTCCCGGCAAACAACGCATCCACCGCGCTGTTGGCGGCTTTTGCAAGCCCGTGCGATTTCAGCAGCGTTGCCGACCGCACGCCGCACAACGCCGCGCCGTGGGCAATGGTAAACGCCGGTTCCTCATGGAAACTGAGCGGTGCTGGCGTTGGCGCAACGCGTTGCCATTCCGCGAACGTCTCGGCCGCCCCGTAGCCAGGAACGTGGGTGACAACGGAAACGGCACAATCGAGCAAAGTGGCGGCCAGCGCCTGGGATAGTAATGGCATTGGGGAGTTCGGTTATCTTCTTTTTACGGCACTCAACGGTCCGATGCCGCAACTTACGGGATAGTGTGGAGAGAGTGTGTGTGGAGAGAGTGGGGCAGCCCGCCCGCAAACGCCCCGGACTTTTTTATCAATCATCAATGTATCAATCACAAACCCTTGACCATGAGGCCTGAGCAAAAACGATTACTGAAGATTGGATGCGTTGCAACCGTTGGGTTCTTCGTCGCACTCTTGTCGCTTGCGCTGCTGCTATCGCCGCGGCTGCGGCAACGGGTGGAGCAACGGCTGCACCCTTCCGACACGGTGCAACAGAAAGCCGACACGGCCAACCGCTCCCGCTAAAATTTCTCATTCACGATTATCGCCAATGCTACGCCCGCTTCTTCTCATTCCCTTCTTCCTCTCGCTGTGCTTCGCTGCCGGGATTGCGCAAACCGGCGGCGACACCATCACTTTTTACGTTCGGATGCCAAGCATCGAATCGCACAAGAACGGCGTGGCGACGGTGCGGGTTCCGCTCCCGGGAAGCCTGCGGCTGCTGGCCGCGGACGCTGCCGGCAAGGTCTATGGCGTTGGCAGCGATGAGACCGCCGACCGGAATTTGACGATTCTGGGAAACGCCACCGTGGCAAAGGTCGAGCGGCAGATGGCCAACAACACAGTCAACAACACAGTCAACAGCACGGCCACCATCACCATTGCCCAAACGCCCGGAAGCGACACCGTGCAGCCTGGCGACGCGATTGAGCTGCGAGGGGTGATTGATTCGGCAATCTTCCGTGGCGACCTGTTCCACTCCGCACGCTTCGATATCCGCTTCCTTGCAATGGATGGCACGCCGCTGGCCGAGCAATCGGCAACCCTGCGGGCAACCGATGCAGCTTTGGAGGATTCGGTGGTTGCGGCAATCGCCAACCAGGTCCATCTGGGGGCCGAACGCCTTTTGGCCAGCACCCCGTTGGACTCGGCACTGCTTGCGCCATTGGAGGGCGGGTTGTTCGATGGAGTGAACATCCTCACGGCAATGGGACGCGCCACCCAGCGCGACGCACGCTCCTTCCTTCGCCATGTTTCCAACGCTCCTTCGGCCTACTTCGCCCGCGATGTTGTTGCCGCAAGCGGGTGGCTTCTGTGGGCCGCGAACGGTGCGCCACTCTTGACGAGTGATCTTCGCGAACGCCTTCTTTCTGCCCCCTCCGATTCCGCCCGCGCCGTGCTGATTGATGGCTACCGCACGATGCTCACCAACGACCTTCTGCTGCAATGGGATAGCGATGCCGAGGACCTGTTCCTGCAACAACGGGCGCGCGATGCCGAGCAGATGGAGCGGGCAATGCTGCAAGCTGCACGCCAGCAACGCGACACGCTGGCAATGGCTTGGGGTGAGTATCGGTTGGGACGGTTTTTGGTGCAGGGCGCGCCCAGCGTGGCGGCCACGCGCTACCGGACGGCGCAACTGTTGTTCGCAAACTTGAACCACCAGGAAGGGGAAGCCTGGGCGCGATTGGGGCTGGGCTGGGTTGCATTGCTGGAAGGGAAGCCGAAGGATGCGGAGAAGGAGTACAACGAAGCCGTGACGCTGTTCCAATCCATTGGCCAGAAATCTTACGAAGCCTACGCGCTGAACAGCATGGGGGATGCTGTTTCGCAGCAGGGGGATTACAGCCGCGCGTTGGCGTTGTACCAGCGTGGGCTTGCGGCGGCGCAGCTGGCGAACGACCCCGAAAAATCTGCCGGGGCGTGGTCGGCAATCTCGCTGATGTACCGGCTGATGGGGGAGTTGCAGAAAGGGTTGGCGGCGGCGCAAAGCGGGTTTGCGGTGTGGCAATCGGCAAACAATCCGTGGGGAATGGGGCAGGCCTACACCATGCTGGCCAACGTTTATACGGCCCAGGGGGAATTCCAGAAAGCCTTGCAGCATTACACCAGTGCCGACAGCATCTACCGCCAACTGCGCGACACCAACAGCCGAATCACCACGCTGAACAACTCCGGCAACGTCTATTTCTTCCAAGGGGATTACGACCACGCGCTGGCCAACTTCCGCGAGGCATTGGTGATTGCCCGCGCCGCAAACGCCCGCGACGAAAGCGAGCCGCTTCTGCTAAGCAATATGGGTGAGGTCCTGTACGAGCAGCACCGATTCGACACCGCCGAGCAGTGTTTGAAAGAAGCGTTAGCACTGGCGCGGCAACGCCAAATCCGGCGGATGATTGCCAGCACTCACCGGCTGCTTGGGAAGCTCTGGCTGATGCAAGAACGCTACCCCCAAGCCGAAGAAGCCTTGCTGCTTGCCGATAGTTTGTTCACCGCAGGGAAGGAAGCCGATGATTTGATGGATGTCCGCGGGGCGTTGGGTGAACTGTACTACCGCCGTAGCAACCCCGACAAGGCGCGCCCAATCTTGCAGAAAGCCATTGACTCGGCCCGGGCCATGGGGCTGTATCACTTCCTTTATCAACCCCTTACCACGCTTGGTTTGCTTGAGCGGGACGCGCACAACAACCAACGCGCCATTGAACTTCTTTCCGAAGCCGCAGCCGTGGTGGAGCGGCTTCGCGACAGGGTGGCCGGCGGCGATAAGGCCCGCAAACTTTACTCCTCCGGAACCGCACGCGTCCGCATTTACGAGTCGCTGATTGCGTTGCTGATTGAGCAGGGGGAGATTGAGCGCGCGTTGGAGTACTTGCAGCGAAGCAACAACGACGAGCTTCGGGAGCGGTTCGGGGCGTTGGAGCGGAACATTGGCGACACCACCCGCCGCAAAATCTTGGATCAGGATCGCCAGATGAAGGCGCGGCTGGACAACCTTGCCGACCAAATCGCAAAGGAGCAAGCCAGCCCCAATGCCCAGCCGGAGAAGATTGCCAGCTTGCGGAACATCATCTCGGTGGCAGAAGGGGAGTATGTGAAGTTCGTTCGCCAGACCATCACCGAACAGCCGGAGCTGCGCAGCCATTTCGGCGGAACCGTCAACCCGATTGATCTTCGGGCAAAAAAACAGCGCATCCCACGCGATGCTGCCGTGGCGATTTACCTGCTGGGGGAAACCCAACTCTACATCTTCGCCGCCACCACCGACACGGTGATCGCACGGGTGGTTCCGGCGGCACGGAGCGAGGTGGAAGCAAAAATCAATCGCCTGTATCGCCTTGCCAGCGACCCTGACGCGGCGGCAGCGCGGGCAAAAGCAGCGCGGGTTGGTGGCGCAGGAAGCGGGGCGGCGAACGGAGCTTCCGGCACCTCCGCGCCGGACCGCGACCAGCGAACCTACGGGCGGATTGCCGACGAACTCTATCAACTTCTGATCGCCCCCATTGCGGACCAGCTTGCTGGGAAGTCGAAGCTGGCAATCACCCCAAGCGGCCCACTCTACTTTGTTCCATTCCAGGCGATTGGGCCGATGGGGGATGACGGCGCGGTGAACCCGTTGCTTCGCCAGCGCACCGTGTTCTACATCAACGACCTTTCGGTGTTTTTGCAAGACGCTCCAACAACGGAGAATCTCAAAATCATCGGCTTCGGCAATGCTGATGGATCGCTTCCCAGTGCCGAGCAGGAGGTGAAGGTGATAACGAAGGAGTATCCAGGATCGGAGGCGTTGCTGGGGGGCGCGGCAACGGAGGACCGGGCCAAGCATATTCCGGAAGGGTTCAACATCATCCACTTTGCCACGCACGGCAATCTGGATTACCACGACTTCAAGAATTTCTACTTGACCCTTGCGCCCAACAAGCCCGCGGGGGAGGATGGAAAGTTGACGATGGAAGAAATATGGGGGATCACAACGTTGCCGGAGTGCCGGTTGGTGACGTTATCGGCCTGCAACACTGCCGTCACGGACCAAAGCCTTGCCGGCTGGCCGATGAACCCGGCCAACGCGTTCCTCACCATTGGCGTTCCGCGTGTGGTGGCCTCACTCTGGCAAGTTGACGACGAAGCAACGGCAATCCTGATGGAGGATTTCTACAAGCATCTTCCGCAGCTTGGCGCGGCGGAGTCGCTTCGGCAAGCGCAGATGCGGCTTGCCAACACCCCCCAATGGTCGCAGCCTTTCTACTGGGCTCCGTTTGTGCTGTTTGGGGATTGGCGGTAAAGGGTTGCGGGGGGAGGATGGAGCCTTACCGGGCGCGCAGGGGTAACCGGGCATTGCTTCCGTTCAGGGCAAAAAAATGGGGGGAAAATATCCCCCCCATTGTGCGCCCGCTATTTCACTTCAAACTCGTGTGACTTCCCCAATTTGCCGTTCAAGTACGCATCAATTTTGTACTTCCCCGGTGGCCAGGATGTTGGAAGGCTGAAGGTGACATCCATCTGGTTTTCAATCCCCGATAGCTCCAGCTCCTTGCTTACTATCACAAAATTCTTCTCCCCGCCGGCATCCACCGCCACCAAATCGGCTTTCACTTTCATTCCCGATCCGTTGTTCACATGGACCACCGCATGGAATGGGTTGTCGGTCGGTTTGATGGTCTGGGTGACATCCCCCGCGGCACCTTGGTTATCCAGTGCCAATTCAATGCCTTCGATTGCTGGTTCGCCGCCGCAGCCAGCCAGCAGCAGCATCGCCAATGCTGCCATTGCAATCACGTTTTTTGCGCTCACCGATACCTCCTTTTGATTGAGTAAAACGGCCAACTGGCCGTCGCCAATATCACCACAAATTTAACGGGAATCCTTCTCCAATTCCTTCCATCTCCACCCCCGATGGGTTAAGGTCTTTTTGATAAATCTCCCCTGCGGCATTAGCAATGAACCACTGGTGGCCGATGTTCGCCAGATGCTTCGGTTCCGTGATTCCGCTGATGCTGATCCGCTGCTCCCACTCGGCACGGGCGAACGGTAGGGTGAGGATAGCCTTCCCAGCAACCAGAATATGAAGGTTTCCATCGGGGGTGACGATATGCGAGGTGATGCGGCGATCGCTGGTTGGAATTCCGGTGTTGACAAGCTGCCACGAAACTCCAAAATCTACCGAGCAAAAGATGTCGGCATCAACAAACGCGCCGTTCTTCAGGTTGCTTACGCCGATAAACAGGATGTTGGTTTGCGGGTTCAGGAATAACCGATCCAGCGTGGTGTTCTTTGCCCCGGTGAATGTTTGCGCCCACGTTCCCGTTCCCCCTTCGGACCGCAACGCCACGGCTTTAAGAGAATCGTTGGTGGTGGCCATCACAACGTCGCCGTTGGTGGTGGCGCTGACCAGCGGGCTAACGATTGGGGCATCCATCATCTGCCACGTTTTTCCATCATCGCTGGAGCGGTACATCTTCGCGCCATCGGTGGTGGCGTAGATAACCCCCTGGGAATTGAATGCAAGATCGTAGAGTTGGCCTCCACCTTTCGGCAATTCAAGGGATGGCGACCAATCGCTCCCGTTGTTGCTGGAGCGATAGATGATGGTCCCCACCGGGCTTTGCAAAAAAAGCGTGCCGCTTGGCGAAGCCAACACACGCGCCTGGCGCAGATGGCCCGGCGCAATGCCGGTTCCGGCGGGTTCCCAGGTTTTCCCCATTGTGAGCGAGCGGTACAGCAAGCCTTCGCCGCTGGCCACCAGAAACAGCGCGCCGGATGGAGTTGCCGAAATCTCTGTTGCCACAACAGCTTTGCCATTCACCACCGGCGCGGCAACCAGCTCCCACCCCGATTGCTGCGCGGCAACCCGCAAACTGCCAGCAACAAAAAGGGCGACGATTGTCAAGAAAAGGGTTTTCATACAGGTTGTTCAAGAAAGTGATTGGAGAGTTTTACTTTGCGCCACAAAGATAACGGCTTGGCTCACACATTTTCTTCCCTCCCATCATGCCATTTTCCAAAGTACGTTGTTCGATTGGCCTTGACTTCGGGACCGAGTCGGGGCGGGCGGTGGTGGTTGATTGCTCAACGGGTGAAATCCTGGGAACCGCAACGCACCGCTACGCCGATGGAGTGATTGACGAACACCTTCCAGGAACCAGCATCCGGCTTGGCCCCGACTGGGCGTTGCAGAACCCCGACGATTACCTGCAAGTGCTGCGCCACGCAATCCCGGAAGCGTTGCGCCAGGCCGGAATTGCGCCAACCGAAGTGGTTGGGCTTGGGGTGGATTTCACCGCCTGCACAATCCTTCCAACATTGGCCGATGGAACGCCCCTTTGCCAGCTCCCCACGTGGCGCGGCAACCCGCACGCTTGGGTGAAGCTCTGGAAACATCACGCCGCCCAGCCCGATGCCGACCGCATCACCGCCGTTGCTGCCGACCGCGCCGAACCGTGGCTTGCACGCTACGGCGGCAAAATCTCTAGCGAATGGCTCCACAGCAAAACCCTCCAAATCCTCCGCGAAGCCCCTGAAATCTATGCCGCTGCCGAACGGATTGCCGAGGCCGGCGATTGGGTGGTGTGGCAGCTAACCGGGCGCGAGGTTCGCAACGCCTGCGCCGCTGGCTACAAGGGGTTGTGGGAACGGGGGAATGGATATCCATCGGAAGAATTTCTTGCCGCGCTGGACCCACGGCTGGCGGATCTGAACCGCTCCCGGCTTGCCGCGCCGGTGGTTCCCCCAGGCGCGTTTGTTGGCCCGCTGAACGATGCCGGAGCGATGCTTACCGGATTGCTTCCCGAGACAGCCGTGGCCGCCGCAACGATTGATGCCCACGCAGCGGTTCCGGGCGTTGGAGTAACGGAGCCGGGAAGGATGGTGATGATTCTTGGAACAAGCGCCTGCCACATGCTTCTTTCCGAGACGGAGCGGTTGGTCCCGGGAATCAGCGGCGTGGTGGCCGATGGAATTTTGCCGGGGCTGTTCGGCTACGAGTCGGGGCAGGCGGGCGTTGGCGATCTGTTTGAATGGCTGGTGGAGCAGGCCACGCCACCACGCTATTTCCAGATGGCCCAGGAGCAGGGGATGAATATCTATCAGGTGTTGGAGCAAGCGGCGGCGGCGCAGAAGCCTGGGGAACATGGGCTGCTGGCGTTGGATTGGTGGAACGGAAATCGCTCGGTGCTGACCGATGCAAGTTTAAGCGGGCTGATTGTTGGGCTAACCCTTGCAACACGCGCCCCCGACATCTACCGGGCGTTGATTGAGGCGACGGCGTTCGGCGCGCGGGTGATTATTGAATCGCACGAGGCGCACGGCGTGGCGGTGCAGGAGCTTGTTGCCTGCGGCGGACTTGCCGAACGGAACCCACTGCTGATGCAGATCTACGCCGACGTAACCGGAAGGCCAATTCGCCACGGGGGATCGGGAATGGCTTCGGCGTTGGGTGCGGCAATGTTTGGGGCGGTGGCGGCGGGCATTGCCAACGGCGGCCACGCCACCATTGCCGAAGCTGCCGAGCGGATGGTGCGGTTCCAAAGCGCCACGTTCTCCCCAATCGCTGAGCATCAGACCATCTACCACCAACTTTTCGGCCACTACCGCCGCCTGCACGACCATTTCGGAAAAGGTGGAGATGACGTGATGAAGCGACTGAGGGAACAGAGGGGCTGATGCCACTAATTCAGCTGGGGTTGACAGAAGGAGGTAACCATCCCGACCTCCGTCGGGATTGACAGAAGGAGGTAGCCGAAGGTCTTTAGCCTTCGGCGATTCGGTCTTCGGTGTCTCGGCCTTCGGCGACAGGGCAGGCTAAAGACCTGCCCCTACCCCGACTTCGTCGGGATTGCCGCTTCAGCTGGGATTGACAGAAGGAGGTAGCCGCCCCGACCTCCGTCGGGGTTGATAAAAGGTCTTTAGCCTTCGGCGATTCGGTCTTCGGTGTCTCGGCCTTCGGCGACAGGGCAGGCTAAAGACCTGCCGCTACCCCGACTTCGTCGGGATTGACAGAAGGAGGTAGTCGAAGGTCTTTAGCCTTCGGCGACTTACTCACGAGAAGACAGGGCAGGCTAAAGACCTGCCGCTACCCCGACTTCGTCGGGATTTTCAATTCTGGGGGCGCGGCGGCGGCAGATGCTCACGCACTCCATCCATCCCGCACCATTGGGGCGTTGCGCAAATCGGCGATGGTTTTCGAGCCGCTTAAAAACATCATGCAGCGGAGGTGATGTTGCCATTTTTGGAGCATGGTTTCCAGCCCTTGCTGGCCCGATTCGCGCAAGGTTTTCAGCATGGGGCGGGCCGATCCGCACAGGTGCGCGCCCAGGGCAATGGCGGTCCCAACGTCGCGTGGGGAAGCAATGCCGCCGCTGGCAATCAACGTCGCGTGGGCGGAATCGCACAGCGGGCGCGCGGCGTTGACGGCATCGGCGGTGGGGATTCCCCAATCCCAAAAATCGGCGTAGTCGCCGCCATCGCTGCGGCGCATCAGCTCCACGCCGGCCCAGCTTGTTCCGCCGGCCCCGGCAACGTCAATAATCCGCACGCCAACCTCCAACAGCCGCCGCACCGTATCCGCCGAAAGCCCCGCGCCAACCTCTTTAACGATGATCGGCAGCCCAAGCTGGCGGACCAGCGTTTCAATCCCGGAAAGCACGCCACGGTAGTTGGGATTTCCTTCCGGCTGCATCAATTCTTGCAGCGGGTTCAGGTGGATTGCAAAGCCGTCGGCATCAATCAGCTCGGCAAGCCGCTGGACCGTTTCCAGGCTTCCCGATTTGGCAACTTCTGCCCCCCCCAGATTTCCGAACAGCGGGATTGTTGGCCCGCCACGCCGCGCCGCACGGAAGCTCTCAAGCTCCGAATCATCCTCAATCGCCTGCCGCTGGGACCCAACCCCCATCGGTATCTGAAGCGTCTGGCAGACCTCGGCCAGTTGTTGGTTGATGGTGGCGGCATCGCTGTAGCCGCCGGTCATGGAGCTTACCAGCAGTGGCATCCCGCACGGCTTCCCCAAAAATTCCACCGCCGTATCTACCTCGTGGAAGTCAAGCTCCGGAAGCGCGTTGTGGGTTAGCTGGTAGCGTTCCAGCCCAGTGGTTTTCCCCTGGAAGGCAACGTCTTCGCGTGCGCAGAGTTCAACATGGTCGCGTTTGCGGCTGCTGGTTTGGGACATGGCGGGAATGTAGTTGTTGGCAGTCGGTTCGTTGGAACGCTTCACCACGTTCCATTTCTATTGGCCCTACTAAGCAAAGGTAGGCAGGGGGAAGCCGAGGGAGCGAAGATCGGTGAAATTATCCCTTCTTCTCAAGCACTTATTTATCAGGAACACCATCCATTTCAAGGCCTAACGGGCAAAGCAATGCATAGTCGGTGATATACTGATGGTGATCAAAAATGAACTTGACCTCATAGGCTCCTGCTCCATCACTATTGAGCATGTAGAGGTAGCAATACTGTTCATTGCGTGACTCGTAAGCACTAACATAAAAAAACGAAGATGTGGAATCAGGGATATATAGGCTGGGTTCATAATAAGGCTTCCAGGCGCGGTTGGGAATAGCAATTGCCCGTCCGTTAATGAATACTTGAATCTTCTTAATCTCATCTCGCGGCAGGCCGCCATCCGTTCCCCAGAATGTCTGTCCATCTATCCGGGTGACCCAGCCAACACTGTCTCGGGTAATCCGGTGCTGTTTCGGGTGAAATTTTTTCTTGATAATTCTTACCACATACCGATTCCCCGATGCCAGCGTGTCGCTGATTTCAATTCCATCAGGAATTTTACGGTAGTTCCGCAGCTGCTTGGTGGAGTCCCGAATCTCGATAAACCGTGCATCGCGTGGGTGGCGCAAAGCATGATTAACCAGCCATTCAACAAACTCAGGGTCCTGTTTTACTACGGCTGCTTCTGGCAGCTGTGAAGAATCCGCAACAGGCTTTGTGGTGGCTGCTGTTGGGGGAGCAACAGCAGTAGCTGTAGGGCGATCCGGTAAGGGGGAAGTCTTGTGATCCTGTGTGGTGCACGCCAGTATGGTTATCGCCACAGCAGCGCAAGATTGGTAGAAATGTGAGGACGCACCGGCCATAGCAACACGCTCCAATGTTTTGAACAAAGCTACGGTTGCCTGACTTCAAAAAAAAGGGCAGCCGCCACGGTTCAGATGCAGGAACGGATGCACGTCCCTGGGTTCCATCATCGTGTGTGCGGCCACCCTGTTTCCCCAAAAAAAATTGCAGCGGAAAAGTGGGGGATTGCGTGCTGCTGATAGCACCGTTGAAAGACTGCTCAGCTTGCTACGGCGCGTGGGATTATCAGCCCGTTCCTGTATCGGTGCACGCAATCCCCCCCGGCCTTTTCCGCTGCACGGGGATTGTCGGATGATGATCTGGCGACTATCGGAATCTTATCGTTCAACCTTCGGTGCGGCTGCGGTGCGCCCGGTGCCGCTGATCGTTTTCAACGCATCCTTCAACTCCTGCAGCTCGCGCCGCAGCGTTGCGTTCTCTTCTTCCAATTTTTTCAGCCGGTTGTTGGCGGTTGCGGTGCGGTGCTCAAGCCCCTGGATTGCCAAGTATGCCACGCCGTGAAGGTCAATCGTGCTTAGCGTGGTGTCGGTTCCAATCGGGGCAACGCCGTCGTTGCCGAAGGCTGAGTAGAAGTCCTGGGCCATCACGCCATAATGCCGCTGTTTGTCGCCGATGTAGTTCCAGGAGCTGAGTTCCAAATCGTGGAACTTCTCAAGCAATGGCTCCCCCTTCAACAGGGTGATGTTCTCCTTGCGGCGTTTGTCGGAGGTCAGCAGCGTGTTGTCAACCCAGGAGAGGGTTAGGTCCGAGACGATGCCGGCGGTGGCAACAGCAGTGATTGCCAGAACGTGATGGTTTGCTGGCAGCACGGTTGGCGCGGTTGCCGGAAGCAGGTATTCGTAGTTCTGCGTCTGGGTTTGCGCCTCGAAGGTGCTGTAATGCTGCGATGGCGTAAGGATTGGCGGAAACGCGCCGGTGACGGAGTTCGGCTCGTAAAAGAAGAGCCTGCTGGCCGTACCGCGATTGTTTGCCAGCCAAAGATCAACGTTGCCAAAAACGGCGATGTTGGAAGCGTTCATGCTCATTGGCAGCAGGTCGTTCGGGTTGGAAAGGAAGCCAAAGCTGTTGCTCCCAAGGGAAAGGCGTTGCCCGCCAGCAATAGTGCTGTATGGGCTGGCGGTAACGTTGGCCCGCCCGCCCAGGATGATGGAGTAATCGGCCCCGGTAATCAGCTGGTTGGAATCGCCGCCGGTGATAACCCCGTACGCGCCGTTGTTCTTGTTGGCATGGCCGCCGCTGACCACTCCAAATATCCCCAGAGTGGAGATGTCGTTCCAGTGGCCGCCGGCAACAGTGGTGTATTGTGCGCTGGCAAGGTTGTTCCCGCCGCCACCAATTGCCGAGGCATACCCACCGGCCGCGCTCCGATCCCCGCCAGCGATGGTTGATGCGGGGCCGCTGGCAAAATTGCTAACCCCGCCCCCCACGGTGCTGTGATTTCCACGAGCATAATTCACAAAGCCCCCACCAACGGTTGATTGATGCCCTTCGGCAATGTTGTTTGCGCCGCCGCCAATAACGCTTTGGTCGGCAGTGTCGCCGATAATGTTCGATGCACCGCCAACAATGGACGACTCCACAGCACGAACCTCGTTCCCCAACCCCGAGCCGATAAAGCTCCGCCGCGCCAGCGGGCTAATGCGGTTGGTGAAGCCGGAGACAATGCCGGCTTGCTCGGCCGAGTCGCGGTTTTGGAAGCCACCTGCAACAACACTAAGGCCACCAACGGCAAAATTCTGATACCCCCCACCCACAGCCGAGGCTCCTCCGATAGCTTTGTTCCCTTCGCCGCCAGCAATGGTGGCAGATGGGCCAGTAACCGTATCGCTTAGGCCGCCGCCGATGGTTCCATATTGGGCGTTGATGTAGTTGAATCGGCCACCTCCAATAATGGAGTGTGAAGCCAGCACTTGATTGGAATCCCCGCCGCCAATGTGCGATGATTGGCCGGAAGAAATGTTGTTTGCATAACCTCCGCTGATGCTGGCAAATGGAGAGTTGGCAGAATTCCATAACCCGCCAGAAACTGTTGCGTGGCGTGCGCGTGCTGCGTTGTTTTGTCCGCCGGAAACTGTGGATGCGCTATCAAGTGCGCCGTTAGCATTGCCGCCGCCGACGGTAGCATACGTTGCCCCAGCTTGACTTCCGGCCCCGCCAGCAACGGTGCTCTGCTGGCCGTTTGCGCCGTTGGAAAGTCCGCCACCCACCACCGAATGCAAACCGCTGGAGATGTTGGATTCGCCGCCACTAATGACTGAGTATTGCCCTGTGGCTTGGCCATTTGTTCCGCCAGAAACCATGGCCGCTAGTGCGATTGCGTGATTATTACTCCCACCGCCAACAACGCTGTACTGTTGGGTTGCTTCGTTGCTAAATCCCCCAGCAATTGTCGAACTGTTCCCCGTTGCTTGGTTGCCAAAGCCACCGGCAACAGTGGAGTTGTTGCTGGTGGAGCGGTTGACATTCCCCCCACCAACGGTGGCGTGCTGCCCTGTGGCCACATTCCGCTCGCCGCCAGCAATGGTGGAATTCGGTCCCGAGGCGGTGTCGCGAAGGCCGCCGGCAACCACCGAGTAGGCTCCCGAGGCAAGATTGAACTGCCCCGCACCCACAAAGCCGAAGGTGTTGGAAACTCTATTTCCGGCCCCGCCAACAATTGCCCCCGAATCGCCAGCAATGGTGTTTGCTACGCCGCCGCCAATCACCCCAAACCGGCTGGTGATTACGTTGCGGGTCCCGCCGCCGATGCTGCTGTTGAATGCCGAGGCGGTGATGGAGTTGGTGTCGCCGCCAGCGATGAATGAGTTGACGGTGGTGATGCGGTTGCCACGCCCGCCAACAATGCTGGAGTGCTCGGTGCCGATGGAGTTGGCAATCCCCCCGCCAATGATGTTGTAGTTGCCGGTGACTTGGTTGCGGTTGCCGCCAACAATGCTGCTGGTGGTTCCCGATGTAACTCGGTTTTCGGACCCGGCACCGATAAAGTGATAGTCGCCGCTGGTGTTGTTCGTCGTTCCGGCACCGATGATGCTGAACCGCCCAAGCACGGTATCGTTTTCGCCGCCGGCGATGGTGTTGCTGGAGCCGTTCGCGAAATGGTTTCTTCCGCCAACGATTGCGTTGGCCCCGTTGTTCCCCCCCACGGTGCTTTGCTCTTGATTATTCAACCCGCCAAGTATTGCCGAATATGCGCTTTGCGCACGGTTCAAATTCCCCCCCACCACCGATGCGAATTGTGCTGCTGCTTGGTTCGCCCGGCCACCGCCGATAAAGGCTTCGTTGGCGTTAGCGCTGATAACGTTCGATGTCCCCCCAGCGATTGCCCCACTCAGCGAGGTTGCCGCAATGTTGTTGCTGTTGCCACCGCCCACAAAACTGGTTGCGGCCGATGCCGTGTTGCTGTAGCCCCCAACCACCGCCGCCGATATGCCCGATGCCGTGTTGCCAGCGGGGCTGAACACTCCATTGTCGCCGCCGCCAGCAACCACTGCTCCCGGGCCGGAAGCGATGTTGCGGTCGCCACCGCCAACAAAGGCAAAGCGGTCCGTTGCTTGGTTCAAACGGCCCCCGGCAATGGTGGCTGTCTGGCCCGTTGCTTGGTTCAACTGCCCGCCGCCAACAAACCCGTTTAGCCCTGCCACCTGATTTTCGCCCCCGCCACCAATTGCTGCGCCATCGGCACTGATGATATTGCCGCTGCCACCGGCAATGACACTGTTGCCGTTGTTGATACGGTTGTTCTGCCCTCCACCAATCGCGCTGAAATCGGCGGTGGCGATGATCTTGTTGAGCCTTCCCCCGCCAATCGTGCTGTTGGGGCCAAGCACTGTGTCGCGGTCGCCGCCCAAGATGCCTGAAAATTGTCCTGATATGCGGTTCCCATTCCCGCCAGCAACTATGGCGTGGTCACTGGCAACGGCGTTGTTTTGCCCGCCACTGATGCTGCTCCACCGTCCGCTCGCTTGGTTCCCATCTCCTCCAGCAATAGTGCTTGATAGGGCGAGTGCTCTGTTGCCTGAACCACCACTAATAGTGGAGTAAGAGTTAGTCGCAACATTGTTGTACCCTCCGCTGATGGTAGAATTGTCGGATGGAGCAACGATGGTGTCGGAGCGACCTCCAGCAATTACTGAGTATTCCCCTTGATTAAGGTTCTGCACGCCACCACCAATCGTGGAAAATGCTCCGGTGATAGAGTTCTGTGAACCGCCGCTAATTATTGCTCGATCACCCGCTGCCGTAATAATGTTCTGCTCCCCTCCTACAATTACGCTCCGGTATCCAGCCGTAGTATTGGCCACTCCTGCGCCGATGAAACTGGCACTTCCGCTTGCACGGTTTTGTGTTCCGCCACCAATAGAAGCATACTGTGAGGAAGCAATGTTGTTCACTCCACCAGCTACCGCAGCACCTTCTCCTGACGCTCCATTGCCGGCTCCACCCGCGATGGTGCTGCTTGTGCCAGACGCATTGTTAGAACTTCCCCCACCAATAAACGATCCCCCACCCGCTGCCGCGTTGTCGGCTCCGCCAGCGATTGTTGCTGCCTCGGCAGTTGCATCGTTCGAGCTTCCCCCCCCAACGGTGGCGTTCAACACCGTGGCGGTGTTGCTTACGCCGCCGGGGATTGTGGTGTTGGTGCTGGTGGCTTGGTTGCTTGCTCCGCCGCCAATGGCCGAGCTGTTCCCGCTGGCAAGATTCCCCGAACCACCGGCAACCACCGCGTTGTTGTTCGTTGCCCGGTTCTGCGCCCCCCCGCCGATTGTTGTGGTGACGTCGCTTGCCTGGTTTTGCCGCCCGCCCCCAATGGTGCTGTTCGGCCCCGATGCGGTGTTTAGATAGCCGCCGGCAATGGTGGAATTCTCCCCCGCTGCGGTGTTGCTTAATCCACCACTTACCGTTGCGTAGCGTGCGTCGGCGGTGGTTCCGGCTGCGTCGCCGGTGCGGTTCCCTTCGCCGCCGGCAATGGTTCCAAAGTTGTCGGTCGCGGTGTTGGCGGCTCCGTTGCTTCCGCCGCCGGAAATGGTTGCGCCAACCACGCCGCTGGTCACGTTGTTTCCGTTGAACCCGCCAATGATGTTCGCGCTGGTGTTGTTCGGCTCGTACCGCATCACCCTGCGGCGACCCTGAGCTGCGGACCCAAGCTCATCCACATGAAGCTCCAACGCGTTGGTCGCGCCGCGGGTGGTCATCCAAAGGGTGTTGTCGCTGGTGACTTGGTTTTGCGCTGCGTTGCGGCCATCCATCCAAAGCGAGCCGCCCGATTTGTAGATGCCGCTGGCATACACGTCGCCAGCAATGCGCAGGTCCCACACGGTGCTTGCGCTGGTGTTGCCAACAACGGCATCGGGCGTTCCGAAGATGCTGACCACGTTGTCGGTCGCGCCCTGCCCAAGCCGCATTCGCGGTGTGTTCGCGGTGCGGAACACCAGGTCCGAAGCATCGGTGGTTCCCACAAAGTTGTTTGCCGGATTGGTCCCGCTGTTGCCGTTCAAAGCCCAGAATGGCGAGGCCGCGGGCGCGGTCCAGATTGGCGAGCCGCTGGCGTTTTGCACCAGCACCGCACCTTGCGTATTTGTTGAAAGAAGCTCCGCAGGATTGTTGCTTGCATCGCCCACCCAAATGGCGTTTTGCGTCAGCGTAGCGTTGCCGATAAGGTTGTTGACGTTGATGGTTTGGACGTTCCCGGAAGCATCGGTAATCACCACTTCAGTCCCACTGGTGACGTTCGGAACGTTCGGGATGGAGACGGTGGTTCCGTTCAGCGTGGTGTTCCCGTCAACGTTCAAGTTTCCGTTGACGTCGGTGTTGCCGTTGGTGGGGTTGCTGGTAAGATTCGTGTTCTCCACCCACGCCCCCGCAACGCTATCCCACGAAAGTGTGGAGAAGTTCCGCGTGCCGACCGGCAAGAACGGAACCACCTGCCACGTTGGCGGCGCGCTTGAACCGGAGGAGACCAGTGCCATTCCTGCGGTCCCGGCGTTCCCCCCGGGGCGAAATGGTCCGGTGATGGAAAATCCGCCGCCGTTCGTTGGGCTTAGGAATCTTCCCCGCTCGGTCCCGCCGGTGGCAAACACCACGTCGCGGTCGTCGCGGGTTCCCATAAAGTTCTGTCCGGTTCCGGTGCCCGGGTTGGTGTTCGCGTTGCCACGCAGAAACCACGCGGGAACCGCAGCTTCAGGCTCAAGCCAAATTGGAGGATTGTTGGGACCTTGCGAGACGAACAGATCGCCAGGGTCGCCGGGGTCGCCGTTGGGGCTAACTGGGCCGGTGATAACCAGGCTTCCGCTGGTGTCAACCATCTGGCACGGGACCCAGCGCGGGCGTTCTTTGGTGCCGATGTTGATTTCGCAGCGGTCGTTCTGGGAGTTGTAAATCATCAGCCCTTTTGCCGGGCGATTGCCGGCGATTTGGTCCCGCTGGGCGGTGTTCATGCGCGGCAACAGGAAGCCACTGGCGGTGGAGAAAACATCAAGGATGGAGGAAGAATCGGGGCGGAGAGTTCCAACCCCCATGTGGCCATGAATATCCACCATTGGTGCCGGGGCGGGGGTGGGATACAGCTGAGCAAGCAGTGGCTGGAAGGCAGCAAGAAGAAGAAACAGGAAAACGGTTTGGGCAAGATGAATCCTGCGCGGTGCAACGCACCACGTTGTTGAGCAGTTCATAAAATGATGGGCAGGTTGGCTTTGTGCGGAAATGAGTGCGGTTCTTGCACGCCAGAACCATCCCTTTTCGCCCTGTCCGGACAGGCTACAAGAATGGTAGGAAGCTGATCCTTATGCAACTACCCACAATGGGAGCGCAGAATCGCAAATCACCGTCGAAGCTGAGTTGTTGTTGAGATGGGAAACTCCCAAGCCTATCTGAGGATGCAGATCTGCGGATGGTGTCCCTGTACCTTACGGGCAAAGGTAGAATCTGAATAGCATCGTTTCCCGCAAAGTCACAGCATCAGTTGGCATGATCGGTAGCATCGGTGGCGCATTATTGCTTGGTGAAGAGTTAGGGAAATGCTGAGTGCTTATGAGGGGTTGCATAATCTCAATGCATAGTGAGATTGACCAGCTGAGGTGCAAGAAAGAACCCATCTGCACCTTTTTATAAAAATCGCACTCTTTTCATAGCTACTCACCGAGCAATAAGAACCACCATCAGCCCTGAAAGGGCGACCGATGCTAGCCCAGGGCATCGCCCTGGGAAAAGAACCAACCCCGTGCAACACCAGCCCTGAAGGGGCGACCTCGATCCGGTTAGAGATGTTGTTGAGGGTATGAATTTCCAATGGGCACGGTCTCTGCACGATTGATGGATGAATGGGGTTGTCCCTTTAGGTTGCCCCTTCAGGGCGGTGGAATGTTTGGGGGAGGATTCCCAGGGCGCTGCCCTGGGCTATGATAGCCTGCCCCTTCAGGGCGACCGATGCCAGGCTACTCACTGAGCAATAAGCGGGAGTTCTCCTGAAAAATCTCCCAAAACCTTCAAGAAAAAATCTCCACAACTCTTGGCGGTCCCTTTTTGCCACCGTAGGTTGCGGCTGGCCCACTGCACCCGTTTTTTTAACCTAATTGTCTGTCGTGAGGGTATCACCATGAACTATCCAAAACGTGTTATCAAGAAAGGGGAGAAGGATGGAAAGATCGTCCGCGCAATCCAGAAAGAGCTGAACGCCCGCGGCTGCGGCCCGCTGGAAGTGGATGGCGATTTCGGCCCCAAAACGTTGGCGGCCGTGAAGCTGTTCCAAACCCGATTCACCGACCAAAACGGAAACCCACTGGTGGCCGATGGTGAGGTTGGGGCGGTGACGTGGGCAGCGTTGTTCGGCCAGGAAAAAGTGCCGGTGGTGGAAACCAACAAATCACCCCTTGCCACCGCAGCAATTGCCGCCGCCAAAAGCCAACTTGGGGTTTTGGAAAATCCGCTTGGGTCCAACAAAGGTCCCGAGGTGAATGCCTACTTGGCCAGCGTGGGCTTGGGGCCGGGATATTTTTGGTGCATGGCGTTTGTCTATTGGTGCTACCAACAAGCCGCCGAACAACTGAAGAAGAACAACCCGTTGGTGAAAACCGCAGGAGTGATGGCCCACTGGAACGCCGCCCGCGCCGCCGGCACCCGCTGCATCACCACGAAGGAAGCCGCCGACAACCCGGGGCTGGTAAAGCCCGGGATGATTTTTATCATCAGCCACGGCGGAGGGCTTGGGCACACAGGGTTGGTGGAAAGCGTGCACGGAGGGATGCTGGTGACGATTGAAGGGAACACGAACAAAGAAGGCTCGCGCAATGGAATCGGTGTGTTCCGCCGCACCGGGCGGAGCATCAAGTCCATCAACAAGGGATTTATTGAGTATCGGTAGGCGGGGGGGATGGAAGGGAGCGGGCGTTTTCCCGCTCCCACTCCGCTTTCGTTAATCGGTAGAACAACGTCTCCAGGCCATGCAGCAGGCCGCGGCGCTGAAACGCCATGCCAAGCCGCCGCAGCACCGCAACGGACTTCACGTTCGGCGGGTCCGTGATGGCCCACACCGCGCTGAAATTTTTTTGCTGGAATCCGAACGCCAGCGCGGCCCGGGCCGATTCGGTAGCAAGGCCACGCCCCCACCAGTCGGGATGAAGTCCGTAGATCAGTTCCGGCGGCATCCCAGGTTCATCGCGGCGGAAACCGCAAAACCCGATAAGCTCCCCGCTGTGGCAATCGCACACGCACCACTGCCCAAAACCGTAAATCTCCCATTCTTCAATGCTGCTGCGTACAACCTGGGCAGCACGTTCCAGCGGAACAACCGCGCCATCCCACAGATACCGCCGCACCCCCTCGTTCGTCCAAAGCCGATGCAGCGGCGCAATGTCCGCCACGGAATAAGGGCGAAGCAGAAGGTGAGCGGTTTGCAGTTCCATTGGAGTTCACCAAAGTAGGATTGCCGGCGTGGGGAAGGGGGCGGGATGGCTCCATCATTTCCCGTCTCAATCCCACCCAACCCTCCCGAATCGTTCCCCTCCATCGGAGGGGTGCCCGACAGGGTGGGGTGGGTTCGGGGGAGCGGCGGAACGGGCGGTGTTTTCTGTTATCCATCGAAGCCCCCGCATGCGTTGCCGTCGCGCCCCCCTGCTTCGCCGCAAGCGACGAAGCGTCCCCCCAATGCTGGGGGGAAAAGGGTTGGTGCTGTTGATGGTTTTCTCACTCAACCTCACACCACCTCTGCCAGAATTGGAGGAGGCGGCAATCCCGTAACTGAGGTCGGGGCGGCTACCGCGCCACCACTACCCGCTGGGCCGCTGCTCCGTGTGATGTTCGCAGCAGCAATTGGTAGGCTCCGGAGGGAACTCCATCCAGCCCGATTCGCAGCTGCTCAATCCGCTCGGTCCCCGCTCCGGCAAAGGAGAAAGGGATTGGGTGGAGCATCGTTTTGCCCGACAGATCAACAAGGCTGAGTTGCCCCGTAGCGGTCCCGGCCCCGCGGATGCTAACCCGCACGTTGATGGCCTCGCGCACCGGATTTCCCGAGACGGGAAGCAGCCGCAGAATGGTCCCGCCGGTAGCGATTTCGGTTCCGATTGTTCCATCTCCAATTGTCCCATCATGGACCCCGCTCACCGTTGGCCCGTAGCCAATCACCGTGAAGTCAGTTGGCGAAGCAAGGCCGTTGTGGGATAGCCGAAGCTGCGCGATGTGGCGGCGGTCCGCATCGGGGGTGTAGCGAATCGGAACGGAAAGCGTCTGGCCCGGCTGCAACGTCAGCGGGATGGTTGGCTGGGTGATGATCGCAAACGCCGATTTGTCGGCCCCGTTCAGGCCCAGCGCGGTGATCGTCAACGGATAATCCCCGGTGTTGGTGATGGAGTAGGCCGAGTCGTAGGAAGATTGCACCGCTGTTCGGGGGAAGATTAACGTGTCGCGTTCGGCACTGGCGATTCCGGCCACCCCGGTCCCAAACACCGCGAACTCGCTGAAGCCTGTGGTGTCGTCGTGGGTTAGCCGGATGGTGGAAGAATATCGCCGCCGCTCCTGTGGGTCAAATCTCACCCGCAATTTCAGCGTGGTCCCCGGGGCAACCAGCACGCTTTTCGCGCCGAAGTACCGCAGCCGCGCGGAATCGGCTCCGGTGGTGGCGATTTCGCTGATCCGCAAGGTGTCGTTGCCGGTGTTCTGCAGGACCACGGTATCTACCATCGCTGTTGCGCCAACCCTCCGCTCTTTCAGATCAATCACCGATAATGCCTCCTGCGCCACCGCCAAGCCCGCGCTTCCGTTCAGCTGAATCCCAAGTGGCGAGCCTGGCGCGTTGCTTGCCAGCGTCAGCATTGCCGAGCGGCTGCTTCCGTTGGTTGTTGGATTGAACCGCAGGGTAAGTTGGTGGCTTTCCCCTTTGTTGACGCTGAATGGCGCGCCCCCCCCCACAATGCTGAACTCCGATTGATTCACCCCGCTGATGGTTGCCGATGTCACGTTCAGCGTTGCGGTCCCTGGGTTGCTGATCGTCAGCGATTGCTCCACCGGTTTGTTCGGGCGGGTGGTCCCAAAGTTGACGGGGTTTGGCGAAGCGTTCAACGCCGCCTGCGGGGACCCAGCGGTGACGGTGGTATAAACAGCGGTCATCCAGATTGTCACGCCCGTGCCGCCGGGAACTCCATCGGGGAAATTTTTCCAGCCGCTTATGGTTTTGTAGCTGCTTCGGTTTTGCGTGTTGCTGCCGTCGTCGGTGGGGATCACCAACGTTCCCAAGCTGTTGGTAACGGCAATGTGGAATTCCTCGCCAGCGTTGAAGTTGACCGGCGCGCCAATCCCCCGCAGCCAAATCTCATTTTCTTGATTGCCCATCAGATACTTGTACGGGATCGTCACCGTGCCCAGCACGTTGTTCGGAATCCCCGCCAAACTTCCCGCCTTGTTGGAATAGACCGTCACGGTGAAGGACCCGCCAACCGGCGTGACCGATGGGGAAAGGAACAGGAGTTTCATCCCCACCAACGATCCGTTTGTGGGGGCGGTGAAACGGTTGGCGTAGCTGGTGATATTGGCTCCCGGGACCGGAAGCTCCAAGTAACTTCCCAATCCTCCCTGATGGTGCGTCACCTCGGTGGTTAGTGCCGATTGATTGGTGAAGATTGCAACGTTCTTCGTGGTGTCGCCGGCCCGCACCCTGACGGGGGTGAAGTCATTCCAATTATCCAACAGAAGATCGGCCGATTCCCCCGTGCTGTTGTACCACTCAATCGCGGTGTTTGTGTTGATCGGCGTGGGATAGCTGGCAATGGCGGAACCTTTGGTGAAGACCTCCAACAACGGCTCCACCCGCACGGCATAATATCCCGGCGGCAACCCTGAGATGGTGAAGGTCCCGTTGGCCGCGGGGGGATTCTGGAACGCCGGATGCCCGCCGGAGTAGTAGTCAACAATGGTGCTGTAGGCATCCCCGGTTGCGGTGTCCACGGCAATCACACACACGCCGCTCACTTTTTCATTCCCCCCGGTCCGCACGGCTCCGGAAATAAAGCCGACGCTGGCTAAATAGTCGGGAGTTGGATAGAGAAGTGAGATAGCGGCGCGGTCATCCGGCTCCAACGTTTTTTGGTCCAGAGACTCGATGGAGGGATACATGGTGGCGTAGCCGGAGTGCATGGCGTTTTGGGAATGGGCCATTCCAAGAAAATGCCCGGCCTCGTGGGTGATAACCGCCTTGAAACGATCCTCATCCTCGGCCGATCCGGTCCCGCTCAGGTGGCCGTTGATAATCACGAAGCCTTCGTACAGATCGGTTCCAATTCCAACCGAAGCAGCAAAACCGTACACCGTGTTCTTTGCGCCAACGCCGATTCGGGAATCGGTGATCGAGCCGTCGTTATCGAACACCACGGGGTTGATGCCGTCGTTGAACTGGCCAACACCGGAGATGTAGGGGTCGGTTGCCGAAGTGACGTTGTTCGCCAGCGTTCCGCCGTTGATGATGGTGAGCGAGGCGGTGGTAACGTTGTCCCACTGCTGGAACGCATAGTCCGCAATGGATTTCCCGACGACGTTGGTGAACCTTCCCAGCGTTCCCAAATCGGTTTTGTAGATGAGCGGCATTGCCGTTGCGGGATAGGTGTTCGGCGTGGTTCCCGTGGCCCCCAACGGTCCCCCCGCCACCGCTTCCCCAACCGACACCATCAGCAGGAAAACAATGGCAAGCCCCGAACGAAGGGAAGAACTTGCCTGGCCCAGAGGTTCTTTGCAGAAGAATCGCATCTTACTGGCCCCCCTTTTGAATATCGCGCACCAACGCGCTGAAGGTGGCAATTGGCATCGAGATGGTGGATGTGGTGGGTGGGGCAATGCCATGTTTTTTCAGCAATGCCGGAATCTGCTTCAGGCTGGCGGCGGTGATTCCCGTCACCATCCCATTGCTTACGGTCCAGGCCGCTTGCGACAATCCAACGGGGCTGGTAAATCCCAAATCGCTGACCGGGTAAAGCATCACCATCACCCGCTCCCCTTTTTGGAAATAGCGTGCGTGGGGAATCAGCATGGTGCGCCCGTTCCACCGCCCGCCAAACTGCTTGATGGTGATGGTCATCGAGCCAGCCTTCATCACGTTGTTCTCAACGCTGAAAGTGGTGTAGGTGACGATGTCGCCCCGTTCGTCCAGCGCGCCGCGAACCTCGGTAACGCGCCCGGCAAAAATCGTTTCGGCCGATCGGACCATCTCCCGCAGCTCTATTGTTCGCACCTGCGATTGCGTGCGGGTTGTGGTTGCAAAACAGCAAAGCAGTCCAGAAAGGAACAGCAGATGCCAGCGGTGCAGTTGCCTCATAACGTAAACCTGTTGATTGTGTACCTGAAGAGTTGAAAGGGGCGGTAAGATAGGAAGAAGAGGATTGCGCGGCCAACAGCCGTTTGGGCGCATCCCGCCGCCGTCACACACCGATGCTACCATCGGCACTTGGTTGCGTATTTTGGCGGACATCAGCGCGGCACAGCGGGGATCAAGGATCACAGAGTGCGATGGCCCGCTGGTTGTTCACAGTATCTTCCGAACCACTATGAGAATTCTGGTAATCGAAGACGAAAAGAAGGTTGCCAACTTCGTCATGCAGGGATTGCGTGAGGAAAACTACGAGGTGGAGGTTGCCTACGACGGCGACCAGGGGCTGGAGAAAGCGTTGGCGGGGGAGTACGACGGCATGATCCTGGACCTGATGCTGCCAAAACGTGATGGCATCTCCTTGCTGCGCGAGCTTCGCGGGCGGGGGATCAACACGCCGGTGCTGATCCTGACGGCAAAAGGGACCACACAAGATAAGATCGTTGGCCTGGATGCCGGCGCCGACGATTATTTGGCCAAGCCGTTCCACTTCGAGGAACTGACCGCGCGCATCCGCTCGCTTCTGCGCCGAAGCGTCAGCGTGGAGAAAACCACGCAGCTAAAAGTTGGCGATTTGGTGCTGGACACCATCACCCACAAAGCCAAGCGGGGGAACACCGACATTGACCTTACCTCGCGCGAGTACGACCTGCTGGAATACCTGATGCGGAACTCCAACCGGGTTCTTAGCCGCTCGGTCATCACCCAGCACGTCTGGAATTACAACTTCGCCACCGACTCCAACTTGGTGGATGTGTACGTCAACCGCTTGCGCCACAAAGTGGACCCGCCGGACCAGCCGCGGCTGATTCGCTCCATCCGTGGGGTTGGGTATATCATGCGGGAAGCCGAATCGGAGGGGAATGAACCCCAGGAGGATGAACGTTGAGCCTTTCGCTGCGTGGCCGCCTTACGCTATGGTTCGGGCTGGTGATGGCCCTCTCGATCGGCATCTTCGGCACGCTGATCTACACCTCCATCTCCACCGAGCTTCGCACCAGCCTGGACCTTTCGCTGGAGCGGATGATCAACTCCATTGTGTTGATGATCCGGACCCAGGGGGAAAAGGACCAGAAGGAGAAGAAGAGCAGCGCCGCCAGCATAAAAGAACGCTCCAACGACACCGCAAAGGATGCCCTGGAGTTCCTTCGCGATGGCGACTCGCTTCGCCAAGATTCGCTGCGCCGCGCCGCCACCCCGAAGCCCCTGCCGCCAGCCACTGCCGAAGCCGAAAAAATTGTTTGGACGGAGATTTACGAGCATATCGTTCTGAACCCGCGCAACTCCCTTATCCAGGTGATGGATACCGCCGGGACGATCGTCTTCCGTTCCAAAAATCTTGGAGCCGATTCGTTCCACATCGAGCAAGATTTTTTGCGGCTGGCGGTGGATACGATTCCCCGGTACACCACCATCTACCAAGCGGTGCTGGACACCACCAGCGGCCCGCAGCCGATCCGCATTGCCGTTGCCCGAACCCGCTCGGCAATTATCGTTGTTGGCTATCCGCGCAACGAGGTCCAATCCATTTTGGAGCAATTGTTCAGCACGCTGCTGCTGCTTACGCCGGTGATGTTGGTGCTTTCCATTGTTGGCGGATTTTTCCTGGCCAAAACATCGCTTCGCCCGGTGGACGCAATCACCCGCACGGCAAAGGAGATCACCGCGTCGAACCTTTCGCGGCGGCTTCCGGTCCCGAACACGAACGATGAAATCGCGCGGCTGAGCGACACCCTGAACGACATGATCTCCCGCTTGGAAAGCTCCTTCGAGCGTGCCAAGCAGTTCAGCGCCGATGCCTCGCACGAGCTTCGCACGCCGCTGACGATCCTGACCGGCGAAATGGAGCTGGCCTTGCGCTCGCGGAAAACCCCGGCGGAGTACCAGGACGTGATCTCTAGTGCCTTGCAGGAAGTGCTGCGGTTGTCGCGCGTGGTGGAGTCGCTGCTGCTGCTGTCGCGGGCCGATGGCGGAAGATTGTCGCTCCATGGCGAGCCAACCAATCTTACCGAAATGCTTGCCGACCTTGCCGACGCAGCCAGCATCTTGGGGGGGCAAAAAGATATCTACATCACCTTCCGCGCCAACGAGGATTTGACGATCGAGGCGGACCGCGCAAAGCTCTACCAGATGTTCCTGAACCTGGTGGATAACGCCGTGAAATACACCCCCGAAGGGGGGATGATCTCCCTGACCGTTCACCGTGATAAAAACGTTGCCGAGGTCCGCGTCCGCGACACCGGAATTGGAATCAGCGGCGAGCATCAGAAAAAAATCTTCGACCGATTTTACCGCGTGGATAAAGCCCGCAGCCGCGAGATGGGTGGGGTTGGGCTGGGGCTCTCAATCGTGCAATGGACCGTCCAGGCCCACGATGGGGATATCCGTGTGGAGAGCGAGCCGGGGCAAGGAAGCACCTTCGTTGTGCGGATCCCACTGCTGAACCCAACGCCCCAAAACGAGGATATGGCGATCACGCCGCCGCGCCACCGCACGCTGGCGCAAACCTTCGACGTAAAACGCCTGCTGAAAAAAACGAAGGGGAGCGATGAGGAGAAGAAAGGGAAGGAACCCGCAGCCGAAGAGCCGAAGCCGGTAACGGAGCCGCAGGAGAAGGCCGGGTAAGGGAATCATTTGACGCAGGTTCAGACCAACAACCGTGGATATATTGCCCCAACTCACCATGCGAATTCTTGGCGTTGATCCTGGAACACTCATCACCGGCTACGGCGTGATTGACCATGAGAATGGCCGGCTGAGCCTTGTGGACTACGGCATTATCCGAATGCATGCATCGGACACGCTTCCGCGAAGGTTGGAAAAAATCTACACCGGATTGGAGCGTGTGATCGAGTCCACCGCGCCGGATGAGTTCGCGATTGAGTCGGCATTCTATTCCAAAAATGTTCAATCCACCCTGAAACTGGGCCACGCCCGTGGGGTGGCAATCCTTGCGGCGGTGCTGCGCCAGATACCAACCGCGGAATACGCCCCGCTCGAAATCAAGCAAGCGGTGACCGGCAGCGGCCGTGCAACGAAGGAGCAAGTGGAGTACATGGTGATGGCGATGCTGAAGATGGACCGGAACGAGCACCTGCTGGATGCCACCGACGCGCTTGCCACAGCAATCTGCCACAGCACCCGCGCACTGCGCCCACAACGCGGCGGGCGCAACTGGGAAAACTTCATTGCGGAACACCCAGAAAAAGTGGTGGTAAGAAAAAAGAAGTAGGGAACCGCCGCTGCGCACCAGCCGCGATTCAATAACCGATAACTAAAACCCAATTCCCGACAACCGATCCCAAATGGAAATACTCACTGATTTTCTCCACACGTTCACCACGGCCGAGGGATTGCGCGAGTTTGTGCGCGCCGGCGAAGTGGTGGCCTACGTGGTGCTGTTCATCATCATTTTCTCCGAAACCGGTTTGCTGGTTGGCTTCTTCCTCCCGGGCGATTCGCTTCTGGTGGTGGCTGGGTTGCTGGCCAGCAGTGGGGACCTGAACATCTTCTACCTTATTGGCTTGCTGATCCCGGCCGCAATCATTGGCGATGCGGTGGGGTACAACATTGGGCTTCGGGGGGGGCGGCGGCTGATGAACCGCCCAAACAGCAGGTTCTTCAAGAAGGAGCATTTGGTGAAAACGCAGGAGTTCTACCAGAAGCACGGGGGGAAGACGATTGTGCTGGCGCGGTACATCCCCATCATCCGCACGTTTGCGCCGGTGGTGGCCGGCATGGCCCAGATGCCGTACCGCACGTTCGGGCTGTACAACATCGGCGGCGGGATTCTTTGGATCCTTTCCACCACGCTGCTGGGGTTTTACTTGGGCCGCCTTGTGCCAAATATTGACCGCTATCTCCATTTCGTGATTGGGATTGTGATCTTCCTTTCCATCCTCCCCCCAATTATTGAGTTCGTGAAGCACCGGCGGCGGAAAGGGAAAGCGGTGGCGGACGCAGCCGGGGAGTAAGGCCGGGGCATAATGAGATCAGGGTGGAGGGAATGATCCGATCATTCCCTCCACCCTGATTGTTTCTGTGCCGGTTGCTTCTTGCAGGAAGTTCGCTGGCTTCTTACAACTTCACCTCCAGCCGAATCGCCAGATCTACCCGCGCTTCGATTCGTGGGAAGAAGCCGGTCCCACTTTTGGGAAGGCTGTACCGCTGGATAACATCAAACCGTGGCTTGGTTTTGACGGCTTCGGAGATCAGCAAGGCCACCTCCTCCGGCACGGTGATGATATGCGGCCGCTTGTAGTATTCCTTCACCACAACGTTCTCATACCGCCCCAGCAGGTGCTGCTGCTGCTCCCCCTCGAACCGCAGGTAGAACTCCACGAACGCGAACTCCGCATCCTCAATCGAAGGGCTTCCCACCAGCGTATCCACCCAATATCCCACCTGATAGAGCTTCGCGCTTTGGATATCCTCCATGTTGTCGCGATAGACGGAGTAATCCAGCAGGTTGACGAAGTCGGTGGTGGTGTCGGGGGCCTGGCGGTTGCGCCAGCTGAACTCCATATTAATCGGCAGCTGCATGGTGAAGGTGTCTAGCGAACTCAACGAATCGCACCCGCTGAAGCCAATGATGGAAGTAATCGCAGCAACGGCGATTGCGGCCATTGCAACGCCGCGAACAATGATCGTTTTCATGGTTGGCTCCGTGGTTATGGTTTGATGGTGGATGGGTCCAACGGTGCGGCGCTCTCAAGCCCCCACTGTGCCAGCCAAATCGTGATCCCACCGGAAAGCACCGGCTGCGCTGCAACGGCCATGTCCAGATGGAAATCGGCAATGCCGGCGCGGTAGCTTCCCCCGGCCACAAGGCGGAAGGAGTTCAGCGATTCGAACGGCATGGTGATTGGGGCGTTGCGGCGGATTTCTTCGTAGGCACTCACTTGCGCGTCGGATGGGTCCAGCGGCTCGCGCACGGCGGCGAAATCCCCGCTGATCGTCTCGAACTGCGTTCCCCCCATCACCGTGAAACCGCCTTCCCACGACTTGCTGTAATGAATCCCCGCCGTGACCCCGGTGGCGCTGGCGGTGGAACTCCAATCAAACAGATGGAGCGAGGCACTTGCGGCCAGGGCCATGGTTTTGTCGTCGCCGAAAATGTTCATCCAATGGTCGAATTGTTGTGCAATTCCGAAGCCGAGGTAGAGGATGGAGCGTTCCCGTTCGGGGATTGGGACGGCGCGGATGCGAAGCTCGGTACGGGTGGGCGCGCCAACAATCAGTTGGATGTTTGGCAGGCTGGGCATGATGCCGATGTCGTGCCCTTCGGCAAAGCCGACGGTTCTGCAGAAATCGGATTCGCCGGTTCCTTGCGGGACGCTAAACGCTGGGGTTGCAATGCTTCCGTAGTAGGTCGGTTGCCGCACTGCGCCGCTGATTCCGCGGGTCAGCGTGCCGCTCCGCAGCTCGGCGGTTTGCGCGGCTGTTGGGTCCGCGTAGCAATCGGGAAGCTGGGCCGAAAAAGTTTTGTGCGATTCCGGTATCACCATCCACGGGCTGCTGATGTCCAGCCCGATGCTCCATTGCGGAGCATAGCTGGCGCGGTGGTAGATGTTCGATGCGAAACCTTCCTGCAACGTTGTCAGCACCGGCTTGAAGTATCCAGCCGCGCTTTGCGAAGTGAAGATGTTGAACTCGCGTTCCACCTCTAACGGTGGTTGCGCGGTTGCCATGCTAACCGCCAGCAGCACTCCCACTGCCAGCGCCGCACTCCGATGATGGTTGTTCATAAGCTCTTGTCAGTAAGCGGATTATGAGTAGTTGATTTCCTCCAAGCCCGTTGGCAACCAAGCCGCCAACAGGCTTGGAATCAAAGTATCGGAACGGTCTTACGAATCGGCGGGGAAGGTCTTACGTGTCTTACGAGGAGTGGAGAATGCGCCAAAAAAACTGCGCGAAGGCGGGAAATGATGATGATTGGCAATCAGATGATTGGTAATGAGAAGAGCCGACCATTGGCCGGCTCTTCTCTTCCGTTATCTACCCTGTGATTTCGGGAAGGCTTTGGAGTTGCTGCGTCGGATTACTCGGCCACGATGATATTCCAATCCATCGAGGCCGGGTCAATGGCCGATGCGGTGGCGTTGAAGAATTTCAGCTCGACGGTGTTCGCCGCCGAAACGCGGACGTAGCTGATAATCAAGCCATCGGGAAGCGCGCTGGCTGGCGAGATTGCGGCAATCGCCCCGGTTGCCGCGCCGGTAACGGTAAAGGTCTGGGTTAGGCTTGCGCCCGCGCCCACCGAGCCAACGTCCACCGTCACGGTCGCCTTTGTCAGTTTTATTCCCCACGACATCGTGCCGCCAGTGGTGCTAACTAACATCTGCCCATTCGATGTTGGCGCAGCATTGGGAAGGGTGTAGGTGGTGTTGGCTGCCATGGTGGCTGCGGCTTTCAGCGCGGCGTAGTTTGCGCCGCCGTAGGTTAGGCTGCTGTTGTTTTCGTACAACCGCAACTCCTTTGCTGCTCCATCGGTGTTCCCAACCCACAGGTTCACGTCGTTGAATGCGGCGATGTTGGTTGTTGCGCTTAGGTCCACGGTCCCCGCTGCCCCGGCATCGCGCCCGCTGAAGCCGAAGCTGCGGCTTGACAGCTTCAGCCGCGTGCCGCCAGGAATTGCGGAACCGCGTCCGGTGATGATATTCCCCAGCCCGCCGCCAATGCTGCTTTCCTGCCCTCCAACATCAATCGTGTTGGCGTTGCCGCCAAGGATTCCGTTGTCGGTGGTGCCGGCTGTGCTGTTGTGGTAACCGCCCCCAACCACCGAGCGCGTGCCCCCGGCAAAATTCCCCAGCCCGGTAACAACTCCATTTTCTATTCCATCGGCGCGATTGCTATCGCCACCAACCACTGCGCTGCTGTAATGGCTGATTGTTCCGGTGATGGAGTTTGCGGAGCCGCCGCCGATAAACCCCTGCTTCCCGCCAGTAACGCGATTGCTTTGCCCGCCAACAATTGCAGAGAGGTCCTTATCCACCCTGTTGCCTAACCCGCCCCCAATCACGCTGTAGTTGTTGTTGGATATGGTGTCCCCATCGCCAGCGCCGATGAAGTTATAATGGGGGGAGATTGATGTCCCGATGATGATGTTATTCCTGCCGGAAACAATGGCATTGGACTCGCCATTCACTTGATTGTGGAAGCCAGCACCAACAAAGGATCGGCGGTCGGCATTGTTCTCTTGGCCCGCGCCAATAAAGGCGGCAAGCCCATACGCCTTGTTCTTGCTTCCAGCAACGATTCCTGCTTCATCGCCCGAGATGGTATCGCTGATGCCTGCGCCAATAAATGCGGCCGAGGTAGCAGTGATGGCGTTGTTCTGCCCGCTAACAATGCCGCTACTTCCCGACGACCCAGCAATGCGGTTTCCCGAGCCTGCGCCAATCACTGAGTGGCCTGCGGTGATGCTATTCGCATTGCCCGCAAGGATTGCCGAGTTGCTAGCAACGCCGATTACGCCATTGCCGACAACGTTGCTTTCCCCGCCGCCAATAAATCCTTGATGCGCCCCGGTGATGCTGTTGTTCTGCCCGCCCATAATGGCCGCCATTTGCCCAGTGCTAACGTTGTTGTTGTTGCCGGTGAACACCCCAGAATATGTGTACCGAGCTTTGTTGTTCTGCCCGCCGCCAACAACCGAGCGGTTCCCCGATGCCAGATTCCCATCGCCGCCGCCAACAGTCGCCAAATCTCCGCTGGCGGTGTTGTTCTGCCCGCCGCCAACCGTTGCCAACTCTCCACTGGCGGTGTTCGATAGCCCGCCACCGATAAAGCTATTTGATCCCGATGCAGTGTTGTCCCATCCTCCAGCGATTGTTGCATAATCTTCTGTAGCCTCATTGCTTCGTCCTCCGCCCACCGTTGAAAAATCCTCCGATGCAAAGTTTGAAAATCCGCCACTGGCTGTTGCAAATTCCATCAATGCCCTATTGCCGGATCCTCCGCCAACTGTTGAAGCCCGCTCCGATGCCCTATTGCCGGATCCTCCGCCAACTGTTGAAGACTCCCCCAATGCCTCGTTGTCCTGTCCTCCAGCGATTGTTGCATATAGCGCCAATGCGCTATTGGTGATCCCTCCACCAATTGTTGTATACATCCCCGATGTCTCATTGGTGCTCCCTCCCGCAATTGTTGAAGACTCCCCCAATGCGTCATTGCCGGATCCTCCGCCAACTGTTGAATAGTCACTCAATGCCTTGTTGTTTTCCCCTCCACCCACCACTGACCACCTTCCTAATGCGCTGTCCTCAACTCCTCCACCCACCACTGCATACACGTTCGTTGCACCGTTGTAAATGCCTCCACCCACCACTGAGCCATATTCTGCAGTATTGCCTAACCCTCCACCCACCATCGCATATGCCGATGCGGTGTTCCCTTGCCCCCCACTTACGGTCGCATACGGGCGATCTGATGTTGTGCCTGCATTATTCCCCGCACGGTTGTTACGACCACCACCCACCACACCATAGTCATCTGTTATGCTGTTCACAGCACCACTAGCCCCGCCGCCAGCAATAACCCCACCTACCACACCAGTAGTAACGCCGTTCCCGCTAAACCCGCCAATGATGTTCGGGCTGGTGGCGTTTGGCTGAAGCCGCAATGCGCGCTGGTTGTTCACCCGGAAATCCACCGCCACGTTGTTGGTGGTCCCCATGAAGTTGGTTCCGTCAACAATCGTGCTGTTGCCGTCGGTGCGCCAGAAGGTTGCGCCAAGCGGCTGCCACGTTGGGGCGGTTGCCGGGCCGGTGCTGGTTAAAACATCACCCGCAGTCGAGCCGGTGCCGATCATCTTTCCCGATGAAACAGCAAGGTTAGCAAGGTCCGCATTCCCCACCTCGCCATCAGCGATTTTCGCGCTGGTGACGGCGTTGTTGGTGATGGTTGGGCTCGGATAGCTGCCAGTAAGATCACCCCCTGCCGGCCCGTTCGGCGGCAGGCTTGTGAACGCAATGTCCGCGGTGGTGATCGTGTTGTCCAGAATCTTCGCGCTCGTCACAGAGTTGTCAGCAAGGTCTGAAGTTCCAACGGCACCATCCAGAATCTTCGCACTGGTCACGGAGTTGTCGGCAAGGTCGGAAGTTCCCACAGCACCGTCAGCGATCTTCGCGCTGGTGACGGCGTTGTTGGTGATGGTTGGGTTTGGATAACTGCCAGTAAGATCACCCCCGGCCGGCCCGTTTGGCGGAAGGCTCGTGAAGGCAAGGTCCGCCGTGGTGATGGTGTTGTCCAGAATCTTCGCGCTGGTGACGGCGTTGTTGGTGATGGTTGGATTTGGATAGCTGCCAGTGAGATCGCCTCCGGCTGGCCCGCTTGGTGGAAGAGTTGTTGGGATCACCCCGGCGGCAATGTCCGCAGCGGTGATGGTTCCGTCCAGAATCTTCGCGCTGGTCACGGAGTTGTCGGCAAGGTCTGAAGTTCCAACGGCACCGTCGGCGATCTTCGCGCTGGTGACAGCGTTGTTGGTGATGGTTGGATTTGGATAACTGCCGGTGAGATCACCCCCGGCCGGCCCGTTTGGCGGCAGGCTCGTGAAGGCAAGGTCCGCCGTGGTGATGGTGTTGTCCAGAATCTTCGCGCTGGTGACGGCATTGTTGGTGATGGTTGGGTTGGGATAGCTACCAGTAAGATCACCGCCAGCCGGCCCGCTTGGTGGAAGAGTTGTTGGGATCACCCCGGCGGCAATGTCCGCAGCGGTGATGGTTCCGTCCAGAATCTTCGCGCTGGTCACGGAGTTGTCAGCAAGGTCGGAAGTTCCAACGGCACCGTCAGCGATCTTCGCGCTCGTCACAGAGTTGTCAGCAAGGTCAGAAGTTCCAACGGATCCATCAGCGATCTTCGCGCTGGTGACGGAGTTGTCGGCAAGGTCTGAAGTTCCCACAGCACCGTCGGCGATCTTCGCGCTGGTGACAGCGTTGTTGGTGATGGTTGGGTTTGGATAGCTTCCGGTGAGATCACCCCCTGCCGGCCCGTTCGGCGGCAGGCTCGTGAACGCAAGATCCGCGGTGGTGATGGTGTTGTCCAGAATCTTCGCGCTGTTGACGGCGTTGTTGGTGATGGTTGGATTTGGATAGCTGCCAGTGAGATCACCCCCGGCCGGCCCGTTCGGCGGAAGGCTCGTGAACGCAAGGTCCGCGGTGGTGATCGTGTTGTCCAGAATCTCTGCGGTGGTGACGGCGTTCGGCGCAAGCTCGCTGGTCCCGACTGCGTCGGATCCAATCTCGCTGGCGTTCACGGCGTTGGCCGCAATCTTGCTGGCGGTGACGGCATCGTCGGCAAGGTCCGCGTTGGCAACCGCGCCGTCGGCAATCTTCGCGCTGGTGATTGCGTTGGCCGCTACGGTTGGAGCCGGATACGTTCCGGTCAGGTCCCCACCAGCAGGTCCGCTTGGCGGAAGGCTTGCAAACGCAAGGTCGGCAAGGGTGATTGTTCCATCAAGAATCTTCGCGCTATTCACCGCGCCGTTGGCGATGTCGGCAGTGCTGATGGATCCGTCGGCAATCTTCGCGCTGTTGACGGCTCCCGGGGCGATCTGTGGGTTCGGATAGCTCCCCGTCAAATCTCCACCCGCCACGTTCCCAAGCGTTGGGAAATCCCAGACGATTGCCCCATTCTTCATCGAAAGCACCTGCCCGTTCTGCGCCCCCAGTTTGCTGATCTTCCCAGTGGTGACGGCTTGGTCGGCGATGTTCTCGGTGTGGACCACGGTCAGGCCAAGGTCCAGGTGTCCGATGCTCATATCTAAGATTTTCTTTCCATCCACAGCATCGTCATCCAACTGGCTCCAGCCAACGGAATTGAAGGCAAGTTTGTCGCGAGTGACCGCACGGTCGCCCAGTTTGCTGGTGGAAATGGCGTTGTCGGCAATCATGCTGTTGACGATGCCGCGCGGAGCAACCTCAAGGGCGACGTGTCCGCTGAACCCGCCCCCTTGCAGCCCGGGTCCGGCGGTGACGGCGGTGATGTCGCCATCGTTGGTTCCACCGGCGGGGTTGCCCCATTCAAGTTTGCCGTTGTTGTTGATGATGGTCTGTCCATTGGCGGCGCCGGCGTTGCTGATTTTGTTGAGGGTGATGGATCCATCAGCAAGGTTGGAGCTGCTGATTGCGCCGGCGGCGATTTTATCGGTGGTGATGGCTCCGATGGCAATTTTGGGAGCGGTGACGGCGCCATCGGCAAGTTTGGTGACGGTGATCGCGCCATCAACGACGGTGGTTGCCAGGCTGGCAGTGGCGGCGTTATCGGCGTGGAAGGCGAAGGGGACTTTTGCCAGCTGGGTTCGTGGCAGCTCGGTCCCATTGTTGATCGTCACCCCCAGATAAAGCTGCTGGTTGAACTGAAGATTGGCCGTGGCAAACGGAGTTACCGACCCGAGATAGACGTTGAACAACCCTTTGGAAAGGGTGACGGTTTGGGTTTCCTGCCACACCGACACTCCGCCGGTGTTGGTGGAATACAGCTGGAAGACCATGGAGTATTGGCCATCGGGGAGCGCGGCCCCGCCAGCGTTGGTGAGCAATCCCTGGTAGCTGATAGTGGTTGGCGTTTGCGCAATCGCGTGTGCCGAAACAATCAGCAGAAGAATCCCTGCTGCCAGCGAACTCTTCACAAGTGAGCTCTTCAGGATCGAAGAGCGTTGCTGCGTTGGACGTTGGTTTGCGAAAGACATGGCAATTCCCTCCCTTTGGTTGCAAAGGTTTTTTTATTGGTTCTCGGTCAGTGATTGATGTTCGGCTATTTGGGGAAAGGCCGTGGCTTATCCACTTCCCACCTTTCCGGTCAGCAGTGCGATTTGCTGGTCGCTTAGGCCAATGCTTCGCATAAGCTGAAGGCGCAATTCTTGTTCGTCCATTTCGGGGGCAACGGCGCGCAAGGTCTCCAGGAACTCGCGGTGCAACTCCATCAGCGATTGCTGCAACTGGGTGACGGCGGGTTCGCTTTGGTTCAGCTGTGCAAGGTTGTTGTTGGCTTCTTCCTCAATCTGGTTGATGCGTTGCGCGGCCTGCAGCACGGCATCCATGACGTAGCGGCGCAGCTTGGTGCGTTCCTCGGCATGATGCAGAAGTTGCTGTGCCAGCCGGGTCAGATCGTTATCCTGTGGTTGCATTGCCGTGCGTTCTTCTTACGGCAACAAACATAGGGGAGTAGCAAGCCGGTGGCGGTACTCAATTGGGGGGAGAATTGTACTCAGAGAGAGCGGCGGGCGGGGAGTGAGATTGAGGTGAGGTTTGCGTGGCTTAGATGGCTGCCAATACCGTGGTCAGGTTCACATCGGCCCCAAGCCCAAGTTTGCGGCGGATGCGGTAGCGGTGGTTTTCAATGGTTCGTTCGGAGCAGTGCAGCAGGTCCGCAATCTCCTTTGTGGAAAGATTTTGCCGCAGCAAAACGCAGACCTTTACCTCCATTGTGGTAAGCATTGGGTGAAGCTCGGCAAGCCGTTTGGCGGTTTCGGGATCGCCAATCTGTGCCGATTGTTGGGCCTCCTGCTGGTCGAATTTTTGCAGGACCAGGGGCAGGTCTTCGGTTTCGGCAACCCCAAGTTTTTTGCGGATGTGGTTGCGGTGCGCGGCGATTGCTTCCTCGGTAACGTTCAGGATGCTGGCAACTTCTTTGCTGGAAAGATTGATTTTCAGCAGCGAGCAAACGCGAAGCTCGGTTGGTGTCAGCGATGGGAAACGGCGGGCAAGGCTCCGCGTAAAATCGTGCTGCGTTTCGGCCAGCTTCCGCTCGAACATCTCCCATTGCCGTTCGTCGTGGGTGCGGCGGTCAATCTCGCCCAGCAATGTTTCCCCCAGCCCCCGCACGTTGGCCCGTGTCTGCTGCAGGATTGTCCGCACCTCCTGCTTGAACCACATGATTAGTTCATTTTTCTGCACCAGCTGCAATGCCATTCCCGAAAGTTCCGATTCGCGGTGGCGCATCATCATCTCTAACTGCTCATTCTTCAGCCGTAGCATTTCGGCCTCGTGCCGCTGGTGTTCCAGTTGTTGCTGCAACGTTAGCTGGCTTAAGCTCCGCTGGCTTTCTTCGCTAAATACCGTGGTGAAAATTCGGTGGTATTCCTGGTGATGCCACAACGCTTCGGCATATCTGCGGCGTTGTTGTAGCAGTTCGGAAAGTGATCGGTGCAAGTCGCACAGGTTGCGGTTTGTGCCAATCTTCTCGGCAATCTCAATCCCCTGCCGGTAGTGCTGCGCGGCCTTTGCAAAATCCCCTTGTGCCTGATGGATTGCTCCAAGCAGGTACAAATCCCTTGCCTGGCTTTGGGCATTCCCCATGGCGCGGTGCAGCTGCAGGCTTTGGGTAAGGTGCTTGGCAGCCTGGGCGTACTGCTGAAGATGGTAAAAGCAAAAACCAATGTTATGAATCGCGTTCCCCTCCGCTTGGTGGTTGTTGGTTTTGCGGGATAACTCCAAACTGATGGTGTGATACTCCAACGCCGGTTTGAAGGAGCCAAGATATTGATACGCCAACCCGATGTTGCTGCTGGCAATAGCAATCAGCCGCTCGTTGCCAAGGCTTTGCCCGGTGGCAAGTGCCTCGCTGAAGCAACGGAGCGCCTCGGCAGGATTATCAAGCTCATTGTGGACATTGCCCAAGCTCATCAGCACCGATGCTTCGGCCAGTGGGTCGGCATTGTGCTGGCGGCGAAGCTCCAACGAGCGTAGAAAATATTCCATTGCCCCGTGGTAATCCCCAATCTCCGTTCGCACCGCACCGATGTCGTTCAGCAGCACGGCAACCCCGCTTTGGCTGCCCAGGGATTCTTGCAGCTGCAACGCATTGTGGTAGCGGCGCAAGGCCTGGGGGAATTCGCCATGCAGGAAGTGGGCAATCCCCAGCTCGCGCTCGGCACGTGCAATGCTTTTCTGGTCGCCAATTGCCGTGGCATCTATCAGTGCGGTGGCGGCCAATCGGCGTGCGGATTCGCTGTCGGAGTAGCGAAGCTCGGTCGCCTGCTCCAGCAATTTCTGAATCTCCGTTTGGGTTAATCTTGGCTCCGGCTCCATCATGGCGGCAAAGATACGGGGGAGCCTGCGGATGCGGAAGAAGGGTGGGGGAATGGTTAGATTCGCATCCGTAAAAAAAACAGATCCATTAACGTTAGCGGTGCAGGCCAGCGTGTCCTTCTCGTACACATTCCCCCCTCCCTTCCAAACCGAAGGGGTGATTGGGCAGAAGCTCCCGGGGGCTGCGTGCTGTTCCCCGCTTTAATTTCCCGATACGGGATGGGCTTGCCCAACGTGCGAACGCGCTGCTTCGGGCCGCTGGCCACCAGCTTCCCCGCCCGCTGGTTTGCCTGAATCCCGCCGGAGGGTGGCCAACAAAACAATGGCCGACCGAGCAATACATTGCGCTTGGCCGATTGCTTGTTGAGCGGTTCGGAGCGCAGATTGTGGTGATGGGAACCCACCACGTACGCGCCGGCGGCGGGGCCATTGCGGCGGCGCTTGGCGGCGATGCAATCAACCTGATTGGCCGCACCAACATTGCCGAAGCCCTGGCCATCGTCCGCCAACTTCAGCTGATGGTAAGCGACGACGGCGGGCTGATGCACCTTGCTTGGACCAACGGCATTCCAACTGTTGCACTCTTTGGCGCAACCCGCTCGGCATGGAGCCGTCCTTGCGGCGCGCACGCCCGCTGGTTTGGTAGCGAGGATCTGCCGTGCGGGGCCTGCATGAACCCCACCTGCGCCCGTGGCGACCGGCACTGCCTGGAACGAATCAGCGTGCAGAAGGTGATGGAAACTGTGAAGGAGATAGTGCCGAGGGATCGGTAATCTCCGCTACATTTGCTGGCCGACGGCTCCCCGGCATTCAACAATTGATTCCCAACAACAGACAACCGATTCCCGATTCCCGATATGGCGCAACAGAAAGATTACTATCAGATTTTAGGCGTGGCCGAGACGGCAACCGAAGAGGAGATCAAGAAGGCGTATCGTGAGATTGCCAAGAAGCATCACCCCGACCGCAACCCGGGCAACAAGGAGGCCGAAGAGAAATTCAAGCAGGCCAGCGAAGCCTACGAGACGTTGGGCGACAAGGAGAAGCGAAGCAAGTACGACCAGCTGCGGAAGTTGGGGGCAATGGGATCGCGGTTTGGCGGCGGGCGCGGCGGCTTCGGTTTTGGCGATGCCGGAACCACCACCACCAGCGACGACATGAGCTACGAGGAGTTCATGCGGAAATTTGGCGGCAAAAACCAGCAAGGGCGCGGCCAAAAAGCCAACACCTCCTTCAACTTCGATGACATCTTCGGCAATCTGTTTGGCGGAAAAAAGAAGGAGGAGGAGAGCGACGAACCGCAACCAACCGACGATCCGTTCTTCAAGCGGAAAGGGAACGATGCCTATGTTGAAGTAACGATCAACCTGGCGCAGGCACTGCTGGGAAGCCGCATTCGGGTGCGAACTCCATTGGGGAAACGGGTGACGGTGAAAATCCCGCCAGGCATTGATCCCGAACGCCAGCTTCGGGTCCCCAGCATGGGATATGCCGAGCTGAAAGAGCTTGGCGACCTGTACATCCGCGTCCATCTTGCAATGCCAAAAAATCTTACCGAGGAGCAGCAAGAAGCAACACGCCAGTTTGCTGCATCGCTTGGGCTGAAGTGGTGACGCGGGGCCGCGGCCACTGGCGGGGCGCACGTGCCCCATTTGCCGGTGGCCACTTGGCTGCAACGGATAACTCCAACCGGCCAGCTTCCCGCCTCCGTAGTTTTTCCGTAGTGATTTTCAAGCAATTCTGCACGATAGTTGTTGCGCCAATCGGGAAATGGTAAGTTTCCATCGGGCTATCAGCTTGGCTGGCAGTGTCTCAATCGAATTGAAAGGCGCATCCGATACTGGTGCGCACCGTCCGAATCGTTCGGCCATGGGCGTTTTTGCCAACACTCATTATTCAGGGGAACATCACACGTATGAAACCGATCCGCTACCTTCTTGCGGCCATGCTGCCGATTGCAGCGTTGCTGCTTGCTTCCTGCCAAGACGCAACCGCGCCGGCTGCCATTAAGGGGAACGTTATCGCTATCGAGAATATCCTGCTGGCTCCGGTGGTGGTAAAAATCAACGGAGTAGCCGTCGGCGTTGTGCCTGCCGACACCACGGTGTTTATCCAACGTGGCTGGTTGGATAAGTCGGTCGAAGTGGATTGGCAGCTTGTGCAGCCGGTGGAGAATGGAAAAACGTTGGGGGACTCAATGGGGGGAATCTTCACCGATTTAGGGCTGAACGATGGCGACACCGCGCTCTACTCCATTGACGCAGTTGTTGGATCCGGGGCATCTACCATCCTTTTCTTTGCTCCGTTTATCACCAACAACTCCACCGCCCCAATGCAGGTGGGGGTCAACATGGAAACAACGGTTGAGAACCGCACGGACGTTGTGGTCCCCGGCGGCACACAGGCCCGGTATATCGGCTACTATTTGCTGGTTCCGAACACGAACATCCGGGTGTATCGCCCCGAGACGGCCTACAATCCGCTCCTGTTTTTGGATGTTGAGTTCGGTGTGGATTTTGACCTGAACGACATCCCCCTAAGCGGAGCGGGAGAGGTTATTTTTGACACCCCGCCACCGCGCACGCAATCGGGGGATGTTCCGGCGGGTGTGATGGCTCCCACCGAAGGAAGCAGCCACGCAGGGGTTGCCCCGCCGATGCAAGCCGGCCAACGAATGGCCAACGGATATATCTGGGCCGGCAACGACCAACCGCTACGCTAAAGCACCGAAGCCGCGCCAACGAACAATCACATTTCACACGCAATCACACAGCCATTATGATATTCCGCTACAGCCTTTCATTGCTGATGCTTGCCGCCGTGGTGCTTCCGCTCCAGGCACAAGAAGACGTGCTCTATCCCTATCCATCGAAGGCCTCCGCCTACTTGTTGGGGATCGAGGTCGGCCCCAACTTCTCCCTCTTCTCCCAGGACATCGCCCTTTCCCCAATTGATAATCGTACTTCCCCAAACCGAGCGTTGGAGTCGGGGAATGGCCTCGGCTTTTTTGGTTCGCTGATGGCCGAGGTCCCGCTGACCGATAAAATTGGCTTGCAAGGGAAGGTGGGGCTTGACTACAAACGCTTCGCAATGGATGGAAGCGGGATTGCCGATTGCCCCGACAACCTGCAAAACCCGTTCGACACCGTGGCAATGGATGTTGACCAAACCGTCTCGACCCTCTATTTCACCAGCGGCCTCTTCCTTCGGTTCGATGTCGCCAATGATCTGTTTATCACCGCTGGCCCGGTGCTTCATCGCTGGTCCAAAAGTGCGAACATCTCGACGGGGTTGGAGATCACCTCACCCGGGACCTGCGTCTTCACCGCAAATGGACAGAAGAGCATCGAGACCGAGGCGACCGACGAGACCTCGTTCAACGAATCACGGTTGGGGCTGGAGGCTGGCGTGGGGATGCGGTTCACCATTGGCGAGAATTTGTGGCTGACCCCGGCACTCCGTTTCCAGTTCATGCTGGACCCCCTGGCCCCCGACGGCATTGGCGGCGTTGATGATTTCCGGCGCAACACCCTGGGCCTGCTCAACATGAATTTCACCGACCGGGCGTTGAACGCGCTCCAGTTGGGAATTGGAGTTTGGTGGAAACCATAACGCCGCGCAAAGAATCACGAAGGCCCGATGGAGTATCTGCTCCATCGGGCCTCAGTTTTTTTGCTCCTCTTCTCGGTGTTGAAACTGAAACCACCCCGACTCAACCGGGGTGGCCACTCCAGTCACGCGTTTATTCCGCGATTGGCGTTTCCACCACGATGTCAACGATGCGGCAGTAGAAACGGCCCTCGGGAAGATCGTTGCTGAACAGCAGCTGGCTTTCGCCAAGCCCTTGCGTGGTGGGCTTGGTTCCGGTAAGTGCCGATGCCACCGCCGCTGCACGATCTTGCGAGAGTTTCTTGTTGGTTGCCGGGTCGCCAACGCGGTCGGTGTGGCCGGTGATTGTTACGGTGGAGTTCAGCGTCACGCGCCCTTTCACGAACTCCAAAATTCTCCGGTTCGCTTCGCCAATTTCGGCCTTCCCAAAGTCAAATAAAATCAGGCTGTAGCGGCCGATTTCTTTGTCGGCAATCCGTTCGCGCCGCTTCCGTTGGATAGTTACCAAATCGGTGGGGATCGAGGCCAGCGGCGTTGTGGCGATGTTCCCATCGGAATCCTCAACCTCTAACTGGTAATCAATCGGAGACGGAACTTTGGGGGTGCGGCTTTGGTCCTCATCAATGCGCCAATCAAGCTGCGCCGGCAATGGACCTTCCCCGCTGAACTCCTTCAACGTGCGCCCCGCTTGCGATGCCGTCATCCGCCAGCGGGCCACCCCGGTTGCTGGCTGCGCGCTGGCGCGGAAACGCACCACCGGAGGGTTCGCCGTGCGAATTGTATCGCTGGTGAACACCGGTTCCAGAATCGCAGGGTTATCGCTGTAAAGCTCCACGCGGCGGTTCTCCACAATGCCATCGGGTTCGGCAACGTTGCTTGGTTTGTCGGGAAGGTTCCCGGCTTCAACCGGCATTCGCGCCATCTCGATCCCCCAAACGTTGTACAGGTACTCGCGCACGGCAAGCGCACGATTGCGCGACAGCGTGGTGTTCGCTTTTTCCTCCCCTTCGTCGGAGTTCCTTCCAACAATCCGGAGCGTTGCGGTTGGGTTCTGCAGCATCCGCCTGCCGACGATGTTGAGCAGCTGGTGATAGGTCTGCAACACGTCAAGGTAGTGCAGGCTTTCCACGCTGAAGGCGCGTGCGTCGGACTCTTCAATCATGGCGTAGCGTTCCGGAATTTCATCCGAGTTTTCGTCGAAGAAAACGTAGTTCAGCAGCGGGCGGAGTTGGGACCCTAAGCTTTCCTCAACACGCACCTGCACCACCGGCTTTTCGCTTCCGTCGTTGAACAGCCCGGTTGCTTGCACGGCGGCTTCAATGGGGGAAGTGCTTGGCTTGGAAGCAGGGGTTTCGATGATATTTCCCGGCCCATATTTCAACGCCAGCCCAACCCGAAATGTGACGGATTGATCGGGGTCCAGGGTTGGCGAGTTCACAAAGTCAATGTGGTACGCTGCTTCCGGG
This sequence comes from Chlorobiota bacterium, assembly GCA_016710285.1. Classification (NCBI taxonomy): domain Bacteria; kingdom Pseudomonadati; phylum Chlorobiota; species Chlorobiota bacterium. Next base: position 1,051,738 of record JADJXR010000001.1, on the reverse strand, counting down.
GCCAGCACCAGCGAGCGGGCAATGGGGATGTCGTAGCTAAGCCCAGGAATCGCACTGATTGCTGGCGAAGCGTTACGAATCCCCCCTGCTTGGCTGTTCCGTTCGGTGGTTCCGTTGGTGAAGACCGCGCCCGCCGGGGCAATCAACCGCTCGGTGTAGTTGGCACCCCGCTGGATGATGAAACCGAACTGCGCCCCCAAATGGATATTCAGCGGAATTGGAAATGGCCGGATCATCAGCTGCGGTTCAAGGCTGATTGCCCCAATCGTGAAGTCGAACGAGTGCTGGCTGATGGCATCCACCGTGCTGTTGTTCTCCACGGCGTTGCCGATGTTCTCGGTCTCTTGCTTCTCATCCCCCATGGTGACGTACCCCAGCCGAAGCATCGCCGCGAACGATTGCGAGAGTGGAACCTGATAAAGGAGGCCCGCCGTCCAACCTTGCGAATCGCCATCGGAGCCAAGCGTGCTGCAGGTAAGGAAGTTGAAGGCATCCCCGCTTGACTCGTGGCCTACTATGCCGCCATAGATTCCGAACGCGTCGGTCTTCCAATCGCGAACCTGCTGGGCTGGGGTTGGGGGGGCTTGTTGGGCTGCGGCATGGAACGTTCCGCCGCAGATTGCCGCCACCACCAACGCCGCGCACGCCCCACGTGTTGTTTGAATCCACTTCATTGCTTGATCCCTCCTTGTTACTTCAGGATGATGAGTGATTCCGTTGCTTGGCGCGACGGTGTGGTAAGCACAACGCGGTAAATCCCCGCCGAAAGTGTGGCGGGAAGGGGGATGCTGCGGAAGTCCCCGCCCGGGCGTTCGGCTGCCGAGATGGCCTGCCACCGCACGGCATAGACCTGCGTGCCGGCGGCATCGAACACTGCAAGAGTTGTTTCGCCGCGTTCGGCTGTCAGCACGTCAACAACCGCGCCGCCGTGGGTTGGGTTCGGGGTGATTTTGGCGATGCCAAATCCTCCGGCGTTTGCCAGCTGGCGCGGACCCCCCACAAGGCAAAGCGGGTCAATCGTCAGGCTCCCGTTGCGTGTGGAGAGTGTTGGAAGCAGGCGCCCGAAGGTTGCTCCTTCAAAATTCAAGGCCGTCGTCACGGAGTCTCCCAGAAGCACCGCCCCCACAATCTCACCAAGCGTTGCCCCGCTTTGCAGCGTTGGCGCGCCGATGATGGTGATTGTCAGGGTTCGCCGTTTTGGCCCAACCCCGGGCGCGGGGCCGGGATCCAGCATCGCAGTGGTTCCGCTTCCGGCCGGGGTTGTGAATCCGGTTGCGCGGAAGCAGTTGGCATTCACCGAAATGCGCAGGGTGATGGTGTCGGGAAGGCAGCCGGTGCTGAAGCCATTTGCCGCATCAATCCGCACCGGAATGTGGAAGTTGCGATCGTGCGGATCCGCAACCGTGTCGGGGAGTGCCAGCGAAAGCGACGGGCGAACCACGTTGATGGTAATCTGTGCGGTGTCGCTGCATCCGGCGTTGCTGGTGGCCACCACTTGGTAGGTGGTGGTTGCCACCGGGCTTGCCACCGGGTTGGCGACGGTATCGCTGCTAAGCCCCGCACTGGGGGACCAGCGGTAGCGCGCCCCGGCCGCAACCTGAAGCTGCGTGCTTGCCCCGGCGCAAATGGTGTCATCGGCAGCGATGATGGTTGCCGTGGGCCTGGGGTTCACCACGATTGTCACGCTGGCAGTATCGGTGCAGCCCAAACCATTGCGGACAATCAGTTGGTAGGTTGTTGTTGTTGTTGGCGTGGCGATTGGGTTGGCGACGGTATCGCTGCTTAGCCGGGTTGCGGGCGTCCATTGGTAGGTGATCCCCACCGCCCGTTGCGTGCCGATTTGGATTGCATCCCCGGCGCAGATGGTGTCGTCCTGGCCTGCGTTGGCCACCGGGCGGGCATCCACCCGAATGGTGACTTGGTCAATAGTTGAGCACCCCTCGGCGTTGGTTGCCGTCACGGTGTAGGTGGCACTTCCGGGCGTTGTCAACGTGAGGAACGGCTGCGCGGCGGCTGTGTCGCTTAGCCCCACTGGTGGGGTCCATCGGTAGGTTACTCCGGCCACCGGAGCAACCCCAAGCTGAACCGTCCCATCGGCGCAGACGTTGGTGTCGGGGCCGGCGGCCGATGCCGGAACTTGCCGCACGGTGACGGTGACGGTCCCGCTATCGGCGCATTGGTCGCCGTTCCTGACGGTTAGGGTGTAGGTGGTTGTTGCCGTTGGGTTGGCGATTGGATTGCGGATGTTGGGATTGCTTAGCCCGGTTGCTGGGCTCCATGAAAACTGCGTCCCCGCAACGCTGGAAGCGGCCAGTTGGAATTGGTCTCCGGCGCAAATGGCGGTGTCGCGTGGCATGGTGATGTCGGGCGGGGGAACCACCGTCACCACCACCGTATCCAGCCGCACCGTGCAGGGGGAGAAAGGGCTGGTGACGGCAACGATATACTGGGTTGTGGCGGTTCCGCTGAAGGTTGGCGCGGAGGTGTCGGCACGATCAAGGCCTGTGGCCGGGGTCCATTGGTAGGTGTAGCCCGGGCGCGCTGGCGAGCCAAGCTGCGCCGTTGCCCCGCGGCAGATGCGGCGGTCTGGGCTGGCGTAATCTGGCTCGGCCACGGCCTCCAGCACGATGTTCGGCAGTCCAAAAAAATTCGCCCTTGTTCCAGTCAGCACAAAGCCATTATCAACGTAGTTGCTGGCCAGGCCCAACTCATCGGGGCAAGTAATTACGCCAAGCTGTGGCTGCGAAACGCGCACAACGTAGATGCGTCCGTCGGGGCCAATCTGCATTGCCCCAAGCGGGTTAGCGGAAGCCCCAATCGTTGTGCGCGAGCCAAGAATTGCGGCGGGGTCGGGGTTGTCAAGGTTGTATTGCTGGATATTCACCCCCCCGGCTATCCATCCGGTGTTGATGTACAGCCGCCGGCTGTTCGGCGAGAAGCTCACGCCGTAGTGCTGTTGGTTGCTGTCCAGCCGCGCCACAAACGTCACCGCGCCGGTTGTTTTATTGAAGCGGAACAGCTCGGCCACAAAATTTTCGTTGGCCATGGCAATCCATTGGCCATCGGGGGAGAACTTCATCTCACCACGGGTATCGAACCGGTCCTGGGCGTAGACGCCGCTTTGCCGGATTGGGGTTCCAACATTGGAAGTCACCCCGCCGATAATCCCGGCAGCGGTCAAGTGATAAGCATAAAAAGCGTTGGTTCCGAACTGATGGAACAGAATCCAGTAGCCGGTTCCGGCGGCATCTTGCGTTGCTGTCACTTTTTCGCAAAGGGTGTCCCCGGCGGGCCTTCCAGGGATTGCCGGAAGCGGTTGGCGGATCTGCCCTGGTTCCAAATCCCCCAGCCCCCCTTGCAACGTCATGTTCACCACCGAGACCTCGATGCTGCGGGTTGGGTCCGCTTCCTGCGGAGTGGTGAACACGTAGTAGCGGTCGGCGTTGGAAAGATCGGGAACGGCCAGCGCGGGCTGCGTGCTGGAGGGTTGCCCCCCCAACGATCCGCCGGGCATTGCCACGTTGTTCCGGTTAAAAACTTGGATGCCATTGGTGTAAAACAGCAGTTGCCCGGTTGTGCGGTTGCAAATAACGGCGGTTCCTTCGCTGGCATTCAAGCCGTTGGTGGTGATCTCCACCGGGGCGGTTGGCGTGGCTGGCGGGATGTTGAAATCAATCCCGGCACGTTGCCCAAACATCCAGATATTGGTTTCGCGATTCTGGGCGGTGGATAGCTGTGCCCATGCCAGCATCAGAAGGAAAAAAGCGGCAGATCGTCTGAACATCGTTCCCATACAGTGCTTCCGGTTAATGGTCTCTGCTTGCGGAAAACCTTGCGGTGGCCGTGCCAACCGTGTGTTCGGCGTTGAACCTACTGCCAACAGCTAAAATTTTCCTAACAATTTCTTGGCAGCACGAGGTGTCGGGCAAAAAAACTTTGGGAAGGGAACGGCTGCGGTTCGGTTCCCGATTACGATTCTTCATTCACCACTATCCCCCCAATCCTCCCTATCTTTGCGCCCCAATTACGCATCACACACGCACGAACACATGGCCGGCGAACAGCTTCCAATAAAGACGATAGCCACCAACCGCAAGGCGCGGTTCGAGTACGAAATCCTTGACAGGATCGAGGCCGGAATTGTGCTGACCGGAACCGAGGTGAAGTCCATTCGTGCCGGGCATATCTCCCTTCAGGAAAGCTACGCCACGCCCATTAGTGAGGAGCTTTGGTTGGAGGGGTGCAGCATCCAGCCGTATGAGCAAGGGAACATCAACAACCACATCCCCACGCGTCCGCGCAAGCTGCTGCTGCACCGCAAGGAGCTGCGGAAACTGATCCAGCGCGCTGCCGAGAAAGGGCTGACGTTGATCCCGTTATCGGTCTATTTCAAAGGAAGCAACCTGAAAGTGGAGATTGGCGTGGGGCGGGGGAAGAAGCTGTACGATAAGCGGGAAGCAACCAAAAAACGGGAGGTGGAGCGGAATCTGCGGCGGGGGGAGGAATGACGATCCATCGGAAGCTATTGATCGGCAAGCTATCTATGCCAGCAATCTAATTATGAAGGTCGAAGACTTTATTTCTGGGACGTGGCGGCAGCAATATCAATACAAGAGCTTCTTGCCGACGCTTGTGAATCAGCCGTGGAATTGGGATGACCCCACAATCAATGTGCTGCTGGAACAAGCAACAAAAGCATTAGGGGAGCTTAACGCGTTCTCCTTAATCGTTCCTGATGTTGACCTCTTCCTTAAGATGCACGTGCTAAAAGAAGCACAAACTTCCAGCCGGATTGAAGGAACGCAAACAGGGATTGATGAAGTTTTGCTGCCCGAAGAGCAGATTGAACCGAGCCGTCGTGGCGATTGGCGCGAGGTTCATAACTACATAGATGCCATGAACGATGCGGTTGACGCATTGGTATCGTTACCCTTGTCCAATCGCCTTCTTCGGCAAACCCATACTACGCTGATGCGTGGAGTGCGTGGCGAGCATAAGCAACCAGGCGAATTTCGTACCAGTCAGAATTGGATTGGTGGGTCAAACATTAGCGATGCTGTCTTTATTCCGCCGCATCACACCGATCTGCCCGATTTAATGAGCGATCTGGAGGCATTTTGGCATAACAGTGCGATCACGGTACCGCACCTTATTCGGATTGCTATTAGCCATTATCAGTTCGAGACCATCCACCCTTTTCTGGACGGTAATGGCCGAATTGGTCGGTTGCTGATTACGCTGTATCTCATCAGCCACGGTTTCTTAGCAAAACCGTCCCTCTATTTGTCAGATTTTTTTGAACGCAATCGCACAAACTATTATGACGCGCTAATGCGTGCCCGCACAGCAAACGATCTTCAGCACTGGATCCGCTTCTTCCTAAATGGAGTAGCCGAGACAGCCGCAAAGGCGCGGGATACGTTCCAGCAAATTTTGCAATTGCGCACAGAAGTTGAGCAAAAAATAATGGGACTTGGAGCCAGGTCGGTCAATGCCCAACGTATGCTGCATGTTCTGTACCGCTACCCGGTTATTCGGGCGAGTGCCATCGAGCAAGAGCTAGAGCTATCGCAGCCTACGGTGGGGGGATTACTCCGGAAATTCCAAGACTTGGGGATACTTGAAGAGCTGACAGGCGGGATGCGATACCGACTTTATGCGTTCCGGGAGTACATTCGCCTGTTCTAAGATAAAAAAAACGACCTTTCCTTATCTTAGCTCATCTCTAACATAAGATTCCCTATGTAAAACTGGCATAGCCGCAGCCGGCCAACGGGTGTTCATTGCTGCGGCTGAGCCATATCTATCCAGATGGTAGCCCAGATAGGGGCGTAGAAGACTCTACCATTGTGCTTTCCCAGACCACATCACAAAACCATGTCAAATACACCATTCCCGCCGCTGAACGAGCAGATGGACCTGATCCGCAGGGGGGCTCAGGAGATTATCCCCGAGGAGGAGCTGGCCGCGAAGATTGAGCGGGCAATCAGCACCAACAAGCCGCTGAAGGTGAAGTTGGGCTGCGACCCTTCCCGTCCCGATCTCCATCTTGGCCACGTTGTTGTGCTGCAGAAAATGCGCGACTTCCAGGACCTGGGGCATCAAGCAATCCTGATTATCGGCGATTTCACCGCCATGATTGGCGACCCATCGGGACGCAGCAAAACACGCCCCGCGCTAACCCTTGAGGAAACCCGCCAAAACGGGCGAACCTACTTCGACCAAGCCACCAAAGTCCTTTCCGGCAAACGCTTGCAGATGGTCTATAACTCCGAATGGCTTGGCGGAATGAGCTTTGCCGACGTGATTGCCTTGTCGGCCAAATACACCGTTAGCCAGATGCTGGAACGGGAGGATTTCCACAAACGCTTCAACGAGGAAGTCCCCATCTCCCTCCATGAGTTCCTCTATCCATTAGCCCAGGCGATGGACTCGGTGGCGATTAAATCCGACGTTGAGCTTGGCGGGACCGACCAGAAATTCAACCTTCTGGTGGGGCGCGATCTTCAACGCTCCTACGGGGTGGAGCCGCAGGCAATTATCACCTGCGCGCTGCTGGTGGGGACCGATGGAAAGGAGAAAATGTCGAAGTCCTACGACAACTACATTGCCCTGAACGACTTCCCGAACGACATGTACGGGAAAATCCTTTCCATCCCCGACGAGCTGATCGCAACCTACTTCAAATACACGGCCTTCTACAGCAACCAGCAAGTGGAGGAAATCAGCGCAGGGCTTGCCGATGGCACGCTTCACCCGCGCGACACCAAACGCCTGCTTGCACGCCAGGTTGTTGCCCGCTACACCAGCGAAAAAACTGCCCAAAAAGCCGAAGAGGAGTTCGACCGAATCTTCATCCAAAAGGCCGCGCCGGAGCAGATGGAGTCGTTCACCCTCACCGATTCCATGACGGTGGTGGATGTGATGGTTGCTGCCGGGCTTGCCCCTTCAAAAGGTGAGGCGCGACGGCTGATTCAAGGGGGCGGGGTCTCGATTGATGGAAATAAAATCGGCGACCAGAACGCCGCCTGCGACGTTGCCGGCGAAGCGGTGCTGAAGGTTGGGAAACGGCGGTTTGTTCGGTTGGTGAGGAGTGCTGGAAACGGGGAACATGCCTAGCGTGGTGGGGCAAGCATTGCAGCGTGTGGGCGCGTTCCTGAAACCAGTGGAGCGCGCCAACCGTGCGTTCCTGCGCAGCGTAAGCCGCTGGGTTTGGCGGAACCGCCCTTTGCAGGAACGGCTGGACCCGGCCGCGGTGCGTCGGGTCCTGTTCCTTCGCCACGACGTGCTTGGCGATATGCTTACCACCATGCCGATGTTCCGGCTGCTGAAGCAACTGAACCCGCAGATCCAAATCCACGTGGTGGCCTCGCCAAGCAACCGCGTGCTGATTGAGCACGACCCGAACGTTGATGCGGTGATCCTGATGCCACGCGGGTTTTGGCCAATGGTGAAGGCGATTCGCACGGCGCGAAGAAGCCGGTACGACGTTGTGCTGGCGTGCATTTTTGGGAAAGGAACCAACACCGGAATGCTGGCAAACCTGATGGGGGGAAGGTTCGCCATCAAAGCCACCGTGAACCGCGACCCACGCTACCACGCCTACTTCAACGTGCAGTCGGACCGTGCGGCCCAGATACGGAGCATGTGGGAGAAGATGTTGATGCTGGTGGCCGACACCTTCAACATCCCTGATTCGATTGAGGCAATCCAGCCGTACGTTGCCATCCCTGAGGCTTCCGCGCTGGCGGCGCAGCAACGGCTTGCCGAGCTTGGGTTGCAGGGGGAGCAGATATTGGCGGTGAATCTTTCAACCGCACGGGAACGGAATCGTTGGCCGATTGAGCGGTTCCATGAGCTGCTGCGCGAGGTTCTGGTTCGTTATCCCACCCTACGGTTGCTGCTGCTGGCCACCCCGAACGACACCAAAAGCGCGGACCAATTGCAGCAACTGCTTCAGGATGAACGGGTTACGGCCTACCCCCGCACCAACGATGTGATGGAGGTGATCGCAGTAATCAAACAAAGTTGGATGGCTTTCACCCCCGACACCGGAATCATCCACATGGCCTCGGCAGTTGGAACGCCGGTGGTGGGGCTGTACGTTGGTGGCCGGGCCGCGGCAGAATGGCGGCCGTTTGGGGTCCCGTACCGCGTGGTTGTTTCCGTGGACTCACTCCCGGTTGGGACCATCCCCACGGAACGTGCGCTGGAAGGCTTAGAAGAGTTGATTGTGGAAGTGGCGGAAAGGAACCAGCCCGTCCAGCAGTAACCATCACCGCCGTGGCACCTGCCGCTGCTCAATGCCTCTCCCTTCTCACCTCCAGGCTAATACGCCAGAACCTCCATCACCTTGTTGCGGAGTTGGTGTTTGGCAAAGAACTGCTCTTCCAGCCCGCGATTAAATGGGACGGGGGTGTCCATCGAGCCGACCCGCACCACCGGCGCGTCCAGCCAGTGGAACATCTTTTCGGAAATCGTTGCGGCAATCTCTCCGCCGAACCCTCCGGTCAACGTGTCCTCATGCAGCACCAAGCATCGCCCGGTTTTCTGGACCGACTGAAAGACGGCATCTTGATCCCACGGGATCAGCGTCCGTAAGTCAATCACCTCAATGTCCGCATCGGGAAGTTCATCGGCCAGGGCGGTTGCCCAGTGGACCCCCAATCCGTAGGTGACAAGGGTGAGCCGCGCCCCCACGCGGGCCACACGTGCTTGGCCAAACGGCAGCGTGTAGTAGTCGTCGGGAACCATCCCTTTGATGCTTCGGTAGAGCAGTTTGTGCTCAAAAAACATCACAGGGTTTGGCTCGGCAAGGGCGGCGGTCAGCAATCCTTTGGCATCGAACGGGGTGGCGGGGTACGCCACTTTCAAGCCAGGAACGTGGGTGAACCAGGCCTCGGTGCTTTGCGAGTGGAAGGGCCCCGCGCCAACGCCTGCGCCGGTTGGCATCCGCACGGTGACGTTCACCGGCTGCCCCCAGCGGTAGTGGGTTTTGGCAAGATTGTTGACGATTTGATTGAACCCGCAGGTGACGAAATCGGAGAACTGCATCTCCACCACCGAGGCCCTTCCGCCAATGGAAAGCCCAAGCCCCGCCCCAACAATTGCCGACTCGCAGAGCGGAGTGTTCCGCACACGCTCGGCCCCGAACTTCTCCACAAACCCTTCCGTCACCTTGAACACGCCGCCGTACTCGGCAATGTCTTGGCCCATGATTACCAGCTTTGGGTCCCGCTCCATCCCCTGGCGAAGCGCGTCGCTGACGGCATCCACCAGCCGTTTTTCGCTGAAGACTTTCCGCTCCGGATCAACCGGCGCAGGGCTTCCCGGGGCATAGACATCGGCCAGTTCGGTTGATGGGTTCGGGACCGGGTCCGGTGCGTCAAGCATGGCATCAACGCCAGCTTCGATCTGGTCCTTCAGCCGCTTGCGGATTTCGCGGATCCGCTCCTCGGTCAGCAATCCGCTGGAAAGGAGGAACGCCTCGTAGTTCTTCACCGGGTCCTTCAGCTCCCACTCCTCGAACAGCTCCTTTGGGACGTAAGCGGTGCCGGATGCTTCTTCGTGGCCGCGCATTCGGAAGGTAAGCCCCTCAAGGATCACCGGCTTGCGGTCGGTGCGCATTTTTGCGGCAATGGCGGCAACGGCATCATAGACTTCCAGCACGTTATTCCCATCCACCTGCACCCCTTCGATTCCGTAGCCAATGGCTTTATCAATGAACTGTTTGAAGCGGAACTGGTTGCGCGATGGCGTGCTAAGCCCGTAGCCGTTGTTCTCAACAAGAAAGATCACCGGAAGCTCCCACACCGCCGCAACGTTGATTGCCTCGTGGAAATCCCCTTCGCTTGCGCCGCCGTCGCCGCTGAAGACCACGGCAATCGTCTCCTCGCGGTCCAAATTGCTGGCAAGCGCGATCCCATCGGCCACGCCAAGCATCGCGCCGAGGTGTGAGATCATCCCGATAACGCGGTGGTCCGGCGTTCCGAAGTGGAAGCTGCGGTCGCGCCCTTTGGTGTAGCCGTCGGCCTTCCCCTGCCACTGGCGGAACAGGCGGTCAAGGGGCATCTGCCGCCCGGTGAACACGCCCAGATTGCGATGGAGCGGAAGGATGTAATCGCCGTGGCGGATTGCTTGGGTCATTCCAACGGAGATAGCCTCCTGCCCAATCCCCGAAAACCATTTGCTGATGCGCCCTTGCCGCAGCAGGATCAGCATCTTCTCCTCAATCATGCGTGGCAGCAAGATTGCTTCGTACAGGTGCAGAAGGGATTCGTCGGAATGGTTGGTGCGGTCGAACTTCATAAGCCTAATCGGTTGCCATTGAGAATAGTGCGCCGCGAAAATAGGGAAGCGGGAAATCGGACCACGTTAGGAATTATGAAGGGTGCAGGGTGCAAGATGGATAGGCCTCCGGGGGGGCTACCGGCTCCGCTGATGCCGCTGCGCCAAGTAGATCGCAAGCCCGATTGCCACCGCCCCCAACGCTCCCCCTTGGATGGTGGTTAGCAGATCCCCGTTCAGCAACGAGACCAGGGTTCCGATAAGGAAGAACAGGGCCAGCAGCAGGGTTCCCACGGCCCAGCATCCGGCGCGTTTTGCACGCGCAAACATTGGGGAAGTGCCGGATGGAGATTGCTGGGAAGGTTGCGGCATAGCAGATTGGATGGAAGGTTAGATAGGCAGAAGAAGACGATGAAGAAAGCTATGAAGAAGGGATAGCAAGAAGCAAAAAGAGCAAAGAAAACCAGCGGCAAGCGGAAAAGCCTTACCGCCGATGCGCCATTGGAATGGCAGTAGCGATTGGTCGTGTTGGTCAGCGCATAAACAGGTATGGCTCCCATTCCCTGTCAACCGTTCCCACCACGTTCTGGATAAAGGTGACGTGGTTTGGGCGGAACGGACGGAACAGCAAGCGCATCCCCGCTTCGTCCGGCGTGCGGTCCCCTTTGCGATTGTTGCACCGCACGCAGGCGCACACCAAATTCTCCCATGTATCGCCACCCCCGCGTGACTTTGGCATGATATGGTCAATGGTCAGCGGAGGGGTTGGGCGGGCGCAGTAAGCGCAACGGAAGTGGTCGCGGCGCAGGATGTTCTTCCGCGTTAGCTCCACTTTTTTGAACGGAATGTGGACGTACACATTAAGCCGCACAACGCTGGGATAGGGATAGCGGGAACGGATGGTTCGCAGGTTTCGGTCGGGGCGGGCAGCAATCAACTCGGCTTTGCCAAGCCAGAGCAGCACCACGGCTTTCTGGACATTGCAGACGCTGAGCGGCTCGTAGTTCTGGTTCAGAACCAGCACCTTGTTGCCCAGCGTCGCCAACACAGGCGCGACAACACCATCATCGGATATCGGAACAAACCTGGGGAATTGTGCCTCCTTGAAGCGTTGGTTTCTGGATTGACGCTTCACTCCCCCGAATTTCGCCCATCATCCGCTATGATGCAAGGGGTTGGGGCGACAAATGTTGATAATCATGGGGAGAAGAGGAGGGATGGAGTAAAAAAAGTAGAGAGAAGAAGGGGTGTCCCCGCGTTCTTCTCTCTATCTCTAAAGTTCTTTCTGGTTCCTTGCCGCCAATGCTCACCGTTTTGCTTCGATCTTGGCAAAGAGCGAGCCGAACGATGCGGTGAATTTTTCCACCCCTTCGTTCAGCAGCTGATCCATCACGTTTGGCATATCAATCCCGACTTCGGTAAGCTGGCGCAAGGTTGCTTCGGCCTCCTCGATTCCTGTTTCAATGGTTGGCTGGACCGTGGCATGGTCCATGATTGCCACCAACGTCTCCGGCGGAACGGTGTTCACCGTCCATGGGCCAATCAAGGTGTCAACGTACAGCAGGTCCGGGTAGGCAGGGTTTTTCACCGAGGTGCTGGCCCAAAGCGGGCGTTGCAGCTGCGCACCGTGCTGGGCAAGCCGTTCCCACCGTTCCCCGCTGAACATTGTTTTGAAGATTTGGTAAGTGAGCTTTGTGTTGGCAACCGCTGCTTTCCCTTGCAGCGCGGTGGCTTCTGGGGTTCCGATCTTGCCAAGCAAGCCATCAATCAGCGAATCAATCCGGCTGACGAAGACGCTGGCGACCGAGGCAATCCCGGCAATCGCGCCGCCAGCCGCCAAACGGTCCTCCAATCCACCAATGTACGCCTCGGCAACGGCCCGGTACTGCTGCAGCGAGAACATCAGGGTGATGTTGATGTTGATCCCGGCGGCAATGCAGCGGCGGACTGCCGGGATTCCTTCTGGGGTGGCGGGGATTTTAATCATCACGTTGGGGCGGTCCACCTCGCGCCAAATCCGTTCGGCCTCGGTGATGGTTCCTTCGGTGTCGTTGGCCAGCGTTGGGCTGACTTCAAGGGAGATGAAGCCATCGGCTCCGTTGCTGGCATCGTAGATTGGGCGCATCACGTCGCAGGCGCGGCGGACGTCGGTCATAAACAGCTGCAGGGCAATCTCGCTGGTTGTGTTCCCTGCGTTGCTGAGTTGCTGGATCTGTTCATCATAATCGCTTCCGCCGGCGATTGCTTTTTCGAAGATGGTGGGGTTGCTGGTCATGCCACGCACGCCCTGGTCAACCAGCTGCTGCATGGTTCCGTTGGCGATAAACTGGCGGCTGATAAAATCATACCAGATAGACTGGCCCTGCTCAAGAAGCTGCTGAAGTGGGTTCATGGTTGTGTGCTCTTCTTTATAACTGTGTGGGGCAAATATGGTGATTTCTTGCAGGGGGATTGCAACGGCGGGTAATTGCCGTGCGGTGCTGCGGCAATGCGGGCCGGGGCGGAAACTCGGGCGCAAAAAACAACCGGCAAGAAAGGCTTGCCAGCTAACCTTGCGGTGTTATATTTGGCAACAGGTATCCCAAGCGGCCCGCATGTACAGATGGTGGGCCACCGCCAAAAGCTCCGCAGCACCGGGGATTAAGGTTGTTGTAAAAAAAACATCTGCTTGGAGCCGCGGCCTCTCATATCCATAATGACTTCAGCAGCACCAGCAATTCGGTAGGCACAGAGGAACGGAAGGCGTGGCCACCGATTCCTCCTTTCTCTCCCTCCCCCCCATTCTACTCTTCTTCCAACAGATACATAGCGAACAAAAGCTCCAGAACATCACATAAACCATTTCTAAGGATGACAACAGGAGACGTTATGCAACGGAAACTACTACGGCCATGGCGGCGCATCGGCTGGATGCTGGCTGCTGTAATGGCACTTTTTGCGGGGGGAACGCAGACGGCGAAAAGCACGTTTGCAAGCAACTACTACTACCAGGTCGGAACAGGTGCCCCAACCGACATGACAGCCGACACCACCCTTACCATGGATGGTAGCGGATCGTTGAACATTGATGATGGCTACTCAAAGGTTATAGATATCGGGTTCACCTTCAAGTTGGATGGAACCAGCTACACCCAGTTCAGAGCCGGGGTGAATGGGATGATGGGGCTTGGCAACAACGGAACGGTGAGTATCAACTCCACGTTTAGCAATAATCTGGGGAGCACAACCAACAACCCTGTTATTGCTGCTTGGTGGGATGACCAACACATGACGCTCAATGCCTCCAGCACCTCCACCTCAAAAATCTCCTACATTGTGACCGGCACTGCCCCTAACCGGGTGCTCACCGTCCAGTGGCGAGTTGGGGCATATCCAAGCGGAACTTCCGTTGTTCCGTATGAATATCAAGTACGCTTGTATGAGCGGACGGATATGATTGACTTCGTTTACATCAATATGCCCACCGTTACTTCCCGTAGTGCTTCTATTGGAGCCACAAAGAGCGGGACAACTAATAACATCCGGTGGGTTCCCCCAACGGCTCAGGGTGCCGGACTATCGCTAACTATCGGGGGCGATCCTGCTAATATCAATCTGCTTGCTGGTGCGAATCCGCAGCACTTGCTTCCTGCAAATACCATCTATCGTTTCGTGCCATGCGATCCGAACATTGCTATTACTGGCAACATAGCGCAGGGGGGGACGGCAGCAATGGCAAATGGCGATAGCTTGCTGAAGGGGCTTATGGTCCAGCGGGGGAGCAGCGGAGCTTTTCAGCCACTGAGCATTACGCTTGGGCTGGGTGATTATCCGGCGTGTGCAAGCCGGGTGTACACCTATACGATTTCGGGGACCAACGCTGCTGATTACTCCATCACTCCATCAACAGGGACCATTGCCAGTGGCCAAACCTTAACGCCAACGATCAATTTTACCCCAAGTGCGTTGGGCATCCGCACCGCTACGCTGGTGGTGACGGACAACAACGGGTTCTCGCGCAGCTACACATTGGTTGCCCAGGGAACCACCCGCGTTGGCTACACCGGCGATCTTGCCGAGGGGGGGACCGCGGCAATGGCAAGTGGCGACACGTTGATGAAAGGGATCAAGGTTGACCGCTTATTCTTCGAGGATTTCACGCCGTTCACGGTTGCGAACACCAACAGCAACACCAACTCGGGATTCCTCACAACCGTGACGATCACCGACCCAACCGGGCAGTATCGGCTTGTCCACCCCAACACCTTGCAGCTGGTAACCAGCTACTCCAGGACCTTAAATGGGACGGAAAGCTATACCCCGGTTATTCGCTTCTCACCGTTGGGCGTTGGTTATCAGCCAGCAACGATACAGGTGACGACCGAGGACGGAACCCGCACCTACACGCTGTACGCCTTCTCGCGTGCGGCCGGTGCTGACTTCTACGTTGGTGCCGACAAAATTGGCCCGAACACGGAGTTCTTCAAGAAGGATTACCTCTGCGCTGGTGAGTACGCCGTGACGATTCCGATCACCGTCAAGAACGTGGGGGAAGGGACCTTCCGCATCTTCAGTGTCATGGGTGCTTATGAAATGGACACGACCTACGGGCAAGGGGTGCCGAAGTATCCGCTGGAACGGGATCAATTCTGGAACCCAATCTCCACGGTGGATTACTTCATCACCACCGACCCCGGCGTTGCGCCGCGCCCGTTGAACTTCTTCCCGCAATACCCGCTGGAGACGCCAGAGGCCGGAACCAGCACCTTCTATCTGACCTTTGTTCCGCAACTGCCGGGCAAGCGGTTCACGAGGATGTTCATCAACACGAACGCCGCAAACTTCACGGGGGTTGACCCAGACGGAGTTACCCGTGATGGACTGTTGGTGCTGGAGCTGTTCGGGCGTGGGCTTGGTTCCCGCCCAACCGATATTGCCGACGGCACAACCCTGCCGAAGCCGGTCACGATGCCATCGGCGATGATTGGAGCTTCGTCGGAGAAGACGGTGACCATCTACAACACCGGCGCGTGCGACCTTCGGATTGACCGGAAGAAATTCCACATCACCAGTGGCGACAAGAACGAATTCAAGATTCTGGAGGCATTTGCCAACGTCACGGTGGACCAGAACAGCGACACGTGGGTGCTGGCACCGGGGGATTCATCACAAGTGAAGTTTATGTTCACGCCATCGCGCACGGGAACGCGCCGCGTCGCGATCTGGATGCAAACGAACGACTCGACGATTCTTGTTCCGGGGCTTACCGAGCGTGGTGCCTACTACTGGGATGTCACGGGGGTTGGCTCGGCAGGATTGGAAGCCCGTGGCGCAGTGTTCCCGCCAGCGGTAATTGGCGGCTCCGTTGCTGACCAATCAACCGCCAGCGCAATGGTGGAGAACACCACGCGCGAGCTGGTGTATATCACCAAGATGGAGATTACCGGCCCGGATGCCGTCGAGTTCACGATGAACACCGCCAACCCGTGGCCCTCCGTTCCATTTGCGGTGATGCCAGGCGCGGCAATGCATTTCTCGGTTGTTCACACGCCAGCACCGGCCAGCCAGCCGGGGCCGCGGACGGCAACGCTGGAGCTAACGCTGAGCACAGGGGATGTTGTTCGCTTGAATTTGAGCGGCGAAGCCGGAACACGGACGCTAACGGTTAGCCCTGCTTCGCTGTTCGACAACGTGACGATTCCTGTTGGGAAGATTGCGCGGCAAACGGTGATGATTACGAACAACGGCACAATCCCGCTGAAGCTGGGAACCACGACCATCAGCGGCCCAACCTCAACCGACTACACGTTAGGCCGGATTCCACGGACCACCCTGGCTCCCGGGCAGACGGAATATCTAGAAGTAACCTACCGCCCGCTGAACAAGGGAACCAGCAGCGCAACGCTGACCATTGCCAGCAACGCCACCAACGGCGCGCAGACGGTGGCACTTGGCGGCACAGCCACCAAGCTGGAACCGGTGACCGGCCAGGACGCAGGCACAAGCGGGGTGGAAGATGCGGAGTTCAGCTACGGGATGAAGCTGTGGCAGAACGTGCCAAACCCTGGCCACGACCGTGTGGAGATCGCGTATGAACTGCGCCAGAGCGGTGAAGTGGCATTGGCGTTGTACGATGCCAATGGCAAGCAGATCAGCGTGCTGCAAAGCGGCATCAGCGAAGCGGGTGTGCATCGGGTCACGGTGGATGTTCGCGGATTGGCCAGCGGGTTGTATCACTACCGCCTAACGGTCAACGGCCAAACGCTGGCCCGCACAATGACGATTCAGCGATAAAAGATGGGGAAGGGCAGCTAAGGAAGGGATGCAGACAGGGCAAAGGAGGCTGCCAACGTGAAGCAATGCTAAATGGGCCACACCTTCAATCTATATAAGGTGTGGCCCGCTTTGCCAGCTACGGTCTTGCTTCTGGAACGGGGGGGATGCTGGGGGCGGGGTTCTTCACGGTTACGTTCTGAATAAATAGGGGCATAGCATCACTTTTATCCCATCTTTTCTATCTTTGTCCCCCAAACAAAAAAACTTGCTAACAAAATCGCCAATTCCTGTGTTAGCATAATGGAGGGGGGTGGAAAGGGTGAAGGGATGGTTGTTGTACTATATCAAGTGTTCCAATTGGGTTTGTTGGATTGGTCATCAATTCCATTGAATCTCCGCCAGTGGTACAGGGGGGCGAACTGCGGAAGAAACCTACCAAAGAATGAACAAGCGTAAGCCAAATACAATCAAGTTCCAATTCCTCAACTCACATTTAACTCAGGAGTGCATCCGATGAGAAAGCTACTACTGCTTCTCTGCGCTGTGATGTTTGCTCTGCCAACTTCGATGGTTGTTGCAGGGGGTGGCGATGGGGGGGAGAAAAACGATTCTCCCGATCCACAACGCCGCACCTACGACAGCAATCCAAGCGACGCAGCCGGCAATCCAGAATCTTACCCGGGGGGGCCGATTGGCAAATCGCCATTGGCCACTGGGTACTACGTAACCGACAACGACGCACCGCAATCCGGCGCGCCGTGGGCCCCAAGCTACTCGTTTGTTGACACCACAGGTGTTGAAGCCAAAAGCTGGCGTCGCATCCTTTCGGGGCCAAACCAACAACCGATGAGCTTTTGGGAACAGCCCGGAAGCAGTGGTTATGAGTACTTCCACAATCCAGACTTAGCAACGGACTCGACCGACGACGCGTTCGCCGGGCCAATTGCTATCGGATTCCCGTTCTACTACTACGGTCGGAAGTATGATAGCTTCTACGTCTCCACCAACGGTCTGATCGCTTTGACCAACCGTCGTTATCAGTACGATGTCAACGGCAACCGTATTGATTACGATCCGTGGAGCGATGACACCCGTGGAAAAACCGGCAACGCCTTAACCGATCCTACGGCGGATGATTACGGTTTCGAATTTGTTGCTCGTGGCACCAAAACTGCTCAAGGTGGCATTCGTAACCGTAACAACACTCCGTTCCCGGCCAACAGCCTGCGCTCGGTGCTGGCTCCGCTTTGGGACGACAACGAGTTGCTGCAGATCAATCCATCAACCGGATTGCCGGACGACTACGGCCGCGTTTACTGGCGGCGGGATCAAAGCGGCAACAAGCTCATCATCTATTATGTCAACATGACGATGATGAACCGGTCCCGCGTGCTGCCAATTATCGGCACGCCGGCAACACCAGCACGCCGCCAAGTTGGTGCCAGCTTCCAGGTGGTGCTGGACCGCAGCGACAGCACGGTGCAGTACAACTACGTCAACTTCCGTGGTTCGTTGGCCGATCCAACCCAGGGTATCTTTACCTTCCCTGCAGCTTCGGTCTTTGCGGTGAACGCAACAATCGGCGTTCAAAGCCATGATCGCGAGTACACGAACTATTTAGCCAACTACACGCCAAACACTGGTGCGGTGTATGTAAACGGCGATAAAGGTGCCACGCCGCACGCCAACCTTGCCATTCAGTTTAAGCAATGGAAGAACGTGGTGCGCGTGTTGAACGTGACCTTCCAAGTTCCGAACAAGAATAACCCGAATGTGTTTGAGCCATTGCCGAAGGGGCAAGAAGCCGGCAACTTTGAGTTGCTTCTTGGCAACGCCATCCTTGGTGTGGTTCGCCCGGTCGGTATCGTGGAGAACGTCTCCAGCAACAAGCAAGGGATCACAGGGGTAAACTACACGGCCCAGCCGATTGCCTTTAACGTGATCTTCCGTATTCGGGACCTTGTGAACGTGTTGGCGCAGCCGGTGTATCAGAAAACCCGTGCTACGAAGTCGCTCTATCCTATCGAGAATACCCCTGGTATTATGAACACAAATACCAGCATTCCGAATATTGATACGATCGTCTTCGATCCATACGTCACCAACGCCCAGCTGCTGAAACAGCTTGGCCGTTTCAAAGCAGAAGTGATTGCCACCGATCGCAACCCGCAAGGGCAAATCTATGGCGACCGCTGGCCGTTCGACGACACTACGGGCATCCGCATGTTCGGTATCAGCCGCCAAGAGGTGCCGTATATCTCCACCTTTAGCGACTACGACGATTCACCAGAAGATGGTCTGATCCCACCGGTGAAACGTTGGGTCTCGATTGGCGCACAAGTGGTTGATGGTGAAGCGAACTGCTACAACCCACCGCCACCACGTGGTCCAGCAGGAAGCCGCGGCGTGAATTCGCCAGTGGTGCTGCTCGATCGTAACGATGTCTCGTTGGCTCCATACCCAGGTTCGTATGTGGGCGATACGTTGATCTCCTTCCCGATCAACCTGAGCACAGTATTGAGCCGCCCAGTCATTATCCTTTCCTACCAACGTGCCGGTCGCCAGACCTACGCACGTGGCTGGAGCGATAACCTGCGCGTCGGCCCAGAGCAAGCGGTGTTTAACACTGCAAAGTCGAGCTTCATCCAGCGCCCAGACCAATTGGTGGTGGAGTTTGCCGAGCCAAGCCCAGACGGTATTGATAACGTCACCAATCCAAAGAACTGGCGCGAAGCCGGCTTCAACGACAGCAAAGCATCGTTGAATGCAGCACTGGCCGGTGTCCAAGGCTGGGGCGCGACTTCACCACGGTGGGGCGTGTTTGGCGGCGGCGGTGGGTCGGAGCTTGACACTAATGGTAAGATCGTTGTGGACGAATTTGATGCCGGTAAGGACTTCGAGTTCTACCGGGCATACATTCCGATTCCTACACGTTGGACCAAACCGCTGAACGCGAACAAAACCTTCCGTTTCCGCCTGCGTGTATTGGCCAAAAACGACCAAAACCCAGCCGGACCTCCGGGTGACGACAGCGATCCATTCTTTGTGGACAACGTCATGTTGGTGGAACCACAGAAGCCTGAGGTAGAGGTTACGGCAGTGGGTGTGGATTGGCCATACACCATTGCTCCTGGCTCGCAAGCACGCGCCATTCCGCTCTGGACAAAAGTCTCCAACAACGGATCCACGGCAGCTACGGCATTTGGTGTAGCAATGTGGGTGGTCAATGCGGCAGCTCCGCCACCACCAGGATTGTACAACTACTATCGTTACTTGACAGTGGTATCGGTGCAAGCCGGTCGTGACTTCCGCCAGCCGTTCCCATCATGGAACGCCCAAGAGTGCGGAAGCGAGTTTACGCCGAATCCAAACGATCCGGCGTATCCGAATCAAACAAAGACCACGCGCTACCGGATCAACGCCCAGATTTTCCCAACGGGCTACGATTCCTACAACGCAAACGACTACACCTACACAGATTTCGATCTGACCATCGGTTCGGTGTTTGCGTACGACGACGGCTCGAACGACGTCCCGAACTACGCTGGCTTGACCGGCAAAGGCTTGAACCTTGTTGCTCCATACCCGGATGCAACCGGTGGATCGCCGTACGGCCCAGTTGGCGGCAGCAGTGCTGGTACCTTCGCAATGCAGTTCCGCATCCTTTCGCGCGATACCATCCGCGGCTGGCGTGCGTACTTCGGCGAAGCCAACCAGTCGCCGGATTACATCAAGTACTCCATCTACCAGCAAGGCCCGGGGGCAAACGTAAACACGCCTCCAAACCAGGTCATCGCCCGTTCGGTGCGCTTTGCGCTTCGTGGCCAGGGTATCCCATCACGGCCATCAACGGAGCCATTCAACTTCGGCCAGTTCGTTACTTACGAGTTGGATACGCCATTGGTGGTGGAGCCAGGGCTGTACTACGCAACCATTGCTCAGCTTGGCGAAACCGGTCTTGAGCTTGGTGCCGATGCCAGCCGCATGGGTCAGGTGACGACAATCCGCGAAGACCTTAGCCCAGGCCAGGGGAACTTCAGCATCCCGGCGCACCCAGATATGCGTGCAAACCGCTTCTGGTACGAAGCAACAACGGGTTCGGGGTCGTGGGTGCCAATGATTACCTCAACGGGTAACCCAGGCTATCCACACTTGAATTGGCAAGGAACGGTCGCCGGATTCCCAACGCACCAGCGTGCGTCGTGGATTCCGATGATCCAGCCATTCTTCGGACCAAAGAGCACAACGGTTTGCCTTGTTACTCCGGTTGAGCTTGCATCGTTCGAGGCCACACCGCTGGCCAACGCTGTTCGCCTTGATTGGAGCACCGCAACCGAGTTGAACAACCACGGCTTCTTTGTGGAACGCCGCGAGAAGGGAGTCGAAAGCTGGAACGAGCTTGGATTCGTGAAGGGGAACGGAACCAGCAACCAAGCCAAGCAGTACGACTACACCGACACCAAGGTGAACGTTGGCCCAACCTACCAATACCGCCTGCGCCAGACCGACCTTGATGGAACGGTCAGCTACAGCGGTATCCGCGAAGCCCGCATCGAGTCGGCTTCCACAGGCTTGACCAACAGCCTTGGCCAAAACGTCCCGAACCCAATGGGCAACCTGACCCAAATCGCCTTCAACGTTGTTGAAAGCGGCAAGGTGAAAGTTGAGATTGTGGACGTGTTCGGTAGCGTTGTCCGCACCTTCGATGTTGATGCCACGGCCGGTGCCAACAGCATCACATGGGAAGGCACCGACCAAAACGGCGTGACCGTTCCAAGCGGAACCTACGTCTATAAACTGGTCGGCAACGGCTTCACACTGAGCAAGAAACTGACCGTGACGCGGTAATCCACCGCTAAACGAACTCAGCGACGAAACAGCAAGCCCCTTCAACAGCAATGTTGAAGGGGCTTTGCTGTATCTCTAACCTCACGTTCATTCCAATGGATGCTGTATCGCTTGCGGGAAGAAGGCTGATGGAGTTATCCCCCCGCTTCCATCCTCACCCGCTCGGCCTCCACGTGGCGATCAAGTTTGCGGAGGGTTTCATGCAGAAGCTCACGAAGCTCCCCATTTGTTGGCATGGCCGCGACGGCGCGGGAAAGAAGCTCCTCGGCGCGAACGCTATCCCCCTCGCGAATCAGGCTGCGTGCCGTGCGAATCGCCAGCAAGCGAATCCGATTCTCGTAATCCTCGCGTGCGGCTTGGAAAAACTCCTCGAACAACGTCGGGAAAATCACCTCGCCCCTGGTGATTCCGATCCCTTTCACCAATGCCTCTTGCGCCCGCACAAGCACTCCTTCCGACAAAGCACGGGTTGCTGTTTGCAGATGATCGTACGCCTCAAGAATATCAATCTTCATGGCCGAACGATTCAGCCGGGGCGTGTCGCCGTCGGTAAGGATTGCTTCGTGGCCCATCATCTCCCGCAGCCGATGCACCGTCAGGTTCACCGATTTACGGATGTCGTCGGGGTCGCTCATGTCGGGGACGGCAAGGCGATAAAGTTCGCGCTGGGTTAGCCGTTTTTCCACCATCGCATCCACCGTCAGCAATCCCAGGAACACCCGCAGCCGCTCGCCGCGTGGCTTCACAGTTTCGCCGCTTGGCAACTGAACCTCAATCGTCCCAACCATTGCCAACCTCAGCTCCCCTTGCTCGTGGTCCGAGTGGTGCGGCAATGCCTCGCGGAGCAGGTTCTGCATCGTGCCACGCCACCGTGTGGCCTCCCGCTTGGGAAGCAACCCCTCGAACTGCTGCAATGCCCCCGCCATTCCCAGCGGAAGCCGCTGCTGCAAGCACCATTCAAGATCGGCAACCACCATGCGCTGCAGGTCCTGGGTAAGCGGATCCGTCAAGGGCTGAAGCTCCGGGAACTTCTGCGCGTGAACCAGCAAAGCAAGCAGTGCACGATTGATAAGCAGCATCGGAAGCGTCAAGATCGGCTGCAAGCTGGCTTGCTGAATCTGTTCCACCAAGGATGACGCGGCCACGCCAGCATCCCGCGCGACCACCACTTCCGCAAGCTCGCACAGCAGGTTGTTTTGCGGCGATTCGGGAATCTCCTCCCCCATCAACTCTTGCAGTCCATCGTGGCGAATGGCGTGGTGGACCCTGCGGTGCAGCGGCGTGAACTTCTTCCAATCGCTCATGTATTCCCCCTCGAATCGCTCGGCCCAATCGTGCTCACCACGCAGTGCCGCCGCGGTGGCAAGCTGATAGCCGAAGTGATCCCGCTGCAACTGGGTGTGGGGTTCGGCAAACGTATCGGCCACGCGTTTTGCTTCGGCGGCAAGGCGTTCCATCGGTAAGTGGGTCATCCCCTGGGCCGCGGTGCCGCACCGAAGCGCGAAATAGAGATTCTGCAGCAGGTTCCGCTCGCGCGCAACGCGGGCGGTTTCCTGGGCGGTGGTTGCAACGTCGTGCATCTTGCCAATGGTGAACAGCAGCACAAGTTTGCAATGGAGCACGTCGGGGTAGTTGGATTGGCGCGGCATCCGCTCAAGTTCCTGCAGCATCTCCAAACGCTTGTGCAGCTCCGCTTCGGTCTCGAACAGGTCAATCAGGATTGGATAGAGCGAGCTGCGGAGCATTGCGCGGAACTCATCGTTGGCTTCGTCCGATTCTATCAGCCGCTCCATGATGCTTTCCACCTCACGTTGCGCAGCATTATCATGCTCCAGCGAGCCGATGTACAGCCGTTGCCACAAGTACGCCACGTACGACTGCGTGAACTGCAGGTGCGGGCGTTCCTTTGCCAGTGCCTCAATGCCGCTGCGGGCCTCAAGGTCCGGCGTTCCGGTTCGGTTGAAACTGTGCAGATGCTGGTTCACCAAGGTGGAGAATCGGTAGAACCACATCTGGTTGCTGGATGGATTTGCCGTTACCCGCAACAGATCATCCAACACCCCCTGGAACGCATCATGGTCACGATGCAGAAGGTTGCTACGGCGGATCAACATCAGTGCCTGCAGGGTTTGCTGCGGCTCCGGCTCCAACTCCTGCTCGATATGTTGGAACAGCCGCTGGGTTCCGTTCCAGACCTGCAAGGCAAGGGGCCAATCGGCGGTGTTGTCAAGCTCCAGCGCGATATCCAACCCGCGCTGGATTGCGTCGCGGGCAACGTCGGTCGGGAGCTGCGGAAGCGTTTCGGCGGCGGCAAGAAGCTGGAACGGAGTTGCCGAAAACAGCGGAAGCCCGCCAGCAATCACCTCAACCAATCGCCCCATATCGGCCTGGTGGTCATCGGCCAATCGGCGGTGGAGCAGGGAGTGGGTGAAGGCCAGCAACGGCGAGGCAGAGGCTTTCCCGGAAAGGTGAGGGATCAGCGAATCGAGCGGAGTGAGTATCCCCTTGAACGTCAGGATGTCCATGGTGCGAAGGTCGCCGCCAATCATCGCCGCTGCCGACTCGCGCGCGACCACTTCGCCAAGTGCTGCAATGCTGCTGGCGGCGCGGCGTTCCTCCGGCTGCAAGTGGGCGGCCATCCCCTCCGTTAGCGACCCCACGCCACGTTCAAGAATGTTTTTCAGCGCGGTGCTGTTGCTGCTTACGCGCCACATCCCCGCGCGTGCGTCGCGGGCAATCACCCCGGCATTCAGCGCGCCACGCAGGCCCGAGCGGAGCGCAAGCGGGTTTCCAGCGGTGGTGGCCATCAGCAGTTCAATCACGCTGCTGGTGGGTGCTTCATCGAACAGGTGCGTCCATATCTCGCGAAGGCTGTCGCGGTCAAGGGGCGGAAGGGGGAACTCATCAACAAGGTGCGGCTCCAGCACGCCACGCACAGGAATCTCCACCGGGCGGGCGGCGCACAGCAGGACCATCTGCTCATCGCTTAACCCTTGCAGCAGCAACGCAAGTTGCGGAACCCCTTCCCCAGTAATCAGGTGGATATCCTCCAACACCAGCAGCAGCCGCCGCAGCCGCGACAATCGCCGCAGAGCCGAAGCCACCGATGGAAGCGTGTCGTCGGCATCTACGTTGGTGGCGGGGTGGGCCATGGTGTACCGCCAAATGGCACTGCTGAGCATTGGCGCAATGGCGGTGGGGGATTCGGGATAGAGCTTTGCGTGGATCACCGCCACCCCGGCATCTTCTGCGCGGCGAATGGCTTCTTCAATCAACCGGCTTTTTCCCGCTCCGGCTTCCCCGGTCATCAACATTGCGTGCAGGCCCGGGGCTTCGGCAATGCGCGCAACGGCCTCCAGTATCCGCTGCGCCGTTGCTTCGCGCCCCATAAATGGAAGGATTCCGTGGTTGATGAAATCAATAAGGGACATGGTTTGGATTGATGAAACAAGTGCTGGATTGTGTGAATCAAGTATCGGCTATTTCCGGGTCCGTTGCTCGCGGAAAAATTGCTGAAGCAGCTGGGTGCTTTGGGCCGCGCAAATCCCGCCCCACGTCTGGGCCGCGTGGTTCAGCCGGGGATCCGCCGTGATGGAGAAGAGCGTCCCCGCCGCGCCGGCGTTTGCGTCGAACGCGCCAAAGTAGAGTTTGGGAATCCTTGCAAGAAGGATTGCGCCGGCGCACATCGGGCATGGCTCCAGCGTCACGTACAGCGCGCATTCATGCAGCCATTTCTCTTGCTGGCACGCGATTGCTTCTTGGATGGCTAACAGTTCGGCGTGGGCGGTTGGGTTCTTCAGCTGCTCCACACGGTTGTGGGATCGCGCAATCACGGACCCATTGCGAACCAGCACCGCACCAATCGGGACCTCACCTTCTTGCCCGGCAATGCGTGCTTCCTCCAAGGCCATTTCCATAAAGTGTTCGTGCCGATTCATGCGCCGCAAAATACGCCAGCGGCGGAAGCTGAAAACGCTTTTCTGCGGCGGTGGCATTGCGGAAGGGAAGCAAAGGACGCGGGGGGGGGGATGCAAAAGGGCCTCGGCAGTTTCCCGCCGAAGCCCTTTGTCTGGTTGCGTTTGCGTTGCTGGCCTACATGGTCTCTGGATACATCACAACCGTGATCCGGTTGTTCATGTTGAAGTAGAGGTTTGCGGCGCGTTTTACGTCGTCGGCACTGATGTTTTTAATCATCTGCTCGTCGCGGATCACCTGCATCGGGTCCTCTTGGTTCAGGTAGTAAAACTGCAAGGTTCCCAGCCAGTAGCGGTTGTCTTTCAGGTTCGTTTCCCGTTCGCGCAGGAACATTTCTTTCACCTTGTGCAGATCGTCCGCCAGTGGGCCGTTGGCTTTTAGCTCCTTCATAACGTCCAGCGTGGCGGCCACCAACTCATTGGCGCGTTTGGGGTCGCAGCCGTACAGGACGTTGACGGAGTAATTTGGCACAGGATAATGCGCCGTTGATCCGAACGCTGCTGGGCTATACACCCCCCCTTTGTCCTCGCGCAGGCTTTCGCGCAGGCGGATGTCCAGAACGTCCATCAGTGCGCGCAGGTCCATGCGGTTTTTCCGGGTCCATTCAAACGGGCCGGTAAGGGCAATCCGAACCTGCCCTTTTTGCTCCACCCCTTTCCGCACGGCTTTCTCAATCGTCCCGGTTGGTGGGCGGATTCCCAAGTCTTTCCAGTTTTCTTGCCGCCCTTTCGAGGGAAGCCCTCCCAGGTAGGTCTCAATCATCGGCTTGATTTCTTCCGGCTTGAAGTTGCCAACAAACACGAAGGTGAAATCCCCCATGTCGGCAAATCGTTCGCGGTAGAAGTCGTATGATTTCTGCAGGTCCAGCTTCTCCAGCGTCCCCTCGGTCCAGGGTTGGCGGCGGAAGTGATATTGCGACATCACGTTGGTGACGGTGTCCTGGAACGCCGTCTCTGGGCGGGCGTTGCGGTTCTGCAAGCTGGCGCGCTGGCTGGCCTTGAAGGTCTCGAAGGCTTTCGGGTCCATCCGCGGCTGGGTGGCGTACAGGTAGATCAGTTGGAACATCGTCTCCAAATCTTTTGGCGACGCGCTTCCCCCCATTCCTTCCTGAAGTTCGTTGATGAACGGGGAAACGTCAGCGGCTTTCCCCGCCAACATTTTCTGCAAAGCGATCTGGTCGAACTGGGCCACGCCCCCCAACGGAACCACTGCCGAAGCGGTGGAGGCGGGGATGAAATTGGCATCGGAAGCAAGGGACGTTCCCCCGGGGCTGAATGCCGTGAAGGAGACCTCGTCGTTCTTGAAATCGGTTGGCTTCATCACCACGTGAATCCCGTTCGAGAGCTTCCACTCGGTAACGTTCAGCTCTGGGATCGTCTTGGTATCCACCACTTTTCCGGCGGCTGGCTTGGTGGCCAGCAGTGGCTGGTTGCTTACTTGGTCAACATATGGCGTGACTTCTTTCCCCTCCACTTTTTTCACAATCGCCAGCAGTGCGTTGCTGTCGGGGACGGCCACCCCTTCTTTCTGCGGAGCGTTGATGGTGAAGACGCGGTTATCCTCGCGGATCAGCTCGGCAGCAAGGCGGTTCACCTCATCAAGGGTGATGGTGCCAACGTATTGCTGGTAGAGTGCGTACTCGTAATCAATGCCTGGCGCCGGAGCCAGATTCGTGAAGTAGCGGACATATTCTTCGGCATATTGACCCGATTCAAACTTGTCGCGCTCGGCATACGCTTGCTCGAAGCTGCGGAGCATCTCCTTCTTGGTTCGCTCCAGCTCGGTGGGGGTGAATCCAAATTTCTCCACCCGTTTTGCTTCGGTCAGAATCGCTTCCAACCCTTGCTCGATCCCTCCATTTTTCACGCTGGCACCAAGCCGGTAAATTTCCTTTGCGCGGTTGAAGGAGCCTTTGGAGGAGAACGCGCCGAGGAACGGAGCGTTCGGCTGCTGGCTGATCTCGTAGAATCGTTGGTTCAGCATCCGGTTGTAAATGGCATCCACGATCCCCTGGCGGTAATCGCGGACGGTAAGGTCCGGCTTGTAATCGTGCTTGTACATCACCCCAATGCTGCTGCGGGTTGCTTCGGGATCCGTGGCAATGGCAAACAGCGTTTGCTTGTGGTCCGGCATGGTGTACCATTCGCGGTTGCGCGGGTTGGTTGCCGGTTTGATTTTGGAGAAGTGGCGCACCACCATCTCCTCAACTTTTGCGGGGTCGAAATCGCCAACCACCACCACGGCCATCAGGTCGGGGCGATACCAGTCGCGGTAGAATCGCTTGATGGTTTCGTACTTGAAGGTTTCCAAGATTTCTTTCTTCCCAATCGGCCAGCGTTCGGGATAGCGTGCGCCGTGGTACATCACGGGATATTGCTTCTGCGACATCCGAAATTCGGCGCCAAGCCGCAGCCGAAGCTCCTCGATAATCACCCCCCGCTCTTTGTCAATCTCCACATCTTCCATGGAGATGTTGTGCGCCCAGTCCTCCAGGATTTGGACCCCTTTGTCAACGATCTTCATATCCTCAGTTGGCAATTGCAGCTGATAGACGGTTTCGTCGAAACTGGTGTGGGCGTTTAGGTCCGCGCCGAACCTCATGCCGATGGATTCAAGGAATCCAACGATGTCGTTCTTGGCAAAGTTCTTGGTCCCGTTGAACGCCATGTGCTCAACGAAGTGGGCCAATCCCTGCTGGTCGTCGTCCTCGCTGGTGGACCCAACGTTCAACGCCAGCCGAAGCTCGGCACGGTTCTCCGGTTTTTTGTTGGCGCGGATAAAGTACTGCAAGCCATTGGGCAACGTGCCCCGGCGCACCGCGGGGTCGAACGGCAGCTTCGCGTCAAGGTCCAGCGATGCGCCGCCGCTTGGCTGCGCAACCGCCGATGCCAGCGTTGCCGCCATGATCGCGGCGGCAAACAGCCCTGTGATTCTTCGCTTCATAGCAATCGTGTTCAAGAATGTGGTTATTGGTTATCTATGGTCCCTTCGGAATGGTTCTTTGCTAGCGATTCCAATGCCGTCCCAGTTAGGCGATACACCGTCCATTCGTCCATCGGGGTTGCGCCCAGGCTTTTGTAGAAATCAATGGAGGGCTGGTTCCAGTCCAGAACGCTCCACTCCATCCGCCCGCATCCCCGCCCGACGGCAATCTGGGCCAGGCGTTGAAGCAACGCTTTCCCGTAGCCGTTGCCGCGATGCTCGGGGCGGACGAAAAGATCCTCAAGATACACCCCTGAGCGTCCCAAAAAAGTGGAAAAATTGTGGAAGAAAAGGGCGAACCCCACCGCCGTTTGGCCAACGCACGCAAGGATCACTTCGGCGCGGGGGGATTTCCCAAACAGTGCCTGATGGATGCTCTGCTCGGTTGCCACCATCTCGTGGCGCAGCCGCTCGTACTCGGCAAGCTCGGCAATCAGCGAATGGATCAACCCGGAATCCGCAGGCGTTGCCGGGCGAATGTGGAAATTCGGTTCAGTCATGTTCTGTTTTGGGGAAGGGAAGGCCTGAATCTTACTGTTCAACGAAGCATTGGGGAAGCGCAGGGAAAGGGGGCGCATTGGGAACTGCGGCGGACCAACCCCGCCCCGCTACGCCGCAGCAAATGGCCGGTTGCACCGCAAACAAGAAGAGCAACAATCAAGAAATCAGGGGTTCCGGTCCGGGGCGTTGGACCGCCACGAATGGAGCAGTGGCCCGCTTCCCTTCCCCAATCCTGGTGCGTGGAGCATGGCCCCATGGACGTACGCTTTTGCCTGCAACACCGCTTGCGGCAGTGGATTCCCCAACGCCAGCAGCGCGGCAATCGCCGCCGAAAGGGTGCACCCGGTCCCGTGGGTGCTTCCGGTTTGGATCCACGGCAAGCGGAACTCCTGGAATTCACCTCCATCAAGCAGCAGGTCCAGGGCCTCCGGCGTGGCGTGCTCCGTTTGCGGCGGATGGCCCCCTTTGATAAGCACTGCTGCCGGCCCCATTGCCGCAATCGTGCTTGCGGCGTGGCGCATTTCGGGGACCGAGGCAATGCTTTGTTGGGAAAGAACTTCGGCTTCGGGGATGTTCGGGGTGACGATGGTTGCCAGCGGAATCAGCCGTTTGGCAAGCGCAGCAACGGCATCGTGGCGCAGCAGCCGGTCGCCGCTGGTGGCCACCATTACGGGGTCCAGCACAATGGGGATGTTGGCGGCGCGGCGTTCCAGCAGCTGGGCAACGGCGTGGATGATTGCTGCCGAAGAAACCATCCCAATTTTGATTGCCGCCACCTGGAAATCATCCATCACCGCCTCAATCTGCCCGGCGATAACCTCCACCGGAACATCCGCCACGCCCCGCACGCCGCAAGTGTTTTGGGCGGTAACGCTGGTGATGGCCGTGGTCCCAAACAGGCCGAACGCCTGGAACGTTTTCAGGTCGGCTTGGATTCCCGCGCCGCCGCCGCTGTCGGAACCGGCGATTGTGAGGGCCACGTTCATGGCTTGCCGCTTGGCTTCTGCATCCAGAGTTCTTGTTGGAAGGAGTAGCGGCGTAGGAACGGAAGCACCCGCACCACAAACCGGTCGAACGCCCGCAGCTTCCGCCCAACCGAACGCTTTTTGAAGATCATGGCGTTCAGCAAGTAGAAGAACTCGAAAGTCTGGTTGTAACGCTGCAAATTCCCGTGGAAGATGTCGCGCAAGGTCCTGACTTCTTCCTCGGTCAGGGGATATTCATCGGTGGTTCCGTTGCGGCGGAAGAAGAGAAATCGCTGGCGTTGATAGCCCCCGGGTTTGCCAAACGCAAGCCGCCGGATCCAACGGAGCAGCGGGTTGCGGTCGCTGTTTTCCCGGAAGTACGCAACGCCGCCAGGCTTCAGCACGCGGTGGATGTTGCGGCCCACAACGTCGCAATCAATGTGGTGCAAAATTGCCGAGCCGTAAACGATGTCGAAGAAGTCATCGGGGTAGGTGAGGTGGTGGAAATCCATCGCCTGGACCTGCATCGGGACGTTGTTGAATTCGGCCATTGCGCGGGCGTTCTGCACCGCCGTTTCGGAGATGTCGAAGGCATAAACATCGGCCCCTTCCAACGCGGCCTGCACCGCTTCGATTCCGGTCCCGCAGGAGCAGACAAGGACGCGTTTCCCGGAAAGGGTTGGGACCTGCGGGATCACCACCCTGCCGCGAATTTCGCGCACGGTGATTTTCTTCCACTCCTCATCGTAAAACTGCTTCTCGCGTTCTTGTATTGCTTGGTCCATCGCCATTGTTCTGCCTTCGGTTATGGGTGCTGCGTGGTTGGCAGCATTGCTGCGTGAAGTTCTTCAAGGGCGTTCTGGGCAAACAGGGTGATGCCGGCAATGCCGTACGCGCCGGCTTCAATGCAGTGGTGGGCGTTCTGCAGCGTCACCCCGCCCAGGGCAAACACCGGAACGGAAACCGCCGCGCAGACTTCCCGCAAAAGTTCCAATCCCCCGCCGGTTGCGCCGGGCTTGGAGGCCGTTGGGAACAGTGGGCTAAGGGTAATGTAATCCGCCCCCATGTTTTCCGCCAGCAATGCTTCCTGGACGCTGTGGGTGGAGGCCCCAAACGCACGCCGCAAGCACCCGCCACCGCCAGCCCACGACAGTTCCCGCAGCCCCAACGCCGTCAGGTGAAGCAGCTGGGACCCGGGGACCGGATAGGCGTTGCTGATAAGGGTAAGATTGTGCGGTGCTCGCCGCGCAAGCGCGGTGCGGATCAGGTCCTCCACGCCGTCGCGACGGTGGCCGGGGTCGCGGGCCATAAGGCCAAGCCGAACGTCAGGGTTGGCGCGGGCCGCGTCCACATATCGCTCCACATCGGCTGGCGTTTGTGCGATTGCCAGCAGCCGGAAAATTGGTTCCATTGGGGTTATGCTCCGCCGGTATGAATGACCCCCTGAACAGGGGAGGAAGCGGTGGCATACAGTTTTGTGGGGATGCGCCCGGCGTGGTGCGCCAGCCGCCCGGCCTCCACCGCCATTCGCATTGCGCTGGCCATTCCCACGGGGTCGTGCGCGCCGGCCACCGCGCTGTTCAGCAGGATTGCATCGGCACCCAGCTCCATTGCGCGGGCCGCGTCCGATGCGGTTCCTATTCCGGCATCAATAATCATCGGTATCTGGATTTTCTCACGGATAATCTGAAGGTTGTACGGGTTGCGTATCCCCATGCCGGAGCCGATCGGCGCGGCAAGGGGCATCACCGCAGCGCACCCGATGTCTTGCAATTTCATGCAGGTGATGGGGTCATCGTTGCAGTAGGGAAGCACCACAAACTGGTCCCGAACAAGCTCCAAACAGGCTTTCAGAAGATGCTCAACATCGGGGAATAACGTCTCCTCGTCGCCAATCACCTCCACCTTGATGAAATCGGTTCCCAATGCTTCGCGTGCAAGCTGTGCGGTCAGCACGGCATCCTTTGCGGTGTAGCATCCTGCGGTGTTCGGAAGCAGGTCGTAGCGGGTGCGGTCAATGGAGTCAAGGATCGAAGGGGAGTTGCGGTCGCGCAGGTTCAGCCGCCGGATGGAGACGGTGACAAGCTCCGCACCGCCAGCCCGCAACGACTCCGCCATGATCGCGGGGTTCGGGTAGCGGCTGGTTCCCAAAATCAATCGGGAGTTATAGCTGCGCGTGCCAAGTAAAAAGGGGTCGCCGGACATACTGAATGCTCTCTGGTCAGATGCAGAAAAAGTAGAGAAGGAGCGCGAGAGAAAGGTTCTTCGCCATCGTCGGGGTTCAGCGGATGATTCCCCCCGAACTATCCCCCCTGCATCGCTGTGATAACCTCAACCCGATCCCCTTCCTGCAGCTTGTGTGTTGGCCAACTGCGGCGGGGGATAACGGTGTCGTTCACCGCAACCGCAATCCCTTGTTGGGTTGGTTCTATCCTTTGCTGTTGTAGAAGCTCGGCAATGGTTCCGGCCTCCATCAGCGTTGCGGGTTCGCCATTAACGGTCAAGTCCATGAAATCGCTCAGGGGAAAAAGTCTGAATCCATTGGCTGCTGCTTCCTTCCACCACGTGGGCTGCCAGCAGTTGCGCGGCGTACGGGGCGAACAAGATTCCATGCCGGTAGTAGCCCGTTGCAACGGCAAGCCCGGGAATTGGGGTCCAGCCGATCAGCGGCAAGTGGTCGCTGGTGGCCGGGCGGAATCCGACGGTGGTCTCCAGAATGGGAAGCTCGCGGATTGCCGGAACGCATTCCCACGCCGCACGCAGAAGCTCAAACATCACCCCTGCGGTGATCCGGTCGTCGAACCCTTGCTCCTCGGCACTTGCCCCCACCACCAATCGCCCGTCGCTTTTCGGGACCAGATAGACTTCGGGGGTGCGGACCACGTGGTCCAGCAGATGGAGTTCGCGTTGGTCCAGCCGCAGCACCTGCCCTTTCACCGGGCGCAGATGCCGCCCAAGCTCCGGCAGCAATCGCCGCAAAGCGCGGGCCGAGGCACCTTCGGCCAACAGCACGTTCGCCGCAGCAAGGGGCGTTCCGGGAACACCATCCCCCTCAATCTTCCAGATTCCATCAACGCGCTGCGGGTGAAGTTCGCCAACGCCTTCCATCACCCCAACATCCAACCGAACAAGCGTGCGCCGCAATGCTTCGGCCAGCAGTTGGTTATCCACCTGGTGGTCGTATCCCGAACGGATGCCGCCGGCAATCGTGGGGGATAGATACGGCTCCAGCTCGCGCAGTTCGTAGCCGCTGAACCACTCCACCGGAAGCTGCAACCGCTGCTGCTCGGCAAACAGGTGGCGCAGCTGCTCGGTTTGGTCGCGGTCCACGCCAACCACCAGCGTCCCGTCGGTTCGGTAGCCAACCTCCATCTCCGCTTCGGCCTCAAGCTGGCGGATGAACTCCGGATAAAACCGCAGTGCCTCAAAACCAAAATGGAGGGTGTGAGGTTCGGCAACCCGGGCCTCCACCAGCGGAGCCAGCATCCCTCCGGCAGCGGCGGTTGCTCCGTTTCCAAATTTTCCTTGCTCCACAATCGCCACGCGCTGGCCCCGTTGCGCCAGTGCGCGGGCAGCGGCAAGCCCCGCAATCCCGCCGCCAATAACGCACCAATCATAGAGTGCTGTATGGGTCATGGATGATTGAATTTGCTGAGAGATAGAGAGCAGCGCAGGATCACCGATTCCGAAAAGATGGTGCGAATATAGCTGGAGAAATGGGAAAGGATAGAAGGGAAGTGTAAAGGGAAAAGGCTTCGGAAACTGGCGTGGGACGCAGCGGAAAAATCGTTGGAGCCGCACCGCCTGGCTAACAAATCTCAGCATTGATGTGTTAGTAGGGTGGGAGCCATATTTCCAGCCCTCGTCATATCTTCAAGCCCATGAAAGCCCTCCATCTCTTCTTGCTAATGCTGCTGGCCGTTGCCACGCTTCCGGCCCAAACCGGGCAACCGCACACCGTGGGGTCCGATCTGATCCCCAATCGGGTTCTTGTCAAATTCACTCGCGATGCCGCACGCAGCGGGATCACCCCGTTGCTGCTTGGCGGCGTGGCCGCGCAGTTCGGCATCAGCGACGTTCGCCCGTGGCTGAACCCGGCCCTGGTGAAGTGGCGAATGGCCATGTACAAATCCACCAGCCAATCGCAAGAAGCCGGGCTGTTGCGGATTGCGGTGGTGGAGTACTCCGCCAGGGTGGACCCGCGCCACGTTGCGCAATCGCTGGCAAAGCTGCCGGGGGTGGAGTATGCCGAACCGATTGGCCGCCCGCGGCTGCTTCTGCAACCGAACGACCCTTCCCTTGCCGACCAATGGTATCTGGAAAAAATCAGCGCGATGGAGGCGTGGGATAGCGTGCAAGCCGATAGCACCCTGCTGATTGCCATCACCGACACCGGAATCGAGCCGGACCACGAGGACCTTGCCGCAGCAATCTGGAAAAACCCGGGCGAGAACGGAACCGACAGCGAGGGGAAGGAGAAAAGCACGAACGGAAAAGATGACGACGGCAACGGCTACGTTGACGATTGGCGCGGCTACGATTTTTCCGGCTACGACGGCCTCCACCCCGATAACAATCCATCCCCCGCGGGCGAAGGCCACGGGACCGAAGGGGCCGGAATCGCCGCAGGAATTGCCAACAACGACCGTGGGATTGCCGGCGTGGCATACGGTGCGCGGCTGATGTCGCTGAAAATTGCCACCGACGGCGCAAGCCCTGATCTTGTTAACGGCTACGAGTCCATCCTGTACGCCGCCAAAATGGGGGCGCAGGTGATTAATTGCAGCTGGGGCGATGTGGTCCGTTCGCGGGCCGAGCAGGAGGTGATTGATGTGGTGGTTGGCAACTACAACGCAGTGGTGGTGGCCGCCGCCGGAAACAGTGGGATAGAAACTCCGCTGTATCCCGCCAGCTATCGCGGCGTTATCTCCGTTGCCGCCACCGATGAGGAGGACCGGCGCGCATCGTTCAGCCGCTACAATTACTTCGTGGACCTTGCCGCCCCCGGCACCCGCTTGCTAACAACCGACATCGGCAACAGCTACCGCCGCGACGACGGGACCTCCTTCGCTTGCCCAATGGTGGCGGGCGCGGCGGCGTTGCTGATAAAAAAATATCCGGGGCTGGACCCTGAGCAAATCGCCGAGGTGCTCCGCTCCAGCTGCGACGACATCACCGGATCGCTTCCGCCGCAGGTGGTCAATAAATTTGGCGCGGGGCGGTTGAACTTGTCCCGCGCCGTTACCCAAGGCCCAGCGGTGCGGTCGGCGCGGATGGTGGAGTACAAACTGAACGACCAAAATGGCGATGGAATCCCCGACGCTGGGGAGCAGGTCTCCATCCAAGTCACCATAAAAAATCTGCTTGCCCCAACCGATAGTTTGGTGGTTACGATGGAGCAGGCCAACTATCCGACCCTGGTGATTGGCAACAACCGTGTGCGGTTCAACAACTTGGCCACCGGGGCAACCGCAACCTCGGCCACCGGCAACTTCACCCTGACGATTCCTTCGCAGATGGCCGCAAATAGTGAGTTGGTGCTGAAAGTCAGCACCATCACGTTGGACAGGGTGAACAATGATTACATCACCCTCCAGATTTCCCCAACCTACCAGACAACCGATCTCAACAAGATCACCGCAACGTTCAACAGCACGGGGAACATTGCCTACAACGGCTTGAACCGTGGGCAAGGGGATGGCTTCACCTACGGAACCAGCCGCCGGCTGCTGTTCCACGGTGGGTTGGTGGTGGGGTCCGCTGCGGATCATGTTGCCGATGTTGTCCGCGTTGGGGGATTGTCGCAAGGGACCGCACAAGGCTTCCAGATGGTGAAGCCGTATCGGCTGACGGTTGCCCCCGATTCCTCGGTGCAAACGGGCCGAGCACTCTTCAACGATTCGGCGATGCTGAAGGAATCGCGAGTCGGGGTTGAAGTGGCCCTGACCACAACGGAGTATCGCGAGGCGGCTTCGGAGAATTTTGTGATCCTCCGCTACCGGCTGAAAAACATCTCCGGTGCGCCAATCGCCAACCTCCATTGCGGGCTGTACCTTGATTGGGATGTTGGGTTGGATGGCCTGGGCGACGTTGCCGGCTACGACTCCGCATTCCGTTTGGGATACCAGCAAAACCCTGGGATGGAGCAGAATAAAATCTACACGGGGGCGGCAATTCTTGAGGGGGAGGGGAATAACTTCTACGCCATCAACAACGACGACCCAGAGAACGGCGTGCAGGTGGATTTCAGCCCGGCAAAGAAGTGGGGGAAAATCTCCGGCGGACTTGCCCGCACCCTTAGCGACCCTGGGGATGCCAGCATGATGATTGCTGCGGGTCCACTTTCCATTGCCGCCGGCGACACAACAACCGTGGCGTTTGCGCTGCTGGCTGCCCAGGATTTCCAAACGCTTCGCCAAAGCGTGGCGCAGGCAAAAAAGGTGTACAACGGGACCAGCGTTGTTCCGGAAGAACCCGTTGCTTCCCCGTTGCTGCAACTCTTCCCGAACCCTGCTCGCGGAAGTGTGATGGTGGAATGGAGTGATGCTTCGCAACGCCCGGGAGCCATTGAAGTTCACGACCTGTTGGGGCGGGAAATTGTGCGGGTTCCGGTTCCGTCCGGAAGCCAGCGGTTGCAGCTTCCGTTGCACGGGATTCCAGCGGGGCTGTATCGGATAACTCTATCGTCCGGAAACCAGCGTGCGGTGCGGAACTTCATTGTTGAGTAATCGGCCACGGATCTATCATGCTGCTTCCTCTTGTATTCCTTCTCTACTTCGGCCAGTTTTCCGGCGCGTGCGATCTGGATACTGATGTTCAGGGGAATATCATCGTTGCCGATTGCGCAGGGAACTCCATCGTGCTCTTCTCCCCCCGTGGCGACTCGCTCCGAATGGTGGGGGGATATGGAAGCGGGACTTTGCAACTGGACCAACCAATGGCCGTGGCTGCGCGCCAGGGGAACGACCTGTACGTTGCCGACCACAACAACCACCGGGTCCAACGTTTCAACCGGATGCTGGATTACGTCACCACCATTGCCACACGCGACGGCGCAAACGAGCGCGCCCGTTTTGGCTACCCACGCGACGTAGCGGTAAGCCGGCAAGGGGACCTGTTTGTGGTGGATGGCGAAAACCGCAGGGTGGTGAAATTCACTGCGCGGGGAATGTGGGAGCGGACGTTTGGGGACCAAACCAGCGGCGCGGCGCGGCTTGCGGACCCGCAACGGATTGAGCTTGACGAGGCGGACAATATCTACGTGATTGATGCGGGGCGCGTGGCCCAGTTCGATCCGTTTGGCAGCTATGTTCGGGACCTTCCGCTTCCGCCCGAATTTTCCCCGACCAACCTTAGCATTGCCGGCGACACGCTGCTGCTGTCGGACGGCTCCAGCATCCATCTCTACTCCGCAGCCACGCGCCAATGGATAGACCAATTCCCCCTTGAAGCAAAGGACCCCGCCGCCGCGGTGCTGCTTCGCAACGGAATTTTTGTGATGGCTTACGCCACGCGTTGTGGGGTGTACAGCAAGGATGGTTTCTGATAAAAGAGATCGGTAACCGTCCCGATCTAATGCGGGCGGAGTTCCCTCCCATCCCCTATCTTTGCCGCCATGAATCCTATGATGGAATCCGCGTTGCCGCAGGACGCTGCTGTCACCTCGCTCGACATCAATGCGCTGTTGGAGCTAAGCCGATTGCTGATTGAATCGGACAGCCCCGATTTTATCCTGAACAACCTGCTGCTGACGCTGATGGGGAAGTTTGGTCTGGGTCGCGCTGCCGTTGCGGTGGCCGATTCCAACGATCCGCACCTGTTCCACACAACCATCATCAAAGGAGGCGGCGGCGGGCTGGCGGGAAGCCAGTTGCGGCGCGCAGCCACACCGGAAAACAACGGGGAATTTGAGCTTGAGCCAGAGACCGAAGCGATGCTTGAGCGCAACAATATCGGCTACGCACTCCCCTTGCAATTTGGCGAGCGAACGTTCGGGATGGTGCTGCTTGGCAAGCCTTTCACCAACCGCGAGCTTTCCCAGAATGACCTTACGTACGCCGCGCTGGTCCGCACCATTGCCGCCATTGCGCTGGAGGGGTGCAGCGCGCGCGGCTCGCTTCGCCATGCCAACCGGAAGCTGGAGCGGCGCGTGCATCGGTTGCGATCCCTGTTCGAGGCCAGCCAGGAGTTCAACGCGCTGCTGGATCACGACGGCATCTTGCGGCTGTTAGGATACACTTTGATGGGGGAGATGACCATCAGCAAGTACGCGGTGGCGTTGAAGATCGGGGAGGAATACCGCTTTGCTGTCAACCGCTTCCCCCAGGCTCCGCCGACGGAGTGTCTTCCTTCCCTTGCCGAGCGCGGTCCCATGATGTTCGGCCCGGAAGCCGCAACCGATCCGCACCTTGCCGAGCTTCACCAGCTTGGCATCCGCGCTTCGATTCCGATGGAGATGCAGGGGGAGACGCGCGGGCTGCTGCTGATTGGCCAACGGCTGAACCAGATGATGGACGATGAGGACCTGGAGTACTTGGGGGCGTTGACTTCGCTGGCGATTGGCGGGCTGGAGACCGCACGGCTGCTGCAGGAGATGATCGAGAAGAATCGGTTGGAGGAGGACCTGCGGATTGCTGCCGAAATCCAGAAAGGGTTGCTGCCGCTGGTGTTGCCAACCCTCCCTGGCTACCAGATTGCGGCGCGCACAATCCCAACCCAGCAAGTTGGGGGCGACTGCTACGATGCCATTGAGCTTGGGGAAGGGCGCGTGCTCCTTTCGGTGGCCGATGTCTCGGGAAAAGGGACCCCGGCTTCGCTTCTGATGGCCAACTTCCAGGCGGCGTTGCGTGCGTTGGCGGGGCTGAACTTGCCGTTGTCGGAGCTTGCTGCGCGGGTGAACGACATCATCAACGGCAACACCTCGGCCGATAAATTCATCACCGCATTTTTCGGCATTC
The DNA here is from genome assembly GCA_016710285.1 of Chlorobiota bacterium. Lineage (NCBI taxonomy): Bacteria > Pseudomonadati > Chlorobiota > Chlorobiota bacterium. The sequence goes on along the minus strand of JADJXR010000001.1, from coordinate 1,012,968 downwards.
TGGACCCCAGCGAAGGGACCTTCCGCTACGTGAATGCTGGCCACAACCCCCCTTACCATTTCCACAAAAACGGGACCGACGCATTGGATGTTGGGGGATTGATTCTGGGGGTGATGCCAACGCTGATTCCGTATCAAGTTGGCGAAATCAGCATGGCGCCGGGGGATATGGTGATCCTGTACACCGATGGCGTTACCGAGGCGATGAGCAAGCAGCGCGAGGAGTACGGCGACGACCGGCTGCAGGCGTTGTTCGCTGGCAATTACTCCATCACTGCCGAGCAAGCGGTGGACCGCGCTTGCTACGACATCGCGATTCACACACAGGGGGCGGCGCAGTCGGATGACATCACCCTGCTGGTGGTTAATCGGCAGGCGTAGCCTCCCGCACTCCATTCTCCCATGGTGATTGTCCACTGCTGGCAGGGCGATTCCATTTCCGTGATGTTCGGGACTGCGGTGCCGTTGTTAGGGTAAGGTCGGTGCTTGTCATCATTAGCGCAGGAGTACGCAATGCAGGTTCTGCAAAAAACACACACCATCATTTCGCTTCTGCTTGTGGCGGCTATCCTTGTGATGACTTCTGCCAATTGCCATAATTCTATCACGGATGATAATTCTCCATATTTATCCGGAGACACGTTAGACCCACTACCGTTCCCTGATTCTTTGTACGCTGATTTTTATAAAAAAGCAGCGGCTTCAATAGATGAGCGGCTGGCCATACATAGAAGTTTCAAGAATAGAAAATTCACTAAAACAATCCGGATTCTTGCTTCAATAAACATACTTGACACCTTAACGAGGAATAGCAGCTTATTCGTTTTAAGTTGGGTGCATCTAAAAGATTCATTATCAAATCAATGTTGGGGGCTGATAATTCTTGAACGCCAGTGTGATAGCAGTAGGTGTCAAGGCGGGAGTGATATGTCATCATCAATAGTGGATTATTTTGGCGACAATATAAGATCATTGCCACAAGACCAATATGATAGTGCTTTAATAGATATCGTAAATCGTCCTGCATCCAGAACATTCTTAACCCAGTTAAATGATAGTATAATAACAGCAAAGGAGATTCTCGATTTTGCTAATAGTCCGTCTAGACTTGGCTCCGTATTAACAGGATTTATTCCTCCAGCTATGGAAGGCGAGGAGGAAAGCCTGCATTGCACAGCTAAAACAATCATTCGGGAGCGAACATGGAAAGCAATGACTGGCGATGACCCAAACCACAGCATTCCTGTGGCTCAATTTCTCAGGGAGATGGAGTTGTACAGCAAAATGAATGAATATCATAGCACGGAATAAGCCTGATGAATCCTCGCAAATAAGCTGAAAATGCAAGAATCGTCAGTAATCTGGAAGTTTGTGGGATAACAGGACAATCGTTAAAAAATTCGGGTGAAATGCGCTATCGCAGTCAAAAAATATGCGTTATCAATCTGATGATACTCTGCTTCGTTTGCGGCAGTTGTAAAAACGAGAGGGGCAATAAAGCTTTGCTATACTCATCCCTAAACCCCAATCCTCCAGTGCTAACTGCAAAGCTCAAAGAAAATATTCTTAAGGAGTTCAATGACATAGATGTTGTTCGATATCAGGCGGCGGAGCCAGAAATATTGATGTGGACCCGGTATAAACCGTCGCCTTTTCTTCTTGAATCGCAAACTATAGTTTTAATCTGGGCAAAAGTTGTTGATTCCACGAACAAGCAATATTGGGGATTATTACTGCTGGGGCAAGAATGCGATAGCCTACATAACTGTAGCGAATGGAGCCATTTATATGCCGCCGGATTTGTGGATTCAATGTTGGATTCCCAGCAAGTACACATACGCAAATTCGGTGATAAAAGGGCAAACGATAGCATGAATAAAGCCATCAATAATCTGTACGCAGGATCAAGGAAAATATTTACCTCACCTCCATCTTCTTCAGAAATTATGCGGTTTATGGATATGTGTGAGTGCTATGGCTATCCAATTGTTGAAATTGCGACCCCAACATTTCATGAAAACGTAGATAAGGGAGCTGCTATCCAAACGTTTTTTTCACAGGAGACATGGTATAAAGTAACAGGGGATGATATCAATTCTGTGCTGCCGATTTATCGAATGAATAAGCGCATTGAAGACTACGAACGCATCCGTGATCTGTATGAAAAATGAGCAATGGCTCCGGTTCGTTGGGACGATTACCGGGGGAATCCCGGCGCGTTGAAATTCCTCAATTTCCCCATCCATCACTCCATTTCCATCATCGCTCGCAAGCGCAGGCGGGCGGCTTCGGTTCGCTTCCCTTGCTGCGTTAGCGACTCGTTCAACATCTCCAACACTTCCTCATCCTCCGGCATCATTGCGTGTGCGCGGCGGAGCAATTCCTCGGCACTGGCGGGGTCGGCCTCGCGCAGCAGGCCGGAGGCTACGCGGAGCGTTGTGGAGCGGAGCAGATGCTCGAAATCTTCGCGGGCGGCCTCGAACAGCTCTTCGTACAACGTTGGGAAGGGGACCTCGCCGTGGGTAAGTTCTAACGCTTCCATCACCGCAGGGAAGGCGCGCCGCAGTGCCCCATCGCGAACGGCGCGGGCCGCATCACGAAGCAAGTGGCGCGCCGTCAAAATATCCACCCGAACGGCCTGAAGGTTCAGCATTGGCGTTTCCCCTTCGGTGCGGATTACCTGCTGCCCCAGCAGTTCGCGTAGCCGGAAGACCGCCGCGTTCATCGTTTTGCGTGCGTGCTCCGGGTCCCCCTCGCCACCGGCGGCAAGGTGGCGGAACTCACGCGGCTCCAGCGGTTGCTTCTGCATGGCGTTGGCAACCATCAGCCCCAGCACGGCGCGCAACCGCCCGCCACGAATCGGTATCACCCTCCCGTCGGGAAGAACCGCCTCCACCGTCCCAATCATCTTCAACAGAATTTCTTGCAAGCCATGGTCGGCCGGGCGGCGTTGCTCGGCAATGGTTGCGGTGCGGTCGCGCCACTGTTTCAGCTCCTTCTTGCCCAGATACTCCTCCCCAAATTGCTCCAAGAATGGGAGCATAAACGCCCACAGTTCCCGCGTGCTTAGCCAGTCCATCACCCTGCCGAACAGCGCGGCGGCTTGGCCATGCAGGCGTTTCCGCAGCCCGGGGTCCATTTCCCCAATAAGCTGGAATGCCAGCCGCAAGAAGATCAAGTCGGTTAGGCGAAGGATGTTCAACTCCATCTGTTGGAACAGGATGGCAATGGCCGGGTCCGCTTCCGATTCGGGGGATTGCAGAAGCGCAATCAGCCGTGAGATGTCGGGGGGGAGCAATTCTTCGCTTCGGATTCGGTGCAGGATGGTGGCGCGTTCGTCGCTGGTTTCGGCGGCCAATGCAAGAACATCGGGGAACAGCTGCGACCGGTCCAAGGTGCGGCGGGCGATGCAATCCCGCAAGGCCGCATCGTCCCCCAAATGGACGTACAGCTGCGGGAGTATCAGCCCCACAAACCGCCGGAAGCCGTCGCGAATGGGCGCGGGCGTTTCGGCAATCAGGCGGTCCACCTCGGCTTCAATCTGGCTGGGACTTAGCCCAAACCCGGCGCGCAGATGAAGGCGCTTCAGCCGGTGGGAGTAGTAGTTGGTGAGGATGTGGTGCGATTTCAGCAGCGGGAGCAATCGCTCAAGAAGCTGCAACGCATCGTTGGCCTGGCCGATGTTGTAGTAAAAGGAGACCACCCGCGAAAGCGTTTGCGGATCGGAAGCATGGACCGAATCAAGCAGCCGCTGGCAAAGCTGGCGTCGCTTCTCCAGCTCCAGCGGGTTGGAGAATGTGTCCAGAAGGAACGGGGCAATCTCGCGCCAGCATCGTTCTTTGAATTCTTCATCAAGCCCTTCCACCTCAATCAATGTTTCCACCTCCCGCTCTACCGCGCGGATAATCGCATGGTCCAGTGCCGAAGACTGCGCAAGCTGGCGAAGGAAGTTGATCCAATCGTGGCCGCGCCGCAACCTGGGGTGGCGTTCAACAATGCGCAAGCCTTCCTGCCATGTGTCGCGCCGCTGGGCGTAGTGGCGCATATTCGTGATGGCGTGGATGGTGGCAAGCCCGTTCAGCCGGTGCCGGGCAACGGCCTCCGATTCCGCGCCTTCGGTTAGCTGAAGGTAGTGCTGAACATCTTGCTCGAATTGGTCGGTGTAAAGCTCCAGCCGACGGGTGCGCAAGTCGGTGGCGATTAGCAGAAGCTCGTTCTCCTGCTGCTGGCCGCTGCTCCATCTGCTTGCGAACGCCTGCCGGATCGCTTTGCCACAGTTCAACAGATCGCGCCCTCCGGTCTCCAGCAGTGCAACGTTCATCCATCTTGTTCTCTCCATCATTGCCGCAACTCCATCGTAAGCCTCTTCTGCGGAAATGTTCAGCTGGTGAGCGATTGGAGCAAGGAGCAAGAAGGGTTGGAAAGAATAGAGAGGGAGAGGAGCGGTGCAGAGCTTCCAGAGAAGAGCGGGAAGTGATTCGGTTTTTTCAGTTGGGTGGACATCAGTTGGGTGAGCATCAATCAGGTGGTGGTGAAGCAAGGTGTGGGTGAAAGAAAGCGGGGGCTGGCTGCTGCCGCCGTTGCCGCCAGGAATCGGCGTTGACCCCGCAGCGGCTTGGCTGATGATGCCGCGATACCGCAAGGTCCGCACTGCTTCGGCGGCGTTCCCCTCAATCACCATTTCGGCTGCTTCCGCCGAGAAGATTTCGCCAAGCAAGGCAAGCTGCCTGGCGTTTGCAAGCTCTTCGGGTGATAGGTGCGCCGTCATTCCGTCGGCCAGCAGCGTGACGCTTCGTTGAACCGATGCAAGAAGATCGGCGGTGGAAAGCCGCACGTAGGGGACGCTTCCCGGGGAGCGTTCTTCGCGCAACGCTCCGGTCATCGCCCCGCGCAATGCCGAGCGCACCGCAAGGGGATTCCCAGAGGTTGCCCCTTGCAATGCCTGCATGGACGGGACCTCTATTTCTTGCTGGAACAACGTGTGCCACATCTGCCGGACCGCCGCGCCGTCAAGGCCATGCAGGGTGATCTCCGTGTGGAGCCAGCGTTCCATCACGCCACGCGCACCCATATCCACCGGGCGGGCGGCGCACAGGATGGGGAAGGTTTCATCGGCAAGGGCATCAAGCAGTTGGGCGAACTCGGCAAGGGAGCTTCCCGCCAGAAGGTGAACATCCTCAACGGCAAGCATCATCGGGCGCAGCCGCGAAAGCCGCCGCAACGCATCGGCAACCGAAGGGAGGTTCGGCTCGGGGTCGGACCGAAGGATGGCCGAGGTGGAAGGCGCAACAGCAAGGGAGCGGGAGAGGAGGGCGATAAGGGATGTGGTGGATTCGGGATAGACCTTCACATGGGCAACAATCCCCGCGCGTGCGGCTATCCGCGCCGCGATTTCTTCAATCAATCGGCTTTTCCCCTGCCCCGCTTCCCCAATCAGCAGCGCAAGGCGAAGCCCGTCGGCCTGCACGGTTCCTTCCCAGAATTGCATGATCGCCCCCACCTCCCGATCGCGCCCCACAAACGGAAGCACGCCACGATTGAGGAAGGAGAGAAGGGGGTCGGTAGATGGATGAGTTCCCATGAAGGTTCGGTTCCCAGTAGTTGAAAGCGGCATGCTATCTGCCTATGCTTTTGGAAGGGGGAACAACCTACGGATTCGGTGGCGAATCATCACGGCGCGGCGGAAGTTCGGCTGCGTGCCAAACCTTTTGGTAGCTCATCAGCCGTTGCTGGTGCAGCTGGATTGGTGGGGATAGCAAGCGGCTATCGTTCCGCCGCCGATTTGGAGTGTGTAGAGGGATGGAGGGTTCGGAGCAACGTGTTGCTGCTGAAGAAGCGGAGGGATGGGGCACTCGTATGAAGCGGGCTTCCCTTTCCGTTCCCAACTTCTAACGCTTCTATGCTTGGTTTTGCGGCGGTGGAAGTCGTAGCTTCGCGGCTGCAACGCAACAGCGATTGCACGATCCGCACAGCGGATCAACGGCCAAACGATCAACCAAGCACTGACTACCGAACATTTCATCCGATGCTACGCGATACACTGCTTGCCCTGTTTTGCACGGGCTTCTTCCTGTTTCTGTTTCCCGGTTGCGAATCCAACCCAACCCCGCCCCCCACGCCGATTGACAGCTCAAAGCTGTTCCAGAACATCCCCCCAGGTTCCAGCAAATATTTGGTGCGTGTGGTGGAGCTAAATCTGAACCCCAAAGCCCCCGACACCGCGGAGTTTTTTGTGCTGAAAAATTTCGGCACCACCATTGTTTCGTTGAATGACTGGTTGATTGTAAGCCACGATGGTAGCTACCGATTAAAATTAGATGAGTGGCAGCTTCTTACAGGGCAGCTGTATCGGAAGATCAGCTTGTTCACCGACCGTCCCCGCGAAACGGGCGACACGCTGTACCTGCTCGACAAAGACAAAGGGGATACCATCCAGACGATTATCTACGGCCCGCTTCCGAAAGGGGAACCTTACCGCCTGTGATGGGTGTGAGTAGGCGGTCTTGCTTGCCGTCTGCTGCTGGGGTTATCGTTTGGCGCGCCGCAGCAGCAGGGCCTTGCGGTCGCGCCCCTTCTTGCGAAAATTCCTTGCAGGGATTGCAGACCTCCCCGAGGATGCTCCGGCGCGGCAAATGGCGTTGTACGGTATTGCCCCGCACGGAATTGCCCCAACCATGCCGAAGAAAAAGAACGAGAGATGGTGTGGCGAGATAGAAAGTGTAGTAGGGAGTTCCATCGGTCTGGAGAATGGGTTGTTGCTGGTTCACACATCGCGGAAACCATCCGGTTCCGAACGCCAGCAAAACTACCTCCCCGCCACGCTCCCCACATGGCCCAAAGGATACACTGCGGGGTTGATAGTTGCAGCTCCGGCAGTGGGACGGAAATGGGTGATGTTGAGAGGCCTTTACTCACCCGCGCTCCCCGCCTCCTCTCTCCGTGACTTCAGTTTGGAAAAGGGGTAGCCGCAGGTCTTTAGCCTGCGGTGCCATCTGTAGCCTGCGGCGCCTACCAACCCCGCTACCGCAGTCGCCCCCACCCCGCCTCCCCCAATGCTGGGGGAGGGGCTGGCAGAGGTGGTGTGAAATCCAGAGAGAAAAAGATCAACAGCCGAACCTAGTTCCCCCCAGCATTGGGGGGACGCGCAGCTGCTTGCGGCGAAGCAGGGAGGCGCGGCGGAATCCGCCAATTCTCCGACACTTTCAACAACCACGTCCCACAATGAACGATCTCCTTCCCGATACGCCGCCGCCCATTCCGTTTGAGGGATTCAGCGCGAAGACCTTTCAGTTCCTGCATGGGCTGAAGGAGAACAACAACAAGCCGTGGTTCGATGCCCACCGCGCCGAGTATGAGGAGCATCTGCGCCAGCCAAGCAAGTCGCTGGTAAGCCAAATGGCGGCCCTGTTTGCCGAGCATGGGCTGCCGCTGATGGCCGACCAACGCCGCTCGCTGTTCCGCATCAACCGCGACATCCGATTTTCCAAAGACAAATCCCCCTACAAAACCCACATCGGCATTGCATTCCTGATGGAGGGATTGGGGGAAGGGGAGTGGTTCGGTTGCTATTTCAGCTTCCAGCCGGAAGGGGCGCGGGGGATTGATAGCTACTGTGGCGGCGGGGTTCATCAGCCCTCGGCACCCGCGCTGAAACGGCTGCGGGAGCGGATTGCCAGCAACCACCAAGAGCTGGCGCAACTGGCCAGCGATTCAGAATTTTTGGCGGTCTATCCAAACGGACTGCGGGGGGAATCGCTGAAGCGGATGCCGAAGGGATACGAGGAATCTCACCCCGCCGCTCCCTATCTGAAACTGACCAGTTTCGAGTTCGGAGCCAAGCTGACGCAGAAGCAACTCACCAGCCTGGAGCTTCCGCAGACGATCCTACAGCACTGCATCGCGGCAATGCCGTTGTTGGAGTTTTTTGCGGAGAAGTAATCGGCGCAAGCAAGCGCGTTCGGGCCCTACTCAATCACCCCCATCTCCCGCGCTTTGGCAATGGCTCTGGTTCGGGTGTCCACCCCCAGCTTCTCATGGATATTGTGGATATGCCGTTTGACGGTTCCGGGGGCCACGAACAACCGCTCGGCAATCTCACGATTGGAGTTTCCCCGCGCCACCAGCTGCAGGACCTCGATCTCCCGCTGGCTAAGCGGGTCCAGCAGGAACTGCGTGGCGATTGCTGCGGCCCGCACTTTCCCCTGGGCCGGTGTGCCGCTGGGCTGCCGCTGGGGGAACGCCCCCAACAGCCGATCCAGATAATCCACCATCCCCCCTTCCCCTTCGCGCCCAACGATTTTTTTCCGCAAGCGAAGAAGCAGCCCACGCATGGCTTCCCCTTCGTCAACAAAGGTGCGGGTGTAGCGTTCGGGTTGGCCAAGCCGGAGCGCGCGTTCCAGCAGGGGCAAGGCTTCGGGTTCGTTGCCGCACTGGCAATGGGCAATGGCCATCAGGTTCAGCAGAACAATCAGGTTGCCGTCGCGCCCTTCGGTTTCGGCAAGCTGGGCAAGCTCGGTAAGGATGGTGAGGGCTTCGGCATATTCCCCCGTGGCAATCAGCACGCGGGCAACGGTGCGGCGCTCCACTTCGTTGTAATCAATCCAGCCGCTAAGCTGCCATCCATCGTTGGGTTGGCGGTCCAGGCGTGGGCGTTTTTCCTGCATCCATGCTGCGGCGGCTTCAATCTCCCCCCGTTCCAAATGGAGCCGCGTGCGGAAGGTTGCCAGCGGCGAACGGATCCAATCGGGGACGCTGTATCGGTGGGCTAAATCGTCGGCAGTGGCCAGCGTTTGCAGCGCGCCTTCGTCGTCGCCGGTGGTGTGTTGCAGCCGCGCAACGGCAACGTAGCCGTCGCGCTGGGTTAAGATTTCGCCGCTTAATTCTGCCAGGCGAATTCCTTCGCTAAGGTGGGTCCGCGCCTTCTCGATGTTGTTCCACTCATATTCCAGCTCCCCAATGCTTAAGTGAACAACGGCGGTGGAAAGGTTCGTGGTTTCCTCACTGGCTTCGTGCCGGGCAAGCTCCAACCCCTGGTGGCACCACTCCATTGCCTGCTGCAATTTCCCATGAATCACCTCCAACCGCTCCAACAACCGGATGGAAGCCAATGCCGCGTACAAATGCCGCGCCGATATGCTAAGCGGCAACGCCTCCAAACAGGCAGCCCGCGCCCGCTCCACGTTCCGTTGCAGCAGATATGCCAGCGCAAGGTTCAGTTTCACCGCGCCGCGTGCGCCAAGCTGCTCAATCGGCAGCATCGCCAGAGCCTGCAGTGACAGGGCAATCCCTTGCTCGGCACCGCCGTTGATCCGCGCCATAAAAGCATGAAGGGCAATGATATGCCCGGCATACATGCGATGCTCTTGGCGATGCTCTTGCGGTGGCAGCATTGCCAGTGCGCGCTCGCCATCTTCGATCCGCTTTGGGGCTTTGGAGATTTGCCCGGTGAAGATCAGCACCCAAGCGTAGATCACCGAAAGCCCGGCGTTCTGCTCAATGGCCGACTCCGGAAGCATCCGAAACCACGACAGCAGCAGCGAAAGTTCGCTGCGGACCAACTTCTCTTCGGCATAGCGAAGCACGATTTTCGAGGCTGCGGTGGCATCGTCGGCGGCAAGGAAATGGCGGATTGCCTCGGTCAGAAGGCCTTGCTCCTGATACCACAGTGCAGCGCGGTGGTGAAGCTCCGGAATGATTTCCGGGGACCCCGCCGCAAGCCGCGACCGGAGGAAATCGGCGAACAGATGGTGGTATCGGTACCAGTATCGCGCCTCGTCCAACGGCATAATGAACAGGTTCACTTCCTCCAACGTTTGCAGCCGCGCCGCCCCCCCTTCGGTTCCGGTGACGGCATCGCACAGGTGCCCGGTTAGCCGGTCCAGGATGGAGGTCTCCACCAAAAAACGCTGCACGGCTTCGGGTTGGCGGTGCAGCACCTCGTCGGCAAGGTAATCCACAACGTGGCGGTGGCTTCCGGTGAAGGCTTGGATAAATCCCGAAGCGTCGCTGCGGTTCCGGACCGAAAGCGCGGCAAGCTGCAACCCGGCAATCCATCCTTCGGTGCGCGACTCCAGCGCGGCAACGTCGTTGGCGGCAAGGTCCAGCCCCATCACTGCGTTCAGAAACGCAGCAGCTTCATCGGGGGTGAATCGAAGGTCGCCGGAGCGGATTTCGGTTAATTGGCGGCGGCCACGCAACCGCGCCAGCGGCAGCGGCGGGTCCACGCGGCTGGTAAGAATAATGTGGCATTCGTCCGGCAGATGGTCCAGCATAAAAAGCAGCGCGTCGTGGACCTCGGGCGAGTCAATCGTGTGGTAATCGTCCAGCACCAGAAGCATCTGCGTGTTGGCTTCCAACACGTCGTTCAGCAGCGAGGTCAGCACCCCTTCGGGGGTTCCTTGCGGCGATTGCAGCAATCCCAACGCGGTTTTCCCAACGCGCTGGTCCAGCCGGTGGAGCGCGGCGGCAACGTAGCGGAGGAATCGGCGCAGGTCGTTATCCCCTTCGTCCAAACTCACCCAACCAACCATCCGTTCGGTGCGCCACGCCCATTCGCTTACCAACGTAGTTTTGCCAAACCCCGGCGGGGCCGAAATCAGGGTCAACCGGCTTTGAAGCCCTTGATCTACCAGCGCAAACAGCCGTTCCCGCTCAACAAGGTTCGGTTGTGGGCGCGGGACGTACAGCTTGGTTCGCAGCAGCGCAAGCGTTGCGGAAGTGGCGAAGTGTGCAAAGGTTTCTGGCATTGGCGGAGCGTCATCATGGGAAAAAATCGGGGCAAATCTACGGGAAAGCCATTTCTAACCGAAGCAAAGAATATCCAGATGCGGGCTGGGATTATTTTGGGGATCGTTGTGGGCAATTGGGCATTTTTCACAAAACCAGAACACTCATGCAACACCTTCTTCCCGAACTCCAATCCTACCTTGAGCAGCTTGCCGCGATTGACCACCGCGTGCAGACCTTGCTGCAGGGCATAACCGAACAACAACTGAATTGGCGGCCAGCCCCGGAACGGTGGTCGGTGGGGGAGTGCGTGGACCATCTGACGGTGACCGGAACCCGATTGCTTGAACGGATTGAGCCAGCAATCGCCAACGCGAAATCGGCGGGGAAGCTATCGAACGGTCCCTTCCGCTACGGTCCAATCAACCGCTGGTTTATTCGGACGCTGGATGAGAAGGGGGCAAAAAAAATCAAGACGTTCCCCATCTACGCGCCATCGGCAAGCAACAACAAGGAGCAGGTGGCGGATGAATTCAGCAGGTTCCATCGGCGGCTATCGGAAGCGATCCAGAGCGCGAACGGGGTGGATCTGAAATCCACGAAAGTCCGCTCGCCAGCGGTGCGGCTGCTGAACCTTTCGTTGGGGGCGTGGTTTGCCGCCACCCTGGCCCACGAACGCCGCCACCTTGCGCAGGCATCGGGGGTGATGCAGGAACCCGGATTCCCCACGCTATCCGAATAGCGTTGCGGCGTGCCGGGTGGACGAGAAAAGAGAGAGTGTGTGAGTGAGTGCCGATCCTGCTGGCAAAGCTACTTCCCGCCACCTCCGCCGCCGATGGAAATGCCGAACGAAACTCCATTCCATGCCGGGGTTAGTCCGCCGTTGTTCACCGGCTTCCCATCCTGCTCCCACGAGGGCCGCGACGGCATCACCCCCCACGTTAGCCGCGCCGCAACCACGAACCCGCTTCTGGATCCATCGGCCTCTGCCGAGCCAAGGAAATGGACCAGCCCAACGCCAATCGCCACACGCGGGGCCGCGCCGGTGTAGGTTCCAACTCCACCGGGGGCCACTGGGTTTCCTTCAAAGAAGGGGAGCGAGTCGGTTTGGTTGTTGTGATACTCAAGGGTGTAGCCGTAGTAGCCCCCTTGCAGGTAAGGGAACACCAGGGTTTGGCCATCGTTCACCACGGCGTAGCCAAAGTCCAGCCCGCCGCCGCCGCCGCGTAAAATATACTGGTCGCGAGGGGAGCCCGGGGGCATAATGGATTGGGATTCGGGATAGCGGACCATCTCGCCGCTTCCCCCCACCAGATACCGCTCGCCAAACAGCAATCCACCGCCAGCCGTCAAGATCGTCCCGGTTTCGAAGAACTCGCTGTTCTGGTACAAGTACGGCTCCCCGTCCGGTTTGGCGGGGACGAAGCTGGCAAGGCGGCGTGAGAACGCGCCGTTATCGTGGGCGGTTAATCCGGCGCCAACGGTTCCAAACCATGCAGAGTTGAAGGGGACGGAAACGGGCGAAGCCGCAGGCTGCGCGCCCATCTGCTGCGCCAGCAACGGGAGCAGGCAGAAGGGGAGGAGCATGATGAGCAAGCGAGATTGATTCATGGCCAGATCGGTAACGTTCGGCTGAATGGAAGTGCTGGGGCGAATATAACCCCGTTCCCCCCGAAGACCCGCAAAGGGAGCAAGAATGAACGGGGGGAAGAGCGGGTGAACGGCGTTCCAACGGCGTGCTTGGCTATCGGTAGCCTGGCGCGCCGTTCTGGTATTGGTGCAGAATTGAAAGGGGGGAAATGAAAAGTTGAAATGAGAAACTGAGTATGGAAACGGAAGTGATGCGGGTTCTGCGGGGCAACTGATGCGCTGCTGAAATCCACTGATGCGTCCCCCCCTGCTTCTGGTGCGCCCTGCCATTACCTTGTCCGGCAGATTCCAGCAAGGTACAGGGACAACGCCACGATCATGCGAAATGGCTGCCAAGTAAACAGGGGCGAACCGAACCTTTTTGCAGCAGACATGACACCAGCAACCGTGAGTCTTCCCGCCAACATTTCAGCCATTGAAAACCTTCGGTACTGCGCCAACTGTGGGCGGTTGGTCAGCTTCTGCGAAACCGGGCAATGCTTGGCCTGCAACGGCCAGACAAGCCCGCCACGCTGCAACTGCGGTGCATGGATAGATCATCCAATTGCATGGTTCTGCACTGCTTGCGGGGGGCGATTGCAGGGGCGGGGCTGAAGGTGTCGGAGTTAGCAACGCAACAAGGCTTCTTTAACCAAGAGGACCTGGTCAGCCGAGGATGCAGGCAAGGGGCACTTTCTGGAATTGACGTAATGGCCGATAGCAACGAAGCTACAGAAGACTGCTACAGAAGGCTATCGGCTGGTAGAACCCGGCATTTCAGCAACGTCAATGATGATCCCAGCAACACGCCGCTGGCTGATTCCCTTCCTGTGGGGGACCGCCAGCATCATCGCATCAGCGCAACCAACCCCCGGCATTTCGCCAAGCCCAATGTCCGATATCTACGGCCACATGGGGGTTGGGACCTTGCGCCCCGACATCTCCGCCGCGTTGGATATCACCTCCTTCCATGCCGGGTTGCTGTTGCCACGGATGACCGCCACGCAGCGGAACGCCATCTATCAGCCCGCAACCACTCTTCTGATTTTTAACACAACAGCAAACCAGTTCGAGTACAACGCCGGAACGCCGCTGATCCCGAACTGGGTCCCGTTTTTGTCGGGGATCAATATCAACAACGTTGGATGGTCCCTTACCGGGAACAGCGGGACGAACCCGGCAATCAACTTTGTGGGCACCACCGACCCGCAGCCGCTGGTGTTCCGCACCAACAATATCGAGCGGATGCGCATTGCCCCAAACGGTTCGTTAGGGGTTGGAACTCCATCGCCATCCCCTTCGGCAGTTGCCGATTTCTCCTCTTCGTCGCAGGGGGTATTGCTCCCCCGCGTGACAACCACCGAACGGGATAACATCGCCGGGCCGGCAACCTCGCTGATCCTTTTCAACACCACCACGCAGCAGTTCGAGTACAACGCCGGAACGCCAGGCGCGCCGAATTGGGTGACGTTCGATGGCGGGATTTCCGGGACCGTTCCGATTCCCTTCGAGGCCACCACGCTGATGGTCAACAACCCACTGGTGACCGCCGGGGCCAACGTTGTAATCTCCATCTCCGATCCCAGCGGGCAGACCATCACCGCTTCAGTAACCTCCATCACTCCTGGCGTTGGCTTCCTTGTGACGTTCGGTGGATTCTATCCAACGGCAACCGGAAGCCTGAAATATGTGATTGATAAATAGCAGCAGACCGTGGCCAACCTCAAGCCAGACCTGTGTAGAGGCAGGGGAAGACAACCAAAGGTACAGACATCAGAAAATGAGCTAAAAGACGGCTCACTGTTCAATACACCAATCAAACAGAGGTACGCACCAATGAAGGCAATGAAAACACTTGCAGGGATGGGAATTGCCCTGATCGGACTCACACTGTCGGTTTCGGCACAGACACCATTCAGCAGCATCAAACTTCAGCAAGGTGGGGGAACGAACCCATCGAACGGCCTGATTATGCAATCGAATCCGGGCGACTACGTGACCGGAAGCGGCGGCAACGCAACCATGCGGTTTGCACGCCCAAGCAGCACCGGCGTGTTGCGCGGGACAAGTTTTGGCAGCGGCATTTTGGACGTTGCTGTTGGGGCGGTGAACTTGGCATCGAACGGTGCCGGCGGCGACGTCACCGGCACGCTGAACATCAGCAATGGCGGAACGGGGCTGGCCACCACGCCAACCAACGGCCAACTGCTGATTGGCAACGGCACCGGCTACACGCTGGGGACCATCACTGCCGGAACCGGAATCACGGTGACGAACGCAGCTGGCTCCATCACGATTGCTGCCAGCATTGCAAACACCATCAACTCCCGCCGCTTTGGGCTAACCGACGGGCAAGATGTGTACACCGGGGTTGCCGCGCCAACGGGCTTCACGCTGGCAGCGGGGTCGGTGATTACAATCACCATCCAAAATGGAACCGATGGAACCCAATACTGGGCCACCATCACCGGCGTTGACACCGGAACCAACACGTTCAGCTTTGCTTTGAACGGCTTGCCGCCAGCAAACTGCACGGCTAACATCATCTGCATGAATCCGTAAGTCGGCGTCACCATCGGCAGCATTATCATGGACTGATGCTCTGCGGGTTTTCCTCTTTCTCCTTCCAACGCGGAGCATCAGTCCGGTATATGCCGGCAATAGCGATGCCGAAATTTTTTGCGCGAACTTTTTCACACCGACAGCACCAGCAGCACATGAGGCAGCACGAATATCTTCGATCTATCCTTCCGGCGTTTCTGGCCGTGGCGATAACGTTGGGGGAAGCCGCGGGGCAAACGCCTACGCCGTTCAACCCCGGCATTCAGCTGCAGGACAACACCGGCAAGCGGATCACCTTGCGCAGCCCTTCCGGCGGCATCGGCAGCAATTACACCGTGGAGATGCCGGCCGCCGGGCCGGGAATGGGGGCATTGCTGTTCACAACCAACGGCACGGGGACCACAAACTGGTTGAGCGCAGGGGCCGATGGGGCGATCCTATCACTTTCCGGAGGGGTGCCTGTGTGGGCCGATCCGGGGACGTTGTTGACGGGAACGTACGTTCGCTACAACGTGGCATCGGCGCAGGTGACTGCTGGAGCAAGCAGCCGGTTGTTCGATGTTGCCTACAGCGCGCTGGGGTCGGGGACGGCTGCGCTTGGGGCACGGATAGCCTCAGAAAGCGGAGCCAACGCAAGTGCCAGCGGGCTTTCGGTACGTGCGGTGGCCAACGGCACGGGGACGGCGACGGGATTAAGCGTGGAAGCATCGGGCGGGGGGACGAACTACGCAGCGTTGTTCACCAGCGGCAAGGTTGGAATCGGGACATCCACACCTATTCCATTTATGGAGATTTCCGCGCCGACCATCACCAGTTCTACCCAGACTACCACGGATTGGACCCCCTCGATTGGATTGAAGTTGTCGCAGGTAATCAATCCTTCGGCAGCAACTGGGGTGGGGTATCATGCGGTTTCTGCGTTCGATAGCGTCGCGGTTATCGGAACCAGCAACCTTGCCTCGGGAACATTCATCGGGCGATTCTCGAACATCCGCAACTTCAATAACAACGCCATTGCAACGCTTCGGGCATTTCAGGGGAACGCGGTGCAGGCTGGAAGTGGAACCTTGAATGAAGCTGTTGGATTCTACTCCAACCCAGGGTTAACTGGCATCGGCACAGTAACCAATGGAATAGGGTACGCGGCGATCATTACCAATGGAGGTGGCGGAACAATCACCAATGCCACCGGCGTATCGGCGCGCCCATTTATCAGCAGCACCGGAAACATCACAAATTTTGTTGGGCTACGTTCCATCGAGCCGTTTATCGCCGGTAGCGGGACGGTTGCCAATTACACTGGCGTGCATATCGAGGATATCAACCCCGACGTGGTGGCGGGCAACCGGCGCGCATTTTTTTACGACGGCACAGGGAAGAATCGCCCAGTAATTATTGAAGGGAACGGGGATATCGGCATCGGCACATCGGCACCGGTTTCGTATGTGGAGATCACCACCCCCGACATCACCGACCCAACGCAAACCATCACCAGCTGGACGAACTCCATTGGTGTGAAAACTTCGCAGCAGATCAATCCATCCGGCGCAACCAGTGCTGGCTACCACGCAACAATGGCGTTCGACAGCACAGTGGTTGCTGGCACGGCAAGCATGGCGAACGCAAAGGCAATCAGCCGGTTTGTTCGCTTGGCCAACCACAACACATCCACCGTTGCCGAGCTACGCGGGCTTCAAGCCAATGTGAACCATGCTTCCTCTGGAACCTCGACACTTACCAGCGCCCTCTATGGCCAAACAGTGATGTCCGGAACGGGGACGATGAGTTCGGCCAATGGGGTCCAGGCTCTGGTCACCAGCTCATCGGGCGGGACCGTGACGACGGGGCGCGGATTGCTTACCGGTCCCACGATTGAAAGCTCGGGCAACATCGGAACATTTATTGGCGTGCAAAGCCAGCAGCCATTAATCACCGGCACCGGTGCGGTGCAAAACTACACTGGCATCCAGGTGGATAATATCCCCAGCACGGTGAGCGGAACGCGCCGCGCTTTCTATTACGGTGGGGCCGTGCCGTTTGTGGTGGAAGGGGATGGCGATGTTGGCATCGGTACGGAAACCCCGGCCGCACGCCAAGATATCGTGCTGGAAAACAGCACCACCAACGTGATTGATAACGTGCTTCGGATTGAACACGCCTCAACCGGAACACCTGCTGCGGGGTTCGGCTCGGGGATTCAATTTCAGCTTGAGTCTAACTCCACAGCAAACCAAGATGCCGGGCGCATTGCCACCATCTGGACCACCGCCACCAACGCAAGCCGCACCAGTGCGATGACGTTCGCAACCGTCAACGCCGCAAACGACATTGCCGAGCGGGTCCGCATCGAAGGTGACGGCGATGTGGGCATAGGAACCACCGCACCAAGCGCACGGCTTGATGTTGAAATATCCAGCGCGACCGTTGCCGAGCTGAACCGCACCACCAGCGATGGGACAATCCTCAGCATTCGCCAAGATGGAACCGAAGAAGGAACGATTTCCGTTGCGGGGACAACCGTTTCCTACAACGCCTTCACCGGTTCGCACTACGCCTTGCCGGAAAACGAATCCGACGCGCAGCAAGGAATGCTGGCCACGCTTACCGGGAACAATCAATATCTGCGCGATAATCCCAATGCCGAAATCCTGTACGGCGTTGCCCTTTCAACCCGCCCAAACGACCCCCGCATTCTTGGCGCGTTTTTGGCGCGGCAGGAGTCCACGCGGAAGCTGGATAAAGAAAACCCTTTTTTGGTGATGGCGGTTGGCAACGGAGAGATGTGGGTGACCGATGAAGCTGGGGCAATCGCGATTGGCGATTACCTTATCTCTTCCTCAACCCCCGGCCATGCCATGCGCGACAACGGGCGATTCGACACCAGCTACATCATTGCACGCGCTGCCGAGCCAGTGGATTGGAGCCACGTTACCGGCATCGAAAAGCAAGCAAAACGGAAGAAGATTTCCATCCTGTTTGAAAACTTCACACGGCTTAATCGCCCCACTGGCGCAGCAACCGGCGACGGCAGCGGACGCGTGGAAGAATTGGAGAAACAGGTGAAGGCATTGCAAGCGGAGTTGGAAGAAGTAAAAAAACTGCTGCGCGGAATCCGAATCGAGTCCAAACCCGATTGGAAAGGAACGCAGTTGCGGATTGACAATCCCGATTTACGAGCAAAGTGATGCGTGCCTTGCTGGCAGCACAAAGCTGGCAATGCAAAGCTGGCAGCACAGAGTTCCACAGTGAGTGATTCCCAGCAATCCCGGCCACAATCGAAAGCGGCTTCGCCGGTTTCACCACGTGCTCTGTACCTTCAGATCGCCACGCTGATTGCGGGGGCGGCCTTTGCCGGCCGCTCCCCATTCTGCCTTTGCCGGCTCATTATTTCGTGAACTGATGCCGCGATTGGCGCGATACCGATGCGGCAACCCGTTTTTTACATGATCGAAGCACCGTGGTGCTGCCACCTCCTTCTGTCCACAACCTTTTGCGGAGCAGCTATGAAGATCCGATTTCTCCTTCCGATTCTCCTTCCGATGCTACTGCTGGCCACACTGGTGGGCAGGGCGCAAATCAACTACTATGTCTCCTCGGCAGAAGGGAACGACACCAACCCTGGCACGCCAGAGCTTCCGTTCCGGACCGTTGGCCGATGCGTCGGCACTTGGAACGACACGGTGCAGGTGAACTGCCATTGTAGCGGCGTTTTTAACGAGGAAGTCATCATCCGCAAGGGGGGGATATCGCCATTGCAACGGAATGGATTGGTGGCGTGGGACACCGATAACGATGGCATACGAAGCGACGAAACGTTTGTGCTGGATGGAGAAGGAACGCGCAACATCGCCATTGACGTTGCGATTGGTGCGCGGCCCGATAACGTTGAAATCGGTTGGGTGGAGTTCCGCAACTATCAGCCCGATGGCGGGTGTGGGGGAAGTAGCGGCGCGCATTTTATCCGCATGAACTGCTACGGAGCCGACGGTTGTGCCGATTGGCTGGTTCACGACAACACGTTCGGGAACCTTGCGCAGTTCTGCAATGTGGCGGCGGGGCAGGTGGCGATTCAGCCCGCAAACGCGCCAAACCTGGTGGTGGAATCCAACCGTTTCGACTCCATCGGTGGCTTCATCATGGGGAACATTCAAGGGGCGGGGATTCGGTTCCGCAACAATATCGTTGGGATTGTCGGGACCGGGATCAGTGCGTCGTCGGCAACGATTGATGGAATAGAAATTTCCGGCAATCTGTTCAACTGCGACGGCAACGGAGTAAACGCCCCGGGAAGCAGTGCAACCGGCCCGCAAAGTGCCATCAACTTCAGCGATAATATCCAGGGAAGCGTTATTCGGAACAACACGTTCAACGACTGCGTCACCTGTATCTACTTCGGCACCACCCCCGAAACCGGCGAACGGGACAACAGCAACCACGTGGTGGAAGGGAACATCATTCGCAGAAGCGAGCGGGTAACGAACCGCTATGTTGCGCCAATCGTTATCAAGGATAAAGGAGGGGTGGCCATAAAAAACGGCGCGGCAATCAAGGTGCGGGACCTGACGTTTCGGAACAACGTTATCCTGAATACTTCCAACCCAACAAGCTGGGTGCAAGGCGCAGCAGTGGATATTACTTCTGGCCACCCGTATCCATTTAACAACAACATCACGTTTGCCAACAACACGACGCATGGTTTCCTGTGGGGCGTTCGGGTTGATGAAGCGTTAATCGGAACAACCCCGTATGCGAACCAGACCAACGGAGTGACGCTGGTGAACAACATTTTCAGCGGTATCCGCGACGCGCAATTCACGCTGAACACCAGCGGGATATGGATTGGTCCACCCCCAGCGAACTGGGTCAGCAACCACAACACCTTCTCCACCGTGGATAAATTCGCTTGGGGGCGTGCGCGCACCCTTGCCGCGTGGCAAGCACTGGCGGGGAACGATAGCAACTCAACGCTCTGTTCACCCTCCTATGAAATTGATGGGCGTGGCGTGTTCCGGCTGCTTCATACCGACGTTTGCGCAACCGACCGTGGCGCAACGCTATCGGAATTTGCTGCCGATATTGATGGGGACCCGCGGCCAAACGGTGCGGCTTGGGACATTGGGGCGGATGAATTCAACGGGGCAAAAAACTACTACGTGGCTTCGTGGGGAAGCGACCTGAACCCTGGAACGCCGCAAGCTCCGTTGCGCACCATCCAGAAGTGCGTGGACAAATGGAACAACAGCGATTGGATACGCTGCCGTTGCGCAGGGGTTTTCAACGAGGAAGTGGTGGTTCGTGCCGGGGGCCCCGCGCCGGACCGCCGCAATCAAATTATTGCATGGGACACCGATGCCGACGGGAACCTTGCCGACGAGCAGTTTGTGATAGATGGGCAAGGGGAGCGGAACATCGCCATTGAAGCCGCATTTCCGCAGCGTCCAGACTATGTTGAAATTGCTTGGGCAACGCTCCAGAATTTTGAGCCGGACACGTGCGGCCATGATACTCCATCGCTCTTCATCAAGCTGAAATGCTCTGGGCTGAACGGTTGTTCGGATTGGTGGATTCACAACAACACTTTCAAGAATTTGCGGCGATTTTGCGACGCCGGTTCTGCCAGCATTGCTATCCAACCTTCGTACACGCCAAACTTGTTGGTGGAGCAGAATATCTTCGATTCCGTTGGCGGATTTATCATGCGGTATGTGGATGGGCCGAACATTCGGTTCCGTGATAATGTTGTAAATATCAATGCCACCGGATTGAAGGCGTGGGATAAATATCTCAGCAATTTTCAGGTAACCGGGAACGTGTTTAACTGCGACGGCAACGGCTACAACAACCCGAACACCCCCGGCTGCGGCCTTCAGACCGCCGTCAACATCAGCGATAATGGCCAGGACGTGCTGATTGGCAACAACATCTTCAACGACTGCGTGACGGCAATCAACCTGGGAACCGACACCCGCTACGGCCACCGCGATGTTACCAATGTGGTGATTGAAAACAACCGCATGCACCGTGGCGATGCCGTATGCCACCTGTACACGCCAATGATAAAGGTGGAGGACATCAGTTCCTACTCCACAACTTCACGTGATAGCATGGAGGTTCGCAATGTCATCATGCGGAATAACATTATCGCCTATCATGGCACACCAAGCAAGCAGCTTGGCGCAGCGATTGATCTTGCTGCCGGCCACGACCACGATTTTACCAGCAATTTCACAATCACGGGAAATACAATTCAGGGGTATTATTACGGGATAAAATTCACCGAAGCAAAGAAAAGCGCGACCGTGCCATACCCATACCAAATAAACGGTGTCGTGCTGAAAAACAATATCCTTACTGGAGTTCGTGATGCACAGCTAACCATGAGCACCAATGGGGCTTGGATCGGCACCGGGCCACGTGGCGTGGTCAGTGATTACAATACCTTCTCAACAATTAACCGATTCCGGTGGGGCGGCGGGAACAGGACGATTGCAGAGTGGAGATCGCTCACCGGCAACGACAATCACTCAATGGTTGGCTCGCCACAATTGTATGTAGGTGGGGATGGTATCTACCGGCTTCATCCAGCCGACACAGTGGCGCGCGATAAAGGAACGATCATCAGCGAGCTATCGTCCGATATTGATGGCGATGCGCGCCCCTATGGCTCCGGGGTTGACATCGGAGCCGATGAGGAGTCAGGAAACGTTGCCGTTCCAAAATTTATGCCGCCAGCATCTGGCAACCCTATAACAATTCAATGGCATGTATATCCAAACCCAGCAGCAAATTTTCTTACTATCGAGACGGAGGAAATGGAAGAGGGGGAGCTATCGGTGGAACTGCTGACAGTCACTATGGAGCAGGTATTGGCCGGCTTCAATGGGAAGGTGGCTTCCGGAAAACAACGATTCGACCTTGATGTAAGCATGGTGCCAGCGGGCAACTACATCGTTGCGGTTCGCACTGCTTCGGGCTGGGGATACCAACGGGCAACAATCATCCGGTAAAAAAAACGCCCGCTGCCCCGCCAGCCAATTTCTCCGCCCTGTGAAACAGGACATGGGGCGGAGGGCCGGGAAGGAGTCCGGCTGCACACGCAGCCGGACTTCGCTATTGTAGATGACTCCGTTCAATCAAGCTAACAAACCAGTTTACACGAAGATGGCAAAGAAATTCGAAGCCTTACAATCTACTGAACGCGTGATTGTTCCGGAGGCATTAACAGGGTTTTTAAATCATGGAATATTGCCATTTACAGGGCGTAGCCGTGAGATAGAGATGCTGGTTCAGTTTTGGCATCAGGCACCCGACGAGCAAGGGTTGCAGGCGGCTCTGGTGCTTGGCGAAGCTGGAATGGGGAAAAGTAGGGTGATAGATGAATTAATTCCTCATATCACCCACAATGGTGGGATTGTTTTGCGGGTGAAGCTGTTTACCGGAAGCACCTTATCGTTAGCACAGCTGCTTGCAAAAGCAATCCGAACAAACCTTGGTGTTCGCACGTTGCTTGCGGGCCACGTGGAGGATACCATTGGTAGCGTGACCACCGCATTACAAAGGTTAGTTAAGCTGCGCCCAGCATTATTGGTAATCGAGGATATTCACTGGTTGCCAGCCGAATTATTGATGGAATTAGCGGGCTTCTTGGAAGGAATGTCGCAGGAATATCTACGCGTAGTATTTCTGGCTCGGCCAGTAGTGTTCGATGCACGCGGCATAATTGAACGCTATCTAACAACCGAGATAGCAATGAAAGGGCTAAACGCAGAAGAGGTTGAAGCATTATGGGAGCGACTATTCATTTCGCGTGGCGAAGAGGAATGCATACGTGTACTTCACGAAATAAGCGGTGGCAATCCGTTGGCACTCCGTTCAGCGTTGCGCGGTGCCGTGCATTCAAAATTGATCGGAATTGAAAGCATGGGCGGTTCGCGCTGGAAAGTGTTATGCCCGTTACCTGTTTTGAAATCGAATATCAGTCGTTTTGTTGAGGTGCTATCGGATGGGTTAGCAGCACACCTTACCAGCCAGGAGTTAGATTCCGCTCGACAATTAGCAGCCTTAGGTGAGATTATCTCCCCGGAAGCTGCTGCAATAATGATAGATAATTCCAAGTTGGTGATAGAGCAACTTATCCATAAGGGGATTCTGGTTCCCGTGCTATCTGTTTCGTTGGAAATAGAGAAAGAATTTGAACAATCAGCATATGGTTTTACTCACACACTGCTTCATCGGCATCTGTTAAAACAAAGCAGTGGCAGTTCTGTTCAGCTAATGCGCATTTTAGCAGAAAATATTCCAATTCATTCAATTCAGTTATTTGAACAATTACAGGGAGTATCTTTGGAGCAAATCCCTAACGACTCTATTGCAGCAGCATTTGATAACTGGGTGAAAAGACCACCAGATATATGGGTTAGCCATGGAAGCCAAGCTGCAGTTGTAGTTCTAGATACATTGAAATGGCTGTTGGACGCGGCACCAAGCACAGTTGCGAATGTGCGATATCGCGAAATCTATTTACGCCTTACCACCTTGATGCTTGCCCACATGAAGTCTGGGCTACAGGATTGCCAAGGTGAAGCTCGCCGCTACGCTGAATTGACAGCAAACCCTACAACAGTTGAGGAAGCCCAGCAATACCTGTATGGTTGCTCCTACATGATGTGCATTGAGGGGGAACAAACAGGTAAAATCCCAATATACTGGTGGAATGAATGGCAAAAAAGCATCGAAAAATTTCCAGCATGGAAAGGCTCCATAGAGTATATGGTTATCTATGCTTCCATGCTTCATAGCACATTGCTATTAACCGGGGATTTCGCATTGTTGCGAGCAAATGAGGATGAAATAATGAAGTTGATATTTGATGAATCATATCCTGCTGAATTTAGAGAGCAGATAATTCTGCACCTTTCTGCTCAGTATTTTAATATGTTTGAGAATGACAGGGAGTATAAGCATAGATTGCAATTAATTCAGCTGTATGAAAAAAACATAAAAAACAAAGAGTGGGCAAATGTGATGTTCGTTAGAAATTATATGCCTTTTTTATTTTCTACAGGACAGTTTGGTGATTTTCAAAAATTATTGAAATCAACGATACCGTTATTGGTAAGCCATCAGCTGAATCGTGGCCAAAACCAATGGTCATACTGGGCTAAGCTCTCTGATTCAGCATTTGGCATCCCGATTCAATCAGCTTCACACGCAGCCGAGCCATACCGTACTTCGGAGCATATTTTCCCGAGTGCCCAGCATCGCTTAGCTAAGGATACTGTCCTGTTTAGCATCTTGCTTGATGAGTACCAGTGGGCGCGCCAGTATATGCACCAGCATGAAATAGAGCTAAGCGAACTTGATCTTTCAGCTCAAATCTTGATCCTGCTTGCTGAAGATCAAGTTGAGAAAATTCCTGCAATAGAGTTCTCCCGTCACCTTGATGGGCTGTTTCGTCAGTTATGCCAAGTGTTTAGTGCCAATGCAGATATTGCAACTGTCGCAGATCACTTCAGCAAAATTTATATACTCACTGCAAAGAGGTTTGCGAAAATCAGAGCACGTGGAAATTCAGGGTTAGAAGTCTCTCTAACTCTGGGCGGTACTCCTCAATATCGTTGAAAAATCTTCGGATAGCTCCACGAAATTCATCCTTCGTTTCATAATACCTCCTGTCTATTACCTTCTTCCTCATGTATTTCCATAATCGCTCAATTAAATTCAAATTCGGTGAGTAACTCGGCAAAAATACCTGCTCTATTCGCGATGATGATAACCACTCCCGCAAACGACGACTCCGATAGTATCTCGCGTTGTCGCAAATCACTCTGATCCTTCCACTCGGATGCTTCCGCTCTAAGGCTGCATACAACTCAATCGTTGATTCACTATCCACCCGCTCGCTTTCCACCACCTCCACATCTCCCACATCATGCGCGTTCAATGCCGCGTTGATGTTCACACGTTCCCGACCCGTGTTCGATCGCACTTCATACCGACTCCCCGACTTGATCCACCCGTAACTGCTCCGTGTGTTGTGCTGAGGATGCACCGCATCACTGAAATACACTACCCCACCTTCCTCGCCTTCACCCCTATCAGCAAGCAATCCCGCCAGACGTTCAAGAAATTCCTCCTGCTCCGCTCGATTCCCCTCGATGACACCAGACTCGTCTTCTTGTACACAAAGCCCAGACGCTTCAGCAATGCTACCATCCCGCTCTCCGTATATCGCACACCATAACGCTCGCACACCAACTCCACTACCTCCTTCGATGTATGATGCAGATGTCCCTCCAGTTCCTTCGATACAGCTGATGCCTGTTCACCGCTCAGCTTCCCACCATAGCACACATACTTGTCTTCTATGTAATCCTCAAAGCTCTTTGATGCTCGATACCCTTCGGCATACCGATATATCGTCGAATTATCAACACCCAACGCAAAGGCCGTCTCGCCAACGCTAAATCCCCCGTCAAGCATCAGCAGCGTCGTGATCTTCACATACCGACGCTTCTCTTTCTCCATTCGCTGCAATTTCCGCAGTTGTGTCCGTAATTCCTCCGTAAGTTCTATCATCTCTTCCCTCTATCTATTCAATGACTACTATCTTTTCCCTAACGTAACCCCATCATCCCTTTTTCGCAAACTACTTTATTTCGAGTATAACAAGCCTGTTTTGCGTGTGCATGATGTGCTAATTATTCAGGCAACAAACTGCTTGCTGAAATTAATAGAACAGCAGCATGGCATTGCATCAATACAGCATTTGCACCAGAGCATCTCTGATAATCTGACCTCTACATTGCAATGGATGAAATCGCGAAACCTGGTAGCCTTTATTCCCCCATTCTTAAAAAGTTATGCAGGGATACTTGACCCTGACTTCCTGATTCAACAGAGCAATTCTATCAAGGAAGAAATTGCCGAGGTGCTATCGAATGAAAACGTTGATGGGACCAAACCTATTCAAATAACCGTCTTGGGTGAAATTACTGTTCAGAAAATAGGTTCGGAACCACTTCCATTACGGGGTGCTCGTAATCGTACCTTGCTTGCGTTGCTGGTCGCTGTGCAAACAATGCGCCGACCTCCATCCGCTGAAGATTTCTACGAGTTGGCTTCTGGTGTTGCAGGG
Source organism: Chlorobiota bacterium (assembly GCA_016710285.1). Taxonomy (NCBI): domain Bacteria; kingdom Pseudomonadati; phylum Chlorobiota; species Chlorobiota bacterium. Next base: position 986,916 of record JADJXR010000001.1, on the reverse strand, counting down.
GATGTGTCCTATAGTATAGGACATAACTTTTGAGAAAAGAAATAGGGTTTATTATAAGAGAAGATAAGAGATATTGGGGGGGATATGTGGAGAGGTATACCACGTACATTCAACAACTACTATCGGGGAATAACCATGGCACTGAATAAACAGATTGAGGAACCGGAACTGTTGTCGGAATTTCTTAAGGAATATAGGGTTGGACCGGAATCATTCAAGGTGTTAGTCCTACGGCTTGTGCATGAATTGCAGGATGTGAGCCGTGTTTCGAGCATCACCGGTGTTCCAGCACCGACGCTGTATGAGTGGATCGCGGAATGGAATAAAAAAAAACGGCATCACTTCGGTCGCGTCAAGGGGAAGGGGGCGGAGCACGGGGACGATTGACGGCAGAACAGTTCGAGGAGTTGTGCCGGAAACTGCGTTCGGAGCAGCGATTGTGGACAACCAGAGAGCTTCAGGAGTATTTGCAGGAGCGATGGGGCGTGAGGTACAGTCTGCGTCAAGTCCGTCGGATTGCTCGGCGTTGTGGACTTGGGTATCGGAAGCCGTATGTGTTGGACGAACGCCGTCCGGAGGATGCAGAATTGCAATTGAAGCGAGTGCTGCGGAAGGTGGTGAATGGTCTTGCCAATAAAGGGATTGCGGCATCGGATGTGGCGATCGGATATGCCGATGAATCGTCGCCTCAGACGCGGTGTAATCGTGTACGGTATTGGAGTTATGGGGATTGCCGAGTGCGGGATTATCATCAGAAGTGGCGGTGCAACACGTTTGGGTTTTACGCGATTCGTGGGAAGAGCGTGGTGCGGGGCTTAGTGTCATCGCGGAGCAAGGATATGGTGGAGCAATTGACAGAGATTCGGGAAGCGAATGTGGGATACAAGCGAGTGATTGTGGTGTGGGATAATGTATCGTCGCACAAGACGGAAGAGGTACGGGAGCATGCGAAGATGATAGGGATAGAGTTAGTGAATTTGCCGGTGTACTCACCGGATTTAAATCCTATCGAATATGTTTGGAAAGGGGTACGTCGTCGGATAGCGGAGAGTGGGATTATACGGAGTCGGGAGGAGATGGTATTGCGAATCAAGTCGGCATTTGAGGAGTGTGTAAAGTTTCGGAGTTATGCAAAATCATGGATAGAGAAATTTTACGAACCGATTTTCAAGGTATCATTGAGGATGTAATTTCTTTCACGAAATAATCCATCCAACTTTTATGGAATGTTATGTCCCGCACTATACGCCCAGCACATGACAAGAAATGCGATGTCGCGTCTAAAAGGGCTTGTCGGTAAAAATTCGATTGTACGCCGCTCTGGGCTGCCACGCCTAAACATGGATATTGTGCACGTTGATATAATAGAAATACAACAGGAACTCCAACAAGTTTTAAAATTAATTGGTGAAGGAGAAGCGTTCCAAGCCTACAGCCTTACAAAGAATGTGCTGGCCAGCATTGGAACAAAGGTTCTGTACCCAACCCAGTATGAACCATTTTTTGAAATTGCCCGTGAGAATTTTGAAAACTCCTTGCGCAATGCCATCCTCTCGGTTGCACGCCTACTTATCGAAGAACGTGACCACGACCATGCAGAGATAATTTTACAGAGTGGGATTGAGGTTTTACCGCAGGACCAGGAAGTAGTGGATCGACTTGCTGAGGTGCTAGTTGCTTTGAACAGAAGTGCTGAGGCCGAGCGGCTACTTGCTGAAATGGAGTATCGGTAATTGAAGAAATCAGGAGATCAAAACTGGTCTGACAAAAAAGGGAGCCGATTGGCTCCCTTTTTTGTCTAGTATCTACCCACTATGGCTGCTCGGCACTATTCTCCGGCTGTTGCTGTTGTGGCTTCTGTCCTTCCCGCAATTGCCGCAGCAAGCTGTCGGCTTGTTGAAGTTGCTGGCGGGCGTGCTCCAGGATTTCCTGCGTCCGAATAATCACCACTTGCCGGGTGTTTGGATTTGCCTTCACGACGTGAACTGAAGAGCCAGTATCGTTCAGCAGGATGTCCATTCCATTCTTCATCCCCCTTGCTTCATTGGCTTGCACGCGTGGCCTTGCGATCCGCACTGGCGCAGCGGCGGCTGGCTCCGGTATCGGAATTCCCGCCGCAATTTCTGAATGCTGTGGAATCGCAAGCATTTCGGCAGGGAGCAAGCCTTGCAGCTCCTGGAACTCGGGCGAATCGAACAGATCAACCACTACCTTGTTCGATTGCAGCACCACAGGGTCGTTCCTGCATGCCATCGTTAATGCTACTGTTTCGCTTTCCTCGGGGAATGCTTCCGGCTGGATAATCACTGGAAAAGTGCGTAACTCCCATGAGTTCCAGGCTTGCTGGGAAACAGAAGTTGCCGAGGGGATCACCCGCCGTGGTGGCATTGCGTTGCCGATAACTCGGTGCCATCCCTGCTGAACAACGTTTGCTTGCATGGCTTGGGTTTGCTGCTGGAACTGGGCAACCTGTGTTGCCCGTGCTGCCCGGAATTCGGCAAGTCGGCGGTGTTCCTCGGCAAGCCGCGTGTTAATCTCTGGGCGAAGGCTCCGTTCGCGAAGCAGGCTCACCAGCCGCTGGCGGTTGTTCCAGATGTCGTTCCGCAAGCCGATGAAGCCGTTCGGGAACGCCTTGACGGAATGCCGAATCGCTTGCTCGACGGTGTCAAGTTGCGGCGTTTCTGCAAGGTTCACTTCGTGGAATTGCCTGGCCAGCTCTTTCGGTTTTCCCCGATGGAGTTCCAGCCGGAAGGAATCGTTCCCCTCGGTCTGGACCGTCAGGTAGCGGTTGCGGTTGGGGTCAATCGGCAGCGTCCCTTTCACCGCAAAGCCCACAAGCTCATCGGGGGTCATCGAAGGGACCACAAGGCTTCCGGTGTCGGCAGCCGCCGCAACGGGAAGGGCTGATGGAGTTCGGGCGGCAACCGCAGGGCGAACGTTGCTGCCGGAGTTGTCAATCCGGCCCCCGCCAAAATTCAAGGCCATCACCACCCCAATGCTTGCCGCAGCGGTGGCGATTCCGGCCATCCCCCACGATCCAGCAAACAGGCCATGCACCGCAGTGGTTTTTCCTGCGGCGGCGGCAATGCTGCTTCCGGTAAGTTTTGCGGAGAAGGCTGCGCCGGCAATCCCGGCACCAAGAACTGGAGGGAATGCTTCGTGGGCCACGTTCCGCAGGCTGCGAAGATCGTTCAGATACGCTTCCGCATCCTTCGAGCGGGCAAGCAACCCCTCGGCAGTCTGCCGTTCGGCACTGCTGATCTCGCCATCCAGGTAGCCCGATAGCAAAGTTCGTTCGGTATCGGAAAGTCTATGATTCATCATCGAAAATCGGTCGTCGGTTGTCGGTCAGTTGCAATCGCTTGTGTTGGCAAAAAGCATCGCTGCTTTTCTTACACTTCCCCCCGGATATACGGCATCAACTCCTCCCGCAAGCGGTCGCGGGCGCGGGCTATTCGGGATTTGATCGTCCCCATCTCCACCTCAAAAATCTCCGCTAACTCCTTGTAGCTTATTTCTTCCACTTCCCGCAGATAGAGCAACATCCGGGTTTGCGGCGGAAGCCGTTTCATTGCCAGCCGGACCGCCGCGCTGCGCTCGCCCGACTCCAAGTGCTCGCCGATTTCCAGCGATGGTTGCTCCGATGGATTGGAAGCAAACCAATCATCGAAGGAGAAGAATCGGCGCAGCTTCATCTTCCGCAGCTCATCGCGGCAGCGGTTGACGGCCACGGTGTACAGGTAGGTGGAGAAGGAGGCATCGCGGCGGAATTTTGGGAGCGAGAGATAGACCTTGATGAAGATTTCTTGCACCAAATCTTCAACCTCGATCCCGTTGCCGATAATGGAGCTTACCAGCCGGATCACCTTGCCACGGTAGCGGTTCACCAGCTCATCGAACGCTGGCAGCCGCCCGCCAATGGCTTGGTCCAGCAGGGTGGCGTCGTCCAAAATCCCCATGGGGGCGTGGCCGTTCACCTCGGACGCGCTTGGCGCGACCCGTGGCTCGGCACGGAAGCCATTAACCTCTGCCGAAAGAAGTGTGCTACCAGTAATGCTACCCATGGGCAAGTAAAAAAAACGCAAGGCCGGAAACGTTGCTCAGGGGGTTGGGACGGGGGAGCGGTTGGGATGTTCCTTCTCTGGCTCGCCCGTGCCACAACTCTAAACAATAGCCGAAGTTCTGACGCACCGTTGCGGTATAAATTTGGAGAAATGTTGGCAATCACAAATGCCTGGGGCAACCGCCGGGGCTGCCGCAACGGGGCGGAAGTCGGTTGCCATTTCGGCGCGCAACGCCCCTTGCAACGTTGCGTGGGAACATCCCGATACCGCTGCCGTCACAACGCCCAGATGACCGGAAAGGGAGCCAGCGTTTGCTGCACCGGACAACTGAACAACGCCAGCCGGAAGCCTGCTAATCGTTCCGTACCTTTGCAGAAAACGAATCACAGACCAATCCATTCCAGGAGGAGTAAAGCGATGAGAAAGGGAGTTTTGCTACTTGGTGCTGCCCTGCTGACGGGGGCAATCCCGCTATCGGCCCAAACCACGGAAACCACCGAAACCACGCCAATGCCGGAGACCACAAAAACCATGTGGTATGATTCCGCCACGGGCGCACGGCACTTCAAGGTTGAGCAGATCACCAACGACAACGGTGTTCAAAAGAAAACAGTGCAGCAGGTAGTTGTGCGGAGTAAAGGCGCTGGCGGCGCGGCTTCGGTGGTGGTCAGCGATAGCGTCTCCATGGAAGATGTGCTGATCGAAGCCGGTGGTGAGGGGAAGAACGTTGTGCGGCTTCGGCGGATGGTCCCCCCCAATGCCACGGCAACAACGTGGACAACGGACAGCACCACCATGATCCAAGATGTCCTGGTGAACACCGATGACGCAAGCCACGTGCAGTTCTACGATATCCACATGGATGCTCCGCAGATACTGCTGAACAGCGACGAAGGGGATAGCGAACTCTCCATCGAGCAGATGGATATGCCTGCTGGAATGGAAGGCCAGCCGCAGATTATAACGGTTGATATTCGCGGGGAAGAAGATGGGGCGGGTCAGGTGATCGTTGGCGACCCATCGCAACTCCAATTCGTTGACATTCAGAATGCCGAGAATGTCAGGATTGAAGGGGGATCGGCAACAATGGAAGCGGAGCTGGAGAAACTGATGGAGGAACTGAAAGCCCGCGATGGCGAACTGAAAGAAGTGCTGGAGCAAACAAACCCAGAATCAAAAAAAGTGCGGAAGGAGATTCGCATCGTTCGCCGCTCGCTCGATTCGGCACAGATGCTGATGGAGCTGGCTCGCGAAGAAATGGCCAAGCTGGACGGGAACAAAACTGTGCGCACTATCAGGAGCGTTGCTCACCCCACAAAATGCGATCCGGCAATGATGAGCTGGATGCGCCAGCTGTGGGAAGTTGCTCCCCCCAATGCCCCAGCCCCGCCAGCAGTGCGCCGTTTCCGGTTGAGAACGGTTCCACCCGATGCTCCGATTCCACCGGACGCTCCGGTTGCACCAGTTGCCCCGGTTCCGCCGCTTCCACCCGATGCTGATGTTCTTATCAAAGCCTTCAGCTGCCCGCAGATGACGATTCTCAGTGGCGACTCGGTGAGCATTGTTGAGGAAAAAAATGGCGAGCGGGTGGTGCGGGTGTTCGAGCTTGGCAACCGCGACACCACGCTGATTATCAACGAAACCGACAACGATGGCACGCACCGCACCATCACCCTGTTCAACGGCCCGCTGACGATGATGAACACCGGCAGCAAAAACCTGCGAGTGATCTGCATGCGGGGCGACTCGATGGTGGCAAACGTTGACCAAAAAGTGATCGTGATTGGCCCGCGCTACGCTGAAGCAAAACAGATGCTGGAAACCATGAGGCAGAATGAGGAGAAGCCAGAGGCGATGGCCAAATCCGCCGCTGCGGTCCGCACGGCGGGGTATATGCTCCATGACGCAATGCCGAACCCAGCCAACGGATCGGTCACGGTGAACTTCACGCTGCCCCAGGCTGGCCAGGCCACGTTGGAGTTGTACGATGCCAACGGAACGGCAGTGAAGAAAATGGCCGACGGCGACCACACCGCGGGCGACCACTCCGTCACGTTCGACACCAGCGACCTTTCCAGCGGAACGTATTTCTACCGCCTAACCAGCGGAAATTTTGTGCAGTCGAAAGCCCTGCAAGTGGTGAAGTAACATCACCCACAACAGCAAGGAGCAAGCAGTGCCGGAGAACACAAAGGCCACCAATGTTGGTGGCCTTTGTTGTTGTATCGGTCTTGCTTCCGGCGGTTTGCTCCGTTCGGAAATCTTCCCCCTTCCTCTTCCTTCTTCCCACGGAACGCTATCTATTTCTTCCCCCCATTTCCAAAAATGGAGTCGAATACTTCTTTCGCTTTCTTCCCCACCTCGCCGGCGGTTTCCCCCATGTTGGCAGCGGCGTTGCGGAGGGTCTCGGTTAAGGGGTCCTGCGATTTGTTGATGTCATCTTTGTACTGGTTGGCTGCGTCGCGGATGTCGTCGCGGACGCTGGCATCTTTTTCTTGGTCGCGGTGGATGTATTCCCCTGCCAGAATCTTCCCGTACGCGCCGCTGTCCACCCATGATTTCAACTCCGTCAGCCGAATCACCGGGAACGGATGGGTTTGGCCCAGCAGGTTCAGCAGCTTGAAGACGCTGTCCAGAACGGTCCCCCCTTTTTCGTACTCGGCAGCTTGCAGGAAAAACTCGTTGTAATCCATCTGCTCGATATGCCGCCCGCCCGCCATTTTCATCAGGAGTGCGTAGCTGACGTTCGGGTCCTGAGTCACCAAGATTTCGGCGCGGTCGGCACTTAGCTCGCTTTTCCGGTCCCACTCCCGCAGCGCCGCAATAATAGCAAAGATGGAAGCGTTCCCCAACGGAATGCTGCTGGCAAACACCGAGAACCGAAGCAGCAACGCCAACAACGTTTTGTACAGAACGTGCCCGCTTAGGCAGTGGCCCAGCTCGTGGGCCATCACCGCAAGCAATTCTTCTTCGTTCAGGGAATCAAGCAGCGAGGAATTCAGGACGATGAAGGGGCGTTCAACGCCGATAGCGCCGGCGTTCAGGAATGGGCTTTGCGAGACGAACAGCTCCGGCTTTTGCCGAACGTCAAGAATTCCGCAGGCTTCATCAAACAGCAAGCTGACTTTGCCGAACTGCTGCTGGGTGACGCGGACCGCCGAGGCAAGGGAGATAAGGCGGATGGAACGCTCGGTGGTGGCTCCAATAAATTTCTGAAGCAACAAATCCAGCCCGGGAACCTTCCGTAACGCCGAAAGTGCGGCACGGTCGGCGGGATGTTCCCACGAACGTGAGCTGATGTCGGGGAATTTGATTTTGTGCTTGCGGATGCTTTGTGCGTTGTCCATGTCCATGTCCATGTTCGTATTCCGGTTGTATTGGTAATCGTGCGTTGTGCAAAAGCCTGTGGTGCGGTTGCGCCTGTGGTGCGTTGGGGGCACCACAATGGCGGCTGGCTACGGGGCAATATTGCGCGAAGTTGCGGGGGCGGAAACTGCCCCACCACACAAACGCTTAAGGCCCTCCCCAGCGTTCCCAGTTGATGCACGGTGCTGCCTTCCTCTTGCGTGACCGATGCCTGCTGTGGCAATCATGTTTTGGCAATCATACCAACATTTGCTCATTGCTGCGCACTGGTTGGGCGGTTGGCCCGCATTATTCTTCTTCCGTCACCGATTGCAGAACATTCACTGCTGGCGGGAACAACGGAAAGGAATAGTTTTGGGGCACCCTGAGCAGAAAGGGGGGGGGAGGAGTGCAGGGAAGGGAACATCACAGGGGAACCCACTGATTTTTTTGAGAAGGTGACACCATGACCCAGACCGAGCCGCTAACCGCCCCCATTGCCCGCGCCACCGAAGAACGTGGGGCCATCACCATTGACCAGATTGATTTGCGGCTTGACCTTGAAGCCGAAATCCGGCGGCTGAAGCAGCAGATGAACGCGGTGATCCTGGCCCACTACTACCAGGAATCGGAAATCCAAGACATTGCCGATTACATTGGCGACTCGCTGGAGCTTTCGCGCAAATCGCAAACCACCAACGCTGATGTTATCGTCTTCGCTGGCGTTCATTTTATGGCCGAGACGGCAAAAATTGTCAACCCGGCCAAGCAAGTCCTGATCCCCGACATGGCCGCCGGATGCTCCCTTGCTGCCGGATGCCCCCCGGCGGAGTTCCGCAAATTCCGCGAAGCCCACCCGGACCACATCGCCGTCACGTACATCAATTGCTCGGCCGAGGTGAAAGCCCTTAGCGACATCATCTGTACCAGCAGCAGTGCCGAGACGATCATCAATAAAATTCCACGCGGGCAAAAAATCATCTTTGCTCCCGACCGCAACCTAGGGCGGTATCTGATTCGAAAAACCGGACGCGATATGCTGCTGTGGCAAGGGGCGTGCATCGTCCACGAAACCTTCAGCGAACGGAAGATTCTGGAGCTGAAGGCGCGCCACAGCAAAGCATTGCTGATTGCCCACCCGGAGTGCGAAGAAACCTTGCTGGCTCATGCCGATTTTATCGGCTCCACCAGCGCGTTGCTGAAGTTCACCCACGATGCCATTGCCGATGAGTTCATCGTCGCCACCGAGTCGGGGATCATCCACCAGATGGAGAAGCTCTCGCCGGGGAAGCGATTTATCCCCGCACCCCCGGAAAACGAAAACTGCAACTGCAACAACTGCCCGTACATGAAGCTGAACACCATGGAGAAAATCTACCTGTGCATGGTGAACCGCTCGCCGGAAATCGTCATCCCCGAAGATGTCCGCAGCAAGGCGCAGTTGGCGTTGGATAGGATGCTAGAGATGAGCAAAGTCGCCCAAGACTAACGCTGGCAACCGCGCCCGCCAACGCCGGGCCGTGATTGCCGGGAAGGGGCGCGATCGTTGATGTTCCGAACAAAGGAGTGTGCGGCTGAAGCGGCTGCAAACTCCTTTTTTTTCTTCCCGAATTGTTGGTTGTATCGTTTCCGTGGCTCTGCTGTTGTTCCCCCAACAAGCGTATCGAAAACCATCAAGACAGCTACCGCAACGCTTATTTATCTATGAGGAAAACAGCGATGAGACGACACGCGCTCTTTGCACAACTACTGGCGTTCCTGGTAGGAATTCTGTTCTTGGTTGGGACCGCAACTGCACAACCCTACGGTGGAAACGACCCCACCGGAAACGATCCCTCCATCGAACGCCTGACGGCGATTCTTGACTCCCTTGCTGGCGGCACTTTCAGCGGAAACCCGTGCGACCTAACGCCGGAACAACGCAAAGCCTTCGACCGCATAGCCCGTGAAGAATTTGGATATGAGTTCGGCTGGAGCGACCTACGATGCGACAGCACTGGCGGGGGCGATCCCTGGATGGATTCCTGCTCCAAGCGTGTCGGCGAGCTTCTGGACTCACTTTCCGGCGGGACCTTCAACGGCGACCCCTGCGCCCTACCCCTGGAGCAACGCATCGCCTTCGACAGCATCCTGCAGGCCGAGTATGGCTTCAGCTTCGGCTGGGGTGATATTGATTGCGACGGCACCGGCGGCGGGGACCCGACGAAGGATCGAATCATGGAGATTATTGACTCGGTTTCTGGCGGCAGCTTCACGGGGAACCCGTGCGACCTGACGATGGAGCAACGGCAGGAGATAGATCGTCGGATTCAAGAGGAGTTCGGGTTCAACCTCGGCTGGAGTGATATTGATTGCGCTGGCGGCTGGGATCCGACGAAGGATCGAATTATGGAGATTGTTGACTCGGTTTCTGGCGGCAGCTTCACGGGGAACCCGTGCGACCTGACGATGGAGCAACGGCAGGAGATAGATCGTCGGATTCAAGAGGAGTTCGGGTTCAACCTCGGCTGGGCAAGCATCAATTGCGACGGTATCGGTGGGGGCGACACGGTGATTGTGGATGACCCGTGTGGCGATCTAACACCAGAACAGCTTCTGGCGATCTGCCGCATTTTGGAGGAGGTGGCCGGCGCAAACTTCACTGGCGACATCTGCGACCTGACGCTGGCACAACGCCAAGAAATTGACCGCCGGATGATGGAAGAAGTGGGAATCAGTTTTGGGCTTGCCGACTTCCCCTGCGATGGCATTATCAGCGGCGACCCAACCGGCGGCAGCAATAGCGGGAAGGCCTACCAAACGCAGCAAGCGATTGCACGAATGGCAACCATCAACCGCCAGGAGAAGGTTGAGGGGGTGACGCTCCATCCGAACCCGGCACGCACCTCCGCCACCGTCACCTTCACCATGAACCGGACTGCCCAAGCAACGATTGCGGTGGTGAACGGCCTGGGCGAAACGGTGATGACCCGCCCATTGGGGACGCTTGCCAACGGCCAACACACTGCCGATCTGGACCTGAGCAGCATGGGGGCGGGGGCGTACTTCGTGAAGGTGCAGCTGAATGGGCGCACCATCCAAACTACGCCGTTGCGGGTGGCCCGCTAACGCGCCCACCAGCGGAATCCAACACAGGAACAACCGGTGCCGAAACTCCCACTCCCCGCCGCGAACTACCCTGGTAGTTGTCTTGATGGAACACGCGGTGGGGAGGGGAGAATAGGCAAGTGAGAACAGGGAGGGGACGAGATAGAGTCTCCCCCCAAAAAACAGCAACTGGCTTGAACCCACAAGAGGGTATCAAGCCAGTTGTTTTTTCGGCGAATCAGTTCCGGAGTTGGCGTTGGGGGCTATCAGCTTCCCCAAATGCCAGCGTTGTTTGCTTGGCTTAGTTGGTTGCGGTTTCGGCGTGGTGGATCCACTCCGCAAATTTCTGGCTCATCGCCTCGAACGATCCTTCGCGCTGGGTGCTGGCCACCAGCGTGTCGCCATGGACGATGGAGATGGTGGCATCCAAATCAATCGCCCCGGTATGTTTTGGGATTGACGGCTCGGCAGCAATCATCCGTTCGGCCTCGGCAGTGGCTTCTTCCATCGAGCGGTTCACCTGCGCCACAATCGCCCGCGCCGAAAACGGCTCCCCGGTCATCTGGTGCACCAAGTCAAGAAACGAGCGTGAGTTCCCCGGATTCCAATATCCCTTTGCAAGATCTGGGCCGATGTTGGGATTGTCCAGCAAGTGCCCGTCGCGGCGCAGGAAGAAATCGCGGGTTTGCGCCACCGCCATTTCGGCCAACACGTAGCCGTGGTAGTAGGCCGATGCCTCGCCAGCCAACAAATGGGGCACCGAAAGAATTGGCCGTGGGGAATCGTTCAGCAGCAAAATCTGCCGCTCGGCCTGGCGCAGTGCCGATACGATATTGGCCGGAGTAAGCTCCGCTTCCGGCATTTCGTAAATGGCGCGCTCGCCGTAGCTCACCACCATAATCCGGCGAATCTGGAAGGCGCGGAACCGGTGGTTTTTTGCCAGCAACTCCATCATCAGCGTGCGCGGCATTGGGTTGCCATCGGCATCGTGGGCGTAGCGGCTCATCCAGTCGGGGTCCTCCATCAGGCTGTCCATAAACATGGATTGCGTCTCGGCATACGCCACCGATGTTGGCGTGAACTCCTGCGAGAAACATGGGGCCGGCATGGTGATGTTCGCAAAGTGGGCGGCGTGCCCCCCTTCGTGCAGCAGGGTGTTCATTGCCCGCTCGCCGCTTCCGGTTTGGCCCGGGACCGCGTTGGCCGTGAAGTTGATCCGCGCCGGAAGAAACGTGCCGCGGTCAACGTAGCAGGGGAAGGGGCCGTGCATGAACCCGTTGTCGTGCTTGGTGGGGCGGCTTACCAGGTCCAGCTGCATTGTTGCGCCGCCGTAGCGCACCCCCATTGCCGCAAATGAACGCCCCCACCGGTTCAACGCGTCGCCGAAACGGTGGTACGGGTCAACCGCGCTGGTTAAATCGCCGCTGGTGAGATAGTCGAAATTCCACCCCTGGAACGCCGCCGCCCCGGCCTGTTCGGCCAGCCCGTCAATCGAACGCTGGCAGGCATCGCGGGTGTCGCGCTCAAGCTCATCCAACAACTCGAATAATTTCCGTTTGGAGAAGCCCTCGTTCAGGGTGACTTTGTAGTCGTAGTAATCTTCGTAGCCAAGCATCCGCGCCAGCCGGTTCCGCTCCTTCACCACCTCGATGAACCCATGCGACAGCACGAACGGCTCAATCGAGCGAAGCCCTTCCCACGCGGCGCGGCGTTTTGCTTCGTTGGGTGAGGTCTGCACCAGCAGGTTCAGCTGCAGCGAGTTGGCCGCAATAAACTGGCCGGTGTCGGGGTCGGTGTAGCCAAGCTCCATCCCGCCGCGTACGCGGTTCAGCTCCCCTTCCATCTCCACAATTTTTGCGGCCAGCGCCTTTGCCTCTGCGCTTTCGATTGCGTTTGCTTGGAAGAACCGGACCCATCCTTCCAGGCCTGTGCGTTCTTCCGGGGTAAGGTCGCTCCGCTCCAGTTCGGCGCGGAGTTTCGGGAGCATGGCGGCATCGGTGATGAACGCTTGCAGCTGAATCTCCTTTGCCTCGAAGTCACCCGGGACCGATTCTTTCAGTCCCATTTTTTCGGCCCAGAAGGCTTCCTCTTTTGCGGAGTGCAGCCGGATGTATTGCTCGTTGAGTTCGTGGAGTAGCATGGTGGAATTGGATAAATTTTTGAATGATGTTCGGGGCAAAAATAGTGGTTTGGGGTCGTTCTGCTGCGGGGGGGAAAGTTGCAGAAGGTTCGATTTCCCCCGCGCCCATTGCATCCCACGGCTGAATGCCGGATATTGCGCCCGAACAAGCTGCCAGGGGTGTCCGGCAATCGTTGCTGGACTGAGATGATACCCTTTGAACCTGATCCGGTTTGCACCGGCGAAGGGAGGCCGGCGGTGCTTTCTTTCTGGTTGGCACGCCATGATTCCGTCACCTTCCTTCCCCGCCGCCGAATCTTTTATTTGGGTAGAAATCACACGCAGGCGGCAATCGCGAAACAACGCACGCAGCAACCGATTAATCAATCATAGCCATGAATACACCAGCCAACGGCAACGCCGCCGAATCCGCAACCTCCGTCCCGCAGTTCCCACGTTCGCGGAAGATTTATGTTGAGGGAAGCCGGCCCGATATCCGCGTGCCGATGCGGGAGATTAGCCAGCACGACACCCCAGCAATGTTCGGCACCGAGCCGAACCCGCCAATCACCGTGTACGACACCAGCGGCCCATACACGGACCCCAACGTCGCGATTGACCTGAAGCAAGGGTTACCCGATGTGCGTGGCGGTTGGATTGCCGAACGTGGCGACACCGAACTGCTTCCCGAATTTAGCAGCCACTACTCACGCGCGCGGATGAGCGACGGCAAAACCGAGCATCTGCGGTTTGAGCATATCCGCCAGCCGCGCCGCGCCAAGCCGGGGATGAACGTCACCCAGATGCATTACGCCAAGCGCGGGATCATCACGCCGGAGATGGAGTATGTGGCGATTCGGGAGAATCTGCGGCTGCAAGAATTGCGCGACGAACGGTTGCTGGCGCAGCATCCAGGGCAATCCTTTGGCGCAAGCATTCCCAACGCCATCACGCCGGAGTTTGTGCGGAGCGAGGTTGCACGCGGGCGGGCAATCATCCCCGCAAACATCAACCACCCCGAGCTTGAACCGATGATTATCGGGCGGAATTTCTTGGTGAAAATCAACTGCAATTTGGGGAACAGCGCAGTAACCAGCTCCATCCAGGAAGAGGTGGAGAAGATGACGTGGGGAATCCGTTGGGGGGGCGACACGGTGATGGACCTTTCCACCGGAAAAAATATCCACGAAACGCGGGAGTGGATTTTGCGCAACTCGCCCGTCCCAATCGGGACCGTGCCGATTTACCAAGCGTTGGAGAAAGTTCACGGCAAGGCCGAGGAGCTTACGTGGGAGATTTTCCGCGACACGTTGATTGAGCAGGCCGAGCAAGGGGTTGATTATTTCACCATCCATGCCGGCGTGCGTTTGGCCTACGTTCCGCTTACCGCGCGGCGCGTTACGGGGATCGTTTCGCGGGGGGGATCAATCATGGCGAAGTGGTGCTTGGCCCACCACAAGGAGAGTTTCCTGTACACCCACTTCGACGAAATCTGCCAGATCATGCGCGCCTACGATGTCAGCTTCTCGCTGGGCGACGGGCTGCGCCCGGGAAGCATTGCCGACGCAAACGACGCAGCCCAATTTGCCGAACTTGAAACGCTTGGCGAGCTAACAAAAATTGCTTGGGAGCATGATTGCCAGGTGATGATTGAAGGCCCGGGCCACGTGCCGATGCAGATGATTAAGGAGAATATGGAGAAGCAGTTGGAGGTGTGCCACGAAGCTCCATTTTACACGCTTGGCCCGCTAACCACCGACATTGCCCCGGGATACGACCACATCACCAGCGCGATTGGGGCGGCGATGATTGGGTGGTTCGGCACGGCGATGCTGTGCTACGTCACCCCGAAGGAGCACCTGGGCTTGCCGAACAAGCAGGACGTGCGCGAAGGGATTATCGCCTACAAGATTGCCGCCCACGCCGCCGATTTGGCAAAGGGCCACCCGGGCGCGCAACGGCGCGACAACGCGCTAAGCAAGGCGCGGTTCGAGTTCCGCTGGGAGGACCAGTTCAACCTTGGCCTGGACCCCGAACGCGCCGTTGAGTACCACGACGAAACGCTGCCAAAGGATTCCGCAAAGGTGGCGCATTTCTGCTCGATGTGCGGGCCACACTTCTGCTCCATGAAGATCACGCAAGACGTTCGCGAGTACGCCCAAACGCACGGCGTAACCGAAGGGAAAGCAATCGAGATTGGCATGGAAGAAAAAGCGAAGGAGTTTGTGGAATTGGGGGGGGAGATTTATCGGTAAGAACATCAACCATACGTTTCCAATACTCCGATGAACGAACTTGATCGAATCACGTTTTCCCCTGACATCATGGGGGGGCGCGCCTGCATCCGTGGAATGCGGATAACCGTCTCGCTGATCCTTACCCTGATTGCCAATGGCATGACGGTGGCCGAGGTTGTTGAAGCCTACCCATACGTGGAGCCGGAAGATATCCAGCAGTCATTGCAGTACGCGGCGTTGCTTGCCGAAGATAGCATCGTCCAACTTCGCCCGGCAGCATGAAATTTCTTGTGGATATGGGGGTGTCGCCGCACGTCTGTGCCGACCTGCGCGCACAAGGGTACGATTGCCGCCACATAGCGGAGGAAGGATTAGAACGATTACCTGATCGTGATATCCTGAGCAAGGCGCGAGAAGAGCATTGCGTTTTATTGACGCATGATTTAGACTTTGCCGAGTTGGTTGCTATAGGGGGGACGCAGTGGCCCAGTGTGATCATTTTCCGGTTGCGAAATATGCGACCGGATAATATTCGCCGTTATTTGAACGAGATATTGCGATTGCACGGCGAAGCAATCGAACGAGGCGCACTAATCAGTGTCACCGAAGGGCAGGCAAGAATTAGACAGCTACCGCTATAATTCTGCAATGCTGCGGGAAAGGGTAGTAAGCCGCACAAGGCATAGGCAGAAACTACCGTAAGAACACGCTATGCATCGAACTCCTTTATCCAACCTTATCCACCATGCGAAGCTGCCGTTTGTTGGGCGCGATGCCCAGCTTGCGGAGCTACGCCGGTTTTGGCAGAACACGCAGCGGCAGTTGCGCGTTGGGCTTGTGGTTGGCGAGGCTGGCGTTGGCAAAAGCACTTTGCTTGAGCGGTTCTTTGCGGAGCTTGGCGACGATTGCACGCGGGCGCATATCCGTTTCACCCCGCACGCATCAACATCGCTGGTGCGTGCGGTTGCCCGTGCGCTTGAGCATAGCGTTGGGGACCAACCGGGATATTCGCACCCACCCCTTGCTTGGCGCACCCCCCATGATCTGGCCGATGCGATTGCCGCCATTGCATCGAACACCCGGCTCCTTCTGGTGCTGGAGGATATCCATTTGCTAAAAGAGGATGGAATCCAGCAGCTGGCGTTGCTGTTGGGGTTGCTTGGCGCGGTGCGGTTGCCAGTGCTGTGCTTGGCACGCCCGTTGCCGTTGGGAGCAATGGAATCGTTGCAGGGGCATCTGGACACCACCATCATGCTGGAGGGATTGCGGGAAAAGGAGATCGTCTCGCTTTGGCATCAGCTGTTCGCCCAGCAGCCACAAGCCGCCATCATTGACTCGATTACCGCCACCACGCTTGGCAATCCGCTGGTGATTCGTTCGGGGTTGCTGCGTGCGCTAAACAGCCAGGCCATCCAGGCCACCGTTTTGCCACAGCGGATGGAGGTCAGCGTGCAGCTCCCTTCGATGCAGGAATCGTTTGCCGACAGCACGCGTTCCATTTCCGGCACAATCACCCAGCACCTTCCGGCAGTGGAGTTGCGACGGCTGCAAACGCTGGCAACATTGGGTGAAGTGTTCTCCACCGAGGCCGCACGCATTGCCATTCCGGAGGCCGAGCAGCTACTCCAAGAATGCCAAGATCGTGGCCTTCTTTCGGTTGCTTCTTCGGCTCATATCTCGCTGGTTCCGACAACTGTTCCTCCATGTTCTTTGCTGTCGTTTTCGCATACGGTGATGCACCGTGAGCTTCTTAGCGAGGCCGCGGCCAATACCGCAGCGTTGTTGCGTGTGGTTGCTTCCGAGCTTCCGCTCTACTCCACCATCCCGTTCTCCTTGCTTGTCCATGCTTCCGATGTTGAACAGTTTGGCAAAGCGGAGTTGCTGGAAGCGTTGCAAGGGATCTATTCCTACTTGGGAGCAGCATATGCTTCCGACGACTGGATGCTTTCGGAAACTCCGTTGCGCGCCGCCGGGCGGCTGATTCAGGCCCTGAACACCATCTGCGAAGGCGACGATGACGAGGCACTGATCGAGGCCCGAATCTCCTTTGTGATGTTGAAGATGGAACGCAGCGCGCGGATTCCCGATGTGCAAGCCTACGGGGAAGAGCTTGCCGAACTCCAGCAACTCACCGCATCGGAGAACCTTCCCCCTGCGCTGCGCCATTACCAGCTTGCGGGGAAATCGGCAACGGCACGGAACCTTGCGTTTTACCAACCCGAACTGCTGCTGGATGCCGTGAAGGACTTGCTGACCGAGGCCCAGCAGTTGCAGCAGCACGCGGGTGGAGCGTATCCAACCGGATTAAGAATCACGCTTGTTGCACTGTTGTCGTTGGGTCGGCGATGCCGCCATTATTCGGCCATATACTGGGCGGCGCAGCATCTGGAGGCCGTGCTGGAGTCGCTGGATTTGCACAACCCGGTGGAGCTTGAGGAGTACGCCGAGACGCTCCCCTTTGTGATGTTTGTGCGCCGTTCCCAAGCCGAGTTCGCAAAGCGATTGCAGTCACTTGCGCGGCTGGAGTCCTTCGGTCCGTTGCCATCGGCTCTACTCTCCACAAAAGGGCATCTGCTGGTGATGCAAGGGGATGCAAAAGCGGGGATTGCAATTTTGGATGAGGTGATACCCAGGATGCAAAAACACCAGTTGTACACTCATCTTATCAGCACCACCGGAACGCTGGTGGCAGCATTGGGGATGCTGGGGGAATCGCTGGAAACGATGATTGAACAAGCCAACAACCTGCTGCGGAATGTCCCCCCAAGCCTTCCCAACATGGCCCTTGAGACCGCCCTTGCCCAAACAGCGATTTTGGCGTACAACATCGAGGATGTGGTGGCGGTTGAGCGGCTCCTTCCCGATGTGCAAAACAAAGCCAACAAGAAGGTGCTGCAATACTTCGCCACCGCCCAGCGCGACGTTGGCCGTATCCAGCAAATGGAGCCACCCTCGCCCGACCCCCGCGACCCCTATCGGGTGATTGCCGATGTTTTTGATTCGGCAGAACTCACCCCTGTGATAGAAGAGCAGATGGTGGAAAAACTGGAAATGGAGATTGTGGAAGTCCTTGATCTTCTGCAGTTCCGCGCACTGCTGCTTGCGGTGGAATGGATGGGGGAGCGTGCCTATCCAATCCAGCAGCGGTTGCTTCCGGTGGCCCAGGAAGGAATCCGTCAGTGGCTGCGCTGGCTGGTGCAGCGGGAAGTGACCCCCTACGCCAGCAGCTTGGTGGAACGATTCGGCGCACTGCTTCCGGCATCGGAAGCGGAGGGGTGGGAAGTGGAGATAGGGGTGTTGGGGAAACAAGCGTAGCCTCCGACTATCCCTTCTCGGTGCCGCCGATAATCAGCCCCATGATATGGGAGTGATGGTAGGCTCCATCAATCTGCACGTCATTCCGCAAGGTTCCTTCGTGGATAAATCCTTTGCGATTGTACAGCCGGATTGCACGCTCGTTATCGGCCCTGACGCGCAAGTTGATCTTGGTCACCACCCCGGACTCATCTGCCCACGCAACCAGCGAATCCAGCATCGCGCCACCAATCCCCAACCCCCAGTATGCTTTCCGAACCGACATCCCAAACTCGCCACAATGCCGCACCCGCTTCCGTTTCCCACCCGAGAAATTGATGATGGCAACAACTGTTTCGCCAATCAATCCCACCAGATAGAGTTGGTTATCGGCATCGTGAAACCGGCGAAAAACCTCAGCTTCTTCGGCTTCGGTTAATTCAAATTCGCCACCACCAAACCCCAAGAAATCGGTCTCGCCACTAACGGTGTTGACGTACTCCAACACCGCCGCTGCGTCCTCGGGAACGGCTTCGCGAATCAGAAGAACTTGCCCGTTCAGTAGTGTGTGCTGCCCCATTGATTGTAGCTCCATTGCTTTTGGCCGATGGTAGATGGTTCACGTGAGATTCCCCCAAGCCAAGTATCAAAGAGGGGGGGGGAGCCGAAAGGGAAATCTTTGGGGATATTGTTCATCCCATTTGTGCTATGTTTGGCATCCCTGCTTTCTCATACTTCACGGTTTCCCCCTCAGAGAGAAAGAGGCACACCATGCGATTGACCCTTTGCTCCCGCGCCTATCTGCTCGGTTGCGTACTCCTTGCCGGATGCGGCGCGGCTTCCCCCCCTTCTTCCCCTATCAATTCTGTGGCACCGAAACCGCTATCGGCCAAGATAGCGAAGTGGCACAACAACCACCGGGCCGCCATTTCGCTGACTTACGACCACGGCTGGGACGCAACCCCCGTTGAACAGCAGGAGCACGTTCTTGCACTCTGCCAGCAGCACGGAATTCAGATGGACCTGGACGCAGGAACCTGCATCTGGAACGCAACCCGCAGGGCGTTTGTGCGCCAAGTATTGATGCCGCAAGGCCACCGCTTTTTTGGGCATGGGCATTGGCACATTGACCACGACACCCTTTCCTACGACAGCGCGCGGGCTTCCTTTTCGGAGTGCTACCGGATGATGGAGGGGATGGGATTGCATCCGGTAGCATACGCCTATCCAGGGGGATACGGGCACCAGCAGGAGACCCGCCAAGCCCTTGCCGATGCGGGATTTTTATGCGGGCGGTTGTTCACCTCATCCTCCCACGCCAACCCCTGGATTATGCCCGATACGGTTTCCGAACCCGCTGACTGGTACGCGCTCCCTTCGCTGATTATGCTCGATGAGGAACACGCCCAATCTGGAATCACCATCCACAACACCAGCGAGCTTATCCCTTTCTTGGATGAAAACCTGCGGCGTTCGTCGTGGCTGGTCACTACTTACCATGAGATCGGCGATGGCCCGGGGGGAACCTACCGGGTGAAAGATTTTGAGGCGGATATTGCCGCCATTGCATCGCACGATTTCTGGGCGGGGTCCATCAGTGCCGTCACGTTGTACGCACGGGAGCGGGCGGCGGCCACCGTCGCAATCCAACCGGTTACGGAATCCGCTGGCGCGGACCCCACCGCGCTGCGGCTTCTGCTGCGCGACAATCTGCCGAACGACCGATTCAACCACACGCTGACCCTGCTGATTGATATTCCCGAAGTGTGGGTTGGCAAGCAGGTGCGCGTTCGGCAAGGGGGCGTGGAGTATCATCGGCAAGTGGCAACCGGCGCAGAGTTGATGGTGAACCTGCTTCCGAACGAGGGAGAGTATTGGGTGGAATGCCAGCGGTGAAATTGCTTGGATTGATAAAAGGTTTTTAGCCTTCGGAGTTAGCTATCGGGAGGAACCGTGCGCAACTCCGTGCGTTGGCCTTGTGCGTTGCTCCCCCTCTTGGGAGGGGGCGGGGGGGGTGGGTTGGGGATACCCGCGAACCGAGCATCCATTTCCGAATCTCAGGATCAGCAGGCTTCGTTGGCCAACGGAACCCGCCGCGTGTTTGGTGGATTCCCCGAACCCACCCCGCCCTGTCGGGCACCCCTCCGTTGGAGGGGGAACGCTTCGGGAGCGTTTGTGGGGTAGCCGACCTTCGTCGGGATTGATAAAAGGTTTTTAGCCCTCGGTCTCTTCCCGCTTTCCACACTCTGCTGCTCGGGCAAGAAGCAGTTGTTGTTCCCGTTGGTTTTGGGTCATCGTGGCGGCACGCTCGAACTCGATGCGGGCTTCGGGAAGCCGGCCAAGTTTTGCCAACAGGTCGCCACGCACGCTTGGCAGAAGGTGATAATTCGCCAGCGATCGCTCCTGCATCAAATCATCCACAATCTCCAACCCCGCCGCCGGCCCAAACGCCATGGCGACGGCAACCGCACGGTTCAGCTCCACCACCGGCGAAGGAAGAATCTGCGCAAGGGCATCGTACAATGCGGCAATCTGCTGCCAGTCGGTTTCTTCCGGCAAGCGGGCGCGTGCGTGGCAGGCGGCAATGGCGGCCTGGATGGAGTATGGACCAAAAGCATTCCCCAGCGAAGCAGCGCGTTCCAGCCGTGCAAGGCCACGCTGCACCAAAAGGTGATCCCACCGCGCTCGGTCCTGCTCCATCAGCAAAATTGGCTGGCCGGTGGGGCCAACCCGCGCTCGCATTCTGGAGGCCTGCAACTCCATCAACGCCACCAGCCCGTGGACCTCCGATTCGCCTGGCAGCAGCTCGGCAAGGATGCGGCCAAGCCGGAGTGCCTCCTCGCAAAGGGAAGGGCGTATCCAATCTTCGCCGCTGGTGGCGGCGTAGCCTTCGTTGAAAATCAGGTACAGCACCCGAAGCACTGCCGACAATCGCGGGGCCAGCTGGCTGGTGTGGGGAAGCTCGAACGGAACGTTTGCCGCGGCAAGGGTCCGTTTGGCCCGCACAATCCGCTGGGCGATTGTTGCCTCGGGGACCAAAAAAGCGTGAGCAATCTCCTGGGTGGAAAGCCCGCCAAGCAGCCGCAGCGTCAGCGCGGTTTGTGCTTCGGTGGAAAGCACCGGGTGGCAGGCGATAAAGATCAGCCGCAGAAGGTCATCCTCGATTGGGGCATCCATCTGGCTGGCGAACGTGTCGGAAAAATCGGCCACGGCAAACTGCTGTTCATCAAGCAGTCGCTGCCCAAGCTCTTGGTGCTTTTCATCCAGAAGTTTGTTGCGGCGGATCAGGTCAATGGCGCGGTGTTTTGCGGCGGTCATCAGCCAGGCCCCCGGTTTTTCCGGGAGGCCCGACTGCGACCATCGTTCGATGGCGGTGACAAAGGCTTCCTGCACAAGGTCCTCGGCAATTCCCACATCTCCGGTCATCCGCGCCACCGTGGCGATGATGGATGCCGATTCAATCCTCCAAAGGGCCTCGATTGTGCGGTGAACGGCGGAAGCCATGGTTGCTGGTCTGGAGTTCGTGGAAAGGGTTATGGGGTGTTGCCGCTGGCGTTTTTGGCTTGTTGGGCAAGATACTCCCGTTCGTTCGGAACGGCATCAATCACTTCTTGTGGGAAATCGGAAAGATCGAAGATGCGGCGGACCTCAATCTCGAACTCCTCGGGGCCGTCGTGCCCGGGGCATCGCGATGCCCATTCGATTGCTTCCTCAAAGGATTTCACCTGCAGGATCCAGAATCCGGCAAGAAGTTCTTTGGTTTCGGCAAAGGGGCCATCCACCACCACCGGTTTCCCGCTTCCGAACTTCAGGCGCGCCCCGGCAGAGCTTGGGTGCAGCCCTTCGCCGCCAAGCATCACGCCGGCTTTGATCATTTCTCCGTTGAACGCATCCATTGCCGCAAAAATTTCTGGGCCTGGGATAACTCCTGCTTCCGATTCTTTGGTGGCTTTCATCAGCAACATGCAGCGCATTGTGGTTCTCCTACGATTAGGTTGGTTTTTGATGTTGATTTGGGGAGCAAGGGGCCGCAGATTCCCGCAAGCGATTGCTCCCCTTCCACCGATACAACGAACGGCCACCAGCAATTTCGACATTCGCCCAAACGAGCGCAGATTTTTTTTTGGAAACTTGGGTAGCCCTCCCGACAAAGTCGGGGTAGCCGAAGGTCTTTAGCCTTCGGCGGGGACACCTGCGAACCGAGCGTCGCTTCCCGAATCTCAGGATCAGCAAGCCTCGGTGACGAGCGGAATCCGCCGCCCGTTCGCTCGTTCCCCCGAACCCACCCCGCCCTGTCGGGCACCCCTCCGTTGGAGGGGGAACGCTTCGGGAGCGTTTGCGGGACGGGGATCGGGGGAAGGTAGCCGAAGGTCTTTAGCCTTCGGCGGGGACACCCGCGAACCGAGCGTCGCTTCCCGAATCTCAGGATCAGCAAGCCTCGGTGACGAGCGGAATCCGCCGCTCGTTCGCTCGTTCCCCCGAACCCACCCCGCCCTGTCGGGCACCCCTCCGTTGGAGGGGGAGTGCTTCGGGGATGCGCGAACCTCCTGCTTCTCTCGTACCTTTGCCGAACCTTCCACAATCCAAGGATAAACAATGGGAACCATGAACCACCTTGCGCGCTTTCTTCTGGCGTTTGTTGTGGTTGCGCCGTTGCTGCGTGCGCAACCAAGCCTTCTGCAATCCGGGCCGATGGTCGGCTATTCGGAGATGACCGAGGTGATGCTCTGGGCGCAAACCACCGCCCAAGCCACCCTCCAATTCCGGTACTGGCTGGCCAAGAATCCCGCCCAAACCTTCCTCACGAAGGAGGTCCGCACCGTGAGCGAGGAAGCGTTCACCGCCCACATTGCGGCCCAGGGGCTAACGCCTGGGGAGCGGTATCAGTATGAGGTGCTGGTCAATGGGGCGAAGGTGGATCGCCCGTATCCATTGGAGTTCCAAACCCAAACGCTGTGGCAGTGGCGCCAGGACCCGCCGCCGTTCACCGTGGCGTTGGGAAGCTGCGCCTACGTGAACGAGCCGGAGTTCGACCGCCCAGGGGAGCCGTACGGCGGCGGATACCAGATCTACACCAGCATCCACCGGCTGCGCCCCGATGTGATGCTCTGGCTGGGGGACAACACCTACCTGCGCGAGGCCGATTGGGGAAGCCGCAGCGGGATTCTGCACCGCTACACCCACACCCGCTCGCTGCCGGAGTTGCAACCGCTGATTGCCAGCGCCCACAATTATGCAATCTGGGACGACCACGATTACGGCCCGAACGACAGCGACCGCGGGTTCCGCCAGAAGGAGAGCACGCTGGATGCTTTCAAACTCTTTTGGGGGAACCCCAGCTACGGAACCCGCGACGTTGACGGCATTTGCACCAGCTTCCAATGGAGCGATGTTGATTTCTTCCTGCTGGATAACCGCTGGAATCGCACGCCCAACACGCGGGAAACCGGGGACCGGCAAATTTTGGGGGACCAGCAGATTGAGTGGTTGGTGGACCAGCTGGCCACAAGCAAAGCACCCTTCAAGATTGTGGCGATTGGCGGGCAGGTGCTGAACCCAGTGGCAAAATGGGAGAACTACGCCACCTTCCCGGAGGAGCGGCAGAAGCTGATTGATGCCATCACCCGCGAGAAAGTCAAAGGGGTGATATTCCTGAGCGGCGACCGCCACAACAGCGAGCTAACCAAAATGGACCGCCCGGGGCTTTGGCCGCTGTACGACCTCACCGTCTCCCCGCTGACCTCACGCGCGCACAACCATCCCGAAGAGGAGAACACCATGCGGGTGGAAGGAACCTACGTTGGCCAGCGCAATTTTGCCACCCTCAGTTTCAGCGGCCCGCGCACCGACCGGGCAATGAAGATCGCCATGTTCGACAGCGATGGTAAGGAGCTGTGGACCCGAACAATCACGGCAAAGGAAATCAGTCAATAGGGGGGCAAAGGATGCAATCACAACGGGAATGAAAAACTACTTTCTTCAAATCGGTAGCGCGGTGTTGGTGGCGGGGTCGTGGGGGCTTTCGGTGTTTCTGCTTTGGGCGTTCCATCGGCAATGGTGGGGTGTGCGTTGGGTGCGCCGGCTATCGTGGCAGCTTCCGCTGGCTGGGCTGATGTTTGTGGGGCTGTGGTATTTGGGATACTCGTTGGATTTGTTCGCGGTGTCGGTGGCGGCTGCGGTTGGGACCATCATGTTTATCACCACTGGCTTGGCGTTGCTTATCGCCCTTCCATTCAGCGGAACGGTGCTTTCGCTTGAGCGGTTGGCCAAGTGGATTGCGGCAAAATGGTCCCGGCCAAAAGCTCCCGCAGCAACTCTGCCAACATCTGTTCCGGCTGCGGCTTCCCCTGCTGCGGTGGCTTCTGCCGAAACGCTTCCGTCGCCAATGCGGCGGTCCTTGCTGGCCAAAGGGGCGGTGGTTATTCCCGGGACGTTGCTGGCGGCCAACGCTTGGGGGCTTGCCGATGCTTGGAGCGCGGTCCATATCCCCACGGTTCCGCTTCGGTATCCAAATCTTCCGGCGGAGCTTCGCGGGCTTCGCATCCTTCACCTTAGCGATATCCATTTGGGGTATTTCATTTTTATGAAAGACCTTGAAGAATGCATGATTGCTGCCGAACGGTTCCGGCCCGACCTTGTGCTGGTTAGCGGCGACGTTGCCGACGAGCTTCACGAACTCCCCGCCGCGCTTCGGATGATTGCCGACTTGAAACCACGCTACGGCACGTTTGCCTCGCTGGGGAACCACGAATACTACCGGGGGATTGGAACGGTCCAGAAATCGTTCGACCGCAGCCCGATTCCGCTGCTGCGCGAGGAAGGAACGGCGGTGAGAGTGGGGGAAGGAAGCCAGCTGTTCATTGGCGGAGCCGACGACCCCGCGCGAAACGGAAAGGAGCGGGACCGCCCGCAGTTTTTGCAACGCACGGTGGATGCCACGCTGCAAGGCGCGCCCTCCGATGCCTTCCATATCCTGATGAGCCACCGCCCAGAAGGGTGGGATAGGGCCGCGCAGGAGGGGATTGAGCTAACGGTGGCGGGGCATTATCACGGAGGGGTTCAGATCGGTTTTGGTGGGCGTGGCATTATCGAGCCACTTGTCCCGAACAACTACATCTGGGGGCATTACCAGCGGGGGAACTCGCATCTGTACACCTCGGCCGGGGTTGGCCATTGGCTTCCGTTCCGGCTTGGCTGCCCCCGCGAGGCACCGCTGTACGTTCTTGAGCAAGCGTAAGCCAGCGGGGTTAGAAATCGCGCTGCGGCTGGTGTATGTGCTCGCCTGTTTTTCACTCACTTCCTGACCCATCTCCATTCAAGTTCTGTTGCTTTGTTGATGCCGATCCGTGGGGTTGCGGAAACCTCATGGTCGGCAAGGGGGCGGTCGCGCTCAATCCAGATGTGGGGGTTGTTCAGAAGGTCAATCCCGTTGTGTTCCGGGCCAATCCCCAGCGCGATGGTGAGTTTGCCCGGGCCGTTGGCAAGATTGGCATTGGCAACGGATGCGCTGGTTCCGGCGCGTTGATTCCGCCGCTGGCGCATCACTTCGATTCCTTCAACCGGCTCCACGCCGCGCACCAGCACCCCTTGCCCCACCTCCGCTTCCCCCGTCACCACATTGAAGCAGTGATGCACCCCGTAGATGAAATAGACATAGGCATGGCCGCCATCCAAAAACATTGCTTGGTTGCGGGGTGTCTTCCCCCGGTAGCAATGGCTTGCCGCATCCACCTGGCCCACGTACGCCTCCGTT
Organism: Chlorobiota bacterium; assembly: GCA_016710285.1. Classification (NCBI taxonomy): domain Bacteria; kingdom Pseudomonadati; phylum Chlorobiota; species Chlorobiota bacterium. The sequence goes on along the minus strand of JADJXR010000001.1, from coordinate 961,017 downwards.
TCGATAATCCTGCCGCTGGTTCGTACTCCATCAATCACCGTGACAAGCCGGTGGCCCAGCAGCTGGCGGGCAACAACGCGGGCATCGCGTTGGAAGAAGGCGCGGGGAAGTTTCAGCATTGGTCTGTGAGCAAGTAATGGGTTCGGCGTTGTTTGTGAAGGGAGCCGGGGGCTTCGCCTGGATACCAGCGCGCCCCCCTGCTTCGCCGCAAGCGACGAAGCGTTCCCCCCAATGCTGGGGGGAAAGGGGTTTGGCTATTGATCTTTTTCTCTCTGGACCTCACGCCACCTCTGCCGGCCCCTCCCCCAGAATTGGGGGAGGCGGGGAGGGGGCTGCTGCGTTGGCGGGTTGGTAGGTCTCACCGTTCCTCGTATCACCCCCACCCAATCTCATCCAAAAAAATCATCCTATCGGTTCACCCTGTTGGGCGAGGCGGCTCACCCTTGTTGGGGGCTACGTTTGTATTCGTCCGGCAGGCAGAAGCGGCTGGCCAATCAACACCGAACAGAGCATCAACCCGATAACGATGAACAACGAGCTTCACGCTGGCAAAACATACACCATCCGCGTTCGCGAGAAACTGGACCGGCAATGGGAGGAGTGGTTCAATGGAATGACCCTATCCACCGACTCCGAAGGGACGCTTCTTACGGGATTTCTGCCAGACCAATCGGCGCTGCACGGCGTGATTGCCACCATCCACCGCTTGGGGTTGCGGCTGGTTGCGGTGATCCCACAAGATGAGAAGGACCAAGCTGCCGAACAGAACTGACACGACATTGAGCACACACAACCAATAACCACACAGGAGAAGACCACAAATGAAACGCCACCACACTTTTCTTGCAGCCGCAGCGGTGCTGCTTGCTGCGGCCACCACGCTCACGGGTTGCTTGGATGAGGAAAACCCCAACGACCCAACCGCCACGCGGATGCTGTCGGCAGCAATTAATGGAACGGACTGGAACGCGACCACCACATCGGCCACCAGAATTGTTCCGCCGGCAGCGATGACCGTTGTGGGGTCCGGCGGCGGAACCCAATTGACGCTCAACATTGGCGCAGCCGCCACCGGAACCTATTCGCTGGGGGGATCCGAGCACGTGGCGATTTGCCGGTACAACGGCGCGGAGTTTGCCACCAACCGCCCGAACTCCACCGGAACCCTGACGATCACCGCCTACGATGAAACCAAAAAACTGCTGAGCGGGACCTTCAGCTTCACTGCCTACAACGCAGCGGGGGAGCATATCACCCTAACCAATGGGCACTTCGCCAACGTGAAATGGGCCGAGCAGTAAAAGGATGATCTGCCCCAATCGCACCCACGATCACAACGAAAGGAAAAAATACGAGAGAGAGCAAACGAGAGAGAGGGAGAGAGAGAGTAAAAAGAGAGAGAACGGCCTGGGGGATTGAGAGAGAGAGAAATAGAGAGAGAAAAAAAAGAGAAAGAGAGAGCCACCCCCAGGCCGTGTATGGAAGAGAGTTCACCACGCAACACCCCAACCCGATGCAAGGGGGTATCACCACACCCCGTTGCCGATTCCGATTCCATTAACACATCAACAAAGCGAGGGAGCAAATGCACGAGAGAGCAATGGCCCAGTATCCAATGACGGCGGCGCAGCCCAGCACCCAGCGGAGTTCCGTTTTTGGGGGGGCTTCCGCTGCCGCAACCGCAGCGGGGGGAGATGTGGGGTTGGCAATGGCCGAGCAATCGCCCATTGTCCGCCAGACGATTATTGTGGTGAAACGGCCCGTTCGGGTGGCCACCCGAACGGAGCCGTTGGCGGCCACATCGCCATAAGGAACCACGGGGAAGCGCGGTAATTAGGGTGCCAACAGTATATTCACCCACAGGGGAACAGAGCGGAGCAACCATGATGGATGGAGCCGCATTGCCCCGGCGTTTTTCTACATCAACAACTTTGGATTTCGCCTTTGCAGTCGCTTCTAAAAACCAAGCTGTTTATCGTCCGCCCGCAGCCACGGATTATCCGGCGCGAGCAGGCAGGAAAGCTGATTGACCGATTACCCAGCCACCGCCTGACGATGATTTCCGCGCCGCCAGGGTTTGGCAAAACAACGCTGCTTGGCGCGTGGATCCAGCGCACCGCATTCCCAACGGCATGGGTCTCGCTCGACAGTGCCGATAACGATCTCCATCGCTTCTTTTCCTACCTGACCGAAGCATTGGCCACGGTCCACCCGCACGTGGGGGAAACCGCACGGGAAGCGTTGCAGCACAGCCGAACCCCGCACCCTGAGGCAATCCTCACCTCGCTGCTGAACGACATCTCCACCATTTCCGACCCCTTCCTTCTGGCATTCGATGACTACCATGTGATTGAGCAACCGGCAATCCACGAGGCGTTGCTGTTTCTGCTGGAGCACTCCCCAAAAACGCTGCATATCGCCATCACCACGCGGGTGGATCCGCCGATACCGTTGGCGCGGTTTCGGGTTCGTGGCGAGTTGTTGGAGATTCGTGCGGCGGACCTGCGGTTCAGCACCGATGAGGTAGGACAATTTTTTAATGGGATGATGGAGTTGGGGTTGTCGGAAGCGAACCTTGCGTTGCTTCAGCAAAAAACGGAGGGCTGGGTTGCCGGGATGCAAATGGCCGCGCTAAGCCTGCATGGCCGCCACAATGCCGACACGTTTATCGCCGAATTCAGCGGCGCGGACCGGTATATCCTGGATTACTTGCTGGAGGAAGTGATCCGCCAACTGCCGCCACGGACCCAGCGAATGATGGTGCAGCTGGCGTTGCTAGAGCGTTTCTGCGCCCCGCTGTGCGAAGCCGTAACCGGCACCGACAACGGGGCAGAATTGTTGGAAGAACTTGAACGGGCAAACCTGTTCTTAATCTCCCTAGATAACCGCCGCCAGTGGTATCGCTACCACCATTTGTTTGCGGACTTGTTGCAGCACCGTATCAAAGGCCAGCCGGAGGAGGTTGCGAATATCCACGCGCGGGCAGCGGAGTGGTTTGCCCAGCAAGATTTTTTGCGCGAAGCCATTGGGCACGCAGTGCAATGCGGGGATGCCAGCGTGATTGCCGCCGTGGCCGAGCACTTCTGGACCCGGCTCCCTTCGGAGACCACGGGGTTGTTGGAGCAGGTGCTTCAGGCGCTTCCTTCCTCCACTATCCGGTCGCGCCCAAAACTCCTGATGATGCAAGGGTGGGGCGATGCCTTTGGATACCAGATTGAACACGCTGCCAAGATGATGGATGCCCTTGGGGAATTGATTGGCACGATGGAGGGGGAAATCGGCACGGAGGAGATGAACGAGCTGCAGGGCCAGATGCACAGCCTGCTGGCGGTGATCGCGCGCGAGTCGAACAACACCGCCCAGACGATTTACCACGCCGAGCAGGCAATCCGATTGGTGCCGGAGCGCAAGCCCGGGATGCCCGGCTACATGTGGCTGACAACGCACGGCTTATTCTACGTGCTGCAGGGGGACGCGCACCACGCCGAAGGGAACGTCCGCAAGGCAATGGAGTGCTTCCAGCGTAGCGTGGCCTATGCAAGCCGGAACAAGGATTACCACGCCATGTATATTGCCCTGTGCGACCGCGCCCGCGAGCAACTTCGGCTGGGGGAGCTGACCGCGGCGGCAGCTTCCATTGAGGAGGCCGAGCAGACGATCAACATCGTGCCAGCTATGCTTTCGCGCGCGACCCTTCAGCATGATATCCATGCAGAGGTCTGTTTCGAGCGTGGGGAGTTCGAGAAGGCAAGGCAAGCAACCGAAGAATCGCGAATCTTGAACGACAACCGCCGCCCGTTGATTATGATCCAGGGGAACAAGCGGATGTTTTATATCAGCGTGATGATGGGGGATTGGGAAACTGCCGAGCGGCTGATTGCAGACAATGAATCCATCACACTCCCCACCTACTCGGCGCGGTTCGTTTCCATTGTGGAGTTAATGCGGGCCGAGCGCGACCTGCACCGCCGGGACCACGCTGCGGTTCGGGCTTGGATAGAACGATTCTTTGGCGAAGGGAGCCAGCAGCTTCCGCAGCGCAACTACTTTATGCGATCGCTGGAGGAGCTGTTCCATATCCGCGCCCTGACTCTGATTGGCGAAACCACCCGTGCCGAGGAACTTCTGGAGCCATTGTTGGCCGAGTTCGAGGAGCGTGGATTGCTCCCCTATGTGCTGCGGTTGCTCACAGTTCGGGCAATCATCCACCAAGCTAATGGGGAGGAGGAGCGCGCCTTCGCGCAGCTTGGCGAAGCATTGCGGCGTGGCGAGGCCGAAGGGTTTATCGCGCCCTTTGCCGAGCTGCGCAACGATATCGGGAAACTGCTTACCCAGCACCGGCGGGCACCGCGGCGGCGCGGCGACGTGCGCGAGTCGTACTTGAATGCGGTGTGCGCTGCGTGTGGCGTTGCTTCCCCCCTTGCCGCCACCCCCGAGGAACGTGGCGATGGCGAGATCATCCCATTAACCAATCGTGAGTTGGAGATTCTTCAGCTGATGGCGCAGGGGTTTTCCAATCGTGAGATTGGGGAGCGGCTGTACGTTTCGGTCAACACCATCAAAACTCATATCGCCAACCTGTTAGATAAGCTGGAGGCCAGCAATCGGGTTGAGGCGATTGCCAGGGCGCAGCAGGCGGGGGTGTTGTGAACCTGCGTTGTCGGGTCGGGGTAGTGTTGCGGCGTGGGGCTTATTGCCCCTTCTTTACAACATACTTCACCCTGCGCAGGTTCATGGTCACCAGCAGCCATCGCCAGTGTTGCAGCAGCCGGCGAACGGGGATCACCTTGCGGTTGGCAAGCACGGGGCCAATCCCTTTCAGCCCATCCGCCATTCCCCGGAACACTTCGGCGGTGTTCTTGATCCCTCCTTTCAGCAGCGACATCACCATCCAGCGGGCGATATGGAGTTCGTACACCAGCAATGCCACCGGAAGGGGGAAGTGGCGAAAGGAGTTCCACATGTCATTGCGGGCAACCAGACGATAGACTTGCTGCTGGGTGAAGACACGGGGCGCACGCCGATGGATCACGCTGTAGTCCGGATGCAGGACTGTGGCAATGGTATGGTACATCAACAGCAACGCCAGCCCATGTTCTTCCCCTCCCCAAAACAATCGCTCATCATAACCAGTGGTTTGCTGGATTGCTTCGCGCCGGAAGCACATCCCCGGCCCCACCACCAACGCTGCCTCGAATCCACCATTCTCCAATCGGTGGCGGGCAACCTGCGCGGGGTCGCCAAACTCCAGCAGTCCGGAAAAAGCGTTGTAGCAGTAAAAGCAGAGCGCGCCAAACTGCGGGTTGGCCGTTAGGAACTCCACCACTCCACGAAGCGTTCCCGGGTGCTCCGGCGCGCTGTCGTCATCGAACATGAAAATAAAAGGGGCGGTGCTTGTCAGCATCAGGCGATTGCGCGCAACGGGTCCCTGGTTGGTGGGAAGCTCAATCACTTGCACCCTATCTCCATACTGTTCGCGAATAATCTGGGGCGTGCCGTCGCTGCTGGCGTTGTCTATCACGGTGATTTGCAACTGGTCATCGGGATAGTCGCTTTCCAGCAGGATGCCAATGGTCTGCAGCGTTTCGGCAGCGCGGTTAAAGCTCAGGATACCAACGGCGATCTCCGGCAGTTGGTTGTTGGGAATCGTTGCGGGCAAATTGTGCATGGTTGAACGAAGGAACGAAATTGCCCGCCAAGATACGCCCTTGCCGGAATCCATTACAGGGAGTTTCCTTGTTGTGCAATTCCTTGCCGAAGTGATTCTGGTGGCGTAAGTTGATTCAGTCCGAATAAACAAGACAACTGCTGCCATGCCTTCCTACTTGCCGAACATATGTCCTTTTCCCAATCGGTACCGCTGGTGAACCTTCGCAAAGGGGATCGTGGGGTGATCCTTGCGCTGCCGGAACATTCCGAGCTGCGGTCGCAATGCATCCGTCTTGGAATCTGCCTGGGCGCGCACCTGCAATGCAGCCAACGGCTTCCCGGGGGGACCATTGTTATCGAGATTGGCCGGCAAGAAATCGCAATCGGGAAGGCATTGGCAGAAGGGATTGAAGTAAGCATGGAGGAGGGGGAAGCTGCCAATCGCTGATGCCCCTTCCCACCAGCGCGCCAACGCTTCCCTGGCAGGGAAGACCCCATGCCGCCCACGGTTCCGCACCGATCTGCTGAGAATTTTCTAACCGACTTCCGACAACTGATTCTTGAGATGAACGACCTTACGCCTGATGAACTCACCGAAGTCCTGCCCCACCGCGAACATCGCCACCACGACACCGGCGCAGCCACGTTTCTGGAAAAAGAAAAGACGAGATTAGTGCTTGTTGGGAATCCGAACGTTGGCAAGTCCATGTTCTTCAATCACCTGACAGGGCTGTACGTTGATGTCTCCAACTTCCCAGGCACCACGGTTGAGGTTTCGCATGGCGACCACCCCAAGTTTGCCGTGTACGACACCCCAGGCATTTACGGCGTTAGCTCATTCAACGACGAAGAACGCGTTGCGCGCGACATCATCCTTGAAGGCGATCTGATCCTGAATGTGGTGGATGCCGTCCACCTGGAACGGGACCTGTTCCTGACGCTGCAGCTGATTGACATGGGGAAGAAAATCGTCGTCTGCCTGAACATGATGGACGAAGCGGCTGCGCGTGGCGTAGCTATCAACGTCAAGGAGCTTTCGGACCGGTTGGGCGTTCCGGTGCTTCCCACCACGGCAATCCGCAAGGCCGGGTTTGAACGGCTGGAGGAGCATATCGCCCAGGCTTGCGTTGGCAGTTCGGACCCCTGGCTTCACCGCCGGCTGCATGAGTTGCTGAACCGCGTTGGTTCGCAAGCCGAAGCGTTGATGGTGCTGGAAGGGGATGCCATCATTGCCGAACGGCATGGCGTTCCCCCAGGCGATGAGCGGGAGCTTCTGTACGTGGAACGCCGCAACCGCGTGAACCGCCTGCTGGACAAAGTGGTGATGGTGGCCGAGCAGAAACGGTCAATCTCCGCAACGCTTGGGCGGTACGCCACCTCGCCGTGGTTGGGGTTCCCGTTCCTTGCGGTTATCCTGTATGCCTTGTACTTGTTTGTTGGAACCTTCATCGCCGGCGATGTGGTGGATTTTACCGAAGGAACCGTCGGCAACCGAATGTTTGAACCCTGGGTGAAAGATCACGTTGCGGCATGGACCGCAACCGAAATCGTTGTGGAGAAAGTTGGCGAAGATGCCGCCGGCGAGGAGACAACCCTTGCCACACGCACCTTCAGTTTTCCCGAAGGGACCGACGCAAACCCCGCGCTGCTGAAGCAGATGAGCGACTTCCGCGAAGGGGGAACCAACAACCTTCGCTACAATTTCAGCAGCCCGTGGGCGGTGATTTTCTTTGGTGAGTTCGGGGCGTTCTCCATGACGGTGACGTACCTGCTATTCCTGCTGCTGCCGTTGGTGCTGGGGTTCTACTTGTCGTTGTCGCTGCTGGAGGATTCCGGGTATTTGCCTCGGCTGGCAACATTTGTGGACAGGGCGTTGGCAATGATTGGCCTAAACGGGCGGGCGATTATTCCGCTGATTCTGGGGTTCGGCTGCGTGACAATGGCCACCATCACCACGCGGCTTCTTGGGACCGACCGCGAGAAGCGAATCGCAACCACGATTCTTCAATTTGCCATTCCCTGCTCGGCCCAGCTTGCGGTGATTGCCGCGCTGCTTGCCACCGCCGGAACCGCTGCCACGTTGGTGTATGTTGCCGTGATCCTGACGGTGTTTATTGCCATTGGAACGGTGCTGGATAAAACCCTTCCGGGGACTTCCTCCCCGTTGTTGCTGGACCTTCCGCCAATGCGGCTTCCGCGCCCGCGCAACGTGCTGCAAAAAACGTGGGTGAAGACGTTGGCGTTTATGAAAGAAGCAACGCCGTGGTTTTTTATCGGCGCGTTGGCGGTTTCGGTGTTGCAGGTCACGGGGTTGTTGCAGCGTTGGGTGGACCTTCTTGCCCCAATCACCACCGGCTGGCTGAAGCTCCCTGCCGAAGCCTCGCAAGCGTTTGTGATGGGCTTGGTTCGCCGCGATTTTGGCGCGGCTGGGCTGTACGACATGGCCCTAACGCCGATGCAAGTAGTGGTGGCCTTAACCACCATCACCCTGTTCGTTCCCTGCATCGCCTCGCTGATGGTGATGCTGAAAGAACGCGGCACCCGCGAAGGCCTTATCATCTGGGCCGGAAGCTGGGTTGTGGCGTTTGGCGTTGGTGGATTGGTGGCGTTGGTGGTGATCTAACAACAGCAACGAAGGAACGCAACGATGTTCGGCAAAAAAAAAGAACCGATCACCCCGCTCCCGGGGCCAATCTCCATTCCGGTGCTGAATGGAAATGCCGCGCTGACGTTGGAGCAGAAATTGGAGCTTGAGGCCCGCCACTGCCCCACCTGTGGCTACTCAATTATCAACCCGATGAACGACCGTTGCCCGCGTTGTTTTGGCGTGGTTCCGTTAAGCGAGCACACCAACTGCGGCGAGTGCTCGCACCAGGGGAACTGCACCTACGCCGGGCGGACGCGCTAAATCCATCATGCCAACCGATCCTTCCTCCTTTCTGTTCCGGCGCTTTCCCGCGCTCACACATCGCGATTTCCGGTTGCTCTGGTTGGGGCAGATGGTTTCCATTGCCGGGTCGCAGATGCAGAACGTGGCAATCTTCTACCAGATTGACGCGCTTACCCGCTCCAAAACCATGCTGGCGTTGGTGGGATTGGTGCGGTTCGTTCCCATTGTGGTTTTTGCGCTGATTGGCGGTGTTGTTGCCGATGCACGGAATCGCCGGGGCATCATGTTCATCACCCAAAGCCTGATGATGGCCGCAGCGATTGGGCTTGGCGTGGTGACGCTGGTTGGCAACGGAAGCCTTGACCCGTGGACTCACTCCTGGATCATTCTTGGGCTGACCGGCATCACCGCAGCGGCGGCGGCGTTCGACAATCCTGCGCGCCAAGCATTGATCCCCAACCTTGTCCCCCCCGAGCATCTTCCGAACGCGGTCAGCCTGAACACCACCATGTTCCAAGCCGGAATGATTATCGGCCCGGCGCTGGCTGGGGTGCTGATTGGGCAGCTGGGGGTGGAAGGGGTCTATTGGGCGAACGCCGCCACCTTCCTTGCAGTGATTGCCGCGCTGCTGCTGATGCGCGTTGTGGAGCAGCACACCGCCCAGCGCCCCCAGATAAGCATTGCGGCAATGACCGAAGGGCTGAAGTTCGTCCGCCGCGCCCGGATGATTTACTCCACCATGCTTCTTGATTTCTTCGCCACGTTTTTCTCATCGGCCACGGCGTTGCTGCCGGTGTTCGCGCGCGAGGTGTTGCACGTTGGACCCGAGGAGTTAGGGATTCTGTACGCTGCCGAAGCGGTGGGTTCGCTGCTTGCGGGGGTTGCAATCTCGTCGCTGGGTGAGATACGGAGGAAGGGGTGGGTTCTGCTTTGGTCGGTGGCGGCGTATGGTGCTGCAACGGCCATTTATGGGTTCTCGCAAGATTTCTGGCTGTCGTTGCTGATGCTTGGGTTGGTGGGGGTGGGGGATTCCATCAGCACGGTGCTGCGTGTTTCCATCCGCCAGCTGTTCACCCCCGATCACATCCGTGGCAGGATGACTTCGGTGAACATGATCTTTTTCATGGGCGGTCCACAGCTTGGGAACATGGAGGCTGGATTGCTTGCCGCAGCGGTTGGCGCGCCAATGTCGGTGGTGATTGGTGGCATTGCTACCGTCGCGCTGGTTGCCTTCACCGCGTGGCGGTTTCCTGAGTTGAGGGAGTATGATTAACGAGGGAGAAAGATAGAGCCTGAGATTGGAGACGGGTGAAATTGGAGGCGGGAGAGAGGATGCCCGAGCGGAAGAAGGGGAGGGAGAAGGCGGGGTGAATACTGCGGGGCAATAGCTGCTTGGCCGATGCCGCCACGGCTATTCTTCCTGCAAATGCTTAATCATCCGGAGTAGGTTGCTGTGGTTGGTGGCGGTGGTGTAATCAACATCGTCCATCACCAGATGGATGATATGGACCCCCAAACCGCCACGCCGCATCTGCTCGAAATACCGCTGCATATCCAACTGCGGCAGCCCTTTGGGGTTGAAGGTTTTTCCGCGATCGGTAAGGGAGATCACGAACGAATCATCCGCCGTGCTAATCTCGAACTCGAACGACTGCGAGGGGTCGCCGCCGTAGGAGTGTTTGATGATGTTGGTGCAGGCTTCGTCAACGGCCAGTGCAAGTTGGAAAGCGGTCTGCTCATCGAATCCGAACCGTAGGGCTTCGGCTTCCACAACCTGGCGGATATGGTGCAGCTCTTCGGTGCGTGTGGGAACGTCTTGCCGGAAGCAGATGGTGGTATGGTCGGGCTTGTTCTGCATTCTGCTGTTAGCCAATCGCTTCATTACGCTCGATAAACTGCTGCCGTGCTTGGTGCTCGTCGTCATAAATCTCATACAGCATCGGGAACCCAAGCAAGTCGAAGACGTTATAGACCTTTGGCGACATCCCTGCCAACTTGATATCCCCTTGGTTGCCGCGAACGTCTTCAATAAACGCCATGAAGACCCCCAGCCCGGCACTTGAGATATAGGTGAGGTCCCGGAAATTGACAATGATGTTGTAGTTCTTGTCGCTTACCAACCGCTGCAAGGTTTGTTCAAGCTGCGGTGCGGTGTGCGCATCCAGATATCCGTTCAGGTCCACAACCTGGACCGGAGGGTTATCGCGTGTGGCTATCGTAAACTGGTTCATTGTGTTGCTGTTGGGAGGAAAAATGTTCATTCTGAAGAACTGCCGCATCGCTACCGCCACCGCACCACCACCAACGTGGTGTCGTCCACAAGGCTTTCGCCGTCGGTAAACTTATTGATTCCTTCGAAGATTGCATCACGCATTTCTTGGGCCGATGGCTGCGCGGCGGCGGCGCGTTCCACAATCGCCCGCAATCGTTCATACTCCAACTCATCCCCTTGTGGATTGCGTGCTTCGGGAAGCCCGTCGCTGAAAAAGATAGCATAATCCCCCACCATAAACTTCACCACTTCCTCCTGCAATGTTCGCTGGAACAATGCGGGCTTGGCTATGCCCAACCCTATCCCTGGCGATTTTGCGAACCACGCCTTTCCCTGTTGCAGCACTAGCGTGGGGCAATGGCCGGCGCGGGCTATCCGCAACGTCCGTTCTTCGTCAATGATCTGGGCGCAGGTCATCGTGACGAACCAGCGGTGGTCAATGGTCCCGTGCAGCGCGTGGTTCACTTTTATCAGAAATTCTTTTGGGGTTGCGCACTCGCCGGAGAAGGCTTGGACGATCCCCTTCACCATGCCCATGTAGAGCGCGGCGCTTGCCCCTTTCCCGGAAACATCGCCAACCACAATCCCGATCGTGTGGTCGCTGAAGGCGATGGTGTCGTAATAATCGCCACCAACGATGCTGGCCGGCTCCGATTCGGCATGGATCTCGTGGAACAGGCTGTTCGGCATGGTTTTGGGGAGCAATTGCTGCTGAAGCGTGCGGGCAATCAGCATCTCCTGCTCGAACCGCTCCCGCTCGAACGACTGTTGGATAAGCCGCGACTGCTCAATGGAAAGGGCAATCTGGTGGGCCACAACCTCAAGGATTGTCAGATGCTCGCGGTCGAACCCGAACACTTGCTCCTTTGCCACAAACAACGTTCCGATCAGTTTGTTTCCGGAGCGGAGCGGGGCGGCAGCAACGGAGCGGAGGGCGCGGGTTGTTCCGTTTTTCAAGGCCCACCGCCCTTCCCCCGTTTGGCCAATCATCTCCACCCGTTCATTGTTCCGCACCGCTTCGCTGATGCTGTGTTGGCGCGTGGCACGTGCGTCCATCAGGGCCTGGGCCACGGCTGCCGGAAGTTTCGGCGAAGTGCCGTACAGCAGCTCGCGCGTGGCGCCTTCCCCTAATTCGATCCACGCAGCTTGGCTGCGGGTAACGCTGCAGGTGATGGCGATTGCTGTGTCGGTAAGTTCGTTGCTATCGAACGATTGGGTAAGCAGCCGCGCAAAGTTTGCCAGCGAGCTAACCTCGATGTTCCGCCGGTCAATCGCTTCGGCGGTGGGGAGCGCAAGCATGGCGTTGAAGAACACGGTGATCTGCGTCACCAGCATCGAGATGATGATGCCGAAGGTGAGTGAGAGCAATCCCGGGAAGAAGCCATAGAGCGACGCTGCCAGCTCGGTTGTTTCCGGCATTAGCGGCAGGCAGGCCAGGCCGCCAACCATTGCCCACAGGAGCAATTTTAGCTTTTGGCGTTTCCGCAAGTTCACAATCCAACCACCCCGCACCGAAAGCAAAAAGCCCATCACGCCCAACAACCCGCTCAGCATATATGCCACTTCGCGGACATTTTGCAGGCTGCCAAAAAAGGCAACGAACAAGGGGATAATCACCAGCACCGCAAGGCCGTAGGAATATCCAAGCGCAATTCTGGAAGGAGCCAATTTGGAGCGGTAGCGATACAGCCGCAGCAATCCTTCGGCCACCAGCGGCACGGCAACGTAGGCCACCAATGCCACCAATCGCCCAACAATAAAGGCCCAGATATTGGAAAGAAGGCGGAAGTCCTCCCACGTAAAAATCAGCAGATACGCAACCAGCCCGAATACGCCAGCAATGGCGGTAATCAGCGTGATGTTGGTGTAGGTTTCGTAGGCCTCGGCATCGGTAGCGATATCCTCCGGCTGGAACAATCGGGCAGCAAAGGGAACAAAGCCAACCAGCGGAAACAGTGTGCGGAAGAACCCATGCCCGGCATCTAACGGGTCGGTGAAATTCAGCGTGAGAAGGTCATACAGCAGCACACAGACCCAGGCAACCGCAATCGCCACGATCGAGACCGCACGGCTCCATCGCGGCAGGGTGATGGCGGTTGCTACGGCTGGTTTGCTTGGTTGACTCATGGGGCGGGCTTCTTCGGCAGCGTGTGGTAAAGGTTGCACGATGCGACGCTGGCGTTGGGGGGGCGGATTACTCCACAATCACCACGCCATCGGCCACCATGGTGATAACGGTTTGTGGGCCGGTAATCTCCTCCGGCTTCGGTCCTTTGTTCGATTCTTCGGCATAGTGCTTGGCAAGGTCTTCTTCAATCACCTCGCGCTTCACCACGCCTTGTAGGTACACGGTGCGGTTGTGCACATTCTTCGGCACAAAGAAGCCGTAATCTTTGAACGTCACGCGCATTGTTCCGGCTTGGTCGGTCACCACCAGCCAGCATCCTTTTTTCATGCAGACATCGGTGATGGTCCCGTGCACAAGAACGGTTTGGCCAAACTTTGCGGTGTCCTGCATGGCCGCGCTAACGGTGATTGCCGTGGCGGGGTCCAGCGTCAGCGGCGCGCCGAATGAGCGTTTGGCGGCGGTGTCGCTAAGGGCCGCCGTATTGTGGGAGAGGGAAACGGCATCCCCCTGCGCCAATGATGGGTGTTGCGTGGCTGCCAGCAGCAGCAATGCCAGAATAGCGTACGTTGTCATCCGGTTAAAAAAGGAATTTGTTGATTGTGTGCCCCCAACCGAAAACCGAAAATGCGGCGCGGAATCGCCAATTCTCAAATCCGTTTCCGGCGGATTGCTTCGGCGCAAGGGGAAGGCTTGCAGACTCTCACATTGTCCGTGAGCGGCAAAATGGTAATTTTTCGGTTGCTGTCTTCCAGACCTGCCGTTACCCACGGGTTTTTGCCGGATGGAAATGCAGCATTCGGGTTCCTACCGCTCATGAAATGAAAGTGATTTATGGCACGTCGAGCAAAGCAAACAAAGTATATCACACTGGCCAACATGTGTGAATTGTGCGCCAACCCAACAAAGTTCGAACTGTTGGGCGAGGCCGCAGGGCAAGAAGATGGAAAGCGTTGGGCCAAGTGCTCCAAATGCCACCACACGATGATGATTGATATGCTGGTGGTGGAAGGGGAGAAGCGAAGCACAAAGAAAGAAGTTACCGTTGCCGTGGAGGATTGCGTCCCGTACTCCCCGCGCCAAATCTACACCGTTGGCGATGCCATTTACCACAAGGCATGGGATGATGTCGGCACGGTTGTCTCCAAAGAACTGACCTCGAAAGGGGGGCAAGCCATTGTGGTTTCCTTCAACAAGGTTGGCGAAAAACGCTTGATTGAAAACCTGGCCTGATTCGGCATTGCCGGCTTAGCCTTACGCATATCCGAACCTTGCGGTCGGTCGGCGGCTCTATCCTAAAAAAGTCTTATGATAGCAGCTGATAGGGTTCAACAACAACGTTGCCCAACGATACCGCAAGCGTTTATTTCCATGAACATTTTATCTTGATCGAAAGGGAGGTGAAAAAGCTTGATCGGAGTGACCATCCAAGAAGGTGAGTCCATTGACCGCGCATTGCGCCGCTTCAAGAAAAAATATGAGCGCGCAGGGGTGATTAAGGAGTACAAGCGCCGCACGGCCTTTACGAAGCCCTCAATCAACAACCGCATGGCGCGCTTGAAGGCAATCCGCCGCCAGTTGCGCATCTCGCGCGAGATGGAGTAACAGCAACGCGAACGCAACCGACGGCGAAACGGGAACCATATCGCTACCAAGCGTGGTTCATTGTTTCGCCGTAAGCGTTCAAGCAGGCGAAGCCCCCCGCTGCGGTTTCCAACAACCGTCTTTCCGCGCACAAATAGGAATGAGCGAACAAAGGAGTCAAAGCGGTATGAACGATTATGAGCAAGGTTCCGAAGGCCAACCCCCATCGCAATCGGTGGAGCGGTTGATTACCAAAGGGAAAAGCGTGCTTGACCTCTGTGTCGAACGGAACAAGCTGCTATGCGTTAAGGGATTTATTGATTGCCAGATTGAACGCGGCGGCGATTACGTCCGCGTGGTGCAGCAGATGGTTGGCTACATTGATGCCGAACTTCAGAACACCACCGACCGCCACCGCCGCACGCTGCTGCTGGACCTTCAGGGGTATGCCGCGCAGCAGCTTCAATCCTCGCCAGAAATCCCAGCCTAACAGGCAACGCGTCGTCATCATAAAACCAAGCGTTCATCACACAATCGCCGCATAAAGCAAGAAGGCTTTATGCGGCGATTGATTGTTTATACACCTGCCAGCACACTATGCGCCTGCTGGTTCGGCGTTATCCATGTAGCCTGGGTTGCTTCTCGGTAGCTTCCCCGTTGGCAATCGCTTTTGCGCGGCGATCTTTCCGGCGGCTGCTCTCTTCCTCCTCCATCCCGCCGTAGTAGTTGTAGTAGCGGTAGTAACGGTAGTATTTGTACGAGGCCGAGCCGTAGGTCTGCGACACGTCGAAGTCATTCAGCACCACACCAAGCAGGGGTGTGTTTACCCGCTCCAGCCCCTCGCGTGATTTCTCCAAGAACTCCATCTTCGTTTTGTGAGCCCGCACCACCAGAATCGTCGTGTCGGTCATCGTCGAAAGGATCATGGCATCGGTTACGGCTCCTATCGGCGGGGAGTCAATCAGGATCATGTCGTAATCCTTCTCCAAGTCGTTCAGCAGTTCGCGCATCCGGCGCGAGCCGATCAGCTCCGACGGGTTTGGCGGGATTGAGCCTGAGCTTAGAATGTCAAGGTTGGGGATACCGCTGGGGCGGATTGCCTCATCCAACCGCGCCATTCCGATTAAGCAGTTCACCAAACCCGGCTCGCGCGGGAATCCGAAGACGGAATTTTGGGTGGGGCGGCGAAGGTCGCAGTCAATCAGCAACGTCCGTGCGCCGCTTTGGGCAAGGGTGATTGCCAGATTGGTGCTGGTGGTGGATTTCCCTTCCTGCGGGACCGAGCTTGCCACCAGAATCTTCCGCACCGGTTCCTCAATCGCCGCAAACTGCACCGCGGTCCGTAGCGAGCGGTACGATTCCGAGATAGGAGCTTTCGGTTGGATATGGGTGATAAGATGGGAGGAAGCCCTGCCATTTAAGCGCACCGATAGTGGGTCGTTGCTGATGATCTCATAATTCAACATCCCTTCCGGGATAAGCGGGATTGCCGTCAGCACCGTGAACCCATGCTTCTCAAGGTCATCGGGGGAGTGGACGGTGGTGTCGCTGTAGGCCAGCAGCAGGGCAATCCCCACGCCGATTGCCAAGCCCAAAAAGCATCCGGTAAGAATGTTCGCCGTGCGGTTGGGGCTAACCGGTTTCAGCACCGGCTGGGCATCCTCGAAAATGCGTGCGGTGGAGGTGACGGATTGCTCCTCCAGCACTTTCTTGTTGTACTCGTCCAACATATCCTCGTACATCTTTGCCGAGGCGGATTGCTCGCGCACCAGCCGGCCAACATCCATCTGCTGTTGCGGCACTGCCGACATCTGCGCGTTCACCTGGGCCCGCGCCGCGTTGATTGCTGCGCCTTGTGCACGCAAAGCCTGCAAGGCAATCTCATCTTCAAAAATTTGCTGGCGAAGGTTCCCCAACGGAGCGGTGGGAAGCTCCCCTTGTTTTGTGGTGGAGAGCAAGGTTCCCACGTTGGAGTTTTTCAGGCGTGCGATCACCGGCGCAAGCTGCGATTCCAGCATCTCCATCTGCTCGGTCAGCGTTTTTACTTTTTGGTCATATGCCAATTTGCTGGCTCCGTCAAATGGGACCGAGAGCATCAGGCCGCGCTGGGTTTTCAGGCTGGCAATCTGTGTTTGAAGCTGCGAGGCGTAGGCCCAATCGCCCGAAGCAAACTCGGTAGCAAACCCGCTATCCACCGCTTGGTATTGCTGCCGTGCTTCTTGCAGTTTCCGCGACAACGTAGAAATCTGGATTTGCGTCTGCGAGGCATCGTTCTCCAGTTTCGATTTAGCCTGCACCAAGTCGTGCGCCTGGATATCAAGGCCCAGAATGTTTTTGGATTCTAGGTAATCCTTCAACCGGAGTTCAATCACCGCCAGCGAGTCCCGCACTTTTTCCATCTTGTCGGCCACGAACTGCCGAATCTGCGTGGCTTTGCGGCTGTTCTGTTCCTTGTTATCCTTGATATAGACCTCGGCAAAAGTGTTGGCCACCAATGCTGCTTCCAGCGGGTCGCCGGCGCGGGTTATCACTTGGATAATGTCGGCATCTTTGGATGGCTTTACTTCAATCATTTTATGCAGGCTTTCCACCACCTCATCAATCAGCCGTGCGTGGCGGTCCTGGCTGCTTTGGTTGTGGCTGGCTGTGCCCAACTTTGCTTCAACCGCAACCAGCATTGGCAGCACGGTTTTCCGCCTGATCGTGTCGGTGTAACGCAGCGTCAGTAATCGTTGTGCGGCTTTTTCATAGATGGGTCGTGAGGTCAGAATTTGCAGCTCTTTCTTCAGCTCGCGGTCGGTGTTGGACCAGTAGTTGCGGTTGTTCAGAAGGTCAATGCTTTGGTCTTTTTCATTGACCAGAATCTGCAACGATGACTCGTAAATAAACGGCAACGAATAGGTGTACCACGCCGCCAGCGACCCCATCACAAGAAGGCAGGCAAGGATGATCCACTTCCCACGCCAAAGCAAGCCAACGTAATCCAACCACTGCAAGCGGTTCTTCTTCTCATCCACATCGCGAAGCGTCCGCTGAAGCCGCACCATGTCGGTGTTGTACGGCTGCGGGCGTGCGGGGGAAAATTGCTGCGAACGTGATGGAAGCTGGGAACCATTCGCTCCGTCCCTTCCATACGGATAGTTGTTGTTCGATGCCATGCGAAAAAATGCTCCTAAGGCTATGTAGCCCGGCAGCAATATAGGGGAAAAGGGGAAGCGGGGATTGCTACGGGGGCGCAGGGTACGGGCTTGTTCAACCACAGTGCGTAACCGCCAGCCGCCGCTGCACGGCATCACTGCTGCTGGTCCGATCCCATTTTCCCCAAGACTGTAACCCAGCGTTGCAAGGGGTGTTCTGGCCGTTGCCCGCGATGCTGCAACGCTTCTTCCTTCCCCTTTCCCTATCCCCCCCCGTCGGCAACGTCTGCTCTGCGTGGCATAACTCTCGCGCTCTCTGTTCAACACATTTCAGCACAGGAACACTGTATGAACCGCCGCAAATTCCTTGCAGGGCTTCCGCCCGGGGTGGCAAGCGTTTTGCCGAAGCACGCGCCTTCCGGCAAAGCCACCGCACAGTTCCACCGCGTTAGCACCGGGCTTGAGCCGTACACCGGGGCTTGGGGGCGTGCACAATCCGCCCATTTGCTGCGCCGGACCATGTTCGGGGCACGCAAACAGGACATTGACACTGTTGCCGCCATGACGATCGGCACGGCGGTGGACCTGCTGTTGCAACCCGGCCCGCAGCCCCCGCCACCCCCCGATTACAACGATGCCAATGGCTCCACCGCGTGGTCCACAGCGGCCTACAACTCCTCACGCGATAACGCTTTCCTGGCCTTTACCATCTCTTGGTGGTGCGACCTGATGCTAAGCCAAGCAATCTCGCTGCGGGAAAAAATGACCCTGTTTTGGCACAACCATTTCGTCTCAAGCTGGACCTCGGTGAAGGACTCCCGCTACATGTACCGCCAGAACGCACTCTTCCGCCAGCACGCGCTTGGGAACTGCAAGGAACTCACCAAACAGGTAACGCTGGACCCCGCGATGCTTCGCTATCTGAACGGGAACACCAACAAAAAAGGAACCCCGAACGAGAATTACGCTCGCGAACTGCAAGAGCTGTTCACCATTGGGAAAGGGGCCGAGATTGCCCCGGGGAACTACACCAACTACACCGAGGAGGACATCAAAGCCGCCGCGCGGGTGCTGACCGGCTACAGCGACGACACCGGCGCGATCAAACACAAGTTCACCGCCGCGAACCACGACAGCGGCAACAAAACCTTCTCGGCCAATTACGGCGGGAAGGTGATCGCCGGACGAAGCAACGAGAGCGGCGCAATGGCCGAGCTGGATGAGTTGTTGGGGATGATCTTCGACCAGGAAGCAACCGCGCTCTACCTCTGCCGGAAACTCTACCGCTGGTTTGTCTATTACCAGATTGATGCGGCGACCGAGCAGAACATGATTGTGCCCATGGCCCAGCTGCTCCGAAGCAACAACTACGACGTTGCCCCGGTGTTGCGGGCGTTGTTCAGCAGTGCACACTTCTACGATTCGGCAAATGTGGGCTGCATGATTAAGAACCCGGTGGACCTTGTGATCGGGACGCTGCGCCTGTTCACCTTCCCCGATTTGAACCCCGATAAACTCAACTTCAAATATTTCGGGCTTCGGACCCTGCGCCGCACCATGGCCACGATGCAGGCGGATATCATGGGGCATCCGAACGTTGCCGGATGGCCGGCATATTGGCAGGAACCGGTCTATCACCGCGCCTGGATCAATGCCGACACGTTGCAGAAACGGGTGAAGTTCACCAACGACCTTGCCACCGACGGCTACAAGCTGGACGAAGGCTACGCCACATTGCTGATTGACCCGATTGAGATTACCAGCTTCGTCAGCGACCCATCGGACGTGAGCAAGCTGATTGATGAATCCGCCACGCTCCTGTTCCCCAACGCCATTACCCCGCGCCAGCACGACCAGATAAAAGCCGTGCTGCTCCCGGGATTGCCCGATTACGAATGGACAGTGGAGTGGGAGGATTACCAGAAAGATCCAACCAACGACTCAAAGAAGAACGCCGTTGCCGGAAAGCTATCAGCCATGATAAAACATCTGCTGGCGATGGCGGAATACCAGCTCTCGTAACAGTGGCATGCTCACATCAATCGTAGAAAAGGACTTACAGCAATGAAACGTAGAGACTTCCTGAAGCGAACGGCCCCGGCTGCTCTTCTGCCGTTCACGATTGGCGGGTTTGGCGTGAAAGCCTACGCCCGCACGCCACTGCTGGACGCGCTGGCGGCCTCGGCCATTGATACCGATCGCGTGCTGGTGCTGGTGCAGCTGAACGGCGGAAACGACGGGTTGAACACCGTCATTCCGTTGGACCAATACGGCAGCTACAACGCCGCACGCACCAACATCGCCATTGCCGAAAACCAAATCTTAAAGCTCACCGATGCCACCGGAATTCACCCGCAGATGACCGGCATCAAGGCGATGTACGATCAGCAAAAAGTGCGCGTGGTGCAAAGCGTTGGTTATCCAAATCCAGACTTTTCCCACTTCCGCAGCACCGACATCTGGCTGACCGCCAGCGATTACGACCAGTACACCAACACCGGATGGCTGGGGCGATACTTGCAGGAGGAGTTCCCCGGCTTCCCGTCCGGCTACCCGAACGCGCAGATGCCGGACCCGCTGGCAATCCAGATTGGCTCAACAATCAGCACCGCGCTGGAGACCGACGTTGCCAATATGGGGATGGCGTTCAGCGACCCAACGTCGTTCTACAACATCGTCAACGGAACCGGCAACGACCCCGCGCCCGACAGCAACGCCGGGCATGAGCTTGACTACATCCGCCAGGTTGGCCAGCAAATCCAGCTGTTCGCAACCCCGGTGCGGAACGCCGCCAACAAAGCAACGAACAAATCAAAACTCTATCCGGCGGCACGCCAAAACGTCCTGGCCGACCAGCTTGGGATCGTGGCAAAACTGATTGCCGGTGGGCTGAAGACCCGCATCTACATTGTGAACATCGGCGGGTTCGACACGCACGCCAACCAGAACAACGGCGGCAACGGAACCCCGGTCCCGCACGGGACGTTGCTCGGCCAAGTTTCGGTGGCGATTCAAGCATTCCAAGACGACCTGCGGTTGCTCGGTTTGGAGGACCGGGTGGTGGGGATGACCTTCAGCGAGTTTGGGCGAAGGATAAAATCGAACAGCAGTGCCGGGACCGATCACGGCGCGGCGGCCCCGCTGATTGTGTTCGGCACCAATGTGATACCAGGGATTTTGGGGGCCAACCCAATCATCCCCAACAACCCAACGCCGAACGATAACCTGCCGATGCAGTACGACTTCCGTGCGGTCTATGCCTCCCTGCTGAAAGATTGGTTTGGCGCGCCCGACAGCGAATTGCAGAAAGTGCTGTTCCGCAACTTCCCGATCCTTCCCATCATCAAGGGAACCAGCAGCGGTGCGGAGTTGCAGCAGGGGGGATCAGCCGCGATTGCGGTAGGGGCAGCATACCCCAACCCAACGCGGTCCACGGCACGGATTCCGTTCACCAGCGGCGGTGGCCATATCGAGCTTTCCATCTTCGACAGCGAAGGCCGCCGCGTTGCCACGCTGGTGGATCGCACGCTCCTCGCCGGACCCCACGAAGCCACCCTGGACGCAAGCGACCTTCCAGCAGGAACCTACTACTGCCGATTGCAAAGCGGAGGGAGCAGCAAGATGGGGCAGATAGTGGTGGTGAAGTAGCAGCAGGGGGGGAGAGTTTACTCTACCAACAGATTGGAGGGCGCAGTACGCCGCCTAAAGTAGAGGCCAGCCAACCCAGCAAAGATTTTTGCTGGGTTGGCTGGCTTACGTAAAACCGTGCTACTCCTGCTCGGAGGATAAGGAGACCGTGGGGGTGCCGGCGGCCCTTAGGTTGCGTGGGCCGTGCATGATAAGCCAGATAATCGGGATCACCCCGCCCAGGGTGAAAAGCGCACCACCAACAATCCGTAGCCAGGTGAACGTTTGGAAGGTGGTTCCGTCAACAAACTCCGCGCTGCGGGCGTACCAGAAGCCATGTTCGACAATCGTCAGGAACTGATACAGCCCCACCGGAAACAGATCAAGAATCACCATCAACAGCAGCCCGATATTGATGGACCAGAAGGCAATGCGGGTCAGTCGGGGGCGCCAGACATGATCTTTCATCACAAGACGGCTGCAGAAGAGCACCGCCGCAAGGGCTAAGTTCCCATACACCCCCATTAATGCTGCATGGCCATGATTCACGGTTAGATAGCTTCCATGCTCGTAGTAGTTGGCAATCGGAAGGTTGATGATAAAGCCCAGAACCCCTGCTCCAAAGAAATTCCAGAAGTTCACACCAATCAAAAACAGGAATACGTCCGGGAAGCCGAAGGCTGCATGTGGCTGTGGTGATTCCGATTCCAGGATGCGGGGCAGCCGCGAAAACCGCCATGCTTCCAACGTAAGCAGCACCAACGGAATTACTTGAAGCGTGGAAAAGACGCTTCCCAATGCCATGGTGCCAACAGGCTTTGCATTCCAGTAAAAATTGTGGGAGATGCCAAGCAAGCCGGACCCAAGGAACAGCAGTGTGGCAATGTAGATAACGCGGATAGCGGCTTGCTTGCTAACCAGCCCCATCAGCACCATAAACGACCCGATCAGCACAGTTGTGAAAACCTCAAAGAACGCCTCGGCCCACATGTGAATAACGCACCACCGCCAAAAGTCGGCAATCACAAAATTGGTCTCGGGGCGTGCGATAAACCCAGACATCAGCAGCACCATAATGCTTCCGGTGGCATAGACCATCCAGTTCGGCAACCCCCACGGTTTCCCTTTCACAAACGCCGGACGCAAGCCGCGGTACATGGTGACGGACCACAACACAAGCACCACGGCCAACAGAATCTGCCATGTTTTTCCAAGCTCAACATATTCCCAACCTTGATGGCCAAACCAGTGCCATGCATCCGATAATAAGCCATGCGGTCCCATGAAAATTCCCACCATCATCCCCCCCACCATCAGCAGGGTGATGCCGAAGATGCTGCGGATCAACGCACGTTGCCCAGGCGGTTGCTTGGGGGCGATAATCGGCAGCACAAAAAGCGAACCGCCAATCCAACAAGCACTTATCCAAAGCAGCGATAACTGTACGTGCCAGCTTCTGGTGATAACAACAGGGAGCAGAGTTGAGATGTCGTACCCAAAGAAGTTGACAAACCCAACAAAGTCATGCACGGTTAGAATGCCAGCAAGCACCTGCAATCCGAACAGGATCACCGCAACATATAAGAACGCAAATGCCGAACGCTGGATCGGATGGGGAACGTAGGAAGCAACATCCCCCGTGGAAAGAAATGGACGAGCATGCGAAGTATAGGCTCCGCTAGAAAGTTTGTCCAATGAGCCATGGGAGTACAGCACCACACCCAACCCGATGATCAATCCGAACGACCCGATAATGCTCCACAACACCACTGGCGCGGTGGGGGTGTTCCCAACCTCAGGGTCGTACGGCCAGTTATGAGTATAGCTGAACGTCTCGCCAGGGCGTTCGGCACCGCAAACCCATGCCCCCCAATAGAAGAACGAGGAGAGCGAACGAATCTCTTCCGGGTTGGTGACCGTGCGGGTGGTGGGAAGTTGGGTGATGTAATGATCGGCCAGCCGCTTGGCCGCGTAGCCCTGGGCTTCGGTGATGACGATCCGCTGGGCTTGGCTGGAATAGGTGTTCCGCTTAATCTCCTGCTGCACCCGTTTTTCAATCCCAAGCCGTAGCAGCTTTTGCTCTTCCGGCGGAACGGTTGCCGATTGCTGCTGGTAAAATTCACGCATGTACGCTGCGATTAGGTGCAGAGCCTCGGCCGTATAATCGGGCCCGCGATTTGCGCCATCGCCAAACATGCTTCCATAATCCATCAGCCCATATTTCTGGAACACCAACTGCCCCGCTGTGATATCTTTTGCTTCAATAACTACCTTCCCATCCTGGGTGGTGAAATCTACGATGGGAGGAGCCTCCGTGTAGGTGTGCACCCCAATCATCGTTACCCCAGCAATGCTGACGGTGAAGATCAACAGCAACGGCAACCACCAATTCCGTGGCTCCAGAAGGTAGGCGGTTAAGCGGAACGGCTTCATAGAAATCCTTCATGCGTTAAGGATACGGCTGCACTCAGGATACAAGGTATATGCTGAAGGTGTGGGGCAGCTATGATATGCGTCATAGTTCAGATGCTTTATCAGGGAGGTGGGGCTGCCCAATACAATCACGGCGTGATCCGGAGCAGGAAGCCGCTCCGAATCACGCCGTGCTAATTTCTGTGGCTGTCTGCCCCGCTGCCTACGCCACCGTCACCTGCGGTTCCAGATAGACATCTTGGATGGCCTGCAGCAGTGCGGCCCCTTCGGCCATTGGCCGCTGGAAGGCTTTGCGCCCGCTGATAAGCCCATGCCCGCCGGCCCGCTTGTTGATGACCGCAGTCTTGACGGCTTCGGCCATGTCGCTTTCGCCGCTGCTGGCCCCGCCGGAGTTAATCAGCCCAACGCGCCCCATGTAGCAGTTGGCCACTTGGTAGCGGCAAAGGTCAATCGGGTGGTCGCTGGTAAGTTGCTCGTACACCTTCTTGTGGGTCTTGCCAAACTTTAGCGCGTTGTAGCCGCCGTTGTTCTCCGGCAATTTCTGCTTGATGATGTCGGCCTGGATTGTCACCCCCAAGTGGTTGGCTTGGCCGGTAAGATCCGCCGAGACGTGATAGTCCTTGTCGTCCTTCACGTTGAAGGCGCTGTTCCGCAAGTAGCACCACAGGATGGTGGCCATTCCAAGCTCGTGGGCAAGGGCGAACGCCTCGGCAATCTCCTGAATCTGCCGCGACGATTCCTGCGAACCGAAGTAGATGGTTGCCCCCACTGCGGCGGCCCCCATGTCGTAGGCTTGCTGGATTGTGCCGAACAAAATTTGGTCGTGCTTGTTCGGGTAGGTGATAAGCTCGTTGTGGTTGATCTTGACGATGAATGGGATTTTGTGGGCGTACTTGCGGGCAACCATTCCCAACACGCCGTAGGTGCTGGCCACCGCGTTGCATCCCCCCTCAATCGCCAACTTCACAATGTTTTCTGGATCGAAGTAGATGGGGTTTGGGGCGAACGATGCCCCCGCCGAATGCTCAATACCCTGGTCCACAGGAAGGATGGAAAGATAGCCGGTGCGGTGAAGCCGCCCTGCGGCGTACATCCAAGCCAGGTTATGCAGCACGCGGTTGTTGCGGTCGGACTGGGTGAACATCTCGTCCACAAAGTTCGGCCCGGTCAGGTGCAGCGATTCTTTCGGGATGGTGGTGCTGGTGTGGTTCAGCAGGTAGTCGGCCTCGGCCCCCAGAAGCTCTTGAATGCGTTCAATCATCGGTTGTTCGTGATGTGTGTGATTGATAGAAGGTTGGACTTGCAGAAGTGGGAGCAAAGATAGGAGTTCGGGGAGAATGAAAGGTAGCGTGGTGAAGCAGATTAAGGTTATCACCCTCTCCTGAGTAGAGGTGGGAACAAAAGGTAGAAGGTGAAACGCCGACAGAGTATCTGAAAACCGAGAGTTCGCTCCGAGCGGAGTAAAGTTTTGCCGGAATTTGCCATCGCTTAAGCAGATGTCAAATTCCGGCAGAGTGTGGTGGAACTGAAATGCGGCGAACTCTATTTTTTTCTGCTACTGCGTCACGTAAACTCTGCGCAATGCTTGTTCGCTGCGGTCGGTGGTGATGCCAAGCAGATAGAGTCCGGGTTGGATACCATGCAGATCGGCACGAAGCTGATGCTGGCCCGCTGGCAACGAAACCCCCTCGGCAACCCGCTTGACCCGTTGGCCATCGTATCGGTACAAATCAAGAGCCACCATTCTTGGAGCTTCCAGCAGGAACGATACCTCGGCAACGTCGCGGGCAGGGTTTGGGGTGACGTTTAGCACCATCACGGCCCCGGCCGATTGCCACCACACTTCCATCACTGGATCGCCAGGCCGGGCTTGCTCCATCAGACGGTGTTGTTGGATAGCATAGGCGTTGGTGTCCTCTTCCGGCTCGTCTGGTGCTCTGCTAATATCATACGCGATGATCGTTTGCTTTTTCGATGAGAGTTCTTTTGCCTGCTGCTCATCAATCTCCGTTAATCGCTTGATCTCCGCCTCAATCGGAATCCGGTAGCGATCGGGTAAGTACGGTGCGATACGCCGCACTGATAACCAGAGCGAAATTGTGCGCTGGCCGTTTTGAATCTTGATATTGACCGGAACGACCCATCGCATAATCATTGGCTCAACAAACCGAGAGTATTCTACGCTATCCCAGAAGTGACGGTCGGCGGCTTCTTCCGCAGCAGTTTTTCGGGGGCGGCGAACATTAACGTGGCGGTCGTATGCTTCGTTCGGAACCCTCCGAAATAAATGGAGCTGATTGTTTTCGGTGTAGAAAATTATTGGGGAGTGAGGAATCCAATCAATTCCTGCCGGGCTGAATTGCCGAGGAATCCGGTCCTCTATTCCACTATCAGCGGTTATGGTATATGTGGCGGTATGGGTTTCTACGACATGGGAATCTTTTCTAAAAAAATTGACATTTGGCCGACCTGCGTACAGCCTCATCCCTCCATCCGGCAACATCTGAATTCCAATTTTTGCAAGCTCTTCGGTGGTTAGCTCCAACGCCATAATGCCCTGCCGCTGCAGAATGTGCGGAGGCTCGGTGATTGTTGGTTTGGGAGATGGCTGGGAGAGTTGCCGAACCAGAGGTTTTGTTGCCGAGCCTGATACAACAACCTTCGGCACTTTCTCAAGTGTTGTTTGCTTCTGGACCGAAGCAACACGCGGGGAAGATGCCGTGCTTCCAAATAAGGATTGCGGCCGGGACGCTGTGGATTCGCCATCCAAACTGGCAATGAAGAGCGAACCAGACACCAGCGACATGAGAAGAACCGTGAACATGATGAACCTCCTGTTAAGAATGAGTAGAGCAATGGCGGATCGCCGCCGCCGTGGCGTATGACTGGCAATGATCATTTGTACCTGATACTCGCTCAACTCTGTGCTGCTCCGCAACTTGTTGAACCAGTAATCCAATGGCCGTTTGGTCGGTTGTTTAGTCATGGCTCTGCGATGGTTGCATGGATGATAGAAGAGGAGTGGCGGCTCCTTTATCACGTTGGGGACTGCTTGGGCGCATTGCCGGATCGGTACATCCCTCGGTGGTGGCACCAAGCAGCTCCGCAAGCCGTTGGCGGCCACGAACAATGCGGGATTTCACACCCGATAGCGATCCCCCTTGTATCTGCTGTATTTCTTGCAGACTTAATCCCCCAAGCTCAAACAATGTGATAGCCTCGCGCTGCCGTGCCGGAAGCTGCGCCAGTGCCTCACGAAGTGCTGCAAGGTCCGGAGCAACATCTGGCGAAGGCGCGTTCCCAGCAATCGCCTCCGAGGTTTCCGGCTGCAACGAGATGAACCATTTCCGTCGCGCTTTCATTCGCCGGCACAGGCGTGTGGCAATGGTGAACAGATAGGATTTAAATCCTGCTTCGGGCCTGCGTTCATCGTATCCTTGCAGGGCAATCAGAATTGTTTCGGCAGTGACATCCATCGCGTCGTCGTAGTCGCGCATCAATGCAACAGCAAACCGGAACAGTTGATTCCGAACAGGCAGCAACAACCGTAGGAAGTTCTGCTCCCGTGCTTTCTGGTCCGATGTTTGGGCAATGTTGTTGCTCATGCTGGGCAAATAACGTACGTCTGCCTGCTTATTGACATAGCTCCGTAAAAAGTCGCATAGGCGAAAAAAAAACTTGCCAGCAAACCGCTGGCAAGCTCCCTTTATTCAAGAAAAACGATCCCGACGACAATCCTTCGTCACCCCCCCGTATTCCGCACAAACCCGGCTCCGCCCAAAATCAGGGCGCAGCCTGCCAGCGCGCTCCATGCAAGCTCTTCTCCCAAAAAAATCACTCCAATCAATGCCCCGAACGGAGGGAGAAGGAACGTCACCAGCGATAGGAACGTCGCGCTGGAAATTTCCAACAAGCGATAATAGACCACGTAGGCGAACCCCGTTGCCACCACCCCCAGCCACATTGCCGCCCCAAACGAAGGAAGCCCAGGAACCCGCAGTTGGTCCCACTCGAACGCCACAACAAACGGCAGCAGCAACAGCGTGGCGGCCATCAGCTGCGCCGTTGGTCCAACAAATTGCGGATACCCACGCAACACCTTCCGGCCATAAACCCCAGCGACCGAGTAGCTAAGGGCCATCACGGCAAAGGCAATCAAGCCAAGCAGCACGTTGTTCCCCTCCTGCTGGTTCCCCATTCCGTTGAGCAACGTTGGCAGGAACAGAACGCCAATTCCCAGAAACCCCATCGTGATGCCGATCAGCGTCCGCCCGGTTAGGCGTTCCCCCTCAATCATGAAATGGGCAATCACTGCCGTGCCAACCGGAGTGAACCCGCTGACGATTGCCGCAAGCACGCTGGAGCTCAGCGTCTCGCCAATCATCAGCAGGGCAAACGGAAGCGCGTTGGCGAACAGCCCCATCACGGCAAATTTCTTCCAGAACTCAACCGTGGCCGGAAGGCTTCCCCCTTTCCAGCGCATCAGCCCGTAGGTCAGCACCGAGGCAATCGCCAGGCGCGCCGCGGCCAGCGTCAGCGGGGGGATGTCGTGAAGCCCGATCTTAATCGCCAAAAACGACGGCGACCACAAGGCCGCAAGCAACAACAGCAGAAACCAATGGGACATTGTTGAAGAGTATGAAAAGAAGGTTCGGCACGATGTGGAATGCCTGATTGGGCCGCCGCCTTGATTGAATCGGGGCGGTGTTGGGCGAAGCAACCGAACGCAATGCCAGCTGCCACCGTGGTCGCCCCCTCCCCGCCTCCCCCAATTCTGGGGGAGGAGCCTGCAGGCGATGACCTGGCAACAGTGAACAAGGAATCTTTCCAGAACCCTCTTCCTCCCAGCATTGGGGGGACGCGCAGCCGCTTGCGGCGAAGCAGGGGGGCGCGGCGGCAGCGCGAAATCGGCTGCTACCTAAGCTCACTCCTTCCCCCCCAACCACCGCACGGCTTGCTGGAACAGCCGTGCGTATCCGGGCCATTGCACGAATTCGCTGGGGCACCAGTGCGGGCCAACATCGCTGGTCCAGGCCAACGAACGCCCCGTGCCGTAGCTTCCAACAACAAGCAGCGGGTCCGCCCCCACCGTGGCAAGCACCTGCGATTCGGGCCGGGGGGCAACGCGGTTATACCCCAGCAAGTAGGGCCACTCCCCTTCGATTCCGGAAAGGATTGGATGGGAAGGGTGATGGAGCGTGATCGGCGAGCCTTCGGGGTCCTCCATCCGGTCGTCGAAGGGTGAGATGGTTACTGGAAGAGCTTCCTCGACGGGGGTTCCGCCGTAGCGTGCGCCGGCTTGCAGGCCCGCAAAGCTGTAGTATCCACCAATCATCGCCAGCCCCCCGCCCGATTCGGCAAACTGCCGCAGCAGCTTCAGCCGGTTGGGGGTCCGCTTCCCATGCAGCCACGTGTCGGGATGGAGCAGAAGGGTGTTGCTTCCGATGTCGCTCAACATGATGACATCGTACTTCTGCAGGCCTTCAAGGGTCATCGGGAAATCGGAAGGGGCGGCATGGCCCGGAAGGTACTCAGCGTTGATGCCCCCGGCTTGCAATGCCGAAAGCAGATCGGCGGCCCCGCTGTGGTAGGTGACGCTGCTGAATTGATCCCACCCCTTGTAGTGGGTTGCGTTGGTGATCCAGCTTTCGCCAACAAGAAGGACGTTGGTTGTTGCCATTGTGC
The DNA here is from genome assembly GCA_016710285.1 of Chlorobiota bacterium. Lineage (NCBI taxonomy): Bacteria > Pseudomonadati > Chlorobiota > Chlorobiota bacterium. The sequence goes on along the minus strand of JADJXR010000001.1, from coordinate 931,615 downwards.
GGTTGTTGTTTTCGGTGTGTCGGTTGTTGGAAACGGCTGGCAAGATAACCGAGAAAGCCCCACAGCGCGGTGCTTCCGCAAAAAAGGATACAGGTTGCGGGAAGGGGAGATTGCCCACCACTCACTCCATCAACAGGAAAGCTGTAGTTTTTCCCCCAATCGCCGGCATGGCGGGAAACAAAGGATTGAAGAGAACAATGCCGAATCGCCATGACGGTTTTTGATGTGATGCAATGGTCGCCGCTTCACCTGCTGGTTCCATTGATCCTGCTGCAACGGCTTGCCGAAGTGCGGATCGCCAAACGGAACGAGGCGGCAGCGCGCCAGCGTGGGGGCATTGAGTTCGGGCGCGACCACTACCCCGCCATCATCACCCTTCACACCCTTTGGTTTGTGGGGATGATTGCCGAGGTTATCTACCTGTCGCGCCCGGTGAACCCGTTCTGGCCCGGGCTGTTGGCGATTGTTGTGCTTTGCCAGGGGGTGCGCTACTGGACCATCCGCTCGCTTGGCCCCAACTGGAACACGCGGGTGATTGTTGTGCCTGGCACCACGGCAACAACGCACGGGCCGTACCGCTATCTGCGCCACCCGAACTACGTAGTTGTTGCCGTGGAGCTGCTGCTGTTCCCGATGATCTTCGGGGCGTATCTGACGGCGATCACCGCCACGATTATCAACACCGTGCTTCTGCGGATCCGCATCCGAACCGAGGAGAAGGCTTGGAGGGAAGTTGGAAAGGGATATGAGGAAGTTGGGAAGGGAGGGTGAAAAGAACATCAATGAAAAAACGCCCAACCATTCTTGAAGATGGTTGGGCGTTTTGTTGTTTGATACCGTGTTGTTCGGTGCCGGTCATCGCTGCAGCAGTTCCCTGAGGGGCCTACAGGCCAATCGTTCCCATGATCGGCTTCAGGTACTCCCAGCCTTCGCTTCGCATATCGGACCAGCTGAAGCCATCTTGGTCGTTGCCGGGCATGATAAAAACGGCATCGCCCATGGCATACTCAAAGTCAATGTAGTTCACTGCCTCGATCAACGTTTGGAATCCGGAGGGGGTGAAGTACTCCTCTTCTGGGATTCCTTCAATCATCTCCATGAACTGGGTCAGGCTGTCGGTGTATTCCAGAATGAAGGCCAGCGTCACCACCACGTAGTCTTTTTCGCTGCTCATCCGGTAGGCTTCGTCAACCTCGTTCCCAAGCTCTTCTTGGACCGTGGCCGACGTTGCTTCAATGCCGGCCACCCAGTCGTCGAACTCGGCGGTGGCATCGTCGCGGTCGGTGATGTAGTCCCAGTAGCCATACTCAAAAAAGTGGATGTTCTCACGAAGCACCGCCGTGATCCGCTTGTAGAACAGGAACTTTTCGCCGGGCGATTCGGTCGGCATCTGCTGGTTGATCACGTTGTACAGCTGTGCCCGCAGCGTGTCCTCGCCATAGACATTGATCACGCATTGCATTCCAAAGAACAAGGGGTCCCCTTCGCGGCGGCGGTTGAAGAGGTTGGAGAAAAATCCGCGACGGTTCATCCGCTGTACCCCCTTCCGCTGCTGCGCCCGTAGGACCCGCTGCTTCCGCTGCGGATTCCGGTTGTGCGTCCGGTTCCGTCAACCCGTGTGGAGACGCGCCCGAACCCGCTGGGGCGTTGCTTCCCAACGCCGCTTCCGCCGCCAACCGTCCGCCCGCTGAACATTGTTGGGCGGCGTGCTGGGGAGTAGGTGCTGCCCCGCATGCTGGTGGCCGGAAGCCTTGATGCCGCCGGAATGCCGGAGCCGATAAACACCGGATAATGGTAGAAGAACCATGGCGAGAAGAAGGGGCTTCCGCCGTAGTGATACACGGTGTGGTGTGTTGTTGTGGTTGTTCCGCTTCCGGCAAGGCTTGCGGCTGAATCCGGTTTCTCGTTGGGATCGGGGGTGAAGTCCGAAAGGGCGATCATCGAGACGTTGATCCCTTTCTCCTTGTAGGCCGCGAAATCTTCGTTCAGGTCGTCCCGCTCGGCAGTGACCCCTTTATCGGAGACGGCGTAGAGAACGTTCGTGGTCTTCATCGCCTGCAGCTTATCGGCAGTGGGGACTTTGGCCAGATAGCGATTGTCGAACTGCGTATCGGGGTCAACATTGCTAACGATGCGGTTGGCATCCAGCACCAACGCCCCTGCGGCTTTGTCCGTGCGTTTGGCCGCTTTTGCGGAGACCTCGGCGGCGTAGTACAGCATTGCCCCCAACGTCTCGTGCGATTTCACCACCCCAAGCGGGTGCGGCCAGTTGTCGAAGGTGATGACGGGGTCGGCAACGTCGGCAAGGGCTGCGGCGTAGGCCACGGCTTCCGGTCCCGGAATATCCACCACGATCATGGTGGTTTCGGGGTTCTTGCTCTTCTGCAGAATCTCCCGCATTCCCAACCCACGCGAGTATGCCTCGCGCATGGCGGGGGTAAACACCGGGCCGATCTGCCCTTTTAACGATGCCTGGTCCAACGCCTGCACCAACGTCGGGACAACGTACGGCTGCCACGCGGAGTTCTTCACCCCCCAGGCTTTCAGCAAAGCGGCACTGGTGTTGTAGTTGGCCCAGTCCATTGATCCCTGGCTATCGGTGCCGGTTTTGCCGGTGAACGTCAGCTGCTTGTCGGTCGAGCCAGCGTTCCAGCCCTCTTTTTTCTGAAGCTCAAGGGCATCTTGCTGGACTTCGGTCGAGCCATCGTCAAAGTCTTCGGAGTCATCGCCGCAGCCAACAACGCCCACAGTAGCGGCGGCCGCCAGCGTGGCAATCCCAATTTTCGCGATCGTCTTATTTGCTTCCCTGCGTGTCAGCATCTGCTGCCACCACGGAGCGTCCTGTTCGTTCGTTTTCATAATGGTTCTTGGTTGCTTCCTTTGTGGGGATTATCAGCCGCCCCTAACGACGACAACGGCGTAAAGATACGGCCTGAAGGGTGGAAAACTGATAGCTGAGCAATGGCCGAATTAAAAAAAATGGATGGGGGGAAACCGCAATTCCTGCGGTTCCGGCATTGCAAAAGCGCAACGGCCTGCGGTGCTTCACTGCGCCAGCATCAACTGCCCGAACGCCGCCAGTGGGTGGCCTGTATCGCTTCGAACACTCCCTCCTCCAATCATCTCTATCTCCCAATTTTTTCCCCGTTGCGATGGCGTAACCGCTGGGCAAAAGGTTCGTGACCAAGCCCAGGGTATCTTTGGCCGAAGCTACGGTTGTTCAACGGTTGAACAGCGCGTGCAAGAACAACATCATTGATGAAAAGGCCATGAACCTTGCTGATTGCTACCGCCGCCCGCTCCCATTCCTTGCTGCCCTGCTTGTGATGCTGTGTGCCGAAAACCTTTCGGCGCAGCAAAGTCCATTTTTCCCGCAGCCCCCTGCGGCCAAGCCGGATGGCAGAGGGGAAAAGGAGGAAGAAGGGGCCTACAATCCAATAAAAAACAGCTACTGGTACAACAGCAACCCGGAAGGCTACTGGGACGCTTACCAGCAGATGCTGGCGATGCCAACCGAAGCGGAGATGGAGCGGCCAAACGAAAAAGGCGCGGTGCTTGCCGGTGGCAGAAGCTGGGTGGCGATTGGCCCAACCGGCTGGGCAACCATTCGGGGGGATGCGGTGCGCCGCACACAAGGGCGCATCCGTTCCATCCGTTGGTGGCAAAACCCGGCAACGTTGCAATGGATCCCGGTGATTGGGTCCTCCAGCGGTGGAATCTATTTCCGCTGGCGGCGCACTTCTTCTTCGCCGTATCGGTGGCGGAACATGGGGAAGAATCTTCCAAACCCGGCAGTTGGTGCGTTCCAAATTCACCCAACGGATTTCCGCCGGGTGATTGTTGGCACTGGCGATTGGGCCCGCTATGCCGGCGCAGGAATCTTCCGCACATCCGACGGCGGCGAGACCTGGGCGCGCGCCACCATCACCGGCAGCTTTGGCGAAACGCTTACCCCACGCGCCGTTACTGGAATGGAGTATGGCTTGGTCAATGGAACCACCAGCGGCCAGCTTGATACCAACATCATCTACGCTTCCACCGATCTTGGCTTCCTGAAATCAACCGATGGCGGGGCCACGTGGCAGCGGAAAACGGTGGTCAGTGGCGTGCCGCAAATCGCCCTTAACTCCATGGCTGCCGACCGCCGCACCCCAGGCGTAATCTATGTGGCCAGCACTCAGATTCCCGGGGCAAGTGGCCTTCCGGGGGTGCTCCCCTATGGTGTCTATAAATCCACCGATGGCGGCGAACGTTGGGATTCTTCCAACACGGGTCTGCTTCCGCAAAACGCGCTTGGCACAAGCCTCTCGCTGGCGATTGCCCCTTCCAACAGCGCGATTCTGTACGCCGCAATCAGCGATACTTCCGCCGGGGCCGGGGGGATTTATCGCTCAACCAACAGCGGCGGGCGCTGGGATCGCGTCTGCCCGATAGATGGTCTTCTTGGATACATGCGGGCGGGGCAGGGGTTCCATGTGAACTGCATTGCGGTCCACCCAACCAACCCGAACACCGTCTATGCTGGCTCGGTGGGGTTGATTAAATCCACCAATGGCGGAAGCCGTTGGGTTGGGATTGATGGTGGCCATGATGATTACCTGTTCGTCTCGTTCGACCCCGCCAACAGCAACCAACTCTACATCGGCAACGATGGCGGCATCTTCAATCGGAATGAATCCACCGGGGCAATCAGCGTGGATGTGCCGTTCCTCGGGAACTCACCGCTGCAATCGTACGGGCTTGATATTGGCTGGAGCGATGGCGGATTTATGATAAGCGGCACCCAGGATAACGGAACGCTGCGAACGCTCAGCATCGCCCGCGAAACCAGCAACGGAGTGGTTGCCAACTGGGAGCATACCTACGGCAGCGATGGGCCCGATGATATTGCTATCCATCCTACCGATCCGAACGTGGTGTATGCCAACTCATGGGTTGGCTCCGGAAATTTCCCTCGCTGGAAAATCACCGAGCGGGGAACGAATTTCACCGAGACCTCCAATGGGATGGCGATGATCTGGATGAACCCCATCACCATGAACAAACTGAACACCAACCAAGCCTTCACCGCCGACACCGCTTGGATGTATTACCACGACGGGACCGCCAACCGCTGGCGGCGCGCCACCACCGCCGCGCGTGATTACACGATTGCCACCGACGGAAGTGCGCGGCGGATTGCAATGAACGTGGGGGCCGGCGCATCGGTCACGGCCTACGTCACCTTCTGGACCACGGCCTCCACCGTGAAGATCTACGAGGGAACGCCCGGCAGCATGACCCGCCGCACCGTGCAAATGCCCGGGCGCGAGCCGGTCCACACCGTTGTTTCCGACCGCTGGGACCCGAACACTGCCTACGCCTTCACCGGGTTTGGACCCGGCCAGCCAGCAAAAATTTACCGCACCACGGACCGCGGCGTTCGCTGGGACAGCATTGATGGAAACCTGCCGGAAACAATCAATTATTGGGATATTGAACGGAACCCTTCCAACCCAGATATGCTGTACGTCTCAAGCGACATCGGCGTGTTCAAAACCCGCAGTGGTGGGGCGTTCTGGTATCCGTTGCAGCAAGGGCTTCCGGTTGTTGGGGTGAACCAGATGGTGTACGCCCCAAGCAACGACGGAAATAACCGATTCGACACGCTGCGGATTTCCACTTTTGGCTACGGATTTTACGAGCGGCTGCTGGATCGGGATGACCCAGTCTGGATTGATTTTACGCCGATTATTTCCCGCATCAATCTTGACGACTCGTTGCTCCGCCGAATTATTTTCACCGGAATTGCTTCCACCGGAAACACAATGGTGGCCACTGCCGACAGCGGAATAATTGCCCGCACCAGCAACAGCGGGCGCTCGTGGGAAATTATTGAAGGAATTTCCAAATACCGCATCAATGCCATTGCCGCCCGCGATTGCACCTTTATCGGCGTTGGCCAATACGGAAATATGGTTCGTTCCACCGACAACGGAATACAGTGGCAACCGGTGCAAACCGCAACGCAAGTGGACCTGCGCACGGTGTTTATGCTGGATTCATTACGCGGCTGGGCAGCAGGGGATATTGGGGTGATATTGCGCACGGAAGATGGTGGCGAAAATTGGTATCCGCTAACACAAGAAAAAGATGGAGAAATGCTCACGAAAATTCATTTCTCCGATGAATTGAATGGCTTTGTTGTTGGCATGGATTACAGCTACAAGCCCCCAATCCCAATAATAAAACGAACAGAAAATGGAGGAAAAACATGGGAGTATATTCAGGATAATGTGCTAAGCCAATTCCCTGAAATAACAAAGGTGGCATTGTTGGATGGAAAAACTGGGTTTGCAATCGGTGCCAACGGGTTGATTGCAAAAACAAGCGATGGAGGAAAATCGTGGGAGCAAAAAAAGAGTGGATATCAGAAAACATTGTTTGATTTCCATTTTGCTCCGAATAACGACACCGGCTGGGTAAGCGGCCCGGAAGGCTTGATGCTGATCACCACCGACGGCGGCGAAACGTGGGAGCAAGAAGAAACCAGCGTCGGAATTGATTTGCCAGCAATGGCTGCCGGCGATGGAACCGTGGTTGCCGTTGGCGACAGCGTGATGATTGTTCGGGCCAAGTATATCCTTCCCCCAGCCGAAGGTGGACGCGACTACCGCGACACCACACGCGGCCCCGATGGCGACGAAGCCAGAAAAGACACAGGAACCACAACAGGGGTGGGGAATTATTCCCGCCTTCAGGGCGCGGGGTTTGCGCTGCTTCCGGCAGTGCCAAACCCGTTCGGCACAGTGACGGAATTTTCGTGCATTATTCCCGTGCCAGCCGAAATTCGCGTGGAGATTTTCGACGCGCTTGGCCGGCGTGTGCGGCTGATTGATGAGGGGATGGTGGAAGCTGGCCTGTATGAATATCTGTGGGATGGAACCGACGACGTTGGTAACGCTTCTCGGGATGGCATCTATTTCTGCCGATTGACCGCACCCGGAGGAGTGATAGCGCAACGAGTGATGGTGGTGAGGTGAAAAAAAACAAAGCAAAAACAGAAAAGCCCCAGCGTGTTGCTGGGGCTTTTTTTATGCCTACTTGAACCGGTGGATTATGGTGCGCGATTACTCCTTCACCATCACCACCGATTTTTCCAGCCGCTTGCACTCGCCATAACTGATCTCGAAGGTCTGCGATTTGTAGCCGGTTTTGCTGAAGGTGACGGCGTAGCCTGTATAGCCACACAGCTGTTCCAGCACCAAACTTCCTTCCCCTGCTGTTGTTCCTTCTGCAACCACCGTGTTCCCTTTTTTGATGGTGACGGTTACTCCATTCAGCCATGCTCCTTCCGACTTGGTCCGTACGGCTAACGAAGCGGTGCAGCAGCTATCGGTGGACGGTTTAGAAGTTTTGCTCAAGGTGATGGTCTCTTTCACTGCTTGGTTGCAGTCAATCCCGATTTCAAGCACCCGTTTGGTGTAGCCTTCCCGCTCAACATAAATCCCGTATTCCCCCTCACACAGCTCGTTCAGAACAATCTCCCCGTTGGAGTTTGTCTTGCCTGTCCGAACGACTGCCCCCGCTTTTGTTGCTTTTACTGCTGCGTTGGCAATAACGTTGTTGGTTGCCGAGTCGCGGACAATAAGCGTGATGGAGCCACGGCAGCAGGTGTCGCTGCCGCCGGTTGTGGTGTTGGAACGGAGGGTTCGTGTGGTGAAGACCGTGTCGTTGCAATCAAGCTCGGTAACGAACTCGATCCCTTTGTAGCCGTCGCGCAGGATGCTAAATGAGTAGCGGCCGGCACAGAGCGAGGTGAAGTCAACGCTTCCATTTTGCCCTGTTGTTTCGTACTTCACCAGCTTGCCATCCTTCCAGAGCTTGACCATCGCGCCGGTAAGTGCCGCGCCGGTTGCCGAGTCGTTGACGGTAACGGCGATTGCACCGTGGCAGCAGGAATCATTTTCTGCCGGGTTCTTCACCAGCAGCCGCTCCATCGTGACCGTGTCGTCGCATCCCATGGTTGCGGAGAACTCCACAACGCGGTAGCCTTCGCGCGCAATCCGAACCTCGTAGTTCCCCTCGCAAACTTCCCGGAAGATGCTTCCATCTCCGGTAGAGATCACTTTCCGCCCCTCCAACCCGGCTTTATTGATGCGGACTTCCGCACCGGTAATCACCGCACCGGTGGCGGAATCTTTTGGGATGATTGTCAGCACTCCGTTGCAGCAGCTATCCTTTGCTTGTGGCTTCTCCCCCTCGCTTCGTATCAGTTCCGCCGTAACCCGCAGCGTGTCGCATTCCCCCAGCGTTAGGCTTTGCTCCAACACGCGGTAGCCAGCTTTGAAGACGCGCAAAGCGTAGGTTGCCGCAGGCAATGATCCGAACGTTGCAACGCCGTTCGAGTCGGTCTGGTTTTTTGTGCGAAGGGATTCCCCACGGGAGATTTTGACATCTGCGCCGGCGATTGCTGCGCCGGTGGAGTCGTCCACCACGGTCACCGCAATGCTGCCGCAGCTGCTGTCGTTGGCCACCAGCGTCAGGCTGATGCCGGTGGACCCGCCGGCCAGCGCGATTGCAGCGGATAGTTCTTGGTTTGCAATCCGGAAATCGGAGTGGGTGATCCGAAATTGCAGCCCTTTCAGATCCTCAGGAAGTTTTGCCAGCAGGAACGCGCCGTCGTCGTCGGTGGTGTCGGCCGCAATTCGTGTGTTCGCGCTGTTGATCACCTCAACAATGGCATTGGGAAGAATTAACCCGCCGGGGTCTTTCACCAATCCGTTTACCGTAGTGTTGCCGTCGGGGACATCGGTTGGTGCGTTGCTGGAACAGGCCCCAATGATAAAAGCGAGCAGAAGGGCAGGAATTGCCCAAAAGCGATTGCCAAGTAGAAAGTTCATGGGAAACGATCGTTGGTTTGGAAGGAAACTGCCACCATATCTGGCAGCGGAAGGAAGCGGCGCAATGCCGCCATGTGTGCCGCTTCAACACAGCGGCTAAAAACAAGTTACGGAGGCGTGGAGAAGAGGCAGAGCGTTCTTCTTCACTCACCTATCGCGCTTCCTTCCTTTGCTCACTTCACAACCATCACCTGCTCCACCGCACGTTGCGTTGGGGTTTGGAGCACCAGGGTGTAAAGCCCGGCAGGAAGGGCGTTTAGGTCCATGGTGGTGATGTACGTTCCGGGGTGTATTTCGCCATCCAACAGTTTCAGCACAAGGTTCCCTAATGGGTCGGAAAGCATCAGCCGGGTGTGGCCTGGCTCAAGGATGCTGTACTCCAACTCGGCGCTTCCCGTGGTTGGGTTTGGGCGGATTGGCTTCAGCCCGAACGAGCCGCTGGCATCAATCAGCCGCGTGGTTCCTTCGGCGCAGATTTCTGCCAACCGGAACTCTCCACTTTCCACCGTTGTTGCCACGCTTCCTTTGTCCCATGTCAGATTCTCTATCAGTAGCGGGGTGCTGGTTGCGTTCCCCAGCGTTGCCACAAACTCAAGCTCTGCGGCGGCGGCCCCGGTTGTTGCTTGCTTCGGATTTCCTTTCACCGTAATCACCCGCTCCATCCCGCTTACTGTGCCAAGTGGAGTATTGCCAACCGGGTGGAGCAATGTCCGGTTGAAGCGGATTGTGGCCGTGAACTCCGTTGCGCAGCTTCGTTCAAGATTGGTTTGCGTGCGGACCTCAATCGGAATCTTCACTCGCGCACCAGCCGCCGCCTGCACCACGGGAATCCCGATTGTTGCCGAAGCCGCCGCCCCCGCGGTGATGTCCACCGGGGCCGAGGTCCGCTTGCAGCCAAACCCGTTGGAAACCGTGACCGCGTAGCTGCCGGAGCTTCGCACGGTGATTCGTTGGGTGGTGTCGCCGGTGGACCAGCGGTAGCTTCCAAATCCCCCGCCAGCATCCAGCACCACGCTGTCGCCGTCGCAGAAGGAGAGAGGGCCGCTGGCAGTGATGACCGGGGCCGGGGATGGATTCACCGTCACCGCCACCGGCGTTGCGGCCCCCTCGCAATTTCCCGAACCCACCGTCACGCCGTAGCTGCCGCTGCTGCGGACAACGATGCTGGCGGTGGTGTCTCCGGTTGTCCATCGGTAGCGTTGGAAGCCCGATGATGCCGAAAGCAGAAGGCTGTCGCCATCGCAAAACGTGGTGGGTCCGCCGGGGGTGATGGTCGGCGAAAGCTGCGCCGCAACCGTCACCTGCACCGGGGCCGAGCTGGCAACGCAGCCAAACGAATCGGTGACCGTGACGGCATAATCTCCGCTGGCGTTGACGGTGATGGCCGGCCCGCTGGCGTTGTTGCTCCAACGGTAGCTGCTGAAGGTTCCATCCACGGTAAGGGTGATGCTATCGCCGGCGCAAAGGACCACCGGCCCTGCGGGAGTGATGGTTGGCGGTGTGGATTCCTTCACCGTCACGCGGATCGAGTCGGTCCCGACGCAGCCGTTGGTGTCGGTCCCCATCACGTAGTAGGTGATGTCCGCTGCCGGCGTGGCGATTGGGTCGGGGCAGTCGGTGCAGCTTAGGTCGGTTCCCGGGGACCAAACGTAGCGGACCCCTTGCGTGGCGCGGAGTGCCAGCGGTTTCCCACGGCAAATGGTGGTGTCCTTTCCGGCATCAATGGGCGGGGGGGGAAGCACCTTCACGGTGATGGATTTCCCCAGCACGTCAATGCCATTCTGGTTGCTGACGGTTAGGGTGATGGTGTGGTCGCCAGGTTGGTCAAAACAGATGGGGCCGGGGTCCTGGCGGTCCGATCCCGCTGGAGTTCCTCCGGTTGCACGCCACTGCCATTCGGTTGGGCTGTTTCGGCTGCGGTCGGTTGGGCGGACGCACCCGCCAACGCAGATGGTGCTGTCGTCCAGCGAGAAGTCGGCAAAGGGGAGCTTGCATCCGGCCGGATCTTTCGACAACGCGTCAATGTTGTTCGGCAGCCCCAATCCCCCAATCCTTCCAGCAAGCGGAACCGCGGTTCCGTTGTAGCCGCAGGCCACGCCCGCAGCGTTGGGATTCTCGACAGCAGCAAGGAACGAGACGTTGTTGCGGGTGATGTAGAGTTTCCCATCCGGTCCAATCTGCGCGGTCCCAAGCTGCGAGTCGTTGCTGATGTAGGTTTTGGTGGAGATGATCGTTGCCAAATCCCCACTGCTGAGGTCGTACTGGTAGCACCCCTCGTTATTGCTGCCGGAGCGGACGATGTAGAGCTTGGAGTTATCAGGGCTGAAGCTGGCTCCGTACTCGCGCTGATCCGCCGGAAGACTCCCGATAAACCCAACTTCCCCCGTCAGATTGTTGAACGTCAAGAAGTCAACGGCGGAGCTTCGGGCAATGGTGGTTCCCAGATATTTCCCGCCGATGACGGCAACCAGTTTGGAGCCATCGGGCGAGGCCTTCAGGTAGCCAACTTTCCCGGTGGTGTCGGGGTGGATGCTTCCGGCTTTGGAGATTACCGGCGCGCTGGGGGTTCCGCTGCGATCCACCAACCAAGCGTAGAACCAGTTGTTGTTTACGCCATGGGCAATCACCCAGATATCACATCCGTTGCTGTGGGCAACCGCCACCAATTTTTCGGTTGTGGGGATCAACAGCTGGCGGTTGCGGAAGACGATATCCCCAAGCCCGCCGGCAAGGTTCATATCCACCATCGCGTATTCCACTCCCTGGTCCTCATCCTCCTTGTCGTCGGCGGTGAAGATCAGGTAGCGGAGCGAGTCCCCGGGGATTGGGACGATAAGTGCGGATTGGGTGGTGTTGGTGGACCCATGCAGCACAAACGCGCCGTTCGGCATATACTGGTGGTTCCGGTTCCAGACGCTGATGCCGTCGGTGTAAAACAGCAGCTCGCCCGTGGTGGGGTTGCAAATGCTTGCTGGGCCTTCTGGCTGGATCATCTGCCCGTCGGTTCGCGCCACCGGTGCTCCACTGTTGAAATCAACGCCAATCCGGTCGCCGAAATACCAGACGTTGTACTGCTTCTGGGCGTGGGCCGGAACAGCAATCGCCGCGAACATCGCGGCGCAGAACAACAGAAGCAGGGAAGAACGCATAGCAACGGCGGGATTGAGTGTTGGATTGAGTGCCAAAGATAACGGGCAGCGATGGCATCGCGATTGGTTCGGCATCGCACGCAGCAGTTCAATGGCCGAAGAATACGGCGAATCTATCACAACGCGCAAGGGCTTGCCAAAGAATATCCCAACCAAGAATGCAAATCGTTCCGCCAGCAATTCTCCCATCCCTATCTCCCCACTTTGCGCCCGCTTGCACCGCTCCAAGATTATCCGTTCTTTGTGGCCAATTTTCCTAACTCCCAATTCCGATACCAAATCTGTGATGAACGTTCTGCTTGCGTTTGATGGCTCCAAATCCTCGGTTGCGGCCTTGCATGATTTGGCCACCGCCGGGCTTGATGCCGACACCCGTTTCCTGGTGGTTACTGTCGCCGAAGTTTGGCACCCGCTCGAGCCGGAAAGTCTTGAGCAGGAGCCGTTGCCGGAGTTCATTCCCACCGGATTACGTAGCCTTCACGAACGCTCCAGCCGCGAGCTGTCGCGGGCGTTCCAGATTGCCGACGAAGGGGCGGACTTGCTTCGCAACAGCTTCCCCGCAGCCACCATCAACGCCCAAGCCTACGCCGATTCCCCTTCGCTGGGAATCCTTGCCCAGGCCGAAGAATGGAGGGCCGAAATGATTGTGGTTGGCGCGCAAGGGCGTTCCATGCTGGGGCGATTGCTGCTGGGAAGCGTCTCGCACAAAGTGTTGGCCGAGGCGCATTGCCCCGTGCGGATCGGGCGGGCAAAACCCCACCGCCGCAGCGGCCCGCCCCGCCTTCTGCTTGGGGTGGATGGCTCCATCGGCTCCGAACGGATGGTGGAAATGGTTGCCTCGCGCAGGTGGCCCGCAGGGGCGGAAGCCCGTATTGTTTCGGCGTTGGACCTCTACTTCCCAACCGCGTTCCCGCCGCAATCTGAGGAGAGCGAAGAGTGGTTTGCCGCAAACCACAATCGCGAGCGGGAGCGGATGGAGGGGGTGGCCGCTTCGGTTGCCAGCCGGTTGCAAGGGGTTGGGCTTGGGACCTCCATCATGGTGCAAGAAGGATCGCCAAAAAAGATGCTGCTGCAGGAAGCAGAACGGATGGATGCCGACACCATTTTCCTGGGGGCGAAAGGGGTCCGCGGCCTGGAGCGGTTCCTGCTGGGGAGCGTCTCATCGGCGGTGGCAACCCGCGCCGAGTGCAGCGTGGAAGTGATCCGGTAAACAGCAACCGTAACCGCAACAATCAACCTTCAAACAATCACTTGGATTATGATCGCTCAATTCAACCCTCCGCACCGCCTGCTGATGGGGCCGGGTCCCAGCATGGTCCCGCAATCGGTGCTTGATGCAATGTCGCGGCCGCTGCTTGGCCACCTGGACCCGCTCTTTGTTGGATTGATGGAAGAGGTGAAGGAGATGCTCCGCGCCGTGTTCCTGACATCCAACCCGATGACCTTCCCCGTAAGCGGCACCGGAAGCGCGGGGATGGAGTTCTGTTTTGTGAACCTGATTGAGCCAGGCGATGAAGTTGTTGTTGGCATCAACGGCGTGTTTGGCGGAAGAATGGCCGACGTTGCCCAGCGGTGTGGCGCAACCGTTGTTCGCGTGGAAGCGGAGTGGGGGCGAATCATCGAGCCGGAGCAGATTGCCCAGGCAGTGCGCGGGCGTTCGCCAAAAATGGTTGCCATTGTCCATGCCGAAACCTCCACCGGCGTGCTAACCCCCGTTGCCGAGATTGCCCAGCTGGCCCACAATGCCGGGGCGTTGATGGTGATTGACACCGTCACCTCGCTAGGGGGCGTTCCCGTTCGGATTGATGAATGGGGGATTGACGCAGCCTACAGCGGAACGCAAAAATGCCTGAGCTGCCCGCCGGGCCTTGCCCCGGTAACGCTTGGTCCGCGGGCGATGGAGGCCGCCACAAACCGCCGCACGCCGGTGCAAAGCTGGTACTTGGATGTGAACCTGCTAAGCGGCTACTGGGGAAGCAGCCGGGCGTATCACCACACCGCGCCAATCAGCATGAACTATGCCCTGCACGAAGCATTACGGCTGACGTTGGAAGAGGGGTTGGAAGCGCGATGGAAACGGCACCGGGAGAACCACCTGCTGCTGCAAGGGATGTTGGGGGAGATGGGGATTGCGCTGATGGGCCAGGAAGGTCACCGGCTGCCGCAACTGAACGCCGCTGCGGTTCCCGCCGGATGCGACGAAGCAGAAACCCGCCGCCGATTGCTGGAGGAATTCAACATCGAGATTGGAGCCGGGCTTGGCCCATTAAAAGGGCAGGCTTGGCGAATCGGGCTGATGGGCGCAACTTCCACGGCGGAGAATGTAGAGCGGTTGGTGGGGGCGTTGAAGGGGGTGATTGCTTCGTAGCCCGCCCCGGGCTGGAACGTCTTGTTGCCCGAAAAACCTTGCCCGCTTTTTGTATCTGTCGGAGTTTGCCGCGCTTTCAGCATCAGGATGCCTAATCATGGGCATTCGCAACGCAGCAACGCGAACAGCTTCCGTATGAACAAACAACTTGCTTCTAATCCTCGGCTTCGGAATATCGCCATCATCGCACACGTTGACCATGGCAAAACCACGCTTGTGGACCACCTGTTCCGGCAAAGCGGGGTCTTCCGGACCGGCCAGAACGTGGAAAACCGCGTGATGGACAGCATGGACCTTGAGCGCGAACGTGGCATCACCATCGCCGCGAAAAATTGCTCGGTCCACTGGGAGGATGTGAAAATCAACATCCTTGACACCCCGGGCCACGCCGATTTTGGCGGCGAGGTGGAGCGCGCGCTGATGATGGTGGACGGCGCAATCCTTCTGGTGGATGCCAGCGAAGGCCCGCTGCCCCAAACCCGCTTTGTGCTGAAAAAAGCCCTGGAAGGAAAAAAGAAAATCATCGTTGTGGTGAACAAAATTGACCGCAAGGATGCTCGCCCACAAGAAGTCCTGAACGAGGTGTACGACCTGTTCATTGACCTTGACGCCACCGACGAACAAATTGACTTTCCCGTGCTGTACGCCATTGGCCGCGACGGCATTGCGCAGACGGAGTTGGAGGGGAACGGCGACTCGCTGAAACCCCTGTTCGAGGCGATTGTGCGGGAAATCCCGGCACCAACCTACGACCCCGACGAGCCGTTCCAGCTGCTGGTAAGCGACCTTAGCTACAGCGACTACGTTGGCCGCTTGGCAATCGGCAAAGTGATGAACGGCTCGGTGAAATCCAACGAAGAATTGGTTTGCTTGGGGGAAGATGGCGTAACGCCGCTGCGGGTCTCGAAGCTGCAAGCCTACGACGGCATTGCAATGGCCGACGCGCCGTTTGTTGAAGCTGGCGACATCGCAATCCTTGCCGGCATTGAGGATGTTCACATTGGCGACACCATCTGCGCGAAGTCTGCCCCAAAAGCCCTGAAGCGGATCACCGTTGACGAGCCAACCATCTCCATGATGTTCTCGATCAACACCTCCCCATTTTCTGGCCGCGAGGGGAAGCACGTGCAAAGCGGAAAAATCCGCGAACGATTGCAGCGTGAGATGCTTCGGAACGTTGGCATCCAGTTCGAGCAAGCCAGCGACCGCGACAGCTTCATGGTGAAAGGCCGCGGCGAATTCCAAATGGCAATCTTGATTGAGACGATGCGCCGCGAAGGCTACGAGCTAAGCGTTGGCCGCCCGCAAGTGATTTACAAGCGGAAAGAAGGGAAGCTGCTTGAGCCAATCGAGCACCTGTTTATTGACTGCGACGAAGCGTTCATCGGCGTTGTCAGCGAAAAACTTTCGCGGCGCAAAGGGCGGATGCTGAACCTTGTGAACCACGGCACCGGGCGCGTTCGGATGGAGTTCTCCATCCCCTCGCGCGGGCTTATCGGCTACCGGAATGAGTTCCTGACCGACACCAAAGGGACCGGCATCATGAACAGCTATCTTCAGGGATACGAGGAACACCGCGGCGACTTCGCCACACGGCTGACCGGGTCCTTGGTAAGCGACCGCCAGGGCGAGGCCACCGGGTACGCACTCTTCAACCTTGAGCCGCGCGGTGTGCTGTTCGCAATCCCCGGGGAACCGGTGTACGAAGGGATGATTGTTGGCGAACACAATAGGGATAACGACCTGAACGTTAATGTGGTCAAAGCGAAAAAACTGACGAATATGCGGGCAAGCGGGAAGGACGACGGAATCCTTCTTACCCCCGTCACGCCGATGACCCTGGAGCGCGCCATTGAGTTCATCAAGGATGATGAGTGGGTGGAGGTGACGCCAAAAAGCATCAGGCTTCGCAAAGCAATTCTGTCGGCAACGGCACGCGGCTCCTACAAACCGGGGAAAGGTGCCGAAGCTGACGACGACGAGTGATAACAACAGCCAAACGATGGTGGGGGAAGGATCGCCGCTTCCTTCCCCCACCATCCACGGCAATAATTCGCCAGAGCCATGGCAAAAAAAACAACCGCTGTTTCAACTACGGCTTCGACCGCTGCCGCCTCTGCTGAGGCCGACCCCACCAAACTTCACTTCCCGTTCAAAACGATTCTTAGTTTCGCGCCGCTGATTGAGTATGCCAATCGCGACATCGGCGTGCAACGCTCAAGCCTTAATTCCCTGGTTTCCGAACTGAACGAACGGCTATCGGCCGCCCCACGGTTGCAGGAGCCGATCGAGGACATTGCAATCCTTGACCAACACCGTGAAAGCGTTGACTGGCTGATGTCGTTGGTCTTCCCACCAGCATTTTGGGACCGCGATTACTCCACCGCCATTGTGCCGTTTCAGCCCATTCCGTTCTACAGCACCCCAGCATTCCGGCGAACATTTTTTGAGGGGAAGAACAGCGGTGTGTTGGAGGCAAAACTTGATGAGGAGCGGATCATTCGTATGCGCACTATTTCGGCATACGTGAGGATCGCACGCCAGTTCTTCAACCTGGCCATTGATGCTGCTGCGGAGTCCATCATTATCCCGATCACCCACCCCGACCGCCAGTTCCTGCAGTACTATCGGATTGGCTTCGACATGCGCTTTGTCCGGTTTGTCCCCACGCGCCCCTTGCCAACGCTGACCGATGAGCAACGCCAGCAAATCCTTTGCAACCTTACGGACATTGACACCTGGCAGGCGATAATCCCTCCGGACCTGTTCCGGATTGAAGGCTTTGTGCTGGTGAACGCCGTTGACGTAAGCGACCATGAGTTGGTCAGCGCGTTGGAGCGCGAACTGGTCCAGAGCAACACCATCGTCTCCTACGAAGGGTTCCAGCACTTGCAGGAAATTATCCGGGCATACTTACGCCGGAAGGATTTGGTGATTGGATTGGTGGCGATGGATGGCGATTCCATGATGGTGCTGAACTACGGCACGCAGCACCCCCGCCACCTGCAAACCAACACGTGCGTGCTGAACCAATCGTTCCAGTTCAATCGCCAGGACCTTGCGGGGTCGGCCATCGGGGAAGCATTGCTTACGGGGAAGCCACAGGTGATTGAAGATGTGCTGCGGCTGCCAACCCCACGCGCACCAGGCGATGAGGGGGTGGTGACCAAAAGGGTTCCGAAGCGCCTACTTTGCGCCGCTTCACTACAACGGCGCACTGATCGGCGGATTGAACATCTACTCCCCAAACGCTGGCGACCTGACCGAGCTGAACACCTTGAAATTGGCCGAGCTTCTCCCGCTGTTTTCAATGGTGATCCACCGCAGTTTGGTGGATATGGAGAACCAGGTGCAATCGGTGATTCGCCAGCAGTACACGGCGGTGCATCCGGCGGTGGAATGGAAGTTCCGCGAGGCCGCAAAAGGGTTCATCACCCGCCAGGGGACCGTGGCCGAAAACCAGATTGAGCCAATCGTCTTCCACGACGTGTATCCGCTGTTCAGCGTCAGCGATATCCGAAGCTCCTCCGACCATCGGAACCACGCAATCCAAGCCGATTTGATCGAGCAACTGGGGCTTGCCTACAACGTGTTGAACGCTGCACGCACCGCACGCCAGCTTCCAATTTTGGATCACTTTCTGTTCCGCGTTCACGATAGAATTGCTCATATCGAGTCGGGCCTCCACTCGGGGGATGAGGCCGGGGTGTTGGATTTTCTTCGGAGCGATGTGGAGTCGTTGTTCGGCCATATCTGCGATTTCGATCCAGAGGTTGCTGCCCGAATTGATGAATACAACGCCGCGCTGGACCCAGAAGTCAGGGCCGTGTATCGGAAGCGAAAAGAGTTTGAGGATAGCGTGACGGCGATCAACCGGGTAATTGCGGCGTTTGTTGAATCGGAAGAAGAGCGGGCGCAGCGGATGTTCCCCCACTACTTTGAAAAACACCAAACCGACGGCGTTGATTTTGGCATCTACATCGGCCAATCGCTGGTGAACGACCGCACGTTCAACAGCATCTACCTTCGCAACCTGCGGCTGTGGCAGCTGCTGGTGATGTGCGGCGCGGCGCGGCTTGCCGACGAAGTGAAACCCACCCTTCCCGTGCCGCTGGACACCACCCATTTGGTGCTGGTCCAAACAACGCCCCTCTCAATAAGCTACCGGCTGGACGAAAAGCAATTTGATGTTGACGGGGCCTACAACATCCGCTACGCGATTATGAAAAAGCGGATTGACAAAGCCGAGATTAAGGGAACCGGAGAGCGGTTGACGCAGCCGGGGAAATTGGCAATCGTCTATTCCCAACCTCGCGAGGCGCAGGAGTACCGGCAGTACCTGGAGTACCTTGCCGCCAGCGGAATGATTGAGCCAGCGATTGAGGACCTTGACCTTAGCGACCTTCAAGGCGTTCACGGCCTGAAGGCCTTGCGGGTTAATGTGGCAATGCGCCGCAGTGCCGACGATGTTAAGGTCCCAGAAGCAATCGAGCGAGCAATCCGGGAGTTTTCGGCGGCAAGCTAAGCCGCGGCAGCAAGCCACCACTATAGCAACCCAAAGCACTGTGGCTCCCGTTTCCTCTCCGACGAAGCAGAGTAAACGGGGGCGACTGCAGGAATTTCTTGCCGTGCGCCCCCACCCCCTGCTATAGTTTTCCTGCACCGTTCCTTTCATGCCGCTGGTTGCGGTGATTATGTAAATTGCGCCCGCTTCAACATCCTGACGAACCACGAACACATGGCGGCATTCCTCAATTTTTTCCTTCAATAACCGTTAGGGTAATGTTGTTGCACGCTAAAATTTATGCCAACAGTTCCCACTCAATCGCTATGAACCGACTAACATTCGCGTATAAAACCCGCATCCTTCCGCTGCTGTTGCTGGCGTTGGGGGCTTCGGCCTGCAGCGCCCAGGAACCGCGCGACAACGGCACAACCGGAACACGAACCTCCAACGCGCCGGCCATTGACCGCGCCAATAGCGAGGTTACCGGGTCCCGCCGCAACGCCATCACCCGCGCCGTCCAGAAAGTCTCGCCAGCAGTGGTGGGGATCAACGTTACCGAGGTTCGCGAAATGCGCTACCGCAGCTTGCTTGATCAGTTCTTTGAGCAGGACCCGTTCTTCCAGCGGTACGGGCCGCGCCGCCGCACCTTCAAGCAGGAGCTTCATGGGCTTGGTTCCGGATTTATCATCTCCCCCGATGGCTACGTGGTCACCAACGATCACGTTGCTGGGCGCGCAAGCAAGGTGATCGTCACCATGACCGACGGTAAGCAGTACGATGCCAAAGTAATTGGCAGCGACCCCACCACCGACGTTGCGTTGCTGAAGATTGAGGGGAAGAACCTTCCGTACATCGAGTTCGGGAACTCCGACGACGTGGTGGTTGGGGAGTGGGCAATCGCGCTTGGCAATCCGTTCGGGTTGTTCGACATCAACTCCAAACCCACCGTCACCGTTGGCGTGGTCAGCAACACCGAAGTCAATTTGCAGCCGCAAGATGGGCGGGTGTACCGTGGGATGATCCAAACCGATGCCGCCATTTCCAGCGGCAACAGCGGCGGCGCGCTGGTGAACGCGCTTGGGGAGCTGATTGGGATGAACACCATCATCTACTCCACCGCCCAAAGCGGGATGGGGGCCGGGTCCATCGGCATTGGGTTTGCCGTGCCGACCAACCGCCTGAAAGCAATCGTCGCGCAGCTGAAAAAGGGGGACGGGATTGACCGCAATTTCTGGACCGGAATGAACATCCAGCAGATTGACGACCGCATTGCACGCTACCTTCAACTTCAGGAAAAAGAGGGGGTGGTTGTGGTGGAGATTATCGCAAATTCCCCCGCAGCCCAGGCAGGGCTTGAGCCTGGGGATGTGATTAAAGAGATCAAAGGGGAGACAATCAAAAGTGAAGATGACGCGGTGGCCTTGATCTCCGACTCGCAAGTTGGGGACACCATCACCATGAAGATTCTTCGTGATGGAAAGACCACCAACAAGACCATGAAGCTGACCACAGCCCCAACCCGATGAACCCGCACGCCGACCAGCCAACGCCAGCAACAGCCGCACCCTTCGCCCCCACCAACGGGAGCGAAGGGCGCGCCACATTACGCGCCGAGCATTTGGTGAAAAGCTACAAGAAACGGCAAGTTGTCCGCGATGTCTCGCTGACGGTGCGCCAGGGTGAGGTGGTGGGATTGCTGGGACCGAACGGCGCCGGAAAAACCACAACATTCTACATGATTGTTGGAATGGTTCGCCCCACCGAGGGGCGCGTTTTTTTGGACGATGCCCGCATTGACAACATCGCCATGTACCGCCGCGCACGCAGGGGGATTGGATACCTCCCGCAGGAGGCCTCGGTCTTCAGGAAGATGACGGTGGAGGGGAACCTGCTTGCGGTGTTGGAGCTTATCAAGTACCCCCGCTCGCAACGCCGCGCAAGGGTGGATGAGTTGCTGGAGGAATTCTCCATCACCCACATCCGTAAGCAGATGGGCTACATGCTGAGCGGTGGCGAACGCCGCCGGACCGAGATCGCCCGCACGATTGCCACCAACCCCAAGTTCATCTTGCTGGACGAGCCGTTTGCGGGGATTGATCCGTTGGCGGTGGAGGAGATCATGCAGATTATCCAACGGCTGCGGCAGCGGGGGATTGGGGTGCTGATTACCGACCACAACGTCCACGAAACGCTGACCATCACCGACCGCTCCTACATCCTGATTGATGGCGGAATCTTCCGCAGCGGAACCGCCCACGAAATTGCAAACGACCCAGAAGTGCGCCGCCGCTATCTGGGCGAATCCTTTAAGCTGGAACGATATGAGAATGCCCCGTTGGTGGAAGAACACCAGTCCGAATAACCCCACGCTCTTGCTTGCTGTTCGCGTTGCTTGCGGCGTGCTGCTGGGGCAAATAGTACTGGGGCAAACAGTGCTGGGGCAAACGCTCTGGATCGGCTCAACAACTGGCGGAACGCTAACGTGGCAAGCGGACAACGTGACAATCGCACGCGGCGGCGGCATGGTGTACTCCGAGCGCGACACCCTCCTTCGGCTGTGGGATGCCGACTTCAAAGAGTTTGCCAGCGTGGACAACGATTTCCCGGAGGATTCTGTCTGGTGCGAGTATGGCCGCAAGGTGGGGGTCCTCTCGTTTGTGGGCAACTACGTCTCGTTGCGGCGCAGCACCTATGCCAACTGCCTGTATCTTGCGCACCCGATGCTGCAAACCGACTATGCCGCCATCAACGCCGCAAACCCGGGCCAGCCGGTAACGCTCACGGACCTGTTCCCCGAAGCCGATCTTCTGAAAGCTCTGCTTGCCGATCCGTTGGTGAAACAGGCATTGGCCGAGCGTGGGATCCGGCGGAATCCGCAGAAGCTGCAGCAGTTGGTGGCAAGTTTGAACGAGTGGAGCGGGAAGTGTGAGTATTATTTCCCCGAAGATTTTTTGTCCCGCTTTGCCTTCCATCACCTTGAAGGGAAGAAGGTGGCGGTGCGGATTGGGCTGCCGCATGGCTGCGAAGCCGCACGCGGAAATCTTACCGAGCTTGGGATATTGCTGCCGGTTCCTTCGGCACTACGCACCGCGCTGCAAGCCGCCAACTCCGGCAAGCAAGGATTCCTGGTGAAGAACAAGCCGAAGGGGAAGATGGAAACAACAATTTCTGCGCGGCACGCACAGGCCAAAGGGTAGCCGCACGAATCACAACAAGCACAACAACCGACCCAGAGATCATCATGGCGTGGAGCACTGTTATCATCACCGTCAGCGACCGTTCCGCCGCCGGCGAACGTGCCGACCTTTCCGGCCCGGAAGCCGCAGCATTATTGGATGAAGAACTGTTCGACATCCAACGGATTGACATCATCCCCGACGAGATGGAGAAAGTGATACGGGCATTGGAGGGATGCGTCCGCGAGGACATCGCGCTGGTGCTGACCACCGGCGGCACCGGGTTTGCCCCGCGCGACATCACCCCGGAAGCAACCCTGACCGTAATTGACCGCCGCGCCGACGGGCTGACCGCCGCAATGCGCACGGCCTCGCTGAAAAAAACTCCATTTGCCGCGCTCTCCCGAGCGGTCTGCGGCATTGCCCGCCGCACCTTGATTGTGAACCTTCCTGGCTCACCAAAAGCGGTCACCGAGTGCCTTGCGGCCATTATCCCGGTGCTTCCCCACGGCCTAAAACTTCTCCGCGATATGAAGGTGGGGGACCGGGAACATTCCTGGGGTGAGGAGATAGGATAAGCAGCCGGCGCAGGAGCAGGAACGCCCCAAGCCGAAGCCTGGGCGGGGTGAGTGAGAGATTCTTCAACAACAGACTTTCCGATATGCTACTTCTTCATGGTGCGCTTGGCGCGGCACCGCAGTTCGACCCGTTGGTTCCGTTGCTGGCGGACCGCTTCACGATTCAGACGCTAAACTTCCAGGGGCATGGCGGGCGGCCATTTCCGGAGCGTCCGTTCAGCATCCACCATTGCGCGTTGGAGGTGTTGGAGTGGATGCAGGAGCAGGGGATGGAGCAGACCGACATCGTTGGCCACAGCATGGGGGGCTATGTGGGCCTCTATCTTGCCCGACATTACCCCAGCCACGTTGGGCGATTGCTCACCCTGGGGACAAAGTTCGATTGGAACCCGGAAGGTGCCGCCCGTGACACCAAAATGCTGAACCCCGAGGCAATGCAGCAGAAAGCCCCGCAGTTCTATTCGGCAATGCAAGAACGCCACGGGCCGGGGAATCTGGATGAACTGCTGCGGCGCACGGCGGAGATGATGACACGGCTTGGGGAAAGCCCCGAGGTCACACCGGAAGATTTGGCGCAGGTCCATCACCACGTGCGCGTTGCCGTTGGCGACCGCGACCAGATGGTCAGCATCCAGGAGACGGCGGCGGCGTATCGCCAGCTTCCAAACGGCCAATGCGCCGTGCTTCCGGCAACGCCGCATCCAATCGAGAAAGTGCCACTGCCGCGCCTTGTTGCCGAGATTCAGGAGTTCTTCTGTTGACCTTGCAGAGTCTGCTTCGCTTGGCTCATCATCCCCCTTGATTTCCCCTGGCGCAATCATCAATTTCAACAACCGACATCATGGCACTTCGCATTTACAATACGCTGACCCGCACCAAAGAAGAATTCCACCCGATTGATCCCAGCCTTGTGCGGTTCTACCGTTGCGGCCCAACGGTGTATAAACACATGCACATTGGCCACGCCAAAAGCTACATCGGCACCGACGTGATCCGCCGCTACTTGATGCACCTCTATGGCGCGGACCATGTGATGTTCGTGATGAACATCACCGACGTTGGCCACCTTGCCGACGACTCCGACGACGGCGAGGACAAAATGGAGGCCCAGGCCCGCCGCGAAAACCGCTCGCCGTTCGAGATCGCCCTGTTTTACGAGCAAAGCTGGTTCGATGATCTTGACCGTTTGGGCGTGCTTCGGCCCGACCGCGTTCCGCACGCCACCGACTTCATCCGCCAGCAGATTTCGATGGCCGAGCAGTTGATTCAGAAAGGGCTTGCCTACGAAGTGAACGGCTCGGTCTATTTCGACGTTCATGCCTACGAGCAACAAGGCGTTCCCGATGGCTTTGTCCCCTACGGCGGGCTATCCAACCGGAAGGTGGAGGACCAGCAGCATGGGGGAAGGATTGCTGTGTTCCAGGAGAAGCGGAACCCGCAAGATTTCGCGCTCTGGAAAGCTGCCGAACCGGAGCATTTTATGCAGTGGCATTCGCCGTGGGGATGGGGTTACCCGGGGTGGCATCTGGAGTGCTCGGTGATGGCGCAATATTATTTGGGGGAGACGTTCGACATCCATTCCGGCGGGCTGGACAATATGTTCCCCCACCACGAGTGCGAGATTGCCCAAAGCCAAGCCGCCAACGGAAAGCCGTTTGTGAACTGGTGGCTGCACGTGAACCTGATCCGAATCGGCGGCGACAAAATGGGGGCATCGGCGGGGAACGCCATGACGCTGAAACAGATGCTGGAAGAGTACGACCCGATGGCGATTCGCTA
This sequence comes from Chlorobiota bacterium, assembly GCA_016710285.1. NCBI lineage: Bacteria > Pseudomonadati > Chlorobiota > Chlorobiota bacterium. The sequence continues at coordinate 907,176 of JADJXR010000001.1, read as the reverse complement.
TCTGATCCTGCAAAGCCATTACCGCTCGCCGCAAGATTTCGACATGGAGTCGTTGGTGGCTGCGCAATCCGGGCTGGAGCGATTCCGGCGCGCGGTGGAGCGGTTGCGCCAGGCGGTGGGGGACGATGCCGACACCACCACGGTGGAATCAATGCCGGCATGGTTCGATGAGTTCATCGCGGCGATGGATGATGATTTCAACACCACCACTGCGCTGGGCGCGCTTTCGGCGGGCATCACCGAGCTGAACGGATTGCTGGCCGCCGGCAATGCCGACCGCACCACGTTGCTGGGCTACTACAAGGCGTTGCGCGTGGCGTTCGATGGCATTTTAGGGTTCGATCTTTTTGCACGCCCGATTGTTGCCGCGCAGAACAACGCGCTAACCGGTGAGCTGATGGAGTTGTTCATCGAGCTTCGCCGCGAGGCCCGCGCCCGCAAAGATTGGGCCGCCAGCGACCTTATCCGCGACCGATTGAAGGAGCGCGGAGTGCTGCTGGAAGACACCAAAGAAGGAACCCGCTGGGCAATCGCCGAGTAGGGTGTCGAAGGCTAAAAACCTTTTCCTGTTGGTACCCGCACCAAACTTCAGTTTCACGAATTATCGAGCAGAGCATGAACACAATCGCATCGGCAATCCTTGCACTGGTTGTTGGCTTGGTTGGCTGCAAGGATGATAAAACGCCAGAAGCTGGCGCGCCCGCAACGCCGCCCGGCCCGATGCCCCCGGTTGCTACTGTTGCAAACGAGCAGTGGCATCGCTACTGGAGCCAGGGGAAGGCGGAGCTAAGCCGCTACCAGCTGACGCAAGCACGCTACGGCGAGCTTCACCGTGGCGATGCTCTGCTGGTGTTCGTGACGGAGGACTTCCTGACCGAGCCGCAGGTGAAACTGGAATCGGATCCGGCTGGCCGCCCGGTGGCATCGGTGCTGAAGCTCAACTTCACCAAGAAATTCCTGACCGGAATCTACCCGTACTCGCTGATGGCTTCGGTCTTCACCCCGGTGGAGGTGTTTGCCCAGCCCCGCACGCTGAAGGTTAGCACCACCGTGCAGGAGTGGTGCGGCCATGTCTTCATGCAGCTGAATCTGAAAGGGAAATCGTACAACGTGGAGGAACGCTCCTACTTCGAGCGCGAGGGGGATAAGAACTTCGCGCTGGACACGGCAATGCTGGAGGATGAAATCTGGACCCGCATCCGCATTGCGCCGCAGACGTTGCCGGTTGGCACGGTGAAGATGATCCCAGGAACGTTGGCTTCGCGGCTTCGGCATAAGCCGTTGGGGGTGGTTGATGCAAAAGCAGAGTTGAGCGAAACCACTGATTCTTCCGGCGCAAAACTCCGCCGCTACACCATCACCTATGGGGCCGCCGAGCGTGTGTTGGCGATTGATTTCAAGAGTGAGTTCCCACACCAGATTGTTGGCTGGACCGAGAGCTACGACGACTTCGGGAAGCCGCTAACAACCACTGCCCGCCTTACTCACACCTTGATGACCGACTACTGGCGTCGCCACAGCAACGCCGACAGCGCGCTGCGGAAGGAGCTGGGGTTGGGGATGGGGGAGTAGTGGAAAATTTCCTGGGAACTCCACAGGTTATCGTGGGGGAAGCGGTGGGTTCCAATCGGCGTTGCGAAGGCTATCGAACAGATGGTGCACGCCGTCGAAATCAAGCTGCAGGCTGTCAAGATTGGCATCCTCGCACAGCAGCAGGGCCGACTCGCGATCGGAGTACATGATGTGCGATTCGTTGGGGCGTTGGGGGTGGAACAGGATCAACGCAGTATCGCCCACCTTCCAGATGTCGGGGCCGGTGGTGGTCCGTGCCGTGCAACCTTTGCTGCCAGATTGGAACGCGATGATAAGCCGATCTACTGGCCGATCTGGCCGTTTGTATTCAGGGACCATCTCCCGGGTGACCCGTGTGATAATCCCTTTGGTTGGCTTCCACGCCTGCGAAAGTTTCGGGTAGGTGGCGTTGATCGCCAGCGACCACACCGTTAGGCCAATCAGCAGTGCGGCCCCGCCAATCCACCACCAGACCCGCCGATCTTTATCTATCCTTCCCGCTTCTGTTCCCTTGTTCATTCCGGTTATCACAGGTGAAAATAGACACCCACAACCCCTTTAATGGCTTGCGATTTCCAGGAATCTGCGTCGAAGAATGCTTGCTGTTGGCGGGCCTCGTCGGTGATTGCGTAGTTGTAGCGTAGGTCGCCGCGCAGGTGGATGGTTTTGCTGAGTTCCACATCAACTCCGCCCCCCAAGTCGAGCGAGATGGTGGCGGTTTCGAACGAGTTTTTCACATCCTGATCGGTTTGTTCCCCGCGATTGGCCGTGGCGGCCATCAGCGTGCCAAGCGTGGTCCCGCCATAAACGTACAACGTCGGGCTTCCCTGGTTCAGGTCCAGCCGAAGGTTGACGGGAATTTCTAAATAATCCAGCGTGTACTCGGTGATAACCGGCGCGCTGCTGGTGCTGGTGGTAAGCTCCAGCTTCCCGCCGCGTTGAACGTATTGGACCTCGGCACGGAAGGCCAGCGGATCTATTATGCCAACCTCGAATGCTGCGCCGGCTATCGGGCCGTAATGCCCGCTTGCGGTTCCGCCGCCGGTGGATTCCACCGTGGCGACGTTGACCCCGCCGTAGATTCCCAGAAGGAGCGATTGCGCCGTGGCGGCTGCGCCGATGCAGGCCAAGCCCACACAAACGGCGGCCAGTAAACGAAAAGTTTTCATGGTTGATGGTTGTTGTTAATGGTGGTGGTTTTCTTCACAAGCGAAACAGTATTCCGACTTCCGCCTTCAACCCGTTCAGCCTCATCTGGTTGAGTTGCAGCGGGGGGAAGTCGCTTTGGTTCAGCACGTTTGTCAGCCCAAGGTCGTAGCGAACATCGGCGGTAAGGGCAATCATCGGGTCCAGGTCAATCTCCGTTCCGCCGCCGAACTCAATTGCCCATTCGTTGTTTTTGAAATCATCGGTGGCCGAAAGCGTGGTGTCAATCCCCGCCACCGAGCCGCTGGCTTGCGCCGAAAACAGCACCCCAAGCGTTGGCCCGGCAACGGCGAAGACGCGCAGCCTTCCTTCGGTCAATCCAACTTTCAGCAGCAGGGGGAATTGGAGGTAGTCAAGCTGGTAGGTTCCGGCAACCCGTCCAATCCCCGTTGGCAAGGCGATGCGGGCACCCCGCTGCACAAACTGGACCTCGGCCTGCGCGCCCAACAACTCCGTAAACTGGAACCCAACGCCAGCACTTACCAGCACCCCGGTTCGCGCCGCAAGCGACAGCTCGGGGTCCACCGCAGCAGTGGTGGAGGCCACCCCTCCGCGAAACCCAATGGAAATCTGCTGGGCCGAAAGAACCGCCGGCAGCAGCAACAACAGCAAGAAGATAGGGCGCATAGATGAACGTATTGAGCGGTAGCAGAATGGTTCGGGAAGCCGCTTTGTCCCCCCCGAAACGGCGTGGTTTACCGGCTATTTCCTTCCCCCGTCGCTGGGCCATTGTCGCGGAAAGCAAAACGGGTATCAACCCTTCGGTGGCAACGCAAAGGATTCGATACCCGTTTGGATACAACGGTAGATGATTATTCGCCGGCGTCCTCGCTCTTTTTGGCTTGGACCTCGTTGCGAATCTCCTGCGCAAACTGGCGCAGTGTCTGCATGTGCTTGCGAACACGCACCCCTGCGGTTTTGTTCTCCTTGACGTAGAACTTCTCGAAGTCCTTCTCGAACGATGCGACAAGTTCCTTCAGCTGATTGAAGCGATCCATCGGTTGACTCCTCCAGAAAGTGGATTAGGGACTATGAGTGCAAGAGCAGGCAGCGCCCTGCTGCAAGACCTTGCTGTGATAGGAATCGTTGATTTCTTGCGGAAAAGGCAGCCTCAATATACAAAAGCGTGGGAAGTGCAAGCGAAGTTTTTTCTTTTGCAGAAAAGAAGGGATTTGTGGGATGAAAAAGGTCAGGGGCATAGTTGATGGACTTGTACACCATGGCTACCCAGCGTGTCAATAGCGTTTCCCCAATCGGAATCAACAGCGTTTACGATTGGAGGGTGCCCGGGATGGGCAAGTGCGACGGCCACGAATTTGCGATCTGAGCGGTCAAAGCTGATAAGATTAGGGTCATCGGGGAATTCTTTGTACTCCCGATCAGGATGGTGGGTAATCTGCACTTGGGTGCAGCGATTTGAGTTCGCTCGGTTTTGCAGCACCCATTTCAAAAATGCATCCCCAACCCCTCCCTGCCCAGTTGACTTCGCATTATTTATGTATTCTTTGATAATTGCGTAGTCAGCATCAACTACTAAATGACCATTATTTTTCAATGAAATAAGGAATGCAATAGCTGCTTGAATGCAAGACGGAGCTGCATGGCTATCCGGCAGATTGTTGGCAACTACCAGGACGTTTGTGTCAACAATCCAATGATTATGCATTATTGCTTTTTAGCTTGCGATTGATAGCCGCATCAGTCATTGCTGCAAGGTCTTTCATTGAATCACCAAAGAAATTTTCCGGCCAGTTTTTGATTTCTCCAAAAATATCTAAATCCAATAGCGAAAGCGTTGAAGAGCCTCCCACATTTTCAGCAAAAAATAATTTAACATCATTGCTATCAATCAATTCTTCTGCAATACGCCGTTGAAGCCTTACCAGAAGGTGCTCGCTATGGCTTTCCAGAATGATTTGAACGCCTCGTGTTTTAATTGCATCAATAAAAACATCTGCTAATCCCGCTTGAATTGATGGATGGAGATGAATTTCAGGTTGTTCTAAAATTATAGTAGAGCCTTCGGGTGCATAAAAACAGAGGACAATCACCGGAAGCACTTGCGAAACGCCAAAGCCGACATCGGTAATTAAAACTTCGTGGGAGTCTGGATGCGTTTTAACACGTACTTCATATTCTTTTCTATTCGGTGCTATTGAGGTGAGCCTGAAGCCATGAATAATTCCCAGTTTTTTTAGCCACTCGGCAACATACTCTTCTAACGTCTTACGCCGTTTACGTTTCTCTTTCTGGGGTTGAATGGCTTTGCCTTGCTGCCGCGATGCAAGCAACGCCGAGATGGCAAGCTCACCACGGCTGCCAACTCCCGTGGGTCGCTCTCCTGCCCATAGATATGATCGGCTTGGATATTCACGCAATGGGCCAAGATAGTAGATGCTGCTCATCAGTTGCTCAAATGCTAAAACTAAATTTGGTAAAAAACCAACGTTTTGATAATAAGCAACAACCTGGTCGGGAAAACCATACGATTTCACCGGTTCCGGTAAAGGCCATTTCCGACCTTGCTGGCGTATTGCCTTAAATTTTTCATGCGTCAGCTTGTATTTCCCATCTTTTTGCCGCTCCATGCCAAAACTCATACCATCAAACCGATAATTGAATTTTTTTACATAAATACCATTCCCATTGCCTTCTATTGAAGCACCAAATGTGATTTTATCAAATGCACGCTCAGTATTCGATGCATCTAATAAGGGGATTGTCATTGGCTTCATAGTATTCCATCCAATGGAAAAATCAATAACCCCTGGCTCTTTATGAGCATAGATAATATCATAAAAAGTACCCAAGTCCACGAGCGTGCTATCATTGCCAGTGTGCAGAACCCGTGATCTATCAGGCGTTTCGGCTGTTTGCTTCATCATCAACAGAAATTGCAGCAAACTTGTTTTCCCGGAGGAGTTAGCCCCAAAAATTCCAGTGAGTTTCCCTAATGGAATATGGCCCGTCTGCTTCCATGATTTGAAATTCTGGATGTTGAGCGCGGTTATCATGATTTTGGAGATAGTACAATGATCGTTTATAGCCTTGCCTAAAATAGAGGTTATTCATAACAACAGCATCATATCCAATAGCTGCGAGCACTCACCCCTTTCTCCGCCGCTCAATCTCCATTTCTAACTCCAAGTAGCGCCCGGTGTAGCTTTCTTCAATTTCCATCACTTGTTCCGGGGTTCCTTCGGCAATGATGCGCCCGCCATGTTTTCCCCCTTCGGGACCAACATCAATAATCCAATCGGCAGATTTTATCACGTCTAGGTTGTGCTCAATCACCACCACCGTGTTCCCTTTGTCCACCAGCGATTGGACCACTTTCAGCAGCATCCGCACATCCTCGAAATGCAGCCCCGTGGTGGGTTCGTCCAGCAGGTACATCGTGCGCCCGGTGCTGACTTTGGAAAGCTCCGTTGCCAACTTCACCCGCTGCGCCTCGCCGCCGCTGAGCGTGGTGGCCTGCTGCCCAAGCCGCAGATACCCAAGCCCAACATCGTTCAACGTTTTCAGCTTCCGGCTGATGCGGGGGATGTCCTCGAAAAAACTTGCCGATTCGGCCACCGTCATCTCCAACACCTCGCTGATGTTCCGCCCTTTGTAGCGGACCTCCAACGTTTCGCGGTTGTAGCGTTTCCCGTTGCAGGCCTCGCAGGTGACGTACACGTCGGGAAGGAAATTCATCTCGATCTTCTTCAATCCATCCCCCTCGCATTCCTCGCACCGCCCGCCCGCCACGTTGAAGCTGAACCGCCCCGCGCTGTAGCCGCGGATCTTCGACTCCGGCAACTGCGTGAACAGGTCGCGGATGAAGGTGAAAACCCCGGTGTAGGTTGCCGGGTTCGAGCGCGGGGTCCGGCCAATCGGCGATTGGTCAATATCAATCACTTTGTCAATCAGCTCCAACCCCTCAATCCGCTTGTGCGGAAGCGTGGGAAGGTGGCTTTGGTAGAAGTGATGCGAAAGAATTGGATAGAGCGTCTCGTTAATCAGCGATGACTTCCCCGACCCCGACAGCCCCGTCACGCAGACGAACGTCCCCAACGGAAGCTCCAGCGTCACGTTCTTCAGGTTGTGCCCGCGCGCCCCCTCCAGCCGGATATACTTGCCGTTGCCGGCGCGGCGTTTGGTTGGCGTTTCAATCACCCGCTGGCCCGTTAGATATTGGAAGGTGAGGCTGCGGCTAAGGTCGCCCTCAATCTTCAGCGCCCGCCCGTTTTGGTGGCCGGCATCAAGGGTAAGGAAGGCTTCGGGGAGCGAGGCTCCAACAAGTTCGCCGCCAAGCTCGCCGGCGCCGGGGCCAAGGTCAATCACGTAGTCGGCGCTTTCAATCATTTCGCGGTCGTGCTCCACCACCACCACGGTGTTCCCCAAGTCGCGAAGGCGTTTCAGCGAGCCGATCAGCTTCACGTTGTCGTGCTGGTGAAGCCCGATTGATGGCTCGTCCAAAACGTACAGGACCCCGCTCAGCTGGGACCCGATTTGGGTTGCCAGCCGGATCCGTTGCGCCTCGCCTCCGCTAAGGGTTCGTGCGGTTCGGTTCAGCGTCAGGTAGTGGAGGCCAACTTCCAGCAGGAACTCCATCCGCTCCACGATTTCTTTGATAATCAGGTGGCCGATTTCATGCTGGCGTTTGTTCAGTTTCAGCTTCTGCAACGCGGCAACGGCTTCGTTGATGGGAAGGCTTACAAGGTCGTTGATGTTCCGTTGGTCAATCCGCACCGCAAGGCTTTCCGGCTTCAGCCGCCCGCCGCTGCATTGCGGGCACTCCACCGATTTCATAAACGAATCCAACCACCCCCGAATGCTGGCCGATGAAGTGTTCTGGTAGTGATGCTCCAAGTTGTGGATCACCCCCTCGAACCGGTGGTTGTAGGTGACGGTCCTGCCGTTGGAGTAGGTGTAGGGGATGGTGAACTTCTGCTTCCCTCCCCCAAACATCATCGCCTGGAAAGCCTCCTTGCTGTACTTGTTCAGCGGAGTGTGAACGTCGTGGCCAAAATGCTCGATCACGGCGGTGACTTGGGCCCACTGCCACGTTTTTCGCGGCTTCCCAAGCGGGCGCACCCCTTCTTCATGGAGCGACAAATTCATGTCCGGGATGATAAGGTCCATGGCGAATGTGGTGGACTCGCCAAGCCCTTCGCACTTCGGACAGGAGCCGTAGGGTGAGTTGAAGCTGAAGGAGTTCGGCTCCGGTTCCTCGTAGCTGATGCCGCAGTCGGGGCAGGCAAGTTTTTCGGAGAAGAGGGCATCCCCCTTTGGGTCATCCCACCGGACGACGATCATGTTTCCTTCGCCGAACTTCAGCGCGGTTTCCACCGAACTGAACAGCCGCGACCGCGACGAATCCTCCACCAGCAAGCGGTCCACCACAATCTCCACGTTGTGAATTTTGTAGCGATCCAGCTTCATCCCTTGCTCAATCTCGCGGATTTCGCCATCGGTCCGCACCCGCGTGAATCCATCTTTCTGAATCTTCTCGAACAGTTCCTGATAATGCCCTTTCCGCCCGCGAACCACCGGGGCAAGCAGTGCAATCCGTTGGCCGCTGTAGTTCTGGAGGATCGCCTCCAGAACTTGGTCGGGGGTTTGTTTCACCACCGGGTTGCCGCAGTTGACGCAATGCTGGACCCCCACCCGTGCAAACAGCAACCGCAGGAAATCATAAATCTCGGTGACGGTCCCAACAGTGGAGCGGGGGTTGCCGGAAACGGTTTTTTGTTCGATGGAGATTGCCGGGGAAAGGCCTTCAATCAGGTCAACATCGGGGCGTTCCATCAGGCCAAGAAACTGGCGGGCGTAGGGGGAAAGGCTTTCCACGTAGCGGCGTTGCCCTTCGGCGTAAATCGTGTCGAACGCCAGCGATGATTTGCCCGAACCGGAAAGCCCGGTGATCACCGTCAGCGATTCGCGCGGGATTTCCACATCCACCCCTTTCAGGTTATGCTCGCGCGCGCCACGAACGATGATCCCGTCGAAGGCTTCATCGGGGATTCCATCGAAGGCTTTCTCCGGCGCGCCGCTGCCAACCAATCTGGCAATGGGGGGAAGCAGGGTCATCTTGTCGGTCAACTTGCTTGTTTTTGGGCGGGTGGATTGCTTGGAAACTGGCATGGTGTTCAAACAGAGAAATACGGAGAAGAGTGGGCACTTGGGCCGCAAGCCCACGTTGCAACCAACCAAATTACTTCGGCAAGAAAGGGGTAGGCAAGCGGCAAGCGGGGGAATAATCACTTGTCACGGTTTCCGGCTAACGTCGCGGGGGCGCGGGGCGTTTGTATATTTGGCCGCCCGCCGCTGGCAGCGTTGGGCGTATCCATACCAAGCATCTGTTCCTTCCACCTATTGACCATGACCATGAAGAAGATGTTCTCCGCCATGATCCGCGCCACGTTCCCGATTCTGGGGGCCGCACTTTTTTCGTTGGGGATTGCTGGTTGCAGCGATGACCCAGCCGAGCCAACGCCCACCGGGAACTCCACCATCACCGTTTTCCACGCCAACCCGGGGTTCAACCAAAATGTGGTGGTGAAGCGGGAATCGCAGACGCTGGTGACGGACCTGCCGTACGGCCAGCCAGGTGCCAAGATCATCATCCCGAACGGCAACAACACGCTGAAAGTGTTCGGCACCGACGGGACCGAGCTTGCATCGGCGCAGCTGCAGGCCGATTCCGCAAAATCGGCATGGACGGTGTTCTCCGGCTCGTCGAACAAGCGGGAGATGTTCAGCGTCATCACCAAAAAGAACGCCATCAGCAGTGGCAACGCTGCGGTTCGGGTGATTCAGGCTTCGGAGTCGGCACCCTCGATCAAGGTGCTGGTGAATGAGAAAAACGGGCTTGCGCTGACAAGCGGGGCAATCCCCTACAAAAGCGGAAGCGACTTCATCAACGTGCCGGTTGCCACAACCCAAAAGCTGATTATCACCAACAGCAGCAGCAACGATTCACTGCTGGCAATCCCCGTGACGCTGGTGGCGGGGAAGCAATACACGGCGGTGGTCTACGGGTCCACCAGTGGCGTTGGCCAGTACGCCCTGAACGGCGCGATTGTGGAAGACGCGCAGTAAAAAAAACTGCCAAGCAAAGCGGTAAGGAAAACGCCTGCTGGAGCAATCCGGCAGGCGTTTTTTTTGTTCCCTTAGCTCACCCTTCATCCCAGCATTCCAATCAGCCCAAACATCCGTCCGCTGGTGGAACCGTCGCGGCGGTAGCTGTGGAAATTGGGGTCGCAGATGGTGCAGCGTGGGTCAAGCTCAATCTGCTGCTGGGGGATGCCGGCGGCCAGCAGCTGCGCCAGCACAACCCCTTTGTTGTCGAACAGAAATTTCCCTTCCCCAAGCGGGCGACTGTGGTGTTCGGGGAACTGCTGGGCAACGTCGGTGCCAACTTCGTAGCAGCATTGGCTTGCCGCCGGACCGATGTACGCCAGCAATTCTTCCGGCTCAACTCCATATTCCTGAACCAGTTGGGCGATGGTTGTTCCCGCAATGTTTTGCTGGCTTCCGCGCCAGCCGGAGTGGACCGCAGCGGCCACCTTCCGCCGCCCCGCAAACAGCAGGACCGGGATGCAATCGGCGACGCTGACGGCAAGCAGCCAGCCAGGCTCGGTGGTAATCAGCGCGTCGCTTTCGGCGGGTGAGTAGCCGTTGCCAACAACGCGGCAGGTGCTGCCGTGGACCTGCCGTTGCGTTGCCATCTGCACAAATCCCAACGCCGCCGCCGCGCGCTCCCGATTGCGCCGCACGCGCCCTTCTTCATCCCCCACCGTCAGCGACATGTTATTCCCGAACGGGTCCTTGGCCGTAACGCTCCGCAGCGTCACCCCGGCGCGAACGCCCGGGTGCGGTTTGAAGATGCGCGGCTGATAGAGAAGAGGCATAGAAATCAGTGGTTGATATGGGAATCACCCCGACGAAGTCGGGGGTAGCCACAGGTCTTTAGCCTGTGCTTACAGAAGTCGAGGGAACCCACGAGCAGTGCTCCTTCCCTCAAAAAATCAAGATCAGAGCCTTCGGTGGCCAACGGAAAACCGCTGCGATTTCCATCGTTCCCCCGAACCCACCCCGCCCTGTCGGGCACCCCTCCGTCGGAGGGGAATGCTTCGGGAATTTTTCGGAAGAATTGCAAGGGCTGCGTGATCTTCGATCCTCGGTCGCTGGGCAGGCTAAAGACCTGCCGCTACCCCGACTTCGTCGGGAGAGCCACCAATGGGGGTAGCCGCGCCGACCTTCGTCGGGATTGATAAAAGGTCTTTAGCCTTCGGCGTCATCTTCGGTTTTTCTGCGTTGGCCTTGCGCGTTGCTCCCCCGAACCCACCCCGCCCTGTCGGGCACCCCTCCGTTGGAGGGGAATGCTTCGGGAGGATTTGGAGAAGCTCTACTTCTTGCGTTCCTACTCTCCTCCAATCTTCCATCCATTGCCATCATACTCCATCACGATTGCGGAATCGAGCATAAGGCCGGAAGGGACTTGCAAGAAGTTGGAGTTGAACGCGTGGATAATGCCCGGCGCACGCCGTGCGGTTCGGCTGATGATAATCGGCAGCTCGGCCACGGCGAACTCCGGCCCCCGTTCGTTGATGCAAAGCGCGGCGCGGCGTGTGTCCGCCAGCGCGGAATCGAGCACCACGCCGATCAAGGTGGTTGCGCCAATCCGCCGCCGCAATCCTTCGCCAGCAAACCGGAACAGCGATGAGTCGGCAGCGTCGCGGCCAAAGCCATACACCCGTACGGTGTCGTCGGCAGCGGTTGCCACGGCGATCCCTTCGCGGGATGGAAGCAGAAACGCCAGCCGGTCGGCTTGAAGCGGGTCCAGCAATCGCTCGGCAAGAACCACACACCAAACCCCCGCCAGCAACACGCCGGTCCTGAGCAGATACTGGCGAGCGGTTTGCCCAAACGCAAGGAACAGCACCAACGCCGCCAACACAAACATGGAAACCACGCCGATTGGGGGGAACTCAATCCCCGCAAAACTTGGCGAGGCAAACCACCGGACAACCCACTCGGCAGCGGCGGTTGTTAGGAACGCCGCCGCGCCATACCAGTTGGCAACAGCATCCATCCCCACCAGCTGGAACACCGTCCCGACCAATCCCACGGCCATCCCGATGCTGGTAAGCGGGACCACCACCAAGTTGGCAAGCAATCCCACAAGGGAGACGTATCCAAAATGATGGAGGACAATGGGAAGGGTGAAGGCTTGCGCGGCAAAGGAGACGATCATCATGGCGGCAATGCCACGGAACAGCCGGTTGTTTTCTATCCAGCCACGCCCGGCCACCAGCCATTGGCGCAGCGGGCCGTACAGCATCAGTATCCCCGCAACCGAGGCCACCGAAAGCTGAAAGCCGATATCGAACAGATAGCTTGGCGAAAGAAGAAGGATGATAAGAATGGCAAGCCCCAACGTGTTCAGCGGGCGGGAGACGCGCCCAAGCGAACGCGCGGCCATGAACGCCACCGCCATCAGCGCGGCCCGAAGGATGGAGGGCGTGCCGCCGGTCAGCAGGGTGTAGTAGCCGATTGCCACGGCGTACGCCGCCACCTGCCAGCCACGGTGCGGAATCCAGGAGACCAGGACGAACAGCCCCAGCGCGACCACCGCAACGTGCAATCCGCTTACCGCCAGAACGTGCGTTGTTCCGGTTCGCATGAATGCTTGGCGGGTGGGGGCATCAATAAACTCACGCTCGCCAATCAGCAACGCCCGGATAATCCCCCCTTCCTCCCCGCCAACGTGAAGCTCCGAAAATTCCCGTGCGGCCCGCTGCACGGGGGCCACAGCGTTGCGTTCAATCCATCCAATATCCCCTTCGCGGAAAACCCATAACGAGGCGGCGTTGGCAGGGGTGAACGTTAGGCCAATCCCACGCGAGCGAAGGTAGCTGGCGTAATCGAACCCGCCCGGAGTTGTTGGACCGGAAGGGGCCGCCGCCGTTCCGGTGACGGAGATGTGATCGCCCAGGGTCGGAAGGTGGGCAAGGCCGGCAATGGTGGTGTCGTACAACCGGACCAGCACGTGGCAATCGGGTGAGACCGAGGCGTTGTGGAACAGAAGGGAATCGCACGCCACAACCATCTCAACCCGGTTCTGGCGGATGATTGGCTCCTGCACAACGCGCCCAATCAACTCTGCTTTGGTGATCTTCATCCCTTCCGGGAATTCCGTTTGCTGGTCACGGTTCAACGCCATCAGCAGCATTCCGGAAAGGAAGACTACCCCCAGCGCGGCAATCCCCGCAGCGGGCGCGCCCCGCCGAAGAAGCAACGCCAACAGAAACGCAACGCTGGCAAGCAGGCTGAAAACGAAGGAGAGGGGAGGGGCAACGGCGTGGGCAACGGCAATGCCGGAAGCAAGGGGGATTGCCAACTTCAACGCGGGATAATATTTCCAGCCACGGTCGCGCATAAAGGATTGGAAGAGACGGAGAATCTGCCGCGAAGATGGAGAAACTTCCCATGCATTGCAACGTGCCGCAGCAGTTGAATTGGAGATACCGCTCGACGGAGTGGCCGTCCCGACCTTCGTCGGGATTGATAAAAGGTCTTTAGCCTTCGGCTGCGTCGGGGTAGCCGAAGGTCTTTAGCCTTCGGCGTTATCTGACAGGGCCCCGCTAAAGATCGGGGCCGCTACCGATTGAATCGGAGCTGCTACGGCAGGCTAAAGACCTGCCGCTACCGATTGAATCGGAGCTACTACGGCAGGCTAAAGACCTGCCGCTACCGATTGAATCGGAGCTGCTACGGCAGGCTAAAGACCTGCCGCTACCGATTGAATCGGAGCTGCTACGGCAGGCTAAAGACCTGCCGCTACCGCGCAAAAAAAGGCCACCACAAAACCCTGTGGTGGCCTTTTGAATTGCTGTGGCTGTTGCGCCGATTACACCATCTCAACAATCACCGCCGTTGCCTCGCCACCGCCGATGCAGATTCCGGCAAGACCCCGTTTCAATCCACGGCTTTTCAGGGCGTAGAGAAGCGTGGTAAGGATTCGCGCGCCGGAAGCTCCAATCGGGTGGCCCAGCGCCACCGCGCCGCCGTTGACGTTCAGCTTCTCGTGCGGCAATCCAAGCTCATTCTTGGCCGCCAGCGCGGTGACGGCGAACGCCTCGTTGATCTCGAACAGGTCAATATCATCCACCGTCAGCCCGGCTTTCTCAAGCACGCGGCGGATTGCCGTCACCGGCGCGGTGTTGAACTCCATCGGTGCTTGTGCGTGCTGCGCTTGGGCAACGATTCGCGCAATCGGGTTCAGCCCGTTGGCGGCGGCGTAGGCTTCGCTGGCAAGCACCAACGCGGCCGCGCCGTCGTTGATGGTGCTGGCGTTGGCGGCGGTGACGCTGCCATCTTTGGTGAAGACCGGCTTCAGCGTTGGGATCTTATCGAAGTTGGTTTTGAACGGGTCCTCGTCGGTATCCACCACCGTTTCCCCTTTCCGGTCCTTGATCGTCACCGGGGCGATCTCTTCTTTGAATCGGCCTTCGGTGACCGATGCCTGGGCGCGGCGGTAGCTTTCGATTGCGAACGCATCTTGGTCGTTGCGGACGATGTTGCAGGCCACGGCGCAAGCATCGGCAGCAACGCCCATCGCCACGTTGTCGTAGGCATCGGTAAGGCCGTCGTATTGCATCGAGTCAATGATCTTTCCGTCGCCGAACTTGTAGCCGTAGCGTCCGTTCGGAAGAAGGAAGGGGGCAAGCGACATGGATTCCTGCCCGCCGGCCACCACAAGGTTGGCATCGCCTGCGCGAATCACTTGGTCGGCAAGCATCACCGCTTTCATCCCGCTTCCGCAAACCTTCCCGATGGTCAGCGTTGGCACCGAGTTCGGGATGCCTGCGCCCAACGCCGCTTGGCGCGCCGGCGACTGGCCAACGCCAGCGGTCAGGACGTTCCCGATGATGACTTCTTCAACATTTTCCGGCGCGACCCCGGCCCGTTCCAGCGCAGCTTTGATTGCGGTTGCCCCAAGCTGCGGGGCAGGTATCGAGCTAAGCGATCCGCCGAACGACCCGATTGGCGTGCGTGCAGCGGAGAGAATTACGGTTGGCATACTTGAGTTGAGCTATCGGTTGTTGTTGGTAGTTAGCGTTGATAAATCCCTACGCCGCCATCACTTCGTTTGCCTGTGCTTTCTCCCGTTCCCGTTTCATCATCTCAACAAAATCGCGGAACAGGTAGTCGGCATCGTGCGGGCCGGGGCCGGCTTCGGGGTGATACTGGACGCAGAACAGCGGAAGCTCCGTGTGGCGGAATCCCTCCGACGTGTTGTCGTTAAGGTTGACGTGGGTAAGCTCAATCGGGAGGTGTTGCAGCGAGTCCAGATCAACCGCGAACCCGTGGTTCTGGCTGGTGATCTCGTTCAGCCCCGTCAGCAAGTTCTGCACCGGATGGTTGGCCCCGCGGTGGCCAAATTTCAGCTTGAAGGTCTTCCCCCCAAGCGCCAGCGCCAGCAGTTGGTGGCCCAGGCAGATTCCGAAGATCGGCTTCTTCCCAATCAGTTCTTTGATCGTTTCAATCGCGTATTTCACCGCGTCGGGGTCGCCGGGGCCGTTCGAGAGGAAGATGCCATCGGGGTTCATCGCCAAAACTTCGGCAGCGGTGGTGTTCGATGGGACCACCGTCAGCCGGCACCCAAACGCCGAAAGGCGCTCCAGGATGTTGTACTTCACCCCGTAATCCATCACCACCACATGGAATTCCTCGGCGGGCGATTCGCCATCGGCTCCGGGAAGCCGGTATCCGCTTGCATCCAGCGAACTCCAAACGTAGCTGGAATCGCAGGTGACGTTTTTTGTGAGGTCCAACCCAGCCATGCTGGGGAGTGCGCGGGCGCGTGCCACAAGGCTTGCGTCGTCAAGGTCGGTGGCGGAGATCACCCCGCGCATGGCCCCTTCCTCGCGAAGGATTCGGACAAGGCGGCGGGTGTCAAGCCCCTCAATCCCGATCACCCCATGCTGGCGAAGGTATTCATCAAGGTCCGCCTGGCTGCGCCAGTTGGAGCGGAGCCGCGCTGCCTCGCGGGTGACAAATCCGGCGGCCTGGACCGCACGCGATTCCACGTCGTGGCCGTTCACCCCAACGTTCCCCTGGTGGGGATAGGTCATCGTAACGATCTGGCCGTTGTAGCTGGGGTCGGTCAAAATCTCCTGGTATCCGGTGATCGAGGTGTTGAACACTACTTCCCCGCTTGCTTCGCGGTCAAGTGCGCCGAATGCGCGTCCGGTGAAGACAACACCGTTTTCCAGTGCGAGCTTGGCTTTTGGTCGGAAGGTCATCTGTGGGAACTGCCAGTTAGGAGGTTGCTGTATTGGACAAATTGAGCAAAGCTACAAAAGCAGAAACGGCGGGGGAACGCCGGAAACGTGACAGCCGGAAACGGTCAAGCCAGAAACAGAAAGAACGCCGGGAATCGGGGGGATTCCGGGCGTTCTTTTGGACAGACTTCAGCAGAGGAGGCCGCTACTCCACCCGAAACCTAATCAGCACAAACAGCCCTGCTCCTCCCAGCGTTACTGGTGCGTCGGGACCGGTTTCGCCGGCGTTTTGCCACGTTCCAATGGCGGGGTCATCGTGGTGGAGCACCGCAACAAGAAGCGTTCCGGAGGGGATGCTTTTCTCCACCGCCACCACCACATTTTCCGTTGCACCAATGCTCACCCGTGCGCGGCCAATGGAGCTTCCAAGAATCGGGTCGTCGTTCGCGTCGGCTTCGTGGATCACAATCCAACCAACCACGCCGCTTTCCACTTTATCAACCGTGATGGTCCCGTTGGTGATCTTCTTCGGGGTCATCAACACGTGCGGGGTGCTGGACCCCAACGCTTTGAACGAGGTGCGAACCGGATTGCTGTTCAGCGTCACCTGCTGATCCGCGCCGGGGAACTCGAACGTCCCCTCCACGCCGCGATCAATGTGCAGCACCCCCCACAGCGTTGCGTTCGGGCTAATGGCGTTGGCTGCCGCCGTGTCCAACGCCACGCTGACCGCGCCGTTCTCCCCGGCGTTGACGTGCGTTTTCCCCAGCAGCGTCCCCGGCGCGCCCGCGCCGTTGTCGGCATAAAGGGCAATCCAGCCATCTTCGGCAGCCGTCACCGTCAGCGAAACGCGGTTGTTGTTCAGGACCTGATCGCCCCCGCTTACCGCCGGGGTGGATTGAACGATCGTGAACGATGCCTGGACCATGGCGTTTGCATCATTGATCGCAATCTGGTCCGGGGACCCCGTGCCGGTGTACTCGAACGTCCCCGCCACGCCATCATCAACATGAAGCGTTGCCCACAGTTTCTCCCCATTGCTGACGTTTCCTTCCAGCGTCACCCGTGCGTTGGTGGTTGCGCCAATGGGGACCAGCAGCTTCCCAATCACCCCGTTTATCTGCGGCGCGCCGCTCCCGTTGTCGCGGCGGATCACCAGCCACGACTTGGCAACCGCCGTCACTTTGGGGATCACCAGTTGCCCGTTATCGGGGGTGAGCGTTGCGGGCAGGGTGATGCTGTTGGAAACCGCATCGGGATCGGTGGGGCCGGGGTCGCAGCCGGCGGCCAGTGCCAGCGCGGCAACCAGCAGGAACGAACCGAAACAGCGGAACAGAGGGGAATTGGCGCGAGTATTCATGGTTGGTTGTTAATTTCAAACGAGTGGTTGATTGCTTGACACACAGCATCGGCAGGGGTAACGTCCCCGCCGCGCCATTGGTTTGCACAGGCCGATAGAGAGTGGGGGGAAGATAGGGGGAAGGGAAGCATCAATCACCATTGCTTGACCAACACGTAACCGATAACCATTTCCCAATTTCCATTTCCCAACTTCCATGAACTACCGTATCGAACATGACACCATGGGGGAGGTCCGGGTCCCCGCCCAGCAGTATTGGGGCGCGCAAACTGAGCGTTCCCGCAATAATTTCAAAATCGGTCCCGAGGCCAGCATGCCCCGCGAGGTGATTTACGCCTTTGCCCACCTGAAGCGCGCCGCCGCCCAAGCCAACCACCAACTTGGGGTCCTATCTGCCGAAAAACGGGACCTGATTGCCGCCGTCTGCCAGGAGATTTTGGAGGGGAAGTTGGATGGCGAATTCCCCCTGGTGATTTGGCAAACCGGGTCCGGGACGCAAAGCAACATGAACGTGAACGAGGTGATTGCCAACCGCGCCCACGTCCTGAACGGAGGGAGCCTTTCCGACGACAAGAAAGTGCTGCACCCGAACGACGATGTCAACAAATCGCAATCCTCCAACGACACCTTCCCGACGGCCATGCACATTGCCGCCTACGCCCAGGTGGCAACCGTGACGATCCCAGGAATGGAGCTGCTTCGCGGAACGCTGGCCGCAAAAGCGGAGGAGTTCAGCAGCATCGTAAAAACCGGGCGGACCCATTTTATGGATGCCACGCCGCTGACGTTGGGCCAGGAGTTTGGCGGATACGTGCAGCAGCTGGATAACGGAATCCGCGCGCTCCGAAGCGCGTTGGAGATGGTGCGCGAGCTTGCGCTTGGCGGAACCGCCGTTGGCACAGGCCTGAACACACCCCCGGGATACGACACCCTTGTTGCCCAAAAAATCGCCGAATCCACCGGCCACCCGTTCGTCACCGCGCCGAATAAGTTCGAGGCACTTGCGGCGCACGATGCCATGGTGGAGCTTTCCGGCGCGCTGAAACGGTGCGCTGTTTCGCTGATGAAGATCGCCAACGACGTCCGAATGCTCAGCAGTGGCCCGCGGTGTGGCATTGGCGAAATCATCATTCCCGATAACGAGCCAGGTTCCTCCATCATGCCCGGGAAGGTGAACCCCACCCAGCCGGAAGCGATGACGATGGTTTGCGCGCAGGTGATGGGGAACGACGTTGCGGTTGCAATCGGCGGCGCAACCGGGCATTTCGAGCTGAACGTCTTCAAGCCGATGATTGCCGCCAACGTGCTGCAAAGCGCGCGGCTGATTGGCGATGCCTGCGTCAGCTTCAACAACAACTGCGCCACCGGTATCCAGCCAAACCTTCCGGTCCTGGAAGCAGCATCTGGAAAACTCCCTGATGCTGGTGACGGCCTTGAACACCCACATCGGCTACGAGAACGCCGCCAAGATTGCCAAGAAAGCCCACAAAGAAAACAAAACCTTGCGCGAAGCCGCCATCGAGCTTGGCCTGCTCACCAACGAACAATTCGACCAATGGGTGAAGCCGGAGGAAATGGTGGGGAGAAGGTAGGGGATGGAGTAGCGGTCCCGACTGTGTCGGGATCGCCACCGGAAGAGGTAGCCGAAGGTCTTTAGCCTTCGGTGTCTGGGCAGGCTAAAGACCTGCCGCTACCCCGCCTCCGTCGGGATGACCGCCGCACGGGTAGCCGAAGGTCTTTAGCCTTCGGTGTCTGGGCAGGCTAAAGACCTGCCGCTACCCCGCCTCCGTCGGGATTGCCACACATCGGCCACGCCGTGTCCTGTTTGGGCGGGGGGCGTGGTATCTTGCACCCGCTGGGCAAACTTCCTTACACACAGCATCAGCAACAATCAACAACGCCGCGCCGGCCTTTTTCTGCGGCCAACACACACACGAACCGAACGCACAGAACCACACCGAATGAACAACACCAGCGAAATCGAACGTGCCGAGCTTCACAAAACCATCTGGCGCATTGCCAACGACCTGCGCGGCAGCGTGGATGGATGGGATTTCAAAAGCTACGTCCTGGGGATGCTCTTCTACCGCTTCATCTCCGAAAATCTTACCAACTACCTGAACGAACAGGAACGCAAAGCCAACAACCCAGACTTTGAATACTCACTCCTGGACGACTCCATTGCCGAGCGTGGCCGCCAGGAAACCGTCCAGGAAAAAGGCTTCTTCATCCTCCCTTCTGAACTCTTCGTCAAGGTTCAGCAGCGCGCCCGGTACGATCCCAACCTGAACGAAACCCTTAGCCGCGTCTTTGCCAACATCGAAGGCTCGGCCAACGGAACCGCCAGCGAAGATGACTTCAAAGGCCTGTTCGACGACCTTGACGTGAACAGCCCCAAACTTGGTCCCACCGTGGCCAAGCGAAACGAAAAATTGGTGAAACTGCTCGATGCCATTGCGGATCTTCCACTCTCCAACACCACCGGCATTTTTGCCCACAACAACATTGACCTGTTCGGCGATGCCTACGAGTACCTGATGCAGATGTACGCCTCCACCGCCGGCAAATCGGGGGGGGAATTCTACACCCCGCAGGAGGTTTCCGAACTGCTGGCCAGGATCACCGTGGTTGGCAAAACCGAGGTCAACAAGGTCTATGATCCCGCTTGCGGCTCGGGGTCCTTGCTGCTGAAATTCGTCAAGATTCTGGGTGCCGAAAATGTTCGCCAGGGGTTCTACGGCCAGGAGACCAACCTGACCACCTACAACCTTTGCCGCATCAACATGTTCCTGCATGATGTGAACTTCGAGAAGTTCAGCATTGCCCACGGCGACACCCTTACCGACCCCCAACATTGGGACGATGAACCGTTCGAGGCAATCGTCTCCAACCCCCCGTACTCCATCCGGTGGGAGGGGGATGCCAACCCGCTGCTGATTAACGACCCACGCTTTGCCCCCGCCGGTGTGCTTGCCCCAAAAAGCAAAGCGGACCTTGCTTTCACCATGCACATCCTTTCCTGGTTGGCGGTGAACGGGACCGCGGCCATTGTTGAGTTCCCGGGCGTGCTCTATCGCGGCGGTGCCGAGCAGAAAATCCGCCAGTACCTTGTGGATAACAACTTCGTTGATGCCGTCATCCAGCTTCCTCCCGATCTTTTCTTCGGGACCACCATTGCCACCTGCGTCATCGTCCTGAAACGGTCCAAAGGGGACAACTCCATCCTGTTCATTGATGCCAGCGACCTGTTTGCCCGAAGCGGAAATAAAAACAAGCTGCTCCCCGAGCATCAGGAAAAAATCTTGCAGGCATTCACCAACCGAACGGACGTGCCCCACTTTGCGCGGCTGGTGCCTTGCCGCGACGTTGCCGACAACAGTTTCAACATCGCCGTCTCTAGCTACGTGGCCCAGCAGGACCAACGCCAGACGGTGGAGATTGAGCAACTCAATGCCGAGATTGCCGGCATCGTGCAGCAGCAAACCGAACTGCGGACCCAGATTGATGCCATTGTGGTGAACTTGCAGGAACGCGCCGCAACCCCAGCAACGGAGCACGCATAACCACCAACCCGCGCCGCTGCTTCCGCTTCCCGCCCCGGGGGCCTGCGCTCCCCCGGGGAAGCCACTGAACGAATCCAACAACAAGAATCAGGAGTGCATTGTGAACGAACAACCTGGCGGCGAAATCATTCTATACCAGCACGGCGATTCGCCTGCTATTGCCGTGCGATTGGATGGCGATACAGTTTGGCTAACCCAACAGCAGCTATCGGACCTTTTTCAGACCTCGCGCACCAATGTGGTGGAGCATATCGCCAACATTTACGCAGAAGGTGAGCTGAGCCAAGAGGCAACCTGTCGGGAATCCCGACAGGTTCGCACCGAGGGAAATCGCACGGTGACACGCACGATCCTCTTCTACAACCTTGATCTTATCATCTCGCTAGGCTACCGAGTTCGCTCGCACACTGCCACGGCATTTCGTATCTGGGCCACCGAACGGTTGCGTGAATACTTGGTCAAGGGGTTCACGATGGACGATGCCCGTCTTAAGAATTTAGGAGGCGGCAGTTACTGGAAAGAATTACTGGAACGCATTCGCGACATTCGCAGTAGCGAAAAGGTTCTCTACCGCCAAGTGCTTGATTTGTACGCCACCAGCATAGATTACGACCCCAAGGCCGAAGCTACCCTCACATTCTTCAAGACCGTGCAAAACAAGTTGCACTATGCTGCTCACGGGCAAACAGCGGCAGAAGTGATCAAACAGCGTGCTGATGCTGGTAAGCCCTTTATGGGATTGCTCTCGTTCAGTGGCAGGCAGCCCACCAAGTCCGAAGCGACCATAGCCAAGAATTATCTTGACGCAGACGAGCTCAAGCGCCTCAATACCCTTGTCTCGGCCTACTTTGATGCTGCGGAATTCCGTGCACTGAACCACCAGCCCACCTACATGAAAGACTGGTTGGTGCACCTTGAACAAATGATCGCAGCCATCGGGGGCAAAACATTGAAGGGGGCAGGCCAAGTCAGCCACCAGCAGGCGATGGCTCACGCCGAAGTCGAATACGCCAAATTCCGTGCCCAACTCTCCGAGCAGCCTTCCGAGGTGGAAACAGCTTATCTGGAAGCCATGAAAGCGGTGGAGAAAAAACTTACGGGAAAGAAAAAATCATAAGGCGAACTCAAAGACCGCACCCATTGCACGCAACAACCTTCCGGCCACTGAACGAATCCAACAAGCATCACACCCATGAACTACATCGAACAAATGGTCGCCGAGCTTTGCCCGAATGGGGTGGAGTTTCGGGAGCTGGGCACGCTGGTAGAGAGGGCAACAACGATCCGCTGGCAAGATGTTGAAGGCGAGGAGTTTCAGTATATAGACCTGACTTCCGTTGACCGCACAACCCATGCAATTGGCGAAACAGAAACCATCACCAGCGAGAACGCGCCAATCCGTGCTCAGCAAATTGTGCACGCGGATGATGTGATCTTTGGCACGACAAGGCCAATGCTCAAACGCTACTGCCGTATTCCTGCCGAGTACCATGGGCAGGTTTGCAGCAGTGGCTACTGCGTCCTTCGCGCAAAGACTGAGTGGCTGCTTCCGAACTTCCTTTTTCACCTGATTGGAACAGAGAATTTCTACAACTACGTGGATGCCAACCAGCGTGGTGCAAGCTATCCAGGCATCACCGATAGAGCCGTAAAGGCCTTCCGCATCCCGGTCCCCCCGCTCCCCATCCAACAGGAAATCGTGCGGGTGTTGGATTTATTCATGGCACTGTTGGCGAACCTGCAAGCGGAGCTTGTGGCGCGACGGAAGCAGTATCAGTATTACCGCGACCAGTTGCTCAGCTTTGAGGGTCGGGAGGATGTGAGGTGGGGGACGTTGGGGGAGATTGGCCAGGTGCGTATGTGCAGGCGCATATTCAAACACGAAACAGCACCTGAAGGTGATGTGCCATTTTTCAAGATTGGAACCTTTGGTGGAACACCCGATGCGTTTATTTCCCAAGCACTGTATGATGAATATCGAAGCCTCTATTCGTTTCCGAAAAAGGGCGACATTCTTTTATCAGCAGCGGGAACAATTGGTCGGGCTATTCCTTACGATGGCAAGGATGCGTACTTCCAAGATTCCAATATTGTCTGGATTGATAATAGTGAGTCCGTCGTAAGCAATAAATACCTTTGGCACTGGTACCAGATCGTTGAATGGAGTACGGATGGAGGGACGATTCAGCGTCTTTACAACACGAATCTTCGGCAAGCAAGAATCGCTGTGCCGAGCCATGCGGAGCAGGAGGAGATCGTCTCCCTCCTGGACAAATTCGACGCGTTGGTGAATGATCTTTCGATTGGGTTGCCGGCAGAGATCGCCGCCCGCCAGAAGCAATACGAATACTACCGCGACCGGCTGTTGACATTTCCGGAGGCCGCACCAACAGAGGTAGCCGAAGGTCTTTAGCCTTCGGCGCCATCTTCAGTTCTCGGCCTTCGGCGTCTAGCTCCGAAAAAAGACAGGGCAGGCTAAAGACCTGCCGCTACCCCGACTACGTCGGGACAACCACCGCACGGGTAGCCGTCCCGACCTTCGTCGGGATTGATAAAAGGTCTTTAGCCTTCGGCGCCATCTTCGATCTTCGGTCACTGGGCCCCGATAAAGATCGGGGCCGCTACCCCGACTACGTCGGGATTGCCACCGGAAGCGGTAGCCGTCCCGACCTTCGTCGGGGTTGATAAAAGGTCTTTAGCCTTCGGCGTGATCAGGTCGAACGGCGTGATCAGGTCGAACCCCCAGCAACACCAGCCCTGAAGGGGCGACCCATACCAGCCCAGGGCACCGCCCTGGGAAAAGGACCACCCCCCGGGCCACACCAGCCCTGAAGGGGCGACCCATGCCAGCCCAGGGCACCGCCCTGGGAAAAGAACCATGCCCCGGCAATGCTAGCCCTGAAGGGGCGACCTCCGTCCGGTGAGAGATGTTGTTGATGGTGTGAATGTTCGGGGGATGATTCCCGGATTCCCGGGGATTCCCCCGATTCCCAGGGCGTTGCCCTGGGCTGTGATAGAATGCCCCTTCAGGGCGAAGGAGGCCGCCGCCCCGACCTTCGTCGGGATTGCTAAAAAGCCCGTAGCCGTTGGCAAAATTTTTTTCCACACCCAGAAGTATTTCAGGAGAACATGGATGAACCAAGAGCAAACAAACTACCGCTACCAGCTGATCGCCAGCTCCGACGAAAGCACTGTTGTTGCCGAGTACCAGCCCGATAACTCAGGCGTTCGGGAGACCGCCTACCAATCGGAAGCGCAGTTGGAACAGGCGTTCATCAAACAGCTGCAAGCGCAGGCCTACGAGTATTTGCCGATCCGCTCCGAGGCGGACCTGATTGCCAATCTGCGCCGCCAGCTGGAGCGGCTGAACGGGATCACGTTTACCGAGGGGGAGTGGAAGCGGTTTTTTGCGACCAGCATTGCCGGCGCGAAGGATGGCATCCTGGAGAAAACCACGCGCTTGCAGGAGGACCACGTCCAGGTGCTGCAACGCGACGACGGCACCACAAAAAACATCTACCTGCTGGACAAAGCGAACATCCACAACAACAGCCTGCAGGTGATAAACCAGTACGAATCCGAAGGCAAGCGAGCCACCCGCTACGACGTGACGGTGCTGGCCAACGGCCTGCCGGTGGTGCATATCGAGCTAAAGCGGAGGGGGGTGGATATCCGCGAGGCGTTCAACCAAATCAACCGCTACCATCGTGACAGCTTTTGGGCGGGACAGAAGTTGTTCGAGTACGTGCAGCTGTTCGTTATCAGCAACGGAACCCTGACCAAATACTACAGCAACACCGTCCGCAATGGCGACTTGTCGGAAGAGCAAAACAACAACCAGAGCCGGAAGAAAACCTTCAACAGTTTTTCCTTCACCAGCTGGTGGGCCGATGCCAAGAACAAGGCGATTCTGGATCTGCAGGGCTTCACCAAAACGTTCTTTGCCAAGCACACACTGCTGAACATCCTGACCCGCTACTGCGTTTTCGATGCGGGCCGGAAGCTGCTGGTGATGCGGCCTTACCAGATTGTGGCGGTGGAGCGGATACTGCAGCGGATTGCCACCTCCACCAACCACAAGCAATTGGGGAAGACGGAGGCCGGCGGCTACATCTGGCACACCACCGGAAGCGGCAAAACGCTGACCAGCTTCAAGGCCGCGCAGCTTGCCACAAAACTGGCCAGCGACGATACCGCCAAAGGGGCCGCAACCAAGATTGAAAAAGTGCTGTTCGTGGTGGACCGCAAGGATTTGGATTACCAGACGATGCTGGAGTACGAACGCTTTGAGAAAGGGGCGGCGAACTCCAACACCTCCACCGCTGTGTTGCAGAAGCAGCTGGAGGACAGTAGTTCGCGGATCATTGTCACCACCATCCAGAAGCTGTCGCGGTTTGTGGCCAGCAACAAGCATCATCCGGTATACGGGAAGCACGTGGTGCTGATTTTTGACGAATGCCACCGCAGCCAATTTGGCGACATGCACGCCCAAATCACCAAGGCGTTCAACCGCTACCATCTGTTCGGCTTCACCGGCACCCCAATTTTTGCGGAGAACGCGCCCACCGCCAGCAGCGCGCAGCGGCGCACCACCCAGCAGACCTTTGGCGACAAGCTGCACACCTACACCATTGTTGATGCCATCAACGACAAGAACGTGCTGCCGTTCCGGGTGGAATACATCAACACCATCCGGCCCCGGGAGGGCATCAAGGATAAGCAGGTGGCGGCCATTGACACCGAGCGGGCATTGCTTGCGCCGGAGCGGATTACGCAAGTGGTGGAGTATATCCGCGAGCATTTCAACCAAAAAACCAAACGCGCCAACCACTACCAGCACAACGGGACGGTGCTACGCGGGTTCAACGCGTTGTTTGCCACCGATTCCATCAAGGCGGCCAAGCAGTACTACGCGGAGTTCGCCCGGCAGCAAAGCCAGCTTCCCCCGGCGCAGCAGCTGAAGGTGGGTCTGATCTACAGCTTTGCCGCCAACGAGGAGGTGGACGATCCCGACGGATTGCTTGGCGAAGAGGAGTTCGAGACGGAGATGCTGGATGCCAGCTCGCGCGAGTTTTTGGAGGGGGCGATTAGGGATTACAACGGCTTGTTCAAAACCAATTTCAGCACCGATACCGACAAGTTCCAGAATTACTACAAGGATCTGTCGAAGCGGCTGAAGGAGCGGGAATTGGACCTTGTGATTGTGGTGAATCTGTTCCTAACCGGATTCGATGCCACCACGCTGAACACCTTGTGGGTGGATAAAAACCTGAAGGCGCATGGGCTGGTCCAGGCGTTTTCGCGCACCAACCGAATCCTGAATTCGGTGAAGACCTACGGCAACATTGTTTGCTTCCGGAACCTAGAGCAGCAGACCAACGACGCGCTTGCGCTGTTCGGGAACAAGGATGCCCAGGGCGTTGTGTTGCTCCGCCCTTATTCCGAATACTACAAGGAATACGAGGAGCGGCTGGCCGCGCTGGTTGGGCGATTCCCGCTGGGCGAAGCGATTGTTGGGGAATCGGCGCAGAAGGAGTTCATCAAGCTGTTTGGCGCAATCCTGCGGCTGCGGAACATCCTGACGGCCTTCGATGATTTTGCCGGGAACGAAATCCTTTCCGATCGCGACTTCCAGGATTACCAAAGCCTGTACCTGAATCTGCACGCCGAGTTCCGGGCACTGGCCAACGAGGGGAAGGAGGAGATCAACGACGACGTGGTGTTCGAGATTGAGCTGATAAAGCAGGTGGAGGTGAACGTTGATTATATCCTGCAGCTGGTGGAGCAATATCTGGCGAAGAAAGGGACGGGGGAGGACAAGGAGATTCGCGCCACCATCGAGCGGGTAATCAGCGCAAGCGTTTCGCTGCGGAACAAGAAGGACCTGATCGAGGAGTTCGTGGACTCCATCTCTAGCCGGAAGAAAATGGGTGCGCAGTGGGTGGCATTTGTTGCCAGGAAGAAGGACCAGGAGTTGCAGAAGATCATCGCCGAGGAAGGGCTGGATGCCCAGGCCACACAAGGCTTTGTGGACAATGCCTTCCGCGACGGCGGAATCCCCACGGCTGGGACGGCCATCACCAAAATCCTTCCCCCGGTCTCAAGGTTCTCCCAGGACAACAACCACGCCGCCAAGAAGCAAGCGGTGTTGGACAAGCTGTACGCCTTCTTCGAACGGTACTTCGGGCTGGTCTCAGAAGCGGAGTAATCGGTGGTTGGTTCAACTACGTCGGGATTGCCGCCGCAAGGGTAGCCGCCCCAACCTTCGTCGGGATGACCACTGCACAGGTAGCCGAAGGTCTTTAGCCTTCGGTGTCTAGCTCCGAAAAAAGACAGGGCCCCGATAAAAATCGGGGCCGCTACCCCGACTATGTCGGGATGACCACCGGAAGAGGTAGCCGTCCCGACCTTCGTCGGGATTGATAAAAGGTCTTTAGCCTTCGGCATCTGGGCAGGCTAAAGACCTGCCGCTACCCCGACTACGTCGGGATGACCACCGGAAGAGGTAGCCGAAGGTCTTTAGCCTTCGGCGCCATCTTCGGCGTGATCAGGCCAAAGCCCCGGCAACACTAGCCCTGAAGGGGCGACCTCCATCCGGTTAGAGATGTTGTTGAGGGTGTGGATGTTCGGGGGATAATTCCCGGATCCCCCGGATTCCCCGATTCCCAGGGCGTTGCCCTGGGCTGTGATAGAATGCCCCTTCAGGGCGAAAAAAACACACAGCGGGCTGGCCTTTTGGGGGCCAGCCCGCTCCGTTTACTCACTCACCGTTATCCCTCAATCTTCAGGTTCACAACCCCGCTGTTGCCGCGAACTTCGGGGTAGTACATCAGCGCGCCAACGGCGGGCATGGCGGCGTAGCTGCCGGGGATTTGTGCGCGAAGGATGTAGCTGAACTCATACTCACGCGGCTCGATCCGCGTGCTGAAGAAGCTCACTTTTTCGTCGCGCACGTCGCGGTCGGCGTACCACCAATTCCAGATTCGGCTGCGCATCCAGGGGCGGTATCCTCCGTTGTTGCCGCCGTAGCCGTTTTCGCCGGGAATTTCATAGCCGCTGGTTTCCGTCACCACCTCGCAACCGGCGGGGAGCGGGTCCTCCAGCATGAAGTAATCGTAGCTGGAGTTCGGGGTCACCGTCACCTTCACGAACAGCTCCTGCCCGCTTTGCACCACGCCGCTGAACGGGCGTTTTTTGTAGATGTACTTCTTCCCGTCGCGGACCCGCTCCAGCGTCCAATACTCACGCGTCACCATGAACCCAGCATCCGCCGGCTTGATTGCGTTGCCGGTGGCGTAGTAGCTAAGGCGTGCCGTGGCGTACAGCGTCCCGCGTCCGGACCGTGTCACCTCCACTCGGTTCTCCCCCTTGCTCAATGCCTCGGCCGGAACCGTCACCTTTATCTCCTCCTTGAACAGGTCGGCTTTGGTGATTCGTTGGCTTGCCACTTGTTTGCCGTTCACCCGTGCGGTAATCGTCATGTCGGGGTCCAGCTGGTTGGTTGCTTTCAGGTGGTCGGCCAGGGCAAACACCACCATTGCCGTTTGGCGCGTGTTCCCCCACGAGGCCCCCTGTTTCTGGGTCAGCAGCCAGCGGGTTGCTTTGCGGGTCAGTTCGTTCTCGCCCCGCACTTGCAGCATTGCCTTCAGGACCCACGCGCTGGTTTCCACTTGGTCATCCTGCCAGTTGTAGTGCCACGTTTTCCCTTTCCAGAATGCCCCGGTTTGGGTTTGCGTCGCGTCGTTTTCCAGCATCGTCATCATCCTTGCCGCCACCGCCGATTGGCCCTGGTGCGTTGCTGCCAGTGCCAGCAATGCGCGGGCGTAGTTGTTTAGGTCGTTGCGGCGCGCAAGTTTTTCGATTCGGCTCTTCAGCCCGTTGTCGCCGTCGCCGTTGCGTTGCATTGCGGCAACGTACAGCATCCAGGCGCGGGTGGTGGCGTCAATGGTTTTGTCGTCGGGACTGTCGTTGCTGGCAATCATTGTGTTAAGCGATTCGTTCCCACGCCCAAGCCGTTCCGGGTCAACGTCGTATCCGGCTTGCTGGGCGATTGCCATGCCGTAGATCACGTAGGCGGTCATAAAGGCGTTGGTTTTGTCGTTCTCCCACCAGCCCCAACCGCCGTCGTCGTGCTGAAGTTCGTGCAGGCGGTTCAGCCCTTTTGCCACCATCTTCGGAAGCTCCTCCCGCTTTTGGGCATCGAACGGCACATCCAATTTTTTCAGCGCGTCGGCAACCACCACGGTGGGGAGGAACCGGCTCATCGTCTGCTCCACACAGCCGTACGGGTATCCAATCAGGTCATCCAACGCCCCCAGCAGCGAGCTTGCCGGCGATGGCGACAGGCTTAGCGTCAGCGTGCCGGTAAGCGGGTCCGCATTGGCGGGCATCGTCAGGGGGATTGTCCCGTTCGGCGTGCGGTCGTCAAGGTCCGCAATGCCGGCCACCGATTGCTTGATTCCCAACGGAAGCACCGGAACCTTCAGCTCCATTGCGTCCGATTCCTCATCGGTCAAGGCGCGGACCGTCAGCGTTGCTTCGCCCGCTTTTGGCGCGGAAATCTCCCAATCAATCCGCAGCTCGCCGTTGGCCGGGATTGTCACCGTCCGCTCGCGCTCCTTTGCCTCAACGCCTTCGGTTAGGAACTCCACCTTCGTCCGTTTCTCGGTGGCCAAGTAGTTGTGGATGGTGGTTGCAATCTTCAGCCGGTCGCCGCTGGTGATGAACCGTGGGACCTCCATCCGCGCCAGCAGGTCTTTGCGGGCAATCACCTCCGTTGTGGTTTGGCCAACGGCGGTTGCTTGCGTCACGCCGCGGGCGGTGATGCGCCACGTGGTCAAGTTGTCGGGGAACTTCACCGTTAGCGTTGCGCGCCCGCTGGCATCGGTCCGGACCGATGGGGTCCAGAACATCACATCCTGAAAATCCTTGCGGAGCGCTGGCTGGACGTAGGATTCAGCGGACTCACCATCCTTCGTCGCACGTTTTGCCATCGCCATCATCGGTGCGGCTCTGCCTCCACGCATTTCAAAAGAACCGGCTGCGTCCTCCGCGCTCAGCGCATCGCTCTCAGCCACCTTAAACACCGACCGGGTGGAGAACCGGAAATAGAGCGACGTGTTGGTGCTGACTTCGTTCCCACGGTCGCCGTAGAAGAATTTCTGGATGTCGGGGGTGCGGTCTGGGCGGATGGCGTAGATCGCCTCGTCAACAACCCCAACGGCGATGTCGGTCATGGCTGCGGGTTCCCCTTGTTCGTTCCGCGCACGCAGGGTTATCGTTCCGGTCTCCCCGGGTTTGTATTGTGGCTTGTCGGTCTTCACCTCAATCCGGAGCCGTTTCCCAACCGGGGCAACGGTGATCCGCTGCTGGTGGTTGTACAGTTGGTCGTTGGCAATCGCGGCAACGGCAAGGTAGAAGACCGGGGCCTGGCGGTCCTCGACCGTCATCCGCACAATGGCCGAGCGTCCGTTCAGCCGCTCCACCTGCGCGCCGTAAATGGTTGCGCCTTCGCCGGTGACCAGCACGTCAATGTTTTCCGAGGGCATCACCACCAGCGCGCTCATGGTCTCGCCCGGCGTGTAGAGTGCTTTGTCGGGGATGATTTGGATATCACTGGAGCCATCGTTGTACCAAGCGTAGCCTTCCTCGGCAACGTAGATGTAATTGGATTCGGTGATCTTCGTTCCGCGGCTGTCGGCGGCCTCCACCTCAAGATTGTAGTATCCAGATTTGCCGGCTGGGATTCGGATTGTTCCGCTTCCATCCTGGCCCGTTGCGCCGTCGCCGGTCCAGATTGTTTCCTCGTGGCGTTCGCTGGTTCCCTTCCGTTTTTGGTATTCCCACCACGTCCGCACCACGCGGGCTTTGAACGCCGTGGCCACCGGCTTATCGCCATCGAACGTGGCGATTTGAACGGTGAGGGCAACCTCTTCCTTCGGTTTGTAGAGGTACTTGTCGGTGCGGGTGGTGATGAAGAACTCACCCCGCGTCACCTTTGCCGAAGCGGACCCCGTGATTGCGCGGCGGCTGGCATCCACAACGGTGGCTTGGACCTGATAGACGTAATCTTGATCGGCCTTGCCGTCGGTGGAGTAGTCAATGGTGAAGGTTCCATCGCTGTTCAGCGTTCCGCTGCCGTTGTGGACCATCTCCATCCCGTACTGCGGAAAGCTCGTTTCTTCGTCGTAGAGATAGGCCCACTCGGTCCGGTACCACCAGGGCCGCCAGTAGCGCGAGCGGTAGATGCGGTACTCCACTTCCCCTTCGGCAACGGGTGAGCCAAAGTAGTAATCGGCCTTCACCGTTGCGGTGATCTTGTCGCCACGGGTGTACTGTACTTTGTCGGTTGCCACGGCCACTTCGTACTCCGGCTTTTTGTACTCCTGCACCTCGAAGGTGAAATAGCCATCGGACCCGTTGATGGTGGTTTGGATGGAGTAGCTTCCAAGCGGCGGCTCGTCGCCCAGCGTTAGCTCGCCGGAGAAGGTGCCGAAGTCGCTCAGGGTCAGCGTGTCGCGCTTGATGGTGGTCCCGCGTGAGTCGTTCACGGTGACGCTGACGGTGTCGTTGGTTGCCGCCAGCGTGAACGTCCCGTCCGGCTGGACCCTGCGTGCAATGCCACGGTAATAGACCTTCTGCGCCGGGCGATAGACGGGCCGGTCGGTGTGCAAGTACGTTTGGACGTTGCTCTGCCCGCGGCGGTAGCCGTAGAAGTAGGAGTCGGAGATGACGAACTCACCGTTCTGTTCCCCCATCACCACAAGGCCGTTTCCATATCGCCAGTAGTAGGGTTCATCGTCGCCGTCGGTTTGTTGTGAAAGGTCGGGGATGGAGGCCTGCGCAAAGCCGCTTGCGCCGGTGTTGCCGGTGGCCACCGTTTTGCCGTGGCGGACGAAGGTGAGCGGGACGTTGGTTTCCCGTTGGCCGTTGGCGCGGTTCATCACGAAGGCAAGGGCGGTCCCATCGGCTTGCTTGGTAATCATTCCCAGGTTGCTGATGATCAGCACCGCAACGGCCTGTTTTTCGCGTGCGGTGGCCACCACCAAATAGACTCCGCTTTCCCGCAGCGGGGCATTCACCGTCTCGTTGAACCAATGGTACTTGCTGGCCTTGATGGTCTGTTCCCACTCGGCAGCAACCTTGTACTTGCTCCAAATTGGGCGGCGGCGTTTGGATTGTGTGCTGTCGTCGTCGTCACCCAGGTCCAGAGTGTGTGGGTCTTTCTGGGCAAGGAAGAACTCCACTGGATCAGTGACGCGATAGGCTTTGAATTCGAAGGTGGTGGACCGCTGCATCTGCCCGCTAAGGCGTACGCTGATCCCCCCTTCCGAAGGGCTGAAGACCCGCTCGGTAGAAAGGTAGAAGTTGAAGTTGTCGTCGTCCATCGGTATGGTGAATGCAAACAGGAGTGGTGAAAGAAGAAGCAGCCAACGGCTGAGTTTGTTGATGTTCATATTCATCGGCATCTTCATAATGGAACCCGGTTATCAGGTGCTGGTTGTTGCGAAGTTGCTGGCCAATCAGGCGCGGGGAGCAATCCCCCATTGTTGTTGTTGCCCTACCCGACAGACGGCCCGCAGCTTGGTTGTAACCCCTGGGGAGTTGTTGCAGTTCGTGGTTGGCGGGGGGGCGGCGTTTCGTTGAAGTTCGGCAGTGGTTACTTTCGTACCCGCTTTCCTCACAATGTTTTCTTCCACACTGCCTTCGTTGCCGCACGCGGCCCCATCCGGCCCACCGCGAACGTACAACAAACCGACCGATAGGAGAATCGAATGATACCAGAAGGAGTTCCCGCGCCAGATTTCACCGCAACCACAACCGATGGAACGGTGGTAACGCTCAGCCATTTTCAAGGATCGAACAATGTGGTGCTCTTTTTCTATCCAGAAGACGACACCCCGGGCTGCACCCGCGAAGCCTGCGGATTCCGCGACGCAAAACCGGAGTACGACGCTGCCGACACCGTCATCTTTGGCGTGAGCTTGGATGACCAATCGTCGCACCAGGCCTTCACGGAAAAATTCAGCCTGAACTTCCCGTTGCTGGTGGATAGCGGCGGCGAAATCTGCGCCGCGTACGGCGTACCGGTCAACAACGGCTGGCCAAAACGGGTGACGTTCCTCATCAATAAAGAAGGGATCATCAGCAAAGTTTGGGAGCAGGTCCACGTGGCCGCCCACGCGACCGAGGTGTTGCAGGAACTTCTGGCCCCGAAAAAAGTGGAGTAGGCGGGGATGCCTGGCACGCAGCTCCGCCGCCATTGAAAATTCCAACTGGAAATTCAACTGAAAATTCAACGCGACTTTGCCTTCCAGCTATCTACTCAATCATCATCCGCAGCCGCGGATCCAAAAAAATCTGTACA
Organism: Chlorobiota bacterium; assembly: GCA_016710285.1. Taxonomy (NCBI): domain Bacteria; kingdom Pseudomonadati; phylum Chlorobiota; species Chlorobiota bacterium. The sequence continues at coordinate 873,831 of JADJXR010000001.1, read as the reverse complement.
AATGCTTCAGCCCAGAATACGCATTGCCATTGCCGCCGCGTTCGTCAGCCTGATTGCTGCCGGAAGCGTTGCCGCGCAAAAAATCTCCGAAGACCAGCTTCGCGATGATGTGAAATATCTGGCCAGCGACGCTCTGGAAGGTCGCCGCGCCGCCACGCCCGCCAACCTGAAAGCTGCGGAGTTCCTTGCCGAACGGTTCCGCGCCGTGGGCCTTCGGAACGCGCCAGGGTTGCAGAATTATTTCCACCGGTTCAGCTACACCACCGGGGTGGAGCTTGGCGACCGGACGCAACTGCTTCTGCTGAATGCCAACGGTGTGCGCCCGCTGCAGCTTGGCACGGAATACAACCCAATGGGCTTCAGCTCGGTTGGAAGCGTCCAGGGGGACCTGGTGTTTGTTGGCTACGGCATCACCAACCCGGAAGCAAAGCACGACGACTACGCCGGCGTGAACGTCAACGGAAAGATTGCCGTGGCAATGCGCTACGGCCCCGACGGAAACAACCCCCACAGCAGTTTTGCCGAGCATATGTCGTTCATGGCAAAGGTTCGCGCAGCGCGAAGCCACGGGGCCACGGCGTTGATTGTTATCAACCAGCCGAACGAGGAGCAGAAGCTCTACCCGCTGATGCTGGAGCGCGCCGGCAGCAACTTCGGGCTGCCGGTGTTGTTCGCCACCAGCCCCGCGTTTGACGATGTCCGCGACCCGCAGGAGCAGCCGCTGAAAGAAGTGCAGCTGCAGATTGACTCGCTGAAACGGCCCAACTCCTTCCCAATCTCCGGCTGGCGTGCGGACCTGAATGTGGACCTTCGGGTGAACCGCGACAGCATCCCGAACGTGATCGGCGTGCTGCCAGGAACCGACCCCAAATTGAAAGATGAAGTGGTGGTGATTGGCGGGCATTTCGACCATTTGGGCTGGGGGGGCGAAGGTTCCCTTGCCCACAACCACGACTCGGCAATCCACCACGGTGCCGACGACAACGCAAGCGGAACCGCCGGCGTGCTGGCCCTTGCGGAATACTTCGCCAAGAAAGGGGGGAACCGGCGGACACTGGTGTTCTGCGGGTTCAATGCCGAGGAGGAAGGGCTGTTGGGGTCCGCAGCATTGGTTGCCAACTTCCCCTATCCAATCCAGAACGTGGTGGCGATGGTGAACATGGATATGATTGGGCGGCTGGACAGCAACACGTTGGTGATGCACGGCATTGGGACCTCACCCGAATGGGAGCCAATGGTGAAACGGCTGAACCGCGACCGCTTCACGCTGAAGTTAGTGCCGGATGGCTTCGGCCCAAGCGACCACTCCAGCTTCTACGCCAAGGATATTCCGGTGCTCTTTTATTTCACCAATCTCCACAAAGATTACCACCGTCCAAGCGACACGTGGGAGAAGGTGAACTACCCAGGATTGAAGCAGATTGTGGAGCTGGTTGCCCAGAGTGTTTCGGCGGTGGATGCGATGGACCAACGCCCGGCGTTCACCAAAGCGCAAGCCACCCAAACGCCACGTTCGGGAAGCGGCTTCAAGGTTTATGTTGGGACCATCCCCGATTACGCGTTCGAGGGGAAAGGCCTGCGGCTAAGCGGCGTTAGCGATGGCGGACCGGCAGCAACGGCGGGCCTGAAAGGGGGCGATGTGATTGTGAAATTGGGGGGGAAAGAGATCGCCAACATCTACGACTACACCGATGCCCTGGGCCAGTTCAAACCGAAGCAGGAGGTGGAGGTGGAGTACCTTCGCGGCAGCGCGACGATGACGGGGAAAATCGTGATGGGGTCGCGGTAGAATGGGGGCGGGGTTTGTTCCCACGCGCTTTCGGTATCAATCTCTGTAATCAACGTTCCGCATGGTCCATCCGCTTGAACTTGCTGGCTACATCAGCGCCGCAGCCATTGGCATATCGCTGGGGCTGATTGGCAGTGGCGGGTCCATTCTCACGGTTCCGGTGTTGGTCTATCTGTTCCATGTTGACCCGTTGCCGGCAACCACGTACTCGCTGTTCATTGTTGGGATGACCAGCTTGTTCGGGGCGGTTGCGCACTTCCGGCTTGGGAACATCAACTGGCGCGTTACGGCGATGTTCGGCGTGCCGTCGGTGGCCAGTGTGTGGGTGGTGCGTTCGCTGGTGGTTCCGGCTATCCCCGCCACGTTGTTTACGGCTGGCGGATTCGCGCTCACGAAATCTATCGCCCTGCTTCTGCTGTTTGCCGTGCTGATGCTGATGTCGGCCACGAAAATGCTGCAACGCCAGGAGCATGGCCACCACCCGCTCCACTCCGTCACCGACGGAAGCCACAACTACTGGGGCGTTGCGCTGAAAGGGTTGCTGGTGGGCGCAATCACGGGGCTGGTGGGGGCCGGCGGCGGGTTCCTGATTATCCCCGCGCTGGTGCTGATGGCCGGGCTGCCAATGAAACAAGCGGTTGGCACGTCACTCTCCATCATCGCCCTGAACGCATCGGTGGGGTTTGCCAGCAGCATTGCAAAAAATCCCAGCCTGGATTGGCCCTTGCTGCTGACCCTAAGCGGCATTGCTGCGGTTGGAATTCTTGCCGGGACCGCGGCCTCGCGCCACGTAAGCAATGAGAAGTTGAAGCCAGCGTTCGGGTGGTTCGTGCTGACGGTGGGGACGTACATCATCGTCAGGGAACTGCTACTGAACCAGTTGTGAATGCCGCAGCACGCCAGCCTGCGCAACTAGGTAGCCGCCCCGACCTCCGTCGGGGTTGATAAAAGGTCTTTAGCCTTCGGCGTCTGGCTCCGAAAAAAGACAGGACCCCGATAAAGATCGGGGCCGCTACCCCGACTACGTCGGGACAACTTGGAAATGCGTCCAATCAAACAGCGAATAATTCTCATAGAAGCACAACCATGAACATCGAGCAGATCTACACCGGATGCCTGGCACAAGGCGCGTATTACATCCACTCCAACGGCGTGGGGGCAATCATTGACCCGCTGCGCGAGGTTGAGCCGTACATCCGCCGTGCCGAGCGCGACGGCGTGAAAATCAAGTATGTGTTCGAGACACACTTCCACGCCGATTTCGTTAGCGGCCACGTGGACCTTGCACGCAAGACCGGAGCCACGATTGTCTATGGCCCGAACGCCGCGCCGGAGTTCCCCGCCCACATTGCCACCGATGGCGAATCGTTCACCGTTGGCGAGTTCACCATCACCGCGCTTCACACCCCGGGCCACACGCTGGAATCCACCTGCTACCTGCTTCGGGATGGCGACGGGAACGAGCAAGCACTCTTCACCGGCGACACCCTGTTTTTGGGGGATGTTGGCCGCCCCGATCTTGCCCAAAAAGCCGCCCATATGACCCAGGAAGAGCTTGCCGGGCTGCTGTACGATTCGCTGATGACCAAGATCATGCCGCTCCCCAACGACCTGCTGATCTACCCCGCGCACGGGGCCGGAAGCGCGTGCGGCAAAAACATGATGAAGGAGACGGTGGACACGTTGGGCCACCAGAAGGAGACCAACTACGCCCTGCGCCAAAGCTCACGCCAGGAGTTCATCGCTGCCGTCACCGACGGGCTGCTTCCGCCGCCGGCGTATTTCCCGATGAACGTGATGATGAACAAGCGGGGCTACGAAAGCATTGACATTGTGATGAACCACGGCATGCGCCCGCTGAACCCAAAGCAATTCCAGGAGCTGGCCGAAGCCGGGGAGGCTCTTGTGTTGGATACGCGCCCCGCCGATCAGTTCGCCGCCGGGTTCATTCCGCGCTCGGTGAATATTGGCCTTGATGGGCAGTTCGCCCCGTGGGTTGGCGCGTTGATTGCCGACGTTCGCCAGCCGCTGCTGCTGGTGGCCGAAGATGGGCGCGAAGAAGAGACCGCCATGCGCCTGGCCCGCGTTGGATTCGACAACTTGTTGGGCCACCTCCACGGCGGGTTCAATGCTTGGCGCGATGCGGGGAAGGAGGTGGATACCGTCCATCGGGTTCTGCCCGAGGAGTTCGCCGCCAGCGTGAAACTTGGGGAGGATCAGGTGATTGATGTCCGCCGCGAAAGCGAGTTCCAGGCGCAACACCTTGCCCAGGCAACAAACAAGCCGCTTGATTTCATCAACGACTGGACCGCGGGCATGGACCCCAACGGGCATTTCTATCTCCACTGCGCCGGCGGCTACCGCTCGATGATGGCCGCCTCAATCCTGAAAGCCCGCGGGGTGCATAACTTCACCGAAGTCAGCGGCGGCCTTGCCGGGATTTCCAAAACCGGCCTGCCAGTGGTCTGAGCTTCCTGGCCGCAGGTGGCCACTGGTTGGCGGGGGGCTGTTCACGCAATCGCAAAAAAACTGTTTGATTAGAGGGCCAGCAATGAGCCAGAACATCAACCATCCAGTCATCATCTACCCTGCGCCAGAAGGGGGATACACAGCGGAGATACCGTCATTTCCGGGATGCCTTGCCCAGGGGGAAACGATTGAGGAGTGCATGAAGGAATTGGAGATAGTGATGAACCTTTGGCTGCAAACCGCCCAGCCGACGGATCAGCCTTTACTCACCACTGAAGCCGCCATTGAGCGAATGCGAACATGGAGTTTGGCATCTCCACGATAGCTGCACCAAAGGATTGCAGGCTGGCAAGGGTTCATCAACTTGCCCGCGTTTTTCAAAAGAACTTCGTTCACGCAATCGCAAAAAAACTGTTTGATGAGAGGGCCAGCAATGAGCCGTAAACCACATCCCCGAGTTATCATTTACGGTGCCCCAGAAGGGGGTTATACTGCCGAGGTCTCATCGCTTCCAGGGTACGTTGCGCGGGCCGAAACGCTTGAGGAATGTTTGGACCAATTGGAGATGGTGGTGGACCTGTGGGGAAAAGCCGCCGAGCGGGCAGAACAGGAAGCGCAGGAAGCTCAGGCCGAGCAAGCGGCTCAGGCCCAGCAGAACAACCAACCGCCATCCACCGCCGATAACCACCCCAGCGGGGAAGCAGGCTGACAACCGGAGGCATCAGCTTACCAGCGGTTTCAACAGCATTCGGCCAAGCCAATGTAAGGGCGAAGAAGGACCTCAACTTTTCCGCACGCCGTGTGTTATTTTCAGGACAGCGTCATGTACCAGAAAGAGAGAGAAGATTAGCAATGCCAACAGCACGCACACAACCGCCTCGCAAGAATACGCCGCCGCAAGAGCCGATCGCACCAAACCCAGAACGCCAGCCGATTGACGACGAATTTGATGCACTGCTGCAATCGGATGACTCCAAGGTGCTTCTGGAATTGATGTGGCAAGATGCGCTAAAAGCATACCATCGGGGCGAAACGGAAGAAGGTGGGTTTGGATGATTACTCCATCCACCCGGCTGATCTCACGCCGATCGGCCCAATTCAAGCGATTGTATCTTTAACTCCCTCCCGAGGTGCGCCGATTGGCCCGGGCGAACTATCGGCTATGGCTTGCAAACCCTCGCCACCCTTCCTTGGATTTCAAGCCAGTGGTTCCACCCTTGTGGTCTGTACGGGTTGGGATAGCATGGCGGGCCGTTGGCGGTTTTATTCCCAACAAACCACGCACCTTCCTCTGGATATGGATCGGCTCCCATGCTGATTACGACAAAATGATGAAGGGAATCCGAAGCCTACGAAAAGGCCTCCCCTTCTGACGCAGCAAACAGACAATCTTCTCCCATACCATAGTTCTCCAACAACCATAACACGCAATTTTTACCAACGCATCATTCATGCTTATCGGCTCCCCTCTGCAGCAAACACCTGCATTCCAGAAGAACGACCAGACCAACCGCGCACTGCTTGACGACATCCTTGCTGCCGACGAACGCACACGCGCCGGCGGCGGCGCAAAAGCGGCCGAGCGGCTCCACAAAAAAGGGAAGCTCACCGCCCGCGAACGGATCAACCTGCTGATTGACCCCGGCACATGGTTCATGGAGATCGGCCTTCACACCGCCCACGGTTTCTACCAAGAAGAAGGGGGCGCGCCCTCGGCAGGGGTGGTTGCTGGCGTTGGAATTGTGGAGGGGCGCGAGTGCATGATTGTTGCCAACGATGCCACCGTAAAAGCGGGGGCCTGGTTCCCCCTCACCGCCAAGAAGAATATGCGGGCGCAGGAAATCGCCATCGAGAACCGCCTTCCGGTGATCTACCTTGTGGACAGCGCAGGGGTCTTCCTTCCGATGCAGGATGAAATCTTCCCCGACAAAGAGCATTTCGGCAGGCAGTTTAGGAACAACGCCGTGATGAGCAGCATGGGCATCCCACAAATTGCTTGCATCATGGGACCCTGCGTTGCCGGCGGGGCCTACCTGCCGATTATGTCCGACGAAGCCTTGATTGTGGAAGGGAATGGCTCCCTTTTTTTGGCGGGACCGGCGTTGGTGCAGGCGGCGATTGGGGAGAAGGCGGAGATCGAGGAGCTTGGCGGTGCGCGGATGCACTGCTCCATCAGCGGCGTGACGGATTACCGCCCGAAGGATGACCCCGAAGCAATCTCCATGATCCGCTCGCTGGTTGGCAAATTCAGCCCAACGCTTGGCAAGCGGAACCTGTTCGACCGCGCCACGCCACAGCTGCCAGCCTTCCCGGAAGATGACCTGTTCGCCGCGATTGCCCACGACCGCACCCGCCCCTACGACACTTACCAACTGCTTGCACGGCTGATTGATGAATCCCAGTTTGACGAGTACAAAGCGGAGTACGGCAAAACCATCATCTGCGGCTACGCACGGGTTGATGGATGGGCGGTGGGAATCGTTGCCAACAACCGGAACATCGTCCGGACCGAGCGGGGGGAGATGCAGATTGGTGGGGTGATCTACAGCGACAGCGCCGACAAAGCCGCACGCTTCATCCTGAACTGCAACCAACGGAAAATCCCGCTGGTGTTCCTGCAAGATGTCACCGGGTTCATGGTTGGAACCCGGGCCGAGCAAGGGGGGATCATCAAGGATGGCGCGAAGATGGTCAACGCCGTCAGCAACTCCACCGTCCCGAAGTTCACGTTCATCATCGGCAACAGCTACGGGGCCGGAAACTATGCCATGTGCGGCAAGGCGTACGACCCCCGGCTGATCTACGCCTGGCCAAGCGCGAACATTGCGGTGATGGGTGGCGCGCAAGCCTCCAAAACCATGCTGACGATCAAACTGGCGCAGCTTGAGAAGGAGGGGAAAACCATCAGCACCGAAGAACAGCAAGCGTTGCTGCGGGAAATTCAGGAACGGTACAACGCCACCACCCACCCCCTGTACGCCGCCGCACGCCTTTGGGTGGATGGCATTGTGGACCCGCGCCAAACCCGGCAGATCATCTCCCGCGGGTTATCCATGGCCAGCCACAACCACGAAATCCCGGCATTCAACCCCGGGGTGATTCAGACGTGAGAAATCCAGACTTTTCACAAACAGATCAACAACCCAAACAATCATCAAAAATGAATCGCTTAAAATCGTCCCTGCTGGTAGCGGTGATCTTCTTGGCCATGCCCGCGTTGGCGGCGGCGGCCGGCGGGCGCAACCCACACGCAGAAGCAAAACGGGATACCGCGCTGGCATCGCTGAAGACCGCAATGGCCCAGGCGATTGCAATGCTGGAAGCCAAGGAGTACGTCCCCTTCATCCGCCGATATGTTCGCCCGGCGGATATGGATGCGTTGCTGAAAGATTGCCAGACGGTGGAGCAATGCGCCGCTGCGTTTGCCGAAGAAAAAGCAGGGCGGCTGCTGGGTGTCCTGAAAAAAATCAAAGGGCGCAAGCCGAAGATGAACAAGCAGGAACACACCGCCACCTTCGCCATTCCTGGCGCAACCGGGGGGAAGTTGCGGATTATTTGGGAGCAGGTTGACGGGGTGTGGTATATCAGGAATTAACGCCGGCGGGCGGGCACGCAGCACGCGCCCGCCCACCCGTTTTGGTCACGACTCGAATTGCAGGATAAGCTGGTCGTCCGTTTCGCACGCTTCAAGAATGGCCTGGATGCGGAGGATGATATCACGAGCCGAAAGGTTCGCCTCCACGTAATACGTGTCGCTGATTTTCATTGGAGTTCTGAAGAATCGTGGATCGCTGCGCACCCACAACTTCCCCTGGCGATCCAAGTTGAAAAAGATGTGCGGCTCGCGCTGGAACATCACCCTACAGACATGCAGGTACAGTTCACGATAACTTGGCGACTCCAGCACCTTCCCCTCGAACGAAGCCCATGCTATTTTCTTGCTGGTTGCATCGTCGGGGGCAATGTCAAGGATGTCGAACTCTAATCCTAATCTCAGCTGTTGTTCGGCTGAGATTGCATTTGCCGCTTCTTGCGGATAGCTCCAGATGATTTTGCAGCGATCAATAATCTGCTGCCGCCGCTGCTGCAACGCATCCAGATCCCAACGCTCAAGATTCGCCAAGAATTTATCCAACCGGAGTGTGCTGGCTTTGTAGCCCTTCTCCGGCATATCCCGTTTTTCGCGGAAGGGACGGTTGCTAAGCGATGAGTTAAACGCCGACAGGGTAAGGTTCGCGGCGGTGTTCATCAGCGACTTCATCTCCTCCAACTCTGCTCCTAACTCCTTCTCCCACTCTGCTCCCGGGCGTTGCGGGAAGATATGCTCGATCGTCACATCGGAATTCCCCTCCACCTGCGCCTTGATTCGTTGGCCGTGGTTCTCCAAACGCTCAAAGAAGTAGGTCCGGTTGTGCGATTTAACGTTGTACATATCCTTCACGGCTATCTGCCGCTCAATCTCATCATCGGTTGGGAAACGGTGCTTCCCTTGCCGCTGCACCAGCGAGGCCTCTAGCGATGGAAGATATTGGTCGGGAAGAACGTCGCGGTAAAGCGTGGCAAAAATTTTGTTCAAGGCGTTGGTGGGAAGGTCGCACAGGAACCGCCGGAAGGTGAAGGATTGCACAAGCTCCAACACCCGCACCACCTCTTCTGCCGAGATTTTCCCTTTGCCGTCGCTGTAATCGCGAAAAACCTCCAGCAAAAATGGATAAGCCACCGTTGTGGAAACCCGGTTGATAAGATGCAGCCCTTCGCGAATCGCCTCGTTCGGCTCGGTCTGCGGGTTGAGTAACCTGCCGTACCAGACCGAGTAGCTGCGTAAATCTTGCAGCAATGCCTCCAACTCCACCTCGTTGTTGATTGGGTACTTGGCCTTGAAGGTGACGAACACTTTATCCTTGTTCGGGATGTCGCGGAATTTGAAGGTGAGATAGTCGCGGATGAAGTCGGAGAGGCGCGATTCTTTGCGGTTCTGTTCCTGCGTGTTCTCCTCGATCTTGGCCCAGTAGTTTTCGTAGATGGCATCCTGCTTTTTTGGGTCAAGGTCCAGCAGCACGTAGTTGCGGATAAGGTCCGCTTGGCTAAGGTCCAATCCGGTTGAGTTCAGGCTTTGGAAGATGCGTTGCGGGTCATCCTTCCCACGTTCCAACGCCACATCAATAAACACCAACTTCTCCACCCCTTTCCGCACGGTCTGAAGCGCCTCAAGGGTGATGCTGTTGTAGAAGTATTGGAAGTTTTCGATCAGCCGGGAGAAGCCTCCGGTCCATTCGGAACGGTCGCTGCCCAAAAGGTAGCGGAGTGCGCGTTCGTCCTTTTTGATGGGACGCAATTTCATTCTGGCTCCCTCATCTTGGTACTCGTTAATCAGGAACTTTTTGCGGATCTCATCGGCCATTCGTTCGTTCCCCCATTCGTGCGCCCGGCGTTGCAAGGCAATCCAGATAAGCGTCAGGGTGGTTAGCCGTTGCTGGCCATCAATGATGGTGAGGAAGGTGGGGTTGCTGGTGATGCTGGTTTGCAGATAAACGACGCTTCCCACAAAGTGGCTTTGTGTCTCGCTGGCGGCTCCAACGGTAAGAATGTCCTTCATCAATTGCTGGCATTGCTCGTTCCGCCAGTCGTAGTTGCGCTGATAGACAGGGATCACAAACTGCGTGTCCTGCTGCTGCATGAATTTGAAAACACTGTTCTGCTTTGCTTCCATACGGTGTGTGTGTTCAGGAGGTTGTTGGAAACTATTGTGGATCGGGCCGCCAATCTACCACTGTTGCCCGAATGATCGAAGCAGGATGATGGAAGAGCAGTCTCTATCTTGAAGGAGCAGGTGGCAACGCGCTGCCGACTGAGGTGGTGTCAAAGGCTACAGATCTTTTATCAATCCCGACGAAGGTTGGGACGGCTACCCTTCTGGCGGCCATCCCCTAGTCAGGTAGCGGCCCCGACTCAGTCGGAATTGAGAACAAGTCTTTAGCCTGCCAACAGTGCTCCGATTCACCGGAGCCTTCGCCCTTACTTCACCAGCATCATGGTTTGGACTTTGTTCCAGTGTCCGCTGGTAAGGCGGCAGTAGTATAGGCCGCTTGGGAATCCGGTTGCGTCCCACGTGACTTGGTACTTCCCGGGGGAAAGGTGTTGCTTCACCAGCGTTGCAACTTCCCTTCCGCTGGCATCATGGATGGTCAGTTCCGTTGGGCCATCTAAGCCAAGCGAGAACGGGATGTCGGTGGTTGGATTGAAGGGGTTGGGGCGGTTCTGGTCCAACGCGTAATCATCAACGCCGATGGTAATCAGCCGCAAGTTTAGCCCGCACACCGAATCCAATTTCACAAAGCCAGGGGAGGTTATCACCCGCGTGCAGCCGGCCCCCACCAACTCAATGTCGAACGGTAGCTCGCTGGTTGGTGGATAGCCCAAGTAGGTTTGGAACCTCAGCTTCAGCAGCGCGCCCGCGCCGCCGCCAAGCGTTTGACCCGGCGGAGCAATCAAGCGAACCCGATACTTCCCATTGGCGGTGTCCAGCGGGATTGCCAACCATCCATCCAACAGCGTCCCGGCCAGCAAGGTGTTGGTAAGGCCAACGCCTCCGTTCACCAGTTGCAGCATTGCAGGCTCGAAGTTCACCGTGACGATGATCTCCGTTACGCCCGCGCCATCCAACGATTCATCTATCACGATCGGCACGTTGATTCGTGTGCCAGGGTATGGCCGGTAATGCCGCTCAATATGGGCATGAAGAATTGCCGGCGCAGGGTTGATTGCCACGGTGATCGTGTCGGTGTCCCAGCATCCACTTGCGTCGTAGCCGGTGACGGTGTAGATGGTGGTTTGCGCCGGTTTGGCCATTGGGTTTGCGCAGTCGGTGCAGCTTAGCCCCTGGGCAGGTTGCCACGTGTAGCGGGCTGCGCCGGATGGTTCAAGCCGGATGCTATCCCCTTCGCAGATCGTCAGCGCCGCCCCGGCATCAACGTCGGGGTGGGGTCGCGTGGTGATGGTGACGGTCCCAACGCCCGGGCATCCTGCGCCGTCGGTCACTTGGACGGTGTAGGTGGTGGTGGTGTCGGGGGTCGCGATTGGTTGGCGGCAATCGGTGCAGCTTAGCCCGGCAGCCGGACTCCAGCGGTATTCTTTCCCTTCGGTCACGGTCAGCTGCACCGGGGTTCCTGGGCAAACGGCGGTGTCGGGACCGGCAGTGACGCTTGGCGCGGGAAGCACGGTGACGTTCACCTCATCGGTATCGCTGCACCCTTCGGCGTTGGTGACGATCAATCGGTAGGTGGTGGATACCGATGGAGTTGCCACCGGCTGGGCGCAATCGGTGCAGCTTAACCCTTCGGCGGGGCTCCACTGGTAGCTTCCGTTCCCCGAACCTTCCAGCACCGTGCTGGCTGCGCGGCAGATTGTTTGATCGGGTCCGGCAGCGGCCACCGGGGTTGGCAGCACCTTCACGGTGATGTTATCGTTGGCACGGCAGCCGAACTGGTTGACGGCGGTCAGGGTGTACGTTGTCGTCACGGTTGGGCGGGCAATCGGGTTGGGGCAATCGGTGCAGCTTAGCCCCTGGGCAGGGCTCCACTGGAACGAGACTCCACCGGTGGCGTTCAGCTGGATAGAGCTTCCGGCGCAGATGCTCACTTCCTGCGCACCGTTCCCAACGGCAATGGCTGGAAGCGGGTTTACGGTGATCTGGATCCGCGCCGTGTCGGTCCCTTTTGGGCTGGATGCCACCAGCATCGCTTCATACTCCCCGGGGGTGGAGTACTCAATGTTCTGCGGATGTTGCTCGGAAGAAACCGCGGGCGATCCCCCAGGGAAAAACCATTGCCACGATGTTGGATTTTCCAGCGACAGATCGGTGAAGGTGATAGACTCGCCGGCGCAAATTGCTTGGCGGCTTGGGGTGAATCGTGCCACCGGCGGAACAAGCTGCGGGTCAATTCCGGCGGGGTCCGTAAGCAGCACGTTCGGCAGCCCCAGATAGCTGCCGCGGCGGATGTTGCTGGAGACCGCCAGCATCACCCCGTTGGCTTGGTAGTTGCACCCCAATCCCCCTGCGTTTGGCGAGTGGATCACCCCCAGCCAGACGCTGTTCCCCTGGGCCACATAGATCTTTCTATCGGGACCGATTTGCAGATCGCCTAACTCGTTCGGCGCAAAGTCGGCAATCTTGATCCGCGAGGCGATAATCAGCAGGGGGGAGTTGCTGCTGATGTCATATTGATGAATCGCGCTCCCCGAACGATTGGCGCGGCTGACGTAGAGTTTGCTGTTGTCGGGGGAGAAGCTGAGGCCATATTCAAGGCCATCGGTGGGGAGTTGGATGGGGTTGCTGACCTGGCCGGTGCGGTTGTTGAAATCAAGAAGCTCGGCCACCCCTTCGTACCAGATTGCCAGCGCCAGCTTCTTTCCGTTTGGCGAAATCTTCATCACCCCGATGTTGTTGAACGGGTCGCCAGCATGGGGATAGCCGGTGGTGGAGATCACCGGGGTGGGATTAACGCCAGCCGGGGTGACAAGGAAGGACCAGAAATTTTGGTTGCCGAACTCATGGACCACCACCCAGAAATCGCGCCCGTTCGCGTGGCGTGTGAATGCCAATTTCTCGGTGGCCTTCGGCATGATGTTGACGTTCTTCACCACAACATCCCCCAAGCCATTGTCGGCACGCATATCCACGATGGAGTAGCTGATGCCGGTGGTGGGATGCGAGCCGTCCCAGTACTCGCCGCAGTCGGCGGTGAAGATGAAGTAGCGGTTGGTGTCGCGCGGGTAGGGGACGATGATTGCCGATTGCGAGCTTGTCCAGTTTGGGGCCGAGGATTTCAGTTTCCATCCGTTCGGCATTGGGCGGTGCAGGGCGTTCCAGACCGTGTCGCCGCTGGTGTAAAACAGTAGTTTGCCGGTGCGAGGGTGGGCAATGCTGGCGCAGCCTTCCAGCTGGCGCATCATCCCGTTGCCAAGCGCAACCGGCAGCCCCGTGTTGAAATCAACCCCGGCATACTCGCCGAAGTACCAGATATTCCATTCCCGCTGGGCCTGTGCCGGCGTGGCGGCCATTGCCAGCAGCAGCAACGGCAGGAGAAAGAAACGGCGTTGTCGTAGGTACTGTTCAATCATACGCACATGGTTCGCAGAAAAGGAGTAGGCATCGTGTCGCACGGAATCGCGGCTTCGGAATGGTTGCAAACGCGGTCGGATTCTTTGCCAGCAGGAAATCGATTGCAATGTTAATGAAGAAAAGCCGATTCAAAAAACCGTTACCAAGCCTTGCCGCAGTAGGATACCTTCAACGGAAGATCGGTTACGTTTCGGTTCGCGCCAGTATCCGCCGAATTGCCGCCGCAATCCCCTAAATCTTTCAAAGTTTATCTCTTCAAAAAAAACGTTTGCGTGGGCTGATTGTGGGGCTATATTTGCAGCCCATTTGATTCCTGAGTAGCTCAGTTGGTTAGAGCATCTGACTGTTAATCAGAGGGTCGTAGGTTCAAGTCCTACCTCAGGAGCGCACAAAGCCGGCTGCCGCAACGCAGTCGGCTTTTTCCGTTCTGTGCGGCGGTTCCACCGAACTGCCGTTTTGTGGTAGCTTGCGCACGGGGCATCAACTGGAGGCATCCATGGTTATCCCCAGCACCGATCCATGCAGAGATTTATGACCGACACAGCAACCCTTCCGCTAACGCCAGAACTGATTGCCGCCTACGAGCCGGTGATTGGCTTGGAGATTCACGCGCAGCTTCTTACCAACACCAAAGCGTTCAGCCGCGCCGCAACCCAGGCCGGTCCATGGCCCAACACCAACACCGACCCCGTTGTGCTTGGCCACCCGGGGACGCTTCCGGTGCTGAACCGCCGCGTGGTGGAGTTCGCCATTCGGATGGGCCTGGCCACCAACTCCCAAATCCGCCGCCGATGCGGGTTCGCACGCAAAAACTACTTCTATCCGGACCTTCCCAAAGGCTACCAGATTTCCCAATCGGACGAGCCGATCTGCTACGATGGATGGATTGAGATTGAGCTGGATGGCGGCGCAACCAAACGAATCGGCATCACCCGTATCCACATGGAGGAGGATGCAGGGAAATCTATCCACGACCTTGACATCACCAACACTCTTGTGGACCTGAACCGCGCCGGAACACCGCTGATCGAAATCGTCTCCGAGCCGGACCTCCGTTCGGCCAGCGAGGCCTACAGCTACCTGATGCAGATGAAGAGCATCGTCACCTACTTGGAAATTTGCTCCGGCAACATGGAGGAAGGCGCGCTCCGCTGCGATGCCAACATCAGCGTGCGGCGGCGCGGTGCCGAAGCGTTTGGGGTGAAGACCGAGGTGAAAAACCTGAACTCCTTCCGCAACGTGGAGAAGGCGATTGAGTACGAGATTGCGCGGCAGATTGCGGCCATTGAATCGGGCCAGACGATTGCCCAGGAGACCCGCCTGTGGGACGCGGGAACCCGCAGCACACGCGCAATGCGAAGCAAGGAGTTCGCCCACGATTACCGCTACTTCCCCGAGCCGGACCTTGTCCCGTTGGTGATTGGCGAGGAGATGATTGAGGAAATCCGCAGCGCGCTGCCGGAGCTTGCCATTGCCCGCAAAAAACGGTTCGCCACCGAGTATGGATTGCCACTGTACGATGCTGCAATCCTGACGGAAACCCGCGAGTTAGGGGATTACTTCGAGGGCGTTTGCCGGGGGCTGCGGCAGCAATCGCCCGAGCGGTTCAAGATTGCCAGCAACATCATGATGACCGAGGTCCTGCGGGTGCTGGGGGAGCAGAAAGTGGAGATCACCCAGTTCAGCATCCCCCCCGAACGGCTTGCGGAGTTGGTGGAGTTGTTCGCCGACGACGTGGTTAGCTCAAAGAACGTGAAAGACATTTTTGCGGAGATGTTGGCCTCGCCAAAATCGGCGAAGGAGATCAGCGAGGAGAAAGGGTTTGTGCAGGTAAGCGACACCGCGTTTTTGGAGGAAGCTGTGGCGCAAGTGGTTGCCGCCAACCCAAGCCAGGCCGAGGCTTACCGCGCCGGGAAGGCCAACTTGTTCGGATATTTCGTTGGCGAGACGATGAAGCTGACGAAAGGGAAAGCCAATCCCAAAATGGTTTCGCAGTTGCTGAAGCAGCGGCTGGAAGAAGGGGGGTAAACCTTTGGAAATTGGAGGGTACTGAAGCCGCAATTCCGTTTTTGGAATCATCTCCGTCCAATCAAAAAAAAGCATGAACAGGCGTTTCTATTATTGCGCAGTGGTGGTTCTGGGGCTGGCGTTTGCCGCCTGCATGGAGGAATCCCCGAACCCCGTGGTGTTCGACCAAGTGTTGCAATCAACCACGGTGCGCAACCGGTTGCTGACGCCGGTCATCATCTTCCGAAACGGGGCCGCAATTGACACGTTGGAGGCCCGCACCGACCGCAGCTATCCATTGGGCCAGAAAGGGGTGTTCCGCCATGCGTGGCGGATTCTGGCTCCGCTTGGGATTGATGGAAAGCCAGCAGGAATCGAGCCAACCGGCGAGCTTGGAATCCAATACGCCATCAACGCCGAATACACCATCGAGTACGACGACGCTCCTGGCGGAACCATCTTCACCCCACGCATTGCCAACCTTACTGGCTACGATCTGAACCTGACGGCGAACTATCAAGAAAGCGATGAGTTCCGCAGCACGCTGGTGATCCCCCGCAACCAGAATATCCCGCTCACCCACTCCCCCTACTTTTACTGGAACAGCAACTCCAACATTGTGGTGGATGCGATTGGCGGGCCAGGGGTCTATTATTTCAAACGCGACACCGTTGGCGACCACGGAACCTCACGATACTTGCAGATAGACGATTCCACCAGCAGCTACAAAGGCGCGGGGGTGACAATGCCACTGGTGGCATTCTAAGCGAAACGATACCCTTCAATGATTTTTGTGAACCGATGATAAAGCCAGCGATCTCCCTGCTTCTTTCTGCGCTCTTGCTCACGGTGGCCGATGCCTATGCCCAGGAGGAATCTCTTCCGTTGCCAATTCCCAAGTACGAAGCAAGCCCAACAGGGGTGGTGATTGCTGCCAAAGGTGGCGCGGTGCTGACGGTGCCACGCGGAACGTTCCCCAGCATTATCGTTGGCGAAGGGGGGGAAGGGACCGGCGATTTTGCAAGCAGCAGCGCACGCACGGCAACCGGCTACCGGTGGGGCGTGGCGATGATGATCCCGTTCAACAAGTCGCTGGGGCTTAGCCTGGACGTTGGGTCGTTGCAGTATCTGGCCGAGTACCAAGCCAACTCGGCAAGGCCAACCTTGCAGTACCGTGCGCAAACGGCCCAAGTGGCGATTGGCCTGCAAGGCAACCTTTATTTTCACGAGCAAACATTCCGGGATGGAAAATCTGGAGTTGGCGGCGAGGGGTTGCGGGCCATCTATCTGGATGGTGGAATTGATATCGGCGTTGCCACCGTTGCCAACCGTGCCGAAATAACCCGCACCGATAGCCTGGGCCAGCAAACCACAAGCGTTGGAAGTTTTGAGAACAACGAGCCGCTGCGGACCCCGGTGGCCTTGCGCGCCGCTGCCGGGTTGCGCTACGCCTTCTCCCCCCACATCGAGCTGCAAGCGGAGGTTGGCTACGCGCTGGCGTTCAATAAGGTGTTCAGCAGCGTGGCGTTGCAGAACAATGACTTCGCGGTGGACCACCTGCTGGTGCAGTTGGGTTTGGGGTATCGGTGGTGATGGTTGCGGGGATTCCGTAACGGGAGGTCCGCGGGCGGATTCGTACCATTGGCCATTCTCACCAATCTTTTACTTTTGCGCCCGTCATCGGGCAGGCCATGACGGCTGCCAATTTCTCAATCACTTTTTTCAGGGCTGACACAACAGGAACGGATGAAGGAACAGACCCTTTTGGAGGCTACCGCCGCCATTGCCGAAACCCCCGACGAACCGGACGCGCAATGGTCCGTGGAAGACTCGGCACTCCTTTACAACATTGACAAGTGGGGCTATCCCTACTACCGCATCAACAAACGGGGCCACGTTGCCGTCCGTCCCGTCCATGGCGAAAGCACCGAGATTGATATCCACGAAGTGATTAAGGAAATCCGTCGCCGTGGGGTTCAGCTTCCGGTGCTGATTCGTTTTCACGACCTGCTTCGCCGCCGCGTCATCGAACTCAACGAAAGTTTCCGCAAGGCCATTGATGAGTTCGATTACGAGAACACTTACCAAGGGGTCTATCCCATAAAAGTCAATCAACTCCATGAAGTTGTGCTGGAGATTATGGAGGCCGGGGCCGAGTACAATTTTGGCTTGGAATGCGGATCCAAAGCGGAGCTGTTTGCCGCGCTGGCGCACCTTGAGCGGGACAACATGCTGCTGATCTGCAACGGCTACAAGGACATCACCATGATCCGGTCCATCCTGATGGGGCAGCAGCTTGGGAAGAACATCCTGCCGATTATTGAGAAGTACCGCGAGTTCGAGGAACTGATTGCCGAGTCCGACACCATGGGGATTGCCACCCAGTTTGGCGTGCGCGTCCGGATTGCCACCAGCGGAACCGGGCGTTGGGCCGAATCGGGTGGTGACGTCTCGAAGTTCGGCGTTTCCATCCCCGATCTGCTCCGCTTGATTGCTATCCTTCGCGAGCGTGGGCAAACCGATGCCTTCAAGCTGGTCCACTTCCACATCGGCTCGCAAATCCAGGACGTTATCTCGCTGAAGTCGGCGGTGAAGGAGATCACCCGCGTCTATGCCAAGCTGGTGAAAATGGGGCTTGGGGTGAAGTACATTGATGTTGGCGGCGGCTTGGGGGTGAACTACGATTCCCCAGAAGCAGGGCTGGAGCAAAGCATCAACTACACCCTTCAGGAATATGTGAACGGTGTGGTCTATACCATCAAGGAAATCTGCGACATCGAAGGCGTTCCCCATCCGATCATCATCAGCGAAAGCGGGCGGGCACTGACGGCCCACCATTCGATGCTGGTGGTGGGGGTGCTTAGTGCCACCCGCAAAAACGTTGCCGATGCCATTCCCGAAGTCACCGGCGACGATCAGCCGGTTGTTCGCGAGCTGTTCGACAGCTACGAAATGCTTTCCGACAAGAACACCCGCAAAACCGGGAAGGGCCAGCGGAAAGCGCGGTTCCTTGAGATTTATCACGACGCAATCGAGAAGCGGCGCGAGGCCGATCTTCTCTTCTCGCTGGGCTATCTTTCGCTGGAGGATAAGGGGAAGACCGAGCAGCTCTTCTGGGCGATTATGCAGCATCTGAACCGCGCAATGAAGAAGCTGGACCCAGAGGAATCACTCCCTTCCGATCTCTATCATGTTGAAGGGATGTTGGTGGATCAATACCTCTGCGATTTCTCGGTGTTCCAAAGCATCATGGACCATTGGGCGATTGACCAGTTGTTCCCCATCATGCCAATTCACCGTCTGAAAGAGGAGCCAACCCGGCGCGGCACGCTGGTTGACATCACCTGCGACAGCGACGGCAAGGTGGATCAATTCATCAGCGACGATGGGGAGGAATCATCGCTGCCGCTGCATCCGTTGGATGGCGACCCGTACTACTTGGGGGTGTTTCTGACGGGGGCCTACCAGGACATCCTGGGGGATATGCACAACCTGTTCGGGCGCGTCAACGAGGTCCACATCTACGCCGACGAAGATGAGCCGAAAGATTTCTACATCGAGAAAATTGTGCCGGGAACAACCGTGGTGGAGGCGTTGAAGTTGGTGCAATACTTCCCCAGCGATTTGAAGACCCGGATGGAGGCGATCATCCGCGAGAAGGTCCGCTCCAAACAACTCCGCCCGCCGCAAGGGGTCAGCTTTGCCGAGGCCTACGCGAAGGGATTGGAGGAATACACCTACTACAACTACTGGGACTCACATCCAGAAAAAGAGTAGGGGGTTGGAGTGTGGTGTGGGGATCGTCCGAAAAAAAAGCAAGGGCTTCAGCAGCGATGTTGAAGCCCTTGCTTTTGCGCTTTGGAATGGCGTTGGAATCCCGTGTGGTGCATCCACATTGCTGAAGAATTATCTGCGGCCATTGCTTGCACGGTTGATGCAAAAGGCCAGAACGCCACCCCAAAGAATCACCGCAGCAATCAGCGCGTGGCGATGCCATTCAATCACCCCAAACGCCCAAAGCACAAACACCAATATTGGAAGGATCAACGCCAGAAATGCCCCATACAAACTCCACCGTGATGCTGGCCGAAGCTGCCGATTGCGCCCCAGCCGCATGGCGTTGCGAAGAAGGAGTATCAGCCCCGCGATCCCTGCCGGCAGATACAGCAGCAACACCAAAAAACCGGTCAAGTCACTTAACAGCGATAGTCCTGTTAGGCTCATAAACAGTGCACAAATAATTCCCACAGCCCACCCTTTTACACCGAAAACTTCCGGCAGTGGGTTGTTGCTGGGTTGGGTTTCGGAATATCCCAACCGTGCTACGGATCGCCTCCATCCAATAAATCCGATAAGATGCCCGGCAAGCAGTGCCAGCCCGATCAGCGCAAACAACTCCTGCCGAATGGGGCGCAGCAACAACGTTTCAACAGTAGCTTCCGGCCGCAGTGCTTCCCAGTTGCCAACGGAGTATTGATTCCATTTCCCGGAGCTGTCGCGAACCATCACCCCTGCCCCAACTGCGGCAATCACCACGCCCGATCCGTCGTTAAAAATATCCATATCAAGCAGGTCAAGCGCGGGGCCTTCGGTTCCGCCAGTAGAGTGTTCGCAGCGGACAATGTACTCCATCCTTGAAGGGGGGATAAGAAGGTCCGAAGTCCATGTTTGGCCGCTATCGCCGGAGCGATCAATGCGGAAGGTATCGGTGTTCGTCCGCCACGGGGAGCTGCCACGATACCACACCTTCGGCAGGTCGGGATGGTGGATTGTGATAAGGGGCGAGGTCAGGATGTAGGGGATGCCAGTATCACCCGTCGGCACGGGGTGGCTGGGCATCACCACGGCAAGTGGGTCGTCGCTAACCAGCGCGGCCGTGTCCCCCAAATATGGACTCCACGTTGCGCCGTGGTCACTGCTGAATGCCACGCCATGGGTACTCCGCCCACGGTGAAAAGCGAACGCGTCCCCCTTGATCGTGCGAATCTGATAGACCCCAATTTCTTGTTTGATGGGCGAAGTGGCCATCACCCCAATTGAGGCAACAACAACGGCAGGAATAGCAGTTTGAAGCAAAAGCGGACGGTGGGCCAGCTTCATGGAACGGGACCACAGTAGCCATGCTGGGAAAAGGGCAAGCAGTGCAAGAAGATCGGTTGGATCGAGAGTGATGGAAACGCTTGCGCCAATCACCCCGGAAGCGAACTGGCCAGCAAGCTGATGCCCAAACGGAGTTGCTTTTGCGGCGAAAAACCAAGTTGTTGTGGCGGCAAAAACAATCACCCCAACGGTGCGCGGGTTCGATCGTTTCCAGATTGCACCCACCAGCAGGGCAAGCAAGAAGGGAAAAAAGAAAATCCCAGCGAAGTCACTCAGCTTGCCCGTAACCCAGCCCGGGAACGCCCCTTTCAGCAAGTGATCGTTCAGGATGAGAAGAATGATTGCTGCCAGCGATGCCGGGTGGATCAGCGCACGGAGCGCGGTATCAATCGTGGAACAGCGTGCCATGCCACCTTGAACGTTAGGGGGGTAGGGGCGTTACGGAAAAGGGTAGGGGTGGGAGGGGGCGTGGGAATCAACCGAAGAAAAAGCAAGGGCTTCACCATCATTGTTGAAGCCCTTGCCTGTTTGTCGCCAAGAATAATTTCCGCTGCTTCGGGCTTTTACTCCACCGTTACGGACTTTGCCAGGTTGCGCGGTTGGTCCACGTTGCAGCCGCGCTCAAGGGCCACGTAGTAGCTAAGCAGTTGCAACGGCAACACGTTCAGGATTGGAGAAAGGAAGGGGTGCGTTTCCGGGACGTAGATGACGTGCTCGGCAAGCGACTCGATGCGGGTGTCCCCTTCGGTGGTGATGGCGATTACCCGCCCGCTTCGCGCCCGCACCTCCTGGATGTTCGTCACGATCTTGTCGTAGATGTCGTCGTTGGGCGCGATGAACACCACCGGCATATTCTCATCAATCAAAGCAATGGGGCCATGCTTCATCTCCGCTGCCGGATACCCTTCGGCATGGATGTAGCTGATCTCCTTCAGCTTCAACGCCCCTTCCAACGCCACCGGGAAGTTGTAGCCGCGGCCTAAGTAAAGCGCGTTCTGGGTGTTAGCAATCTCGCGTGCGATTTTCTGGATCTGCTCGGCGCGGGAAAGGGTGTATTCCACTTTTTCTGGCAGCTCCACCAAGGCTTTCAAGATGTGCGATCCTTCGGCGGCGCCCATCCGGCGCATTCGCGCAATCATCACGGTCATCAACGCAAGCACCGTTAGCTGCGAGGTGAAGGCCTTGGTGCTTGCCACGCCAATCTCCGGGCCGGCATGGGAATAGACCCCGGCGTGGGTCTCGCGTGCGATGGAGCTTCCCACCACGTTCACAATCCCCAGGGTGATTGCGCCATGGCGTTTTGCTTCGCGAAGCGCGGCCAACGTGTCGGCAGTTTCCCCCGACTGCGAAATGGCGATCACGATGTCATCCTTGTAGAGGATTGGGTCGCGATAGCGGAACTCGCTGGCGTACTCCACTTCCACCGGAATCCCAGCAATCTGCTCCAGCATATACTCACCCACCAGCCCTGCGTGCCAGCTTGTGCCGCAGCCCAGGATAATGATCCGGCGTGCGTCGCGGATTTTATCGGCCACGGTGCGTAGCCCGCCAAGCCGAACGGTGCTTTCATCCAGATGCAGCCGCCCGCGCATGGCGTTGCGGATCGTCTCCGGTTGCTCGAAAATCTCTTTCAGCATGAAGTGGTCATATCCGCCACGCTCAATCTGCTCAAGCTCGAAGGTGATCTCCTCGATCTGCTTGTTGACCACTTCGTCGTCAATCGTTTTTGTGACGTAGCGGTCCCGGTCCAGGATCGCCATTTCGCGGTCGCCCAGGTAGATCACCTGGCGGGTGTGTTGCACGATTGCCGAGGCATCGCTGGCCACCACATACTCACCATCGCCAATCCCGAGGGCAAGGGGGGAGCCGTTGCGGGCGGCATAGATTCTTCCAGGCTCCATCTTGCTAAGCATTGCCACGCCGTAGGTTCCCACCACTTGCTTCAGTGCTTGGCGGAATGCGGTTTCCATGATGCCGACGCGGTCGTAGAAGAACCGGACAAGCTGCACCAGCACCTCGGTATCGGTCTGGGTGTGGAAGGTGTAGCCTTCGGATTCCAGCGTTTTTTTGATTGTCGCGTAATTCTCAATCACCCCGTTGTGGATAAGGGCAATCTCCCCCCGTTGATCGGTGTGGGGGTGGGCGTTGGTGTCGTTCGGTTCGCCGTGCGTTGCCCAGCGGGTGTGGCCAATTCCAATCGTCCCTTTCAGCGTCTCCGGGCGCAGCACCGACTCAAGATCGCTTACTTTCCCTGCTTTTTTCTTGACCGATAACTCGCCGTTCAGCAGCGCGACACCGGCCGAATCGTAGCCCCGGTACTCCAAGCGTTTCAGGCCGTTAATCAGGATTGGCAAGGCTTCCTGCGGGCCAACATATCCAACGATTCCACACATGGGAGGGTAGTCTCTCTGGTTAATTCAGTGATCAAGTGGCCAGCCGCCATTGCTGCGTGGCCTTCTGTTGGGGCACAAATTACGCAATGGTAACGTGGGAAATCCTATCCATTGATTTCGGGATACAGGAGGGAACAAAGGGGAATTCGGAAAGCCAAGATTGCCGCCGTGCGCTATTCTTCGGGCCTCCATCGCCGATCTGATTTCTTGGCTGAAATTTTTTGTTTGGCATCTATTCGCCGTGCAACGGAAGCACGGGAAGGGCGCGTGGGGATTCGGGGCTTTTCGATTTCCAGGGCATCGTTCATCAGCCGTTCCAAGCGTTCCAGCGCGCGGTATCGGTTGCCAAGTTGGGAACGTTCGGTGCTGCTGGCAACGCGGATTCGGCCAAGCGAGTCAAGGCGGTTGGCAAGTTTTTCCAGCAAGCGCTGCCGCGTGCTTTCCCGCAGCCAGCTTGCCTCGGCAACGGCAAACCGGACTTCAACTTTGGTCTCCACCTTGTTGACGTTCTGCCCCCCCGGGCCGCCGCTGCGGCTTGTGGCGAACTCAAGGGCGGAAATGGGGATTGTTTCCCCGGTGATCAGGTGCAAATGAGCATCATCCATGGTTGCTATCAAGTAAAGATGGTGGCCAACATAAGGAAGCCCGCCCGATACGTTGGCATCGGGCGGGCTTTGCGTTGTTCCGTGTGGCGTGGCGATTACTCCCCGGTGATCGGGAAGTGTGTTGGGCGTGATTTCCGCCGCACCACTTTTTTCCGTGGCTGCCGTTTTTCCGATTCGGCCTTCGCCATTTCCGCCTGAACCTCAGTCCGAAGCGAGTCGCGCAGGGCGGTGATAAGGGAGTCGCGGTTGATTGCGCTGGCAGCGGGGGGAAGCAATTGCGGTCCCGGCGTTGCAACCGTGATGACTTGCGGCTGCGGGTCGGCAAAGAAAGCTCGCTCGGCAGTGACCCCAAGCCCAACCCCCAGCACTAATCCTGCAAACAGCATCGTCACCCCGCGGCGGCTGAACCAGCCGGTTGCCCCGGTTAATGCTGCCGTGCTTGCTGGCACGCTATCGGCGTGCTGTGCGGCAATCACCGGCGTGGCGGACGGCTGCAATCCAACCGATGACCCAAGCTGCGTAAGAAGGGCTGCGTCCTCCTGGGCGGTAAGACCTTGGAACTGTTCGTTCTTGTTTAACGCGCTTTGCAAGCGGAGTTGCTGGCGGAATGCCACACGCTCCGCGCTGCTTTCGGAAAGTTGGCGGAAAAGCAATGCCGAATCGGTGTCCGACAAGTCGCCATCAAGCAATAGGTAAATATCTTCGTTCATCGGCATATCAGCAGAATACGTTGGTCAGCGTGCGTTCTCATAAGGCTGTTGGAAGGTTAGAGAGGTGGCGGCTGCATCGCATCCATCTTCTTCATCCAGCAGTGCAAGTTCTATTTCCGTGTGCTTTGGCCTTTTAGCGTGCGTCTTCCAGATAGATAGCAAGCCGTTGGCGTAGTGTGTCGCGAGCCTTGAAGATGCGGAACTTAATCGTGGAAACCGGCATGCCGACGATCTGGGATATCTCCTCGTAGGAATGCCCATGGACATCGCGCAGGACGACCGCTTCCCGGTAAATTTCCGGCAGCTTTTCAATCTCCGATGTTAGCACCTCCTGCAACATCACGTCCGGGGTAGGTTCCTGGACCGGGATTTGCAAGCCGTCAATGGGTTCGTGCACTTTCAAGGTCCGGAGCATATCAATGCAGGTGTTGCGGGTCATTCTAAACAACCAGGCTGCAACGTTGGTTCCTTGTTCGTACATGGCCGCCTTCTGGAAGGCTTTCAACAACGACTCTTGCAAGGCATCTTTCGCTAACTCGCGGTCCCCCATCATTCGGCAGCAATAGGTGAACAGCCGCTGGCGATAGCGATCGTACAGCACGACAAACGCTGATTTATCGCCAGCAACAAGCCGCCGTAGCAGCTCATCATCAGGAATAGATGCTTGGTGTTGCTTTTGTTCTGTCAATGAATGCACCGAAGTTCTCTTATGTGGTAATAAGCGATGTGAGGTCTTCCGTGGCTGGCCCACGCTTCGCTCTTTGTTTGCAAGGAACTTACGGCCAATGCAAACAACGCAAAGGCAGAAAAAAGGTTAGCAAGCCTTAACACTGATAGTGCACAGTTGCAAAAACTTCTGGATGGAGTTGTCGCTTATCAACGCGCTGTGTGATTGCGGCCATCAATCAATATC
Organism: Chlorobiota bacterium; assembly: GCA_016710285.1. Lineage (NCBI taxonomy): Bacteria > Pseudomonadati > Chlorobiota > Chlorobiota bacterium. Next base: position 848,724 of record JADJXR010000001.1, on the reverse strand, counting down.
AATCAATCACGTTAAACAGGCGACCCCAACGGATGGAGGTAATTTTTTCCCAAAGCGAAGTTTGCTCGGCAGGATTTTCGGTGTTGGCAATCCCATCTCCATCGCGGTCCACGGCCACGGGCCATGACCAGTACACAATCAGCGGGGTCCCAATCACATCATCAATCGGAACAAACCCCCAGTAGCGGCTGTCCAGCGAGTTCCACCGGTTGTCCCCCATGCCAAAGCAGTAATCCCGCTCCACGGTGTAGGACGTGACCGGTTGCCCGTCAACTTTGATGATCTCTCCGTCGCGCTCAACCTCATGCCCTTCGCGCATCACAAAAATGCGCCAAGCCCGGTAGGTGGAATCGTTAAGGGGAAGCACGTCCCCTTTTTTCGGAATACGAAGCGGACCCCAGTTGTCGCGGGTGAAGCCATAGCCTTCGGGGAAGGTTTGGCTTGCATCGCCCGAGCTTGGCGTGCTGAGTAAGGGGTCGAACTTTGCCTCCTCCGGCAGCGGCTGCTCAACGCCATTGATATACACCTTGGTGTTGATAATCTGCAAGGTGTCCCCTGCGGTGGCAACGCAACGCTTCAGGTAATACTGGAAATCTCGGGCCTTGACATCGCTGCGCCCTCCGGGGAAGATGAACACAATCACATCCCCTTTCTCAGGGTCGCGCAATCCAGGCAGCGTGAAGTAGGGGAGGGGGATGTTGAAAAAAGGAATCGTCTGGGGGGAGGATCCTCCGTAGATAAACCGATTAACGAACAGGAAATCCCCAGGCAGTACCTCGTTTTCCATCGAGCCGGTCGGGACCACGAAGCTGGCAATCAGGATGCCGTTAATCACCATCACAATCAGCAGCGAACTAAGAATCGTTTTGGTCCAGGACCACACCTCTTGGCCGAACGTCAGTTTTTGCTGTGCCGGTTTCCCGGTGGCATCTGTTGCTTGGGAGTTGCCAGGGCGCGCCGCCCCTTTTTTGCCGCTTAAAATCTGCTTCCGTTCCTCGGGATTCATGTATCTGCGTTCGGTTGTTGGTTGCTCAATGATTGCTTACTCAATGGATCTGAACATCCGCCCCCAGCGGATTGCGCCAATGCGTTCCCACAGCGATAACGCTTCTGCGGGGTCGTAGGGGTTGGCAAGCCTGTCGTTGTTGCGGCTGCGGAGTATTCTTCCGCTTATTCCTCCATCGAAAGCACCGCCAAAAATGCTTCTTGTGGGATTTCCACCGCGCCAACTTGCTTCATCCGTTTCTTCCCTTCCTTCTGCTTTTCAATCAGCTTCCGTTTGCGGCTGATGTCGCCGCCGTAGCACTTGGCCAGCACGTCCTTCCGAAGCGCTTTGATTGTTTCGCGGGCAATCACCTTTGCGCCAATCGCCGCCTGCACCGGAATCTCGAACATATGCCGCGGGATCAGTTCGCGCAGTTTGGCGCAAAGTTTCCTTCCGTAGAAATATGCCTTGTCACGGTGGATGATGATCGAAAGCGCGTCCACCGCCTCGTTGCTGAGAAGGATATCCAACTTCACCAAATCCCCTTCCCGCATCCCAATCACCTCATAATCAAACGAGGCATACCCGCGCGAGGCGGATTTCAGCTTGTCGTAAAAATCGAAAATCACCTCGGCCAGTGGCAGCTCGAAAGTGATGTCCACACGGGTGGAGGAAAGGTAGCTGGTGTTTTTGTAGATGCCACGCCGCTCGATGCAGAGCTTCGTGATAACGCCGATATACTCCGCCGGGCAGATGATCTGTGCGCGGATGTACGGCTCCTCAATAATATCAATCGCCCCAGGGGGTGGAAGGTCGGCAGGATTATCCACCATCACCTGCTCCCCATTCGTTTTCGTCACCTGATACTCCACGTTGGGAATCGTGGTGACGATCGTCTGGTTGAACTCCCGCTCCAGCCGCTCCTGCACAATCTCCATGTGGAGCATTCCCAAAAAGCCGCAGCGGAACCCGAACCCAAGCGCGGTGGAAGTCTCCGGCTGGTAGGTGATGGCCGAATCGTTCAAGGTGAGTTTTGCCAGCGAGTCGCGCAGCGTTTCGTAGTCGTCCGAGACCGCCGGATAGATACCGGCAAACACCATTGGCTTCACCTCGCGGAACCCAGGGATTGGCTCGGCGGCCCCCCCACGGCTTAGCGTGACGGTGTCCCCCACCTTCGTATCCTTCACGTCCTTGATGGCAGCGGTGAAATACCCCACCGCCCCGCACGGTATCTCCTTTGTTCTAACGCGGTTCCGGTGCAGCACCCCCGCTTCCTCCACCGTGAACTCCGCCCCGGTGTACATGAACTTGATCTTCTCATCCTCCCGCAACGTTCCATCCACCACCCGAACGTAGGTGACGGTTCCCCGATAGCTATCGAACAGGGAGTCGAAGATCAGGGCGCGCAACGGTGCGTCGGGGTTGCCGCGTGGCGATGGGATCCGCTGAACAATCGCCTCCAAAATCTCCTCGATTCCAATCCCAGCTTTTGCCGAGGCAAGGATCATTTCTTCTTCCTTGCATCCCAACAGGTCAATCACCTGCTGCTTCACCCCTTCCAGAGTGGTGGCCGCCGAAGGGAGGTCAATTTTGTTGATGACCGGGATGATCTCCAACCCAGCATCAATCGCCAAGTAAAGGTTCGCAATGGTTTGCGCCTCCACCCCCTGCGTTGCGTCCACCACCAGCAGCGCGCCCTCGCACGCGGCAAGCGAGCGGGAGACCTCGTAGCTGAAGTCAACGTGGCCCGGCGTGTCAATCAGGTTCAGGCTGTACAGGGTGGTGTCGCCGGTGTGGTTGGGGCGGCGATAATCCATCTGGATAGCGTGCAGCTTGATCGTGATTCCACGCTCCTGCTCCAGCGGGTTATCGTCCAGAATCTGGTTCATGGTCATCTCGCGTGCGGTGACGCGCCCGGTGGTCTCCAGCAGGCGGTCGGCAAGCGTAGATTTGCCGTGATCTATGTGAGCAATGATGCAGAAATTGCGGATGTTGTTCATCGTGCAGAAATCGTTCAACCGAACTGAGTACCGGTGGCTGTTTCGCGGCCAAGAACCGAAACCGATAGGGATTCCCCGAACCAACCGCCATTGAATTGCAGAACCGCTGGAAAGGGAGATTGAAAAGCAAAGTGCCAAACTTACGCCCCACCTGCCGAGTGTGCAAGGTGGCGTGCGGTAACGGGTTGTCGGAAGTATAAGAAGGTTAGGGGATGGGCAAAAGTGAGTTCTTCTTCCCCCCGTTCATTCTTGATTCACTCCTGATGTTGCTCACCGCTCATTTCGCGAAGCATCACCCCGTAGCGCACCCCGCGCGTGCTGACCATCAGCTTGGGAAGCCGATACCGCTTCATAAACTCCTCCAAGATGATTGCGCCAGCCAGAATAATATCCGCCCGCCCGCTGTTGATTTGGGGGATTGCCTCGGTCTCCGCCAGCGTCAGCCCCGCAAGCCGCCCAACGGTGGTGCCGATAACGCCAGCCGGAAGCCACCCCCCGTTCAGCGATTCGGCGTTGAAGTGCTCCATTCCGGCGTGCATCGCGCCCAGGGTTGTCACGGTTCCGGCAACGCCAACGGCAACGGTCTGCGGGGGAAGATTGAACGCGCTGGCCAGTTCCTTCCGGGCAAATTCGCGGGCGTTGGAAAGTTCTGCCGCCGAAGGAGGAAGCCCCGAAAAACACCGTTCCGCCAGCCGCACCGCGCCGATGTCAAGGCTGATGCTGTGCTGAAGACTGGTCCCGTCCCCAACCGCGATTTCGGTGCTGCCGCCGCCAATGTCCAGCACGGCGATTGGCGATGGCGTTGGGGCCACCGCAAGCCCGAACAGCGCGCCACGGTAGGTCCACTGGGCTTCTTCCTGGCCGCTCAGCACCTGGATCGTGATGCCCGTTCGCTCCGCCATTTCGGCGATGAACTGCTGCTGGTTGCGTGCATCCCGAAGCGCGCTGGTCCCAAAAGCAACAATGCGGTCGGCGTGGTGCCACTCAGCAATCTGGCGGTAGCGCAGCAGGAAATCGGCCACGCGGCCAAACGTTTCCGGCAGAATGGTGCGCGAAGCATCCACCCCTTTCCCAAGCCGGGCAATGGCATGCTCATCGCCAAGAATTTGGATTGCGCCGCCGGGGTTTGCCTGCGCCGTCACCATCAATATGGTGTTGGTGCCGATGTCAATTGTTGAGAGGATCATGGAGGAAGTGAGAATCGGAGTTGATGTATGAGTTGCTGGAAGAGCAGGGAGGTCTCACAAGCATAGTTCGCCATGCCGAATATCGTCAAATGGCATCACTTGTGTTGCTGGAAGCAGTGCTTTTTGCTGGCGATTCTCCTGCAGGCATTGAGGTGCTATGCCTGCCATTCTCGTGAAGGCTGCAACCTATGGCTCAGCGGCACGGCTGCTGTTTGCAAGCATAGTTGGTATTGCCAGGATACCCAACACTCCAACAAGCTGTATCGCTGTTTGGTGTGGCAGAAGGGGAGTTCTATTTTGGGGCGCGGAAGCAAGCCGGGTGGCAATCCGGCAGCGGCTGCAGTTCTCGTTCACATCTAACGTTCATTTAACTATGATTCGAACCGGAGAGTACATCAAGGATATGTTCGCAATGGCGGTGGGGACCGCTGTTGAGGCCCGCGGATGGGTGAAAACCCGCCGCGACAGCAAAGGCGTTACCTTCATCCAGCTGAACGATGGCTCCTGCTTCAAGGATTTGCAAGCAGTGGTGGAGGCAGGAGCAATCCCCGAGGAGACGATGCGGCAGATTGGGACCGGAGCCTGCCTGAAAATCAGCGGCGAGCTTGTGGCATCGCTTGGCGCGGGGCAATCGGTGGAGCTGAAGGCCCGCGACATCCTTATCTACGGCCCTGCGGACCCCGCCACCTACCCGCTGCAACCGAAGCGTCACAGCATGGAGTTCTTGCGGGAGATTGCCCACTTGCGCCCCCGCAGCAATACCTTCGGCGCGGTGTTCCGCGTCCGCAATGCGGTCTGTTATGCCATTCATAAATTCTTCCAGGAGCGGGGGTTCCTTTACGTCCACACGCCGATTATCACGGCTTCCGATGCCGAAGGTGCGGGGGCGATGTTCGGTGTCACGACGCTGGACCTGATGAACCTTCCGCGCACCGAAACCGGCGGCATCAACTTCGCCGAAGATTTCTTTGGCCGCCCTTCCTACCTAACCGTTAGCGGCCAGCTTGAAGGGGAGATTTTCGCCAGCGCGTTCACCAACATCTACACGTTCGGCCCAACGTTCCGCGCCGAAAACAGCAACACGCCCCGCCACCTGGCGGAGTTCTGGATGATTGAGCCAGAGATGTCCTTCTGTGATCTTGACGACAACCGCCGTGTTGCCGAAGAGTTCCTGAAGTACATCATTGCCCACGTGGTGGACACCTGCCTTCCCGATCTGGAGTTCTTCAACAAATGGGTGGACGACACCGTGCTGGAGACGATCACCCACGTGGCCGAAAGCGATTTCCAACACGTTACCTACACCGATGCAATCGCTATCCTGCTGAAGGCTGATAAATCGTGGGAGTTCCCCGTTGCTTGGGGGATAGATATGCAAAGCGAGCACGAACGCTACTTAACCGAAGTGGTGTTTAAGCGGCCGGTGGTTGTCACCGATTATCCAAAGGAGATCAAGGCGTTTTACATGCGGCTGAACGACGACGGCAAAACCGTTCGGGCAATGGATGTGCTGGCCCCACGGATTGGCGAGATCATCGGCGGAAGCCAGCGCGAGGAACGGCACGATGTTCTGCTGGAAAAAATCCGCGCACAACATCTGCCGGAGGAAGCCTACTGGTGGTATCTGGATTTGCGGAAATATGGCTCGGCACCCCACGCGGGGTTCGGGCTTGGGCTAGAGCGGATGGTGATGTACCTAACCGGAATGAAAAATATTCGCGATGTCATCCCCTTCCCACGCACGCCGGGGTCGGCAGATTTTTAGGGGAGCTGGTGCGGCGGCGGTGGGGTGCTTCACGCACAACCCCATTGCCGCACGCCCGGCAGGGGAAGCTATCAGAAGAAGCTATCAGGGGGATCCATCATTGCGCCGCAGTGCGCAACACGGTGATGGACTCCCCTGTTTTGCAATCCCTTGCGGTGATGACTGCTGCGGCAACGTGAATACTTCGCACCAAAATCAATAACCATTGATGATGAACGGGAACAACAATGCTTCTGCGACCCGTGCAATCTTGCTGCTCCGTTTCGGGGTTGCGCGGCTTTGGGCCATGCTTCTGGTGGCCGCAATCGCGCCGTTGCAAGCGCAGCAATCCGACGATCCCACCAACCCCACCAACCTCCAGTTTGTTGACCTTGCTGTTGCCCATGAAACCGGAACGTGGCTTGCCCAGGATTCCGCACGGTTCGCGCTTTATCGCTCCACCGATCTTGGGGAAACATGGCACGATGTGGAGTTCCTCTGGAACCCGTTCTTGCGAACCATTGTGCCCACCAACGGCGCAATCATCGCCGCCCCGAACTCACCCTGGGCCGATGATGGTGGAAACCCCTATCCCGTCTATCGCTCCACCGACGACGGCCAAACGTGGGAGGTGCTGGAGTCGCTTGTTGGAACCTACGTCCAGCGAATCGTCACCACCGGAACGGCAACGTTTGTGATGACCACAACCGGCGAACTTTACCGCACAACCGATGCTGGAAGCTCGCTTCAGGAGGTCACGATCCCTTCCGACACGTGGGGCCAGCTTGCTTCCGTTGATGCCGCGCCCGGAGTGGTCCTTCTTACCAGCTCCCTTTCCAGCGTGTTGATTTCGCACGATGATGGAGTAACCTGGGAACCATTCATCCCCCCCGCCACCGATTGCGGCGAACCGCTCCTTTCCGGCGGGCTGCTGGCCGTCACCTGCGGCGATAGCCTGTTCACCTCCGCCACCGCCGGGCGCAGCTGGCAATCCCGAGCATCTGTCACCGATCAGTTCCAACTCCTTTCCATTGACACCCACATCTACCTTGCCTCCGGCCACGACGTGGAAGGCCTGGGCCATGCGTACTACGTGGCTCCGGCAAGCCAGCCCTCCGATTGGGTTGTGGTGGATTCGGTTCTGCCACGGAACATCGGCAACTGGTTTTGGGATCGGGATGTGATGATCGTCCGCACGGTGGACTCCATCGCCACCTCGAACGATGGCGGCGCAACGTGGCGGCGTGCGGCCTGCCAGGTTGCACCCCAGGAATCATTCAGCCTGTTCGACGATGCGCGCGACAGCGCGCTGTTCGGCTGCATCGGCATGGGGATGGTGGCCCCGTCGGGGACGCTGTTCGGTTCCTCCAGCGCGTTCATCCTGTTCAACTCGCTCGATAGCGGACGCTCCTGGGACCTGACCAACTTCCCGATTGAATCCTTCCCGGGCAGGTGGTGGTTTTCCGGCACGCAGATGATTGTGCAAACCGTCGGCAATGGTTACCAGAACATCCTGCTTGCCAGCCGCAGCGAAGGCACCGGGTGGCGGGACCTTGAGCTTCCCAGCGGCGAAATGATGCTAAGCGTGGCGAACAACTTGGGCGTTGTTGTGAAGATGAGCGATGGCACAATCCACCGGAAACAGATAGAGGAGAGCACGTGGAAAAAAGTGAAGCTGGACAGCAACGTGGCGGAGTTCGCCGCAACCCCAACGATGATGTACGCCCTGATGGGGAGTATGCCCGATAAGCGATCAGGGAAGATGAGCAAGGAGTATTGGAAAGAATCCAGCAATGGCGGCGCGACGTGGCGAACCTTGCCGATTCCCAACAACGCACAAATCCAGCAAGTGGCTCCGGTGATGGTGTGGAGCATCGAGGGAAAAGAGGTGGTGATAACCTTGCAGGAAGAAAAAAAGGTGATCCACAAGCCGTGGATGGGGGGCCAGTACGGCATCATGGAAGGGCGCGACAGCCTTTACCTGATGGGGGGCGACGATCCATCGGGGAATCAATTCTTCGTCAGCTCCATCAACGGCAGCGACGGTTGGCAGCCGATTGACGGGCGTTTCCCGCAGGGCTACGCCTCGTTCTTCGCGGTCCACAAGGACCTCCTCTATCTCACCGTCGAGGATATCGCCTATCGCTCCGAAGACCACGGCGCAACATGGCAACGGCTGGGCTGCCGATAGGGGGCCAAAAGCCGACAAACCTTTCATCAATCCCGACCAGGTCGGGGCGGCTACTTGGCGGGGGCGCGAACGCCCAGCCACGCAACTCTATCCAACAACATCATCAATCATGAATCTTTCACAATCGCTCCTGCTGCTGTTGGGGCTGCTGGTGTTTTCCGGCATGGCCACTGCCCAGGATGTTTTCACCGTTGCCAAATCGGGCGACGTTGCGGCAATGGCGAAGCTGCTGAAAAAGAAACCAAAACTGGCGCAAGCCACGCAACCCGACGGCGAAACCGCGCTGCACCTTGCCGCCCGCGCCAACGATACCGCAATGGCCGCGCTGCTGCTGCGGAACCGCGCAGCCATTGACGCCCAAAGCAACGACGGAGTAACGCCCCTGCAAGCCGCACGCTCGGCAGAAATGGCCGAACTGCTGATTGCCGCCGGTGCCAACATCAACCATGCCGACCACGTTGGGGCAACCCCCTTGCACGATGCCGCGCTGCTGCGCCACCCAGAAGTGGCCGCCGTGCTGCTGAGCAAAGGGGCCCAGGTCAACGTGGAAAACAGCATTGGCCAAACCCCGCTTTGGCTGGCGGTGGATAATGGTGATGCCGACATTGCCGAGATGCTTCTTGCTGCCGGGGCCGACCCCAACATTGCCGACAGCGACGGACGCACGCCAATTTTTTCCGCAGTCGAGCAGGAAGATATTGCCCTGACCCAAACGCTGATTGCCGCCGGGGCCCAGGTCGGGATTGAAGATGCCGAAGCTACGCTCCTGACGCAGGTTGCCCAGCAGACCGGGAACATTGAGTTGATAAGCCTTATTGATGCCGCAATGGGTCCGCAAGGCGATGCCCAAGAATATCCCGATCAGCCAGCCGATGAGGTCACGGATGAACTCACCGATGAAGCCACCGATCAGCCAACGGATGCGGCCACCGATGAACCCATCGAAGTCCCCGACCCAAGCGGGCTTGAAACCAGTATCGCCCTTTCGATAGGGGCCAATGGCGACCTTGAGGAACTGGCCGTGCTGGTTGTCCAGAACCTCGACGATGTGAGGATCAACGGCACGGCGTACATCGCGCTTGCCAAGGACCGCCGCGATGTTCTGGAACTGCTGCTTGCCAACGGTGCAACCGTCAGCTACCGAACCGGCGTTGCCGGAACAACGGCCTTGCATCTGGCCGCGGCGGCGGGGGATACCGATCTGATGGAGTTCCTGCTGCACCAACCCGATGCCCAGATCAACGCCCCCGCAGCGCTGTTTGCCGACGACGGCGCAACGGCAATCCACCTTGCCGCTGCCGCTGGCAAAACCGAGATGGTGCGGTTCCTTCTGGACCACGGTGCGGACCCAACGATTGAAGCCATTCGGAACGGCGTAACCCCGCTTCATGCTGCGGCGGAGAACGCCGACCTTGCGATGGTGCGCCTGCTGGTTGAGCGTGGTGCCGATGCCGACCCGCACAACTCCGCCGGCGAATCTTCCCCGCTCCACTACGCCGCGCAAGGGAACAAGGCGGATGTTGTGGGCTATCTGCTGGACCACGGCGCAATGATTGACCGGAAGGACCTCCGCAAACAAACCCCGCTCTTCTGGGCCGTCCGCAGCAGTGCCTTCCAAGCGGCAAGCCTGCTGCTGGATCGCGGTGCCGACCCCATGGCCATTGACTGGAATCACCAAACCGTGATTGACTTCGCACGGCAGAACGGAAAACGCGAGATGGTGGAGATGATGGAGAAAAAAATGGAGAAGTGATAAGCCCCGGCTGGCTTGGGAAATCCTTCCAATGCCACCAGCACCACACCACAACCAACCAATCCCCCCATGCCCTATCTTTGCACCCCTCATAATCTTCAACTCATAGCCATTTCACCGATGCTCCACCTTCTTCGGTTGTTCTTTCTGGGATTCCTTCTTTCCACCCCGTTATCGGCGCAGACCATGCCCCCTGCCGGCCCGTTCGGCGGAACGGTCAATGCCATTGTGGCCAACGGCGAAATGCTGTTTGCCGGCACCGAGACGGGCGATGTCTTCGCCAGCAGCAGCAGCGGCGGACCGTGGCGCGCCACCGCCGTTGGGAACAACCACCTGGAGATTCTTTCCCTTGCTGCCGACGGCGCAACCGTCTATGCCGGCACACGCAACGGGGGGATTTTCCGAACAACCGATAATGGCAAAACGTGGAAGCAACTGATCCCCCCGCGCGAAGTGATTGGCAAGAACATCACCGCGCTGCAAATGGTGGGCAAAACCCTTTTTGTTGGGACCGATATTGAAGGGCTGTTCGTTCTGGAAGGCAGCACCCTTTCCCCACGCAACAAAGGGCTTACCAGCACCAGCATCCAATCCATCATGGCCAGCGGGGGGACCCTGTACGCTGCCACCGGCAATGGCCCAGCGCGAAGCAACGACGGCGGCAACACGTGGCAGATGATCCTGAACGATCTTCCCGAATTCAACTGGGGCCACACCGTGATGATGGCCAACGGAACCTTGTTCACCGCCGGAAGCAAAGGGATTTTCACCAGCACAGATGGCGGCGACTCCTGGAACGGATTTATCCAAGCCGTGCTTGGCGATGGATACTGCGAACTGTGGCAAACCGGCAAGCTGATGATCGCCGAACTTCGCCAGTCGGGCGCGTGGACCAGCAGCAACGGCGGAACAACGTGGGACCGAATCCCCAACGCACCTTCCGACATCACCAACGTTGCCACCCACCGCGGGGAACTTGTTGCCGCCGCAATCACCGGAATCCACCGCAGCAACAACAATGGAAAGGACTGGACCCTGGCGATGGAGGGCCTGACCGCCACCGCCATTAACGCCATTGCCGCCACCAGCGCAACAACCGCCGTTGCCGCCACCGACAACGGGGTCTATGCCATTGTTGACAAGCCGGGCAAAGGGGGAAAACAGTGGGAACGCCTTGCCGCAGGACCGGACCGCTGGGTGAAAAGCATCGCCAACCACAACGGCGCTGTCTTTGCCGGGATGACCCACGGCGGAATCCAACGCACCACCGATAACGGCAAATCATGGGTTCCGCTCGAGGGGGGATTCCCTGAGAAGACGCAGGTCTCGCAGCTTGTTAGCGTGGGGGAGCGGCTGTTCGCCGTAACGTGGGGCGGATTGTTCGCCACCACCAACAACGGCGACACATGGACCAACATCCCAATCGGCGAACACACCGATGGAGTGATGACCGCATTGCTTGCCAACGGCGACACCTTATGGGCAGCACTTTCCGGCGAAGGAATTTTTGCCAGCACCGACGGCGGGAAACGCTGGCAGCCGCAAACAAAAGGCCTGCCGGAAGGGGCCGACATCAACCAGTTTGCCTGGCAGGGGAACACCCTTCATGCAATCGTCCGCACCTTCCCCTCGTTTGGGCGATTTGTGGACCGGTTGTACAGCTACAACCGTGCGTCGAAATCGTGGCGGAAAACGCTGGGCGGGCCGGCCAAAGCCGAAGAGATCACCTGCTTGATTTCCGCCGGCGAACGGCTTGTTGCTGGGACCAACCACGGGCTGTTTTCCAGCCCCATCCCGGGCAAACCGTTCGTGCCGGTGAAGTCCGATATCACCTCGGCACGGTGCGGCGTTGCGGTGGGGAACGTGCTCTGGCTTGGGACCTCCTGGAGCGGAGTGAAAGGGATCGAGTTTTAACCCACCACCACACCCCAGAAACCCATGAACTACATCGAACAAATGGTCGCCGAGCTTTGCCCGAATGGGGTGGAGTTTCGGGAGTTGGGAGAGGTTTGTACATCTATAACCGCAGGCGGTGATCTGCCGGAAAATTATCAGAAGGGTCAATCACTTCCCTCGGATGAGTTCCCGTATCCGATCTATTCAAACGGCTCAGAAGAGAATGCTCTATATGGCTACACTGATACTTTCAGAATTGCGGAGCGAGCTGTGACAATCTCTGCACGTGGAACCATTGGTTTTCATGCAGTTCGGGAAGCCAAGTTCACTCCAATTGTGCGATTGCTCGTGCTAATACCCAGCCAGATGCTGACACCAGAGTATCTCAATTACGTGTTAAGTATTACTGAGATAACTCACAGCGGTGGTAGCATTCCGCAGCTGACAGTGCCAAACGTGAGAAAGATCCGCATCCCGATCCCCCCGCTCCCAATCCAACAGGAAATCGTGCGGGTGTTGGATAAGTTCAGCCAGCTTGTGCGTGAACTTCAGGCGAACCTGCAGGCGGAGCTTGTGGCGCGGCGGAAGCAGTATCAGTATTACCGCGACCAGTTGCTCAGCTTTGAGGGTCGGAAGGATGTGAGGTGGGGGACGTTGGGGGAGATTTGCACGTCGGTTTCTTCTGGAGGAACACCCCTCTCTACTCGTCCCGACTACTACGGCGGTGATATTCCGTGGCTTCGCACTCAAGAGGTTCGTTATACCGACATTTATGATACCGAAATCAGGATTACAGAGAAGGGCCTCAAAGAGTCAGGAGCAAAATGGATTCCGGCTAACTGTGTCATTGTGGCCATATCTGGTGCAACAGCTGCCCGGTCTGCAATCAACAAGATTCCACTCACGACCAATCAGCACTGTTGCAACTTGGAGATTAACCCGGATCAAGCGAATTACCGGTACGTATTCTACTGGGTGAGCAAAGAGTACGAAAAGCTCAAAGCTCTTGGGCAAGGTACACGAAGGGATTTGAGTTCAGGTGTCATCAAGAGCTACCCAATTCCGATTCCTTCTTTAGAAGTCCAACAAGAGATCGTCTCCATCCTGGACAAATTCGACGCGTTGGTGAATGATCTTTGCATCGGCTTGCCGGCAGAGATCGCCGCCCGCCAGAAGCAATACGAATACTACCGTGACCGCCTGCTGACATTTCCGGAGGCCGCACGAACAGAGGTAGCCGTCCCGATGAATCGGGATTGATAAAAGGTCTTTAGCCTTCGGCGCCATCTTCGGTCACTGGGCCCCGATAAAGATCGGGGCCGCTACCCCGACTTCGTCGGGACACCCACCGCACGGGTAGCCGCCCCGACCTCCGTCGGGGTTAATAAAAGGTCTTTAGCCTTCGGCGCCATCTTCGGTCACTGGGCCCCGATAAAGATCGGGGCCGCTACCCCGACTTCGTCGGGATGAGCACCGGAAGAGGTAGCCGCCCCGACCTCCGTCGGGGTTGCTAAAAGGTCTTTAGCCTTCGGCACCATCAGGTCGAACCCCCGGCAACACCAGCCCTGAAGGGGCGACCCATACCAGCCCAGGGCACCGCCCTGGGAACTGAAGGGGCGACCTCCATCCGGTTAGATGTTTTGTTGATGGTGTGGATTTCCAATGGGTGCGGTCGGTGCAGGGGTGATGAATGGGGCTGCCCCTTCAGGGCGGTGGGATGTTCGGGGGACGATTCCCAGGGCGATGCCCTGGGCTGTGATAGAATGCCCCTTCAGGGCGAAAGAGGGGAACGCTTCGGGAGTTTTTGGAGGGAGCGGCTCCAACATCTATCCATCTATCCAATGCTATCCGCGTTATGATTGAAGCCCAACCCAGTGCGTTCCACCGTTGGCTGGTTACGGCGTACTTCCGCAGGAAGGCGCGGCGGCGGTTTGCGGCGGTTCTGGAACGCGGGCTTCCCCACCTTGCCGATTGGAACAACGGCGGCCCCGCCCGCACCCCGCTGATCCTTCTGGCGAACCACTCCAGTTGGTGGGATGCGGCAATGCCGTTCCTGGTCTCCTTTGGCGCGTGCCGCCACGATGCTTACGCCATCATGGAGCATCGGCAGCTGGATCGCTTCCGTTTTTTTGCGCGTGCCGGGGCGTTCTCCATCGTTCGGGAACATCCCCGCCAGGCGCTCCGCACGCTGCGGTACGGCGCGGAGCTGCTGCGGGGAAGCTCGCGGGTGTTGTGGATCTATCCGCAAGGGGTGATTGTGCCGAACGACGCGGGCCCGATTGTTGGCTATCCTGGCGCGGCGCATCTTGTTCAGATGCTGGGCGGGTGCATGGTGGCGGCGGTGGCGTTCCGCTACCAGCTGCTTCGCCACGAGCTTCCGGTGGCCTACGTCAGCATCGGGCAACCGCAACCGATGGCCGCCGCCGCGGGCCGCGATGGAATCCGCGCCACCCACGCCCAGATGATGGAGTTGCTGACCAACGAAGTGGAGTCGCTCCGCGCCGCCGTCGTGGCGGAATCCACCGAAGGCTTCCGTGAACTCCTTCGCGGAAAACGCTCGGTGGACGAATGGTGGAGCAGGGTGAAAGGGGGGAATGGGGATTCTGCGGGGATGAGCTAGCCTGTGGACTCTTGGCAGGCTAAAGACCTGTTATCAATCCCGACGGAGGTCGGGGCCGCTACCCCGACTACGTCGGGACAACCACCGCAAAGGGTAGCCGAAGGTCTTTAGCCTTCGGCGTCATCTGACTGGGCAGGCTAAAGACCTGCCGCTACCCCGACTTTGTCGGGATTGCCGCCGCAAAGGGTAGCCGAAGGTCTTTAGCCTTCGGCGTCATCTGACTGGGCAGGCTAAAGACCTGCCGCTACCCCGACTTTGTCGGGATTGCCGCCGCAAAGGGTAGCCGAAGGTCTTTAGCCTTCGGTGTCATCTTCGGCACCATCAGGCCGAAACCCCGTGCCACACCAGCCCTGAAGGGGCGACCCATACCAGCCCAGGGTACCGCCCTGGGAAAAGAACCATAACCCGGCAACACCAGCCCTGAAGGGGCGGCATCCATCCCATGTGGGTGGATATTTTTTGAGGTGGTGTGGATGTTCGAGGAACGATTTCCGGGTTCCTCGGATTCCCCGATTCCCAGGGCGATGCCCTGGGCTGTGATAGAATGCCCCTTCAGGGCGACGGAGGGGAACGCTTCGGGAGTTTTTGGAGGTAGCCGCCCCAACCTCCGTCGGGACGACCCCCACCCCCAACCCGTAAAAAAACATCTCTCCCTATATTCTGCTTGCGTTCGCGGGGCGGATGGTTCTAACTTTGCAGCCCGTTTGACAAACAATCGCCTGCCACCATAGCTCAGTTGGTAGAGCAGCTCATTCGTAATGAGCAGGTCCACGGTTCGAGTCCGTGTGGTGGCTCTCAATGCTTTCATTGTCGTTCATGCTTCAATCGCCGTCCTTCCTGAAGGATGGCGATTGTTGTATTTGGCCGAACCGCTCATTCCTCTTCCTCTCCATCTGCCATGCTGCTGCGCCTTCTTTGCCTTCTTCCTTTTTGCCTGCTGGCCACGCTGCTTCCGTTTCGCCAGGCGGCCTCCCAATCCATTTTCGACATCAATTTTGGCGGCGCGCGCTCCCATCCGTTCGACGTTCAGCATATCGCGGTTGAGCTTCGGTTCAATCTGGAACGGAAGGAGGTGATCGGGATGGTGCAGCATCGGGTCCGCTCGCTGGGGAACCCGCTTGCCTTCCTGCGGCTTGATGCCGTGGCCAACATGAACTTCACGGCCATCACGGTGGATGGGCAATCGGCACAATATCAGCGTTCCGGCGATACGCTTACGGTGATGCTTCCCACGCCCCGCCCGTACGGCGACACGTTCACCGTGGCAATCAGCTACGATGTGATCCCGAAAAAGGGCCTCTATTTTATCACCCCCAAGGGTCGAGGCGCGCGGCGGCAACGGAGCCAAATCTGGACCCAGGGTGAGGCCCAGGACAACCACTACTGGCTGCCGATGTACGATTACCCGAACGACCGCGCCACCAGCGAACTAACCGCCACAATCCCCGCCAACTGGAAGCTCCTTTCCAACGGCCTGCTCCGCTCGGCCACACCCAACCCCGACGGCACGGCAACGTGGCATTGGTCCCAAACAAAGGACCATGCCGGATACTTGATTATGCTGGCCGCCGGCGATTATTCGGTGACGCACGACACCGCCGATGGAGTTCCGTTGGAGTACTGGAGCTACCCCGATATGCCGGAGCGTGTGGCGCCAACGTTTGGGCGCACACCCCAGGTCCTCCGCTATCTGGCAGCGATGCTGGGCGTTCCCTACCCGTGGGAGAAATATGGGCAGGTGATGATTGCCAACTTCATGTACGGCGGAATGGAGAACACCACCGCCACCACCCTGAACGATTATGCGCTGGTTGACGAACGCGGCCTGGTGGATTACAACCCCGATGAACTGATTGCCCACGAGGCCGCCCACCAATGGTTCGGCGATTTGGTCACCAACCGAAGCTGGGGGCACCTTTGGATCCACGAAAGCTACGCCACCTACCTTGCCGCACGCTTCTGCGGGAACCACTACGGCGATGACGTTCTGGCAAAAGAGATGTACGATGCCGGAGCCACCGCCGAAGAAACCGACAAATGGGCCGGGCGCAACCCCATTGCCAACGGCAACGGAATCACCGCCAACATCTACCAACGGGGGGCGCGGGTGCTGCATATGCTAAGCCACTTGGTGGGGGAATCTCAGTTCTGGCGCGCAAACCGTTTGTTCCTGCAACGCCACGCCCACGGGTTGGTGGAGACGAACGACCTGAAAATCGCCTTCGAGGATGCCACCGGATTGAACCTTGATTGGTTCTTTCAGCAGTGGGTGTACGGGGCGGGGATGCCGCAATTTGTGGTGGAGAAAACGTGGGAGGATGGCCAGCTGCAACTGATCGTCCGGCAGACGCAAACCATTGATTCGCTTACCGGGTTGTTCCGCGCTCCGGTTCCGATGGAGTTCCACCTTACCGACCGCGTTGTGGCCGACACCATCTGGGTTGCGCACGCTGCCGATACGTTCCGGTTCCCGCTTCCGTCGCAACCGAAGTTCGTGATTTTTGATGCCGGCGAGGTTCTGCTGAAAACCGTGGAGTTCCGCCGCACCGCCGATGAGTTGCTGGCGCAGCTTCAATCCCCCAGAATGATTGACCGACTGCTGGCCGTGAAGGAGCTTGCCCGGATGAAGCCACCAAAAAGGGACGCAGAGAACAAAGGGAGGGGGATTGCCGAGCAGTTCCGGCGCGAGCCTTCCCCCTTTGTGCGCCGCGAGATGATTAGCCGCATTGGAACGATTGAGGAGGAGATAGGAAGGGAGATGGTTGCCCAAGCCCTTCGCGACCCCGACGCCGAGGTGCGGAAGGAGGGAGTGGAGAATGCTTGGATGCTCCAGAATGAGGAACGCCCCGCGCTGCTTCGCCCGCTGCTTCGCGACAGCAGCTACAGCGTGATTGCCGCCACGCTGGGAATGCTGGCCACCACCGACACCACCGGGCTGGAGGCATACTTGTTGGAGATGAAAGGGAAGAAAGGGCGGCGCGACCGACTGGCGCAGGGGTGGCTGAACGCCGTGACTGCGGGGAAATTTTCCCGGCTTGCGGATGCCGTGGCCGAATACACCACCGCCGACTTCAGCAACCACACCCGCGCCGATGCCTACCAGACGCTATCGGCCCTTGACACGGCAACCACCGCGACCCGCGCAGCAATCTTGGATGGCATTGTTGACGAATCGGACCGCGTGCGGAATGCCGCTGCCACCGCCGCCGCCCGCCACCTTGATGAGGACCTCCGCGCCCGCCTGCAATCCCTTCAACAAACCACCCTCGGCGAATCGCAGCAAGTCATCGAAAAAGTGCTGGAAGGGGATTGGGAGGAAGAGGAGTAAGGGAGCAGGAATTGGGAAACAGGGTAGCCGCCCCGAGCGTCGCTTCCTAAATGAGGGGTAGGCGCCCCGACCTCCGTCGGGGTTGATAAAAGGTCTTTAGCCTTCGCGGGGACACCCGCGAAACCGCGCCCATTTCCAAACCTCAGGATCAGCAACCCCCGCTGCCCAACAGAAATCACCGCGCGTTCGGCCCTTGCCCCGAACCCACCCCGCCCTGTCGGGCACCCCTCCGTTGGAGGGGGAACGCTCCGGGAGTGTTTGTGGAAAACGGGGTAGCCGCCCCGACCTCCGTCGGGACGCGGGGACACCCGCAAAACCGCGCCCATTTCCGAATTTCAGGATCACCACCGAAACCCGCCGCCCCTTCTCGGCAGGAACAATTCTCTCCCTTTTGTAATCGCCCCCTCCCCTTTCTGTTATCGCCCACCTGTAGATTATTCACCACTGGCATCCCGGCGGGGAACTAAACATTTTTGCGCAAGGTTATGGATTTGGATGGGTGGCAAGAGGGGATGGAGAACGTTGGAGAGGAAGCAAGAATAGTGGCAAAAAAACCGCAGCGGAGGCTAACCGATAACCAAAATTTGGCCAACCGAAAGGGTCCGCCTCTACTTTTAGGAGTGCGACAAACGAACATCACAGGACAAATCCACCAACCAGAAGGAACAGCACGATGAAGACGTTACGCCATGCTTTTTCCCTTGCGCTTGCCACGTTGGCACTTTGCGCAACGGGGCTTGCGCAAGCCCCCCGAACCATCAGCTACCAGGGCTTGCTGACCGATGCCAGCGGGAACCTTATTAGCGATGGGAACCACACGCTCCGGCTCAGCTTGTACGAATCGGCCAGCGGCGGCGCGGCCATTTTTAGCGAAACTCAAACGGTTCCCGTTGTGCGGGGGTTGTTCAACATCATTATTGGCGCAACCACGCCAATCCCACAAACGCTTCTTTTTAACCGTGCCTACTTTTTAGGGGTGTCGGTTGATGGCGGCACGGAGCTTGCCCCGCGCACCCCGCTGACCACCGCTCCCTACGCCTTCTACGCCGATTTGGCCGGCGGGCTTGCCCCCGGTGCCAAAGGCGTTGTCACCAGCCTGAACGGAAGTGATGGGGACCTGACGTTGGTTGGCGGCGGCGCGACCACCATCACCAAAGATGGGTCAACCATCACCATCAGCTCGGTGGGTGGGTCCGGTGCCAGCGGGATCCAAGGGGTGCAGAACACCGATGGGACGATCAGTGTGCAAAACCCAACCGGCCCGGTTGCCACGCTTGGCATCCCGAACGGCGCGATCACCACGGCGAAGCTGGGGGACGGCTCGGTGACAACTGCAAAGCTGGGCGACGGCTCGGTAACGCTCCCGAAGCTGGCTCCGAACGTGATCCCTTCCACGCTTCCGCCAAGCGGTCCGGCTGGGGGAGATTTGGATGGAAGCTACCCGAATCCAACAATCAAAAAAGGCGCGGTTGGAAGTGATGAAATTGCCGACGGCTCAATCGGTGCCGACGATCTTGCAAAAGGGGTAATCCCCGATGATCTTCCCCCCAGCGGTGCTGCCGGTGGCGACTTAACCGGGAAGTACCCGGATCCAACAATCAAAACCGGAGCGGTTGGAAGCGATGAGGTTGCCGACGGGTCCATCACTGCCGATGATCTTGCACAAGGGGTGATCCCCAGCAGCCTTCCCCCCAGCGGTGCTGCCGGTGGCGATTTAACCGGAACATACCCGAACCCAACCATTGCATCCGGCGTGGTCAACAGTGCCAAAATTGCTGATGGGACAATTGCCACTGCGGACATCGCCAACGGCGCGGTGACGCTGGCCAAGATCAGCAACACCGGGGCCACCACCGGGCAGGTTCCAACGTGGAACGGAACCTCCATCGCGTGGACAACCCCAACCGGGTTGATCCTTCCCTACTCCGCCACGCAATCCAATGCCAGCGATCTGTTCTCAATCACCAACAATGGGATCGGACGCGCCGCAGCATTCAGCTATGGTGGAACCGGTGCAACCCAAGCCATTGTCGGGCTGAACAACAGCACAACTAGCAACAGCGCAGGGGTGGGCGGGTTCGGCTACAGCGGCGGTTACGGGATTTTTGGATACTCCAGCGGCACTGGCACGGCCATCTACGCACTGGCAAGCAACTCAGCAACCAACAAGGCTGGGCATTTCATTATCAGCAACGGCCAAAACAGTGCGGATGCGTTGGTTGGTGAGACCAATGGAGGCGGCAACGCGGTGCATGGCTTGAACACAGGAACTGGAAGTGCCGGATACTTCAATATCAGCAGCCAGAACAACCGTTCCGATGCATTGGTGGCAAGTACTGTTGGCGGCGGGCGTGCCGGATATTTCGGTGGAGATGTCCACGTTACCGGTAAGATCACCCGTGCGTACAGCGGCAACACCCGGCAAGCAACGCCGATAGCGTATGGGAATATCACCTACACCCCAGGCGCGGCTGGTCCCGGAACCGTCACCATCAACAGCGGGACCGGGAACTTCACCTGCACCTACAACGGGACCAACAGCCAGTTCGAGATCGTCATCACCGGCGAAACCTTTACCACCACCGGCTACGCCACCAACGTTACAATGGCGGGCAACGCGGCAACGCCGTACGCCATTCCAAAAGTGGATGCCGCCAACGGCAAGCTGCTGGTGACGTTCTACACCTCGAGCACCGGAGGGAAAGCCGCAAGCTCCTTCCAGTTTGTGGTCTTCAAGCCGTAAGCCCTTGCGGCCACGGTGCTTGCACTGCCGCCGTTCGCGTACGTACTGATCTGCTCTCACATTTCCGTGGATGTGGGTGGGGATAGCACAGGCCCGCTATCCCCGCCTGCATCCGCCGACAAACCAGCCATGAACCATGTGTGGATACCGCATAGATCGCCGATGGATTCCTGTAGTGGTGGGCTTCATCTCCCTTTTCCTCCCTTTGCTGCTTCCGGCGCAGGGGCAAATTGGCATTGTGCTGACCCAGCCACCGCCAAACCAACTGAAGGTTGCGGATCTGTGGCGGATCCGCCTGACGAACACCACTGGGCAGACCATCAAGGTCTATCTGTACGGCACTGCCGACGAAGCAAAGGATGGCCCGATCGTTGCCGCCACCACTGCCGTGTTTGACCTTCCGCCGGGCATTAAAACCGTTACCGGAAACGACATCCAGCCGATTGATGCCGACTACTTCAACGACCGCTACAAGCAGTTTTTCCTCCGCACCGGGCAGGCCCCAACTGGCGATTACCGCGTCTGCGTTCGGGTGATTGATGCCGCCACCCGTGCCGAATTGGGGACCGATTGCTACGACCAAGTCGTCCAAATCGTCACGCCGCCGGTGCTGGTGAACCCCGACGACGAATCCACCGTGAACGACCGCCTTCCGGTCTTCAGCTGGATTGCGCCAACACCACTAAAGCCTAGCCAGCGACCAACGTATCAACTGAAAATCGTGGAGATTCTGGGCCGGCAAACGCCCTACGATGCCATGATGTCGAACCCCGCGTTCTTCACTCGCGAGCGCATCCCTTCCCAACTGTTCGCTTTCCCAATTGCTGCCCGTGGCTTCCGTGCGGACCAGCGGTACGCCTGGCGCATCACCGCCACCGATGGCGACTTCCCGCTTGGCCAAAGTGAAATCTGGTCCTTCACGTGGAAGCCAATCACCACCGACCGCATCGGCGAAGACACCACAACCACCATTGCCTACAAGGGGAAAACCAACAAAGGACCGATCATCGGGAAACCCCCAATCACCATGGTCAATTTGGAGCGTGGGGTTCAGGCGGGCGGAACCTTCTACATGCCCAACCAGGCCGAACTTGTGGAAGCGGGTGTCCTGCAAGTCTCCGATAATTTCATCCCTGCGGCGATTCTGAACGATCTGGTGAAATCATGCTTTGGGCCGTAAGAAATCAGGGTCTTCAGAAGAAACGATGAAGGGCGCGGCACCCGCAGCGAAAGGGCGGGCTGAACCGGGGGGTGAACTCTATCACCGGAACCAATGGCTACGAACCAACAGACTACGCACCAATGACTACGTACAGCATAAATATCAATGCCTTGCAGCATCGGGCAAAGGGAACCGTGCAGCAAGAATCCTCGCTTGGTGAATTGGTCCGCCGCAGCGGCAACGGGCCGGCAATGTCGCGGCGGCGCGTGCTGGCGCTTGGTGCCAGTGGGGCGGCGGCTGCAACGTGGTTTATCCCCTCGTGGCGCGCGGTTGGCGGGACCCTTGTGGGCGATTTCCAAATCGTTGGCGACGAACGCCGCGTGGCATTCCTGCTTGGTGGCGAAGAACGGTTTGTGATTGAAGCACGCCGCTTTGCGGGGAAAGCACGGATCGAGCTGAAACGGGAATCGGGAATCGTCCGCGTTCGCTTGGCCGATGCACGCTGGCCCGGGACCACCATCCCCGCCAACATGACCATCACGGTCCGCCCGGGCCTGCTCCGCCGGATGCTGAAGATTGAAATGGAGTTCGGCGGATTCAGCGCCGAAGTCCCCGCCGAAGCATGGCTGATGCGTGGCGGACCCGCCCGCAGCGGGCTTCGCGCCCAGGATGGCCGTTGCCAACTTGGCCGCACGGCCACCATCTCCTTCAACGGGCGTGCACTTGCCAGCTTCGCCCCCGATTGGAGGCTGACGCTGGATGGTGACAGCATTGCCGAGGTTGCCGGGCTTGGCCCGGTGCTCCGTTCGGACCAGGCCATGCTCCGCCTTCCCGATGATGCCGAACCGAATCTTATCACCCCGCCGTTCTTGCGCCGTTGCCACATTGCCATTGAGCGCGGCGGGCGGAATTGGCCAATCGAGCCAAACCCCAGCAACGACCCGATGTGGCAGACCGTCGCCACCGGAAGCCCGTTCGACCGATTGCTGATTGAAGCAGCCGAAAGCGGACGCGGCGGAATGCGCCACCTGTTAGTTGCCGAATCCCCCAGCACCGAGGAGCGGTTGCACGTCCGCCCCGCACCCTCCATCCGTGGCCAGGACCTGATGCCCGCGCTGCTGCCGTTGCGCGGCGCACACTACGCGGTGGCGTTTGGCGAGCATGAGGAAGCAACCGCGTTGGTTGCGCAGTTCGGTTCCCCGCGCTGGATCCACACCGACGGCGGAAGCGCGTTGGTGGGCCACAATCCCAAAGCCCGCTTTGCCTTGCAGACACGGGGGGGAAAGATTGAGCAGGTGGAGTGCGTTCCGGGGCTGCTGGCGGCAATGACCCAACCCGCCGATAGCGGGCGGAATATCGTGGAGCCGGCTCCGCTTCCCCCAACGGCGTTGTTCCGCATTGCCTCGCACACGATGGGGGACCGGGCCAACGACGATGGAGTGATGGGCGCGTTCCGGTTGGATCCGCAGGTCCCCGATGGACCCGCCGAAATCACCCTTGCTGCGCCAACATGGTTTGTGCGCCCTGAGGACCTTTTGGTGATTGGCGTGCAGCTGCACAACCTGAGCGTGCAAGGGGGGAAGCTGGTCCGTAGCGGCGGTGGCGCGGCGCATATCGTGCTGGTGTTTCCGCCGCAGAATATTGGCGAGCAAGCGTTCTTCGAGACCGACCCGAACCTGCCAAACTCCGAATCGCAAGAAAACCCGCCGCCCCCCCCAGTTTTTGCGCGCATTGCCGATCCCAGCCGCATCTCCTTCACGGTTCCGGCAAGCATGAACAACATTGATTTCACGCTGGAGAAGATTCTTGATTTGGCGCGACGGCTGAACATGAACCTTCCGCCGGCGGGCCGTCCGTTGGGCGATCCTGAGACGCTCCATTTTAACGGGAGCGGTTTCATTCAGCTTATCCCCGATGCTATTAAAGGAATGCAGATGGGGATTGGGGCGAAGTCCGTATCGGCCATGAACGTTGGGAAGGCGATCAAAAATGGAGTGACGAAGCGGATTGGAGGAGGGGGGGCGATAGGAGGGGGCGATGCCGGCGTAAGCTCCGCCGCCGATTCCAACAACAGCGTGGGCGCGAACGCAGCATTGCAGCGGTATGAATCATCGCGGTTCCGCCGGACCTCCATCTGGCGCGAAGCCTTCGGGACCGCGCAGGCGGCTGGCTCGGGGCTTACTACTGCCGATGCTGGATACTCTGGCGGAGCCATGCACGCGGGATCGGACATGGCACTGGAAATCACTCCCGAACTTCGCCAGCCATCCCCAATCGAGACGGCAATCGAGTGCCCCTTCCGGCTGATTATCTCCCCCAACAAAAACGCTGCGTGGGCGCACTCCACCACGCCGGTTGCGGGCGAACGGACCGGGCGGTTCGAGCTTTGGCACACCCGGCTTGCCATGCGTGGCCGCGACGGCATCCGCGACGACGGAAACGCCCCGACCGAGGTTGACGAGGAGGCAACGAACGCGCTAAAAGGGGTGAAGAAAGTTGGGACCAACTTCGACACCATCAATGATTTTGTGTATGAGGGGGATTCATGGATGCGGACCATCCGTGCGGTCTGGTCCCGCGATGAGCACTTCCTGCAATATCAAACGCCTGGCGTGGGCGGGATGGATGATCCTTTCTGGATTGAGGAGACCGACTTCAGCACGAACACCTTCCGCAGCCGACCGAAGCACGCCAACGACCCCTTCCGAATGTCGCTGGATGCGGTGGACCGCTTCGACGTTGTGCAGCTGTCGGCCAACTTCAAGATGCACAACTACAAGCCGCGCCCGGTGAACGTGGACCGGATTATGCTAAGCGCGCTTGGCGCGTGGATGAACGTGCGTGGCAACTGGGAGCCGCCGGGCCTTCCCTGCGACCTGACCGACGAGCAGAAAAAACAGTTCGAAGGGGAGCAAGCCGACAAAGCCAACGAGATACCCCCCGCGCCACAACTTCTGGCCGTGGAGGAGTGGCGGCACCGCGCCGTGATGGGCCGCGACAACTACGTCCGCGTGGTCTATAAAGGCTACCTGTTTCCGTTTGGCCACCGTGCCAGCTTGATTAAAGTCACCGAGCGGAAGTTCCACAAAAACAAGCCGGGGAACCCCGCCTATCTGCGCCAGCACATGTACATCATCGTGCGCGAGCCGGAGAAGAATTATTTGGGGACGGGCATCACCATCCCCGCCAATGGCAACACTCCGCTGAAGCAGCTGGACTTGGAGATGCCGATCATGCGGCTGAAACTTGGGACGCTGGTGACACCAAACATCGAGGACCCGAAGGATAGCGACATTGATGGCGAAGGGGAAAAACTCTTCTGGGTGCGGGTGAATGGTGGCGATTTCCTTTGGCAGTTCGAGGCGGAAGATTTCGACGGCCACATCTTCAACTTCACCGCGCCGCTGATCTTTGTGGAGAACGGGCTGAAGATTGTCCCGGCCAAGCTGAAGAAAGCCGTCAGCAACTACGATTTGGGGAAACAGGATGGCGGCTTCAGCGATGCAGCCCGCCCTTCCCGCGCGCTGGAAGGCTCGCAAGTTACCTTTGCTCCAACCGGATCGAAGGCGGGCGACACAACGTTCCAAACGGCCGAGATCACCTTCAGTGCCGAGGTGCTGAAGCTGGACGACCGCGCCAAGCTGGGGAATTGCGACGCGCCACTCTTCTACCCCATTGTCAAGAAGGCGCGGATTGTGATCCCTTCCATCCGAACCATTGCCGGGAACAAGGACCCCGGGCAGTTCGAGTATCACCCGGTCTTCCTTCAGCACGGAATGCCCGCGCTGAACGCCAAAGGATTGCCCGCCGACGGATCCCACAAAAACAAGGGTGAGGTCCTGTTCCGCACCGCCGAGCCGGCCAACAAGATGAAGGTCAGCTTCCAGACGCAGGGGGACCGCGCGGGGTCCTTGGTGAAGCCGAACATGGCGATTGCCGGGCTTGCGCGGAAGCTGGGACCGGTCAGCGGCGATGTCTCCATCCTTGACGACATTGCCAACGCCAATTTCAAGCCGGAGAGTTTTTTTGGCGGCGGAAGCGTCCCCGTGCCGGACCTGGACGACATCCTGCCGTTGATCTTTGGCTGCATCCCACTTAGTGCCATTCTGCAAGCCGTCGGCGATTTTGCCGATGAGCTTGGCCTTGACGCGGTGCCGAAGTTCATCAACGAGGCGATGAACACGCTGGAATCTATGCTGGCCAAGTTCCAGAAAATGGCCAACGAGGCGCAGAAGTTTGCCGACCAAGCGATGGGCTTTGCCAACAACGCCAAGTCCAAAGCCGAGCAGACGGTGAACGGGCTGGTGGACCAAGTGAATGGCGTGCTGAACGCCGCAAGCGTTGCCGCCGGGCAGATTGCCGACATCATCAACGCCATCAACACCGCGCTGGAGTATCTGGCCAACAATATCTACTCCGTGCTGGAGGATATTGCCGAGTTGGATACGGCATCGGTGGCCACCACCATCACCACGTTCAAAGGGCACGTGACGAACGTCCAAGATGCCTTCAACGCCGTCAGCAATTTGCCCGCGCCGGTGGTGGGGGTGCGGAACCAAGTGGTGGGATTCTTAACCGACATCACCGCCGCGTTGGATTGCGTGTTGGAGCTGAACGCCGTGGTTGCCGCCGCAAAAAAAGTGGTGAACGACGTGATTGGCAGCGACGACCCCGCCGACGCAAGCGACCCAAACAAGGAGGGGATTGTTGCCTTCTTTGAATCGCTGGCGGACCTTGACGAAAGCGCCATCACCAGCAAGCTCACCGATTTCAAAACGGACCTTGACGGGCTTCGCAACGCCTTCACCGCCGCCACCCATTTGCCGGAGGAATTGGCCGGGGTGAAGTCCGCCGTGGTTGGCTTCCTGCAAGATGTCTCGAACGTCCTGGCCGAGGTGTTGGATAAAATTGATGAGTTCTTCGCGGCCTTGGATATGCTTCGCGAGCAGAAGGTCCGGTTTGGGTGGCATCCGCCGTTGCAGGATTGGGGGTTCGAGTCGGGCCACCCGATTTTCATTGCGAAGGATGGAAGCAAGAAGGCCGATCTGTTCATCGGCGTGGAAGCCGGGATGCACGGCGGCGAAGGGGACAGCCCGTACTTCCAAGTTGAATGCACCCTGAAAGATTTCACGGTGGATTTGATTGCCCCGCTCAGCTTCATCGCGCTCCATTTTGAGAAGATTCAGTTCCTTGCCGGAAGCAGCATCGGGGCCGATGTCAACGTGAAGCTGCGCGAGCTGGAGTTTATCGGCCCGCTCAGCTTTATCGAGACGCTGAAGGATGCGATTCCGCTGGATGGATTCAGCGACCCGCCGGCCATTGAAGTCAGCGAAAAAGGGATTACCGCCAGCTTCTCGATCCCCATCCCAAGCATTGTTTGCGGCGTGCTGAATCTTAGCAACATCAGCATCGGCGCGGGGTTCACCATCCCCTTCATTGGCGACCCGCTTTCGGTCAGCTTCTTCTTCTGCACCCGCGATAACCCGTTCATGCTGACGGTCTATATCTTCGGCGGCGGCGGATTCTTTGGCATCACCCTGAACCCAAAAGGGATTCATCTGTTCGAGGTTGCGTTCGAGTTCGGCGCGGGCTTCTCCATTGATTTCGGCGTTGCTGGTGGCGAGGTGAAAGTGGTGGCCGGCATCTACTTCAAAATGACCACCAGCACCGAGCCGGAGTCGTGCGTTATCACCGGATACTTGCACCTGACCGGGCGGGTGTACGTGGCGTTCATCGGGGCTTCGATTGAGATGAAGCTGGAGCTAACCTACGAGAGCGTCAGCGGCAAATGCACCGGGCGCGCCTCCATCATTGTGGAGATTGACGCGCCGCTGGTCCCCAGCATCGAGATTGAGTACGAGGAGAAATTTGCCGGAAGCAACGGCGACCCCAGCTTCCTGCAGATGTTCGAGCCGTTCACGCTTTCCACCGGAAAAACCGTGGACCCCTGGGCCGAGTACTGCGCGGCGTTCGCAGGGGATTAACGTGGCCGCGTGCTTGAACAGATGTGCTTGAAGCGATGAACGTGAACACACGAGTGAGTGAATGAGCAAGCAAGTGAAAATCTAAACAACTGATTCCCGACAACTGACAACGGATTTCTGATATGGCTATCTCACAACGCATCGTCTGGACTGTGGTTCCCAACGGGTTTGGGGAATCAGGGAATCCACGGATATCCATCGTCGTGCAACCGCAACTGATGTCCGACGCGCCGAAGCCGGTGCTTGGCGATTTTGGCGATTTCCTGAATTGGCCAAAGACGCTAAGCGGGCTGGGCTTCAAGCTGAACGTTGGCGCAACCACCATTCCGCTAACCCGTGTTGGAACCAAGCCCGACCCCGAGCTTTGGGCAAAACTGTTCCCAAGCAGCACCTTCGTCCGTCCGTTTGCGTTCCCCGATTACCACACCCGGTTTATTCACAGCTATCCCATCAAAAAAGTGGTGGACGTTGTGCGGGAAACGTACGGGGAGATTGCCGGCGACGCGCAAACCGAACGCCCAAACGCCCGCGGCGATAACCCCAACCCCACGCTGAAAGGATTGATTGATATCGTTGGCCCGGTGGCCGATTACGATCGCAAATCGCAAGGGGCTTTTGAGGCAAAGGCAAAGGAGAAAACCGTGAACGGAAAGAAGCTCCGCGTGGTGAACTCCGGTGCCCCCGCCGACTATGGCCTTCCGAACAACAGCGCGGGGCAGACGCAGCTTGCGTTCCTGCAGGCCCACCGCTTTTTCAACCGCCCAGAGAATCACCCGATGGTGGGGAATAAACCGGTGTATCACCGCACCCCGGCCCATGCTAAAAAAGCTGGGGAGCTTCCGCCGCCGCGCCCAAAACTTCCTGAGGTTGATTTCCACCAGATGATTGCTGGCTTGGGGGATTACGCGCTGATGCTCCGCCGCCTCGGGATCGTTCTGGATTTTGAGCTGGCCGCGCCGCTCCCTTCTCCAACCGGGGACCTGCAGTTGCTTCCGCCGTGGAATGGCGGCGGCCACCCCGCAGCCTTCAACAAGGATACGTTCCCGATCACGAAGTATGAAAGCAACGGCAAACTGTTTCTGCCGAAGCCAAAAAGTGGCGACAGCGAAATGGCCGACGGGATGCTCCATTTGGAGAACCCGAAGATGTTCGACGTCATCCAGATTGACCCCGACAGCGCAAGCCACAAAACCTTGCAGTTTGCCAACAACATGGACCGGCTGAAGAAGCCGGAATACCGGTCCTACGCAATCCCCGACGAGGAAGGATTGGCGACGCTTCGGACCGCTGGCTTTGCGCTGATCCGGCACCAACGCGCACGCCGCACCGTCGAGCGTTTGGATGCTGTGGCCCTGATTAACAAGCAGGTGGAAATGGGGACCACCCCAACCCTTTGGGCCGAGGACCTGATGCGTGGCTACCGCATCGAAATCTGGGATGATGTCAGCAAAAAATGGCACTCGCTAAGCAAGCGTGTGGAACGGCTGACGCTGCCAAGCGCGGGGCTGGGATTTGAGGATGATGCCGAGGCAACCGTGAAAGCCACCAGCGGAACCGCCGCCCACGATGGAAGCTCAAGCGACCTCTATCTGGATGAAACCCTCGTGACGTGGGAAGGATGGAGTTTGGGGGCTTCGCGCCCGGGCCGGGTGATTGACCAGAAGAAATACGACGACGACGGAAAGCCGCTGGAATACCCCGTGGTGACACCGATGGTGAACCCGCCAAAAAAGGTCCCAGGGTTCGATCTGGAGGAGCAGGTGCGCGTTGCCCCGGGGACGCTTCCCCGGCTCCGCTTTGGCCGCAGCTACCAGATGCGCGCCCGCATTGTGGACCCCGCCGGCAACAGCATTCCGTTCGATTTGATCCCTGATGGAAAGGCTTCTGCGTTGGATAAATTCCTTCGCCACGAGCCGCTTGCCAGCCCAACGCTTCTGCCGAACGATGTCTTCCGCGAAGGTGAGTCGCTGGAGCATTTGGTGATCCGGAGCAACTTCGACAAAACGGCGGTGGAGTACTCCACGCTTCCGTACATCCTTGAGGTCCTTGCCGGGCTGGACACACGGTTCAAGGGGCTGAATGGCGGCATCGGCTACAGCTACAAAGGCTTCAACGAGCGCCACGTCCTTCCGCCAAAAGTGAGTGTGCAAATGGCGGAGCTTCATGGCGAGTTCGACAAAGCGATGGGGCCCGGGGGCGACCCCACGAAATACTACCACATCGCCGCAAAGGAGGAAGGGCGGATTGACGACATGGAGGTCCACGACCTGAACGGCGGCACGATTGACGTTTCCGCGAACGTCCGAATGATCAGCGCGCCGGAAGCGATTGACCCCAAAACCCGGCCAGGAACCGAGGCCGCAGCGAAGTTCCGGAAACTTCCGGCGGTCCCGTTAAAAGGGGGACCGCTGTCGCACGGGCAGTATGTGATCAACATCGGCACCACCATCCTGCTCCCCTATCTTCCCGACCCGCTGGCCCGCGGCGTTGCGTTCCGCGGATTGCCCGGCGCAGCCGCCGAGGGGGATATTGGCAGCGGAGCCAAAATCAAAAAAATCCCCGGGGGGAATGATTTTGTGACGCTGGTGAGCTTTGGAATGGCGTGGCCGGTGTCCCGCCCGTTTATGATCCGCATGGTGGAAGCCACCAACGACACGCCGCCGAAATGGGACGGCGCGGTCCTGACGGTGTTCGTCCACAAAGCCACGATGGCACGGGTCCAGTACAGTTGCTGGATGGAGCCTGAGGATGCTGAGCTGATGGCCGTCCCGACGATGATTGCCGACGGAGCCAAGCGCGAACGTGCAAAAAAACTTGGGACGATAGGAAGCCACTGGATGCTGACCCCGTGGCGGACCATGATCCTGACCCATGCAGTGCAGCAGCCGTTGCTGTTGCCAACGTTCATCAAGGTTAGCGCCACTAAGCCGGGGATTGGAAGCACCCACGCAATCTTCCGTGGGAACATGACGCTAAGCGCACGGAGCAGCGGCAAAGTGACGTTGCTGGCCGAGTGGAAGGAATGGGTGGATGACCTAACCATGAACGGCCCGCGCCAGGTGAAACGCCAGGCGCATGTGCTGGACCAGACGGTGGAATCGTGGATTGACCCAACAATCAACACGCCGGGAGCCAAAGAAATTCTGATCCCTTTCCCACGGCAGAACCCGAAGGACCCGCCAACCGAGTGGCGGCACGATTTTGGCGACACCCACTACCGCGCCGTTGATTACCGGATGAAGGCCACAACGCGCTTCCGCGAGTTCATGCCGATCAAGCTCTGGAACGATCCCATCAACCAGCAGCAGTTCGATTTCTGGGAGCCAAGCAACGAGGCCGAGCAGGCGCAGCTTCTGCGAAGCATCCACCGCCTGGGGCCCAAGCTAAACTTGGACATCAACAACAGCGCACGCCCCGATGCGCCGAAGGTTCTGTACATCATCCCAACCTTCGGCTGGGAACGGAGCGAGGAACCAAACCTGAAGATGAGCCGCCGTTGCGGTGGCGGATTGCGGGTCTATCTGGACCGCCCGTGGTACAGCAGCGGCGATGGCGAGCTTCTTGGCGTGGTAATTGCCAACAACAGCGGCGGGGGAAGCAGCAGTAGCAGCAGCGCAGGAGGAGCAACAGAGATGGAGATGGTGGATGGAACAAAAGATAAAGTAGTCAGCAGCCCAGGAGGAGTAATGGGGGTAGTGGATGGAATCAAAGATAAGATTGTGAAACTGCCGGGGGGAATCGGGAGCATGGGGCTGGTGGGGGCCGAGAGCAGCCTGAAGGGATTAGTGACCGAGTGGGGGATGGACCCAATCTGGAAATCGGCGTATCCGAAACCAACGCCTGCGCTTTCGGACTTCCCGCTTGCTACCGAGACGATGGCCTACTTATCACTGGACGAACTTGGTCCCGAATCCACAACGCGGGTAGCGGTGGCGGGGCATCCGGTGGAGTACGATTGGCAGCGGCAGTTGTGGTACTGCGACATCGAGGTGAACACGGGGGAAAGCTACTATCCCTTCATCCGGCTTGCGCTGTGCCGGTTCCAGCCGAAATCCCTGATGAATGCCCACCTGTCGCGGGTGGTGCAGTGCGATTTCGTGCAGATTGCTCCGGACCGCGTTGCCGCCGTGCAGCTTCCCGAGGACAAAAAAGTGAAGGTGATGGTAAGCGGTGTTGCTGGCGAGAACACCTTCACCGTGGCCGGGGTTGACATCTACAGCCACAACGACAGCAGCGATAAAAACGCGATTGCCAAGCACATGAACCAAAGCCGCCGGATTGTGGTGACGGTGGAGCAAGGAATCAGCGGCGACACCTGGACTCCGGTGATTGTCAAGAATAACCAGAACCAAGATGTTGAACTTGCTGTCGAGCTGATCCCCACCAAAAAAGTTGGCGACCGGATCGTCTGGCTAAGCACGTTGAACCTGCCGGAAAAACCGTTCAGCAAGGGGGGATCGAAGCGGTATCGGCTGAATATTCGGGAGTACGAACTGTTCGAGGCGGACCCGCTTCCCCCCGATGTGATTGATCTGCCGGAGGAAGTTGACCCCTGGGTTTCGCCCGAGGAGATGCGCGGTTATCCCAGCGATGTCGTCACCCCGGGCGTAGATATTATGACTCCCGGCGGCGAAGTGCTGACCCCTGGAGCAAGCGCCCCGGGCGGCGGCGCGCTAAAAGGGGGAACGAAGCTCAGCGAAGCAGCGAAGATAGATGTCACGACCGCCGGTGGATTAGGTGGGGCAACCCTTCCAGGTGGTGGGGCCGGGGGGACCTTCCCGGGCGGTGGCGAAGGGGGGATGCAGACGATGAGCTACAGCACCACCATCAACCACTACCGCGTTATCGAGCGGATAGTGTATGCGGAGACGGTGGAGATTTAAGATTACCAGAGAGGGGGGAAACAATGGGTGCGTTCGGAGCCATTCCGAACGCACCCATTATTCTTTTGCTGGCGGGCCAAATGCTTCCGTTGGCTCAGGCCACTTCCGCTTCCCCTTCACCTCTCTCTGCCATTCCTCTCACGGTCCCAGCCGATAGATTCCGGCAACTCTATCTATCCAGCTATAAACTCCGGTAAACCCGTTGGCGTTGCGCGCGCCGTGCAGCCCGCCGGGCGCGCTGTTTGCGCCGATGATGTTGTTGAACACCGTCCGGTTTCCGTTTGCTATCGTGATGATATCCACCTGCGCTTTCCCGTCGCTGCTTTTGGAGGAAACCACCAATGTTTTTTGGTCCGGAGTTAGGGTGATTCCTGCTGGGGAACCCATGCGTAACCCTGTGGCGATTTGGGTAATCGTCCCGCCGGATAAGCGATGCACCGTCCCCTGATCGGCAAGGTAGATTGCGCCATCGTTGGCAACCACAATGCCGGTGGGTGCGTTCAGCGGCGCACCTTTGTGGAGCACTTCCAGCCCTGCCGTGGTGATCTTGAACACGGCTTTCTCTCCATCCTTCGTTCCGCAGTAGTAGATGATATCTGCTCCAGATTCCTGCCGCAGATCTAACGCCACCGGTGCTGTTCCATTGGTGGAGGCAAGTGGGGTGGCGGCGGTGTTGGGGGGCGTTATTTGGTAGATCGCCCCTTTCCCCGTTTCGGCTGCTGGATCGGCAACGATAATGGTGCTGCCGTTGGTGGATAGCACAATGTCCGCTGGCTGGCTGAATGGATCCCCGGCTGCAACCTCAGTTGGCGTTCCTCCAGCAGCTGGAACCTTGAACACCCCGGGGCCATTTGGTTCTTTTGCCACAACGTAGATAAACTGCCCGGTGGCATCAGGCACGGAAGAGGAGAGGTCCGAAAGTGACCCCGCCGCCGCCGCAAGCGTGACGCTGGCGAACAGGTCGTTGTTGGTTGTTGGCGCGGTTACTTCCTCCGAACCGCAACCGAATAGTGTTGCGCAAACGGCAACCCACCACAGGCTGCGTGCGCGTGCAATCGTTGGTACGCTCTGCATAATTCACCTTGTTGTTTTGTTGGTAATGCTGCTCTGCTTCTTGGAAAGCAACGCATGGTGGGGATTACGCAAGCGGAGCAAGGATAGATGTTGCAAGGCTGCGGTTGCTTGCGGATGCCTGCATTCGCTCAAGCTCAATTCTTCGCGGTGGTTCCCAAAAGAGAAGGTTTTGGGGAGGGGGATGCGAAAAAAAAAAGGCCGCTATTTGTTCAGGGATAATTTATCTTGTCCCTTAAACGATACCAATCATATCCCTTATGAGTAAGCACCGAAGCCAACACGTCCGCGAAGGAGCCGATGTTTTGCTGTGGCATGAACACAAACTGAGCGGCAAGCCCCAGCAGGCAAAGATTCGTGCGTTGCAGCTGCTGGGCCGCGACCCATCGCTCACGTTTGCGGAAGCGGCGCGGCAGTTGGGGTGTTCCGAGCGGACGGTAAAACGATGGTGGAAGCAATATCGAAGCGGTGGCATTTTGGAGGTGGTGAAGGAGCCACGCACAAGGGGGCGGCAGCCCAGGTTGTCGGAAGATCAATTGTCGGAAATCGGCATCAAAGTGCGTGGTGGTCGCCTGCGCTCCCTTGCGCAAACGCAGCAGTGGATCGCGCAGGAGTATGGGGTTTCCTACAGCATCAAAGGTGTGTCGCAGTTGCTGCGCCGGATTGGGGTGGCGACTGCCGAAAAAGGCCGAATTGAGCGAAAAACGGCAAAAAGTCAACAGTATCCGCCGGGTCAGCTCCTCACATTTTTGAACTCCCTTTCAACAGAATCCGACAGCGTTGCTTGGATCACCGCCTTCCGCGAAGGGCTGTTGCAGCTGTTGGCCGATGTTGATAAAGTCGCAGTTGCCGTGAATTTTGAGTGCGACATCCTAACCCCAGGCGCAAGCGGCTACGATGTGCAGGTGCAGCAGTTTGTTGATACGGCCCAGCGTGCCTCGCAGGAGGTTGCCATGAACGAATCGCAGCAATCGCTCACCCGCTCCCAATCCATTATCCAAGCTCTACGATTACGAGGATTCACCGAAGACCTTTACCATCAGCCGATTGCTTTTGAGTATTACTTGAAAGGGGTGGAGTATCTAGGAGTGGTGGTTCTTTGGAGGGAGCAGAGCAAAACGGCTATTAGTAAGGAGACCATCGAACTGCTTACCCGGCTGGAGCCGTTTATCACGTTCGCGCTTTCGGATCTTGTGGCGCGGCATCAGTTAGCCAAGCCGCAAGAACGGCTGTTCAACGCAGCGATGGTTGCGATGCGGAACGAAGGAAAACTGACCGAGCAAGAGCGGCGGGTGGTGATCCTTCAGGTTACGGGCCACACCTACCAACAAATAGCCGACAAGCTGGAAATCTCCGTGGAAACGGTGCGGAAGCACATCTCGAACGTGTATCGAAAGACCGGAACAAGCAGTTCGGTGGAGCTGTTTGCGAAGTACTTCACCCCCCGTTTATCCCAGTAGCTTGATGCAGCGCGAATACCACGATTGTAGTATTGCTACAACGAAAGAATTGGAGGAAGTTTGTGAGGTACTAAGTCAGCATCCGTTAATTCAAGCCCCCCAGGCAAATGAAACAACGCAACATCGTTCTACTGATAGCGGGAGTGATAGCCGCCCTGTGCAACTTCAATGTTGCAACGGCGCAGCAGTTCCCGCCGCATCCTTCCGACCCAGGTGCAACGGCCTTAGGATCGTTCTGGGTCACCGTTGATCTTTCCACAGGAAAAGGGAGCAGCCTTGCTGCCGATGATGATGATGAAAAACCGTGCAGGGTGATGTTCGAGGTGATCTTCTACCGCACCTCCAACAACCGCACAGACTACGTTGTGAACACCGGGTCCATCCGCGCCGTGGGCGATTGCGCCGGGGTGATTGACAACATCCCCACCGGCCAGCTGTTTGGAATGCTTTCCCAAGTTGCGGTGGCCCAGGGGGTTGCCAATGGATATACCGTGTGTGGACCAAGTTGCTCAACCCCTACAATCACGAAAACCTATCAATCCCTTTGCGTGACGCGCACCGGAAGCGGCAACGCCACCCACTTTGAAAGCTGTGATGTGGCCGCGTGGTGCGAGAAAGAATATGCCGTCTGCTGCCCGCCCGGCGCAAGCGGTCCTTCCATCACGCTGATTGGAACAACCATGACCGGCAGCTGCGGCATTGGACCAAACGGAACTCCATGCCAAACAACGTGCCAGTAATCACTCTATCGTGGAGGACGCTTGGCATGAAACGCACGCTCATTCATTTGCTAACAACCGCCGCCTTGATGGCGACCAGCGCACCATGGCTGATGGCGCAAAACGGCGGTAATTCAGGATTGCCGGAGGATAAAATCACCGTGGTATCTGCCGAAGGGCGTTCGATACTGGTGACAGAGGATGGGGGAAAAACATGGCGTTGGGTTCGCGGAAACGAAGGGGAAGACGCACGCCAGGAAGCCATTCGGTCGCTGCAAAACGCGCTGCATGGCGGGCTGATGCCCACGGCAGTGGCTGCCGCCAGCCCCGACCCCGCAACCGGCGTGGTGGCAATCCCATTGAAAACCATGGGGGAAACAATGCTTGCCGGCCATGTGGAATTGCGGCTGTACGACAACCGCGGCAGGCAAACCGATATCCAGCAGATAGAGGTGAACCCTTCCCAACCAGCAATCCCCTACAACACGGCTTCGTTGCCGAACGGGGTTTATTCTTTCAGCCTTCGTTGTGGTGGGGTGGTGGCCGGGGTTGGAAGGATTGTAGTGGCGCGGTAAACGCGCACTTCAGGAGTGCGGAAGCCTTATTTGAAATTTCCGCACCTGTTCTTTGAAAACTGCACGATATCTGCCGGGTATGTCGGGATCTCTTCTCCGACACATCCGGAGGATATCCTTGTGATAGCTTCTGTTGGTAGTACTGGAAATTCTGGGGGGCTGAATTCCAGTCTGTTGTCCACAGAAGCGAACACTAATCGGGCGACGGCCATGCTGCCATTTCCATCAAGGCGCAGCATGGAACCCTGTACTTCCATTGTTAATGCTTGCAAACCAAATTCTCTGTGGAGCATTTGGCGCAGGCCGTCGTCCGAGTGCTTTTTCTGGGTGATAAATATTTATCTCCCGTATTTCTTTGAAAACTGTTCCTCAACAGAAAACCGTTACGCTTTGGACCAGATGCCGGCAGCATCGTGCGTTCATATAGCCAGCGTGGCGGCACCATGAGATCGGCGAAGGTTCCTTCCTTGCGCGTTCCTGCGCACCTGAGTGTACCTCCGTTCCTCAACCAGATGTTCCTTCCAACATTCTGACCAATGCCGATCTCAACACAGCTCCAGCAATGGAGCGTTGCTCCTCACCGCGTCCCTTTGGGGCGCATTGTTTCACACACGTAAAGCGGATGCGCCCGGTGATGATTGTTTGTCACCGGGCGCGTTTTTTTATGGGGGGTGTGGTGGTTTTTATCGGGGGCGAGTACTACAAGGGTAGCCGCCCCGACCTCCGTCGGGGTTGCTAAAAGGTCTTTAGCCTTCGGTGTCTGGGCCCCGACAAAGGTCGGGGCCGCTACCTCCATAAAATCGGGATCGCTTGCGCGTTGCTCCCCCTCTTGGGAGGGGGCTGGGGGGTGGGTTGGGGACACCCGCGAAATTGCATTTACCCGCGAATCTCAGGATCAGAATCTTCCGGGTCCAACGGAAAAACTTTGCTTGTTCGGTGGTTGCCCCGAACCCACCCCGCCCTGTCGGGCACCCCTCCAAGGAGGGGGAACGCTTCGGGAGGATTTTTGGGATCGGGGGGGATGAATACTACAAGGGTAGCCGCCCCGACCTCCGTCGGGGTTGATAAAAGGTCTTTAGCCTTCGGTGTCTGGGCCCCAATTAAATCGGGGTTAATAAAAAGGTGAACCTATTTATGAAAATTCCGAAGCAAATATTTTTTTAATGCTGCGCTCCTTCCTGAAAAATCGAATGCGAAAAAATGGCAAAAACGAAGAAGCATAATCGCGATTT
Organism: Chlorobiota bacterium; assembly: GCA_016710285.1. NCBI lineage: Bacteria > Pseudomonadati > Chlorobiota > Chlorobiota bacterium. The sequence continues at coordinate 811,191 of JADJXR010000001.1, read as the reverse complement.
TTCCCTTGCGCTCGCCTGTGTAATCAGCGTATCTTCGTGCAAGGTATGATAATCCTTCGTCAGCTTGTTCGCATTGCTCAACCCTGATGAATTCCCGTACCGAATCAACGTTCTTTCCCTGCTCGGCAACGTTGAAATTCTTTGAGGTCTCTTTTTTCTAAAGTTCGAGGTAGAAAAAAGGGTAATACCTGAAAACCCTCGTGAGCAGTATCGGTTGTTTACCCATATCAGCCGATCATTCGGCCCAAGTTCGTCCGCCATCTCGCCGTTCTTTTCTTTTCGCAAGAAACCGTTGCGCATTTGCGCAAACCGTTCCACGCTCTCGTTCCCTTGCTCGCAAAGGGGGAATGCGGATGGTGATTCTAAAGCAACCAACGGGCACACGCCAGGCTGCTGTTCGTTCGCACGTTTCGTTCACAACAACTGTATAACCCATGCGCACTCTTCTGGTTTTTACCGCACTGTTGTTCCTGCTGCCACCGCTTGTTGAAGCCTACCATGTTGGCGAAAAACCGAGACCTGCACCCCCCAGCGATGCAGGGAAGCCGCAGATTCTCCGGGTTTCACAAACGGAGTTGGAGTTTGGATCTGCTGTGGCCGGCCCGGTCGCCTTGCGGATTAGCGATGTGCGCGGCAATCTTCTATCAAACAACGGACGGTACGTTACCGAGGCCGAGCCAATTAACGGCAAAGGGCGGTTCGTGCTAAATCTGGATAACCTGAGAAGTGGGGTGTATTTCATCGTCCTGAGCAACAGCGCAGGGGTTTCGTCGAGAGGGGTGCTTGAGGTGAAATAGCGAAAAAATGGGAAAAAGAGCCAGAAAGGAACAATTAGGAAGGCCGAACCGCAGGATGAGACAACCACAAACCATAGAACAACAGGAGGCCCCGATGAGACCACCGTAAGCACGACGCTTCATTGCAAACCAGCAATAGGATTGCTGGAAGTACTACCACATACTTAGCAACTCCGAATCGAACAGCAGTGGCCTCTGATCGGGGCCACCGAAACAGAAGCACGACGCAAAGGTATCATAAACCTAAAACAAACAACCAGATGAAAAATCTTTTGACAGCGGCACTCTGTGCCATCAGCCTGATAACCGCCCTAACAACAACCGCCAACGCGCAATGTCCAGATCCAAATTTTAATGTTGAAGCTCAATGCCAGCCGGCTCCGGCATGGCAAGCCCATCACAAGGTCTTTGATTTGGGGAACGGCTGCTACATAGATGTAGAGTATTGCGTTCAGTGGGTATGCCGTGGTGTTGCAGGATTATCCCGTAGCCGAATGTCCATCAGCAAGTTCCGATTTATCGGGGATGGTGGGTCACCATGCTTAAATAATGGTATTGAGCCTGACGCAAACTTCCTAACAAACTATAACGCATACCTTAAGTTAGTTGTGGGCAAACTGATCGGCGAAGGGGCATTCCTAAATGATGGCCCTCCGAAGCCTTGTGTTGAAAATCCGACTGACTATCTCGTTGAGGTTATCACTGCCCAATGCGTAGCACAAGGTGCTTGGGTCGGAACAGCGGATTTTGGTAGCGGAGCGCAGAGTACCCAGGGATGGTATTTTAATTATTGCCCCTCGGAAGTCGCTTGCATTAGAAAGTACAAGGCTTGCACACAACCTGATGGCACCATTAAAACTGATATTATATCAGTAGAGCCATCAGGTAGTGAGCCTTGTGCTAATAATTATGGTTATCCACAAACCCCTACACCTGTGTATCCGTTCCCGCCCAACACTACTACGGTAGTAGCTACTGGAGGAATGCTTGCTGGCACTACGCCAAGCGTGACGATCTATACCGAGGTAATCGGTGACTTCTTCAAGTGCACGCTGTCCTGTGGGGAATAACACAACAACCATCCGGCAGGTAAGCATTTACCTGCCGGATGCTCTAACCCATTCACGAAAAACCACAACTACAATGAACGCTACAATTTCCATATCTCCCTCGCTTTTGCTCCTTCTGCTCCTCGCGTTCTTTTCCCCCGCAATGGCGCAGCAATGGGAAGTCCAGCCACTGCTCCCAGCTCCCGATAATGGAGTCTTGGATGTCGCGAAAATCCATGATCGCCTGATTTTTGCAGGGAAATTCACCGAGCTTGCCCGATGGAACGGAGGAACCGCCCTGTTCGATCTTCACACCGCACAACCCAATCCTCGCTTCTTCTTCCCACGAAATGTCGAAGCTGCCATCCCATACAACGGTGGTTGGTTGGTCTATATCCAAGATAGCGCGCTCCTCGGTAGAAATTATGGAACACTCCAGTGGCTTGGTGCAGATGGGAACGTAAAACAGAAAATACCTCTGAAATTTAAAGACTCAGGACATGGAGCCAGTGGGATCAACACAATGGCTGCCGATGGAGATACCCTGTATGTTGCTGGTGGATTTTTTTCTATGAATGACCTAGAACGTGAATATGCCGCAGCACTCCGGATATCTACCGGAGAAATACTCCGGTGGAAACCACGGGTCAATAATTTTGTACACTCCATAGTGGTGTCGAATACCGCAGTATTTATGAGCGGGTCTTTCGACACAGTCTCCGGTAGCTACCAGAAACGGATAGCACGCGTCTCCAAAGGCCAGGGTGAGTTGCAGCCGTGGCCGAAACCGATACCAGATCGGTTGACAAATCACTTTTCATTTTATATCAACAAAAAAATACTCCTATGGAAAGACCAATTATTCACTGTCAATGGAAGCATGAACATAGAGACGGCAGAGGAAGGGATATGGAAACCATCTCCACTATTATTGGAGAAGCCAGGTGATCCGTTTTTTATTGCTGACATGGCGATAGTGGGTGGGGTGATTTATACGGTTGGTTCTTTTTCATCAATGAACGATGAGCCGCGTAACGGCATGGCAGCATTTTCCGCAGAGAACGGCAAGGTGTTGCCCTGGAACCCCAACAAGGGGTGGCAACCAACGGTGCGCGAGGCTACCCCAACAGTCCACTCAATCCAGGTTGTGGATACGATTGCGTATTGCGCAGGCAGCATCAATAATATCGGGGGCATCCCGGTTCGGGGGATTGGGGCAGTTGCAACCACCACGGGCCAATTGCTCCCCTGGAATCCAAGCCTCCCCAACTATACAAGGCTATTTATGAACATAACGGCATACCTTGTACCACCTAGATTTCTTGGTGCATCGGAGGGCGGGGTGTTGATGACGATCAGCGGAATCGGTACAATCGGCCAACCGCTGACGGCACGATCCGGAATTGCTGAGGTTGACCTCCGCACAGGCGCGCTCTCGCCGTGGGACCCGGGCTTCCGCAGCCGGATGCAGTCGGACCCTTTTTATGTTCCTTATACGCACATCCATGTGTTGGCACTTCAAGGCTCAACCCTTTATGTTGGGGGTGTCTTCGATTCCGTGGGTGGCGTTCCCCGCTCGCGACTCTGTGCCTTCGATGCCACCACCCACGAACTCCTCCCCTGGAACCCATCGGTCGTCAATGGTGAGTATCCCGACAGCGTGATCCAGGATATTGTTGCCACCCCCCAAGCGATCTACATCATGGGAACCTTCGACAGCATCGGCGGGGTGGCGCAGAGGTATATCGCCGCAGTGGACCCGCAGAGCGGCGCGCTGCTGCCGTTTCAAGCAAACCCGAACCGCCCGGTAGCGGCAATGGCCTACAGCGATGGCCGGCTGTATGTTGGCGGGCTTTTCAGCACCATTGGTGGGAAGCCTCGGAACGGTTTTGCGGTGCTGGATGGGGTCAGTGGCGAGGCATTGGAGGAGGGACCGATGTTCCCGCCGCGCGCCACGGTGCAATCGCTGGCGGTGGGCGACACGCTGGTCTATGTATCGGGGATTCGGTTAGGGAAGGAGGTGACGCCGATGATCCGTCCGATTATTGGAGATGGGAGTGGTTTTGGGGGATACGACCGGACAAGCGGGGAGCTACGGTGGTTGCCGAAGTATCCAGTGCCAACGAACACCGGGGCCGCCCGTTTGGAGCTATCGCCGCGTGGATTGATGGTCTCGGGGTGGTTTAGTCGGAAATCATACCAATCCTTGCCTGGGCAGTGGGATTCCTCGAACGGCGGGATGATGCGATTGGACGCAAGAAGCGGGGAGGTAAAGGGTGAGTGGCCATTGATTGGGGGATCGAATTTTGTTGAATGGTCAGATACGTTGCTGATCTGGGAAGAGTCTCCAGACGAGCAGCAGGGGATACGGATACCGTATTTAGCATTGCTAACGAACGAGCAGTCGAGCGGGGTTGTTGTTGGGCGGGTTGCAATGGAGGGTTCGGGGGAGTTGCGTGCCTACCCGAACCCATCGAGTGGTCGTGTTCGAGTGGAGTGTGAAGGAGGATGTGAAGGGAAGGAGGTGGAAGTGGTGAACCAGTACGGAGAGCGGGTGATGCAGCAGGGATTTGGCGAAGGCGGCGAGTGTGTGTTGGACCTTGGCGGCCTAAGCAATGGAGTCTATCTGGTTCGCATCGGAACCCGCAGCGCGGCGATTGTGGTGCAGAGGTAGCGGGGGCCTAAGTCGGGGGCGAATACTGCAAAGGTAGCCGTCGAGTACTACAAGGGTAGCGGAAGGTCTTTAGCCTTCGGCGCCTATGTCTTCAATTACTGGGCCCCGATAAAGATCGGGGCCGCTACCGGAGCCTTTGGCTCCGAGAATCGGTTCCACTGGTAGCCGCCCCGACCTCCGTCGGGGTTGATAAAAGGTCTTTAGCCTTCGGCGCCATCTTGGCTCCGATAAAATCGGGGTTGCTTGTGCGTTGCTCCCCCTCTTGGGAGGGGGCTGGGGGGTGGGTTGGGGACACCCGCGAAACCGCATCTACTCCCGAATCTCAGGATTAGAATCTTCCGGGTCCAACGGAAAATCCCTGCCCGTTCGGTGGCTCCCCCGAACCCACCCCGCCCTGTCGGGCACCCCTCCAAGGAGGGGGAACGCTTCGGGAGGATTTGCGGGAGCGGGGGGGGGGGGTACAAGGGTAGCCGCCCCGACCTCCGTCGGGGTCGCTTGCGAAAGGTAGCCGAAGGTCTTTAGCCTTCGGTGCCTATCTCACACGGCAGGCTAAAGACCTGCCGCTACCCGACGTTGTCGGGGCCGAGACCGGCCATTATCGGGGTCGCTACTCAATCTTCGCAGGGGAAAAAAAGCAGGCGCCTGGTGATCGCTTTGGGTATCGCCAGGCGCGTTTATATTTGCGGCGGTCGTGGGGGGCTTCAATCTGGGCCTTCTTTTCAGAAAAAACTTCATCCCCATTCTCCAACAACGTACCACAGGATAACCCGCATGGCGGAGCAACACGAACAGCCGGAACGCCCAATCACCAAAGCCTACAACAACAGCGAATTCTTGAACAGCCCCGATGCACGGGTGATTCGGATTATGGCCGAGTATATCGAGCCAACAACGCGGTTCCTTCGGCATAACGTTTCCGGCGCGGTGGTTTTCTTTGGGTCCGCACGGATTTCCCCGCCGGAGCAAGTGGAGCAGGAGGTTGCTGCCATCGAACGGCAAATCGCGCAATCCCACGGCCAGCAACGCCAGCTTCACCTTGCCACCCTGGACCTGCTGAAAACCAAGCAGTTCATGAGCCGCTACTACGCCGATGCCGTGGAGCTTGCGCGCCTGATGACCGAATGGGGAAAGCAGCACACCCCGCCCGGAAGCCAAAAACGATTTGTGATTTGCACCGGCGGCGGGCCGGGAATTATGGAGGCCGCAAACCGTGGGGCGAACCTTGCCGGAGGGGAGTCTATCGGCCTGAATATCTCGCTTCCGTTCGAGCAGTTCCCGAATGAATTTATCTCGGCAACGCTGAACTTCGAGTTCCATTATTTCTTCATGCGGAAGCTCTTTTTCATGCAGCTTGCCAACGCGATGGTGATCTTCCCGGGCGGCTTCGGAACGCTGGATGAGTTCATGGAGTTGCTGACACTGGTGCAAACCCGAAAGGTGACGAAGCACCTGCCGATTGTGCTGTATGGAACCGATTTCTGGGATCAGATCATCAACTTCCCGCGAATGGTGGAGCTTGGGATCATCTCCCCCGATGATCTAAGCCTGTTCCACCGCTCGAACGATGTTCACGATGCCTTTGCATATTTAACCGAGACCCTTACCAACTTCCATCAACTGTAGCCTGGGCCGAACGCATGGCAGCGCACACCGATCAGCAATCCCCGCTCCTTCTCGCCTTGATGGCGTTGTTGGACGACGACGATCCCGCCGTCACCACCGCCGTGCAGCGGAAGTTAGTGGAGCTTGGGGGGGCGGCCGCCCCGGCGTTGCGTGGGGTGATGGAAACCGAATCGAACCCCGTGGCGCTGGAGCACGCACGCGCCGCGCTGGGAAACATTGCGGTTGGGGTGTTCCGTGCCGGGATTGAGCGGTTGGTGGAAGGATTGGAGGAGGAGCAAGATATTGACCTGGAAGCCGCAGCCTTCGCCGTGGCCCTGATTGCCTATCCCGAATTGGAAAGCCGGGAATACTCCCAGCAGTTGGATCGGTTCGCCGAGCGGTTGAAGTTTGTGGTGGCCAACAGCTCCGATGACCTTTCTCGAGCCAAAGCGGTTGGGCGGTATCTGTTCCAAGAGTTAGGGTTCCGTGGCGCGGCGCAGAACAGCTACTACGACCCGGCCAACTCCTTCCTGAACAACGTGATGGACCGCCGTGTGGGGATTCCTGTTTCGTTATCGGTGGTGGTGCTGCTGCTGGCGCGGCGGCTGGGGCTGCCGATTGCTGGCATCAGCTTTCCCGCCCGCTTTCTGTTGCAGTATCAGGGGCGCGACGACAATTTTTTCATTGACACCTTCGACGGCGGCGCGATCCTTAGCTACCAGGATTGCTGCGACCTTCTGCGGGTGATGGGAATCAACTATCACCCACGCTACTTGGAGCCGGCAAGCAACCGCGAGATTGTGGCCAGGATGCTGCGGAACCTTGCGGAAATCTACCGCGAACGGGAACCCGAACGCACCGCCCAGCTGCTGTGGGCCATTCGCCGCATCCTCCCCTCAATCGTCACCTACGACTGATCGCCCGGTTGCTCCGCTGGTGGTTGTTCCGCCGGTTGCTCCGCTGGTGGTTGTTCCGCCGGTTGCTCCCCGTTTGGCGTTGTGGTTGGCTGATTCTTCTGGCTACGTTTTTGCAGCAGTTTCCGGACCACCACAACCACGATGATTACCGCCAGCAGAATCGTGACGGCAATCCCGTAGTTGTCCAGAATCTGCCGGCCATACTCCCAGTTGCTTCCCAGAAACGACCCCAGCCAGATCACCCCGATATTCCAAGCCAGTGCCGAAATGGTGCAAAGGATCGTGGTGTGGAGCGGGCGAAGGTTCGACATCCCTGCAAAAAAGCTGATCACGGCCCGAGTCCCGGCCAAAAAGCGGTTGGCGATAATGACCCAGTAGCCATATTTCCCAAACCACGCATCCACTTTCTTCAGCGATTCGGGGGTAAGGAAGGGGAGCTTCCCCCACTCCATTAACCTCCGCCCGTAGTTCCGCCCCAGGTAGAACGCCGCAATAAATCCCATCACGCTTCCCGCAGTTGCCACCCCCACCGCCGGAAGAAAATCAATGGTCCCGAAGCCGATCAGTGTGGCGATAAACAGCATCAGAAGATCGCTGGGTGAGGGGGGGAAGATGTTCTCGATAAAACAAACAAACCACAGCACGGCATAGACCCCAAGCGGAGGAAGCCCTTGCAGCCACTGAATAATCGCTTCAATCTCAATCATACTGCTGGTAAATATTGATTGCCTTTGGCCCCGGAAAGTAGCACACGGGTAGCCGCCCCGACCTCCGTCGGGATTGCTAAAAGGTCTTTAGCCTTCGGTGTTATCTTCTCTCGGCCCCGACAAAGGTCGGGGCCGCTACCGGAGCTTGTGGCTCCGGGAAGCACACGGGTAGCCGCCTCGGCTGAGTCGGGTAGTACACGGGTAGCCGAAGGTCTTTAGCCTTCGGTGTCATCTTCTCTCGGCAGGCTAAAGACCTGCCGCTACCGGAGCCTTTAGCTCCGGGAAGCACACGGGTAGCCGCCTCGGCTGAGTCGGGTAGTACACGGGTAGCCGAAGGTCTTTAGCCTTCGGTGTCATCTTCTCTCGGCCCCGACAAAGGTCGGGGCCGCTACCGGAGCTTGTGGCTCCGGGAAGCACACGGGTAGCCGAAGGTCTTTAGCCTTCGGTGTGATCTTCTCTCGGCAGGCTAAAGACCTGCCGCTACCGGAGCCTTTGGCTCCGGGAAGCACACGGGTAGCCGAAGGTCTTTAGCCTTCGGTGTTTTGTCACTTGGCCCCCAAGAATCGGGGCGGCTACGGCGCAAGTTACAAGCGCGGCAAAACAAAACGCCCGGCTGGTCGCGTTTGTTGCGAAGCCGGGCGTTGCATTGTCAAGAAGCAGATGGTGGGGGGGAAGGGAATTACTTCCCGGCCTTCTGTTTCATTTCGGCCATCATTGCACGGTAGCCTTTTTTGTCAAGGGTCTTCAGTGCTTTTGCGGTGGCCTTCACCGTTATCCATTTTTTCTCATCTTCCAGCCAAATCCGCTTGGTTTGCAGGTTTGGCATGAAACGGCGGTTGCTTACGTTGTGCGCGTGCGAGATGCTTTTGCCGTAGCTTGGCCCCAGGCCCGTTAGTTCACAGCGACGTGCCATTGCTGGTGTCTCCTTTTCAGGTTCGTTGAATGTATGTTGTTGCTCTATTCGGTCGTTAGAATCATCCCAGCGAAGGGGGTACTCCAAAGAAATGAGCCACAAACATAGGGGTGAAGGGGGGCGCGGCAAAGTAAAAAGTCTTACAAACGGGGTTCCTGGCTGTATTTTCCGCCATGCAGACGATTCTTCTTGATGCCACCATCGCCGAATCCACCGCGATTGCCCAAGCCGCCCAGGCCCTCCGCGCTGGCGATGTTGTTGCCTTCCCCACCGAAACGGTGTACGGGCTTGGGGCCGATGCCTTCAATGCCGATGCCGTGGCCAACGTGTTTGCCGCAAAAGGCCGCCCCGCCGATAATCCGCTGATTGTCCATGTTGCCCTGCAGTCCGGGTTCGAACGCTGCGCGCTCCTTTCCCCGCGTGCCGAGCGGTTGATTCAGGCATTAACCCCGGGTCCCCTCACGCTGGTGCTGCCTTCCAGGCCGGAGGTTCCCGCCATTGTGCGAGCCGGGCTGCCAACGGTTGCCGTGCGGATGCCGGACCACCCCGTTGCCCACCGGTTGCTTCTGGCATCGGGGCCGCTGGTTGCTCCATCGGCCAACCGGTCTGGCCGCCCAAGCCCCACCACCGCCCAGCACGTCCTTGATGACCTTTCCGGACGGATTGCTGCGGTGCTGGATGGAGGTCCCTGCCGTGTGGGGATCGAGTCAACGGTGATTGACCTGAGCGGAGCCGCCCCCGTGCTGCTCCGCGCCGGCGCGGTCTCCCCCGAAGCCATTGCCGAGGTGCTGGGCCAGCCGGTGATTCAATCCACCACCAACCCCGACGCGCCCCGTTCCCCGGGAATGAAGTATCGCCATTACGCCCCAAGCGTCCCGCTGCGCATTCATGTTGGCGCGTTCCCGCAGCTTCCCGCCGATGGCAAACGCCGATTGCTGCTGACCAACGCAACGCCATTCCCCGCAATCCAGGAAGCACACGTCGAGCCGCTGAGCGAAGCAACATTCTACCAACTGCTTCGCCATGCCGAGGGGGAGGGGATGGAGGAGATTATTGTTCACCTCACCAACCCAAACGCAGTTTCCGCAGGCCTGCTGGACCGGATAACGAAGGCGGCGGGGGGGGAATCGCCAGGCGCGTGATTGGCAACAACAACCTAAAAAAACATCCACGGGTTGCCGCGCCGGTCTCGTCGTATCTTTGCCACTCTCTTTTCTCTTATAACAAACAGAGCCATGCTTCTTACTCAACACGCTGCCGTTCGCCTTTGCCGCGTTCTCCCCGTAGCCTTTGCGCTGGGGTGGGTGGGGATGCTTCCGTTGTTGGCGCAATCAACCGGCCAGCGGAAGCAGTTCGACGATCTTTACACCGATGTCAACCGCGTTGGCGGAAGCGATTCGGCGCGGCTGCATCACTTGTTCGAGACCGATTGGACGCGGCTGATGTTCAACTTCCCCGAGTGGGCAACCGAGGTCGGATTCCCGGGCATGGATGACCTCTGGACCGATAACTCCGCCGATGCAATCGAGCAACGCAAGCGCGAGGTGGCACTGCCGTTGCAAGCCTTGCAGCAGATCAACCGGGCGGAGCTGAACACGCAGGACCAGCTGAGCTACGACCTGTTCCGCCATAACCTGCTGGTGCAGCAGGAGGGGAACCGTTTCCCGGGCGAGCTGATGCCGATCACCCAGCTTAACGGAATCCACCAGGAAGCACCGCAGCTTCTTTCCGATATGCCCGCCGGCCAGCCCTACCAAGTCCAGGCGATTCTTACGCGATTGCAGAACCTTCCCGCCGCCGTGGACCAAACGATTGCACTGATGCGGAAAGGATTGCAGCAAGGGATTACCCCGCCGAAGATCACCCTGCGCGACATCCCCGAGCAAGTCAGCAATGTGATCCCCGACAACCCGCTGCAAAGCCCGTTGCTGGAAGCCTTCGTCACGTTGCCGCCAACCATCCCCGCCGATCAAGCCGAGGCATTCCGGGAGAAGGCAAAGAAGGTGTATCGGGATGATGTTGCCCCGGCGTTCCGCAGGCTTCACGATTTTTTGGCCGATGAGTATATCCCCAATGCCCGGACCTCCATCAGCATGAGCAGCTTGCCGAACGGCGCGGAGTGGTACGCCTTCCGCGTCCGTGAGGAGACCACCACCGGCATGACCCCGAAGCAGATCCACGAGCTTGGATTGCGCGAGGTGAAACGGATTCGCGGGGAGATGGAGAAGCTGATCCGCGAGGTGAAATTTAGCGGAGGGTTCAAGGAGTTCGTGGAGTTTTTGCGAACCGACCCACGGTTCTTTTTCGCCGATTCCGCCGCGCTGCTGCAAGGCTACCGCGACATTGCCAAGCGTGCGGACCCCGAGTTGGTTCGGTTGTTCGGGCAGCTTCCGCGGCTGCCGTACGGGGTGCTTGCTGTCCCCGCCTACGCCGCAAAATCGCAGACCACGGCCTACTACAATCCGGGGTCGCTGAAGGCCGCGCGCCCTGGCTATTTCTACGCCAACACGTACAACCTTGCCGCCCGCCCCAAGTGGGAAATGGAGGCCCTGACGCTGCACGAAGCCGTCCCCGGACACCACTTGCAGATTGCGATTGCGCAGGAGTTGGAAGGGCTGCCAGAGTTCCGCCGCGAAGGGATGTACACGGCGTTTGTGGAAGGATGGGGCTTGTACGCCGAAAGCCTGGGCTACGAGATTGGTTTCTACCAGGACCCCTATTCGCGGTTTGGGCAGTTGATGTACGAGATGTGGCGGGCCATCCGACTTGTGGTGGATACCGGCATCCATTCGATGGGCTGGACCCGCGAGCAAGCAATCAACTACTTCATGGAGAACAGCGGGAAATCGGAGCATGATATCACCGTCGAGGTGGACCGCTACATCGTTTGGCCCGGGCAGGCACTGGCCTACAAAATCGGCCAGCTGAAAATTGCCGAGCTTCGCGCCCATGCCCAGCAGGAGCTTGGCCCGCAGTTCGATGTCCGCGCTTTCCATGACCACTTGCTGGAAGCCGGCGCGCTCCCGCTGGACGTGCTGGAAACCCGGATGCGCCAATGGGTGGTTTCCATCAAAACCGGAAAAAGCTCCGCCGCCACCGGAACGCACGCCCCCGTGCAGCTTACCCCAATGCCAATCGGGAAGTGAGAAAGGAAGGCATTCGTCCCGACCTTCGTCGGGGTTGGTAAAAGGTTTTTAGCCTTCGGCGGGCATCCGCCATCACAAAAACAGCGATCCCGTATCCAAACAAACTTTTGGCGATCGTAGAAGAAAAACTCCAACGGAACCAACCCCAAAAACAGGGCTTTCCCGAACACAGTGAACGTCCATTCCCCATATCGCTTGCTTGCCGTTGCCGCGCTGGTGGTTGCGCTGCTGCTGGTTCCGCATGGCCGTGCCGTGCCGCAAGAAGGGGCGGGCAATCCTCCAGCAAAACTCTTCCAATCGTTTGGATTGTTTGGGGGGATTGGGTCGGCATGGCACAACGGTGAGTTAGCAATCCCCGATTATGCCGATTGCGCACAGTTTGCCAATGGCAACGGAACCGCAATCGTTGGCGGCGCGCTGCTTGAGCTTCAGCTTGCGGAGTGGTCCCCACTGTTGCAGCTGCGGCTTGGGGTTGCGGCCCTTTCCGGCAACTTCACCCACACGTTCGACGCCGGCCCGATTCGGGGAACCGACGGCCAGCTGATCCGCGCCATGATTGATAACGTCCTTTCGGCAACGCGGCTGGATGGAACCATTTCCCTTTCCGCCGTTGGCCAGCTTGCCGGTTCGTTGCGCGGCCATGTTGGGGTGGGGGTGCAACGGGCCTTCAGCGAGAACTACCGCTACAGCCAGCGCGCCATCACCCCGCCCAATCTGCTGCTTGCCGGGCGGCGCGAGCAGCGCATTCAGGAAGGGGTGATATTTCCCGCAGCCGGGCTTGCTGCGTATCTGTCGGGGGGGATTGGATATGGGTTCCCGATTGGGGAGAATTCATGGCTGGAACCGGAGCTTTCCGCACGCTACTCCCTGACCTCGTTGGTGGGGCCGCAAACGTGGCGAAGCCTTCAGCTTGCTGTTGGTGGGGCGTTGCGTTTTGGCTTCCCTGCCCAGCCGCCACCTCCGCCGCCGCCACCCGATACCCCGGCAGTGCCGCCACCTCCGCCTCCGCCGCCGGTGTTGGCAGCAACAATCCGCACCCACCCGGATACCGTTCAGGTAAGGATCGAGGAGCAAGACTCCATTGAAACATTGCCGTTGCTGAACCAGATTTTCTTTGCCGAAGGAAGCGACGTTATCCCGCAGCGATACCGCCAGTTGGAGGCCCAGGCGATTGAGGGATTCGGGAACGCGCAGTTGATTGGTTCGGCCCTGGACGTGTACTATCAGATGCTCAACGTGATCGGCATGAGGATGCGCCGCACCCCCGATGCCACCTTGACAATCACCGGCCACCGCAACGGGCACGAAAACCAGCCACGGCTTGGCCAGCGGCGGGCGGAAAGCGTCAAACGCTATTTGGTAGATGTCTGGCGGATTCCATCCCGCAGAATCAAAGTTGCTGGCGGGGGAATGCCGCAGAACCCTGCAAGCGAAGCAATGGCGGAAGGGGCCGAAGAGAACGCCCGTGTGGAGATCACCAGCAACGACCTGAACATCACCGGCCCGGTGATCCGGCGGCATATCCAACGGATTGCCACCCCACCCTCCATCACCTTCTACCCCCGGGTGGTGGCCGAAGCCGGATTGGCCAGATGGAGCCTTGATGTGCTGGAACAATCAAGCCGGTGGAAATCGTTTGCCGGAGGCGCGCGCCGCATGCCCGACTCGATCGTGTGGGAATGGCGCAACGACCGCGGCGAACTCCCTTCGCTGCCGATGCAACTTCAATACGCGCTTCGTGTTACCGACAGCACCGGGGCCGCCGCCGCAACCCCGCTGCGCCAGATTGACGTGGCCTACAACGCCCTGAGCGACACGCCCCAGGACGACACGACCATTGAGAACTACTCCCTCCTTCTGTTCAACTTCGACAGCCCAACCATCAGCCGAAGCGACATGGCGTTGCTGAAGGCAATTATCGAGCAAACAGAAAGCGGGGCAATCGTTCGCCTGACGGGCCATACCGATTCGCTGGGGGAGGATGGCCACAACCGCCAGCTTGCGATCGAGCGTGCTAACGAGGTCGCAAAAGTCTTCCGCTCCCTTGCCCCGGAAGGGGTCCGCGTCACGGTGGATGAAGGGGCCTGCGGCGAGCGGGAACGCTTCCCCTACAACACTCCCGAAGGCCGCTCCCATTGCCGAACGGTGATGATCGAAATCCGAACTCCAACAAACAAAAGTGGCTCATGATCCTGCTCCATCATCTTCGCTTCTTCCGTGCGTGGCGGCTGTTGCTGCTTTGCATGGTGGCATATGGAGCAGCGGCGCAAGGGGATGGGAAAGGGGGGGGAATCGGGACCGAGCAGCGGAGCAAACTCACGGGGGAAAAAGCCGGGGGGATGGCGTTCATCGCCAACCGGGGGCAGTGGGATGGTGCGGTGCGGTTCCTGCTGGATAAGCCCGGGCAACGCGTCTGGTTTGCCGATCGCGAAGTGGTGTACGATTTGGCCAACCATCGCGGCGATCGCCACATCCTTCGGCAGCGGTTTGTTGGCGCGGCGGGCGTTGCTTCCGGCCACAGGCTGCTTCCCGGGCGTTGGAATTTTTTCACCACAGCCGCGCCATTCACCAGTGTCCCAGCGTTCGCCGAAGTCCACTACTCCGCCATTGCCCCGGGTATCTCTGGCCGATTCTACCAAGCCGCGCAAGGGGAGTTGAAATATGATCTGATCCTTCAGCCCGGGGCGTTGCCGGCCAAGCTCCGCTACTTCTACGACGGTGCCGAAAACCTCCGCATCGCTGCCGATGGCGCGTTGGTGGTGGGCACCTCCGTTGGCGAACTGCGCGAGGCGGCCCCGGTCTGCTGGCAGCAGCTTCCCAACGGCACGCGCCGCTACGTTGCCGCGCGGTTTGTGTTGGAAGATGGGGGCGTGGGATTCCGGCTTGGCACGTACGACCCCACGCAGCCGCTGATTATTGACCCGTCGGTGAAGTTCAGCAGCTACATCGGCGGGGCCGGGGTCGAGCAAGGGCGCGGGGTTGCGGTGGATACGCTGGGGAACATCGTGGTGGCCGGAAGCACCCGTTCGCAAGATTTCCCCACCACTGCCGGGGCAATCCGCCGAACGATCAGCGACCCGATAACGCTTGCGCCAGACATCTTCATCGCAAAGCTGGACCCAACCGGAAGCACGCTGATCTACGGAACCTACATCGGCGGGCGCGGCGACGACGAACCAACGGCAATCCGCCTAACCCGCCGTGGCGATGCCATTGTGGCGGGGGCAACCACCTCCGATAATTTCTTCACGCCAGGGGCGTTGCAAACCGTTCGCGGTGGCGGGATGGATGGGTTTATCCTCTCCCTTTCCCCACGCGGCAACGCGCTCAATTTTATCACCTACGTGGGGGGGAAGCTGAATGAGCGAGTGGAGGATATTCGGCTTGACGGAGCCGGGAATATCTATTTCGCAGGGTGGACCTCCTCCAACGATTTCCCCGTCACGTTTGGCAGCCTTTCCACCACGCAGCAAGGGGGGGAGGATGCGATTGTGGGGAAGATGAACGCGAACGGAGCATCGCTGATGTACAGCACCTACGTGGGGGGAAGCGGGGACGAACGCGCCACCGGAATTGTGGCCGAGCCTGGCGGTGCGGTGTGGATTACGGGATGGACCTCTTCGGATAATTTCCCAACATCGGCGAACGCTGTTGCCCAGGCGTTGGCCGGGGGCCACGATGCCTTCCTGGCAAGGATTGATTTCACCGGAACCAAACTCCTGTACGGAACCTTTCTTGGCGGAAGCAACCAGGACCACGCAACGGCGATCGCCCTTGACAGCCTGCAGGCCCCGTACATCACCGGGGTGACGGTCTCGGGCGATTATCCCACCACCATCCCAACCCCCTCCGGCGCGTGGTTCGTTACGCGGCTGGATACGCTTACGGGGAAGATTGCGTGGAGCCGCTACATCGGCCCGAACGATGCTGGCGTTCCGGCAACAATCCAAGTGGATGAGCAGCGGAACACGTTCCTTGCCGGAACCACCGATAACCTTCCTGGAAACCCGTTCCCGATTTCGGCGGACGCGCCGGCGCAGCAGTTCCGTGGGGGGAAGGAGATTGCGATGGTGCAGCTTAGTTCCGATGGAAGCACCATCCGCCATGCCGTTGTTGCCGGGGGCGCTCGCGATGATTCCCCGGCACGGGTCAGCCACCTGAACCGCTACGGCGATTTGTTGATTACCGGGACCACTCAATCCGCAAATTTCCCCGTCACCCGCTTTGCGCTGGACCGCACGCTGAACGACGGCACAAGCCAAGCAACCGATGCCTTCCTGCTTCGCTACGGGTTCCAGCGCCGCCCGCACGCCATTGCCCAGCTTCCCCGCTCGATGGATACGCTCCGCTGCGAGACCTCCCGGCTGGATACCTTCTTCATCTACAATTCCGGGGAAAGCGATTTGGTGATTGACCGAAATATCTTCAAAGTAAGCAGCCAGCCAAACCCAACGTTCGCGCTGGTGCGGATTGGCAATTTCCCGGTTGCCGGGGTGGTTCGGAATCCGCCGGACACTATCAGGCCAAAAGATTCGCTGCGGTATATCGTGCAGTTCGAATCGGCATCGCAGCAGAACACGTTCCACGACACACTGCTGGTGTTCACCACCGACTCGGTCCAGGGGAACCCGCTCCGGATTCCGTTCACCGCTGTCCGCTCGGCCCCTGGGGTTGCGGCGCTTCCGGCTTCGCTTGGCTTCCGCGTGGTGCTTCCGTGCCGCGCTGGCGGGGCCGACACCTCCATCACCATCTTCAACAACGGCAGCGGCAGCGTACGAATCACCGGCATAGAGCTTCTTGCCGGAACGGAGTATTCACTGCTGAACAAGCCAACGTTCCCAAAATCATTGAAGGAGCTGGAGCAGTTGCTGCCACTGCTGCGGGTGCGGTTCAACCCCACCACAAGCGGGACCTTCCGCGACACCGTGCTGGTGCAGTTGGCCGAGTGTGGCGGCACGCTGCGAATCCCGATTGAAGGGGTGGCCGATACCGTCCGGCTCCGTTCGGTCCCTTCGGTGGTGGAGTTTCCGCAGGTCAGTTTTTGCGGCACGCAGTCCGACACCTCCATCACCCTGTTCAACGATGGGACCACGCCAATCACGATTGCCTCGGCCTCGGCATTGGTGGAGTTCCAGATTTTGAACCCGCCACCGCTGACGATTCCTCCGGCGGGGAGCGTCACGCTGCGGCTGCGGTTCCGGCCAAACGCCGGGACCAGCGATGCCACGGAAATCTTGCAACTGCTTGGCGGACCGTGCGGCGTTTCGGCAACGGTTGAGCTTCGCGGGAAACGGCTTGGGCGTGGCGGGCTGCGTGCCCCCGCCGATACGATTCGGATCCCCACCTTTGCCGCCTGCGCTGGCGACACCGTTCTGCGCGATACCCTTGTGACGCTGCGAAGCCTTGCAGCCGGGATGCTGGTTGCCGCAAACCCAACGCTGAGCAATCCACAGTTCAGCATTGTTGATCCCGCAAATTTCCCGGTCTCGGTTTTGCCCGGGGGCGATCTTCCGCTGCGGATTCGTTACCGCTCGGTTGCTTCCGGCAGCAATCTTCTAACCCTTGCAATCCCTTTCGATGCCGATGGATGTGCCGACACGCTGCGGCTGGTGGTGGTGGCCAATCGGGTGGACCTGCAGCTGTCCGCCGCGCCGGCGCAGGTGGATATGGGGTCACTGCTGCAATGCACGTCGTTCATTGATACCGTCATCACGTTTGTCAACAACTCGCTTGGGGTTGTTCGGGTTGATTCGGTTGGGACAACGCTTGGGCTGGCGCATCTGCGGCCCTTCCTTCCGTTCGATATTCCGGCGGGGGGAACGCGGCAAGTCACGGTCCGATTTACGCCGCAGAAAACCGGGGAAAACGTTGACAGCCTGCGCTACTACGTGGATGGATGCAGCACGCCGATTGTGGTGCAGGTTCGCGGCGTAAAAACGGGGTTCATCTTGTCGTTTGCCCAAAGCAAGGTCGCGCTTGGGCCGCTGCTCCGCTGCGCGATTCCTGGCACGTTTACCATCCCCGCCATTGTGCGGAACCGGGGGAACAGCCCAACGCCGGCGCGTGTTGTGGCAGTGGTTCGGGTTGCGGGGGATACTGCGTTTTCGGCAAGCCCGGCAAGCATCGGCATGGCCATTCCTTCCGGCGACTCCATCACGCTGCCAATTCAGTTCACCC
This sequence comes from Chlorobiota bacterium, assembly GCA_016710285.1. Lineage (NCBI taxonomy): Bacteria > Pseudomonadati > Chlorobiota > Chlorobiota bacterium. Next base: position 793,209 of record JADJXR010000001.1, on the reverse strand, counting down.
CCGCGGCCCCTGGCGACGCTGCCGCGCAGTTTGCGGTGGTGCTTGCGCCGTGCAACGACACGCTTCTGCTGGATGTGTCGGCGCGGATTGTTGCGCCAACGCTTGCCGCATCGGGGGGGGATTTTGGCGCGGTTCCGGTCCGCACCGCCGCGCGCGCAACGCTGACGCTGACCAACACCACCGAGCTTCCGCTGCAACTGGATTCGCTGGGCGGGTTGCCGGGGGCGTTCCGTGTGGTTTCGGCACAACCGCCGCTGCCGCGAATGTTGCAGCCCGGGGATTCCGTGGTGATGGAGTTGGAGTTTGCCCCCGACGCACCTGGCAGCTACCAAATCACCCCGCTGGCAATGCTCAGCAATCCCTGCCGCGACTCCGTTCCGGTAAGCCTGTTGGGGGTTGGGATAGAGTTGGGGGATCAGGTCCAATTCTGCATCGGCGGGCGGACCCGAGCGATTGCGGGGGATACGGTGGAGGTTGTTCTGCAATCGCTGAAATCCTTGCAACTCTCCTCCCCAACCGATCTTGAATGGCAGGTTCGCTATCCGGTGACGATGCTCCAATTTCTTCAAGCCTTGCCCGCCGGGCTGCAAGCCGTTGCCGATGGAAGTGGCCGGTTGCAGCTGCGGCTTCAGGGGGCAACGGCGGTTCCCACGCCGGTTGCGCGGCTGAAGTTTTTGGCGTTGGCCGGGGGGAATGGCGATGCCGTGGTGAAGATTGATTCCGCCGCAAGCACTGTCCCGCTGTTGGTCCCAACCATCTGCGCCGATTCGGCAGTGGTCCAGATTGGCAGCCGCTGCGTGCTAACCAGCATCGGGCTTGGGAAGCACCACAACGCCCTGAACGACCCCGTGCCGAACCCGGCCAACGGCATTGTCACGATTGGCTTCCAGCAGCTTGAGGATGCCCGCACCACCATCCGCCTGTTCGACGCGCAAGGCCGCCAAGTGCTGATGCCGTTGCAGCAAGAACTGCGTGGCGGCCAGTACAGCCTTCTTCTTGACCTTTCGGACCTTCCCGATGGAGCCTACTTTTACACCATCGAGGCGGGCCAGTACCACCAGTCGAAGCGGATAGTGATTCAGCGGTAAGCCGAAGCTCCATCGCTTCCCTTGCGGCCTGTTTCATCACCGGCGCTGGGGTCACCTCAGTTTCAAGCAATTCCCACCAACCTTTTCTCTGCGGTTCGCAAGCAACCTTTCGCAAGCAACGTTGCGCAAGTAACCTTCCCGCCACCTGCTGGTTAGATTGTCTCGTCCCCAGGGGAGCATCAACAACGGTCTGCACTTCGAACGCTTAACGACAGGAGTTCTCGATATGAGGAACATTCTTGCGGGCGTTGGGGCATTGCTGCTATTGGCTCCCATCGCACTTACCGCACAATCTACCGGAACAATTCAAGGGAAGGTTTTTGAAGAAGAGGGCGCGCCGGCCACCGGTGCAAACATCCGCCTGCTTGGCTCCAGATATGGGGCCGTCGCAAATCAATCTGGCGAGTTTAGAATCATCAACATTGACCCCGGGCAATACACCCTTGTGACCACAAGAAGTGGCTCGGTTCCGGACACCACGGCGGTGGAGGTCCTTGTGGACCGGACAATCACCTTGCAGATTCAGCTGAGCATGTGGTCCAGGGGGCCGATTATCGTGACCGAACGGACGAACGCCACACCCATTTTTCGCGGCGACCCCATCAACCGGGAGATTCTTCCGGCCGAGCTTATCCAGGACCGGCCAACGCAAGGGGTTGGGGGACTTCTTGACGGGCTTGCTGGGGTGATCTCCACCGGGAACGGGCCATCAATCCATGGCGGGCGGCCTCAGGAAAGTGCTTTCCTGATTGATGGGGCCAACGTCAGCGATGAATTCACCGGTGGCGCGGGGACCTCCTTCGCGCTTGCGCCAACCCCGGCTTCGGTTGCCTACGCCCAGCTTGATCTTCTGAAAAGTGGCTTCGGTGCCGAGTATGATCTGGATGGGCCGGGCTTCAACCTTGTCACCCGCACCGGGCGGAACGACCGCTACGAGGCGGTTGCACGGTTCCGCACCGCCGTTCCATGGCTGTACGGATGGAGCGATCCCTTGACGGTGAAGAAAGCCGGAACCACAACCGACACCACGCTTCCGGCAGCACAGTTGCAGGGGTCGGGGCGAAGCACGTATGAGTTTGGTGTTGGCGGCCCAATGCCCGGTTGGAACGGCATGACCTTCTTCATCTCCGGCAAGTATGAAGGAATCAAGAACACTTCGCCAAGCTACAAGGTGAACGATATGTCGGCGGAATATGCGGCGGCGCGTGCTGGGCTTGCGCGCCAGGTGTGGGGCCAGCAGGTGAACCCAACAAACTTGGGGCAGCTTCCGCACCAGCAAGCAATGATCCGCGATGTCACGGCGCGGTTCAAGGCGAATCTTACGCCAATGACTTCGATAGAGTTTGGCGGCGAGATTGGCTGGACCAGCGCGGAGCATGGGGCGTGGGGGAATATCTATCAGTTCGACCACCCTCTGTTCGTGAAAACAACCGGCGAAAGCGACACCCTGTTCAGCGTGCTGGAACGGGACGCGCAGCAGACGAACGAGAATATCCTGCTACGGCGTGGCAACGTGAAGCTGGTTCATTTCCTTGACTCCCTTTCGCTGCTCCGTTTGAACCTTACGGTGGTGGATCGTGAGTATGAGTTGGGGGAAAAGGATGAGTCGCGCAGCTACGGGATGCTTGATGCGTTCCACATCTACCGCCCAAGCGATGCCAACGGGGATGTGATTCTTGACCGCTACGATCTTCCGCAGCAGGATCACCGCCCCAACCCGAACACTGCTGTGCAAGCATCACCGTACCTGCGGAACCCGCTAACGGGGTTGTATGAAGGGCCGGAGTCGGGCGGGGCAAGCATGAACCCGTACGGAATGAACAGCGGGATATTTCCGGTGCACGGAAACAGCGGTGGATATGAGTACCGGGCCTCCACCAAAATGGCCTTGAACGCCGCCTACGAAGGGATGTTCACGATTGGGGAGATTGGCGCGGAGGTTAAGGCCGGGGTTGACGCGGCCCGCTACACGTTGCGCCGCCACAGCAACTCGCTCCCTGGGATCAAAACCCGTTCTTCGATGTGTACGGAATCAGCAGTAATTACTTCACCTTCAAGGACACCACCGGAAAGCTGAACGAGTTTTTTGCCAGCCCATATCACCCGTGGGAGCTTGCTTTGTATCTGGGGACCAGCTTCCGTTATAAGTCCATTGTGGTGCAGCCTGGGGTGCGGTTCGAGGTGTTCAACCCTGGGACCTATTCGGCACCAGCGGAGCGGAGCACGTTCCGTGAGGTTCTGCGGTCGCTGGACCAGCAGGGGGATGCGGCCATGAAGTTCCAGGTTAGCCCGCGCATCGGCATTGCCTACCCGATCACCGAGCGGTCGCAGTTTCGTGTAAACTTCGCCATGCTGTTCCGCCGCCCGGAGTTCAATCTGCTGTACGACAACGCCTATGGCGATGCGCAGCGTGGGAACCAGTTGTTCGGCAATCCCGACATCCGGTCGGAGCGGCAGATCAACTATGAGATGGGGTACCAATCCGTGATTGGCGACGATTACTCCATTGACCTGACAGCCTACTACCGCGACATCTTCAACCAGAGCGGGGTGCGGTATGTTCCCGCGCTTCCCAGCCCGTATCTGATCTACGATGTCAACGAGTTCGGGAACGTTCGCGGGGTGGAGGTCACGATTCGGCGGCAGCTGAGCAGCAATTTCCGGGGTGAGGTAAACTACACTGCGCAGAAGGCGGTGGGAACGGCCTCAAGCCCTGCGGCAAACTACTCCACAGTGGTTGGCGCGCCGGACCCGTACACCGGCCAAGCAAGGACCGCACCCCTTACGGAGTATCCATTAAGTTTTGACGTGGCCCACAAAGCGAACCTGAACGTGGCGTTTGTGTGGCGGAAGGGGGAGGGGCCATCAATCGGTGGGATATTGCCGTTGGAGGGGACAACCATCAGTTTGGGGGCCAGCTTTGCCACGGGGATTCCGTACACGCTGGAGTCGTCGCGGGGGGTGCAGCTTAGCGAAATGAACGCACGGCGATTCCCCTCGCGGTTCAACACCGATGCCCATATCGAGCGGACGTTCCGGTTGGCCGACCTGTTTGGCGAGTCGTTTGGGGAGATGGAGTTGCGCTTGTTTGCCGACATCAACAACCTGCTGAACCTTACCGCCGCCAGCGGGGTGGCGATTAGCCGGAACGTTGGGGGATCGCTTTTCTCCATCAGCGGCAACGCCGATGCCGACGGGCGGACACTGGACCTGCGGATTGGCGATTTTGTTGCCACCCCATACCACAAGGATAGTGATCCGGCCCGCCCCGAGACGTTCGACGCAAACCAGTACGACCGCTTTGGCCACCGCCTGTACAACCCTTATGCCGATGTGAATCTTGATGGAGTTGTCACCCAGCAGGAGCGGTACGAAGGCTACCAGCGGTACGTGGCCACCGCCCAAAGCCTGCGTGCCAACTACCAGCAGCCGCGCACCGTGGCGGTTGGGTTCGCCGTGAAGTTTTAAGGAGGGGGAAAGCCGATCCTCACCCCGTGACGAATCGGAGTTTACGATGCCTGGCGAAAAAGCACGCACCCGCTGCATGGGGCATTGATAGAGCAAGAGAGAGGTGAAAGGGAAGTAAACTCGCGGGGGAAGACCTCCTTCCCCCGTGAGTAACTTTCACGGTGGTGGCGGTTACGTTGTTCAGTTGAGGGAAGAGATTGGGGAAAACAAGCAAAAAACGGGGGGCACGTGGAGAATGATGAGAACTTGAAATCTTGTTTTGTGGTTAGCAAGGCATGGGGCTATATTCGGCCCTGCCATTCCGAGCGAGGCATTGGCCGTTCTGGGTTACTTCCCTGCCTCGTCGTGCCATTCGGCGTTGCCGCCGTTCAGCATCTTGACAACTTTGACGCACGCCTTATTGGGGTGTTCCCAACGGGCAGATCGTGCGAATCCAACAGCATCTCATGGAAGGCGCAATCCGCGCCCACAGGCAACTGAATCCTAACACTCTCAGCAATACACATCATCAATCCATTTTGACAGGAGTGATTGAATGAACCGCAGGCTACTCTGTTTAGCAGCATGCCTTGTCCTTGCTCCGGCCACCCTGCTTGCCCAAATCACGGGCACCCTTTCGGGGAAGGTAACGGACGACGACGGCAAAGCGGTCGCAGGCGCGACCATCCGCGTTGGCGGAACCAACCAAGGAGGTATCTCCAAACCGGACGGAAAATTCCTGATTAACGGCATCCGCGCCGGTGATTACGAGATCACCGTGACCGGTGTCGGCTATCAGCCATTCAAACGATCCGTCCGCATTTCGGTGGATCAAGTCACCGAAATGAAGGTGACGCTGACCACGAAAGCTGTGGTTGGCAAGGAGATCACCGTTAGTGCCAAAAAAGATGTCATCGTCCCGGAGCAAACCGGAACCGTTCGCAAAGTGGATGGCGATGCGCTGGCCAAGGGGTCGCGGACCTCGGTGATTGATGCCGTTGCCCTAACAAGCTCGGTAAACACCACTGGGCAGAACGGCTTTGGCATCCGTGGCGGGCGCGCAAGCGAGACCTCGGTCCGTGTTGACGGGGTCAGCGTTGGCGACCCGTTTACCGGCGGGTTCGGTTCCACCAGTGCCCGGTATTACCCCACCGTTTCCGCGCTTGCGGTGCAGGAAGTGCAGGTTATCGCCTCCAGCTTCGACGCTCAGTATGGCGACATCTTATCGGGTGTTGTCAACTCGGTGACGAAGTCCGGGCGTAACGACCGTTACGAGGGGAGCATCCGCTTCCGCACTCAGGTTCCAGCATTGTATGGAATGAGCGATGCGATCACCGTCAAAAAAGCTGGCACGGTCCAAGACACCACGCTTCCTGGGTTGGAGGTGAACGGGTCGGGGCGGCAGTTATTCGATGTGGCGTTCGGCGGACCGATTACGGACGGCCTGACGTTCTTCATCACCGGTGCGTACCAGCCGGTAGATTTTACCGGTGCTAACTACAAGGTGTTCGACATGACGCCGGAGTATGCCAATAGCCGCCGCGCAATTGCCGAGCAGCTATGGGGCAAAGGGAAAGCACTTTCCCCAACGGATTTAGGCCACCTGCCAAATCAGTCAGCCCGGATCTACAACTTCAACACCAAGCTGAAGTACAACCTCTCAAACTCAATCTTCCTTGAGCTTGGTGGGGAAACTGGGTTGACAACTCGTGAGGGCGGGGACTGGGGCAGCTATTACAAAACCGACAACCCTGTGTTCTTCCGTGATTCCTCCAACGGGGTGGCGCGGTTCGATACGAACACAGCATTGGTGGAAGGGGATTGGCAGTCGGGCGATGAGAACACGATTATCAACCGCGTGCTGGCACGGTACTTCCACACCTTGGATGAAGCATCCTTCCTTGAAGTGACCGGTGCATACGTGCTGAACAAATATCGGTTTGGCCGCAAGGATGAGACGAAGTCCTACGGCTTCTTCTCATCGTTTGATATTCCTGACCCTGTGGATGCCGATCGGAATAACGCAATTGATGATTACGAGCTTCCTTCGCAAGAGATCATCCTGAATCCGTTCAACCCGGAGTCGTTCAGCAGCTTCCGCCGCAACAGCATCACAGGCTTCTATGAGGGTGAGGAAGCACCAGGGGCAAGCCGTAATCCGTACGGGCTTGCTGACGGAAACTTCCCAGTTCACGGGGCCGATGGTGGCATCGAGCAGCGCGAGTCGAACACCTTCACCTTTACGGGGAAGTACGAAACGTTCGTTGATCTTAGCGATGTCCGCACGCTTGTAAAAGTTGGCGGTGATTTCAGCTACTACACGCTGCGCCGCTACAGCAACCAGAATCCGTACGACCAAAACCCGTTCTTCGACATCTACGGGTACGAAAGTCCGTTGCTATCCTCAAAAGACACCACGGGCCGGATTGCTGATTACCTGAAAAACCCGTACAACCCGTGGAAAGGTTCTTTCTATCTCAGCACTCAGTTTAGCTACAAATCCATTGTGCTAACCCCTGGTGTTCGGTTCGACTTTATGAACCCGAACACGCAATCGGCCCCTCCGCGCCGTGGCACGCCTGGCGATGTCATCGCCTCGTTGGACTCCGTTGGCGATGCCAGCATGAAGTTCCAGGTTAGCCCACGCGTTGGCGTTAGCTATCCGATCACCGACGCTTCGCAGTTCCGCGTCAACTTCGCAATGATGTTCAAGATGCCGGACTTCAATTTGCTGTACGACAACGCCTACGGCGATGCTATCCGCGGCAATCAGATCTTCGGAAATCCTGACATTGACCCCCAGAAGGTGTTCAACTATGAGATGGGATACACCGCGCAGATTGATGGAAACTACACCATTGACATCTCGGCATTCTATCGCGACATCTATAACCAAACCGGGGTGACGTATGTCCCGGCAGTTCCTTCGCCGTACTTCCTTTATACCGTTCAGGAATATGGGAACGTCCGTGGTGTGGAGCTTCAGGCTGGTGGCAATTTGGTTGACAACCTGTCGTTCTCGTTGAACTACACGTTGCAAAAGGCAGTAGGAACTGCATCTAATCCTGGATCAAACTACGGCATACAGCAAAGCGTGGATCCATACACTGGCCAGCAGCGTAAAGCCCCGTTGTTCGAGTTCCCGCTAAGCTACGACCAGACCCACAAGCTGAACGTGCAGCTGACGGCAAACTGGGGGAACGATGCTGGGCCATCCATTGGCGGCATCTATCCGTTGGAGAATGCTTACATCCAGTTTACCACGGTCTTTGGTTCGGGGCTTCCATACACCCGCACCAACACCAAGGGGGAGCAGCTTGGGCAGTTCAACAGCGAGCGTTACCCATCCAGCTTTAACACCGATATCCATATCGAGAAAGGCTTCAAGTTGGGCGATTGGTTTGGTGAAGGCTTTGGTAGTTCGGAAATCAGCTTCTTTGCTGACATCTTCAACGTGCTGAACAATACCGCAGCCGTTAGCTACTACGCCACAACCGGCAGCCCCGATAACAACGGAACATCCTTGAACCGCCAGTTGGGCGACTTCACGGCGTTTACCTTCTTCCGTGATATTGACCCAGCCCGCCCGGAAACCTTCTCGGCAAACCAATACGACCGCTACGGCCAACGCCTGTACAACCCGTACGGCGACACGAACCTTGACGGTGTCGTGACGCAGTTGGAGAAGTATGAGGGGTATCAGCGGCTGGTCTCTACCGTTCAGAGCTTCCGTAATAATTACGCAGCACCGCGCACAATTGCCGTTGGGGTTCGCCTGACGTTCTAAAGCCAGACACACACGATATACCAGGATACACTAATGAAACTACGAACAATAACAGGCTGGTGGCTGGTGCTGCTGTTGGGGTTGTTCCTTGGGGCACCCACGCAGCAGGCTATCGGCAAAACAAAGGATGGCCAGCAGCAGCAGGGGGAGAAAACGGAGAAGGGGAACGATGGTCCAGAGATTCAACGCATCCCTTCAAGTGCGTTTGAGATTATCAAGAACAAGATTTCCAACGTTGAGTTCGTAAGCTCGAACTATGGAATCTTTGGCTTGAACGTTACCGGCAGCCGTGCCGGTGGCATTTGGCCTCGTGGATCGGGCAACGCCTACATCTTTGGTGGCGGTATTTGGTTCGGCGCGTTAAAGCGCGTTGGCGATACTCTTCGCAAGATGGCCATTATTAGCTACAACCCAAACTCTGGAGCCTCGTGGATGGTTCCGGGGCGCGTTACCTATCCGCTTAACCAGTCAACGATTGATGAAACCCAAGCAGGGGTTTCCAAAAATCGCATCTACTTCTCCAGTGATTACGACAACTTTACTGGCGAACCATCCGACAAGCGCGACCGCCTTACCGGCGGACCCAGCTGGCCACTGTGGGATACCAATCCGGCGGATACCCTAAAGGTAAACCGGTACTTCGGCTACTACGTTGATGACCTTACACAGCGGAACCGAGCAACCTACAGCAAAGGCCCTGCAGTCATTTCACAGGAAGATATCTTCTCCACGTATAAGGATACCGACTTAGGCCGCTACGAAATCGGTAAAGGGTTGGCTCAGCGTCAGGGGTATCCCCTTGGCATTCAAGTTGAGCAGACGATTTACTCGTGGGGCTTCGGTCAGTATAAGGACTTCATCTTCCTGAAGTATGATATCATCAATCGGTCAAGCGATACTCTGTTCGACTGCGTGATGGCCCCGGCCATGGATATGGACCTTGGCGCGCCCGCCAACGACCACACCTCCATTGCCATTCCCAACAAAGCTGATGACACGCTCAATCTGGGCGTGCAGTGGTCCGAGACCACGGGCGAAGGGAGCAAAGTCTTTGGATATGTCGGCATGGACTTCCTGGAAAGCCCAGCCGTAGATGGCCAAAACTTTATCCGCAAGGACAAACGCGCCTACGAACAACACGAGCAACTTGGCCTGCGCACCTTCCGGAACTGGATTATTGATATTGACCCCAAAACACCGGAAGAACGGTACGATTTTATGGCGCGTGTTCAACGCGACGTTGATAACGGCGGCGGCGATAAACGCTTCTTGATGTCCACCGGCGTGTTCAATATGCGCCCGGGTGACACGGCACGCGTGGTTTGCGCCATCCTTTGCGCCTACGGCTACGACCCACAGCAGCCAACAAAAACAATCGTTGGTGCCACCGGCGCGTGGGACAACATGAAGCGGTTGATTGAGTTGGATACCTTCGCTCAATATGTGTACGACAACAACTTCCGCGCACCACGTCCGCCCGAGCCATGCAACGTTCAATGGACTCCATTGAACGAAGGGGTGAAGCTGTCGTGGGATAACGGGTCGGAGGTTTCGCTTGACTTGTTGGAGCGCGGCCTTGATTTCGCTGGATATGTGATTCAGCGGACCCGTAAGCCAGTGGAGAACTACTCACCAACCACCAGCGACTCCATCACCGGATGGAATTTGGGATGGAAAACGATTGGGCGCATTGAGCTTCCGTTGTTGCCCGACAGTGCCATTCGGAACTCGGTATGGATCCGCACTCACCTGCAAGGGGAGACAAGCCTTGCTGGGCTGGGACCATGGTGGCGGTTGCCAATGTTAATGGACGTTGATACAACCCAAGGGAACTTGGTCCTTGATGGGCGCCGAATCGGTGCCACCCGCACGATCATCAACCGTGTGGACACTTTGCGCCGTCCAGGGTTCCCCGATTCGCTGATTCAGACGAATCGCCCGTTCGACACACTGATGACCTACCATCTCAGGTTTGATCCCTACGACGACAAGAACGATGACTCAACATTGTTCAATAACACCGAGTGGGGAAATCAAGCAGTGTGGGGAGATCGCTTCCGCAATAAGGCAATCCGCGATATCGTTCGCAATGCCATTCAGGAGGTTATGGACAGCCTGACCAATGGCAAAACCTTCATTGATGTGGGTGATGACAACGGCGACGGCCAAGTGATCTCCAACCAGGAGAAACTCAACGATAACGAACGCTTGGTCAACAACACCGACTACTACTACCGCGTGTTGGCCTTCGACGAAGGAAGCACGCTGGAGGGAACGCCATCGAAGCTCAACACCGGGATTGACGGGATCAACGAGGTTCGCACAACGCCGGAAGCCCCGGCAGCCGGGCCATTAACCACTCCGGTGGTGGTCTCATCGAACGGCTTGGCCGGTATCCGCAATGTGCGGTTCCTTACCTACGATGAACAACGGCTTGGCCAGCTGTTTGGTGGCGATACGTTGGAGTTCGAGTTCCAACCAACAGACCTACGGAAAGCCTTGTTCTATAACCTCTGGTATGCCACCGAGGTGACCGTTCGCAGCAAGCGCACTGGCAACGTGGTGCAGCAGTTCTATCTTGATTACGACCGGAACTTCAGCGACCGCGCCGATAGCGCACGCCCGAACCTTGACACCACGTTCGTTACGCGGCACGACTCGATCTTCGTCAACAACGGTGTGTTCGACCACATCGAGTTTTACGATAAGAGGAATGTGAAATCGGTCTTCAATGCCACGCATATCCCAAGCGCCCAACGTCCGCACTACGGAACGGTTGGCATCTATGCCGGAACGTTTGGCCTTGCCTTCGACTACACCTTCATCCAGTTTGGCGACTCGCTACGGTTTGGCCGATTTGGCGACACCGCAAGCACCTTGCGGCCAGCCACGATTACCACGCCAGGGCCAAACGTGAACATCGTTGCACGCAAGCAATACTTGGGGAATACCTTCTACACCGATAGCGCGGGCCGAGCCGTGAACACCTACTCCCCATTGCCAAACATTGGGCAGATCAAACTGGAAGTAGAGTTTGTGCCGGGCGGTACCGAACGGCTGACCTACACGAAGGCGGGAAAAACCTTTGCCGCCGATGTCCCATATCTGAACCTTCGGGTGAAGAACGTTGCCAGCTACGATCGTGAGTTGATTGATGAAACCGGAGCCAAGAAATCCGAGGCTATCCAATACAACTACGAGTTCCAGCCGGATCCAAACATGAGTATCTACCTTGACACTGCTTTGAACTTCAATGCAGCAACGCTACAGGTAGGGAAGTATGGGCTAACAACCTTTGGTTGGATTGATGTTGGTGGTGTAGCGCTGGATCAGCGTGTGTCGCAAACCCGCCGTCTGAACTTCTCGACAGGGAACGTCCCAATGACCGAGGGGAGCCGCTACTACGTCGGGCCAGTGACTTTCACTCAGGAAGGGGGAAGCGAGACCCACGTGATAACCTTCGGTCAGGTGCTGATGGTCAACGGTGCGGAAATCGTGTTGGATGCTGCGGGCATGGGGAACTCCATTGCACAGTTGAACGCAACGCTGAAGCAGCTTGTTCCGCAGGATCAACCCACAACCGACTTCAAGGTTGGCGATAAGTTCACCGTTGACTTTACCGGCGGGGCGATTGGATTGCCCCAGCCAGGAGCCAAAGTGTTGGTTGCTGTTCCAAGCGTCGCACCGGCGCTGGACCAGTACACCGACGATATGCTAGAGAAGATCAAAGTGGTTCCCAACCCGTATCTGATCTCCCACATCGGCCAACGTGCTAACAGCGATCGGCAGCTGTACTTCACGCACTTGCCAGAAGAGTGCAAGATTGAGATCTACACATCGGCAGGTGAGTTGCTGCAAACGATCAACCACAAAGCCAGCGACTCTAGCGGCAAAGTGGCGGTGAACGCTTGGGATCTTGTCAGCAATGGCAACCGCCAAGTGCAGTCGCAGCTGCTGATTGCCCGCATCACAACGCCAAACGGTGCCGAGACGATCAAGAAGTTCTCGGTGGTTGTTGGCGGGTTCCGGATTGTTGGCAACTAAGCACCAACAGTGATAATGGCAACGGTTGGGGAAGGAACCACCTTCCCCAACCTTCCTGCCAGATGTTGCGATGTGGCATCAATCAACACCTGCTTGCAGGCTGCATTGCCGCAGCAGCAAGCATTCAACCAGAGGAATTTATCAACTATGAAACAGGCATACAGATTCTGCATCCTTGCGGCACTTGCTGGCGGCGTATTTGCCAGCACTGCCGTTGCACAGGATAACACCGGTCTGACACCCGCACCAGAGTTCTCAAAAATCGGTGCCGGAACGGGGGTGATGCTCACCCTGCCGGTTGGCGCACGTGCCATCGGAATGGGCGGGGGCTTCACCGGTGTCTCCGATGATCCTTCGGCACTCTACTGGAATCCCGCAGGCATCACCCTTTCGCAGGGGGCCAGCGCCACCTACAGCTTCGGTTCGCTGTTCGCCGGGACCACCCACAACTTTGCTGGCGTGACGTTTCCGCTGGGAACCAACTACAAAGGGGGCATCAGCGCCAACGCCTACAGCAGTGGCGACATCGAGGAAACCACGCTGTTCCAACAAGAAGGAACTGGCGGGCGTTACAGTGCCACGGACCTTGCGCTTGGCCTTAGCTTCGCCGGCCAACTTACCGACCAGTTCTCCTTTGGCGTCACCGGGAAGCTGGTGAACTTGGGGATCGCGAACGTCTCGGCTTCGGGCCTTGCCATGGATGTTGGCACCATGTACAAGCCGGGCCTGTTAGGGCTTCGCTTGGGCTTCAGTGTGCAAAACCTTTCGGCTCCGTTCAAATACACTGGCTCGCAGCTAACCTCGCGTGGGCAAGTGGACCCAACTACCGGAAACCAAAATCCAGACATTCAGCTTGAGGCTCTTGAAGCGTCGCTTCCGCTGACCTTCCGTGCCGGCATCTCCTCCGATATTCTTGAGGGAGATGAGATGAACTCGCTGTTGGCCGCGTTGGAGTTTAACACCAGCTCATCCGCCTCGGAGCACGTCTCCATCGGTGCCGAGTATGTGTGGAATAACTTCCTTGCTGCGCGGATTGGAATGCTGCTTGGCTCCCCCGATGTGTACAACGTCAGCGGCGGAGTTGGGCTGAAGTATGAGTCGGGCTCGTTCCTGGGTCAGATTGATTACGGGGTCCGCCCCCACAGCACGTTGGGGCTGATTAATACCATCACCGCTTCGGTGCGGTTCCAGTAAAAGTCCGCTGCCGAACCAGCTGTTCGGCGCGAACACCATCAACGGGCCTCGTCAAAGGTGCGTGATGCCCCACACGGCACTCGCACACGCTTTGGCAAGGCCCGTTTTCTGTTCGCCCCATATCCTTTCTACAATCCTGTCGGGGACTTCTGCAGGTTTCATACTTTTGGCGATCACGCCGGGCAATCACGCCAGGGGATCACAACAGGAAATCACGACGGGAAATAGTGCCGGGAAATAACGATGGAAACCATGAATCGAATCCTTTTGCTTGCAATCGCCACGCTGGTCTGCGTATCGGCCGCCGCCGCTGCCGACACCCCCGGCCCAATGAACTACCTGTACACCTACAGCAACTTTGCCTACAACGATTCGCTGACGCTGGTGGAGTTCACCAGCCAATTTAGCGAGCGCGGATTGCTGGGGAAGCCAAACGAAACAGGGCGGTTATACCAACGCTTAAGGCTGCGCAACTTCCAGGGCGTTGTGGTGGCAAGCACCGACTGGATCAGCGAACTGACAATCTCCAACACCGGGCGGGTGCTGATGGGAATCCAACGGCTGGCAATCAAGCCCGGGGTCTATTCCGCACAGATCCTCTACCGCGACATGGCTTCCGGCGGTGCTGCCGACTCGCAAAGTTTCACCATGAAGGTGCGGGCGTTCAATGGGACCGCCCTGCAAGCCAGCGATATCCAAATCACCACCGAGCTTGAACCAAGTGAGGCCACCGATAACCCTTTCTATAAAAACGGACTCTTGATCCGCCCGAATATCTCCACAGTGATTGCTGCCCCCTTCCTTGTGGTCAACAGCTACGTGGAGTTGTACCGGGCCGACCGCGTCCCCACCAGCGAGTTCTTCATCCGCTACAGCATTGCCGACACGGCAGGGCGGAAGGTGAAGCAGGAGGAGGTGAAACGCCAGCGCGCCAGCTCCGGCGCGATTGTGGAGCTTCATACCATGGTGGTGGATGAGCTCCCCAGCGGCGAATATTACTTGATGGTGACGGCCTTCAATGGCTACATCAGCTCCGCCACCGATAGCTCGCAAGTGGTGATCCCCATCACCATCCGCAACCCCGATAAAGATTTTGCAATGGCCCAGCAGCAAGGAAGCGTCCTGCTGCAAGCCGATTTGCTGGATCCAATTTTTGCTGGATTGAAAGAGAGTGAGTTGGAGACGGAATTCAAGAAAGTGCGGCCAATCGCCACCGAGCCAGAGGCCAGAATCTGGGGCGAACTGCAAGGTGCCGAAGCAAAGGGAAGATTCCTGACGCAGTTCTGGCTGAAGCGGGACCAGACAATCGGCACGCCCGCCAACGAGTTCCAGGATGAATACTTCGAGCGGTTACGTGCGGCCACGGCCTACGCGTACTCAATGGCCCCCAACGGATGGGATAGCGACCGCGGGCGCGTGCTGCTGAAATATGGCAAGCCCGATAACATCGAACGCCATTTGAATGAGTTCAACCTGAAGCCGTACCAAATCTGGATTTACCAAAACCTCAACTATCAGTTTGTGTTTGTGGATCGCAGCCAAACCGAGGCCTTCAACCTTGTGCACTCCACCGCGCCCGGCGAGCCGCGCAACGATGACTGGCTGAAAGATTATGCCGAGATGCACCACGGCAACCCCAACAGCGGCACGCTGCGGGACAACCGGTAAAACGCCGATAAAAGGATAGGCTGGCAGGATGAAGTTGTTGTGGCGATTTCTGTTCGGCGGCATTGGGCGCGTTGTGCCGTTTGGGGCAGTGCGCCACCTTGCCCGCCCGCTTGCTTGGTGCTTCTACCATGCCGGCCTGCGCCGCGAAGCCACCTTGACGAACCTGCGGCTTGCGTTCCCGCAACTCACCGAGGCCAATCGGCAACGGCTTGCACGGCGTTCCTTCCACAGCACTCTTACCACACTGCTGGAGCTGCTGCCCCTGCGCCACCTTCCCGAATCCAAGCTGCGTCGCATCCTGAAAGTGGAGAACCTTGAATTGCTAACGCCGGACGGGGCAAGCAACGGCGCGCTGCTGCTGTCGGCACACCTCGGGAATTGGGAGCTGCTGGCGTTTGGGACAGCCGCAATGGCTGGCACGCCGTTCAACATCATTGTAAAACAGCAGAACGATGCGGGGGAGACCAACCGAACCCGAACCGCGCGGGGCAACCGAGTGATCCCCTACGAACGCGGGGCATTGGAAGCGGCACGCTTGCTAAACAATGGCGGCGTGGTTGCGCTGCTTGCCGACCAATCGGCCACCCCGAACGACCATCCAACCACCATGTTTGGCATCCCCACGTGGACCTTCTCAACCCCGGCACGCCTTGCGCTTCGGTTCCGCCCCAAAGTCATCATCGGGTTTGCCGTTCGCCAGCCGGATGGCAGCTATCTGGCGCGGCTACGGGAACTTCACCACAGCGATCTGCCCAACACTCCAGAGGGCGCAATCCAGCTTACCCAACGCTATGTTGACCTTCTTGAAGAAGCAATCCGGCAGCATCCCGAGCAATGGATGTGGCAGCATCGAAAATGGAAACACACCCCGGGAGTTGTGTATTAATCCGGGCGTTTGCGTTCGGGCCGGGGATACTCAATGGGAGTTACTCAATAATGAGGGTGCGTGTTTGCGGCTGCTTGCCACCGCTCAGCCGGCAGAAGTAGGTTCCTGGTGGAATTGTGCTGGCATCGAAGGCGATTTCGTGGTACCCGGCGGAGCGTGCACCGCTGAAAAGCTGCAACACCTCACGCCCGATGGGGTCGAACAGTGAGATGGTAACGGAAGCGTCGTGGCTCAGCAGGAAAGGGATGATAACGCGCCCGGTTGCCGGGTTGGGCTTGGGCGAATGGAGTAGGAAATTTCCTTGATCTGTGGAATTACCGGGAGCATCGCTGGGCAGCTGGCGGATCCGGTATATACGCCCGTTGTAGGATAGCATCAGCAATTCATTGTTTTCATCAAGCCCAAACGCGGTAAGGGAGAGCGTTTTTTGGAAGAGAAGAGAAGTAACCGGCGCAGAATCTTCAGCATAATCCAACGCCCAGACGCGGCCGCTGGTGTAATCGCCAAAAATATACTTGCCAACTAACTCAGGCAGTTGGCTGCCACGATAAACATAGCCGCCGATAACTGTGCGCCCTTCGTCGCGTGGATATTCCCAAATCGGCTGCGCAAGCCCTGCCGTATCGCAGTTCGGAGAAAAGCTGGCGCAGTGCTTCCCCTCCATAATATTCCAGCCATAATTCTTCCCTTTTTCCACAATGTTGATTTCCTCCCACGTGTACAGCCCAACATCCCCAAGCCATAATCGGTTGGTTTGCGGATCGAAACTGAACCTCCACGGATTACGAAAACCGCACGCCCAGATTTCTTCCGCATACCCTTGCTTATTGCCGATCAATGGATTGTCGGGGGGGATAGAATAATTCTTTCCGTTTGCGGCGTTGTTTACGTCAATACGAAGAACTTTCCCAAGGAGCAGGGATAAATTTTGAGCGCGATTTTCCGGGTCTCCGGTTTTACCTCCATCTCCCAAAGAAATGTAGAGATAGCCATCCGGCCCGAACCCTATTTTCCCCGCTTTATTATTGTTGTATGGCTGGTCAACCTGCAAAATAATTTCCTCGCTTGCGGTGTCGGCCACGTTGGGATTGGTGCTGCTTACGGAGTACCGGGCAATCACGCTACGCAGTGGATTTTTTGCGGTGTAGCTTAAATAAAAATATCCGTTGTTTTTGTAGTTGGGGTGGAACGCAATGCCAAGCAAGCCAAGCTCGCTCCCCACAATGATTTTTTTTCTGATATCAATAAACGTGTCGGCAGATGTTGCGGTGGGGGTGTTGGCAAACACCCGAACAATCCCTTGTTGTTCCAGAACAAATAATCGGTTGCTTCCGTCACGTGCGCTGGTTATTTCCACCGGAGCTTGAAATGTCAGGCTGTCGGAAAGTGCTTGTATTGGTTCGTACCGCTGCGCGAAAGCAGTGGAAGCGCAGAAAAAAATAAGGAGGGAGGAGAAGGAGTGAATAAGCAGGATTTTCATCACGTCGGAGCAGTGTGCGTGCAATGGCAGTATGCGGTGCGGCACGGTGATGTTTCCTGTGGTGCCACACCGCTATAAGTACCAACAAACCATCAATTGTCACTGCGGGAGGAGTAACAAGTTTTCAGTTTCGATGCGTGTTCCATCGCTCAGCCGGCAGAAGTAGGTCCCTGGTGGAATTGTGCTGGCATCGAAGGCGATTTCGTGGTATCCGGCGGAGCGTGCACCGCTGAAAAGCTGCAACACCTCACGCCCGATGGGGTCGAACAGTGAGATGGTAACGGAAGCGTCGTGGCCCAGCAGGAAAGGGATGATAACGCGCCCGGTTGCCGGGTTGGGCTTGGGTGAATGGAGCAGAAAATTCCCTTGATCTGTGGAATTATCGGGAGCATCGCTGGGCAGCTGGCGGATTCGGTAAATCTTGCCTTCGTTATAGGTTAAAAAATAGAGTTCATTGTTTTCATCAATTCCAAACGAGGAAAGTGTGTACTGCTTTGTTTGGAATAACAAAGAATTAATTGGCGCAGATTCTCCATCATACTCCAAAGCCCAAATTCGCCCGGTCACATAATCACCATAAAGGTATTTCCCAACTAATGCTGGGGATTCTGTGCCACGGTAAACGTAGCCGCCAGTAATGGAACTCCCCTGGCTATGTGGATATTCCCAGATCGGTTGGGTTAATCCTGTAGTGTCGCAATTTGCTGAAGAAAAACAATGCTTCGCTTCCATGATTTTCCAACCATAATTCCTTCCTTTTTCCAGAATATCTATTTCTTCGTATTGATTCTGTCCAACATCGGCAGCCCATAGCCAACCTGTCTCGGGGTCAAAGCAGAATTTCCAGACGTTCCGCAATCCCCATGCCCATATTTCTTCTGGATTTCCATTCTGATTTCCAACAAGAGGGTTGTCGGAAGGAATAGCATAATTTTTCCCGTTCGCGGTGTTGTTCACGTCAATGCGGAGCATTTTCCCAAGAAGGGAGTCAAGATTTTGCGCCCGATTTCTGGGGTCGCCGCCGCTCCCTCCGTCGCCTAGGGAAATATAGAGATAGCCGTCGGGGCCAAATGCCAATTTGCCGGCATTGTGGTTTTCATATGGCTGATAAACCTGCAGCAAAATCTGCTCCGTTGCGGCATCGCTGCGGTTGGGGTTTGCGGGGTTCGCCGTGTAGCGGGCAATCACCGTTCTCAGGTCTGAATTCACCGTGCCGGTGGTGTAATTCACATAAAAATATCCATTGTCTTTGTAGTTGGGGTGGAAGGCAATGCCAAGCAATCCAAGCTCACTTTTCGAAGAATTGACCCTGCTTTTGATATTCAGGAACGTATCAGCTTTTGCCACCTCGTTATCGTTGGGGAACACCCGAACAATTCCAGATTTTTCGATGACGAACAGCCTGTTGGAACCATCGCCGGCATTGAGCATTTCAACAGGGTTTTGGAAGGTGAGCGCGGGGAACGCCACGGCGGGCCCATATTGCTGCCCGTTGGCGCAGGCGGTGCAGAGAATGGCAATCAGGGCGCAAAGAATAGCATGTTGCATGGTTGCTGAAGTTGAATTGACGGATTCCGTTTTTGAGCTATCCCGTAACCCCCAAGCCTGGTGGTAGTTGCAGCTTGGGGGATGCGGTTCCAATGCTTTGCTCTGGCGGCTTAGTGCCCCATGAATTTCGCTGGCCGTTTCTCCAGAAACGCTCCGGTTCCTTCTTTGAAATCTCCGGTGTCGCAGCATTCGCCAAACAGTTTGGCTTCCAGGGCAAGGCCTTCGTCAATTGTTAGATCGGTTGCGCGGCGTGTGGCTTCCAATGTGGATTGCACCGCTTGCGGCCCTTTCGACAGGATTTTCAGCATCATCTCTTCCGCCTTTGGCATCAGCTCGTCGGCAGCGTAAACGTGGTTGACCAGCCCAATTTTTTCGGCGGTTGCGGCATCAATCATGTCCCCCGTTAGGTTGTACTCGATTGCCCGCGCCGGGCCGATTAACCGCGCCAGCCGTTGCGTTCCGCCAAATCCCGGGATGATCCCTAAGTTCACTTCTGGCTGCCCAAACTTTGCTTTTTCGCTTGCCAGCCGGATGTGGCAGGCCATTGCAAGTTCGCACCCACCCCCCAGCGCAAACCCGTTCACCGCAGCAATCACCGGGCGGTCCATCCGCTCGATGATGTTGAAGACTTTTTGGCCACGGATGCTGTACTCCTGCCCGGTGTAGCCATCCAGTTGGTTCAGCTCGGCGATGTCGGCCCCGGCGGCAAACGCCTTCGCGCCGGACCCGGTGATGATAATGCCCCGCATCGGCTCGTCGCGGGTAAGCTCGGCAAGCGCGTTGTGCAACTCCTGCAGCAGCTTGATGTTCAAGGCGTTCAGTTTATCGGGGCGGTTCAGCGTGATTACGGCATAGCCCTGGGGCTTCCGCTCAATCAACAAGGTTTCGTAGTTCTGCATGGTATGGTTGTCGGTCACGTGTTCGTTGAATGCATTGTCCGGCATTCGATGTTGGGCCGCAAGATAGCAAAGCAGACGGGTCCGGTTGGCGTGGTGCCCGGGGGGAGGAATAGGTTCTGCGATTGATCCCTTCCTCTCTCAATCTCACCCGCCACTGCGGCCAGCCCCTCCTCCAGAATTGGGGGAGGCGGGGAGGGGGCTTGCTGCGCTGGCGGGTTGGTAGGCAGCCCGATGAATCGGGATTGATAACAGGTCTTTAGCCTGCGGAGTGATAAAGGCAGATGACGCCGAAGGCTAAAGGCAGATGATGCCGAAGGCTAAAGACCTTCGGCTACCGCTTCCACCCTCTGGCGCAATGCTGCACTTCCTATTCCCCTTTCCGCTTTGCTCTTCTTGTTGGCTCGGCTTCCATTGGGTTTTCGGGCCAGTGGTGTTTGGGGTAGCGTCCGCGCAGGTCGCGGCGAACGTCGAAGTAGCTGCTGTGCCAAAAACCGGCAAGGTCCCGAGTGACTTGGACGGGGCGATTGGCCGGCGAAAGCAGATGCACCGTTAGCGGAACCCGCCCCCGGACAATGCGCGGCGTTTCGGCGCAGCCGAACATCTCCTGCAATCGCACCGCCAAAACCGGGTCCGCTGGGTTGGAGTAGTCAATCGGAATCCGCGATCCGCTTGGGACGGATAGATGCGTTGGCGCGTCCAGCTCCAATTGCCGCTGGATTTCCCACGGGATCATCCCCAGCAGCACCTTCTCCATATCCAATTTCCCTACCTCACTCAGCCGCTTGAACCCGTGCAGATGCGGGGCTAACCATTCCCCAACCGTGGCTTGCAGCGTGGCATCGGAACAATCGGGGAGCGCAGGATCGAATTGCCGAAGGAACGCCAGCCGCTGCTGCAACTGGCGCGACTGGCGGGACCACGGCAGCGGGCGCAGTTCTTCGGCAGCAATCGCGCCGGCCAGTGCCAACGCAAGATGTTGGGGTGATGGATTGGCAAGCGGTTGCTCGCGAAGCGTGATCCCCCCAAGCCGGGTTCGCCGCATGGCCCTGACCGATTCGGTCCCCGCGTCCCATTCCACCACTTCTTCCTCCTGAATCTGCTCGCCAAACTGATCTTCGATGTCGGCCAACAGCAACGGGGCTGCAAGGAATATCCGGCTTTCGCTTCGCCGCCCGTCCAGCTCGGTGGCAACAAGAAAATCGGCGCGGGCAAGGGGATCGTTCGGGTCCAGCCGCGCCGCGTTGCCGTTGCGGAGCAGAAACCGCCCTTCGGTTCCGGCACGCCGCGCCCCGATTCGGTCGGGGAAAGCGATGCTGAGAAGGGGCCCGCAGGCATCCACCTCCACCGCTTCCTGATCGCTGATTCCCAAGCTCCGCCGCAACGTCCGGGCTGCGGTGCGGATGGTGCCGATCGTGCCACGCTCGCCGCCGTTCGCCCCCCGTTGCACCGCTTCCAGCCGCAATCGTACGTCGGCACTGCGGTTCCCCTGCATCACGTCCCGTTCCGAGAGCAGCGCGGCCAGCAAACAGGCGGTTCCGCCCCATCCCCGCTCCTTCGCTTTCAGCACCATCTGGGCCAATCGTGGGTGCAGCGGCAGTCGCGCCATGCTTTTGCCGTGTGGCGTTATCTCGCCGTTCGGGGCAATCGCGCCAAGCTGGGCCAGCAACCCGCGCGATTGGGCGAATGCCGCCGCAGGAGGGGAATCCAGCCACTGAAGTTCTTCGGGGTGGCGCACGCCCCATTCGGCAAGCTCCAACGCCAGCGGAAGAAGGTCGGCCTCCAAAATTTCTGGCGTTGTGTGGGGAAGAAGCGTGGCATCGTCGGCAAGGGTCCAAAGGCGGAAGCAATGCCCGGGGCCAAGCCGTCCGGCACGCCCACGCCGTTGGTCCGCAGCGGCGCGGGTCACGGTGATGGTTTCCAGCCGGGACATCCCGTTGCGTGGTGAGAATCGCGGCACACGCATCAGCCCGCTGTCAACAACGGCGCGGACCCCTTCAATCGTCAAGCTGGTTTCGGCGATGGAGGTGGAAAGCACCACTTTCCGCTGGCCGTGTGGGGAGGGTTGGATTGCGCGGTCCTGCTGGTCCTGCGGAAGGCTGCCATGCAGCGGGGCAATGGCAATGTTTCCAGGAAGATTGCTTCCCCGCAGAACTTCTTCAACCCGCTGGATTTCGGCCACGCCGGGAAGGAAGACAAGAAGATCGCCCTGGCACTGGCGCAACGCCCGCGAAACGCCAGCGGCCACGGTTCGCTCCAGCCGTTCCTCCGTTCGCTTCTCCAGATAGATTGTCTCCACCGGGAAGCTGCGCCCGTGGCTGGTGATGATTGGGGCGTTGCCCAGCAACTGCGATACCGGCTGGCCATCAAGCGTGGCGGACATGACAAGAAGGCGCAGATCGGCGCGAAGCAGGCTTTGCGACTGCAACGCCAGCACCAGCCCCAGATCGGCATGGATGCTTCGCTCGTGGAACTCATCAAAAATCACCACGCCGAACTGCTCCAACGCCGGGTCCGATTGCAGCATCCGCGCCAGCACCCCTTCGGTAAGGACCTCAATGCGGGTTGTTGGGCCAATGGCGGTGTCCATTCGGGTGCGGTAGCCAACGGTTTGGCCAACCTGCTGGCCAAGCAGCCCGGCCATGCGGCGCGCGGCGGCGCGTGCGGCAATCCGGCGCGGTTCCAGCATGGCAATTTTTTTATCCCGAAGCCATTCTTGGCCAAGCAGCGCAAGTGGCACACAGGTGGTTTTCCCCGCGCCGGGCGGGGCCTGAAGCACAACATTGGGATGCTGGCTTAGTGCCACGCAGAGTTCGGGAAGAACCGGTTCGATTGGAAGGGAGGGAATCGGCATAGGTTGTTCACATGGGCCAGCAAATAGCACAAAGATCGGCAGGGAGAACGTGACAGTTTCTGGCTAGATGGTAGATTCGCGCCCGGCGTGGCGGTGGGCAACAGGGATCAAAGCCTTCCCGCCAGGCCGTGACGTTGCCCGCAAACCTTCAATCAATTCTGCCCATGCGCCTTTGTGTTTTTTGTGGTTCCAGCCACGGCCACCACCCTCGATATGCCGACGCAGCGCGAACCTTGGGCCAGCAGCTTGCTGGGCGGGGGATTGGCGTGGTGTATGGCGGCGGAAACGTTGGGTTGATGGGGGTTCTGGCCGATGCGGCGTTGGCCGGCGGAGGGGAAGTTGTGGGGGTGATTCCGCACGCGCTGTTCGCAAAAGAACTGGGCCACACGGCCATTACCGATTTGCGGATTGTCCAAACCATGCACCAGCGGAAGTCACTGATGGCCGAGCTTTCCGATGGGTTCATTGCCTTGCCTGGCGGTTTCGGGACGTTGGATGAGCTGTGCGAAATCTTGACGTGGGCGCAGATTGGAATCCACCACAAGCCTTGCGCACTGCTGAACGTTGATGGATATTTCGACGGATTCCTGCAATTCCTTGACTCCGCCGTTGCCGAAGGATTCCTGCGTGGTGAGCATCGCGCCTTGCTGATTGTTGCCCAGGAAATTGGGGATATGCTGGAGCAGATGTCCACCTACCGCTCCCCCATCCATGACCAATGGCTGACTTCCGACCAAACGTAAAAACGCGCCACCGCGTGCCGTTGTGGCGCGCCCAACTACCCACATGCTATGCCTGCCGAATCGCTTCAGAAAAAACGGGAACGTGCCGCCACAATCGTCCAAATCCTTGAGGCTGCGTACCCGGGTTCCGAGATTGCGTTGCAGTTCCAGACGCCGTTCCAGCTGTTAATCGCCACCATTCTTTCGGCGCAATGCACCGATGCGCGGGTGAACATGGTTACGCCCGGGTTGTTCCGGCAATTCCCCACGCCGCAAGCATTCCTGGACGCGCCGATTGAAGCGATTGAGCAAGCCATTTTCAGCACAGGGTTTTACCGCAACAAAGCCCGCTCCATCCGCAACGCTTGCGGCGTGTTGATCGAGCAGTTCGGCGGGGAGGTCCCCGGGACGATGGAGGAATTGCTGCGGCTTCCCGGGGTTGGGCGCAAAACGGCGAACGTGCTGTTGGGCCACTGCTTCAACACCCCTGGCGTGGTGGTGGATACCCACGTCAAACGGATTGGCAACCTGCTGCGGCTGGCGGATTCGGAGGACCCAGAAATCATTGAACGGCAGTTGATGCAGGTCCTTGCTGCCGAGCAATGGGTGCGGTTCAGCCACCTGATTGCCGAGCATGGGCGCGCCGTCTGCGTTGCGCGCCGCCCGAAGTGCGGGGTCTGCCCGGTGGCGGAGTTCTGCCCGTCGTGCGGGGTGTGAAAAAAAAGGGAAGGGAAGGTGATGGATTGGAAGAAAGGGGTGGTTTTCAGCACGTGATGGAGTTCTTTCCGCAGAAAAAATTTCACCATTCCTCAATCTTGGCATCATCGGCCACAAATCTTGGCATCGGGCAAGTACTTTGAATGGCGTAGGGGCAACTCCGCAATTCAAACTGAATGGTGAGCAACATGAACCGCTTGGTACTTTCCCTTTCGATCTGGACACTTCTTGCCGCAACGGCAGCGTTTGGCCAGGAACTTTCAACGATTGACCAACAGAAGCCGTTCACCCTGGGCGGTTCGGTGAACGCGCAGCTGACCGCCAGCACCATCAGCGGCGCGCCACGCCGCCAGGACCCCGTTAGCTGGACCCTGGGCGGATCGCTGACACCGGCATTGTACGGGGTTCAGCTCCCCTTCTCGTTCATCTTTTCCAGCCAGAGCAAAAGCTACACCCAGCCGTTCAACCAGTTCGGAATCTCACCCAGCTACAAATCCCTGCGGACGCATCTTGGCTACCGCTCGATGAGTTTTTCGCGGTACACCATGTCGGGGACAACATTTTTTGGGGCGGGGATGGAGTTCAATGCCGGTCCGGTCCGGAGCGCGGCAATGGTGGGGCGGTTCAAGGAGGCGATTGAGGAGGATACGCTTGCGACGGGGACGATCCCCAGCTACCAGCGGAACGGCTACGCGTTCAAGTTGGGGTTTGGCGGGGAGCGCACCTTCTTTGAAGCCAGCTACCTTCACGCCGCCGACGACACCAACTCCTTGCGGAAGGCCCCGGTGAAAGGGGATGCCGCGGCGGAGAACTCGGCACTTGGCGCAACGATGCGGTTTGGCATCACCAACAGCATTGCGATTGAAGCCGAAGGGGGCGCAAGCCTGTACACCAGCAACCTGCGCGCCGCCACGGTGCAGATAGATTCGGCCAGCAGCATCCCAGATTTTTTAGCCAGCATCTACCAGCCGCGGGTTTCCACTTCTTTCAAGATGGCGGGGCGGATAGGGGCTTCCTGGACCGGGGATAACTACGGCGTGCGGGTTGGATACGAGTATGTTGAGCCAGATTACGCAACGCTTGGAGCCTACAGCTTCACCACCGACATTTCCAACTGGACCATTGCTCCAAGCCTTACGTTGCTGAACAGCTCGTTGCGGCTTAGCGGCTCGATCGGTTTGCAAAGCGATAACGTGTTGGGGAACAAGCTGGCGCAAACCGAGCGGGTGATCGGGTCCTTCAACGCCGGGTTCAACGAGAAGGATTGGGGGGTTGATGCCAGCTACAGCAACTACTCCACCAACCAGAAAGCGGGCCGCGCACCCATCAGCGACAGCATCCGCGCGCGGAACATCATGCAAAGCGCGGCGCTGACCCCGCGGGTGACAATGCAGAGCGAAGAGCTAAGCCAGACGATCGCGCTTTCGACAGCGTACCAGGAATACAGCGACCAGAACGCCTTCACCAGCGCCTTAACCGATAACCGCTCAATCACCGCCGCTGCCAGCTACAGCGTGGCGTTCCTGAAAAGCAAAACCAATGTGGGGGGATCGCTGGTGTATGCCAACACCGAAGCCGGGCTTGCCTCCACCAACACCATCAGTGCCTCGGCCAACGGCGCAATGACCCTGCTAGAGGACGACAAACTGAGCCTGAACGGGACGCTGAGTTACTCCATCTCATCGGTGGCCGGCGTTGAGGGGGCAAGCAGCACCATCGGCCTGAACATCGGCAGCACCTACCAACTGACGAAGGAGGACAACCTCACCATGAGCGTCAACGTGACGAACAACGGGAACACGATGCCCGGCTCCGTTGGATTTACGGAGTTCAGCACAACGCTGAGCTACAGCCGCTCGTTCAACATTTTCAACTGAGCCGAACGGGAAAGAAAAAAATCGGCAGGGAGCCGCTGAAGGTTTTTTGCCGCACAACAAAGCACTGCGCACAAGGTTGATAAGGCCCTTCCTTGTGCGCGGTGCTTTTTTTTAGAAGGGAGCTTGCCCGCCCGATAGGTAGCGGCACGCACAACGGATCATGTTGTGGGAAAAGGAGATACCGGTTTTTGATAAATCCCTAACGGCTCTCCCTCATGTTGGATCCTTTCAATCAACGTCCAACCATTCCGCAGCAGCAACGATTCGGCTGTTGCTGTGCCGCAGTACAGGTGGGTGAATCCTAATCGTCCTGCTTCCTCTTCCAGCCGTTGCAGCAACCGCGCACCAATCCCTTCTCCTCGCTTCGATGCTTTCACCAATCCTGCGGCGGCCCAGGGGGAGAGGTGGCGGTGGGAAGAGATGGATTCGGCTTTCAGCGCAGCTACGCCGCAAGGTTCCCCGTGGTGGAACGCCACAATGCCAACGGGCAGCCGCCCTATTCCGGAAAAGGCGATAAGATCGGCCTCGGCATTTCCCGGCCCTT
The DNA here is from genome assembly GCA_016710285.1 of Chlorobiota bacterium. NCBI lineage: Bacteria > Pseudomonadati > Chlorobiota > Chlorobiota bacterium. Next base: position 766,457 of record JADJXR010000001.1, on the reverse strand, counting down.
CCTTGCCGTAATACTCTGGCCATTCCGATTCAAACCATTGGCGTAGTTCCGGCAGGACCTCAGGATGATTGGCAAGGGGGGCAAGATGGATTGAAGTAAGCATAATCTGATTTCTGCAAGGCTGTTGTTGGGTATTTCAGTGGTTGCAAGCGTGCCATCAAAGTACAAAATCAGCAACGGCTTCGGACCGGAGTTTGGCGGATCGCATTCCTTTCGGTTCGGCGTTGCATCGCTATGGCTTCCAACGTTTTGTTGCATCAATTCAGCAAAGTTGCGCAAGGGTGGGGGAGTATATTCGGAGGGTTCAGAAGGTGTGATTTCCTACAGGCATTCTTCTTCGGCAATGCGGACACCCAAAGAGATTTTGGAACAATCGCGAGTGATTGCTGTGGTTGGTCTTAGCGACCAAGCATGGCGCGACAGCTATCGGATTGCCGCCTACATGAAGTTGCAAGGCTACACCATCTACCCGGTAAATCCCACCATCGAATCCGCGCTTGGCATCCCCAGCTACCCCGACGTTCAAAGCATTCCTGAGCAAGTGGATATTGTCAACGTCTTCCGCAATCCCCGCTACCTGATGCGCGTGGTGGACGACGCAATAGCCGCCGGCGCAAGCTCCATCTGGTTTCAACTGGGGGTGGTCAACCCCGAAGCCGAACGCCGCGCCGAAGAAGCCGGCATAGAAGTGATAAGCGACCGCTGCATCGCCGTTGACTACCGAATGTACGGCCTGCAAGACAGGAACAAGAAGGGAAACCACTAAGATTGGGAATCGTTCCCCCCGCCCCGCCCCCAAGCCTTGAATAACAATCAGCGCTGGCAGGAAACAGGAAGTCTCCATCTGCTTCTTTCACCACAAAAGTTTCTTCCCGCGTTGTAGCCACCGCTCCCGACCAGCAATCTGCGCCATTCTTCCACCATCGCTGAAACATCTTCCCCTTCCTGAAGGTCTTTGTTGCTGCGCCCGTCACGTGTATCCAATCTTGCATGAAGCCTTCCGATGACCTTTTCCAACTGATTAAATCGCTGACCAAAGGGGAGAAGCGGCACTTCCGGCTGACCGCTTCGCTGCAAAAAGGGGAGAAAAACTACCTGCGGTTGTTCGATGCTATCGAGCAGATGGAGGAATATGATGAGCACGCCTTGAAGGAGCAGTTCCAAACCGAGCGGTTTGTGCGGCAGTTCAATGTGGCGAAGGGATATCTGTACAATCTCATCCTAAAAAGCCTGCGCGTTTGCTACGCCAGCTACAACGCCAATGCCGAAGCAAAGGATCTGCTGAAATCCATCGCCATTCTGTTTGAAAAAGGGCTAACATCCCAATCCGCAAAATTGGTGCAGAAGGTCCTTCTGCTGGCACGCGAACATGGCTTGCAGCTGGTGCTGATCGAGGCACTTTACTGGGAAGGGAAGGTTGACGATGGGATGCTCCGCACCAGGGAGGGGGTCACGAAAAATTTTGCCGAGCTGTACGACGCGATTGACCAGCAGCGCGCCGCGTTGATGGCCGAAGAGGCGTTGTTCCGTATCCGGCTTGCGCTTCCCGATGACGCGCCCCGAACCCAAGCCCAACAGGCCGAAGCAGGCCATTGGATGGAACAGATTGCCGAAGCCAGCAAGGCGGCTCCGAACTCCCTAACCGTCCAACATTGGAGCCTGTTGGGCGATTTCCTTTACTCCATCGGCCAACAAGATTTGATGGCGGCGCACCGGGCGATTTCCCAATTAGTGGAGACCTTCGAGCGGAACCCCGCGTGGTGCCGCGAACGGGCGGGGTCCTACATCATGGTGCTTCATAACCTTGCCGCCAGCCAGCGGATGTTGCACGATGCCGAGGGACTGGAGCTAACCATCGAAAAAATGCGGAACGCCACCGAGGTGATCTGCGCCGAAACGCGGCCAGTGGGGGTGCATCTTCGGACCTACCTTTTCCTTACCACCTGCCTGCACCGGCTCCGGTTGCTGAACCGGATGGGGGAGTTCCACCAAGCAACACTGCTTGCCCCCCAGATCAATCGGGGGATTGGGGATTACGGCGATCATTTGTCGGATGAGCTAATCCACGCCTGCCACTTGGCGTTAGCCGAGGCCTACTTTGGGGCAGGCCAGTACCGCCAGGCCCTGGAGTACAATAACCGCGTGCTGATGTCGCCACCGCCGGAGCTTCGCCGGCTTGCGTGGGAGAACGCACGGCTGTTCAACCTGATGATCCACTATGAGTTAGGAAATGTTGAGTTGATTGAGCATCTGCTGCGGTCGGCGTATCGTTATTTCACTGCCCAGCCAAACCAAACCCAGTTCCACCGCATTGCCCTTTCCTGCTTCCGCCGATTGCTGCGGATGCGGGACGGGCAGGAGCTTCAAGCGATTTTTGTGCAAACCCAGAAGGAGCTTGCCATGCTGCGGCTGGACCCCTACGAATCTGCGATGCAGGAGGTCACCCGCTTTGGCCTTTGGTTGGCAGCAAAAACCACGGGGAGTGATCTTGTGGAGCTTGTGCGGCAGGAGTATGAAACCGCGAAGGCTTACTACCAACAACTGCTGCGGCAACATCAGGAAAACAAAGGGGGCGTGCCAGCCCAACAGGTGGAGTATCCTGCCGTTGCGTAAACGGTGCGTGGCGGCAAGCAACGCGGAAACACGCTTCCCGCAATTCCCCCCTTGCATTGCAACTTCACATGGCCTACCTTTGTGGCCAACACGCTGAACTGTTTATGGATTGCTCATCGAATAACCGTATGCGAACAGCCTCCAAAACCTTGATGTTCTTGATGGTCGGGATTGTGATGCCGGGCATGGTGCTGGCGTGGAGTGCCGGAATCTTCAGCTACGTCCGTGCCACGGCGCAAAGTGAGCAAGTGGTGGTGGAATGGCGCACCGGAACCGAGTCCGGCATCTACAGCTTCGACATCGAACGGAAAAGCGAAGAAACCAGCCAGTACCGCAAAATCGCCCGCGTGGACGCTCGCGGCGGCAGCAATAATTACGTGTATAACGACCGCACCGCCTTCCTGAAACCCGATGCCGCCAAGTCGCTGAGCTACCGCGTTAAAGCCGTTGGCGTTGGGACCGAATCCTACTCCTCCACCGTCACCATCTCCCAAGAAGTCTCCAGCGTCCGCCGCTCGTGGGGGATGATTAAAGAGCTGTTCCGATAACTCCGCCAGCCAATCGGACCCCGTGCTCCGGTTGGCTGCAACGATTGAGTAGCCTTGATTCAGGCAATCTTGATTAAGCAAGCAATGGGGCTTGCCACGCAGCTCAAGTGTATGGTTGGCTGAGCATCGGTAGCCTTCTTGTTTTTCCCCACCATCATTCTTATCACACGCATCTCTTGCCGTCCCTCTCCCTTTCGTTCGCTGTGATTTTGCCAGCCGCTGGCAGCGGTTCCCGCGTTGGGGGGGAAACCCCGAAGCAATATCTGCCGCTTCTGGGGAAGCCGGTGTTGTGGCATAGCATCCGTGCGTTCAGCCGGTTGGAGGGGTGTGTTGAGGTTGTTGTGGCGGTCAATCCGGCGTGGCAAGCGGTGGCGGAAGAATGCGGGGCTGGGATTGCAAACCTGACGTACGTTGCCGGCGGGGATCAGCGCCAGGACTCCATCGCCAACGCCTTGCAAGGGCTGCGGACAGTGCCCGATCTTATCCTTGTTCACGACGCTGCGCGCCCGTGCGTTTCGCCCGGGCTGATCCAGCGGGTGGCCGCCGCTGCCGCTGCGCACGGGGCCGCAATTCCGGTGCTCCCCATCCCCGAAACAGTGAAACGGGTGGACAGCTGCGGGGCAATCGTGGCCACCATTCCTCGCGGCGAACTCCGCACCGCCCAAACCCCGCAAGGGTTCCGCCGCCAGCTTCTCCTTTCGGCGTATTCCCACGCCAAGCAGCAGGGCATTGTTGGAACCGATGATTCCTTGCTGGTGGAGATGCTTGGCCACCAGGTCCAGACCGTTGATGGCGAGCTAACGAACCTGAAAATCACCTACGCCCAGGATGTCAAGAAGGCCGAGGGGATTCTTGCGGAAGGGGCTTTCGGGTGATTGCAACAATGGAGTGCGGCAAGACGCACGTTCTCGATATTTTGGCGCGTCAACCTATCCAAGCATCTATCCATCATGCCGGACCTTCGCTCATTCCTTCGCCCTGATGTCCTTTCCCGAATCGAATCCCTGGAGTTGCGGGCGCGATTGGTGGTTGAGGGCTTCATCACCGGGTTGCACCGCAGCCCCTATCATGGGTTCTCGGTGGAGTTTGCCGAGCATCGCCAGTATATGCCCGGCGATGAAATCCGCGCGATTGATTGGAAAGTCTATGGCCGCACCGACCGCTACTACATCAAGCAGTATGAGGAAGAAACGAACCTGAAAGGCTACGTGGTTGTGGATGCTTCGGCCTCGATGGGGTATGCCTCGGAAGGAAATCCCACAAAGTTCAGCTACGCCACCTCCCTTGCCGCCGCGCTTGCGCTGCTGATGATTCGCCAACGCGATGCTGCGGGGGTGGGGGTGTACGATACGGAGCTTCGGAACTACCTTCCGGCAAGCTCACGCGGGAGCTACTTGCAGGAAATTTTACGCACCCTTGCCAACGCCCGCACCGCCGGCGGAACCGGGACCGCACGGTCGCTTCACCTGATGGCCGAGCGGATACGGCGGCGTGGGTTGGTGATTGTCATCAGCGATTTTTTTGACGAACCGGCCCAGGTGATCTCCGCACTGAAACACTTCCGCCACAAGCGGAACGAAGTTGTGGCGATGCAACTGCTGGACCCGCTGGAACGGACCTTCAACTTTGGGAACGATGCTACCTTCCGCGACATGGAAACGGGGGAGGAGATGGTGACCCAGCCGTACCAAATCCGCGCTGCCTACGCCCAGGCCATGACCGACTTCACCGAGCATCTGAAACGTGAGTGCCGCGAGCATGGCATTGACTACGTGCTGATGGACACCGCCACCCCGTTCGACAAAGCGTTGGCCGAATACCTGAACAAGCGGAAAACTATGGGATAACCATGGGAGGAATGGCCGGCAATCGCCACCCCGCTTTGATACATTCCACGCGGGACATTTTTCCGATGTTTGGGTTCCCAATTTTAACTGAACAACCATGCCAGACACACCAAACACCAACCGCACTGCGGTTATCGAGACCACAATGGGAACCATCCGCTTCGAATTGCTGGAGCAGGATGCCCCAAAAACCACCGAAAATTTTGCAACCCTTGCCGGGCGTGGCTACTACGACGGCGTGATCTTCCACCGCGTTATCTCCGGATTTATGATTCAGGGAGGGGACCCCACCGGAACCGGGCGGGGTGGAGAATCGGCATGGGGCGGGCGGTTTGATGATGAGATTGATCGCAACTCCGAGGTCTATCGGATCGGCTATCGCAAAGGAACGGTGGCGATGGCCAACGCCGGGCCGAACACCAACGGGTCGCAGTTTTTCATCATGCACGTTGACTATCCGTTGCCCCCCAACTATGCGATTTTTGGCCGCGTTACCGAGGGGCTGGATGTGGTGGACGCAATCGCCACCACCCAAACCGATTACAACGACCGCCCCGCCACGCCAGTGGTGATGAACAAGGTCACGATTGAGTAATCGTTGATTGAGCAATATCTGACTGAGCAACCCCTAATCGAGCAATCCCGATTGAGCACGCCGGACCAAGCAACTCCAATCCTGATTACCGCACCCAAACGGCTGACCTCCTTCCTGGCGAAGGAGGTCGCCGCATTGGGCTATCCGGTGGTGGCCGAGCACGTGACCGGCGTGCTTACCGAAGGGGACCTTACCGACGCGATGCGGCTGAACCTGTGGATCCGCACGGGCCACCGGGTGCTCTATCTTCTGAAATCCTTCGCCGCCCCGAACGCCGATGAGATGTACCGCCAGGCCCTGGAAATCCCCTGGGAGGAATGGATTGATGTTGATGGCTACGTGAGCGTGGTCTCGTCGGTCAGCAATCCCACAATCCGCGACTCGCGGTTTGCGAACGTGCGGCTGAAAGATGCCTTCTGCGACCGGCTTCACCACGTCTGGGGTCGCCGCCCCGATTCCGGACCCGACACCAGCCAAGCCGTGGTGTTCCTCCATTGGCAGGATGATGCCTGCTCGGTCTATCTGGATACCAGCGGCCAGCCCTTGATTCGGCGCGGCTACCGCCGGATTCCGTGGCGCGCGCCAATGCAGGAATCGCTGGCGGCGGCGGTGGCAATGGCAACCGGATGGAGCGGCGAAGGGAATTTCATCAACCCGATGTGCGGCAGCGGAACCCTGGCAATCGAGGCCGCTTTGATCGCGCTTGGCAAAGCCCCCGGATTGCTCCGGAGCAACTTCGCGTTCATGCACCTGTGCTGCACCGACCAAGAGGCCGAGGCCTGGAAAACGATGCGTGCCCAAGCCAAGCAAGCGGCGCGGAAGACGTTCCCCGGCAAGATCATCGCCACCGACATTGCCCCCCAGGCGATTGAGGCCGCCCAGAAAAACGCCGCCACCGCCGGGGTGGACCACCTAATTGAGTTCCGGGTCTGCGATTTCCGCCAAACGCCGGTGGCGGAAGGGGGTGGGGTGGTGGTGATGAACCCAGAGTATGGCGAACGATTGGGGGATGAGCGCCAGCTTCAGGGGGTGTATCAGGGGATCGGCGATTTCTTCAAACAACAGTGCGCGGGCTATCGCGGATACGTCTTCACCGGCAACCTTGATCTTGCAAAGCGTGTTGGCCTTCGCCCCAGCCGCCGCATCCCAATGTTCAACACCACCATTGACTGCCGATTGCTGGAGTACGAACTGTACGAGGGAAGCAAAAAAAGAAAATGGAGCCAGGCCGAAGAAGGGGAGCCGACGGAGGAACCAACGGAAGAACCAACAGGGGAACCAACGTAAGCCGCCACGCCTGTGGCCATTGCAGCGGGGGGAAAGGGGGGATAAACAGCCGGTTTGCCACCAATAGTTCACGTTCATCACAAACCAAAAAAGTCCGTTTCACCCTGGCCCTTGCTTGCCTGTAGTTTTGCACATGTTCGATGTGGGAATTGATTCTTGTGGGAAGGGAAATCGAACAGAAGCAACACGATTAACAACACACAATACAGGCAAACAAACCATGACTACGACTTCAACAGCATCGTTCTTCCGCAACCTTATCGCCGCAGTGGCCCTGCTCACCTTTGTCGCCAGCCAGCAGGGGGTGGCGCAAGGTCGGCAACCGGTGACAACGCACCCGGGAGGCACGAAGGTCCCATGCAGCGAGAACCTCACCACGAAAGTCACCAAAACTCCGTGGAAATTTTCGGGACTTGGGTTCTTGCGCTTCAACTCAGCTTTCGACACTCTGGAAATCCAGTCAACTTCGGCGCAGCTATCAACGGCGATTGGTGGAAACTGGGGCAACTACACGCTGATTATCCAAGAGGCAGCGCAGTTATTCAACTACGAGTTCAACCTCTATGGGCAATGGACACGAACCGTGACGGTCACCACCAAAGGGACGAAGTGCGTGAACGGCCAACCGGTTGCCGTCAACGACGTGAAAACGTTCGATGAAGAAACGAAATGGACTCACCTGATGGGGCCGCTGGTATGGTCCGCACTGACCCCAACGAAGCTGAAAATCTTGGTTGACAACGCGGCGAAATCATTGCCGAAGTAACCACCATAACGGCCGCGTGCGGCGGCCAGATAGCAAACCCTTCTGTGGAACGGGCGCGAAGCAACTTCAGCTTTGCGCCCGTTGCTGTTTGGCATTTTTTGTTGCTTGTGAGGGCTTCGCCCAAAAGAGTGCTTGCAACTTCAGCCCTTTTTCCCCGAACTTGCCACCCCTTCCGAATGATACGCCAACAACCAACCCGCCGCCAATCGCTTCTGCGCCGCCCAGACAAGCGGGGCAGTGAAGTCCCGTTGTGGAAACTCCTGCTGCTGATTCCCACCGGGTTCATGGTGTTTTTCATGGTGATGAACTGGATCAATGCTGGCGTGCTGCCGGAGGCCGCCATCGTGAGGAAGTTTGCGGTGATTGTCATCATCTTCTCGGTCCCGATCACTTGCATCGCCCACCTTGCTACGCTTTACGTTGCGCGGTTCCGCAGCACCATGATGATGGGGCTGCGGTTGTTTGTGATCCCGATCGTCTGGCTGGCAAGCGGCCTTCTTGGGTCGGGGATCGGCATTGGGCTGGCGTGGCTGATTCAGCAGTTCGGATATATCACCCTGGAGCCGTTGGCGGCAAACCCCTCGGTGGCGACGCTTCTGCCAGTGTTTACGGGGAACAGCGTGGTGGCGGTTGCTATCGGGCTGGTGATCGCCTTTGTCCGCTCGGCAAAGCAGGAGGAATTGGAGGAACAGGAGGAACTGCTGACCACCGAGTTCCAAGCCGCACGCAGCGTGCAGCTAAGCCTTCTGCCCGATAACGAGGCCCGCATTGCCGGGTTCGACATCAGCGCAACCATGATTCCGGCGGTGGAGATTGGGGGGGATTATTATGACTTCCTTTCGTTTGCCAACGGAAGCAAGGGGATTATTGTGGCCGATGCCGCCGGCAAGGGAATTCCGGCAGCGTTGGTGATGGCCAAATTCCAGGGGATGACCCAGGCGCTTTCCATCCACGTCAGCAACCCCGCCGATCTGTTCATTGGGCTAAACGACACGCTGCGGGTCCGCTTGCACCGCCGCAATTTTATCACCGCCGCGCTGTTGGATATTGACTTCGACGACAACTGCACCTTCTTCCGCGCCGGGCATAATCCACTGCTGCTGTTCCGGCGGGGGAAAGGGAGTGTGGAGGAGCTTCGCCCGGCGGGAATGGCCCTGGGGTTGGCGCACGGCGCGGCGTTGGGGAACGCACTGCAACCGATGCTGTTCCGAATGGAAGCGGGCGATGTGGCGTTGATTACTTCCGACGGATTCACCGAGGCCGAGAACGCCGCCGGCGAGCAGTTCGGGGATCAACGCCTGTGCGACTCCTTGCTTGGTGCGGGGCGTTCCCTTTCCAGCGCGCACGCCATTCGCCAGCAATTGCTTGCCGACCTGAACCAGTTCGTGGCCGGTGCCCAGCAACACGACGACATCACCATTGTGGTGGTGCGGAAAATGGAGGATGAGTGAGGTGGAGGATAGAGGGTGAATGATGCGATGGAGCAGGGGGAAAGCGGGGTGGCTTTCTTTAATCGCTCGGTTCGTCGTCGGCTGTTTCCACGTCGGTGAAGGGGTTGTTGTCAATGCGCCAGTCGTTGCCAACGCGGACCAACCGAACCCCGCGCAAGTCGCTTTGGCCGGAGTCGCCAAGCGGGACATCCACGGTCACCAGCACCGTATCGCCACGCTCGACCGATTGGGTAACGTCGGCATCCTCATAAACGCTTACGTCGCCCGGGTCCGCTGCCGGTATCCACAACTTTCCTGCCGATTCTTTTATCCCTAAATCAACAATCAGCGAGTCAATGGCGTGGTTGGTGAATACGCCGGAAAGCTGCTGGCGCAATGCCTTCATCGAGGGGATTTTCGATGGGTCAAGCAGTGCCATTTGCACGCCGTTCAGGGTTGTGGTTTCCGTTCCCCGCATCGCGCTAATTCCCCAATAGAGTTTCCCCCCTTCGGTCAGAATCTCCACAACCGCATCTTGCGGAATCTTCCCTTCCTCGGCCTCACCCTGCCCCAGCGATGGTTCCTTGCAAGCGGCAATCGTTGCCAGCAGTGCGATGATGGCGTAGTATCGTGTGCAAAATCTCATGGTGTTCCTTTCGCGCAAGATGCGCAAACGTTACGGAGCCGCAGAAGCATTCTTTGGAGAATTGTGGCGGCGGCGGATGTGCAATTCTGCAACATCACGCTTCTGCGGTTTGACTTTTTCCGCAACCCTCTGTCTGCCGGCCTTGCAACTCTGGTGAAGCAGCATGAGCGGGGAGACCACGGCAATGCATGGTAGCGACCCCGACCTCCGTCGGGATTGATAACAGGTCTTTAGCCTGCCGAGTCTACAGGGGGATAGTAGCCGAAGGCTAAAGACCTTCGGCTACCGGTATGGACAGGCTACAGTGATGTTCGGCACTTTGACATGCACCCAGAGACCATGGCACAATTCTTGAAAGAGATGTTCGTGAATCAACGCAGCAAGCAACCGGCCCAGACGGGCATCAGCAAAACACACAGAACACCAGGAGTCCCCATTAGTAACTGCTTCGCCGTACTCAGTCGAATCCAACAGCTCAAGGAGAACGAGACGATGAACAAGAAGCAGTTTCTTGCGGTTGCAGCCTTTGCCGGCATTCTTATCGCAGCCGCTACCGCATCCACCGCAATCGCCCAGCAACCAGCCATTGCCGAGACGATCGCCGCGCCGATTACCACGCCATTCGGTATCTACTCCCCGTATCAACCACCCACCTTCCGCGCCGAGCTTGGGCGGAAGGAACCGGCCATTACCGGAGAATTCACCAACGTTCAAACTCCCGATCAGCTTCAGTGGGACCAGGATTTCACCCAGGCCGAGCGCGCACTGCTGCGCCGTACCAACGTGCTGGTGCGCCCCGAGGCCGCGGGAACCTTTGCCCAACTCTACGCCCAGGCCGATGGGGTCCCCGCGTTTATCACCACCGATGCGGTGCTGCATGGGCTGCGCGTGGCAATCAACGAAGCTGAACTGCGCATCCAGCGCCACTACCTTCTGCCCTCACTGCGTGATCTGATGTCACGGTTTTCGGCAGCGATGGCCGGCCAACTGGACCGCGCCCGCAACACCCCGGCCTACGAAGCAACCCGCCGCACACTTGCATGGGCACAGACCGCAAGCCGCTTGCTGGACCCTAACTTCTCCCCCGACCCTCGCGTGGCAAGCATGGTCCAGGAGCAGGCCGAGCAGATTGAGCAAGGAAGCGGCCCGGCTCAGTCGCCGATTATTCCCGGCGTGCGGGTCAATCCTTCCAATTTCCTTCCCGCACAGCAGCAGCTTGATGCCGAATCGGCGCGGTACTTCCGTGCGGTTGCGTGGCTAAGCACTATCGGGATAGAGATCGGCCCCGAGGCGGACCTGCTGCAGGTTCGGATGGTGATGATTGCTTCCCGCACGTTGGAGGTGCTGCAAGAAAGTGGATCCGCCGCCAGCTTCAACGACCTTTCGGACCTGCTGGCGTTCTTCCGCGGGCGTGCCGACCATGATGTCACACCCCAGATGGTGGGTGGGGCCTTGCGCGGATTCTACGGCAGCTACGGCTTTGGGTCCGCCGGAACCGGCACCGATGCCGAAGTCCGCCAGTTTGCCGAATACTTTGCCGAGCAGGCACCAACCCAATTGCAGGGGCGGGCGTATCAGTTTCACTTCCTTCCCGGGCCGCAATCGGTCCATGGCGCGCTGGTTGCACAAGGGAAGCTGGGTGAGTTCGGAACCGCGCTGGTGGCGGGATTGGCCGGGGAGGAAAACAGTTTTGCGGGGATGTTCCTGCGCCGCGCTCCCGAGCATTGGACCCAAGATGTAAGCTGGGTCACGCTCTACACGCTGCAATCGTACGTGGATGGGGGTGAGTTCGGCGAAGGATTCCCCCGGTTCATGCGGACCGATGCCTACCGCACGCGGTTGCGCCTAAGTGCGTTGGGGGGATGGAGCGATTTCCAGCACACCTCCACACTGCTTCCGGCCAGCACCGCCGTTGCAGCGCGGCAAGCAATCACCACGGCGCAGAAGGCCAGCACGGAGCGGGGATACGTCGAGCTTCAGCCGCGGACCTGGGGGCGGATTGCATCCATGGCTCGCTACCTGCGGAGCGGCTTGGTGGAAGGGCGGTTCGGCGATTTGCTTGGCACGCAACTGGCCAACAAACTGCGCGACATCGAGAACACCTCGGCAGCGATGATGAGAATCGCCGCGCTTCGGCTGGCGGACCAACCACTGACCGCCGCGCAGCAGGAGCTGGTGGCCACAATGCCGGAACGGATTGCCGCCTACGAGACCTTCACCGACGCATCGCTGCAACCGCAGGGAATGCCGATTGCCGCAGGGATTAGCGTTGGTGGGAAGAATCTGCGCGTGGCGAACGGCCACCCGCTGGCCATGTACGTGATTGTTCCGAACGACGACGATGCCGAGCAACCGCTGGTGCTGGCACGCGGGGCAATCTACAGCTACTTCGAGACCACGGCATCTGCCGAGCAGTGGGTTGACGCGATCACCGGACACGATGATGCCGCGCCGCAGGCTCCTGAGTGGGTTGGTGGGTTGGTTGCGCCGGGTGCAAACTTCGCGCAGGATGCCGCAGCATTCCGCACGGTTGGCGGCACACTCCGCAGCGTTGCCCCTTCCTACGAGCCGACCCTTGCCGAGCGCCGCAACACGCCAGCAACGGCCCAGGTGGAGCTGGAGTCGAACGTGGTTCGGCGGGGCGATGGCGAGCTGTGGTTCACGGTCCAGGCACCACGGATGAACGGAGCCACGATTGCCGTTGCAGTGGTGGATGCCAACGGGCGGGTGATCTACCGCTCCTCGGAAATCCGCATCGAAAACGGCCAACGGTTCGACATGGTTCCGCTTGAGAATATCACCAACGGAAACTACTTCCTGCGGGTGATTGATAGCGACAACCGGACGATAGGATCGGGACGGTTCATGGTGGTGCGGTAACGGGGCGCACGCAGCCCACGGGCGGGCGCGTGCCACCGGAAGACATTCTCTTCTCCTGAGCAATCACGCGCGGGAAGCGGCTTGGCTAGCGGCTTCCTGCGCGTGAGTTTTTTTGCGACCCGCCACCGTTGGCGGTGCGGGGAAGGGTGAGGTTGTGGGGAAGGAAGTTGGGGAAGAACCTCACTGCCGAATCTGCTGGCGCAGCGTCTGCATTTGCGCCATGTGCCCATGTTCGATCTGCCGCGATTGCTCGTTTGGTTCGGTTCCATCCCGTTCAATTCGCCAGCGGTGGAAGGCCAGTTCGCTGGCGGTTTGGTGGAAGCGTCGGCAGGCCAGCCATGAGCGGTGGCCGCCGCGCAGCAGTGCGCGCCAGCTGCGGCGCATCCGCTTCATCGAGCGGTTCAACGATTGATATTCTTCTTCGGTGAGCAACCCCTGGTGGAAATCCCCGGCAAGGTGCTGGCGGATGATATCCCCCTCCCGCTTCAGCGAGAAATAAACGACGATTCCCACGCCGAAAAACGCCGGCATCATCACCACAACATAGACTCCAAGGAAGACCTCGCCATTGGTTGACGCGGATAGATTCCAGAGGGCATGAAGAAAAATTGCGGCTGACAGACCCAGCAGTGGGCCAATCCACCGCAGCGATTTTTTCCCGGACTGCCGCGCCCATCCAAGCCCAATCCCGGTCATCACCGTGAACAAGGGGTGGCTGAACGGGGCAATCATGCCACGCAGCACAAAGGTTTGCGCGGCAGCTTCGCCCCCTTCGCTTAACGCCCGGCCGTAGTACAGGAAATTTTCCACCATGGCAAACCCCAGTGCCACCATTGCCGCATAGACGATGCCGTCGGTGATGTTATCGAACTCATCGCGCCGCCAAAAGAACAGCGCGAACAACGCCAACCCCTTTGCCAGCTCCTCAACAATCGGTGCCGAGATTGTGGCCATCAGTTGGTTGGCATCATCGGCCGAGAGCGTTGCGGCAACCACGCTCCCAAACAGCGTGTTCAGCACGTAGCTGATGAACACCGCGCCGGTTGCTCCCCACAGGAACGCATAGACCAGCAGCCGTGTCGGCTCCGACTCGAAACGGTCCAGCCAAAGCGCGATGGAGATGTAGATCGGTGCCGGAAGCATGGCAAGAATCATTCCTTGCAGAAGGTTGTTCATCCCGACTTCAGCACCGATTAAGCCCACGGTAAGCAGGCCCAAAAACATCACCACCATAAACCCGCAGCCAAACGCGCGCGAGCTTCGTTTTGGCTTTGCGGGGGCGGCTGGTTCAGGGAAAGGCAATGGCTTGGCTGGTTGCAGCATGGTTGCTCCGCAGAATATCATGTGGAAGATGCGCGAACATACAGGAGAAGAGCCAAACAATAATGCTGCCAGCGTATTTCCAGCGCAGCTTACTTCCAGCGAAAGTGAATAAACACTCGCCCAAAATTTTTGCTATCCTTTTCGATGCGGTGATACAGGGCTTTGATCTCCTTCTGTTCAAGAAACCGCAGCACGTGTTTTTTTAATTGCCCCGACCCCTTGCCCGGGATAATCTCAACCAGTGGAGCCTTTTTCTCCACCGCCTCGCGAATGATGTCGTTCAGCGCGCGGTCAATGTCGCGCCCTTTGTTGAAGATGTCGTGAAGGTCAAGTTTTAATTTCATGCTTGGAAAAATCTGAAAGTGTGCGCCCCCTGTGATTGATATAGGGCGAGCGGAAGAGTGAATATCTGGCGTAGGGCAAAAGAGTTCACGCGGTAAACACAAGGAATTCGTTGTTGGAAAGGGGTAAAGATGGTCGCATAGCAGTCCGGCCTCAGAGAGTTAAAAAATACCTCCGCTCATGCTGTCTCCTTCGGTCGGTTCAGAAATGGAGTTCAGCATGAGCAGAGGTTGTATTGCCGTGTTGTTGTTGCCGCTATCGCGGTCTTCAATCACGCTGTTTTGCTTTGGCGCGTTAGTACGACTTCGCGAACACTGCCACTTCGGTGGCTTCGGCACCGGTAAGGAAGCAGCGCCCGGTCCCGCCCGGCTGGTCCATTGGGAAGCAGCGGAGCGTTGCGCCGGTTTCATCCTTCAGCTGCCGTTCATCGGCTCCGGTTCCGGCCCACCATGCGCGCGCCCACTGGCCGTTGGCAATCACGCCCGCGAACTCCTCCTTCGTGGAGACATCAATGATATTGGCATCGCGGAATTGAATGGCGCGTTGCAGCAGCGATGCTTGGATGTCGGCCAGCCATTCGGTTGCCACCCGCCCAACGTCGTCGGCAGGAATTCCGAACTGCTTCCCTTCCTTCCCGGGGCGGTCGCGGCGGGCGAACACCACGGCGTTTTTCTCAACATCCTTCGGCCCAATCTCAATCCGCAGCGGAACGCCCCGCATCTCGTACTCGTTGAACTTCCAGCCAGCGGTCTCTTGCTCGCTCAGGTCCGCTTTTGCGCGCACCCCTGCGTCAAGCAATGCCTGCTCAACGCGGCCCACCATCTCCTTCACCGCGGCTTTCTCGCCATCATTTTTCCAGATTGGGATGATGATTGCCTGCACCGGGGCAAGCCGTGGCGGAAGCACCAGCCCTTTGTCGTCGCCGTGGGTCATAATCACCCCGCCAACCATGCGGGTGCTGACCCCCCACGAGGTCTGCCACGGGTGTTCCAGCGTCCCCTCCTGCGTTAAAAATCGGGTCCCGAAGGCTTTGGAGAAATTCTGGCCCAGGTTGTGGCTGGTTCCGGCTTGCAATGCTTTGCCATCCCCCATCATCGCCTCGATGGTGTAGGTGCGCACGGCCCCGGCAAACTTCTCGTTATCGGACTTCCGCCCTTGCACCACGGGGATTGCGGCCTCGTTATACACGAAGTCAACATACACATCCAGCATCCGCAGCGTTTCTTCTTCGGCTTCCTCGGGCGTGGCGTGGGCGGTGTGGCCTTCCTGCCATAAAAATTCGGTGGTGCGCAGGAACGGGCGCGGGCGCAGTTCCCAGCGGACCACGTTCGCCCATTGGTTAATCAGCAATGGGAGATCACGGTACGATTTCACCCACTTCTCAAACATGAAGTTGATGATCGTCTCGCTGGTTGGGCGGACCACCAATGGTTCCTCCAACTCCTTCCCGCCGGCGTGCGTCACCAGCGCAAGCTCTGGCGAAAATCCCTCAACGTGTTCGGCTTCCTTCTGGATGAAGGAGTAGGGGATGAACATCGGGAAGTAAGCGTTCTGGTGGCCGGTGGCTTTGAAACGTCGGTCCAGTTGGTCGCGGATATGCTCCCACAATGCGTAGCCGTATGGCTTGATCACCATGGTCCCTTTCACCGGACCATAATCAACAAGCTGTGCGCGTTGAATCACCTCGATGTACCATGCCGCGTAATCTTGGCTGCGCGGCGTAACCGCTTCGGACATTCGGAAACTCCAATTGATGATAAATGAATGTTCGGAATAGTGTGAGCTAAGCACCGCCACGCTATCCGCCGCCCAATATACACGAAGGGGAGCATGGGGGATTACACAAGACGTTTCCGCTGCGGCGGAAGATGCCAGGTAGATGTTGCCGTAACCCTCGCTCCCCTGCTTCGCCGCAAGCGACGAAGCGTCCCCCCAATGCTGGGGGGAAATGGGTCGGTGCTGTTGATCGTTTTCTCACTGAATCCCAAGTCATCCTCTGCCAGCCCCTCCCCCAGCATTGGGGGAGGCGGGGAGGGGGCGAGTTGGTAGGCTTGCCCGTGTTTGGTATCACCCCACCCTCCCGCAAGTTTTCCCCAAACCCTCCCGAAGCGTCCCCCTCCTTGGAGGGGTGCCCGACAGGGCGGGGTGGGTTCGGGGGAACGAGCGAACGGGCGGCGGTTTCGCGTTGGTCACCGAGGCCTTCTGATCCTGAGATTCGGTAATGAGCGCAGCTTTGGATGTGTCCCCACCCCCTCGCCCCCTCCCAAGAGGGGGAGCAACGCACAAGGCCGCGCACAGAGCCGCACGAGTGCCCCCCACCAGCGCAATTATTACTCACGCGCTCCAGCAATTTTCTTCTTTGCTGCCTGCAAGATATCCCCCATCTTTGCCGCTGATTTTCGACGAATAACCGTTCCTCATCACTGCTGCCAACCGTTATGAAGAAACTCTCCTTCTGTACTCGCGCCTCTTCACTCATCCTGCTTGCCTTGCTCTTGCTGGGCGCAACAACAATCTCCACCGCGCAAATCCCGGGGTCTCACCCGATGACCGACATCTACGGCCACATGGGGATCGGGACCATTGCGCCGGACAAATCGGCAATCCTGGACCTATCCACCACCACCGCTGGCTTCCTGATGCCACGGATGACCACTGCCGAACGCAACGCGATTGCCAACCCAGCAACAGGGTTGATGATCTTCAACACCAACTCAAAGACGATTGAGTTCAACATCGGAACCGCCTTCGCTCCGATCTGGGACACGGTGCTGACGGTCTCCACAGGGAGCGGGATATTCTGGAGCCTGACCGGCAACGGAGGGACCAATCCCGCAATCAACTTCATTGGAACCACCGACGGCCAGCCGCTGGTGGTTCGGACCAACAGTGTGGAGCGTTTGCGCGTGGCAGTTACAGGTGAGGTGGGAATCGGGACGGCAGCACCGACCGCTGGGCGGTTGCTGGAGGTTGCGGGAGCAGCCGGCGCGGCGAACGTGCGGTTCGGCTCGGCAAGCGGCGCGGCTGATGGGAGCGTGTGGGTACCTGGAGCCACCGACGGGGTTATCACCGCCGACGGAAATGGCGACCTGCTGAAGCGAACCGCAACGGCAGTGGTAGGCTCGGTAGCGTGGCTGAGGACCGGGAACGCCGGCACCACTGCGGGAACGAACTTTGTGGGAACCACCGACAACATGGCGTTTGAGATTCACGTGGATAACGGAGGCACCGCCACCGAAGGCCGCCGCCGAGTGATGCGGTATGAGCCGAACGCCACCAGCCCGAACATCATTGGCGGGTTCAATGGGAACAGCGTGACGGCCGGTGTGGTTGGCGCAACGCTGGCGGGCGGTGGAGCCAATGGCAGTTTGAATACGATCACGGATAATTATGGAGTGGTAGGTGGTGGCAATGGCAACCGTGCAGGGGATAATGGGGGGACAACGTCCGATAGTCGTTATGCCACCGTTAGTGGTGGAGGGAACAACACGGCATCAGGGCTTGTTTCGACCGTGGGTGGAGGAGCGAGCAACACCGCATCGGGGGGGGCTTCGACGGTCGGTGGCGGAGTGAGCAACACGGCATCGAATTCGTATTCGCTGGTCGGTGGCGGAGGATTCAACATGGCATCGGGGGTCTATTCAACCGTGGGTGGAGGATATAGCGACACCGCATTGGGAACTTCTTCAACTGTGGGTGGAGGATATATCAACATGGCCTCGGGGGATATTTCGACGGTGAGTGGTGGACAGAACAATACGGCCTCGGGGGGTATTTCGACGGTGGGTGGCGGACAGAACAACACGGCCTCGGGGGATTATTCGGCGGTGGGTGGCGGACAGAACAACACGGCCTCGGGGGATTCATCAACCGTCGGTGGTGGATATGGCAACCACGCCTCGGGGCTTGCCTCGACCGTGGGTGGAGGATTGAGCGACACGGCATCGGAGTTTGCTTCGACGGTCGCTGGCGGATATCTCAACAAGGCATCGGCAAATACTTCGACCGTGGGTGGCGGACGGAACAACACGGCATCGGAGTTTGCCTCGACGGTCGCTGGCGGACGGCAAAACGTTGCATCGGAGGAGTATGCAACGGTGGGTGGCGGATGGCAGGATACCGCATTGGGGCTTGCTTCGACGATCGGTGGTGGGTATCTCAACACGGCATCAAGGGATTACTCAACGGTGGGTGGCGGCCAGCACAACATGGCATCAGGTTTTACCTCGACGGTGGGTGGTGGAAGTAGCGACACAGCATCGGGGGATTATTCAACGGTTGGTGGCGGATTTACCAACACGGCATCGAGGCAGTATTCGACGGTGGGCGGCGGAAATAGCAACACGGCATCGGGAGCTGTTTCGACGGTGAGTGGAGGATTTACCAATACGGCATCGGGGGGGGCGGCGACCGTGGGTGGAGGAAGTAGTAACACGGCAGTGCAGAACTATTCGACGGTAGGTGGAGGATATACCAATGCGGCATCGCAGAACTATTCGACGGTGGGTGGCGGAAGTGGCAACACGGCATCGGGGGGGGCTTCGACAGTGGGTGGCGGAAGTGGCAACACGGCAGCTGGCCATTCCTCAGTAATCCCGGGCGGCACTGGCCTAACGCTGGATGCCGATGCCGACGGCAGCTTTGGCTTTCTTGGTGGCAATACTGGCGGCCATAACATGACGATCTCCGCGGACAACGTAGCCGTCTTCGGCAACACCAATCTCTGGCTTGCCAACAACAACAACGCACCAAGCGAGCTACGGTTCTTCGAGGCGTACAACGCTTCCGGGAACTTCCCGAACACGGCAAACTACACGGCGTTCAGAGCGCAAGATCAAACGTCGGACATCACCTACATACTGCCAGCATCGCCCGCAGCCAGCAACGGGGATATTCTCACCTCAACGACGGGCGGAGTGATGCAGTGGTCCGATGCCGATTCGATCGTGACAGCCAACGCCTGGGGCCTAACGGGCAACGCGGGCACCACCGCCGGAACGAACTTTGTGGGAACCACCGACAACGTGGCGTTTGAGATTCGGGTCAACAACACCGGTGCGGCTACTGGCGGCAACCAGCGAGTGATGCGATTCGAGCCAAACGCCACCAGCCCGAACATCATTGGTGGGTTCAACGGGAACAGCGTGACGGTTGGTGTGGTTGGTGCAACGCTGGCCGGCGGTGGGGCCAATGGCAACTTGAACAGGGTCACCGATGACTATGGCGTGGTGGGTGGTGGGCGGAACAACCATGCAGGGGATAATAGTGGGACAACATCCGATCATAATTATGCCACCGTTAGTGGCGGATTGAACAACACCGCATCGGGGGCTGGTGCAACGGTGGGTGGAGGATCGAGCAACACCGCATCGGGGATTGGTTCGACCGTGGGTGGAGGGCAATTCAACACGGTATCAAATTCTTCTGCAACGGTGGGTGGTGGACGGGACAACATGGCATCGAGGGATGGTTCGACCGTGGGTGGAGGAGTAAGAGACACGGCATCGGGGGATAATGCGACGGTCGGTGGAGGATTTACCAACACGGCATCGGGGGATGCTTCGACCGTGGGTGGAGGAGCGAGCAACACGGCATCGGCGGCTGCTTCTACGGTGGGTGGGGGACGGATCAACACGGCATCGGGGTTGCATTCGATGGTAGGTGGTGGATCGAACAACACAGCATTGGGGAGTTATTCGACGGTGGGTGGAGGAGTGAGCGACACGGCATCGGGGTTGTATTCTACGGTGAGTGGAGGATTGACCAACACCGCATCGGGGGATGCTTCGACCGTTGGTGGAGGATATAGCAACACGGCAGCTGGCCATTACTCGGCAATCCCCGGCGGCACTGGCCTAACGCTGGATGCCGATGCCGACGGCAGTTTCGGCTTCCTTGGCGGCAATACTGGCAGCAATAACATGACGATCTCCACCCCGGATGTAGCCGTCTTCGGCAACGCCAATCTCTGGCTTGCCAACAACAACAACGCACCAAGCGAGCTACGGTTCTTCGAGGCGTACAACACTGCTGGGGCATTCCCAAACACGGCAAACTACACGGCGTTCAAAGCGCAGGATCAAACGAGCGACATCACCTACACGCTGCCAGCATCGCCCGCAGCCAGCAACGGGGATATTCTCACCTCAACGACGGGCGGAGTGATGCAGTGGTCCGATGCCGATTCGATCGTGACAGCCAACGCCTGGAGCCTGCTTGGCAACGCGGGAACCACCGCCGGAACAAATTTCGTAGGAACCACCGACAACGTGGCGTTTGAGATTCGGGTAAACAACACCGGTGCGGCTACTGGCGGCAACCAGCGAGTGATGCGGTTTGAACCAAACGCCACCAGCCCGAACATCATTGGCGGGTTCAACGGGAACAGCGTGACGGCTGGTGTGGTTGGTGCAACGATTAGTGGTGGCGGCATTAATGGAGGGACAAACGTCATCTCCTCGAACTACAGCACTATTGGCGGCGGAAGGAGTAATGCTATTGGGGCTTCGTCCAGCAACTCCACGATAGCCGGAGGGGTGTCGAACCAGGTAGGGGCCAGTGCTGGCAACGGGACAGTGAGCGGCGGCTTGGGGAACGTGATTGTTTCGGGCGACCACACAACGATCGGTGGCGGATTCAACAATCGGATCAACACCGGCGCGTTTGGCTCGACGCTTGGCGGCGGCACGAACAACATCGCCTCATCGCACACCTCGGTGATTGATGGTGGGAACGCCAATTCTATCGGCACCAGCTCGCAGTTCTCCACCATCGGCGGCGGCCATCAGAACACGATTAACAACTCTGCGTTCGAGTCGGTGATTGCTGGCGGCACTACCGACACGATTGAGACGGGAGCCACCTACTCTACCATTGGTGGTGGCACAAGCAACGCTATCCGCTCAAGCTCCACCAGAAGCGTGATCGCTGGTGGCTACAACAACGAGGTTAGTGCTGACCGCTCCACGATTAGCGGCGGCGAGTTGAACGTGATTAGCGGAGCACGCTCGGCAATTCCGGGCGGACGTGGCCTGACGCTGAGCGGTGCGGGGAGCTTTGGCTTCCTTGGCGGCAATGGTGGCAGCAATGACATGACGATCTCCGCAGCCAACGTAGCCGTCTTTGGCAACACCGATCTGTGGCTTGCCAACAACGACAACGCACCAAGCGAGCTACGGTTCTTCGAGGCGGAAACAGGCACAGGGGCGTTCCCAAGCGGAACCAACTACACGGCGTTCAAAGCGCAGGATCAAACGGCGGATATCACCTACACACTTCCGGCGGCCGCGCCGGCCGGTGCTGGCAATGGTGTGCTGACTGCCAACGCGGCGGGAACAATGTCCTGGGGGTCGCATCGCCGTGTTGCGGCTGTGGCCGGAACAGCTCAGGTCATTGCCGACCCAGCAATCACCGCCACCAGCACCGTCATCGTCACGATTGAGGGAACCGTGGCCTCTGGAACTATCACCGCACGCACGGCTGGAACCAACTTCACAGTGACGACGAACGTTGCGTTAGCAACTACTGATTTTATCAACTACATCATCCTCCCCTAATCTGCGGTGCTGGCAAAAGCCAACCGAAGGTGGAGCCTGAACCCAACGCCCGTTCCGAACACCGGAGCGGGCGTTGTTTTTTTCTTGCTCCCCCTCTCCGTCAGTTGCATTGGCGTTACTCGGGAACGAAGCCACGGAGAGGGGGGTGGGGGGGGGTGAGGTCCAGTAGAGTCGGGCGGCTTCGGCCTGCCGCTGCCTTGCGCCCCCCTGCTTCGCCGCAAGCGGCTGCGCGTCCCCCCAATGCTGGGGGGAAAGGGGTGATAGAAAGATTGGTTGTTCGCTGTTGCCCGGGGCATTCTCTGCCGGCCCCTCCCCCAGAATTGGGGGAGGCGGGGAGGGGGCTACTGCGGTGGCGGCGTGGTAGGCTCCACCGTCCCTCGTATCACCCCCACCCAACCCTCCCCCGCTGGGCAGGGGAGGGAAGATGCCGCCGCCCCGACGAAGGTCGGGGCGGCTACCTCTCCGTCAGTTACATTGGCGTTGCTCGGGAACGAAGTCACGGAGAGGGGGTTGGGGGGTGAGGTTGAGGTTGAGTAGGAACCGGCGGAGGGGGATAAATTCCGAAGGCTAAAAACCTGTTATCAACGATTCTCACAAACACTATCCATTGACCAATGGCCAATATCCAAGCCCTTCCAACGGCGGCCCGCATTCAAGCGTTTGGCATCACCATTTTTAGCGAGATCAGCGCGTTAGCACGCGGCGTTGGCGCGGTGAATTTGGGGCAAGGATTCCCCGACTTCGATGGGCCAGAAGCCGTGTTGGACGCTGCCGCCGCCGCCATCGGAAAGGGGCATAATCAATATGCCATCACCTTCGGCGAACCCGAGCTGCGCCAGGCGATTGCCGAACACAGCGCACGATTCTACGCCCAGCAGGCCGACCACGAGCAAGAGATCACCGTCACCAGCGGAGCTACCGAGGCGATCTTCTGCGCCGCGCTGGCGTTCATCAACCCGGGCGATGAGGTGATTGTTTTCGAGCCGTGCTACGACAGCTACGTTCCGGCCATCACCTTCGCCGGCGGCATTCCGGTTCCGGTGGCGTTGCACGCGCCTGACTTCCGGTTCGATCCCGATGAGCTTCGCCGCGCCGTCACGCCGCGGACCCGCGCAATCATCATCAACACGCCCCATAATCCCACCGGAACGGTCCTCACAAGCGATGAGCTTGGAATCATTGCCGATCTGTGCTGCCGCCACAACCTTATCGCCATCACCGATGAGGTCTATGAGCATATCGTGTTCGACGGCGCGGCGCACCAGCGGCTGGCAACCTTCCCGGGAATGGCGGACCGGACGTTGACCATCTCTAGCGGCGGCAAAAGTTTTTCGGTGACGGGGTGGAAGATCGGTTGGGCCATTGGGCCGAAGCATCTGCAAACGGCGTTGCGCCGGGTCCATCAGTTCTCGGTGTTTGCCACGGCAACGCCGTTGCAGCACGCCATTGCCCACGCGCTCCGCCTGCCCGACAGCTATTTCCGCGAACTCCGCGCCGCCTACCAAGCCCGCCGCGACGCGCTTGCGGCAATGCTTCAGCAAGCGGGGTTTGCCACGGCGGTCCCGCAGGGAAGCTACTTCGTTGTGGCCAACGTCAGCGGGTTCGGGCGTGGCGATGCCATCGAGTTCAACCGCTGGCTGATTCGTGAAATTGGCGTGGCGGCAATCCCCGTTTCGGCGTTCTACCTCCGCCCAGGAAATGGGGATCACTTGCTCCGATTCTGCTTCTGCAAGCGGTGGGAAACGTTGGAGGAAGGGGGAAGGCGGCTGCTGAAGATTGCGGAAAAAGGGGGCGGGTAGCGCGGGCGATCCTTTTCGCGAAGTTTTTACGATTGAGGGAAATAAGGCCTTGCGGCTTCTTCCCCCCCTCCCTAAAACAAAATCACTGGCGAGAGCGCGACGGAGAATGCTGGGCGGTAAGGTTCTCGCTGGCCGAAGGTCCCGAAGAAGGTGGCTTGCAGGCCAATGGCATCGGTGAACTGCTCGCGCCAGGTTGCCACCCAGGCATTGCGCGACAGTTCCGTTAGCAGTTGCAGGCCAATGGAACGGCGCAGCATCCCCGATTCGTTCGCCAACCCGTACTCCATTCTGATCAGTGCCTTAAATCGGTCGTCGGCAGTGCCCATGGCTACTTCCCCTTCGCTGCGGTGGATCCGCTGCACGGCTTGGGTGTAGGTTAAGCCCAGGCGCGCCCGCAAGTAGCCATCCCCCAGCGGCCAGCGGCCCAGCGGAATCGCGCCATGCACCAATGCCGAACGCCCAAACGCCCAAGTGGTGTCGCCCGATAGTGGTGCGCTGCCAATGGCTTCGGCGGGATCGGACCAGGTGAGCGCGCCGCCAAACGACTCCCCCTCGAACGACAACCCCACGCCAGCGGTGGCATCTAACCCACGCGCAAAAAATGCTGTGTGTTCCATTCCAAACGGCAGCGGAATTTCCCCCCAAAATTTCACGTTCCGCCAGCCAGCACCGGCGCGGATCTTCCCGTACGATGCCGCAGGAAATCCCAGATCGTCATATCCCAAGCCTATCCAACCGCGTAACTCCTTCCCAACCTTGTAGCTGGTTTCAAACAAGGAAAGCTGGCGCGGGGGAACGTCATCCACGGCGCGGAAGGCAAGGTCGTAGGGGGCGGGGCGGAAGCGGCTGGGGTCGTAGTTCACCACCTCTTGCGGGGTCCAGGCTTCGTTCAGAACCCTGAATTGTTGGTTGCGCCAGAAGCAATTGCGCCGCACCAACGAATCCAGAATGCCACGCGGAAGGAACCGGTCGAAATCGCGATCCACCACAATCTTCCCCATCACCAACTTCATCAGCTGCCGCGACTCCTTCGCGGTGGCGGGATCCACGCTCACAAGGACGATAACCTGCAACGGGTCGTCGAGCCGTGCGGTGGGGAGTGTGATGTCGTCGCGGGTAAGCCATGTGTTGGCACTGTCAATCACGCGCCGCGCAAGCTCCTGCCGCAAGTTGAAATCTTTATCCTGAATGGTCCACGACTCAATGTATGCCTCCTGCATCTGCGCCGTAAGCGTGACGGCCCAGAAGAAAGGGATCAAGGAAACGATGGTTTTCAGAGTTCTATTCAACACGTGATGAGGTTGTTGGTGCGTGAATCACTGGCAGCTGAATTGCACATTGCGCGAGCGTCCGTTGGGGTCGCGGCTTCCCCGTTGGTCAAGGATATGCAGGGTGATTGGTGTTTCCCCCTTTCCCTTGCGCCGCAATTTCCACGTCTGCTGGTGGGCTTTGGTGCGGCTGTTGTACTGGTAATCATCTTGGATTGGATCCTCCACATTCCCTTCATCCACCACCAGCTGCCCTTTGTTGGGAATCCCCCGCACGCTGCCGTAGCTGGTGGTGCGGATGGTGATAAAATTGGCATCGGAGCAATCGGGTTGGCCGTTGAAATTTGGCGCGGGAAGCGGCATCACCGTTGCCGAGTAGCTGTCGTACCGCTTGCGGTTCACAAACCGCACAAAGGTGATGTTCCCGGTCCGCGATGGCGTGAAGTTGATGCGTGCTCCGCCGCTGGCAATCGTGTCGGTGCCAACAACGGCGGCCACCTGCACAATCTCATTCGGGACACCTTGCGAGCCGAACTCTATCACGTAATTCTCCCCAACGTACATCTGCCGCGGAAGGTCGGGACCATCCAGCGGCGATGCGTCCACGGTGAAGGTGGCGTTGAAGGTTTGGCGGTCGCTGGCGCGGATCCCCCGCAGCGTGATCTGCTGCTTTCCGCTGGCCGGAGCCACGCCGCTGATGGTTAATCCATTGGGATTCCGAATAACGCTGACGCTGCTTGGCGACGCGGTGAACGTGATGTCGGGCGAGTTGGTAAACCCGGTGAAGAAGACTTGATTTCTCCACGTTGAGCCGGGCGCGGCAATCACCGTTGGCGATTGCACTTGCAGCTCCCCGCCAATCAGCGGAATCCCCAGCGGCTGCGGCGGAACGGGGGTAAGCATCGAGAGGGCGGCAAGGCTGGTGTCAATCGCCGCGCCGCTTCCCGTTGCGGTATCGGCGGTTGAGCTTTGGCGAAGCGCGGCAACGATATCACCATTCAGCCCCATCATGGTAACGGCAAACGTTACCGAGTCGCGAATGGAGCCACGCCGCCGCAAAATTTCAATCACCCGCTGGCGCAGTTCAGGGGGGCGGATCGATTCCGGCGGGAGTGGGGTTGCCACGCCGGCCACCGTCACCAGATAGACCCCCTGGCGTTGCGGGGCGCATGGCCGCCAGCGGAATTCGGCGGTTGCGTTCCCCTGCTGCGTCAGCGAAGCACATTCCACCGGAAGCGTCTGGCCGCTTGCCGAATCGCGAATGGCAACAATGGCGAAACGAACATCGGCAAAGGTTCCGCTGGCAACAATAAGGTTGATGCTGTCGCGCCGCAGCCGAAGCCCAGCCGTATCAACCGAAGCTCCGGCAGGGATGAACGGATAGACCAACGCCGCCCGCTTTGCCCGCACCTTGAAATCGCGAAGCGAAAGCTGCACAATCGCTTCTTCAAGCTCGGTGTCGCCCCCTTTGTTCACCAGCGGCGTGGTTCCTAACAGAAGGATAATGGCCGAGAGATAGAGGACGAAGTAGAGTTCAACGGAGACCTTCCGGCGGCGTATCGGGCCGCGCTGCACGGGGGCGTTCATTGTTCCGCCCCCTCCCGTTGTTGCATCGGGGTTGCGCCCTCGGCTCCGTTTGCGCCATGCCGCAGCATCCGTTCCATTTCGCGGCGGACGTGATACTCCAATTCTTTGCCGAACATCATATCTATCCGCTGGTTCATTCCGTCAATCGCGGCGGTCAGTTGGGAAAGGAGGGTGTTGGTGGTTTCCAGCCGTTCGGCGTGCGATTCCAGCAAGTTCAATCCCTGAATCGCCGCCACCCGTTGCGCAAGCTCGCGGATGCTTTCCTCCTGCGTGCGTGCAAGCTGCTCCATTTTCATCCCAAGCGTGGCGTAGGTTCCGCCAATGTCCTCGATCTCATCCAGCACCTCGCGGATTACGTCGCGCGCGTCCTCGTCGTCGCTGGTTGCGGCGGCTTCGGGGACCTCCAACTCAACGATTTCATGGTGGTTGTCCTCGGGGGAGTAGAACAGGACCAGGAAGAGGATCAGGAGCATGCACGCCTCGATCCCAATGCCGATCAGGGCCACTTCCTCCGAGAGCAACCCAGCAAACCGAAGCCCCAAAAACACCAACAGCAGCACCGCGCCAAAATAGACCAGTGCCTGCACGTTGTTGAAGTAGTGCCGGACGACGATCTCCTCCATAAACAGCCGGAACCCATGCCGAAGCCCCAGCGGGTGGCCGATGTTGAACGATGCGTCCTTGCTGACAATGCGGACCTCCGCGCCGGAAATGGCAGTGCGGAGCAGCCGCAGCAACGAAGGGATCACCGCGCTTCGTTGCTCGATAATAAGATCATGCCACAGGTCCTGGTACAGGCGGCGACCCGATGGCGTTCCAAGGTTAGAGATGGTTTTCTGGTTCATCCGGTGCTGAAATTACGACTTTGCACGCCCCAACCGCAATCACGAACTACCGCAAAGCCTGCTTGCCGCCGTATCTTGCCCCCCAATCTTGATAATCCGCACGGCATATTCCACGCAATTCTGTTGTATCCATGCTCTCCTGCACGATCTGCCTAAATCTTGTTCCTGATGGTGTAGAAACCTGCCCATACTGCGGCAGCCAGCTTGAGGTTGATGAACTGATCGTGGCGCACCAGCAGGTGGAGTGGGCGATTATTCGGACGGTCAGCACCGACATCGAAGCAAGAATCGTTGCCGGGCGATTGCGTGCCGAAGGTATCCCCGCGTTTGTGCTCTCGCAGGTGGACACCACTCGCGGGTTTACCGTGGGTGCGCTTGCGGTGGCCAAAGTCTTTGTCCCCGAACATCTTTGCGACGAAGCCGAGCAGATCCTTGGAACCGACGCAGAGGAGCAAGAGTAAAGCCTGCGGGGACGGCTCTTCCATCTCTACTCAACCTCACTTCCCGCACACGCTTCGTGATGTTGCTCCTATCAGAGCAACGCTTCGGCAAGTGATGGAAGGGGGGGAGGGAAGAGGAAGACAAAGCAGGTGAAGGGAGTGCCTGCTCTATCCAATCAATCAACAACCTCTTGATTTTTTTCCATGAGCGATAATCAACCCACGGGGACCGCGCCTGCAATGCGGGGCTGGCCGCATGGCCCAACGGCATTCGAACAACGCCACGGCAACGGAACAATGCGCGTGGTGACAGCAATTATTGGGATACCGATTGTGCTTGGCGCGGTCTGGCTGGGGGGATGGGCATTTTTCGGATTAATCACGGCGGCCAGCGTTGGCGCGTTGCTGGAATTTTATTGGATGGCAGAAAAAAAAGGTGCACATCCAAATAAAATCCTCGGGGCGGTGGCGGTGGTTCTGCTCTGTTTTCAGTACGCCCAGATAATTTCTGTGGGGCTTGCGCTATTCACAATACGGCTCCCTTTTTCCGACCTGCTTCTTCACAGCATCCCGATGCTTGTTCTTCTGGTCCCGGTTGTTGTTTTGCTTCTGGAGATGTTCCGGCGCACCGAAGGGGCAATGGTGAATAATTCCGTGACGATAGCCGGGATTGCCTATATCGGCCTTTGCCTTCCCGCATTAATTGGAATTCAACAGCTGGGACCATTATTCGGAGCGGGCGAGAAATTTTCATTTTATATGATTATGGCCATTTTAGTCTCCATTTGGACCTGCGATTCGTTTGCGTATTACGGTGGCCGCTTATTTGGCAAGCATAAATTATTTGAGAGAGTTTCGCCAAAAAAAACATGGGAGGGAGCAATTTCTGGGGCTTTCGGCGCGGTTGGCGCAATGCTGGCAATGCGTGCGCTTGCCCTGCCATTCCTGACCGTTACCGACGCCATAGTTATGGGATTAATCTGCGGGATTT
Source organism: Chlorobiota bacterium (assembly GCA_016710285.1). Classification (NCBI taxonomy): domain Bacteria; kingdom Pseudomonadati; phylum Chlorobiota; species Chlorobiota bacterium. Next base: position 737,694 of record JADJXR010000001.1, on the reverse strand, counting down.
TCGGTCAACTTGGGGACCTTGCCGAATCGCATTTGAAGCGGGACGCAGGGGTGAAAGATTCTTCGCAATTAATTCCTGGGCATGGCGGCATTTTGGATCGCTTCGATAGCCTCCTGTTCGTCTCGCCGATGATCTATCTGTACTTGCTGCTTCGCCTGGCGGGAATGTGGTTTCGGTGAGAATAATTCAAGAATAATTCAAAGGGAGTGTTGAGCCAATAAAAAAATCCCGACAGCGAAAAACTGTCGGGATTTTTTGGGATCGGAATATTTATTTCGCTTGCGGCGCGGCTGTTGGTTTTTTGGGAAGCGGAGGTGCCGTCACCTTGTAACCTGCGGGCAGTGCAAACATTGAATCGGGAATTGCCACATTCACGTTGATTTCTTGAACTTTCAAAATGTGGTGCGTTTTGGCTTGGGTGAATTCCCCTGCTTCGCGCAAAATTATTCCGCGCCACAGATACCACTGCACGGGTCCCCCCGCCGCTTGCATCTGAACAATCCGGCAGCGGTAGCCGTTGATAGTAGTGTCGCCAACGTGTTGGGCGCGTTGCCGTTTCAGCAACCACTCGGCAAAGGGGATTGTTTTGGAATCGGGCGATGCTGCGTAGTCGTCGTCAATGCGGTTCGGAACCTGTTGCGCGGTTCGGCTGTCGGGGTCGGCAGCGTAGTAGTAGTCCGGCGTGACGATGGTCATGGTGTTCCGGATTGGCCCCTTTGCCCCCGGGGGATAGGTTGCGAATTTATCTTCGATCCGCTCCTTCAATCCGTAGTCATCGAACATCACAATCCGCTCCCCGCGCAGTTGTTCGCCATACCGCAGCACCAGCCGCCCCGATTTTACGCCGTACCGCGCCACGCCCCCTTCCGGCGAGCGAAGCATCAAGGAGTCGGCGGCCAGGTCCTTCGGTGCGGTTGCAATGTTATCGTTGGGTGAGGTCGTGTCAATATCCAGCACAGTCCCTGGCGGGGGGGGTGGCTGTTGTGCGGAAGTTTTTGTGGAGTCGCTTGGGTGCTGCGCAGCATCCTGCTCGCAAGCGGAACTGCCAAGCAGTAGCAGCCCCGCAAGCATCATCAACGTTCGCCGTTGCATCAGTGGTGTAGTCATCAAGAATAAGGGGTTGGCCTTGTTATTTCTGCGGTGCGGGTGCAGCTCCTGGTGCGCCTTGTGGGTTTGGCGAAGGCGGAGGTGGAGGCACTTGCACGGTGTATCCCGTCGGAACTTTGAAAAGTGAATCGGGAACCGCGATGTTCAGTTCGATCTTCTGCAGCATAAGGGTGTGATGCTTGTTCATCTGGGTGTATTCCCCTTCCTCGCGGATGACGATCCCTTTCCAATACCACCACCGCACGGGCCCTCCTTGCGAAGCGATTTCGTACATCGTGGCCGCATAGCCTTGCAAATTTTCCTCTTTTACCTTCTTGGCTCCGCTCCGTGCAAGAATATAGTCGGTTAATGACATCTTGTTGGAGGAATCGGAGGCCAGATATTCCTGCATAGCGACGTTGGGGAGTTTATAAGCAGTTTTTGTCTGGCTTTGCAGCGAGAATCGTTCGGTTGGGGTTGCAATGGACGTTCCTTCTCGAACCCCTGAGACTGCATCTGGGGGGAATTGCATGAATTGATCCACGGTGTATTCCTTCAAGCCGTAGTCGTCGAACGTGATGACCCGTTCGCCGCGCAGGTCGCCATCGTAGCGGAACGTCAGCCGCCCGGATTTCACGGCGTAGCGTGCCGGCTGGCCTTCTGGGGTGCGGATCGGCACCTCTTGGTCCACCGCAGGTGCGGTTGGCATTTTGGAGGAAGGGCGTGCTGTGTCAATGGTGGTCGGCAAGCTCTGGTCAATGTTGGCCACGGGAACCGGGGCTTTTTGGGCGTTGGTGTCCGTTGCCGCGCCCGATTGTTTTGGCGCGTCATCGGCATTGCCGCTGCCGCAGGCGGTTGCCCCCAGCAACATCAGGCCCGAAAGGAATGTTGCAAGCATGGATGAAAATGATTTGTTCATGGTTATTGTTCGGTTGGATGTTGGTATCGCTATTGACGCGAGGTTGCCTTGCTTCCTCTCGCTGTTTCTTTACACCATCTCTATTGGTTGTTTCTTCAGCAGATGGTTCAGCCACAAGTTTGCTACTTTTTCCGAAAGGCTGTTTGCCCGAAGGCGCGATTCAAGGAAATGGAAATCCACGCTGTCCAGCGGCTGGTCCTGGTTGAAGCAACTGAAGACGAACCCTTTCTCTTCCCCCGTCACCGGATCAACATGGCGCTGGATGCACTGGGCGCAGACCTCTTTCATCATGCACTGCATCGGCGAGTTGATGGAGCCGATTGCCGTGTGCGGGCCAAGATGCGGAGCCAGCACCCCAAAGCGGGCTTGCCGAACCGCGTTCATCATTTTATCGGAGCCGATCACCACCAAGCGGTGCGCGCTGTTCATCGGCACAAGCTGCTGGCCAAGCTCCCCGGTGGCGTAGGCGATCATCGCCTCCAGGATATTCCCCCGTTTGTAGGCATCCTGCGGGCGGCGCGGCACGATTTCGGCTCCGGTATCGCTGCTCCAGATCACTTGGTCGGCCGATTCCTCCACGTCTTCTTGATGGAATAAATCCTCCCCTTTCCGGTAGCCAGCAAAATAGATCACGCGGCATCCCTGGCGGCGCATTTCTTTGCCGATGGAGAAAAGCACGGCGTTCCCCAGCCCGCCACCGCAAAGGATCACATTTTCGTTCGGTTCAATTTCGGTGGGGGTTCCGGTTGGTCCCATCAGGACCACTTGATCGCCGGGTTTCAGCATTGCGCACAGGCGCGAGCTTGTCCCCATTTCCAGGGCGATGGTGCTCATCAATCCACGCTCGGTATCCACCCAAGCACCGGTCAGCGCAAGGCCTTCCATCAGCAGGGGTGTTCCCTCAATAACGGTGGCTGTGGTCTCGTAATTCTGCAGCCGGTAGAACTGCCCGGGGTGGAAATGCTGGGTTGCCGCCGGGGCATGGATGATAACCTCCACGATGGTCGGCGTAAGCCGGATAACTTGGTGGACGGTTGCGATGAACTGGCCATCGAGCATTGCGCCGAAGGCATCCCACTCGGCATCGCGGGCGGGTTGGTCGGCGGGGTCCAGCGCGGCTGCGTAATCGCTGAAAAGCTGCGCCACGTGCGGGTATCCATCCTTTGCCGAAGCCATCGCTTTCACCACGTTCCCCGCGTATCGGGGGTGGTTATCGCCGTAGTAGCTGATAAACCGCCCGGCGTTGTTGTAGGAAGTGAAGAACCCCGCCTCCCCCTTTGCCGCTTGGCGCAGAAGAACGTTTTTCAGGTTCTGATGATCGTTGCTGTTGGTCGTGTCCACTATGCTGTATGTATTGGGAGTAGCTGATTCCTGATGCTGGAAAATAAACTGCGAATAACCCGAATCAAGAAGAAAAAGTTACTTGGGGTTCAATATCTGTTCCTCCAAGCAATAATTGCATCTGACAATTCATCAACAAAAACCTTCATCTCACCTTTGTGGGATTGGCTTTCGCCAGCGGCAACAAGGCGAGCAATTTGGGGGACAGTTCGATTGAGTTCTTCGGCCAGTGTTTCCAATTTATTTTTGTTGATATTGGTTGGTTTATCGGATGCGCCAGAGTATATCTGATCTATTAATTGAATTTTTCTTTGTAAATCTTCTACAGTTGTTCCAAGCACTGTGGCATAATCATCACACTTTGCGGTAAGGATGGACCACAGCCATACTTCTGGAGATTGATTGCTTGGAAGGAACAAAAGGGAAATAGCATGGCCATGGCGCGCTCCTACGCTTCGCAAACTATTTTCAAGATTACGCGCATCGCCATCAAGAATAAACACGAATGAATCAAGCGTCTGGAATTTGGCCAACGCTTCAATATGCTGGCCAAATTGGTCTTTTCCTGTATCGCGGCCAACGGTGATGTCATCTGGAGCAATGCCAATTCTGGGGTTTAGAACGTCTAACACGCCCATAATAACCCCTTCGGCAACGTCATCTTCGCATAAAATGGACAGCTTATTTAATGATCTTCCATACAATGCTTTTTGAATAATATCACGATATGGAGTCTGAATCACAACGTTATTCTCTGTACGGTCTAAAAATATTCGTGCATCTTGGGGAACGCTTTCGATAACTACGGAACTATGGGTTGTGACAATGATTTGAAGATTATTACGCAACGCCAAACGTTGCAGTTCTAACATCATCTGTTGCTGAGTCACAGGGTGCAAGCCTGCCTCAACTTCATCAATTAAAACAAGGCTATCATTCATCTGTGAAATGTCTTTGGAGATGCGAAGGATCGCTCGCTCACCCGCTGACATGTGAAATTCCGAATAGCTCTCCTCATCGTTTTCGCGAACAGCAAATAATAAATCTTTGTTGTCTCGCCTCTTTAATAACGTCAACCCACGATACCGAACTGGCAAGATGCGGTGCGCAAAAGCAATAAGGTCCGCAGTTAATTCTTCCTGAGTAAACGTTGATTTTCCCATTTGAAGAATGCTTCGTACTTCGGATGGGTTCGTCAGGTTCGATAACGTGCGGATATAGGTGTGCCGTTCTGGTTGGATGCCCTCCCTTTTTCCAAGAAAACTTTTATTCCAAGTTTTCCCTTTGGCCCATCGCATTCTTGTTTTGGTGCTATTGCTTAAATAATAGTACTCAAATACCGTTCCTGTAGATTTATCCGAAGGGCTTGCGCTACCTTGTGTCTGCAGATTCGGAAAAAGTTTTGATGGGACGATCCCCCAAGTCTTGCTTGGTGGCCTGTAGGCACAAGCGCATGCAAAAAGAACGGTTGATTTCCCCGATCCATTCGGCCCAGCAATTACCGAAACGGGAAATGAAAAAGGAACCCTAAGATCACGTATGCCACGCAACTTCTCAATCCGTAGTTCTTCAAGAAAATCTTGGGATTGATTTTTTTTACTACGAAGCTGATCCCATATCTGCGTTAGGTTCCGGTGTAAAAAACTCATGGCTCAACCTCTTCCGGCTGAGGCACAGAAGCAGTGGTGTGCGGCGCAAAGTATTGCTGCCATTCGTCGTAGGCGAATGCCCCTGGGTTCTCGCGTTCGATAATCGTGTTCGGGGCTGTTCCGGCTGCAATCAGTACGGTGCGGGCGGGAATGGTGAACTCCTTGCCGGTGCTTCGCCATTTTCCGTTTTCGTCGGCCCCTTGCTGCTGGAACACGATCCCTTCCACCGCTCCGTGCTTGCCGGCAATGGCAGCCGTGGGGGACATATTCTCAACGAAGTAAATCCCTTCCTCCAACGCTTCGGCGATTTCCTCGTGGTTCAAACGGTAGGCGGGGGAGTCGGTGACGGATTTCCGGTACACCAGCGAGACCCCACCCCAGGAGCGGATCAGGTCAATAAAATTCGGGACGCGCCCTTCCCGTGCGGCGGCCTCCCGTTCTTGTTGCAGCGCGTGCCCGTGGCCCACCATCTCGTGCAGCGTCTCCCGCTCTTCTTCGTTGAAGCCGCTCCAGAATGTTGCTTCCCCAAGCTCTGCAATCAGGGTGTCTATCCGGCGTGCAAGCCGTTCCACTTGGATTGGATAGTAGGCCATCACTTCGGTGGCGGTATCAATTCCGGTTAGGCCGCCGCCAATCACCACTGCCGGAAGGCGCACCTCAAGGTTGGCCAGCGCGTCGCGTTTGAACGCGCCGGTAAGCTGCAACGCCATCAAGAAATCGCTGGCTTGGCGGATGCCGCGCAGCAGGTTGTTTTTCATCGGGACCAGCGTTGGTTTGCCGGCTCCGGTGGCAATGGCGATATGGTCGAATCCCATCTTCCAGGCATCATCAATGGTGATGGTTCCCCCAAAACGGATCCCGCCGTAGATGCGGAAGTTCCGCCGCCGCGCCAGCGCGATGTAGATCACCTTCAGGAAGTTCTTATCCCACCGAACAGTGATCCCGTACTCCGAAACACCACCAAAACCAAGCAGGATGCGCTCATCAAGTTGGTCAATCAGTTCGTGGTAATCGCGGATTGGCTGCGGCGGGGTGGTTTTGCTTCCAACCCAACGCTCCGGCAGCGGCTCAATCTTTAATCCATCAACCCCCACCACGCCAAAACCTTCGTTGATAAGGTAGTGGGAAAGGGTGTAGCCCGCCGGTCCCAATCCCACCACCAACACCTTCTTCCCGTTGTAGGGAAGCGCGTAGGGGCGGCGGATATTCAGCGGGTTCCAACGGGTCAGGAGTGAGTACATCTCGAAGCCGAACGGATAGTTCAGCACTTCGGTGAGCAAGCTGGTTTCAATCTGCGGGATGTTGACTGGTTCCTGCTTCTGGTAGATGCAAGCCTTCATGCAGTCGTTGCAGATGCGGTGCCCGGTTCCGGGGCACATTGGGTTATCTACCATCACCATTGCAAGGGCTGCAAGGCCGTCGCCGCCCCCCTTCAGGGTATGAGCTTCGGAGATTTTCTCACCCAACGGGCAGCCGTTCAGGGTTACGCCCAGCGGGTTTTTCTGGATGGTTCCATCTTTTGCCCGCAAGCCTTTGCTGCAGGAGTCTTTATCGCGGTTGTGGCAGTAGATGCAGTATTCCACCTCCCCCAAAATTTCGCGTGCGGTTGCGCGGTGGTCCGTCAGCTTGAACCCGTCGCGGAAGCGATAATGCTCGGGTGGGCCAACGTAGGTTCCTTCCGGCTTGTCGGCTGCTGGCTGCAAGTGAACAAGGTGGGCAAAGTTGACGTTGTGCGGAATCCGCAGCGATGCCCAGCCGCGTGTTTCGGGGCGGTGTTGGTGGTGCTGAAGGGCAATCCACCGCTCGTACAGGCCAAGCACCCCGGTAACCACCGCATGGTCGTCGGGGAGCGAATCCACGCCGGCCAGCTGGACCGCAACCGCGGGGGAGCGTTCGATTGCTTCGGCAACCCGCTGGCGAATGGTGGCAACCTCGGCAATCAACTGGGCCGATGGTTCCTCATGGTGAAGCTCCGAGTGCTTGAACGATTTCTCCAAATCAATCAAGTGGATCACCGAGACCGCCAACGCGCGCTCGGGGTCGGTTTGGGCAAAGGTTTCCAGGAAGAGGGCATTGTTCAGCACTTCGGTGGCGGCAATCACGGCGGCAGCGTCAAGCCCATCGGCGTTGGTGATTCGTTTCAGTGCCCGGCGCACCACAAATTCCCGCTTGAAGGTCAGAACCACGGTGTCATCTTCCACAACGCGCCGCAGCCGCCCATGCTCGTCTTGAACTTGGAAGAGTTCGGTGATGAAGGCCGAAAGGTGTGGCGCAACGGCAATCGCTACCTCCGAGCGTTCTTCCGGCTTCATCCCTTCGCCGCCGGTGTGGCGGTAGTGGTCGAATTTGGCCCACAGATCTGGATCGGTTGCCCGCAATGCCGCGTCGAAATGCTGGGAAAGGTCGCGCAGCCGTATGGGGTCGTACAGGTCGTGGTAGCTAAAGCCCGGGATGCCGATATGGAGTTGCTCCGGTGAACCGGTTGGTGCGGAGTTGTTCATGGTCTGTGCAAGAAGGATGGAAAGCGGATTAGAATCACCGCAAACATAACACCGGCATAACAGAGGAAAAGATGACAGACTTCAACAGCCAAAAATCGTTCACGGTTTGCGAAGTCGTTAAAAGATTTTATACCGAAAAAAAACGCTTGCACACGCCTTCGCCGTGCCCCTATCTTTGCGCTCCCTTTCGGAACCACGCCGGGATCAACAAGGGCCTGTAGCTCAGTTGGGAGAGCGCTTGAATGGCATTCAAGAGGTCAGCGGTTCGATCCCGCTCAGGTCCACGAAAAAAGGAAACACGTTTTGGGGCGGTAGTTCAGTTGGTTAGAATGCCTGCCTGTCACGCAGGAGGTCGCGAGTTCAAGTCTCGTCCGTCCCGCTTCGCTACACGATGCCGACCTTCACACAAGGTCGGCATTGTTGTTTTTAGCCCATTCGGTTCCGATGCTCCGTCGGTTCCAGCAATCGCAACGTTCCGCTTCTTTCAATCATCAACAAAGTTCCAATCAACACAGCCTTTGTTTATGGACCACATTCTTCCCATCTACACCTTCGATCATCCGATTCTGCGGAAAAAGCTGAAGGCCGTTGAAGAAATCAATGCCGAGATAGCACAGCTTGCCCAGGATATGCTGGCCACCATGGACAACGCCGATGGGATTGGCTTGGCGGCAAACCAGGTCGGGAAAAATTTGGCGATGACGGTGATTGATGTTAGCTCCTACGAAGGATTCGAGCAGCAACAGCCGCTGGTGCTGATTAACCCCGTGATCGAGGCGTTCTCCGACGAAGAAATCCCGATGGAAGAAGGCTGCCTTAGCCTTCCCGACCTTCGCGCCGATGTGATCCGCCCGGCCATGATCCAGGTGCGGTTTTACGATGTTGACATGCACGAACACATTCTGGAAACCGACCGAATCCTTGCCCGTGTGATACAGCACGAGGTTGACCACTTGAACGGCATCTACTTTTTCGACCACCTGAAACCAATCCGCCGCGCACTGCTGAAACGCCGCCTGATGGATATTAAACGGGGTGATGTTGAAGCCGATTACCCCTTGTTCAAAGGCGATGACGGAAAATAGAGATGACGGCATGATGAGTTTTGGATGCTGTGAGAGAGAGGGGAACGGAAGACCAGCAGGCAACAAAACTCAGCAGATGCCTTTGCGCACAGCAAGGGCGACCCACACAAACTGACGTACTGACCAACGGCCAATGCCCACTTCCATGACTTCACGCGAGCTTCGGCAATCGTTTCTTGAATTCTTCCGCCAGCGCGGCCATACAATCGTCCCTTCGGCTCCGGTTGTTCCCCATGGGGACCCAACGCTGTTGTTCACCAACGCCGGGATGAACCAGTTCAAGGATGTCTTTCTTGGAACCGGAACCCGCGATTATGCCCGCGCTGCCGACACCCAAAAGTGTGTGCGCGTCAGCGGGAAACACAACGACCTTGAGGAGGTTGGCCACGACACCTACCACCACACCTTTTTTGAGATGCTGGGGAACTGGTCGTTCGGGGACTACTACAAGCGAGAGGCGATTACGTGGGCGTGGGAGCTTGTCACCAGCGTCTGGGGATTGCCGAAGGATCGGATCCACGTCACGGTTTATCGCGCCGATGACGGAAGCGAGCAGGACCAAGAAGCCTACGACATCTGGCGGAACGAAACGGACATCCTTCCCGAGCATATCCACTGGTGTGGGGCAAAAGATAATTTCTGGGAGATGGGGGAGACCGGCCCCTGCGGCCCTTGCTCAGAGATCCACTTCGACCGCACCCCCGACGGCAGCGGCGGCCCGCTGGTGAATGCCGGATCGCAAGATGTGATTGAGTTCTGGAACCTGGTGTTCATCCAATACAACCGCAAAGCCGATGGCAGCTTGGAAGAACTTCCGGCCAAGCACGTTGACACCGGAATGGGGTTCGAGCGGATCTGCGCGCTGGTCCAGGGGAAATCGAGCAACTACGACACCGATGTCTTCATGCCGCTGCTGCAGGAAATCTCCCGTATTGCCGGCAAACCATACTCCGGCGGGCTGGATGACCGCCCCAGCATCGCCATGCGGGTGTTGGCGGACCACGTCCGAACCGTTGCCTTTGCCGTGGCCGATGGCGCTGCGCCGGGGAACGCCGGGCGCGGCTACGTCCTTCGCCGCCTGCTTCGCCGCGCCGTGAAGTATGCGTTTATCGAGTTGGATGTGAAAGATCCAATCCTGTGCCGCCTTGTTTCCGTGCTGGCCGACACCATGGGGGATGTCTTCCCGGAAATCGTTCGCCAGCGGGAGTATATCGAGAAGATCATTCGCGCCGAGGAAGAGCAGTTCGGGACGACAATCGAGAAAGGGGTGGCAGAGTTCCAGCAGCGCACCGCCGAAGCAAGCATCGTCAATGCTGCCGATGCGTTCTTCCTGTACGACACCTGCGGCTTCCCCCTGGACCTTACCGAATTGCTTGCCCGCGAGCGGGGAATCGGCGTGGATGTTGCGGGGTTCAACCAGCTAATGGATGAGCAGAAACGCCGCGCCCGCATGGCTCGCAAAAACGTTTCGCAGGAAGCCGTCAGCCTGAACGTGGAGGGGAGCACCGAGTTCGTTGGCTACGACCAGACCACTGCGGAGGCACGCGTCCTTGCCGTCACCGAGCATGGAGTGGTGCTGGACCGCACGCCGTTGTATGCCGAGATGGGTGGCCAAGTAAGCGACCACGGGACCATCACGATTGGGGGGGAAGCCTACCCGGTGGCCGATGTTCATAAAATCGGCACCCTGTTCCTGCACACGCTGGAATCGGAGCCTTCCGGAATCAGCGTTGGCGACGACGCAATCGTCCAGCTTGCCACCGGCTACCGCGCCCATATCCAACGGAACCACTCGGCCACCCACATCCTGCACGAGGCCTTGCGCCGTGTGTTGGGGACGCACGTTCAGCAAGCGGGGTCGTTGGTTACACCGGACCATCTCCGTTTTGATTTCAATCACTTCAGCAAAGTGAGCGATAAGGAATTGCGCGAGATTGAGGCGATGGTCAACGCAAAAATCCGGGAAGGAATTTCTGTTCAGACCGAGGAAGTTGCGATTGAGGAGGCCCGAAAGATCCCGAACGTGAAGATGTTTTTTGGCGACAAATACGGCTCGCGGGTGCGGGTCGTGACGATTGACCCTGCGTTCTCGGTGGAGTTCTGCGGCGGAACGCACGTGCGGAACACCGCCGACATCGGCTTCTTCAAGCTCACCGCCGAAAGCAGCATTCAAGCCGGAGTTCGCCGGATCGAGGCTGTCACCGGCTTCGATGCCGATGCCCTGCTGCTGGGACGGTACCACGAAATTGAGCGGCTATCGAAGCGGCTTGGGGTAAGCGACCGTGAGTTGTACCAAAAAATTGAGGGATTGCTTGAGGAGAAGAAAGGGCTGGAGAAAGAGCTGGCCCATGCGCGTTTGGCTTCGGCGGCTGGGGTGCTTGACAACATTATTAATCAGGCCAGTTCGCTGAACGGCTTCCGGGTGGCAACCGGGCAAGTGGCGGCGGCCGACATCGAGGCCTTAAAATCATTGGGTGATGATCTGCGCAATCGCTTGGGAAGCGGAGGGATCGGCCTGCTTGGTGCCGAAATTGAAGGGAAAGCGCAATTTGTCTGCGTTGTCACCGACGATCTGACCGAAAGGTTATCGGCAGGGAAGATTGTTGGAGCGGTTGCCAAGCTGGTTGGCGGCGGCGGCGGCGGGAAGGCGCACTTGGCCACGGCCGGGGGGCGGCAGGTGGAGAATTTGGAGAATGCGATAGGGCAGGTTCAAGCCATCGTGAGTGGGATGGCCTAAAAATTTTCTTTGGGAGTCAAAAAAAAATTATGTTTGGCGGAAACCTTTGGGTGAACAAGAGTGTTCTTGCCCATTGACAGCAACCTCGGAAGAATCGATCTGATACCGTTGTTGGCGATTTTGAACCGAAAATCGCGTTTTTCCCCTCCTCATACTCATTCATTACAGCATAATCTTGGCCGCACCCTTGCGGAGAACCGTTTCTTGAACCGAAGAAATGCAAGGGAAGGGCAAGGAGATTAGGCAGCCCAAGCCAAATTTTGGGGGAGTATGAGCCTTGTTCTTTGACGCTTAACAGTCTGCATTACAAACACTGTACTAACAAACCCACAGGAGCATCGGTAATGCGTAAAGTCCTTACCACACTTATTCTGGCCTTAGTGGTCGGAACCGGGCTAATGGCCCAAACGCCGGGGACTAATCCTCCCATGGTGAAGATTCCGTGGAACAACTACCTTCCACAGAGGATCCCAAACAACTTCCAAACCATCATCGGATCGGCGGGTACCTATTTGATACCTAACACATCCGGTCGGTATGGTGGTTCGCAGAACTACAACTTCAACGTTACGGCTTCGCCGTATAACGGATTCCCAATCTTCTTCCTCGGCAACTACTACTCAACCGTCCAGGTTGACGTTGCTGGGTACATTGGCTTTAACCAAGCGAACTATAATGGCTATGGTTGGGGCTTGGGTTCGAACAACCCTAACCTTAACTATCAGCAAGGCATCTGGAATCCATCATGGTATTCCTACGATGACCGTGTATTGTGGGCCTATTGGAGCGATCTCCGCTCAAGCGGTGTGACATCGCCTACCGGTGGTGTCTATTACCGTGTTGATGGAGTTTCACCAAACCGCGTGATGACCTTCGAGTGGCGCGTGATGGGTGCTTACTACCCAAGTGCTAACCCAGGGAACTTCCAAGCCAAAATCTACGAGACCCCGTCGGGAAAGATTGAACTCTTCTACGGACCAAACTCGATCAACCGCACCAAGCCAACCGATAACCCCCAATACACCTTGGGTTATGGTGCATTGGTCGGTATCAAAAACTTGGGACAGCAGACTGCACGCAGCACCAGCCCAACCACTCCCCCACCAGTGAATGACGAGAGCAAGTTCCTAGTGCTGCTCGATCCGTCGCAGGTGCCAGATACGGTTGCTATTACAACCGCTCGTACCTTCTACTATGCGAACGTCTACTACCAGTTCCCGGAACTGTATGCGTACTACATGAGCTATGCAGGTAATCCGTACGTGTACTACCGTGCTTCCCCATACTGGCACTATCAGTTCCCGACAAAGAATGGTCAGCAGATCGGCTACCGCCTGACCCCGTTGATGGATGATGTCACCCCAGACTCGTTGTGGTTCACCCCAGAACGCAAAGCCAACGTCTACCTTGGTGGTTCCTCGATCACCATTAATGCCCAGTTTACCAACTTCGGCAAGAACGTTCGCCAAAACGTTCCGGTCAAAGCCTTGATCTATCGTGACCAAGACTTGGTCAACCCCGTGGCAACCGCCACCGGAACCGCATTCACGACGGCAACCGCTCAGCTTGGTAAGTCTCAGGTAACCCTTACTCCTACCTTGACCGCACCGTTGATGGATGTTCCCGGTATCTATACCGTGAAAGTCATTTCCCTGTTGGATATTGACCAAGATATACTCAACGATACCCTGACCGGCCAATTCTTCATCTCGTTGCCAAACGACGTTGCTTCTTGGACACTGCTGCAACCGTACGAGAACAAGCTGCCGCTGAAGTATCAGTATCCTCTCGGTGTCGGCGTCCCGATCGAAGTTCGTTTCCTGAACATCGGGTTCAACTCGCAGAAAGATGTGCCGGTTGGATATTGGATTTTTGATGAGAACGGCAACAAAGTCGGCGAAGGCCAGACCATCGTCCCAGGAACATGGGATCCTTCAACCTTCCGCGACATCAACATGCCGACGTGGACCCCGACAAAGCCGGGTCACTACTTCGTCAAGATTTACACGAACCTCAGCAACGATCAGAACCGTCTGAACGATACGCTGCTGAAATGGCCAAAGCTCGGGTTCCCATTTGATGCGAACTATGAGATTGAGCTGATGGCGTTGCCGGCAGGTATTGCACCACACTCGCCGCAGGAGTTCCAGTCGTACCCTGATGGTCGTCCGATTCCGGTGCTTGTCAATGCCACCAACAGCGGCATTGCCGATGCTACGAACGTCCCGGCAACGGTAACGATCAAGAACGCTGCTGGCAATGTGGTCTATACACGCCAAACAACCATCTTGACCGTGCCAAGCGGCAACAGTACGGTTCGCCAAGAGTTCCCGGACTTCATCCCGAACGGAGCAGGCGAGTACTGCTTGACGGTGACGGTGAACGATCCGCAAGACCCGGTGACGGAGAACAACTCGACGACGTGGTGCTTCAACGTGAAGGCACGCTACGCAGGATTGTACCGCGTTGGGTTCGGCGAGCACTTCCGCACGATCCAGGAAGCCTGGGACTCGGTCAGCACCTACGGTGTTGGCGGCCCGGTGACGTTGGAACTGGTGGACGACAGCTACACGGTTCAACCAGTCAACAACGACCCATCGCAGCCAGCGTTGGATATGCGCGGATACGTCGTTGGATTGGGAGCGAACAACCCGATCACGTGGCGGCCGGTTGCCGGCAAGACGAACGTGACGGTCAACCTGAAATCGCCATCGGGCATTGGTATCTGGTACGGCCAGAAGGATACCTCGAACCCGAGCGGATACATCACGTGGGATGGTGGAACCAACAAGGTGCTGCGGTTCGTGCTGGAGAACACAACAGCAACGAACGTCAGCGGATACAAGCGTTTGGCGATCCCGTTCTATTTGGGTCAGGGTGCCTCCAACTACAAGGTGCTCAACAGCCGGATCGAGCCAGCAAGCGGGAACACGTGGAGCCTGAAGAACACGGCGAACACGGTGACGATTCCAAGCTACAACCAGTCGTTCAACACGTTCACGTTTGTGGATGATTTGGCGCAGGTGATGTCGGCCGGTGTGATGCTTCGGAACTCGGCACCGATTGACGGAGCCACAGGAACGAACTCGCAAAAGCGCGACACGCTTCGGAACCAGAACAACGTGATCAGCGGGAACGTGATCCGTGACTTCGGCATGGGAATCGCCTCGGTGGGAGCCGGACCGCTGTACGTGGTTGGCCCGGGTCCCTACGTGGCGTACACGAACCAGAACAACCAGTACACCGGGAACCAGATTTGGAACTCAGGTCGTGCGGGTGTGACGTTGGTGTATGAGAAGAACTCGGTGGTGAGCGACAACTGGATCAACGGTGTTGCGAACACGTCGAAGACGATGTTGCATGGCGTTGGCATTGCGATCACCAGCGGTGGGAACGCCTCGAACAACCGTGGGTACTCGAGCGACATCACGATTGAGCGGAACCGGATTGCAAACATCAGCACAGTTGTTGGAGTCAGCGGTGGTATCGCTGCCGACATCAACGAGAACGTGTTTGTGTCGCCATCGAACCGGACGTACCGATTCCCGAACAACGGGGCATCGAACCTGAAGGTATCGAACAACATGATTTGGAACTATTGTGGGGCAGCACCCTTGCAGCCATTGCGATCACGCCAGAAGGGACGAACCGTCTGGACTTCGTGATGACGGGGAACCAGGTCAACAACAACACGATCTACAACACAAGTGCCTGCAACATGCAAGCGGTGGAGTACGGGATTTTGATGGACCGTGCGCAAGGCTCGGTTCAGAACAACATCGTGGCGTTGACAGGAACCAACAATCCAACCGCACTTCGGTTGGTGGGATCGGAGTTGAAGACGAAGCTGATCTCGAACCACAATATTCTGTGGGTACCGAACGGGATGACGGGATCGTTGCAGAACCTGTCAGCACAAGGGTACAAGATACCATCGCCACCAGTGGCAACGAACCTGAACCAATGGCGGTACCTGACGGGCATGGACATGAACTCGATGCAGGGTGACATCACCCAAGAGTTCGTCTCGACGTACCCGGGTGGCGTTGACCTCCATATCCAACCGATGTACCGTGGTTCGATTGCGAACAACCGCGGGACGAAGGTCGCGGGGTTGACGAACGATATTGACATGGAGCCACGCGGCTCGGCAGCATTGAACGGTCGGTACGACATCGGAGCCGACGAGTTCACGGGTCACATCCGCAACCACGATGTGATGGCCGAGGACATCTTGGGACCGGTGGGGTATCGTGCCTCAAGCGGCCAGTTTAGTGATGCAGAGTACATGATGGTTGACACGGCGGTGAGCCTTGTGGGACGCCTGCGGAACGTGGGTGGCCAGCCGGTGCCATCGAACGCAGCAACGATGACGGTGCAACGGTGGACGGGGACAACGTGGGTGACGGTTGCGACAATGAACAAGAGCGCAAGTGTGGACGTGAGCGAGCAGCGGAACGTGGCGTTCGGGATGTTCATGCCGCAGACGCTTCGCGAGTGTTAGGCAAAGCGATCCATACTACGGCCAGGATGCGAACGTGAGTCCGCTGTACCGCCTGCAATTGCGGAGCGGAACGGACGACAACGTGACGAACAACCGGTACGAGAAGATCGTGCGGTTCTACGTGTTGCGTGCAACGCGCCGTGTGTTGGTGTCGGTCGAGAGCTACCAGCCATCGAACGTGACGAACAGCGGGATCAGCGATCCAGTGGTTCTTGGGAACAAACTGAACGCGGACTCGGTGATCAGCGCAATGAACCAGATCGTCTGGGATCGGACGAACGGAGTTGGGACGGAAGACTTCGACATCTTCCAACGTGATATGTGGCCAAAGGAGAACCTGGACTTCCGCCCATGGAAGACGGTGATCTGGGCACAAGGCGAGGAAGCCCAAGGGTTGGAAGCTGAAGAGCGTGCAGCATTGAAGAGCGCGCTGGAGAGCCGCACGATGAAGGACAAGACGAACCTTCTGATCGCGGGTCAGGACGTAGCACGGAAGCACGACGTGGTGTTGACGGCCGGGAACGGTCAGATTGCCGACAAGGAGTTCGTGAACAACTACCTGCGCGCAACGTACTCGAAGCCGACGCAGCCAGCGAACTACAGCGGGTTGCGGATCAAGGGGGATCGCGCTGACGCCGAACAAGTTCGAGATGATCCGGGACCGGGGTGACGAACGACGCACCACCGATGCCGGCGATCTTGAAGGTGACAGTGAACTCTGACGGAGTGGCGAAGTCATCGCATCAGTACATAGATTTGCCACCGGTCGGATCCAACGGTACGTCAAGACACGACAGCCGGAGTGGCCTCGAAGGGAGTGAAGAAGCAGGTGGTGTACTACGCGTTTGATTGGCGTCACGCCGGTCGCTTCTGGCCGGAGCCAACGCAGAGCGGAGGAAGCGGTTGGTGTTGGCAGGGTTGGACTTCTTCGGATACAACACATCGGAAGTGCTGCCGATCAAGCTGTCGTCGTTCGCGGCACAGCAGACAGGTCGCCGTCAGGTAACGGTGGAGTGGACAACAGCCGGCGAGGAGAACGTGAGCGCGATGGAGATTCAGCGAGCCGAGGTAATGGAAGCGGTGACGGGTGACGTGGTCGGGGAGTTCAGCGTGGTGGATCGCCAGGCAGGTCGCGGAACAGCGACAGTGGGAGCGGAGTACCGGACGGTGGATGGAGGAGTAGTGGGAGGCCGGACGTACATCTACCGCTTGGTGACGGTGAACACAGACGGGACGGTAGAGATCAACGACCAGCGTCAGGTGAAGGTAAGCGGCGATGAGACGATGAGCCTAAGCGTGGTGGTAGCCCCGAACCCGATGGTGGATCGTGGGAGCGTGCAAGTGGAGTTGGCCGAGGGTGGCGAAGGCCGGATCGTGATGTACGACGCAAGCGGGAAGGAGGTAAGCGAGGTGTACAGCGGAGCAATGGTGAGCGGAGTGACGGAATACTCGTTGCCAGTGAGCGAGTTGACGAGCGGAACGTACACAGTACGGATCGGGTGGGTGGCCAAAGCCCAGTGGTGAAGAGCATCGTGGTGAAGAAGTAAGGAACGAACCTTCCCTCCTCCGCAAGGGGGGAGAAGGATGAACACAATACCCAAGCGGCCACCAGGGAAACCCGGTGGCCGCTTGGTGCTTTTTGCTCAATCGTCCTGAAAAAACTCCCTTCAACATCATCAAATGTTCACGACTCGTAAGTCGGCTTGGCTTGGCACCATGATGGGTGTAATTTTGGAGCCAAAAATTGCTCACTTCTGGTTCGTCACACGCTGCGTCGCCTGCTGCTGCCGGAACATTAGGCCAGTTTAATCGGCTCTCTGTTCGGCATCTTCTCGGTATTTCCGAACTGAATCGGACCGATCTCCTGACTATCTTCCAAGCCGCTCTTCACTACCGCGATAACTTTCTTCGTCCCGGCAATCAATCGGACCTTTTACGTGGGCGCACGGTGGTCAATTTGTTCGCCGAAAACTCCACCCGCACCCGCTCGAGCTTCGAGCTTGCCGAACGCCGGCTTGGCTCCACCGTTCTGAATTTCTCCGCCCAATCAAGCTCTCTTGCCAAAGGGGAAACGCTGCTGGATTCGGTTCTCAACATCGAGGCAATGCACGTTGATGCCATTGTGATCCGGCATAGTGCCGCTGGTGTTCCGTGGTTCCTAAGCCGCCACTGTAGCTCCACATTTATCAACGCAGGCGATGGCCGCCACGAGCATCCCACACAGGCTCTTCTGGACACCTTGACCCTCTATGAACGGTGGCATGATTCTGCCAATGCCGATGCAACAGGGTTTGAGGGGAAGCGGGTTGCAATTGTGGGGGATATCCTTCATGGCCGCGTGGCGTTATCCAACATCTATGCCTTGCAAAAATTGGGAGCCGAGGTTGCCGTCTGCGGACCACCTACGCTGATACCTCGTGGCATTGCCGAGCTTGGTGTGCGGGTGTTCCATCGCCTTGCTGAAGCCACGGAGTTCGCCGACGCGCTCAATATGCTCCGCGTGCAGCACGAGCGCCAGGATCGCGCATTCTTCCCCTCGGTCGGGGAATATGCCAAGCTGTTTGGGCTGCGCCATTACATGCTTCGTAGCCTGAAAAAACATCTGCTGATTCTGCACCCTGGGCCGATCAATCGCGGGGTGGAGCTTGATAGCGAGACCGCCGACGGCCCGCACTCGGTGGTGCTGCCCCAAGTGGAAAATGGGGTGGCAGTTCGGATGGCCGTGCTTGCGCTTCTGCTGGCAAATCAATCCGAACCCATCGGGCAGCTTTGAACGGCTCCATGAAAATCCCGAGATCGCTTGCTCACCAATTGAACGCTCCAGAATGAACACGGAATGAATACCGACAACCTAAAACAGCATATCATCGAAACCGCCGACGAGTATCACGCCATTGCCGAAGAGCAGTGGGCGCAAGCGGTGGACATAGACACCGACAGCAATGAAGTCGCCTTCGAGTTCCGCCGGCTGATCCGCGCTGCAACCCTCTATTATTGCCGCGCCTGCTTGATTCTGGCGATGGTCGGAACCGATGCCGAACAGGAGCTGGAAGACCTGCTGGAAATCGTTGCCGAGCAAGATGATGAGATAGATGTGTTCTTCCGCCAAAACCGCGTTGCCGAGGTTCTGGATGAGGAGTCGCAGATGAACCTCTCCCGCGTTTTTGCCGTTGCCGAGTCGGTCCGGACGTTGCTGCTGCAACACTCCAACCAGCTTGCCGCCTCGCTGGACGCACGGTTTGAGGGGTAGAAAAAATAGAGGGGGTATTGCTGGCCGCAACCGGTGCTTCCCTTCCCGACCGGAATTTTCCGACAAGAGTTTTCGCGATTGCGAAATCGCGCCGTTACTTCAACGTTGTTGAACGCTTTTCACAGACACAGTTTTTCCATACACAGTCCCCATGCCAAAACGCACCGACATCCGTTCTGTTCTGATTCTTGGTTCCGGCCCTATCGTGATTGGCCAGGCCTGCGAGTTTGATTATTCCGGCACTCAGGCTTGCCGTGTCCTGCGCGAGGAAGGGTTGCGGGTGATTCTGCTGAACTCCAATCCAGCAACAATCATGACCGACCCCGATATCGCCGACGCTACCTACGTTGAGCCAATCACGGTGGAGTTCCTGGAGAAGATCATCGCCAAAGAACGCCCCGATGCACTCCTCCCAACCATGGGTGGCCAAACCGCGCTGAACGTTGCGGTCCAGGCCGCCGAGCAAGGGGTGCTGGAACGCTACGGCGTGGAGATGATTGGCGCAAACCTGCAGGCTATCAAAAAAGCGGAGGATCGCGAGCTGTTCCTGGAGGCCATGAACAACGCTGGCTTGGAAATGGCACGCGGCGGCTTCGTGGACACCCTGGAACAGGGGATGGAGGTGGTCCAGCAGATCGGCTTCCCCGCAATCATTCGTCCCTCGTTTACGTTGGGGGGAACCGGCGGCGGAGTGGCCTACAACATGGAGGAGTATCGCCAGAAATTGGAGTTCGGCCTGAACGCTTCGCCGATCCATCGGGTGCTGGTGGAGGAGTCCATCATTGGATGGAAGGAGTATGAGTTGGAGGTGATGCGCGACAAAAAAGATAACGTCACCATCATCTGCTCCATCGAAAACGTGGACCCGATGGGGGTCCACACCGGCGACTCCATCACCTGCGCGCCGGCCCAAACCCTTACCGATCGTGAGTATCAGCGAATGCGCGATGCCGCAATCCGGATCATGCGGGAAATTGGGGTGGAGACCGGCGGGTCCAACGTCCAGTTTGCCCAGAACCCAGCGGACGGCCGGCTGATCGTTATCGAGATGAACCCGCGTGTTTCCCGTTCATCGGCGCTGGCCTCCAAAGCCACCGGGTTTCCAATCGCGAAGATTGCCGCAAAGCTGGCCATTGGCTACACCCTGGATGAAATCCCGAACGACATCACCCGGCTAACGCCCGCCAGCTTCGAACCGACCATTGACTACGTTGTGGTGAAAATCCCCCGCTGGGATTTCCCAAAA
This sequence comes from Chlorobiota bacterium, assembly GCA_016710285.1. Taxonomy (NCBI): domain Bacteria; kingdom Pseudomonadati; phylum Chlorobiota; species Chlorobiota bacterium. Next base: position 717,376 of record JADJXR010000001.1, on the reverse strand, counting down.
TTCAAAGGGGTGGAGGACCAGCTTGGCGTGCAGATGAAGTCGGTGGGGGAAGCAATGGCGTTTGGACGCACGTTCAAGGAGGCTCTGCAAAAAGCGATTCGTTCCCTTGAGCAAGATCGCTACGGCTTGGGCGGCGACGGAAAGGACCGCTACGCCACCGCCGCAATGGCCCCAGCCGAGTTAGAAGCCGCCCGTGCCGACACAAAAACGCGCCTGCACAAACGGACTTCCACCTCCATCTTCGACATCTACGACGCGCTGAAATTGGGAATCTCCATCGAAGAAATTTTTGAGATTGCCGCCTACGATCCCTGGTTCGTTGACCAAATGGCTCAGATTGTGGAGATGGAGCAACAGCTTCGCGATGCCGCCGCAGTGGCCAAAGAAATGACGGAGCAGAACGGATGGGCGATGCCGGAATTCAGCCCCGCAAACTCAGCTGCCGGAAACGGAGGTGAGCTTCAGGCAGCCACGGCAATCGCCACTGCCGAAGAGTTCCGGGAGCTGGTCTGGCAGGCGAAGCAGTTCGGTTTCAGCGACCGCCAGCTTGCTTGGCTGTGGGACCGGACCGAGCCGGAAATCCGCGCCTTGCGGAAATCGCTTGGCGTTGTGCCGGTCTTCAAAACGGTGGACACCTGCGCTGCGGAGTTCCAAGCCTTCACCCCCTACCACTACTCCACCTACGAGGAAGAGAACGAGTCCATCCGCTCCGACCGCCGCAAGGTGATTATTCTGGGGGGCGGGCCAAACCGAATTGGGCAGGGGATTGAGTTCGATTACTGCTGCGTCCATGCCGTGATGGCCCTTCGCGAGCAGGGGTGCGAGGTCATCATGGTCAATTGCAATCCGGAGACCGTCAGCACCGACTACGACGTTACCGACAAACTCTATTTTGAGCCACTGACCTTCGAGGATGTGATGAACATCATCGAACACGAGCAGCCCGAGGGGGTGATTGTCTCCTTCGGCGGACAAACTCCGCTGAAGCTGGCCAAACGATTGGAGTCCGCCGGGGTGCGAATCCTGGGAACATCTTCCGAAGGGATTGACTTGGCCGAGGATCGCCAGCGGTTCGGCGACCTTATCACGCAGCTGAACATCCCCGTTCCAGCCTGGGGAACCGCCACCAGCGAGGAGGAAGCGATTGCCGTTGCCGAGCGGGTGGGCTATCCGGTGCTGGTTCGCCCAAGCTACGTTTTGGGGGGGCGGGCAATGGAGATTTGCTATCGGCCCGAGCGGATCCGCGAGTACATGCAAACCGCCGCCCAAGTCTCACCCGATCACCCGGTGCTGATTGATCATTTCCTGGAAAAAGCCTTCGAGTTCGACGTTGACGCGGTGGCCGACGGAACCGACGTGGTGGTTGGGGGGGTGATGCAACACATCGAAGAAGCAGGGGTGCATTCCGGGGATTCCAGCTGCGTGCTGCCGCCGTACAACATCGAGCGGGCGCAGTTCGAGACGATAGTGGCCTACACCCGGAAGCTGGCGCGCGGGCTGAAGGTGGTTGGCCCGGTGAACATCCAATTTGCCATGCAGCGGGGGATCATCTACGTGTTAGAGGTGAACCCACGTGCAAGCCGGACCATCCCGTTTGTCAGCAAGGCCACCGGGATTCCGTTTGCCAAGATCGCCGCGCGGGTGATGGCGGGCGAGCCGCTTGCCAGCTTCAATCTGCGCGATATGCCAATGGCGATGGACCACGTTTCGGTGAAAGAATCGGTCTTCCCCTTCAGCAAGTTCCCCCGCTCCTCCATGTTTCTTGGGCCGGAGATGCGCTCAACCGGGGAAGTGATGGGGATTGACTCGATGACCGGCCTTGCGGTGGTGAAAGCCCGAATTGCAAGCGGCAACCAGCTGCCAGACGCCGGGACAATTTTTGCCACGCTCTCCGACAACGACAAACGCCCCCGCGTTGCCGAAACGCTGCGGGGGTTTGCCGAGCTTGGCTTCACCATCCTTGCCACCGATGGGACCAGCCGATTCCTAACCGAGCAAGGGATAGCCAACACCAAGATTCTGAAAATTGTGGAAGGCCAGCCGAACGTGTTGGATTACATCCGCAATGGCCAGGTTCGGTTGGTCATCAACACCCCCTCGGGCGAGATCGCACGCGACGATGAGAAAACAATGGGCGCGGTTTCGATGGAGTACAAGATCCCGTTCATCACCACCGCCAGCGCCGCCGCCGCCGCGTTAAGCGGGCTTCGGTCCCTTGCCGAATCGGATTTGCAGGTCCAATCGCTACAGGAATGGTATCGCCCGTAAGGGAAGCGGTTGCAGGGCACAATGATCTGTGAGAAAATCCAAGGTGAAAAATCCAAGGTGAAAAAAGCCAACATGAAAAAAGCCAAGAGGTGAAATCTTGGCTTTTTCTGTTTTTTTTCCCGTAGCTCTTTTTCTTTTTGCTGCTTTTTCCTGTTGCGGTATATCCCGCGATAATGTTTTGCTATATTCGGCAGCCATTCAACCAATACTACGGAGGAAAACCTACTATGGCCAAACGTCTGTCGAATGAACAATTCCAGACACTGGCGTCGTTCCGCCAAGCTCTTCGGAAACTGCTGCGCACCAGCGAGGACGCAGCACTGGCAATGGGAATGACGCCACAACATCACCAAGCACTGATTGTGCTGCGGGGCACGCCGGACCGAGCGTTGCTTACCATCGGCGATCTTGCCGAACGATTGCAGATCAAACATCACAGCACCGTCGGGCTGGTAAACCGCTTGGCCGCCCACGGATACGTGGTGCGCGAGCAAGGAAAGGAGGACCGCCGCCAGGTGTTTGTGAAGCTGACGAAGGAGGGGAATTCTGCGTTGGACAAATTGGGGGAGGTGCATCATCACGAGCTTGAGTTCATCACGCCTAAGCTGATGAGTATGCTGCCGGAGCCGTGATAGCCCAATGAGTCCGATTGCGCAGTAATTAACTCACAACGGTTCTTTGCGGAGCGGCTCATAGTGCCTGTGGGTCGCTCCGCTTTGGTTTCTGCTTGTCGCTTCCCCACCCCCGGGACTGCTGGTCCTCCTGTTCAATCACACAGCCTTCTTCTTGGTCGTTCCACCATTTCTGCTTACCGCTATGCTTTCCTTCCGCTTTTCCTTGCTTCTTCCATTGCTGCTGTGCTGCGGTTGGTCCGTTGCCCGGTCCCAGTACGTGAACCCGCTAACGCTCCCGGCCCAGCAGGCCGATATGCCCGATTGGGCGCGGTTCCTCTATCACCCCCCCATCAACGCCTTGCAGCTGGACAGTGCTTACGATGCCTACTACCGCACCCACGAGTTCAGCAAAAACAACTGGACGAAATTTTACCGGCGTTGGCGGCGGGCAGTGATGCCGTTTATGAACGCCGATGGAAGCGTGGCACAGCTATCCCCCGATGCCATCGAGGCGATGCGCCGCCCAAAAATGGAGCACTCCGCGCAGCCGCAGCGCGCCCCTGTTCCATGGAAAAATTTGACGATGGAGACGTTCTGGGAAAAATCGTCCCGCGCCGACCAACCCCCTTGCCCGTGGCAGGCCAACGTTTATGGGTTCGATATTTCCCGCAGCAACCCGTCGGTGCTGTATTGCGGGACCGAGCCGGGGGCGATATTCAAAACGGTGGATAAGGGGAAAACATGGAAGCAGATTGGGGCGGAGTACGTGCTGCAAACCGAGGCAATCAGCATCCACCCAACAAACCCTGACATCGTTTATCTGGGCGCGCCCGGCGCAATCCGCCGCACCAACGATGGTGGAACAACATGGCAAACCTTGTTCACCCTGAAGGACCTGTGGCTGAACGACATCGAGGTCCATCCATCGGCACCAAGTATGGTTTTTGCGGCGGGGAATTTGGGGCTGTTCCGCAGCACCAACGCCGGGCAAGATTGGACCCAAATCTTGCCCGATGGAATTGCCGATCTGGAAATCAACACCGCCGACCCGAACCAGATCTACGTGCTGAAATACAACCCCGACACCAAGTTCTACGAGGTGTGGAAATCAACCGACATGGGCAACTCCTTCACCCCACGCACAACGGGGTGGCCAACGGGGCTGACAAAAGGGGAGGGAAGAATGACCGTCACCCCCGCCGATGCAAAACGCATCTACGCGGTGCTGCTCACCAGTGCCGGACCCAGGGTGATGAAAAGCATCAACAGTGGTGAATCGTGGACCGTGGCGGCCATTGGCGAAACCGACAGCCTGAAGATGAACAACGGGCAAGGCTACTACGACCTGAGCATCGTTGCATCGGCGCAGAATGCGGATCACCTAATTGTGGCCACCACCACTGCCTACCGAAGCACCAACGGCGGGGCATCGTTCGCCGCAGTTGGCGGTTACACCGGCCCCTTTCCAATCCATCCCGACATCCAGGAGATGCGCGCATTGGCCGGGGAAACCTGGATTGCCACCGATGGCGGAATGACCCTTTCCACCGATTTTTTTGCCGACACCAAAAACGCCGAAGCACGCATCAACGGGCTGAATGGCTCCGACTTCTGGGGCTTTGATATGGGGTGGAACGAGGACGTGATGGTTGGCGGACGATACCACAACGGCAACACCGCAATCCACGAAAATTATGGCGGACGATTCCTACGAATGGATGGCGGAGAGGCCGCAACCGGCTACGTGAACCCGGGGAACGCACGACGCACCTACTACAGCGATATCGGCGGCCACATTATCCCCCCTGCGTTCGACCAACCGGCAACCCGCTTCCTTGTTGGCAAGTGGCCGAACGAAAGCTACTACCTGATGGAGTACAGCGAGATGGCGTGGGATCCGCGCTGCTACACCACCGTCTGGATCGGCCAGAAAAATATCCTGTGGCGAAGCCTGAACAACGGCGCAATCTACGACTCCATCTTCGCCAGCCCCGACCCTGATGCAGCCATTGAGCATATCGAGATCAGCCGCAGCAACCCTGAGGTGATCTACGTCACCGAACGTTCGAATCCCCGCGCCGATGGTGCAATCTGGCGCACCAGCGATGGCGGAACAACATGGAGCCAATGCGCCAATCCGCCCGCTACCACCGGCCGCGACCGCCGCGTTGCCGCTATCACCGTTAGCGGAACGGACCCGAACGTGCTGTGGGTTGCCTATCGCTACGCCGCAACGGGGCGGACCGTCTTCAAAACCACCGATGGCGGCCAAACCTGGGAGAATCTTACCACGGCGGTCATGCAGAATTTCTACATCAGCGACATCATCCACCAACTTGGAACCGATGGCGGAGTTTATATCGCCTGCGACGGCGGGCGGGTCTTCTACCGAAACAACGCGCTGAACAACTGGGAACCGGTTGGCACAGGCCTTCCGGTAAGCCATTACACTCGCGGGCTGAAGATCTTCTACCGCGATGGCAAGCTCCGTTCCGGCAGCAGCATGGGGATTTGGGAAACCCCGTTGTTCGAGCCGTCGAAGCCGCTGGCCCAGCCAATGGCCGACAAACGCCTTAGCACCTGCCCGCGCGACACCTTCCGCTTCGACGATTACTCCGCCTTGAACCACACCGGCGCAACGTGGCAGTGGGAGTTCCCCGGCGCGGCGTGGGTTAGCTCCCGTTCCGTCCGTAATCCAAAAGTGGTGTTTGGGAAGCCAGGCATCTACAGCGTTAGCCTTACTGTGAAAAATCCCGAGGGAATCAGCACCCGCACGATTGAGCAGATGATTGAAGTCCGCGAAAGCCAGTGCGATTTGGATACGATTGCCGGGCTGGCCCTGAACCTTAGCAGCCGCGCCGATGGAGCCACCCTGGATCCGATCCCCGAGCTAAGCGGAGCAACCGGCTTTACCGTGACGGCATGGGTGAAGCTGGACACCATCCAGCAATCGTTCTCGCAACTGCTCACCAGCTGGGGAAGCAATGTTGGGTTTGGGTTTGGGTTCGCGTTTTTGGGATACCGTGCCAACACAAACCTCACGTTCTACTGGCGCGGCGTGCCGTACCAACTCACCTCTCCCTTCAACCTTGATACCGCCAAGTGGATTCACGTTGCGATGACCGTCCATCCGGATCACGTCACCCTGTATCGCAACGGCGAACCCTGGGTGTACAATGGGGATTTCACCGGGTTCGACCTTTCGGCAACTCCGTTCGAGCTTGGCGGAGGGCTGCCCGGGCAAGGGGGGAATTTCCGTGGGGAGATTGATGAGCTGAAAATCTACAACCGCCCATTAAGCCAAGCGGAAGTGCGGGAGGCGATGCACCTGATCCCGCGGAGCGGAGCGCAGGGGCTGGTGGCCTACTATCAGTTCAACGAGCAGGACCGGAACCTGGTGTTCAACCGTGTTGGCGGAACCCACGCGGTCAACGCAGGCGGCCTGCGCGTGGCATCCACCGCGCCGGTAGCGGTTGGGGTAAGCCAACGATTGGCCGCCAGCAGTGGCGGGGCCAAAATGTTCGACACCGCCGGGCTGAGCATTTACCTTCCGGCAACCGGGGCGGTGTATCCCGATGGTGAGTTGGCGGTGTATCACCTTGCGGCCTTGCCCGACAGCTTGCCAAGCGGAACCGAACGATTTGCCAACAGCTATTGGATTGTGCGCAACTGGGGGAAGAACAGCCAGTTCACGGTGGATAGCCTGATGTTCGGCGCGTTTGCCGACGTTAGCGCAAGCGACCGCCCAACCAATTTCCAACTATGGAGCCGCGATGTTGACGATCACACCAACGGCTGGAAACCGAACCCCAGCCTTCCCCAACGCGCCGATCCCGACCGCGAAACCCTCACCTTCGATGGAACCGGAGTGACTTCGGCCCTGCAGCTGATCTTGAGCGGGAACGGCCAATCGGCGTTGGGGGTGGAGGAGGAGGAGGAAGTGAGAGAAGAGGGCCGCGGCCAGATACGGCTCTATCCAAACCCAACGGCCCAGTTTGTGGCGGTCCATTGGGAAGCCACGGCAACCGAGGGGGAATCTGCCGAATCCATTCTGCGAGTAACCGATGCGGAGGGGCGCGAACTGCTGCGGCAGCGGGTTCCACATGGCCAGCGGAGTGCCACGCTAAACCTGCAATCGCTTCCTGCCGGAACCTACTTTGTGAAGGTCCATGGGAAGCAAGGGGTGGTGGTGAAACGATAGAGGAACAACAAGGCAAAGCTGCGCGGCAAAGCCACAAAAAACGGACCGCAAAACCTTTCGCTGCGGAAGCCCGCTACCCCGTGGTGGGGCGGGTGCTTCCGCGGCGAATTGGTTGGCAAGTTCACAAAGTTTTTTTTCCCTCCATCGTTCCCTCTTGGCAGGGGAATTTGTAGCTTCGCCACCATTTTCTTCCATCCAACAGCAATATTGCCTGCATGAAAGTTTCGATTGTTGGTGCCGGGAACGTTGGCGCAACCGCCGCGCAACGGATGTACGCGCTGGAGCTTGCCCGCGAAGTTGTCCTATTGGATGTGGTTCCGGGATTGGCATATGGGAAGGCCTTGGATATGTACCAAGCCGCCCCGTTGGTGGAAAGCGATTGCCGCATCACCGGCACAACCAGCTACGATGCCACGGCGAATTCCGATATCGTTGTCATCACCGCTGGGCTGGCACGCAAGGCGGGGATGAGCCGCGACGACCTTCTTGCCCGCAATGCCGAAACCGTCCGCAACGTTGCACGCCAAGTTGTTGATCGTTCCCCAAACGCCATTCTGATCACCGTCTCCAACCCGGTGGATGAGATGACCTGGGTGGCGTTGCGCGCCACCGGGCTGCCGCGCCGCAGGGTGATTGGGATGTCGGGAGTGCTGGATTCCACACGGTTGCGGGCATTTATCGCCCAAGAGCTTCAGGCCGGGGTGGAAGATGTTGACGCGCTGGTGGTGGGGAGCCACGGCGATGCAATGGTCCCGCTGGTTCGGTACGCCTCGGTTGCCGGGATTCCGTTGGCGCACCTTCTCCCCCCCGAACGGATTGCGGCGATTGTTGAGCGGACCCGCAACGCCGGAAGCGAGATCATTGACCTTCTGAAAACCAGCTCCGCGTTTTACGCTCCGGCGGCGGCCATCACCGCAATGGTGGAGTCCATCGCCCGCGACAAACGCCGGATTTTGCCCTGCGCAACCTTGCTGGAAGGGGAGTATGGGCTTCGGGATGTGGTGCTGGGGGTTCCAACAAAACTGGGGCGGAACGGCATCGAAGAAATTGTGGAGATTGGCCTTCTGGAGGAAGAACGGATGGCCCTGAGACGCTCGGCCCAAGCCGTCCGCGATAATATTGCGCGGTTGCCAGAGTGAACGGGGTGTTATCAATCTTCGCCCCGCCGTGTCGTCACGATTGGCAGGCGATGAACGGCCCACGCGCAACCGGCGGACCGCACGCCCGGCTTCCCCTGCTGCAAGCATTCAACAGACGTACTCCATACACAAACCAACAACCAACCAACCTTAATCAACGGATGAAAAACTTCCTTGCGCTTGCTTCGGCAAGCATTCTGATGCTCGGCATTGCCGGCTGTGGCGACGACCCTGTCACCACCGAAGTCAACAAGTCGTTCACGGTAAAAGCGAACGACAAGTTCACCTACGAGGTCTATGATCGTGATTCCACCCAAGCACCGGTGGCAACCAGCAAAACCATGCGTGTCTGGACGGTGCTGGAGCTTTTGGCCAGCTATCAAGGCCAGGCCAATGTTGCCAAGATTGACCAGGTCTATCTGGATTCCACTGGCACAACCCAAACCGGGCGCGACACCATCTACCTGCAAACCAACAGCGACGGAACCATCCACCAGTACGACGCGGTTGGCGAGGTCCTGAAGCGGTTCCCAGAAACCATTCGCCCGTTTATCTCCCAGCTGGCAAAAAGCTGGGCCAAAGTTGGCGACACCAAAAGCACCAACGCGCTGACGTGGATATCATCGTTTAAGACCGCCACAACGGTGGACCTTCCGTTAATCGGTCCCACTGCCATCTCTGCCGAGATGAAGGCACAGCATTTGGGGCGGTCCAAACGACCCGCAACGGTTCCTGCCGGAACGTTCACCGGGCTGTTCAGCACGGACCACACCATGACCGCCACCGCCACAAGCGTGAGCAACCCAACCGCGCCGGCAATCCTGAGCGATTCGATGGTGCTTCACTACGACTTCGACATTGACAGCGGCTTGGTGAAGTGGGCAATGGACAGCAAAACCGTCTTGCTAAACCCGTTGGGAGCCTATTTCATCACCGGGTTTGAAATGAACTTGGTGAAAGCCGAGCGGGCGCAGTAATCGCTTCGCCGCAGCAATCCAGCAATCATCGTCAGGCCCATTCTCCAGTTTGGAGGATGGGCCTGATACGTTGGTGGGTTGTGGCTACTGTTGTTGGCATCGCCACGCTCTCTATCTATCCGTTCGGCTCCTGCAACTTCATGGAAACCACGCGCCATTGTTTGTTCTCCATCTGGGCCACCTCTGCTTCCACCGTGCCTTCGCCTGCCTTTCCGTAGCTGATGCTTCCTGTGACTCTTCTCTGCTTTTTTCCTTCAACCTCTCGTGCTGGTTCGGTGCGGAGGCGGCTTCCCCGGTGGTACATCAGGAAGTGGCGGTTGGGGAGTATCACTTCTTCAATCACCCAATCCCGCGTTGCCTGGGGTGGGGCGTAGAGCATGGCGATTTCCAGATCACCTTCGGAAAGGCTTTTCACGTAGCGTTGCACCGCGCGCCCGGCAGCGGGGCGGGTCCATGCGGCAATCAGCGTTCCCACCACAATGGTCAGCACCGCCATGGCTCCGTAGATGCTGAAGCTCTGCTGTTGCCCGTCGCCGTGGGTGCGGTAATCGTAATCAATGAACACCAGTAACGCGCCGATAACGATCAGCAGCATCCCCGCCAACCGGCGGGTGAGGTCCATGAAAATGGCTGGAAGATCGGAAGAAGCTGTTCGTTGCGGAGGCATAATCGTTTGTTGGTTGTTTGGGAAGAAGAGTTTGCGGAGAATGAAAAAGTGGGGCGAAAGGGGAGCCTTGCCCGCGCCTACTCCCGCCGGTATCCTTTTGGCAGCAGCATCACAAAACTTTGCGAGACAAGGAGGGCCGTCAGGTAAAAGAAGATCACTTCCTCCACCGGCAGAACCCCAACAGACAGCGCAAGAATCTGTTGGGGATCGAAATACCAAATCCCGTCGCGCACGGCGAACGTGTCGGCAATCACGTAGTAGGTCCCGATTATCAGCGGCGGAAGGAACACCCCGCGCAAGTTCCGCCGGAACACACGCCACGCCAACGCCCACTGGATGGCAACCACAGGAAGCATCCAAGCAAGAATGTGGAACAGGTAATTGGTTGATTCTTTCACGCCGAACCGAACATACGGGAGAGCCAGCCACAACCGCAACCAAAGAATCGCCACAAACCATCGCAACGCCCCGCCGAACGTAGGCTTCCGCTGCGTAGTTTGCAGCCCCATGGACCCTACGCAGGTATTTGATCTTCTTTCCATTGGCGAGTGCTTGGTGGAGTTCTCGCGCCGCCGCGATGGCACGTTCCGCCCGGCGTTCGCTGGCGACGCGGTCAACACGTTGTTTTACGCCGCACGGCTTGGCCTTCGCACCGCCTACGTCTCGGCAGTGGGCGACGATTTATTCACCGAGATGATCGTGAACGGAATGCAGGCCGAGGGGATTGATCTTTCCCACACGCTGCGGCTTCCCGGGCGGCGCAATGGCTTATACTTCATCGAGCTGGACGATGCCGGGCATCACCATTTCCACTACTGGCGGAACGATTCGGCGGCCACCGAAACTTTGCTCCATTACTCCACCGAACGACTGACCCAGTTCGTCCGTGGTTCGCGCACGTTGCTCCTTTCGGGGATCACTCTTGCGGTGATGAAGGAACCAGCGCGGCTGATTTCCCTGCTGGAAGCGGTGGCCGGCACCACCACCGTTGTGCTGGACACCAACTACCGCCCGCAACTGTGGCGCACTCCGGAAGAATATCACCGCCGGATCGAGGCGGTGATTCCCTACGTGGATATCCTGCTGCCGTCGCAAGCCGATCTGGAAATGGCGTGGGATGGAGTGCAGGTCGAGCATCTTCTGTGGAGCTTTGCCGAGCAGGGCGTTCGGACCATCTGCATGAAGGCTGGTGCCGACGGTTGCGCACTTTGGCGCGATGGCGAGCTGGTCTGGTTCCGCCCTCCCGAAAGCGTTACGGTGGTTGATGCCACCGGCGCGGGGGATGCCTTTAACGCCGGGTTCATTGCCGCCGTGCTCCGTGGCGATACGCTACAGGAAGCCTGCGACCACGGGCAGAAAACCGCCGCCCACGCCCTTGCCGTCCCCGGCGCGCTGAACCATGCGTTCGGCGCCGAAGAACGCCCGTACTAACCAGAAAAAAACATCTCCATTTTCAGCAACTCTCTCAATCCATGCCCAGCCCCATGTTGAACACCCCGAAACCTTCAATCCAGATGGTTGGAAACGCCCACTTGGACCCAGCATGGATGTGGTGCTGGGGGGAAGGGATGGAGGCGTTCCTCTCCACCTGCCGCGCCGCGCTGCAGCGGATGGAGGAAACGCCAGAGTTCGTTTTTACGTGCAGCTCGGCAGCGCACTATCGCTGGGTGGAGCAGGTGGAGCCGGAGCTGTTCCGGCAGATACAGCAGCGGGTGGCCCAGGGGCGCTGGGCGATTGTTGGCGGCTGGTGGACCCAGGCCGATTGCAACCTCCCTTCGGCGGAAGGATTCCTGCGGCAGGCGCTTCTTGGGCAGCGTTATTTCTTGCAGAGCTTTGGCCGCATCGCCCGCGTTGGCTACAGCCCCGACGCGTTCGGCCACACGCTTGGGCTGCCGCAGCTGCTGGCGCGGTCGGGGATGCCAAGCTACATTTTCTGCCGGCCCGACCCCACCGAGCTTCCCCTTCCTTCCCCCATTATCCGCTGGCATTCTCCCGATGGCTCAAACGTTCTGGCTTACCGCGTGCCGTTCCACTACAACATGTATGAGTCCTCCGTCCCCAAAAAAATTGCGGACCTGGCCGAGGCCTTCCATCGTCCTTCCAACCTATCCAACCCGGCCCAGCCGCTTCGGAACGTTGGCGACGTGTGGTGCTTGTTTTATGGCGTTGGCAACCATGGTGGCGGCCCAACAAAGGAGCATATCCGCCAGATTATCGAGGCCAGCAGCAACTCCCAGTTTTCGGCGGTGGAGTTCAGCAATCCCGAGCGTTTTTTTGCGACGATTCGGAACGGGGAGGACCCGCGCCAGCCGCTCCCTTCCTGGCACGATGACCTTCAGCTGAACGCCCCGGGCTGCTACAGTGCCCACTCGGAAATCAAGCGGCTGAACCGCCAGAGCGAGCATCTGCTTCTGCAAGCCGAACGCCTTTCCGCACTTGCCGCGCTTCGGGTGGGGGCGGGGTATCCGGCCACGGAGTTCCGGCGCGCGTGGGAGAACGTCTGCTTCAATCATTTCCATGATATTCTTTGCGGTGTGGCGATTCGCGAGGCGTTGCAGGAGGCGATGGAGACGTACGGCCAGGCCTTAAACACCGCACGCCAAGCGACCCGCTACGCCATTCAACGGATTGCCCGAAAGGTGGCCACTTCCGGCGGCGAAGGGACCGCGCTGTTGGTCTTCAATTCCCACTCGTGGGCCGTGCGCCACGGGGTGACGTTCGAGCTGTGGCACGACATTGATAAATCCCTCTGGACCCAGCCAATCCACCTGCGCGTCACCGACGGCGCGGGGTGCGACCTTCCGTGCCAGATCGGTTTCACCTCGGGCAAAATCGGGAAGGACCGCGTGGCCGTCACCTTCTTGGCCGATGTCCCTGCGTTTGGCTGGCGGCAGTATCGGGTGATCTATGGCCAGGAATCCCCCCACGCCGACCACCGGGGCGCAAGCATCCAGCAGCGGGAGGATTGGCTGCAGGTGGAGAACGCCCAGCTTCGGGTTTGCTTCTCGCTGCGCGATGGCTGCATCACGGAGTTGCTCCATAAACAATCGGGGATTTGCCTGCTGCATGGCGGCGGCGCGGCGGGCTTGGTGATTGACGACCCAACCGACACTTGGGGGCATGGGGCAACGGCGTTCGATGAAGTGATTGGCCGGTTTGGCAATGCCGAAGTTCGCGTGGTTCAGAACGGCCCAACCCATATCACCATCCGCTCGCGAACCTGGTTTGGGGCTTCATGGATTCAGCAAGATTTCAAGCTCTATCACCACTCCGATTATCTGGAGGTTGCGGTGAAACTGTTTTGGGGGGAGCAAAACAAGATGCTGAAGCTCGCGTTCCCTACCGGGCTTTCTGCGCCGCGTTCCGTTGCCGAATCGGCTGGCGTTGCCACGTGGAAACCCGCCGACGGAACCGAACGCCCGTGCGGAACGTGGTTTGCCGCCAGCGGAACAACCGCTGGAACAACCAACCGCCAGCCCGCCACGCTGGGGATTGCCACCGATGCCAAACATAGCTTCTCCCTTACCCCCGACGGCGACCTTCGGATGACGGTGCTGCGGTCCCCGGCCTACGCGCTCCACACCCCCCACCCTTTCCATCCCGATGAAGATTTGGACTATTTGGATCAAGGGGTGCAGCGGTTCCATTACACCCTTCATCCCGTTGCCGACGCTGCCCCAATGGAGTTGCTGGCCAAAGCCGGAATGCTCCTGAACGCCCCGCTGATCCCGCATCTGGAATCGGCCCACGAAGGCTCCATTCCGGAGGCCGATCCCAACGGTGGAATAATTATCTCCGCCACAAACGTGGCCGCAACCGTGCTGAAACGGAGCGAGGAAAGTGATGGAGAAAATGGTGGGAAAAATGATGAAAAAAATGATGGGGAAAATGAGGCAGAAAATGGTGAAGAAAATAATGGAGAGCGCGGTGGTTGGATTGTGCGGCTGCACGAGTTATCGGGGAAGCACACAACCGCGCAACTCCACTTTCCATTGCTCGGCATTGAATGGACCGCAACGCTTGCTCCGCACCAGCTTTCCACGTGGCGGCTGCGCGGCGGAACCGCCACCGAGGTGAACGCGATTGAGATGAGCGAGGAGGAGGATCGGAAATTATCGGAGGGGTAACGAAGCACGCTGGAGCGGGGTGGTTTTTTCTGTCGGGATTACAATGTGCTTCTATCAAGTGCTAAAAAAATCAGTCATTCCATATTCCTCAAACCTGAGGGTGTGGAATGACTGATTGCAAGTGCCGGACGATTATTTAATTCATTGTTGGCAAGCCAGAATAATTTGCGGGGTTCAAATCATACGTGCCAATTAATTGGCCATTTATTGGAATTAACGAGGAGCCGCCTTTCCCTTTATTGCAGTTGCATTTTTCTTGCACATCGCCATTCGGAAATTTACTGCGAATTGCCGAGCAGGAGGAAGAACTGGAATTTTCGCACCGGAATGCGTGCGCCGCACCGTAGCGATAATTCCCGCTTCCTAATGATGTCGCAGACTTGGGGTCAAATGCCAGCCCAAGTATCGAGCCATTAATCGTCCCGATTGTGAATTTGGAAACCACATAGATTTCCCCGCTTGTCCCGTGGTAGGTTACGGTCTCTGTGATTGTTGGCGCGGCACCATGCGCGGCTGTTAGGATTGCAATAAATGCGTTATTCCATCCCGCCTCTAATTGCGCCACTGTTGGATAATTCGGCACCGATACTGCCACCGTTGCTGATGCTGTATGGGCTGCGGTTATCCAAAGCATCCCGCCAAGCATGAGCATTGCTAATGTGCGAAGCATGATTTTTCCCTCCTGATTTGATGAAGATGTGAACGGTTATTGATTGAGGTCCTATTTCTTGACAAACAAACCTGAGCAAGCGCGGCCTTCCACGCAAGGGGGAATTTCGCCCCCAAATTCAGTGATAAGACCGAAGGCTAAAGACCTTTTATCAATCCCGATTCAATCGGTAGTGGCTAACTTTTACGGTGCTGCTTCCCAAAAACTCCCGAAGCGTTCCCCTCTTTCGCCCTGAAGGGGCATCCTATCACAGCCTAGGGCATCGCTCTGGGAATCGGAGGCGATTTGGGAATCGTCCCCGAACATCCACACCCTCAACAACATCTCTAACCGGATGGAGGTCGCCCCTTCAGGGCTGGTGTTGCATGGGGGGTGGTTCTTTTCCCAGGGCGTTGCCCTGGGCTGGCATGGGTCGCCCTTTCAGGGCTGGTATGGCGTGGGGGTTCGGCCTGATGGCATCGAAGATGACACCGAAGGCTAAAGACCTTTTATCAATCCCGACGGAGGTCGGGGCGGCTACCATTGCGGAGGTGACTGTCCCGACGGAAGTGAGGTGGCTATCCGTTTGGAGATGCTGGGGTGATGTTTTGCGCGCTCCACTCTCCCGACGCTCCGCCACGTTTTTCCAGCAGGCGTATTCCTTCAATCGTGATCCCTTTGTCCAGGGCTTTGCACATGTCGTAGATGGTCAGCGCGGCGATGGTGGCGGCGGTCAGGGCCTCCATCTCAACGCCGGTTTGCGATGCTACTTTCGCCAGCGCCTCAATCCTGATGGTGTTGGTTGCTTCCACCAGTTGGCACTCGACGGAGACTTTGGAAAGGGGAAGGGGGTGGCACAGTGGGATAAGGTCCGCAGTCCGTTTTGCCGCCATGATGCCCGCCACCCGAGCAACGCCCAGCGCGTCCCCCTTTTTCAGATTCCCCGCCTTCAGCGCGGCAAACGCTTCGGGGCTAAGGCTGACGGTGGCTTCGGCGCGGGCCTCGCGCTGGGTGATTTCTTTTGCCGAGACATCCACCATCTGGGCGGTCCCATCTTCGTTCAGATGCGTGAGTTGCTGATTGGGCATGGCCGGACCTCTATCGTGCGGGATTGAATGAACCGTTGGCTGATGAAAAAAAATGGGCTGGGGAAGGATAGCCCCCCAGCCCACTGGAAATCGTGTGTGATACTCTTGATGAGTAGCCGCTATTCTTCCACTGTTTGCTCGGCAGCTTGGCGGTCGGCCTCGATCAATTCTTCAATCGGGAAGACCACGCCAGGTTTGGGGTAGTTTGCGGGGTGTTCCCCTTCCATCCCAACTTCGGTCATCCGTTGGAACCCGTTCCACTGGCCGCTGCGGCGCATCAGCACTTTCTTGACGGAGTTGTAGATGTCGCTGCTGGTAAGGCCAAAGGCTTTCATCAGCTCGGTTGGTGTTCCGGACCCGCCGAACGTGTCGGTAACGCCCACGAACTCCATTGGCACCGGGTGGTTTTTCACAACCGCTTGGGCCACTGCCGATCCGAACCCGCCGATAATCTGGGCCTCCTCGGCAGTGACAATCGCCCCGCACTCGCGCGCGGCTTGGGCGATAATCTCTTCATCCAGCGGCTTGATGGTGTGGATGTTAATCACTCGCGCTTCAATCCCTTCTTTTGCCAGCTCCTGGGCAGCAACCAATCCTTCCCACACCATTGGTCCGCAGGCGATAATGGCAACGTCGTTCCCCTGGCGGAACACCTCACCTTTCCCAAGCCGGAAGGGGGTTTCCTCGGTGGTGAACATCGGCGTGGATTCGCGACCAAAGCGGATGTAGGCCGGGCCAACCATTTCGCCGATAGCGATGGTGGCTTTTTTGGCTTCAAGGTAGTCGCACGGGACCACCAACGTCATGTGGGGAAGGGAGTGAAGGAAGGCGATATCTTCCAGCACCTGGTGGGTTGCGCCGTCGGGTCCAACGGAGATGCCGCTGTGGCCGCCGCCGATTTTTACGTTGGCTTCGTTGTAGCAAACGGAGATGCGAAGCTGGTCCGCATTCCGCAGCGCGCAGAACGCGCCGTAGCTGGCAAAGAACGGAACCTTCCCGCTAAGGGCCAAGCCCGCGGCCACCGTGGTTGCGTTTTGTTCGGCGATACCCATCGAGAAGAAGCGATCGGGGAATTTTTCTTTGAAGAGGCTGGTAAGAACCGAGCCGGTGATGTCGCCACCCAGGACGACGATCCGTTCGTCGCGTTCCCCCAACTCCGCAAGCCCTTCCCCAAATCCAAATCGTGTTGCTTTCGAGCCGTACGTGGTCATTGTATCTAAAGCGTTATTGATTCTGTTGTTGATTCTTGGTCCTTTCTATGCCAGCTCTTCCAAGGCTACTTTCGCTTGGTCTTCGCTTGGGGGTTTGCCGTGCCATTCAAACTTATCCTGCATGAAGCTGACACCGTTGCCCATGTAGGTGCGGGCAATGATGCAGGTTGGTTTCCCTTTGATGGTTTTGGCTTCGTCGAATGCGGCAAGAAGTTCGGCAGTGTTGTTGCCGTCGCACTCAATCACGTGGAAGTTGAACGACTCAAATTTCTCCCGAAGCGGATAGATATTCATCACGTCGGGGACGCGGCCATCAATCTGGCAGTCGTTGTTGTCAACGATCATGCAGAAGTTGTCCAGCTGATAGTGCGCTGCGGACATCACCGCTTCCCAGATGGAGCCTTCTTGCAGCTCGCCATCGCCGGTAAGGGCGTACACGCGGGCATTGTTGCGGTCCACAAGTTTATCGGACATTGCCATCCCAACGGCAATCGAGAGGCCTTGCCCCAGCGATCCCGTGCTGCTTTCGATTCCGGGAAGGTGCATGTCGCGCCCGGGGTGCCCCTGCAGCCGGCTGCCAAATTTGCGGAGCGTCAGCAGCTCGCTTTTTGGGAAGAACCCAGCGTTTGCAAGCGTGGCGTACAGCACCGGGCACATATGGCCAGCCGAAAGGATAAAGCGGTCCCGCCCGGGTTTTGCGGGGTTTTGCGGGTCGTGGTTCATCACGCCGCCCATGTACAGGACGGCAAAAATATCGGCCGAGCCAAGCGGGCCGCCGGAGTGGCCGGATTTCGCCACCACAAGCGATCGGATGATGTCGCGGCGAATCTCGCGGGCAATCTCGGCTAACTTCTCTGGCGAGTGACGTTCGTTGGAATATGGCATGGGAACAGCGGTATGGAAAAACGGTCGTGTGAAGTTCAGACTAACGGCTGGAATCGGTTCCGGCGGCGGGGCATCGGAACCCCGGGCAGCCGCCAACTGATTGCTCTGCAAAGCTAAACAAACTTCCCACCGTCGCCAGCCGTTGGCTTTGGCCGCCTACACTTTGAGATACTGTAATATGGAAGAACCTTGCTCCGGCGCGGGCAAATGGTTAGGTTTGGCGGCCAAATTGTGGGCTGCCCCTGCGCTATTGTTGCCAAGCAGGTTGGAATAGTCAACAATTTGATTCCCAGCAACTGATTCCCAGCAACTGATAAACCGATCTGTGGTATGAACCTTTCCCGTTCCCTGCTGCTGCTGTGTGCCGCAACGCTCTATCTGGCGTTCAGCGGCTTCGAGTGCGCCTCTAGCGAAGTGACGACTGCACGGGTGGCACTGAAATCCAAAGACTACAAGAAGGCGGAAGAAGCCTTGACGAAAGAGGTTGCCGCCCGCCCAGGAAATACCGAAGCGTGGTTGCTTCTTGGCGACATCTACAACGACCAAAGCCGCTGGGTGGAGATGGACGAAGCCTACGCCAAAGCGGAGGCGACTCCATCGGCATCCATCAGCGATGGCCAGCGGCAGGACATCGCCGCACGCCGCTTTAATGGCTGGCTGAACAAATTCAACGCGGCCTTGCGGGACTACAACAACAACAGCTACTCCCAAGCCTTGAAGGAGTTGGATTCGGCAGAGATGCTTCGGAAAAATTACCCGGAGAACACCTTCCTTCGCGCCCAGGTCTATCTTGGCTTGAAGGATGAGGCGATGACCACAAAAACCTACCAGCAGTATGCCGAAGTTGCTGGCCGCGACGTTACCCCGGGCTTGGAAATGGGCCTGGCCTTGGGGCTGAACCGAAGCCAGCTTGAAGCCCGCGCCGGCAAGCCCGATGCCGCGCAAGTGGTGGATTCCGTGGGCGGGTTCGCGTTCTACAAAGCGAAAAATCTCTACGTCTATTTTGGGCCAGCGGAAAAGCCTGGCGAAGCCTCGGTGGTGGAAGGCTGGAAGTTCTACAGCACCAGCGACAAAACGCCGGAGATTATCCGCCAGCAGCTTGGCAACACCATCCGTTCATCCCCCTGGTACTCGCTTGGGGTGCAGGCCTACAACGCCGCCGAAAGCGATCCCAAGAAGTTCGACGAGGCGTTGAAGTACCTGCGCACCGTTGAGCAGCTTGACGCAAGCCGCGACGACATCGGGGAGATTGTTGCCGAAATTTATGTGGCCACCAAGCGGACCGATGAAGCGATGAAAGCCCTGGACGAGCAGATCCGCCGCGACCCCAAGAACCCGCGCCCGTACATCAATTACGGCAACCTGTATAACGAGCAAAAGCAGTACGACAAAGCCATTGAGCAGTTCGGCAAGGTTCTGACGTTGGGTTTGCCAAGCGACGACAAGGCCCTGCAGACCGCGCTGTTCAACTTGGGTGCGGTGTACAAAAACTTGGGTGCACGGAAGCAGGAAGAAATCCGCGAGGCATCGAAAGGGAAGCCCACCGCCGACCAAATCGAGCAGTACCGGAAGCCGCTTCGCGAATCCAAAAAATACTTTGAGCAGTTGAAGGCAATCCCCGCACGCCGTGGCGATTACCAGCTGTTAGGGGAGCTTGCCAACCTGTACGACGTGCTTGGCGAGACCGACAACCTGAAAAACGCAGTCCGCGAAATGGAAGCCGTGGAGAACGTTGGCGACAACGCCCGCACCGCCGATTACTGGCGCAGGTTAAGCCGCCTGTATGCCATTATCGGCGACGGCAAAAAAGCGGAAGCTGCCGACAAAAAGGCAAGCGAACTGGGTGGATAAGGATAGGAGGCAAGGACCGTTTTTGCCTAACGACTCAGCAGGTGATACCAGAGCGTGCAACACTTTCCCAATAACCAATAATCAACAATGGACAACAACAACGATCAATCACAAGGCCAGCAAATCAACATCGAGTTAGGGGAGAAAGAGGCCGAAGGCATCTACTCCAACCTGGCGATTATCAGCCACTCGCCGGCCGAGTTTGTGATGGACTTCACCCGTATCCTGCCGGGCGTTCCCCGCGCTCGCGTTCATGCACGCATCGTGATGACACCGCAGCACGCGCGCCTGTTCCTGAACGCACTGATGGACAACATCAACAAGTACGAAGCGCAGTACGGCGAAATCCAACTGAACAACGCCGGACCAAACTTCACCTTCCCCGATACTGGCGAGACCTTCCACTAAGCATCGGCACGAAGAAGGGGAACCACCCCGGGCCACAGCAACCAACGAACCTGTGGACTGAGCGGGGATGACACAAAAAAAGTGCACGGCGAGCACTTGCTACTTTGGGCAGTGCCCGCCGTGCGCTTCTTACCGCTTCGATATTTTCCTGCTCCTATTCACACAAAACGTCAACCCTTGTGGACGGCTCGTTTGTTCTCATTCTGCACACGCATCTTCCCTACGTCCTGCGGCACAGCAAATGGCCGCATGGCACCGATTGGTTATCGGAAGCGGCGGCGGAATGCTACATCCCAATCTTGAACGAGTGCTGGAATTTGGTAAGCGAAGGAATCTCGCCAACCATCACCATCTCACTCTCCCCAGTGGTGGTGGAGCAATTGGCGGACCCCGAGTTCCCGGAAATCCTGAACGAGTACTTCGACGAAAAAATCAAGGCGGCCTACGCCGATTATGAGTACTTCCTGGAACGCCCCGAGGAGAGCGGATACCTTGAGCTTTCGCAGTTCTGGCTTGGTTGGTACATGGCGCGCAAAATGGATTTCAACCTGCGGTACGGGCGCGACCTTGTGGCGGCGTTCCGCCAGCTGCTGGAGAAGGAAGCCATTGCAATCCAGACCTGCGGCGTAACCCATGGCTATCTGCCGCTGCTAAGCCGTGAGGAGAGTGTGAACGCGCAGGTGGCACTTGCCGCCCAGGTTCACGAACGCCATTTTGGGCAACGCCCGCGTGGCATTTGGATGCCGGAATGCGCCTACCGCCCAAGCTACCTTTGGACCCCGCCCGTCTTCAGCCCCGATGCCAAGCCGATCCAGCGTGATGGAATCGAACAGACCCTTGCCCGGCATGGGTTGGAATACACCGTGGTGGATAGCCACCTGACCCGCGCCGGAATCCCGCTGGACCGTTTCCTTAACCAGTTCGGCCACGAGTGGGAGCTAAGCCGCGACGGCAGCCGCTATCTGGACCTGCAGGACTCCCGCGCCGTGCACGACTTGTACCGAATCTGCTCGGCTGGCGATGATGAAGCCGGAACCGCAGTGGTCTTCACCCGCGACGCAGAAACCACGTTGCAGGTCTGGAGCGGGGCGTTTGGCTACCCGGGCGACCCTGAGTATTTGGAGTTCCACAAGAAGCATCATAACAATGGAATGCGCTACTGGCGCGTTACCGACTCGCGCGCGGACCTTGGCGACAAGCAGCGGTATCGCCCCGATTACGTTGGCGCACGCATCCGCGCCCAGGCGGACCATTTTGTGCGGGTTGTGGAAGAACGGATGCGCCGCTACCGCAACGCCACCGGGCGCGAGGGGACCCTTTCGGCTCCGTTCGATACCGAGCTGTTTGGCCATTGGTGGTTCGAGGGGCCACGGTTTTTGGGGGAGGTGATCCGCCGCCTTTCCAACAACCCAAACGTCCGGTTGCGCACCGCGCCACAGGAGTTGGACGCAAAAACACCAGGCGTTGTGATCCAGATTCCCGAGGGATCGTGGGGAGAAGGGGGGCATCATAAAGTGTGGCTGAACGAGGAAACACAATGGACCTGGCCACTGCTGTACGAGATTGAAGCAAGGCTTGTGGAGCTTATCAGCACCCACGACAAGGAGCAGTTGCTGGAAGAGCGCGTGCTGAAACAGCTTGCCCGCGAACTGCTGTTGCAGCAATCTTCCGATTGGCAATTCCTTATCTCGACCGAGTCGGCCAAGGACTACGCCACGCGGCGATTCCAGGGGCATTATGAGAACGCGCAATTCTTAATTGAGTTCATCGAGCAGCTGCGCCAGGGCTTGCCGATGACCTTCGAGCAGTTCCAGCAACTGCTTCGACTTGAAGCCCAGGATCGTATTTTCGACGACATTGACCTTTCGCTGTGGGAGCGGATGTCGTCGCTGGAGCCGGATGGCGACGGCGAAGAGAACGAAATTTTTGGCCCGGAAGAAAATGCCGTCAGCCAAGCAGGGCTAACGTCCGCAGCAAAGCCAGAGCCTGCCACGGCGCGCGTGCTTCCTGCCGTTCCGCAATCCGAGGAATCGCAGAAGGTGGAGGTCCCGCTTAGCTACCGGATTGCCCGCTCCGCCGGAACAATAGAGCAACCCCCGGCCAACGAGTCAATCGCCGAAATTGCTCCGCAAGAAATGGCAGAGCCAAGCCGCAGCGCAATCGTCCGCCCAGAGGCTCAGCTGCCTGAACACGAAGAGAACGCAGAGGCCGAATCGGAAACGGAAGCGGTGGAAGTTCAGCCCGAAGATGCCAGCCCCGGAGCAACCGAACCCGAAGCAACCGAAAAGGGGAAAGCGAAGGCCGCCCGGGCCCCCCGGGCCAGCACGCCAACCCCGGCCGCCTTGCCAGCCGAGAGCGCGCCCACAATTAGCGAGCTGTTTACCGAGCTGGAGCAGGTGATTGAGGAAGATGAGCAATCCGCCGAAGCACTCCGCAAAGCCGCAGCAACTTCAAAAAGGGAAGAGATAGAGTGAGGAGAAAACGCAGGGGGATGAGGAGGGAATAGGATTGGTGATTGATGCAGAAACGGGAGCCCATGTTCCTTCAATCTGCATATCCAACACGGGGCACACAACCAAAGGATACTATGCTTCGCTCCATTGTTGCAGCGGCTTGGCTTGCGGCATTCTTGTGCGGCTGCACGGCAATCAACACGTTGGAGCTGCAGAACGCCGAGACGCTGGGGTCCGGCAAAACAGCTGGGGGATATGGAGTTGGATTCGGCCCCGACGTGCCGAACCTCTATCGCGACTCCAGCTGGACGATGACCAACGCGCTTTCGATTCCCTACCTAATCGGAAGGGCCGATGTGGCAGTAACCAACACCACCGATGCCAGCGTTTCGGCCTGGACCGTGGCAACTCCATATCTACTATTTGGGCTTGCTGCGGGATATTTCGAGACGGTTGATGTTGGGGTGGCGGTTGGCATAAAACAGATGCTGTTTGGGCGCGAGGGCAATCATAAAATGGCGGTTCAGCTTGGCGGAATCGGCTACGGTGCGCGATGGGTGTTCAACGAGCATTTCTTTTTTGATTCCACCAGCATTGCTGGGATATATGGCAGCTACGGGCTGAGCGGAGGGATTGGCTACACCTGGGCCTTCGATTCCAGCAGTTTCTACTGCGGCGTTAAAAGCACATGGCTCTATTCGGATGAAACGTTCGTCACCGCCCGCGACTACGAAACCGTGGTGAAGCAGGTTTATGATGATCGCGTTTTCTGGACCCCGTACATCGGCTGGACCCTTGACCGCAACAACCGCCGAATCGCCCTTGAGCTAAGCGGGGTTATCGGGGGAAATCCCTCAACCAACCAGATAGAAGGAATGGTGTTTGCAGGCATTGGGGTGAGGTTTGTGGAGTAATGGCAGCGATGGAAAGTAGATGGAAAGCAGATGGGAAATGGTTCGCGCCCCCCGCACGAAACAAGAAGAGCAGAGAGGGAGGGAAGCGCAGAGGTCCAGCACCGTTCTGCGGATTGGCAATGGCATACTAACGGGAAACCTTTTCAATAAAAAAAACAGTTCGCCTGGCGACTGGATATACTGACGAATACACACATGAAGCTTGTTATCGTAGAATCTCCGACCAAGGCAAAAACCATCAAAACATTCCTTCCGCCGGAATACCAGGTGGAGGCTTCGATGGGGAGCGTGCGGGACCTTCCGGCAAAAGCTGCCGACATTCCTGCGGCCTTGAAGAAAGCAAAGTGGGCACGCATTGGCGTTGATGTGGAGGAAGATTTTTCCCCCCTCTACATCATCCCTGCCCAAAAACAAGAGGTGATAAAACGGCTGAAGGCCGCATTGAAGGAAGCCGATGAGTTGATTGTCGCAACCGACGAGGACCGCGAGGGGGAATCTATCGGCTGGCATCTTCTGGAGATTCTGAAACCGAAGGTCCCGGTGCGGCGGATGGTGTTCCATGAGATCACCGAGGAAGCAATCAAGGAAGCGCTGCAGAACACCCGCACCGTTGACGACCGTTTGGTCCGCGCCCAAGAAACCCGCCGCATCCTTGACCGCTTGTACGGCTACACCCTTTCCCCGCTCCTCTGGAAAAAAATCGCACGTGGGCTTTCCGCAGGGCGGGTGCAATCGGTGGCGGTGCGGTTGCTGGTGAATCGTGAGCTTGAGCGCCGCCGGTTCCACAGCGGAACGTACTGGGATCTGAAGGCAACCCTTGCGGCTTCCGGTGGTGAGTTCGAGGCAATCATGGTGGCACTTGGCGGGCAGCGGCTGGCAATCGGAAAAGACTTCGACCCCGACACCGGCCACATCGCCGCAGGGCGTGATGTCCTTCTGCTTGGCGAGGCGGAGTCGCGCCAGCTTCAGCAGCGGTTGCTGAATGCCGCGTGGCGCGTTGGCGATGTGGAAGAAAAAGTGGAGGTCCGCGCCCCCGCGCCCCCGTTCACCACTTCCACCATGCAGCAGGAGGCAAACCGGAAGTTGGGGCTTAGTGCCCAGGATACCATGCGTTGCGCGCAGCGGCTGTACGAGCGCGGTTTCATCACCTACATGCGTACCGATTCGGTGCATTTGTCGGAGTCGGCAATCCACGCAATTCGCGAGGCGGTGCAAGGGAAGTACGGGGCCGAGTACCTGAGCGGAAGCCCGCGCCAATTCACCACCAAAAGCAAGGCTGCGCAGGAAGCTCACGAAGCAATCCGCCCGGCCGGAACCCACATGCCAACGTCGCCAGACCTTGGTTTGGAGGGGGTTGAGGCGGCACTCTACGACCTGATCTGGATGCGGGCAATGGCCACCCAAATGGCCGAGGCGCGCATCCGTTTCACCAGCGTCGCGGTGCAGGCTGCCGACGCAACATTCCGAGCAATGGGGAAGCGGGTGGAGTTCCCCGGATTCTTCCGCGCCTACGTGGAAGGGAGCGACGACCCCGAGGCAACCCTTGAGGACCGCGACACACCGCTTCCGCAGCTTGCCAGCGGCATCCCCCTGGAGTGCCGTGACCTTCAGCCGATTGGCCACGAGACCAAGCCGCCGGCACGCTACACCGAAGCCGCATTGGTTCAATCCCTTGAGCGCGAAGGAATCGGACGCCCCAGCACCTACGCCAGCATCATCAACACAATTCAGGATCGCGGCTACGCCCGCAAAGCTGGATCGCAGCTGGTCCCCACGTTTACGGCGATTGCTGTCACATCGCTGCTGGAGCAATACTTCCCGCGCCTTGTGGACCTTGGGTTCACCGCCCAGATGGAGCAGACCCTGGACGACATCGCCAGCGGCGATGCGGAGTGGTTGCCATATCTCAAAAACTTCTATGGCGGGACCGAGGGGTTGGAGGAGCAAGTGAAAAAACAGGAGGAGAAGATTGACCCACGCGAAGCCTGCACCATCCAGTTCGACGACCTTGATGCCGATGTCCGCGTGGGGCGGTTTGGGGCGTATCTGGAGAAGCCGGCGGAGAACGGCGATGACCCGTTGCGGGTCTCGCTGCCCGACACCATCGGCCCCGCGGATCTAACCGTCGAACAAGCGGAATTGATTGTGCGCCGCAAACTTTCCGGCGCGGAAGAATTTGGCCGCCACCCGGTGACGAACCTTCCGATTTATGTGAAGACCGGCCCGTACGGGGCCTACGTCCAGTTGGGGGAGGACGATGCCCCCAAAGTTGTGCGGACCACCTTGCCGAAAGGGGTCACGCCGGAGAGCATCACGCTGGAGCAAGCGATTGGGTTGGTGGAGCTTCCCCGCACGCTGGGCTATCACCCCGAAAGCGACGAGGCGGTGAAAGTGGGGATTGGGCGATTCGGGCCGTTCGTGACGCACGCCGGGGAGTTTGCTTCGCTGAAATCCACCGACGACGTGTTGTCCATTCAGCTGCCGCGCGCGTTGGAGTTGTTGGAGTTGAAAAAGCTGGGGCAAGGGAAGCGGGGCATCCTCAGAATTATCGGAAACCACCCGTTGGATGGTGCGCCGGTGGAGGCGTACGTTGGCCGCTACGGGCCATATCTGAAGCATGGCGAGGTCAACGCGCCGGTTCCCAAAAATCGCCCGGTTGAAGAGCTAACAATCGAGGAAGCCGTGGCACTGATTGAAGAACGCCGCGCCAACCCGCCGGAGAAAAAACCGAAACGGGGAAGAGGGAAGAAAGTGAGCAGCTAATGGCAGAACGTGCGAGAGGGAGAGATTCTATCTCAGCATCCAGCTCTGCATCAACAAAAAAAAACCGCCGCACAATTCTGTTTGTGCGGCGGTTTCGTTTTCTGGCTTAGGAAGAGACCTTTCCGTTGATGTGCCGTTTGGGTAGCGGAGCGGGGGCCAGTGTTGGGCGGTCGCCGAACTCTGGCTGGTTGGTTGGATGTTCATCCAGCAATCGCAGCACCTCGGCAATGCCACGCTCAAGCTGCGTGTCGCGTCCGGCGGCGTGGTCTTGTGGGGTGATGTCAATTTCAATGTCGGGGTCGGTTCCGTAGTTCTCCACGCCCCACTGCACGTCGGTAAACCAGGTGCTGAACTCCGGCTGTGTTGTCACCGATCCATCCACCATTGGGTTGCGCGGCCAAATCCCTACAACCCCGCCCCAGGTTCGTTTGCCGATCAATGGCCCCAGTTTCATCAGCTTGAAGCAGTGGCTGAAGATGTCGCCATCGCTTCCGGCGTTTTCGTTGGTTAGGGCAACCATTGGCCCCCGAACGCTGTTGCTGGGATAAGGGCTTGGAAGCCCGTAGCGTGGCAGGCTGTAGCCAATGGTCTTGCGGGCTAACTTCTCCAAAATCAACTGCGAGACGTGGCCGCCGCCGTTGAACCGGACATCCACCACCAGTGCCTCGCGGGAGGATTCGGCAAGGAA
Source organism: Chlorobiota bacterium (assembly GCA_016710285.1). Classification (NCBI taxonomy): domain Bacteria; kingdom Pseudomonadati; phylum Chlorobiota; species Chlorobiota bacterium. Next base: position 690,473 of record JADJXR010000001.1, on the reverse strand, counting down.
GCCGCGGTGGAATTCGCTGTAGCCAAACGGCCCCATATCGGGAATGTGAACATAGCCCACGCGCCCGTTGGTTGCTGCGTGAACCTTCCGGCGGTTCTCGTTCACCCACTCGCGGTAACGGGCGCGGCCTTCGCTCATCATCGTCGTGATCTGGACGGTTTTTTCTTCGTCCAAGCTGCCGCTTCGGTAGGTGATGGTGACGTCGGTGTTGGCCATGTTCACCAAGTGGACTGCTGGACCGTGGTCCTTTGTTAGCCGCTTCCCGTTCATCGCCACGATTGCATCCCCTTCGGCAATGTTCACCCCCGCGCGATCCAACGGCGAGCCGAATCGGTCGCTCCAGCAATCGCCGCGAACCACGCGCTGGACCCGCCAGACCCCGGCCGATTCGTCCCACGCAAGGTCGGCCCCCAAGAACCCCTGGGCGTAGTGTGGCGATGGGCGATAATCGCCCCCCATCTCGTAGGCGTGCGATGTTCCCAACTCACCATGCAGTTCCCAGATGACATCGCTGAATTCCGAGCGTGTGCTGATCTTCTCCAGCAGCGGGAGGTAGAGGGTGTAGATGTTTGGCCAGTTCAGCCCCAGCAGGCCTTCGGTCCAGAAGTAGTCGCGTTGCAGCCGCCAGGCCTCGCGGTACATCTGCCGCCATTCTTCGCTGGGGGTGACGCTGACTTTGGGGCGGTTTAGGTCAATCCATTCGCTGTTGTCGCCGCTCTCCTTGCTGGGGTCGGGTCTGTTGTTGGTGGAGATCACCCGCAGGCGTTTTCCCGAGCGGTAGATCAGCGTGTCGGTCTCTGGAAGCAGCTCAATTTCACTGACGCCGCTGGCGTAGTTCTCGGTCTTCATCGTCTCGAAATCGTAGCAATCCAGCACTCCCGATGGGGCCGACTCGGCATAGATATTCCGGCTAAGGCTTCCCTGCGGTTGGTGGTTGACGAAGAAGACTTTCCCCTTTGCCCCTTTTACTTGCGAGTAACGCCCCTCCGGCACGGGGAAGGGAAGAATGCGCCGCGTGATCCCGTCAAAATCAATGGTGATCCCTTTGGCGGCTTCCTCCTCGGCTTGCTGGTGCTTGCCGGCCTCGCTGAACTTCTCCATCATATCCTTCATGGATTTTGGAGCCTTTGGCTGCTTGATGAAGGGGTTCGCGGTCTCCTTCTGCAAGGTCAGCAAGTACGGGCGCACGCCGCGTGGAAAGCTGAGGTCGAAGTGGAGGTTATCGTACACCGGGTCGTATTCGCGGTAGCTGAGGAAGTAGAGGTACTTCCCTTCGGGATCGAAGGAGGGGGCAACGTCCTGCAGCGTCGGCTCGGTCACCTGGTGTTTTTCGCCGGTGGTGATGTTGGCGATCATCAGGAAGCTGGTCTCGGTGTCGTCGGCATGGTTGAAGGCCAGCCATTGGCCATCGGGCGACCAAGCGATGGAGGTGTCGTGGAGCGTTGTGCTGCGGTCAATCACCTTCAGTTCGCGGCTTTGAAGGTCAACAAGAAGCACCTCGTTCCGGTTGTTGGTGATTGCCACGTGATCGTTGTTGGGGGAGGGAAGAAGCTCAATGGCATGGCCGATATCCAAATCCTCCAGGCGTTCCTCCGGCTGCTGGGAATTGCCATCAAGGATCACCAATCGTTCCTCGCCGCTGGCATCGCTGGTGGCCACCAATCGCTTGCCATCATGCAGGTATGCGGCCAGCCGATAGCGCACGCCATCTTCAATGCCGTAGTATTGGACCGCCCCGGCCTCGTTCCCCATTGTTACCGGCTTGCCACGGAGCACCAGCGCAACGGAGTGCCCTTTTGGATGGAGTGAATAATACTGCAAGTAATCGCCGCCATTGACAAACCGGCGCTGCCGTTGGGAGCGTGGGGAGTGATAGTCAATCTGGAGCTTGTTGCTTTGCTCGGTGGCGGGGTCGAACAGATACAGGTCGCCGCCGGCATGATAGACAATGCGCTGCCCGTCGGTGGAGGGGTTCCGGGCGAAGAAGTCATCATGGTCGGTGTGGCGTGTTAGGTCCTGGCCATCGGTGGTGCAGCTGTAGATATTGCCGTAGCCCTCGTGATCGCTCACGAAATAGATGCGATTGCCGATCCACATGGGGGAGGCGTAGTTGCTGCGAAGCGTCAGCAGTTTGTGGAACTCGCCGTTTCCGTTCGGGTCAATCCACAGTTCCCCTGCGGTTCCGCCGCGGTATCGTTTCCAGCGTGCGGGGTCGGTGGTGTTGCGGCCAATCACCATTCCGCCGTTTGGTCCAAATGCCACGTTGTGCGCAGGCCCCACCGGAAGCAACTGGAACTCACCGCCATTTGGCGAGATCGAGTAGGGGAGCATGGTGTGGGGAAATGGCTGGCCATGGTTGGTGACAAAGATGATCCGGCTGCTATCCGGGGTCCAAGCCACGGGGCGCGCAACCGAACCAAGCCACGTTAGCCGCTTGGCCTCGCCACCAACGGAAGGCATAACGTAGAGTTCGTAGGGGCCTTCGTCGCGGGCCATAAAGGCAATCCATTGTCCATCGGGCGAAAGGATTGGGCGGGCAACCTCGCTAACGCTGGTGGTAAGCCGCCGGGCGATTCCCCCCGATGCGGGGACCGACCAAAGGTCATCTTCGCTGATGAAGATCACCGTCTCATGGTGAATAGTAGGGTAGCGGTAATAACCGGATGAAGCCATTGTGGAACCTGTATCGTTAAGGAGTTTTGAGTTGTGATAGCACTGTGCCGCAGCAGCAGTACCGTTGCTGCCAATGTTGCCGCGCAAGATACGGTATCGGCGATATGCTTGGCGCGTGCCATACCTGTTGCACCGATGATTGTTTCACTTGAAAATTGCGAAAGTACGATGGGTGGCTGGTGCGTGCTTCGCTGCGCTGATTTCGTAACTTGCTGCAAAGCTAAGGAAACCTTCCAACCAACCTTGTGTTCTTGACCACACATGCATGAAGCCCCTCATACTGACGGGTTAAGCGATGAAGAACTGATGGAGCAATTCAAAGGCGGAAGTGAACAAGCCTTTGTCGCGCTCTATAAACGATATAACCGTCGCGTGTACGCGTATTGCCTGAAAATGCTTGGCCAGCGCGAAGCTGCCGAGGACATCTTCCAGGAGGTGTTTATTCGGGTAACCCGTAAGCGGGACCATTTCAAAAGCGGAAATTTTTCCGCATGGCTGTTCGCCATCGCTCGGAACCTTTGCCTTAACGCCATCCGGGATAATGTCCACCATGTCCCGATTGATGACGTGCACGAAAGTGCAATGGCGTTTCAGCCGGCGGAGGAATACGACCAAAGTGCCGAGATACTAAAGAAAGCCATCGAAAAATTGCCGAACGACCTTCGCGAAGCATTGGTGCTGCGGGTTTACAACGGCTTCAGTTACAACGAAATTTCAGAGATTACTAACACAAAATTAGCCACAGTAAAAGTGCGAATCTTCCGCGCAAAGCAACGACTCTATGATATTCTGGCTCCATACTTTCTTGATAAGGTATAAGACATGACAACACAGGAACTTTTTATCGGACATTTCGAGGGGGCACTCTCCCCCGAAGAATCGCTCCATTTGGAGACGATCCTCTCCGGCTCGGCAGAGCTTCGGGCGCAATTTGACCAGCATCAGCAGATTCATTCGATGATGGTTCGCGAAGCCGAGGAGACAAAGCCATCCGAGGCATTGGACGATGCAACCATTGGCGCAGCGCTGGGCCTGTTGGGGCAAACAATTGGTGGCACCAGCGTTGCCTTCTGGAGCGGAACAAAAATCGCCGCAACGATTGGCGCGGTGGTGGTTGGCGGCACGGTGACGTGGTTTGCCGTCACCAAAAATTCCGAACCTCAGCCGCCATCCCAGCCCCAGACCCCGGTGGCCACACAACCCGCTCCCGTAATCCAAACCGCTCCGCTACCACAAGTGCAGGAGCAAAAAGCCATGCCGGAAGCTGCCAAGCAGACCGGCAGCAGCAATAAGGCTTCAACAAAAACCTCCGATAAGCCCGCAGCACAAGCAAAATCTACTGAGCAGGCACAGCAGGAGAAAAAGTCAGGGATATCGTTTGATCGGCCCCCGGATGCTACGGTCAATCACGAACCAGAAATCAGAAATACAGATCAGAAATAAAGGTTCATGCTGTAGGGATGGTTACTGTAAACGGCTCTTATCAAAGGGCCGTTTTTTTTGCCCCAAGCCTTCCATCACCCCGCAAAACGCCATCCAGAAATGCCTGTGGCCTTCAAGCCCAGGACTTGCCGAACCGCACAGCACCTTACCGCAAGCCATGTTGCCCGTGCTTCGGCGTGCTGGCCATCGCAATTTCGCGGTCGCGAATGCCACAAACTTTAACCCGCCCCACCAACTCCGCTGCCGTAGTTTCGTCCCTTTCCACAACCAAACTATCTCAGAAATTTAGCCGATGAGCGATAACAAAATCATCTTCTCCATGATCGGAGTGGGGAAGGTTCATAAGCCGAACAAACAGGTTCTGAAGGACATCTATCTCTCCTTCTTTTACGGCGCGAAAATTGGCGTGCTTGGCTTGAACGGGGCCGGAAAAAGCACCCTGCTGCGGATCATCGCCGGGGTTGATAAAGATTATCTCGGGACCATCAACGCCCAGAAAGGAATCACCTTTGGATATCTATCCCAGGAACCGGAGCTGGACCCCACAAAAACCGTTCGAGAAATCGTCGAAGAAGGAGCGCAGGAGACCGTGGACCTGCTGAAACGGTACGAGGAAGTCAGTGCAAAATTTGCCGACCCCGATGCCGATTTTGACGTGCTGATGGAGGAGCAAGCCAAGCTGCAAGAACAGATCGAACAACGGAACGCGTGGGACCTTGACAGCAAGCTGGAAATGGCAATGGACGCGCTCCGCTGCCCCGAAGGCGACACCCCGGTTTCCGTCCTTTCCGGTGGCGAGCGCCGCCGCGTCGCGCTCTGCCGGTTGCTGCTTCAGGAGCCGGATGTTCTGCTGCTTGACGAGCCAACCAACCACCTTGATGCCGAGTCGGTGGCGTGGCTGGAGCAACACCTTTCGCAGTACAAAGGGACTATCATCGCCGTCACCCACGACCGCTATTTCTTGGACAACGTGGCCGGGTGGATTCTGGAGCTGGACCGCGGGCAAGGCATCCCGTTCGAGGGGAATTATTCTTCCTGGCTGGAACAGAAAAAACGCCGGTTGGAGGTGGAGGAAAAGCAGGAATCGAAACGGCAGAAAGCACTGGCCGAGGAGCTGGAGTGGGTCCGCACCAACCCGAAGGGCCGCCACGCAAAAAGCAAGGCACGCATTGCCGCCTACGAGAAATTGCTGAGCGAAGAGACCCAGAAACGGAACGAGGAATTGGAGATCGTGATCCCCCCCGGGCCGCGGCTTGGCGACATGGTGATTGATGCCACCGAGGTCTCCAAAGCCTTCGGCGATAAACTGCTGTACGAGAACCTCAGCTTCTCCCTTCCTCCCGGCGGGATCATTGGGGTGATTGGACCGAACGGAGCCGGCAAAACCACACTTTTCCGAATGATGACCGGGGAGATGGAGCCAGACAACGGCAGCTTCCGCGTTGGCGAAACGGTGCAGCTAACCTACGTGGACCAAAGCCGCCCGCTTGATCCCGATAAAACAATCTGGCAGGAAATTTCCGACGGCGAGGACCTGATCCGGCTTGGGAACCGCGACGTGAATTCACGGGCGTATGTCTCCTGGTTCAACTTCAGCGGAAGCGACCAGCAGAAGCTGGTGGGAAGCCTTAGCGGTGGCGAGCGCAACCGCGTGCATCTTGCAAAAGCGTTGCGGCAAGGGGGGAATGTTCTGCTGCTTGACGAGCCAACCAACGACCTTGACGTGAACACGCTGCGGGCACTTGAGGAGGCGTTGCAGAACTTTGGCGGATGCGCGGTGGTGATCTCCCACGATCGCTGGTTTTTGGATCGTGTGGCAACGCACATCTTGGCGTTTGAAGGGGAGAGCAGCGTCCGTTGGTTCGATGGAAATTATTCCCAGTATGAAGAGTTCCGCCGCAAGGAGCTTGGGATTGATGCCAGCCGCCCACACCGGATGAAATACAAGCGGCTGGTGCGTGAGTGAGCGCAAAGGGATAGCAATGATTGTCGGGATCGGGCTGCTGCTGCGGCTTGGGGTGGTGCTTGCCCCGTTCCACTGGCAGCTTCAGCACATTCTTCCTGACGATGCTTTCTACTATTTCACGATTGCTCGGAACATTGCCCACGGAAACGGCATAACGTTCGACGGCAGTTCGCCAACCAATGGCTTCCATCCGCTGTGGATGGGAGCCATTGTGCCGTTTTGGGGGGTGCTGCCGGATGGAGTTCTTCCAATCCGTGGGGTGCTTCTGTTGTGTGGGCTGCTGGACCTTGCCACCATCATCTTTTTCTACCGCTTGGGGGTGCTGCTTGGTTGGCGGCGTTCGCTGCGGTGGGGTGTTCCTGCGGTTCACGCTGTTTCCCCCTTTCTGATTGCTCACTTCGGCACGATGAACGGCTTGGAGACCAGCGCGACCGTGATGCTCCTTTCGTCCCTCCTCTATTTCTACGTTCGGCTGCTGCGCAGCAACAACCCAGGCGATTGGAAGTGGCTTGCCATCGCTATCGGCCTGGTCTTGCTGGCGCGTGTTGATTCCCTGTTCGTGATAGCTCCGTTGCTCCTCTATCTTTTTTGGAGCCTTCGCCCACGTTGGCGGCAAAGCTGTTGGGTGGCGATGATTCCAGCCGCGTTGCTTGCTCCGTGGATACTCTGGTCGCTGGCGACGTTTGGCACAATCCAGCAATCCAGCGGCCGAGCCTTGGAGTTTATGGCAGCGCAATTTTTATGGAGCGATTCGCCAAGCGTGTGGGAATGGTGCAGCCGGGTGGCCGATAACCTTACTGCTGTTCTGCGAACCATCCCCATTCCCTTTTTGGGAAAACCGCTCCTGCTGTTCTGTTGGGTGGCCGGCGCGGCAATGGTGGGTTGGTGGGTGCTCAGCATTCGCCGAAGCAAGCCGCAGAGCGATAGTGGCGGGGGAGCATTCAACAGCGTTCGGCTGGTGGCGGTGCTGGTTGCTGGTGTTCTGCTGTTTGTTGTTGCCCACACCATCTATGGTGGGGTGATGCGGTCATGGTATTGCACACTCCTGTATCCCTTCATCATTGTTGTTGTTGGAATTGTGTTCAACCACGTGCTGCATCGGCGAGCGTTGGGCCGCGCACGGGCGTGGCATCCGGCAATTCCTGCCATTGCTGTTGCTGGGTTGATAGGGTTGGGGTTCTGGAACGGTTGGAATCGTGAAGGAGGGGAGAACCTGAAATACCGGGGGGCAATAACGCTCCAGCAGCGTATCGAATCCATGCCCGCTCCGTTGCGGCCAACGGCAATCGGTGCTTGGAATGCTGGTGTTGTTGGATACTTCCTACCCGGGGTCTCCGTCCTAAATCTTGATGGAGTTCTTAGCCACCACGCCATTAATGCCGCCGCCGAAGAACGATTAGCGGAATATGCCCGTGCCAACAACATCACGCTGCTTATTGATGACCCCGAAACCTTTCGCGTCTGGAGCAGCCGTTGGCGCAAAGGATGCAACAACATCAGCAATGAACTGACCGATATTGACACCCTTGCCGAAAGCGGAAGGCTGTTGTTGATTGGGCATTGGTGAACCCCCACAGCCCTGCGCAAATCCGCCACATCTATTCCTACTGCAAGGGCTATTCGTGCTGGCAATAATTTCTCTTGCTCCATTGTGGGTGATGTTGTAATGTGGCGCTGCACCCGTTCACGTACTCACATCGGCGGTTTATTATGAAGCACAACTATTTTGAACGATTTCTCCTACTCTTCTGCGTGGTATGCTGCTCGCCAGCAGTAGTAGCACAACAAAAAGAATGGAAAATCCAAAGGGTGGTGGAGCGTGGAATATCATGCATTGCCTGTTTGGATGAACAGCGTTGCGTGATTGGTGGGCAAGAAATTCAATTTGATGACACCTTTATATTCCAAACAATGGATGGTGGAAAAACATGGAAAAAGGTGTACGCAGATACGGGGATGTATCCAAAGCGGGCATTGCAGCTATCCAGCCTTGCTTGGATTTCACCAGATGTGATAGTAGCCAGTGCCGACAGCAGCTACATTATTCGTTCGGTTGACGGAGGAAAAACATGGGCGAAAACTCGGGTATATGATGGCTTCGCTTATGCAAAACCGATGTATTTCTGCGATAGCCTTCACGGCGTATTGTTTGAGACGAAAGGCGTTCCGAATGAGGAGTTCAATCGTCCGATGGTGACATCGGATGGCGGAGCAACATGGCAATTAATACCTGGACCGAAAAACACAGGAGAATTAGAACAAACAATGATGCTTAGTGGTGCCTGCATTGCTCCCGGAAAATATATTGGGTTTGAAGTAAATTCCTCTGGGTTTGCAATAAATCGAACAACCGATTATGGAAAAACATGGGATCAAAAAACCAACCCTTTTTCGTTGCCAAATGGATTGCGATGGCATGGAGGATTTTTCTTCCTTGATAGCCTTAATGGGTGGTTTACTGCCCCTGGGGATTTTCAACCTGGTTATGGCTATCCGGTGATCGTTGCACGAACAAGCAATGGGGGTGAAAGTTGGACCGTTATGCTTCAGGACACCTTGCCAATGAAACTGTTCGGGTTCCAAACAATAACCTTTACCAATTTGCTGCGTGGCATTGGAACATCAGGCGGCCGAATATGCCGCACCACCGATGGCGGAGCTTCATGGAGTGTTGATAGCATTTTATTAGAGAAAGGTTCAAACACTCGTGTAGCAATGATGAAACAAGAACCACACGTAGTTGCTGGTGGTGGAGGATTGGTAGCCTATTTAGATGAAGTAAGCAGTGTGGAGCAAGCCTCCCCCGCAAGGGAAACCATGGGAGAGATTGTGGTGAAAAATGTGGGAGATTATGTGGAAGTAGAATTCACGAGTGAGAATCCCGAAGCAGTACACGCTTGGTGCGACGACCTGCAAGGGCGGCGAGTAATCACCGAGCGAACGGTGGAAGGGAGAGTAGGGAAGCAAAGTATCCAAATAGATATTCGTGGCCTTCCATCAGGAACCTATTTCATCACCGTGCAGCAGGGTGCGGGCCGACGAACGGCGGGGTTCCAGCTACCACGATAATGTGAGAACAAACGGTTGGGGGGAAACACTCCAACCGTTTGTTCTGGTGATACGGTGAAGGTGTTGTTTACGGTCGCCCTTACAGGGCTTGGATGGTGGGTTGATGGGGCAGTCCCAGGGCGTTGCCCTGGGCTTTGATGGTGCACCCCGTTGGGGTTTTTGTGGTGCGCGTGAGTGATGTTTTGGATGATGATGGTTTGATTTTTTGTGTGGTGTTTGGTTGTTGTTGCGGGATGGTTGGGGTGTAGATGTTTTGGCTTGCACGCCCCAACGGGGCATAATAACCCAGCCCAGGGCATCGCCCTGGGAACCTGGCATGGTTTGCCGGAATATTCGCCCTGAAGGGGCAATCGAATGGGGTGTTCATCAAAGGTGAATCGGAAGCACCAGCACCCCCTGGTGTGGGAATCGTTCGGTGGCGTGCCCGCCTTCGTAGAGTTCGCAGACAAAGCCAACGTGCTCAAGCATGGCCACGGTTCCGTTCAGGTGCTTCAGGGGAATGGCGACCTCGATAATCTCGGCAACGGCAGCGGTGATCCCGCCAACGGAAACACGCCCCGCTTCATCGGTCGGTGCCTCGATCCCAACATTCCCCTGCATGATATGGAGCGTCACCGCGTGCGCGCCGGAAAGTGCGATGCGGACCACCTGCCCCGGGGCAATCGCTGTGGCGGAGTCGTAGCGGAGGTAGAAGGTGGATTCATCACAGCCGTACCAAATTTTCCGTTCCAGCCCTGCGGCTTTGTGCATTGCCCCGCCAACCTCGGCAACGGTGAACCATCCGGCGCGCTCCCATTCGGCAATCGGGTTCCGCTTGCCATCCACCGTTGGGGTGATAAACCCCGTTGGCGGCTGTACTTTCGGGCGGCGGCTTGCGCGGCGGATCGGAATGGAAAGCGCGGGGGGAGCCGGCTGGCCGATCAACTGATACACCCGCGCCAGATGCGCACGGAACAACGTGTCGAAATCATCCTGGTTTGCCGCGCTGTTCTCATCGCCATACCACCAGAACCAGTCGGACCCTTCGCAGATGTAGATTGCCTCCATCGCCTCGTTGAAGGCTTCTTCGGTGATCGCGCCGCGTGCCTCCATCAGCTCGGTTCGCGCAGCAACCAGCAAGTCCCACGCCTGATTGTCCTCCTCGTGTCCAATCCAAATTTTGAAGTTGCTTCCAATCCAACTGCCGCTGTACACCCGCCCAATGGTCCGCTCCGGCGAATGATTCCGGCTGGCCAGCGCGCCGCCAATGGTCACGGTCTCAATCTCGTTCGATTCGCTAAGCAGCCGGTACAAAGATTCCAAAAATGGACGGCCGTTGGCCTCGTAATACTCCCAGCAATTTTCGCCATCAAGAATCACCGGGACCAGCGCGTCCTGCAATGCCGCCGCGCCCCGTTCTTGGATGATCCGGCTGCGAATTTCCACCAGCCGATGGTAGAAATCGGATGCCGCATCGCGCGGGTTCCAACCGCTGTACACAAAGCCGATGGCATCGCTGAGTTCGTGGTCGCGGAAAACCATCCAGAGGGGGCCGGAAGCGGTGCGAAGCAGCCACGGGAAATATTTATCAAGATTGCGGCGGCGTTCCCCTAACGTGTTGTGCAAGATTCCTTCGTCGGTTGCGACCCACGCAAACCCCGCGCTTCGCACAAGCTCCATTGCCGCATCGCTAACGCTCCCTTCGCTGGGCCAGGTCCCTGCGGGATCGGCACCGAAATGGAGGCGGAACAATTCCACCGCCCGCCGAAGGTGCGTCTGCGCATCCTCCCGAAGCTGGATTCGTTGCTCCGGCAGCGTGGCGTTTGGCATTGCCTCCAGCGCGGCGTGGCTGTCGCAAAGGATTGGGAGGATTGGATGGTAGAACGCGGTGACGGATAGCTCGATCTGCCCCTGCTCCATCATCGTCCGGTAGGTGGGGATCACCGATTGCACAATCTTCATGGTGGCATCCAGCAGCTTCTGCTTCTCTTCCTCGGTGAACCCACGCCCTTTTGCCAGCATCGCCGCGAACGGCTCCTTCCCGCGCGACATCTCCCCAACCCACGTAAGATTGTACCACACTTGAAGGTCGCGCCAGTCGGCAGGGGAGAAGGTTTGGGCGGCTTCGGCAAGCCCAGTAAGGTCGTCGCGGTGGCGCGCACCTTTGGCGAACAGCTCGGCAAAGCGGGGATAGGGGCGGATCATCCGCTCGGCATTGCAAAGGAAGAAGTTCCGCAGAATCTGCACTTTCTCTTCATCGCTCAGCGCGCTTGCCGGGCGGCGCGAAAGCTCCAGCAGATCGTCCACCGCGCCGTTGTTGACGTAATCCAGCAACTGGATCATCAGCGACGGAACCACGTTGATGGTCTGGCGGATATTTGGGAACTGGCTGGCAATCGCAGCTATGTCGAAGTAATCCTTGGTGGCATGAAGCCGCGCCCAGGGGAGCAAATACCGCTCGCCCAACTTGTAGTAAGGCTGATGCTGGTGCCAAAGAAACGCGACCTGAAGTGGCTGAGAGGACATAGCAGAGCTTGGTGATCGGTTGTTGGGAAATCAATCACATGGAAGATAATCGAAAATCCTCCTTGCCTCGTTACCAATGCGTGGGCCGTAGAGATTAGCTGGCCGGATGCCGGGCAAAAAATAAAGCAGGGGAGTGTAGATGCTCCCCTGCTGAATCTCTGCGTTCGGTGATTCCGGCGCGCTCACTTGGCCACGTTCATCATGCGGGTTAGGCGTTGGGTGGGGGTTTCTAAGATGTACAGGTACGTCCCGCTGGGGAGCACTCCTGCGTTGAACCGTACCACGTACCGACCCCGGCGCGAGACTCCATCCACCAATCGCAAGACCTCCTGCCAGCGTGCTGACCACGCTCAGCCGCGTTTGACCGCCTTCAATCAGCTCGTACTCAATCTCTGTTTCCCACGTCACAGGGTTCGGGCGGTTCGGCTTCAGGATTAGCTTCCCTTCTGCCTCAATCAACCGCAGCGTCCCGAATCGGCAGATACCATTCAGTCGGAACTCCCCAGGCTCCACTTCCACCTCTCTCGCTCCCGCTGCTCAGGTTCACATCCGTCAGCTTCAACGCCGTTGTCTCCGCGTTCCCAAGCGTCGCGACGAACTCATAACTCCCCACTTCCCCGCTCGTGAAGCCAGCAGGCAACTCGCCGCTCACTCCAATCAATCGCTCTCCATCCACCACGCTCCCCGTCGGCGTTGACCCCGCAGGATAGAGCAGGCTGCTGTTGAACCGCAGCACACCGCTGAAGCTCAATCCTCCCGCTCCTGCAAAGCCGCCATCGCCAACTTCGGCCCAAACTCCAACCTTCACTCGCTCCCCTGCCGATGCTTCAAGGCTTGGCAGCTTCAGCGTCAATCGCCCGCTCTGCTCCCCCTTCCCGCGAACGTTCGCACTTGCCGTGACTTCGCACGGAAGGCTTGTTCGCGCTGTCGCCGTTGTTGATTGCTCACCCGATTCCGGCGCGTAGCTGATCGTGGCCCACACCGTGTCCCCAGGAGCAATCTCCGCTGGCAACCCTGGCTCCGTGGACGATACTTGGAATGGCGATCCCACCCCCGCAATCCCTTCCACCCGAACCGCAACCCCGCCAACGTTCGCGAACCCAACCCGACCACTGGCCGATTGACCAACTTGCTGCGCCCCAAAATCAAGATCAATCGCCTGCAGCTTCGGCGTGACTCGCTGGCCGGTCACCACCACCCGCTTCGTGATCCCGCATGGCGAAAAACGCAACTCCATCGCTTCGGCAAACGAGCCTTCAGCCGGCGGCGCGAAGCTCACGCTTACCCCTTGCTCCACCCCGTCCGGCAGCGATTGCCCGGCAACGTTGCCAACTCCAAACGGACCTCCAACACTCGCCGAAACAATCACTCCATCGGACCCAGAAAAACGAATCGGCAATCGCTGGCTCACCGTCGAATCGCCGCACATCACCACGCGACCGAAGCTCACCGTGTCGGGAAGCTCAACGCTCACTCCTTGCTTCTGGCCCAGGAGTTGCGCGCCCAGCGATCCCCCGCATGGCTCATACTCTGCTTCGATCGTTCCCGAGTGGCTTCCGCTGCTTGATGGGCGGTAGCTCACCGTCACCGCAAGGCTGTCGCCAGGGGGGATCACTGCCGATGATGGAGCCACCAAATACTCGCCACTGCTGGAGTAGAGCCGTGTCACCCAAAGCTCGATCTCCGAGCGGTTCCGAAGCATGATCGTCGTGTCACGGCTGGTTGCGCAGCCGGTCAGCGTCCCGAAATCTATCACCCCAATCGGCGCAAGCTCCGGCGTTACCACCCGACCCGACAGCCGCAGCCGCAACGTGTCGAGGCAGCTTCCGCTGGCGTACGGAAGTCGCAAATCATCGCTGAACACTCCCGCGCCAGACGGGGCGTAGCGCAGCGTCAGCTGCAGGCTATCCCCGGCCACGACCGTTGCCGGAAGGTTCGGCGATGCCACCGAAAATGGAGCCGAGACGACCCCGGGGCTGATCGTTGCTGGCGCGGTTCCGTTGTTCCGAATCACCACCACTGTGTCGCGTGGCGTGGCTTGGCAGCTGGCCGCCAGCCCGAACTCCATCGCCCCGTGCGAGATGCTCACCAGCGATTGCTGCTTCTCCCCGCGAAGCGTGATCCGCGCCGTCGCGCCGCATTGGTCGCCGACAAGCTCCACCTCCTCGGCAATGCTCCCCGACGACTGCGGCGAGAACCTCACGGTGATCGTCCGGCTCTCCCCGGGGGCCAGCACCACCGGCAGCCCGGCAACGCTGAAGCTGGTTCCGGCAATCCGTGCTTCGGTGATCTCCATCGGCACGTCGCCGCTGTTGGTGAGGGTGATTGCTGTGTCGCGTGTGGAGGTGCAGCCGTCCAGCGTGCCGAAGTCTATCACTCCAGCGGCGCTGAGTTGTGGGCGAAGGACGCGGACCTCCACCGAGTCAACGGCGGTGCAGCCGGAGGAGTCGGTGATCGTCACCCGATAGGTGGTGGTTGCGGTTGGCCGAGCGGTTGGGTTCTGGCAATCGGCGCAGGAGAGGCTGGATGATGGGGTCCATTGGATTGCCTTTGGCGTGCGTCCGGCAATCGTTGGCGAAAGGACAACGCTGGAATCGGCGCAGATGGAGCGGCTGGGTCCGGCATCCACGGTTGGTTGGGGAGCAACGGTGAGCGTGACGGTGTCGCGCCAGATGCAGCCGTTGGAGCTTGTGACGGCAACGACGTAGCTGGTGGTGGAGTCGGGCGTGGCCAGCGGCGTGCGCGCTGCGGTGTCGCTAAGTCCCAGGCTTGGGCTCCAGCGGTAGGTGATGGGTGGAACGCCTTGCTCCAGCACACCCCCCAGCAAAACGCTGGCACCGCGACAGATGGTGGTGTCGGCACCAAGCGTTCATTTTGGCGGTGAGAGGATGACGACGTTGAGGGTATCGCGGGCGATGCACCCCTCGCGATCGGTGACAGTGAGGATGAAGAGAGTGGAGCGATCAACCTTGACGGTTTGGAGGAGTTGATTGCGGCTGGAGATGAGTGGATGGGGGTTCCACTGGTAACGGTAGGGTGGCGCGCCATCGGAGGCATTGGCACCGATGGTGATGGAGTCGCCAAGGCAGACATAGCGCGTGGACCCCAGCTCAACCTTCGGCGGCTGGCGAACGGTGATGCGGATGGAGTCAATCTTCTGAACAGTGTCGCGGCACGGCTCGGCACCAGCAATCTTCAGGGCTTTGACGATGTAGGTTGTGGTTTTCTCGGGGGTGACGGTGGGGAACATGGAGGTAGAGGGCCTTGCAAGGTGGGGGAAGGGTTCCACGTAACCTCTGTTGGGTTGCCGAGCAGGGAGAGTTGGACGGTTTTGCCCGGGCAGATGACGGTATCGGAGGCAGCGATGGAGAGGTTGAGGGTGTTGGGCTGCGCAGCCTTTGGCCAGCCGTTGGCGCGGTAGAGTGCCGAGACCTGGGCAGCGGTGAGCATGGTGTCGTAGATGTTGATATCATCTATCGCTCCTTTGAAATAGAATAATAGAGGGCTCGAAATTGATCGTCCGATCCAGAGGTCATCGGTGTTGGTATAGGTAAGAAGTTGGTCATCATCTTCAGTACCTTCCAAGACCCCATCAAGGTAGATGGAGGAATATTCTCTTGTAGGGTCACGTGTGGTTGACTCATAGACGGCGACGACATGGTGCCAGCGGCCGTCGTTCAGGTTAGAGGTGGCGGTGGTTACACTGCCAGAGCCAACTCTATAGGGGCCAAACCAAATTTTTTCTGCAGGGATGGCACGCTGGATATTATAGCCTGCTCCCTTACTCGCGCCCTTATTTATTATGACATTAACATTGGTACCAGGTCTTTGAGATACACAGAACTTGACCCAGAGGGAGATGGAGTAGGTGAAGGGGAAGTTGAGTGCGGAAGAGTGTGGGACGCTGATGTAGTCGTTGGTGCCGTCGAAGTTGTAGGCGGCGTTGGCGTTGCCGAATCGGTCCTCGGTAAGGGTGGCACCGTTCACGGTGCCGTTGTGCCCGTTGCCGCTGGCATCGCTGGCGTTACCGCTGAAGGGGTAGCTGGCAACCAATCGCTGGGCGGTAAGGCTCTGGGCAGCAAAGCAAAGGAGGGCAACGGAGAGCAAGGCAAGAACGAGCGTGTTGCGTGCAACCATGGTCAGCACCTTGTAAGGTTACGGTGAGAGGATATCGTGTAAGCTTATCTCTGTTTCTATGTCGGAGATGTTCAAGGAAAATCTGGTAGAGGGGGGGCAAGTTCCCCCCCCCCTCTATCCAGAGGTTCGATTATTCCACCACCACCAATCGGATGGTTTGCGATTGCGCCCTGCTACCTACCGAAATGATGTACGTTCCGGCTGGCAGCCCTTCCGTCTCTATCGTCACCGGGGTTCGCCCCGTTCCTGATACCCGTTCTTCGCGGACCTGCTCACCCAAAGAGTTTAAGACCCGTATGTTCAGGACCTCTTCTTCCTCGGCACTCATCACCACCGTCACGGTGCTCCCCTTTCGCACAGGATTCGGGAAGGAGCGGATCGTGTTGGCAATCTTCATCGGTGTCGGGAGCAACACGTTCTCCTCGCCATCGTTCGAGCCTTCTATCATCCGTTTCGGCGTGCAGCCGGTGCAGGCATCCTCCCCCCAATCGTGGTCAACAGCCACTGCGGAATCTTCCCGATACCAAGCCACCCATGTTGTCACCAAGCTGTTCCCGGATGGACTCCACGTTGAGATCGTTTCGCCAAGAATTTGATAATTGTCATCGCAAACTCCTGAGTTTCCTGACTGATCGGTTTTCACAAGGTAGAGGTCCTGCGGGTCGTCGGGGTTGGCACAGGCGGGGTCGCTTTGTGAGCCTCCGGCGATGATAAACCCACGGTTCCCCGCGCTGGTTACGGGGAACACCGAAACCCCCTCCTCATGCTGGCTCGCTTTTTGGTTCAAGCCATATTTCATCGTAATGTCCCCGGCTCCGATCAGCAAGGTGGTCGGATTCACCGTTATCAGGAACGCGTCCCAGTCATTGTTCTGATTACTTTTATTCGTTGCCCCTGTAACCGCCAGATGCCCGGTAAAGAGGGTATCGGTGGAGTCTATCCCGGCGGGGATGTAGCGTAGGCTCCATGCGTAGTCGTCATACTGCTCACATGCAGTACCATCACCCAGCCGGGTTTGAGTATAATCTAGCCACGGAACCGCTTGCCGTAGCCCAACCAAATAGATATCACGGTTTACGTTGGCGGTATCGTAGGTTGTTGTGTATCCACCAACCACAACATCCCCTTGCAGGCTTCCGCTGGGCGGTCCCGGGAGTTCCGCAACGCTTGTGAAGACCTCCGCTCCGTTCGATAGCGTTGGTGGGGAGGTGCAATTCAAAGTGCGTTTCTTCCCGTAGTACGCCGACCCATGAGAAAACGGCCACGTTGACAACCCGGAATTCCCATCAACCCGTACAACATACCCTTCGGCACCATAAGTGGCAGGGTCATTCAATATCCCCACGGCCATAACATCTTCCAGCACCACCCCTTGCCCAGTGATCGTGTATTGGGTTAGATCGGTAACGGCGTTGAAGAGCGTCGTGTAGGGTACGCTCGGGGTTTCGTTGTACGACCGGGTCCACACGGGCAAGCCTTCAACGCCTGCCCGGGTGTGCAGACGCATCATTAATGCCTCCTGCAAAGGTTGGCCCATTGGGTTGGTATTGAGGCTTTTGGTCCACCCCACCACATACACATCCCCAACAAATGGATAGTAGGTCCGTGTTCCAATCGTGACATTGGTGGCGTACCGGGCTTCGGCAATATCCATTGCTTGCTCCTCTTGGGCTCCGCCATAGGTTCGCGTCCAGAGGACACCACCATCGCAATCAATCTTCATCAGGAAGATATCAAAGTTGCCTGTTCCTAGGTCTGTGATTCCCGTAATCATAAAGCCGGTATTGTCCGATAACTCGATAAGGCTCCGGCCCGCATCAATGCCGTTGGCTCCACCGATGTCGTAGGTGTTCTCCCAGATTTTATTCCCGTTGTTGTCGGTGCGGACCACATAGACATCGTTGGGGTTACTGCTATCCTCTTCCCATGTGCTGTACCCCACAGAAATGTAGCCGCCCGTCACCTGCGCTCCGCCGCCACTTGGGGTTGTTGTCTGGCACGTTCCAGTCACCGGAATTGTTCGGAACCTTGCGCCTTCAGTGTGGTCATCATGGCCATAAACCCTCTGAAAAGTTGATTGTGCGGTGCCGGGTGTTGGCAGGATGAGCATGCCGACCAGTATAAGCATTGGAGCTATATTCGCGCTCCAGTAGTTCGTGGTTTTCATTGGCGTAGTTGAGTTTCATTTTTCTTGTTTTTTCGTTGTACGTCAGCTGCGGCCCTATGGGCCGTCTGGTTTCGGTTGGCTTACTATTGGCGTAGTAGCGGTGTTTACCGTATAAGCTCTTCTGAAATCATGGCGGGTCCATAGGGCCTCCTTGTGTGGATATGGGTTTGGATAGCGATAGTGGTAGATGCTTGGCAAGAATGCCATGGTCGGGATGAACATTGGCAGCGCGGCCAAGCGGCTGAGCAAGAAGCGACGTGATGAAGCGGGGAGTGCGGTGATCGAACGGGGGGCTGTGCGGACCACGCAATGGAGTCCGCAGAGGAAGAAGAAATCGGATGGCAGTGGACAGTGGCATAAAACAATCACCAATGGGTAACGGGTTGCCAATCAATCACTATTGGAGGCAAACATAGCGAGGTGCGGGATGGTAGGCAAGCATCAGGCGAAAAAAAATTTCCTTTGATAGTCAAGCAATTCGGCGCATTTATTGCTGGACATCTATCTGTTTTCCCCTGCCTGAGGAGAGCGTGAAGGGGTGCTTTCCTTGCCCTTCCCCACCCCCAACAACCCCTCACAACCCAGCAATTTCTTCCCCTCTATCTTTGCCGCGCTTTCGGGGAAGGTTCTTGGTTTTGTATCCTTCACACAGCGTCCACATATCCGCAATTCTTCATGCCCAGATATCGCTTGCTTCTTGAATATGATGGAACCCGCTACAGTGGGTGGCAGATGCAGCAGAACGCACGAACCGTCCAGGGGATGCTGATCCAAGCCGCTCGCGATGCCTTCGGAAAAGTGGGTGAGGTGATGGGGTCGGGGCGAACCGATGCCGGGGTCCACGCGCTTGGCCAGGCTGTCCATATTGACCTGCCGGAAAGCCTTCCTTCCAACCGAATCCGCATTGGGCTGAACAATAATTTGCCGGCGGACATCAACATCCTGAACGCCTTCGCCGTGCCGAAAAATTTCCACGCACGGCACGATGCCATTGGCCGCAGCTACCTGTACCAAATCTCGCGCCGGCGCACTGCCTTCGGGAAAAATTTGGTCTGGTGGATTCGGGATGATCTGGACGTTGGCGCAATGCGGCGCGCCTCGGCAATCGCCGTGGGAATGCACGACTACCGCGCCTTTGCCGACAAGGACCCCTCGGAAAAATCAACGATGGTGTTGGTGGAGTCGGTGGAGGTTGGGGAAGCTGGGGAGCTGATCGTGATCCGCATCCGCGCCAGCCATTTCTTGCGGAAAATGGTGCGGCGGATGATCGGTTGCATTGTGGAGATCGGGCGCGGAAATCTTCCGCTGGATGCCTTTGCCGCATCGTTGGAAAATCCCGACCGCACGATGAACATGACCGCCCCCCCGTCGGGGTTGTTCTTGGAGCAAGTTCGGTACAAAGGGGATGCGTACTTCACGGAGCTGAAGCCAGCGGTGATTAGCGTCTGATGCGGCACCCGGGCAGCCTTCGCGGCGCATCCCCCAACGCCCAGCTAAAACTTGAATCCGCCAACGTCGAATTTGAAGGGGTAGAGGAGGTAGAACCGCGTCCCTTCATCCCCAAAACTGATGGCCGGGGCGGGGATAATTTTGAACCAGTTCATCCCCTGCCGCACCCAGTTCCAGAAGTTCGGTCCGTCGGGCATCAGCCGCACGAAGTCGTAATCCAGCCCAATGATGAATCGGCGTTTCGGCAGCTGGAAATCGGCCCCCAGCGTGGGATCGTCGTAGCTGATGTCGCGCACGCCGTAGCCAAGTGCCAGATTCAGCCAGCTTGGCCAGTACGGTTTTAGATTTTCGGGAAGCAGGTTGTAGACATTCGCGCTCAGCCAAAACGTCGAGCTGTTGTAGTCATCAACCACGGCGGTTGGGTGGCGGATCGAACGCTCGCCAACCCACTGGGCCGGAACGTACTCCCACTTCAGATTGAAGTTCTCCAGCGCGGGGACGTAATGTTGGGTGATGAAATATGCCGCCCCAAGAAAATCCCCGGCAAAGTCCGTTGGGCTGAAACCCCATTGCGGGCCGTAGCCATCCTCCACCTCCACGTAGGTTTGGTACATCAGCCCAAGCCCCGCGCCAATCCACCGCGATGCCGTCACGCTGAAGCCGCACCCCTGGACTCCTTCGCCCAGGATGTACGACATGTAGTAGCCGCCATACGTATGCCCAACTTTGTCCACCTGCAGTGCGTAATCCCAGTCGTCTTGGATGTGGAAATCTTGGCGGTTATCCTTCCACCATGCGTTGCTTTGCAGGACGTGCAAGCCATAAATCAGCCCGCCGTAGGCAGCCCCCAACGCTGCGGTGGTGATTGGGTTGATTCTGGAGGTCCTGCGGGGAAGCGAAGCGTCCACCGTGTAGCGTTGGTTCTTGGCAAAGGTGTATTCCTGAAAGGGGATAAACTCTGCGGCGGAGTCAATCGCTGGCTCGGGTTTGGCGGGGGGAATATCGCTTGCGGCTGAGTCAGAAACGGCTTGGGCGGAAGGGGCGGTGCTGGTGCTGGCGGCGGGAAGCTGCCGAGCAATCCCGGTAACGGCCACAATTGGCAGCGGTTCCGGCCCTGCGGAATCGGCGGGCTGCCCAACCGCCGGAACCACCCCGAACAACGCAACGGAGAAGAAAGAAATAACAGAGAGTTTGAGCATGGGAGCAACCTACAAGGTGAGAGATTTCTTCGCAATGTACTTTTTGCAGGTTCAAGACACGGTAACAGATACGAACGGAACAGCAGCGGCGGATGCCAGCGTAACAAGCGGGCCGGAAGCTGAGTTGGAAAAGCTGAAAATGCCTTGCTCACTAATCGCCAATTACCCCCTATTTTCCACCAGCCGATTTCCATTAGCCGATCCCCAACAACTGATTTCCAATTTCCACCATGTCCCAATTTGTCCAGGTCGCGCTTCCGCTTCCAATCTTCAAGAACTTCACCTACTCCGTTCCGGACAACTTTGCCGATGCGGCGCATATTGGCGTGCGGGTCACGGTTCCGTTTGGCAAGCGGACGATGACCGGGGTGATTGTTGATGAGGTGAACGAAACCACCCTGCAAGGGGTGAAGCCAATCAGCGACGTGCTGGATGCCGAGCCGCTGTTCAGCGATGAGATGCTCCGCTTTGCCGATTGGATGTCCGAATATTACGTGGCCCCGGTTGGCGAAACCCTCCGCTCGATGCTCCCGCAAGGGATGTCCCCGGAATCGTCCCAGCGGGTGATGCTGGCGCACAACGGCGTGGTGGAGGAAATCCCCGAACTGCGCCGCGTGGCCCCGCGCCAAGCCGCAATCCTGACGGCATTGAGCGACCATCCCAAAGGGGTCACGGTGGCCTTCCTGAAAAAGAAAGTCGGCGCGGAAAATCTTTACTCCCAGCTGGTGGCTCTGGAAGAAAAAGGGCTGATTGAACGCTCCACCACCGAAGGGCGCGAAAGCAAGCCAAAGAAGGTGAACGCCGTGCGGATCAACCCAACGCTCCTGAACGATGAAGAGGCTCTGCACACCCTGTTCGACCAGCTTGATGCCAACGCGCCGAAACAAGCCTCGGTGATGCTGTTCCTCTACACCCAAGCCGAGCGTTCGGGGAACGAATATCTGCCGAATGCTCACGTGGCGGCTTCGGCAAAAGCACCCGCTTCGGCACTGGCGGCGTTGGTGGAAAAAGGGGCGCTGGAGCAAACCCAGATTGAGCAATCGCGTGAGGAAATTTTGGAGGACCGGGAAGATGAGCCGGAGCATGAGGCCCTGACCGATTCGCAGGCGGATATCGTCCCAAATCAGGATCAAGCCAACGCCATTGCGGCAATCACCGGGGCGATGGATGCCGGGGCATTCAAATCGTTTTTGCTTCACGGGGTGACGGGGTCGGGGAAAACGCAGGTCTATATCGAGGCAATCCGCCATGCGGTGGAGCGTGGGAAGCGGGCAATCATGCTGGTGCCGGAAATCGCGCTCACCATCCAACTTGTGGAACGCTTCAAACGTGCTTTTGGCGAGCGGGTGACGGTGCTCCACAGCCGGATGTCGGAAGGGGAACGCTACGACAGCTGGTTGCGTGCCATGCGTGGCGGGTGCGATGTGGTGATTGGACCACGCTCGGCATTGTTCGCCCCGGTGCGGGACCTTGGGATTGTGATTGTTGACGAAGAACACGAAGCCAGCTACAAGCAGTACGATGCCCAACCCCGCTACAACGCCCGCGACGCAGCAATCGTGCGGGCGCAGCTGTCGGGTGCGGTGGCGGTGTTGGGTTCGGCAACCCCTTCGATTGAATCGTACTTCAATGCCCTTCGGGAGAAATATCACCTGCTGAATTTGCCGGAGCGGGTGGACAACGCCCGCGAGCCGCGAATGGTGATTGTTGACACCGTCACGGCACGGAAGCAGAACCTGATGCGTGGGTCCCTTTCGGTGCGGCTGATTGCCGACATCCGCGCAAAGTTGGAGAAGAAGGAAGGGGTGATACTCTTCCAGAATCGGCGCGGGTTTGCCACGCGGTTGGAGTGCTCGGCCTGCGCCCACTCCCCCATGTGCCCCAACTGCGCCGTGACGCTGACCTACCACAAGCCGATCACCTCGCTTCGGTGCCACTACTGCGGCTACACCCGCAAGGCAGAAACCAGCTGCACCGTCTGCGGCAACCACGACCTTCGGCAGCCCGGCGTTGGGACCCAGAAGGTGGAAGAAGAATTGGCCGCACAGCTTCCCGAAGCCAAAGTTCTGCGGATGGACCTTGACACCACCGCCCGCAAAGGGGCGCACCGCCAAATCCTGACGGCGTTTGCCAAAGGTGAGGTGGATATTCTGCTGGGCACGCAGATGGTGGCCAAGGGGCTGGATTTCTCGCGGGTGTCGCTGGTTGGTGTGGTCTCGGCCGATACCCAGTTGCTCCTTCCCGATTTCCGCGCAAGCGAGCGGACGTTCCAGCTTATCACCCAGGTGGCTGGGCGCGCCGGAAGGCGTGGGGGGATGGAGGGTGAAGTGGTGGTGCAAACCGCCCACCCGGAGCATCCGGCAATCCAAGCCGCCTTTGCCAAAAACTACCGGATGATGTACAACGATGAACTGTACAACCGCCAGGCGTTGTTCTATCCCCCCTTCTCCCGATTCATTGTCATCGAGGTGAAATCGGAGGACCAGAAGGAGGCCGAGCAGCACGCGAAATTGTTCCGGGGATTGCTTCCGGCAAAGCATCCGGCGTTGGACATCATCGGCCCGACGCAAGCACTGATCTGGAAATTAAAGAACGCCTACCGCTACCAGATCATCGTGAAAAACAACAAGACCACCGACCCCGGGGGGCGGCAGTTCCACCAGATCTTCAGCAAGGCCTACGAGAAATACCGCGAGGACCACGGCAAGCAATCGGTCCAGATTATCGTGGATGTGGACGCGCAGGGAATGGGGTGAGAGATTGAGAGACTGAGTGAGTGGAAGTGAGCGACTGACCGAGAGTGAAGCTACCGCGAGCTTGCGCCAAGCAGCCCGCTCCAGCGAAGCATCACTCCGTTGCTGGTTGGAAGCAGAATCCAGGAGGATGATTCGGAGCCGGGCGGGGTCCCCCAGATGCACAACGCCGTAGCCGCAAGCGGTGCCGATTGCCGCGCCCAGGAAGGTATCGCTTAGCCAATGGCGGTCGCTGTGGATGCGGCTGAGGGCGGTCAGCGTGGCAAGGGAGTAAAGCGCGACGGTGGCCGCTGGGTGGTCAATATCGGCAGCAAGGGCCGAGCTGATGGAGAAAGCAACGGTGGAATGGCCCGACGGAAGCGAGAAATATTCATCCTTCGTTGAAGGGCCATCGAACACATATTCGCCATCGTTCAGGAATGGGCGGTGGCGGCCAATCAGCATCTTGGCAACGGTGGTGATGGTCCCGGCATAGAGCATCGCCTGGAAGACGTGCCGCCCTGCGCGGCGAACGCTTGGCTCGTCAAAAATCAATCCGCCAGAGTACAACCCCGCGGAGACCGCAAGGCCCGGCAGAAGCGTGCCGTAATAATTGCCAATCTCGCTTAGCCGGTTGGCAAGCGTGTCCTCCGTTTGGGTGAATGTTTTGCGGGCTTGATGGTCGGCGGTCATCATCAGCCCTGTTCCGGCAACCACTCCTCCGGCAATCCCCCACTCGGTTCCCCCAAACCGGAGCGGCGCAGAAAAAATCTGGACCCCTTCGGTGAAGACCGCTTTGGTGTCACTCCAGATGGTGTCAAACGGGCGGGGGGAATCGGGGGTTGCTGCGGAGCTATCGGCGTAACCCCGGGCTTCTGGTCCGAACTGGCCTTGCACCGCCGCCGAACAGGGGAACGCCAGCAGAAAAGGAACAACCCACACCCACCACCGGAAGGGGAGGTGTCGGCATTGCATGGTGAGCGTGCGGCTGTGGTTCTGAACGTGGCGATGTGGCATTGCTGGCTTCGTGTACCGTTCCATCTCCTACGGGCGATTGTTGGGGCGATGCTGCCAGCAGTACTCACCCCCAGCTTCCGCCTTTCGCGAGCATTGCTTGCCGCTTTTGGTGATCCCTTTGCAGCGGTGTTCGGCGGCTGTTGGTTGCTGCGTTTCCTTTTTGGGGGGCTGCAAAAGGTATGTGGGGGGTGGCGCGGATTCTCTTGCAGCCGCGGAATCGTGCTGCGGATTGTCCGATTGCCCAGAGATATCCCGAAGGTTCACCCTGGCAATAAACCCGGTGCCAAAAGGCATCAGCACCTGCGCAAACTTCCCGACCTTCCCAACCACCGCAACCATATCCCCTTTCTGCTTGTCGCCCAGGATGTTCGCGGTGTAGCTGGGGCTGTTGTAGATGGGGGTGTAGTCGTACCGGACCTCCATCGTGTCGGCAGGGGGCGCATCCTGTTGCTGGTGCGTGGCTTCGGGTTGGCCGCGAAGTGTTCCGCACCAAGCCAACAGCAGCAGCAGTATGATGGAGGAACGAAGGCTATTCATGGAAAGCGGATGAAGCCACCCGGGTCTTAAGAGTTAGGAATCTGTTGGTGAATTATTTGGCTGCGGCGTTGGGGCAATCACGTTCCCGATTGGCGCATCGTTTACGCCCGCGCCGCTGCCGTTCCTCTGTTGCGCCTCCAGATCAAACGGAGCAATCGGGCCGGTTAGCCGCGAAGGGTCGTGGGTGACCGGGGAGTGCATGGCCGCCTCCTTGGGGTGAGTAATCGAGAAGATGACGGAGGCAATAAGGATTACCGCCACAATGCCCAGCGAGACTGCGATGTCAATATGGAAATCGAAATAGGTCAGCAACATCTTCACCCCGATAAAGCAGAGCACAACCGCCAAGCCATATTTCAGGTAGTGGAATTTATCAATCACATTGGCCAGCAAGAAGTAAAGCGAGCGCAGCCCAAGAATGGCGAAGATGTTGGAGGTATAAACAATGAACGAATCTTGAGTAATGGCAAAAATTGCTGGGATAGAATCGAGCGCGAACACAAGGTCGGTGCTTTCAATCAGCACCAGCACAATCATCATCGGTGTAAGAATCCAGACACCGTTTTCCTTTACCAAAAACTTGTCTTCATGGTAGCGGTTCGAGACCGGGATCCAGCGTTTCAGCAGTTTTATCAGCGGGTTGGCCTCGATCTCAATATTCGACTCCTTCTCGGCCGCCATTCGGATGCCGGTGTACACCAAGAAGGCACCGAAGATGTAAATCGCCCATTCGAATTGCTCAAGGATAAACGCCCCCAAACCGATCAGCGTGGCGCGCATGATTAACGCGCCGATAATCCCCCAAAACAAGATTCGATGCTGGTACTTGGCCGGGACGTTGAAGTAGCTGAAAATCAGAACGAAGACGAACAGGTTATCAACCGAAAGGGATTTTTCAATCAGATAGCCGGTTAAAAACTCCGTTGCCGGGCGCGACCCAAACTCATACCAGATAAACCCATTGAACAGCAACGAAAGCGTCACCCAAATCACACTCCAGATTGCGGCCTCCTTTGGCTTCACCTCGTGTGCTTTGCGGTGGAAGACCCCTAAATCAAGCACCAGCAATGCCAGCACGAAGGCGTTGAAGCCCACCCACCACCAAACGTCAATGCCAAGTTTCACAGTGGCCTCCGGGTGGTTACGCAAGGATATGTCATGGCTGTGGCCATATCGGTCTGTCGGGAATTGCTGGAAACGTGAAGGAAGACAGAATGCGGTATCGGCTGCCGTGGAAGCTGCCGGCCTGCGCCACCATACAGTGCGCAAACAAACCGGGCAACAATAGGGGGAGGGCTTCCCATTTGATGCCTGCTTATGGAGCGGACCCACAAGACGACCACAGAATAACAAGAAGCAACAACATGGGCAACGCCAACAGGCCCAAGATTTGCTGTCGGGGAGAAAAAGTTCATGGGATTGGGGTGGGGTGATTGCTTGCCCTGCGCCGGGCTTATATCGCCGTCTCCTTCACGGCTTGGATAAAGGCTTGCGCGTGCTCCACCGGGGTGTGTGGCAAAATTCCGTGGCCAAGATTGGCAACGTACCCGCGCTGGCTTGGCACCTTCGCCAACATCTGCTGGGTTCGGCGGCGAATGGTTTCGGGGTCGGTCAGCAGCACCGTGGGGTCCAAATTCCCTTGCAGCGGGAACGTATCGGGAAGCTCCTGCGCGGCGCGGCGAAGATCCGTCTGCCAATCAATCCCAAACCCGCTGGCTCCCGATTCGGCAAAGCCATCGTAGCTGCGGACCCCTTTGGGGAAGTACAGGATCGGCACATCGGGGGCCGCACGCCGCACGCCATCCAGCACCGCCGAAGCATAGGCCAGCCCGAACGCACGGTACTCCTCTTCCGGCAACACCCCGGCCCACGTGTCGAACAACTGAAGCATATTGGCCCCGGCGCGGGTCTGCTCCACCAAGTATCCAACCAACTCCGTCGCAAGTTTTTCCAGCAAGCGGTGCGCCGCCGCGGGTTGCGCAAACAGGAACGCTTTGAACGTATCGAAATTCTTGCTCCCCTGGCCTTCAATCATGTAGGCCGCAAGGGTTAGCGGCGCGCCGGCAAAGCCAATCACCGGAACGCGGCCATTCAGCCTCCGCTTGGTTTCGGCAATGGCATCGAACACAAACTGCAGGTTTTGGGTGATGCCGCTGGCCAGCTGGTTGATGTCCCATTCCGCCCGCAGCGGGTTCGGGAATCGTGGCCCACCTTTCCCTTCTTCCACAATCAGCTCCATCCCCATCGCCTCCGGCACCACCAAGATGTCGCTAAAAATGATGGCCGCATCCACCCCCACCAAGTCAACCGGCTGGACGGTGACTTCGGCGGCAAGGTCCGGCGTTTTGCACAGGCCCAAAAAATTCGTGGTGGCGCGGATTGCGCGGTACTCCGGCAAGTACCGCCCCGCCTGGCGCATCATCCACACCGGACGGCGTTCCACCGACTGGCCACAAAGGGCGCGGATCAGGAGTGAGTTCTGTTGATCGTTCATGGTTGTTCTATCGCTTCAAGGATGGCATCGGCAAGCAGTGCCCCATTTGGCTTGGATGGAGTAATCACCTCCGCTACCCCGTTCCTCCGCAGTGCCTGGGCGGTGGTGCTTCCAACGGCGGCGAAAATAGCTCCGTGCGGTAGCTCCGGTTGAAGCGAAATGAAATTGGCCACCGCCGAAGGGGAAAAGAAGACGAAACAGAGCGGAACCCCCGCCCCCCGAATCGCCGTGCGAAGCCGCCGCGCCGCGTTGGCCGGAAGCTGCGGGCGGTACAGCGGAAGCTCCATCACCCGCGCGCCCCGGTCCCGCAATCCGTCAACAAGTTCATCGCGCCGCTGGCTGCTGCATGGGTACAGAATGGCAGGCGCAGCAAGGCCGGGGGGAATCTGGCGTAGCAGTTCGGCCCCGCTGTTGGCAAGGGCTTCAATCGGGGAATTGGGGAAGCGCGTTTGGACCAAATCACGGCTCCGCTGGCCAACAATCCAATAGCGAACGGAATCGGGAGGGATGGGAAGATTGGGGAGCGCAGCCAGCCATTGCTGGGCAGCGGCGGCGCTGGAAAGAACCACCCTGGACCCACCCGCAGCCAGCCATTGCTGAGTGATAGAAGCATCGGGGGGGATGGGGAGCAGTTCAATCATCGGCGCGCTGAACACCCGGAACCCACGCCGGCGAAACACCGGAGCCAATCGCCGGTTTTCCTGGTGGCTGCGGGTAAGAATGGCTGAGGGCATTGGTTGGATAGCTCTGGTTGGATAGCTATGGGAAGGAACCGTATGTTTGGCCAAAACGCAATGATATTGAAAGCATCCGAACAACCATGCAGCAACTGCTTTCGCACACGCAGTGCATCGTGACCGACATCGAGACGACCGGACTGTCGCCCGAGCGGAACCGGATCACCGAGGTGGCGTGCGTTGGGCTGCTGGATGGCGAGCTTACCGAACGCCGCCGAACCCTTGTCAACCCCGAGCAGTTCATCCCCCAGAACATCCAGCAGATGACCGGCATCACCAACGCCATGGTGCTTGCCGCGCCAAAAGGTGAGCTGGCGTTCCCGGAAATCCGTTCTTGGTTCCCTTCTGGCGCGGCCTTTGTGGCCCATAACGCCCAGTTCGACTACAACTTCCTGCAAGCTGCGTTCCGCCGCCACGCGCTTCCGCCGCTGGCCGTTACCCCGCTTTGCACCATGCGCCTTGCCAAGCGATTGCTTCCCAAACGGAAGGGATATTCGCTTGGGAATCTTGCCGGATATTTCGGGATAAAAATTCGCGGCCGCCACACCGCCCTGGGGGATGCCGAAGCCACCGCACGATTGCTTGCCGAGCTTCTGGACATCCTGCAAGAAGAGCATGGATGCGAGACGATTGAGGAGGCATTGGCGTTCCAGCGGCGGACCATCGGGGCGTTCCGCGAGCAGCCTCGGCATTTTGGTGGATTGGAGCCTTCGATTGCCGCACTTCCGGCACTTCCCGGGGTCTATCGGATGCTGGACCGGAGCGGTGAGATACTCTACATCGGCAAGGCAAAAAATCTGCGCGAGCGTGTTGGAAGCTACTTCCGGCCAAGTGCCGAACACACCAAGAAAATTCAGGAGATGGTGAAGCGGGTGCGGGGCATTGAGGCACGCCAAACCGGAAGCGAGCTTGAGGCCTTGCTGCTTGAGGCACGGCTGATAAAGGAGGAGCTTCCCCCGTACAACACCGCGCTGAAACGGTTCCGCCGCCACGCCTTCCTTCGGATTGACCGCGCCGAAGCCTTCCCCCGCGTTGAGCTTGCCACGGCGATGCACGCCGACGGGGCCGAGTACTTCGGCCCGTTCCGCAACCGCGAATCTGCCGAGGCAGTGATGGACACCATCACCCGGCTGTTTCGGCTGCGGCTGTGCGACGAAATGCCAACGCCAAACACGGCGGTCCGCCCCTGTTTCTACCACCAGATTGCACGCTGTGGCGCGCCGTGCGCCCTGCGCCAAACCCAGCAGCAGTATTTGCACGAGGTTGAGCGGGTGCGGCAGTTCCTTTCCGGAGCGGAGAACGGGATTCTTCGGCGAATGGAGCAAGCGATGGAGCAGAGTGCCCAGGAGCTGAAGTTCGAGGAAGCGGCATTGCTGCGCGACCGATTAGCCGAGTTCCAACGGATCTTCAGCAGTGGCGAACGCGTGGCCGACAGCATCAACGCCAACAATATGCTGGCACTGCTTCCGGCGGAGGAATCCGGGAAGCAGCATCTGTTTTTTATTCGCCACGGAAGGTTGGCCGGGCGGGTGCTGGTTGGCAATCGCCTGCCGGAAGCGGCATTGCGGAAGCAACTATCACGGCTTTACTTTGCCGCCGAGCCAATCCCGCTGCAACTTGGGCGGATTGAGATTGAGGAGGTGAGGATTGTGGCAAGCTACCTGTTCCAGCAACGGGAGTCCGGCGCGTTCATCAGGATTGCCGAGGGGGAAGGGGCCGACGATGTTCTGCAGAAACTTGCGGCAATCCGATAACCACAACCACACGCTGCCGTCACAGAAAAACAAGCAACAACAAAGGCAAAAGAAAGGGGTGCGGGAACGATTCTTCCCACACCCCTTTTTGCGTGATTGTTCCGGCGCAAGCCTTGCGGTTATCTGATGGAGAGGCTCCCCATCATTTTGTCGAACGCTGGGCCGTACAGGTCCTGCTGCGGGCGATACCAGTTCATGGTGACGCGGATGATCTTCCCCCCCGACATGGCGAAGTAGGCACGGCTGGCGACATCCTTCCCGCCGCTGTAATTGAACACGTAGCCCTTCTGCCCGCCAACGTTTGCCGCCGACGGTGCACGCCCGCCGTAGCTTTTCTTCAGCTGATCCACGGATTGCTCCAAGGTCATTCCTTTGGGATCAATCTGGTCCACCATCACGTAGCTGTCAACGCGGGTCCCGATGAACTGCTTCCCATTCCCCGCGCTGACCACTTTGAAGTTCGCCGGATAGCTGATGCTGTACCCCGCGCCGCTGAAAGATTTCATCTCCGCCGACGGAGGATCCGTGACGATGGAATCGCGGACGGCCCCGCCAGTGGTGTCGCCTGGTGCGGGGGTGGGGGCGGCGGCCTCCATCTTCCCTGGCTTGAAGCTGGCAAAGACTTGATCGAAGATTGGTTTGTAGTTTTCCCACGTTCCAATCACCCCGGCCTCAATGAAGCTGACAACGTCGCCTTCCATCACGTAGAAACGTTCGCTGGTGTACTTGGTGTTGCCGGCATCGAAGCTGTAGCTCAGTTTTTTTGCGGCCATGCCGTTCAGGTTGGCATCCTCGGGACCCTTCACCACGCCGGCATCGAACTGCCCTGCGAACTCCTTGATGTTGGCATCCATTGCCGTTTGCCCGCCGGGTAGCGCGCCCACAACGATCTTCGCGCCCCGCTCGTTCTCCGGGTTAAAGGTGGTGAAGGCATCGTACAGATTTTTCCCACTGTAGAATGCGGCGGTCACCCCTTGCTGCGCGGTTTGGGTCCAGCCTTCGGGATACTTCACCCCAAACTTCAAGATGGGGTCGTTGTACTCGGTGTAGTTTTTCACTTCCGGCTTCGGTTCTTCCGCCCCGCCGCAGCCGGCAACCAGCGCGGCCAGAACAACGGGAGGAAGGAGAAATGCTGTGAGTTTTTTCATGCCTGTGTAAACTCCTGAATGGTGTTATGGAAGGTATTGTTGAAAGGTCCAGTGCCAAGTGCGGAATGCCAAAAGAAACGTTGCGGAATTATTGCGTGCCGCGCCGCTGCGTGCCGCGCCGCTGCGTGCCGCGAAAGTACAACGCAGCAGCCTTACAGCCATCGCTTGCGGCGGAAGTAAAAGAACATCCCCACGGCGGTTGCGGCCATCACCCCCCAGGCGAACAGGTAGCCGTACTTCCATTCCAGCTCCGGCATAAAATGGAAATTCATGCCATAGACCCCAGCGATGAACGTGAGCGGAAGGAAGAAGGTGGAGAACAAGGTGAGGACTTTCATGATCTCGTTCATCCGGTTGGCGTTCATCGAAAGGTAGCCGTCCAGCAGCCCTGTCACCACGTCACGGTAGGATTCGGCAAGCTCGCTGGCGCGGACAAGATGGTCGTACACATTCCGGTAGTAAGCGATTTCAACATCGGCGATAAGGTCAAATTCCCCACGCGCCAAGCGGCTGACCATTTCGCGCTGGTAGCTGGTGATTCGGCGCAGCTGAAACAGCCGCCGCTTCATCGCCAAGATATGGGCAAGGGTCCGGCGTGAACTGCTGTGGAAGACCTCCGTCTCCAGCCGATCCATCTCTGCGTCGAACTGGTCGAGCGTCATGGCGTACTGGTCAACGATGTCGTGCAGGATGATGTGGTACAGGTAATCGGGTCCACGTTTTATCGAGCCAGGGTTCCGCTCGCAGTGGCCGATTGCACGCTCGATCGAAGGGGCCGCCTCGTAGTGGTGGGTGACGATGTAGCGTTCCCCCAGGAAGGCATTCAACTGCCCGGTGTGGATGTTGTGGCCACTGCTGGAAATCTTCCGGCGGGGTGGTTGCGGCTCCTGGTTCTGGTGTGAGTTCGCCTCGGAGCTTGCGTGCTGGCCGCGCTGCCCGTTCCGTTTCGCTGCGTCCAGATTCGTAATCGGGTTGATGATGCAGAACAGGTAGTGCTCGTAATCTTCCACTTTTGGCAGGTGGTCCTCATCCCGCTGGCTTTCGCGCTGGTGGCGGCAATCTTGGATTGCAAGTGGATGGAAGTGGAACACGTGCTCAAGAATCTCCATCTCCTGCTGGGTGGTTGGGTTTTCCAGGTCAACCCAAAGGACAAGGGAGGGATCTGCCGATTTCAACAACTCTGGGATTTCCTCAACGCCTGCGCGGCGCATCGGCTGGGCGTTGGTGCTAACAATAACGTGAATCATCCTTCCTCCACGATTACCATTCCAGCCTCATCAATGGCAATGCCCGCTGCCTTGCTACCCGATGCTGTGGCGGCTTCCAACCGCCCGTGCAGCTTGAAATAGAGTTGGGCCGTTGGCCTCCATTCAATCCGCATTCGGCGCATCACTTCTTCGATGGTGGCTCCTTTCTCCACCATCATCAGCCCTGCGGTGTGGCGAAGGGAGAAGGGGGTAAGCCGGTGGTCGCGGTCCCGTTTCACTCCGCTGGATTTCAGCCACCGGCTAACGGCTTCGCGAATCCCGCGCGAGGTCATGCGGTGGCCTTGCGTGCGGTTGCTCATGCTGGCAAACAGCGGCGCATCTTCCTGGCGAACGCCATCGGGGTAGCGGCGGCGCAGGTACTCCTCAACGGCTTCGTGAACATCGGGCGGCACGGTGACGGTTTCATCTTTTACGGTTCGCCCCTTCCCCTGCACGCTGATGTAATAATCGCCGG
The DNA here is from genome assembly GCA_016710285.1 of Chlorobiota bacterium. Classification (NCBI taxonomy): domain Bacteria; kingdom Pseudomonadati; phylum Chlorobiota; species Chlorobiota bacterium. The sequence goes on along the minus strand of JADJXR010000001.1, from coordinate 657,724 downwards.
AAGCCCTGGGCTTGATGTCGCCAACGTCGGCGTGCAAACATTCGTGTTCGCTTAGGGCGCACCCCACCATCATCTGGATGATGACGTAATCGCGCATCCCTTGCAGGTTGCTGCGATCCACGCTTTTCAGCAGCACCTCCAACTCCTTGCCGGTAAGGAACGTGCGCGAGTGTTTCGAGGGGCGGCGGCCCCCCACCACCCGTTTTGCGGGGTTGTTGGCCAGCACGCCAACATCAATTAGATACTGGCAGAATCGGCGGAGCGCGGTCATGTAGGTTGCCACCGAGACGTTCTGCAGCTTCTTCCGCTCCACCAAGTAGCGTTTGTACCGCTCCACATCGCGCACGCGGAATCGGAATTTTTTATCCACCGGGAACCACTTGATAAAATCCCGCAAAGCGCGCTGGTAGGTCCCGCGTGTCTCGGGGCTTTTCCGCTCGCACTCTTTCAGAAATCCTTCGTAGTGGTCCACCAGTTCCTTCAACGTAAGCTGGACCGGTTCTATGGTTTCTTCAATCATTGCTGTTGAACGGTTGTTGCTCTTTGGGGGAATTGCGTGTGCGTGTGTGAGATGACCGGCGCAATGTTATCATTTTTCTGCGTTATCCGATCCCCCAGCGTGCTATCTTCGCGCCAGAATGCCAGGCTACAAAGGACATATTTCGATTGCCGTGCTGTTCGGCGCGATGCTGGTTGCGGGGCTAAGTTTCACCACGCTGGCGGCGGCGTTGCCACTGTCGGAAAAAGTGGTTCAAGGGGTGGTGATTGTTTGGCTGGCGGTGGTCTTCGCGCTGTTCCCGGACATTGACATCAAGAGCAAAGGGCAGATGCTGTTTTACCGGCTTTTCTTTCTGCTTGATCTTGGCTTGCTCTGTTTTGGGATGTGGAAGGAGGCCGCGCTGCTGGGGTTCCTTGCGCTGATCCCAATCCTAAGCCGCCACCGTGGGTGGACCCATACCGTGTGGGCAATGTTGGTGGTCCCTTCCCCAATTTTGCTGGGGCCAATGTACTTCGCCCGCCAACCCGTGGCCGATGGATTGCCCTACTATCTGGGCGCGGTGGTTGGATATTTCAGCCACCTTCTGGCCGATGGAATGCTCTTCCGAAGGCGGCAGCAACGGGGGTAAACTACGCCGGAATATGGTACGTCCTTCCCCTGGCCCGGAAAACTTCGCTCACATCTTTTTTGCTTGAGGCTATGGAACTGATACTTGGCATTGCCGTCGTAACCGTCGCGATTGTGGCCGGGTTGCGCTTGCAACAATCCCCCCGCGCCGTTCGTGTGCGCGTGCGGAACACCACTGCTGGCCGGAGCCGCCGCTCGTGATCCTGAACACCGAGGCCGTGGTGCTGCACACCCGGCGTTTCAGCGAAACCAGCTTAATTGTCACCTGCTTCACGCGCGACCGTGGGAAACTTACGGTCCTTGCGCGTGGGGCTTTCCGCCCAAAAAGCAAGTATGCATCGGTGCTGCAGCCGATGGGCTATCTGCGGTTGATATTTTATTGGAAGGAAGGCCGCGACCTTCAGACCCTTTCCTCCGCCGAAACAATCGCACGATTCCCACGGCTGGGAAGCACGCTGGAGCGGATGACCGCCGGGCTAACAATCCTTGAGCTGGTCAACGCCTGCCTGCATGACGACGGCGCGCACCAACAGCTGTTCGATTGCCTTGTTGCCGCGCTGCAAGGGCTGGACCAACCCGACGTTCAGCCGCCAGCCGTGACGTTGTGGTTTATGGCGCGTCTGGCTAACGAGTTGGGGTACGCCTTGCGGACCGACGAGTGCGGCGTGTGCGATGAACAAGTTTCCGTGCGCGAGGAAAGCGTCCCGTACAGCATCTCGATGGGCGCGCCCCTTTGTGCCGAGCATACCGAGGCAGCAAGCTATCGCCCATTGCCAACGCCCTCATGGACGCTGCTGCGCCAGGTGCTGAACGCACAGCCCGAGCATTTGAACACGATCGTGGCCAGCACGGCTGCGGCAACGGAACTCTACGATGCCTTGTCCTCCTTCATCAAGTTTCATGTTGAGGGGATGCGGCGGCTGCGAGTAAGCCCAGTTGCCGGGAAAATCTTGGCAGCCCAGGGGGCAACAACAACCGAAATCGAATTAGGACGGAGCGCGTAGCCGAACCAATTTCTACCACGTTGACAGCTCGATCTTGAACCGAGAGCAACGCACAACAACTCAGCCTAACGATCTTTTTTTTGCAAGGAAGGAGAACACAGCGATGAACAGAAAACAAGGGTTCATTGTGGGTGGCCTGATGGCCGCCTCGGTCGTGGTGGGGGCCTTGATCGCCACCGATTTCCGCCAGATACCGTTCGGCCTGGCCGGTCCCGATGTCAAGCTGGGGGCCGATGCGCCGCCGGTGGTCCCATCGAACGAAGTGAAGGCATTGAACGATGCTTTCGTTGCCGTCAGCAAAGCCGTCACCCAGCAAGTGGTTAGCATCGAAGTTACCACCCGCAGCGAACAGACATCAAATCAAGAAGACGAGGAGGATATACTGGGGGGACCGTGGGGCGGGTTCAATTTCAGAATGCCAAACACGCCGCAGCGGGGTTCGGGGTCCGGGGTAATCATCACGCCGGATGGCTATATCCTGACGAACAACCACGTTGTTGAATCGGCAGAGCGGGGAACGATTGAGGTGGAGCTTTCCGACGGGCGCAAAATGGACGCAAAGCTGGTGGGCCGCGACCCACTGACCGACCTTGCGGTGATTAAAGTTGATGCCACCGGACTTCCGGTTGCCGCGCTGGCCAACAGCGATGAAGTTCAAGTTGGCCAATTTGTGATTGCCGTCGGCAGCCCGCTGGGGCTGAACTCCACTGTCACGCAAGGGATCGTCTCGGCACTTGGCCGCGGGCAGCTGAACTTGAACCGCGACGAACGTGGCTACGGCGTGGAAGATTTCATCCAAACAGATGCGGCAATCAATCCGGGGAATTCTGGCGGAGGATTGTTCGATTTGCGCGGGGCGTTGGTGGGGATCAACTCGGCAATCGCCTCGCGCACGGGATATTATCAAGGCTACGGCTTTGCAATCCCCATCAACCTTGCGCGTGCCGTTGCCCAGGATTTGATTGAGGATGGGAAAGTAAACCGTGGCTACATCGGCGTGAAGATTGAGCCGGTTAGCCAAAGCCTGAAAAAAGCGTTGGGAATGGGAGCCGAGGATGGAGTTCTGATCCAAGAAACCATGCCAGGAACCTCTGCCGCCGATGCTGGATTGCGGCAAGGGGATGTCATCCTAACGGTGGATGGCGTTCCGGTGAAAACGCCGAACCACCTGCAAAACCTGCTTGCCCAAAAACGGGCCGGCGATGAGGTGAAACTGAAAATCTTCCGCGACGGCAGCACCTTCGAAAAAGGGGTGAAGCTGAAACCACGCGCCGAGGATGCCGAGGAAGATGCATCGGCCAGCAACAACACCCGCGAAAACCGCGATGAATCAAGCGACAGCCGCGAAAGCGCGAAACTGAGCGGCTTGGGGATGGAGGTCCAGACGCTTGATGGATCCATGAAAAAACGGCTTGGCGTTAGCAGCGGCGTGCTGGTCACCAGCACCGAGATGTACGGCGAAGCAATGACGCAAGGGATCAGCAGCGGCGATGTGATCGTCTCGGCAAACCGCAAACAGGTAAAAACCGCCGGGGATTTGGAGGGGATCGTCAGCGATGCCAGCAAGGGGGATGTGATCTTGATGCAAGTGAAAACTCGCGGCGGATCCACCCGGCTGGTTGCTCTGGAAGTGAAGTAACTTCCCCGCCAAATCACGCCAACGGAAAAAAAGACAGCCCCCACGCAGCGAAGCGTGGGGGCTGTTCTGTTTCCACCATTTCTCTCTCTTCTTGCATTCTCACCCAAGCGGATTCATCAGCAAGCCGCTGGCCAGCTTCGGGTAGAAAAACGTGCTTTTCTGCGGCATCACTCCGCCGGATGTTGCCACCTCCACAACCTGCTCCAACCGTGTTGGATTCATCAGGACCGCAAGCTGCACGCCGTTGGTTCCTGGGGCGGCCAATGCTTCGGTGGCGTTCTTGACGTAGCGTAGGTTGGTCTGCTCCAGCTGCTGTTGTTGCGTGATTCCTAACAGCCGCTCAAAAAGATGATCGTGCAGCAGGCTAACATCCAAGCTGCGAACGGCTGCGGGATTTTCGGGGGAAGTAAGGCGCGTGGCCGTTTCGGAATCCTTTGCCACCACCACCGCACAAACGTTGCCATCGGAAAGCAAGTAGCTGGGGCGCGATTCGTGTTGCTGCAGCAGTGCAAGCCCGTCGGCAGGGGCTACCGGGGTCGTCACCAAAAAATCTTCCCGAAGCTGCTCCAATACTTGGCCGAAGTTGAAAGTAGGAAGGGAATGCACCAGCCGGTGCGTCGGCAAAATCAGCAATCCGGGGTCGTTCATTGGGGCAAGGAAGATCATAATCCAATCGCAGGGCAACGCCCCAATCGGCTCATTGCTTCCTTCCCGAGCAAGTTCTTGGTATCGGAGCGCGGTCTCGTAGCGGTGGTGCCCATCCACGATAAAAGCGGGATTTCCCTGAAGGTGCGTCTTCAGTTGCTGAATCGTCTCCGCCTCGGTCATCTGCCAGACTTCGTGCCGAATGCCTTCGCTGTCCATCGCATCAATCGTTGGAAGTTCCTGCTTGGTGGCTGCGTTCAGCACCGCAGTGGTTGCCCCGGCTGGGTCGGCGTAGATTCCGAAGATTGGTTCAAGGTTGGCGTGGGTTGCCAGCATCAGCCGCAGGCGATCCTGTTTGGGGCCGCTAAGGGTGCGTTCGTGCGGCAAAATCTCCCCCGCAGAAAAAGGGGCAAGCCGCAGCGTTGCCATGAACCCGGTCCGCACAATCCGCTGGTTAGTTTGCGGGTGGGTGAAGGTTTGGCGGTAGGGATAAATGGCTTCTTGGGGGTCTTGCACCACCACGCCGCTCTGCTTCCAATCAGCCAGCAGCTGGCTTGCTTCGGCGTACGGCTGGCTGCCGGCGGGAAGAATCAGCCGGACGATGTTGAACGGGGCTTGCTCGGCCAGCTGTTCGCGGAGTGCAGGGCCAATAACGTCGTACGGGGGCGAAATCAGCAGGCCAAGATTGGAGAAGAATTCGGGATTGAAGCGAAGCGGACGGAATGGCGAAAGCGTTGGCATGGCGCGTGCTGGATAGGTTAGTAGTGGAACCCGCAAGGAACGGCGAACAAAACCGAAGGCTGAAGCGAAAACGAAAATCCCCCGCATGGTATCACCAAGCGGGGGATTGCTTCGCTGGAAGCGAACTTAGTGCTTTGCTGCGGTGTCGGCTGGCTTTGCAGCGGCCGAGTCACCGGTGGCCGGTGCTGGCGTTGTTGCTTCTGGTGCCGGAGCCGGTGCCGGAGCTGGTGTTGTAGCTGCCGGAGCTGGTGCTGCGGTCGTGTCGGCAGCAGGTGCGTCAGCTTTCTTGCCGCAGGAGACCAATGCCAGAGCGACAATTGCAGGAAGGAGAAGTGCTTTGAACTTCATGTCAGATTGAACTGTTGATGAGTTGGTTATGGTATCTTGGCGATACCTGTTTCGAAGTAACGTTTGCGAAAATACATGTTTTCGTTCCAATCCCAACAAGGGGGGCGGGAAAATGTTTTTCCGCAGAAGGAACGACAACCCTGATTCTAATAGGCCGCACACATGGCTGAAATTGCTTTACATCCGGCAGCACGGCTTGCAATTGTTGGCACCGGGCGGCTTGCCCATGCCTTGTTGCACACTTTTCAGAACCAGCGCGTTGCACTGCTATCCAGCCGAAGCGTTACGGGGAACGCGAAATTTTTTTTTGAGGCCCCGCCACTTCGGCTGGAGCAACTGGCCGAACTTCCGGTGGATTACCTTTGGCTGGCCGTCTCCGATTCGGCAATCGCCAGCGTTGCGGAGACGATTGCAGGGCTGCGGGACCAGTGGGATGGAGTAACGGTCATCCATTCCTCAGGGGCGCAGTCGGTGGAGGTCCTGCGGCCCCTTTCCCAGCGGGGCGCGACGGCAATGGTGCTTCATCCCAACGCCTCGCTGAACGGGCTGGCGGCGATTCCGGCGGGGATCACGTGGCGGATTGAGCCGCCAAGCCAAACCGCCCGCTCCGTTGCCGAATCCCTGTTGGCAGGGATTTTCCCGCGATTCGTCACCGTCCCTTCCGAACTCCTTCACCTGTACCATGCCGCAGCTTCCCTTGCCTCCAATCTTTCCATGACCCTTCATGCCGTTGCGGCGGACCTGTACCGCGCCGCCGGATTGCCCGACGATGCCGCACGCCAAACCGTCACCCGATTCCTTCAAGAAAGCGCGCAGCGAATGGAGATATCCACCCTTGCCGAAGCCTTAACCGGCCCGATTGCCCGGGGCGATCTTGAAGTGGTTCGCCGCCAATTGCAGGGGGTGAAAGAAGCGTTGCCGGAAGGGGCAGCAATGTTCCGGCAGCTTTGCCGAACAACCGTGCAACTCCGTTTTGGCGAGGTTTCGCAGGAGTGGGAGAGCGTTTTGGGAAGCGAGGAAGGGGATTCAGCGTAGCGCGTCAAGTTCGTCCAGCGCGGCCTCTATCTCGGCAGCGGTGTGGCGATCGTTGTTGCGGATTGCCACCGCGATTCCGGTACGGTAGGCCTCTTCGGCCTCCTCCATCCGCTCCGCCGAAGCGTACAACCCGCCAAGCTGATAGTAGAGCGCAACATACTCCGGGTCCCGCTGCCGAAGCTCCACCAACATGGCGATTGCGTCCCCCGATTGCTTGCGGCTGGCATACTCCAGCGCGACGGCGTATCGGGCGAAACTGTCGTTGGGGTCCTGCTCCAGGAATTGGAGCATCTGGGAAAGCCGGTCGTTCACGGTAGTTGTGCCAGAAGAAACGATGAGTGGGAACGTGAGAGAGAGAGCGAAAGAAATAAACGACATCCGAAGCGTGTTTGTACGCCGAATTCTGTCTTCCTTGCCATGCGGCAAAAGGGAGGCAGCCATTGATCTTGGCGGATGATTGCTCAATCCGCTCCAGCAGCCTACCCGGCATCGGGAACCGCTTCCGTTGGGGGAAGCGATTCAAAGGCGGGCCGCCCCGTTCCGATGCCCTATTTGGCCTTGCTCCGCGTGGGGTTTGCACTGCCGTTGCGGTTGCCCGCAACGCGGTAAGCTCTTACCTCACCTTTTCACCCTTACCCCGATCCTTATGGGACCGGGGCGGTATTTTTTCTGTTGCACTTTCCGTCGCCTTTCGCTGGCGGAAGCCAGCAATTGAACGCCCGGCCGTTAGCCGGCACGCCGCCCTGTGGAGTTCGGACGTTCCTCTGTTGCGGCCCCGTTGGTTCGGGGGCAACAGCGGCTGCCCAACACACTCCGGATGTCTGAATTGTCAAGGAGCAGAATCGGTCCGCCTGTGCGGGCGTAAAAAACGTTACTCTGTTGCCACGGTTGGCGGGGCCACCAGTTCTTCCAGCACCACAATCCGGTGGCAGTGTTGGCAGGTGAACAGTTGCTCGCCACGGCGCATCTCCACCAACGTTTGCGGCGGCAGTGCGCGGAAGCACCCGCTGCAGGCCCCTTTGCGGACCTTCACCACGGCATCGGAGTAGGCGTTGCGGATGTGTTCGTACTTGCGCAGAAGGTCGGGGGAGATTTGCCCAACCATCTCTGCCTTTTTCTCCTTCAGCGCGGTGATCTCATCGGCGTTGGTTTCGCGGATGGTGGCCATCACACTGCTTTTTTCCTCATGCTCGCGGATTGCTTCGTCGCGCTGGCGGCTTAAGGTGTCAATGTCCTTGATAACCGTTGCCTCCTGCGTGTCCAGCGTCACCAAGTAGCGCGCAAGGCGTTGCTCCTCGGCATCGGCGGCTTCAATCTCGGTGGTGGTTGCGTCGTATTCGCGGTTGTTCCTGACGGTGCGCAAGCGTTCGTTCAGGGTGCGTTTCCGTTCGGTAAGGCTTTGCATTTCGGCGTGCGTGTCGGTGCGGGATTTCCGCAGCTCGCGCAGTTTCTTCTCCTCGGTTGCAGCAGCGATTTTTAGCGCGTCGCCCCGTTTCTTCAATGCTTCCACCTCGGTCGGAAGCTCACCGCCGCGATCGTCAAGCTCATCAAGCTCCAGATCAACCCGTTGGAGCTGGTACAGTTTTTTTAGTTCTTCATCCACGGTGTTCTATGCCTCCTGAATGGTAATGCTGTTTGCGTTCTGAAAAGTATTAGCTGAGGTACCGAACCGGGTTGGTCCCCTCGTGAAGCGGGTGCACGGCAATGGCCGCTCCGGTGCGTTCCACTGTGGTTTGTAGCAATCGGGCCACGCCATCAACCACAAAGATTTCTGTCTCGAAATGCCCGGGGTCAATCACTGGGATTCGGTCGTTCGCGCTGTGGAACCCGTGGTAGCGCACGTCGGCAGTGATGAAGACATCGGCCCCGGCTTGCACCGCGCTGTCGTAAAAACTCATCCCGCTTCCCCCCAACACTCCCACTTGGCGAATCACCGCATCGGCGCGGCTTCCCGCAGGAACCGAAACGCGCACGGTGGGAACCTTGCAGACCGCGCAAACCTGCTTGGCCAATTCTTCCAGCGTCAGCGGGTGTTCCAAAGTTCCAATGGCCCCCATCCCTCCGTTCGGCAGAATCGCCACGGGTTGAAGCGGCGCAATGTTGGCGCAACCAAGCGCCTGGGCAAACAGCGCGCTTGTGCCGTTCGGGTGCGCGTCGAACGCAGTGTGAACAATCAGCAGCCCCATCCGCTCGGTAATCAACCGCGCCACGCAACGCTCCACTCGGGTTGCGCCGGTGATACGTTTCAGCGATGGATAGATCAGGGGGTGAAATGCCACAACCAGTTCGGCATGTTCTTGGATCGCGCGGTCAATCGTCGGCTCGTCCAGTTCGTAGGCAACGGCAACGTTGGTCAGCGGGCGATCTTCAACAAGAATCTGCACCCCCACGGGGTCATCGGCCATTGCCAACGACAGGGGGAGTTCTTGGTGAAATTCTTGAAGGAACTGGGAGATGAGCATTGCGTGCGGGATCAGTCGTCGCCATACCGTTTGTACAAGCCGAGAAGCGATGTTGCTTTCCGCTCCGGCTTGTCGTACATGGCCTCCATCTCGATGCGGGTGGTTCCCTCCGGCCAAAACACGACCGGCATGGTTTCGCCGCCGTAGGTCCCGTTGGAGCGGAGATAGATTTCAGGATTGAAATCACCCGGGCGGGTGAAATACATGAAGGGACCTTTTCCTTCAAAGCGGTACAGGCCAACATCTTGGTAGGAAGCGAAGTCGAAGGTGAACTCCCCGCACAGGGTTCCATTTTCTTCGAACAGGCGTTTTTTCACGTTGGTCAGCCCGGGGCGTTGGTCCTCGAACTCTGTTCCCTTCAGATAGCGTTCCTTCAGGTCGGTGAAATCCTTAACGCTGGCATCCTCCGACTCCTCCTCCACCGACATCACGTTGTAGAAGGTGATGCTGCCGCTTCCGCTGCCGTCGGGGTTCAGGGTGAAGCGGTAGATTTTCCGTTCGGCAAGCAAGCAGCCGCTAAGGGTTGCCAGGGCCAGCAACAGGGTCCCAAACAGAAGGGGTTGGCGGAAGTTGTGCGGAAGTCTGGGCATATCGAAGCAATGGATGCAGACGTTGCTGTTGTTGCTTGGCGGAAATGGCAATCGCACCGGAAACGCACCGAAAATAACAAGCCGATTGTTGCGAAACAGAAGCGGAGGCCAGCAAGCGATGAAATAGGCTGCACTGGCCGCCGCTTTGGCGATTCCAACGACGTTACGTGAGCGGAGGGCGAGGGACTCGAACCCCCACAGGCTTGCGCCCGGCGGTTTTCAAGACCGCTGCAATACCATTATGCGAGCCCTCCGTGAAAACCGGAACCCAATATACACCCATGCCCCACATCCCGCCAACAGTTGGGGAATTGCGGCTGAAGAATCTTACAAAGTCAGCTTCAGATTCAGGAGGGCATAGATTACCGACATCTCTTTGACAAAGCCATGACATTGCCGGACGTGCGATTGATGAAGTTTGTACGGGCTTCAACACGGTTCAATCTAATCTACCATCGGCTATGGCAATCACCGGCTTATCATTCACGCAAAAGGGGGCTGTGGGTTTGTGTTTGTTGATGCTTAGCGCATTATGCTGCACCCATACCCTTCAGCACACCTTCCGCAGCACTTACAGCGATGTGAACACAATGATCCATACGGCCAACCCCGCGCCTGATTATTTGAAGGTTCACATGAAAAACGGGGAGGTCTTTGTGTTCGTTTCGGGGTGGGTCGCCGACTCGCTAGGGAAAACCGTTACGGGCGCTGCCAGCCGATACGACGTCAACCGCTTGTTTATTGATAGCGGTGCAGTGGCGTTGCAAGCTGCGGACATTGCCATTATTGAGACTAACCGGCCGATTGAGTCATTGGATGGTGCGGTGACAGGATACCTAATGGAACTCACCGTTATGAATGCAGCGATCACCATTGCGTGCATTACTAATCCAAAGGCTTGTTTCGGTTCTTGCCCAACCTTCTATTCCGGACCTTCCACCAGCGTTCATTATGCCGATGCTGAAGGTTTTTCAAGTTCGATTGCGCCATCGTTGGAGGCAGCGGACACCGACCCATTGCAGCATCCGCCCATCGTTGACCGGCAAGGCAGGCATCGGCTGACGATGAAGAACGAAGCCTACGAAACCCACGTTGTGAATTCGGTGGCGCTGCTTGCGGTCCCGTGCCACAGCGGCGAGCAGATTGTGCAGGGGAGCGACCAGCAATTCTACGCTGTAACGAACATCACCCCGCCAAGCCATGCCGCTGCAAAAGAAGGTGATGCCGCGTGGTTGCTTAGCCAGTTTGATGGCAACGAACGCACCAGCCGAACCAATGGCGAAAATCTTCAATTGCGCGAGGAGATCACCCTGCAATTCCCGTATCCAACGCAAGGCAATGGCGCGCTTATCCTTGGTTTCCGGCAATCCCTTCTCTCCACATTCTTATTCTATACTGCGCTTTCTTGGATGGGGCATTCTGTTTCCGATGTCTTTGCTGCTATTGAATCGGATTCGTCCTTGCGCCATGCGTTTCGCAGTGCCGAAGACCTGTTGGGGGGAATTGATTGTTTCGTCTGGAACAGCACGGCCCAGCGGTGGGATTCGGTGGGGACCTTCAAAGAATATGGGCCATTGGCGCGGAACCTGATGCTGGTGCCAATCCCTGCAGCCGCCAACGCGAAGGATAGCCTGCGCGTGAAGTTGCGGCTAACACAAGGGCATTGGCGGTTGGATTGTGCAATGCTGGCCACCATCGTCGGGTTGCGCGTCCCCTCCGTTTTGCATCCGATAGATGTGCAGCGTAACGGCACCCCCGACACGGCTGCCATACGCCAGCTTCGCGGGGATGACCAGCAGTACCTGCTTAGCCTACCCGGCGATCAGTTCTCGTTGATCTTCCCACAACCTTCGTTTGGCACGAACGATGCCGGCAACGCACAGTTTTTTGTTCGTAGCAAAGGCTACTATCTGGAATGGATGCGCCCGGCGTGGAACAACCCTCCACAACTTCCCAAGCTAATGGCCCTGGCGGCAAACAATCCGGTTGTGTGGCGCGAATTAGCGGTGGAATTCAAAGGGATGGAAGGGGGAATGGAGCAAGAGTTCTGGTCATCAAAGGTCATTCAATAACCGAGGAAGAACGATGAAAATCAATATCACGATAGGGCTGTTGATGGTGGCTGCGTCGTTTGTGGGATGCGTGGGATACTCGCATTTACCCAAACCGGAGGCTATCATGACCCATACCAAAGGGGCCGACGTAACGCTATTCAATGCCAACAAAGACCCGATTTTTGATGGCGAACTTCTGGCTATCCAAAGCGACACACTGTACGTCCTGAGTTTCATTGCTGATTCCAGCTACATCAGCGATATCGGGCAACGGTTGTTGGTGCCCAACACATGGATCGGTGCCATTCCCAAAACGTTAATTGGATCAATAGACCTGCGGGTTGCCCGCACAACAAATTCGCCAACTACCGCTGGGATATGGTTTGCTGGATTAGTTACTCTTACTCTTAGCCATGGTTGGTATCTCATAGGTTCACTGCCAGTAACCTTGGTATGGGGGGGGGCGACAACCCTTAATGCGACCACAACAGCATTTTATGTGGAGGCACCAGAATCGGAGATGCATAAGTTTGCCCGATTCCCACAAGGGCTTCCTGCCGGGGTGGACCTGTCAAAGATCCACTGATGAAACGCACAGAACCCGCAATAGAGATAGCGCGAAAGAAATAGCACGAACATCAGTTGATACGGCAATCACACCAGCCGATCCCAAGATTATGGCGCGATCAACTCCTCGTGCAAAACATCCTCCCCCATCTGTTGTTGCAGCCGAACCAGCCGCGCAAAACGCCCGTCGGCGGCGATAAGCTGGGCGTAGGTTCCAAGCTCAACAATCTCCCCTTGCGCCATCACCGCCACCGTTGCAGCGTGGCGGATGGTGCTTAAGCGGTGAGCAATAATCACGGTTGTGCGGCCCTGCATCACCCGGCGCAATGCCTCCTGCACGGCGTGCTCCGACTCGGCATCAAGGAAGCTGGTGGCTTCGTCCAGCACCAAGATTGCTGGGTTTTTGATGATTGCCCGCGCAATCGCAATCCGCTGGCGCTGCCCCCCCGATAGCCGCACCCCACGCTCCCCAACAATCGTCGCGTACCCTTCGGGAAACCCGGTGATGAAATCATGGGCGTTGGCAAGCCGTGCCGCCTCGGTGATCTCTGCCTCGGTTGCCCCTTCCTTCCCGTAGCCGATGTTCTCCGCAATCGTTCCGCCAAACAGTGTGATCTCCTGCGGGACAATCCCAATGGCTTCGCGATACTGGCCAAGCGGGTAGCTGTGTGCGTCGCGCCCCCCCACCGCCACGATCCCGCTTTCCGGCTCGTACAGCCGTGCCAGCAACGCCGCAATGGTGCTTTTCCCCCCGCCCGACGCGCCAACAAACGCAATGCTGGAACCCGCCGGAACCGCAAAACTGATCCCCCGAATCACCTCAATATCAGGGCGGGTGGCGTAGCGGAACCGGACGTTGCGGAACTCAATATCACCCTCGTGGATTGCTTGCTCCCCCTCACGTTCCAACGCCTCAATCTCTTCATCCAGCAACAACTCTCTGGCCCGCTGGCTTGCCCCCACCGCACGTTGGATCGAGCTGTACAAATCCGCAAAGCTCCCCATTGCCCCGCCAACAAACACCGCGTACAAAATGAACGTGGCCAGCGCACCAATGGAGAGTTGGCCGGTTTGCACCAGCGTCCCGCCGTACCAAATCACCCCGGTGATGCCGCCGAACAGGATGAAGATGATAAAGCTGATAAACGCCCCACGGGAGCGCGCCACCTTCAGCGAAACGCCAACAATGTCGGCGATCTGGTGTTGGTAGCGTTCGGTCTCGCGCTGTTCGGCGGTGAAGCCTTTCACAACGGCAATGCCTTGAAGCGTTTCCTCCACCGTCACATTCAGCTGGGCGTACAGGTCCTGGACCCGCTTGCTTCCGGCACGGATTGCCCGCCCGAACCCAACGGCAATCGCAACAATCAGGGGGATTGGGACCAGCACCAACAGCGTTAGCCGTGGGCTGGTGTAGATGATAAGCCCAAGCCCGCCAATCATAATAATCGTCTGGCGGATCAGCTCGGCAGTGGTGGTGGTAAGCGTGGTGTGGATGGTGTTGATGTCAACGCTGATGCGGCTGGAAAGCTCACCCACACGGCTGGCGTTGAAGAAGTTCATCGGCATCCGGATCATCCGCGCAAACAGGTCGCGGCGAAGGTCCGCAAGGGAACGCTCGGCCACCTCGCTGATGCTGTACATCCGAATGAAACTGAAGAGCGATTGCGCCACCAAGATCCCAAACGCCAACGCCGCCACCCCCTCCAGCGTCCACCCGGGATGCTGGCTTGCGTTGGTGGCAACGCCAATCAGCAGCCCGCTAAGCCACGGGAAGGCAAGGCTGGTCCCGGAGGAAAGAAGCAACGCCACAATCGAAAAGAAAAATTTCCATCGGTAGGGTTTCAGGTAGCGGTACACGAAACGTGTGCTGGCAAAGGAGTCACGCAGCGAGAACCGTTTGCGCGGCTCCTGTTGGTCGGTAATGGTGTTGCTCATGGAGTATGGGAAGCAAGGTATGCCGTTGCCTTACGGCAGGTAGATCAACGGTGCGGAAGATGCTTCGCTTCCGGCAACAAGGCTGTAATGATATGCGCCAGAAGGAAGCCCCGCCGGATTGAACCGGACGCTGTGCCGCCCGGCGGGAAGCTGGGCATCAATCAGTGTTGCCACCTGTTGGCCAAGCGTATTGAAGACCCGCAACGCCACGTGGGTGTCGCGCTCGATGGAGAACGTAATCGTGGTTTGGCCACGAAGCGGGTTCGGCGCGGCGTTCGTGATTATCGTCTGGGTTGGAACCACCTCTCCACACAGGAAACTTGCTGGCGTGGCCGCTTCCCCTTCAATCCGTAGCCCGGTTGTGCGAAGCACCTCGGTGCCCAACGTGAAGGTCAGCACCAGCGAGTCGCCGCCGGGCGTTTTGCCCAGGTTTGGCAGGTCCAAATTCCATTGAGCGATTCCGGAGTACGGCGGGATTGCTTGGGCTTCCCATTGCTCCCCGGTTGCGGGGTTCACGGCTTGCAGGGTTATTGGCCGGGCGGTGGCTTCGGTTCCGGCGGCGTGCGGCGCGCTAACCCATCCGATAACCGCCAGCCGCCCGTTGGCGTAGCCCGCTTTTGGGAATCCAATAAACGGTTTTTGCTGGCTTAACTTCAGCAGTGCGCGCCCCACGTTGATAAGGCCGTAGCCGTAGGCGGTGTCGGGGGACGTTGCGTGGTCCGCGGTGCTGGTAAGCAGCTGGCGAACCTCCCACGGCTTCAGATCGGGGCGGGCTGAAAGAAGGAGCGCGGCGGCGGCAGTGGCCAACGGCGAAGCAAGTGAGGTCCCCTGGGCCGAGGTGATGCGTGCGGTGTCGGAAGCGTCGGCCCCAAACACTTTCACCCCCATTGCGGCAACATCAGGTTTCAGCCCCCTTCCGCGAAACCCACGGCTGCTGAACGCTGCAATCTGGCCAGCCGAGTCAACGGCGGCAACGGCCACTGCCGAATCGGCTTCGGCAGGAACGCCCACGTATCGCCAACTTTTTGCGCCGTCGTTCCCTGCGGCGTTGACGCACAGCACCCCAAGCGTTGCGGCCTTGTTGATGCCCCGCGAAGCAAACGCAGTCTTTCCGTCAAGCTCGGCATAGGTGTGGTTTTGCTCTGGTGGGTCGAACGTGGTGTAGCCAAGCGAGGCGTTGGTGATATCCACCCCTTGCGATTCCAGCCACTCCAACCCCGCCACGTAATGATCTTCCTCAATATTCCGTTCGCGGCGGATGTCCTCGGTGCGGGCAAACAGGAACGTTGCCCGCGGCGCGCCGCCGATAAATTTCCCCGGCAAGTAGCCCGCAATGGTGCTGGCAACAATGGTTCCGTGCCCCTCGGAATTGACCTCGCCCGGAAGGTCGTACGTGCTGGAGTCGCCATAAACAAAGTCGCGCTCGCCAATCACGTTGGCGTTCCGCAGCGCAAGGTGGTTGCGCCAGTCGAAGCCAGCATCCATCACTCCAATCAGGACCCCTTCCCCTGCAATTCCCATTTGGTGGGCTTGGTCGAATCCCATCACCACGTTCTGGGTTGTGGCCAGCCCGTATTGGTTGGTGATGCACTCGCCAGCCTTGGCGTGCGGGGCATCGTCGTGGGTTCGGGCTGTGGATTTGCCGAAGGGGTTCGGCATGGGCTGCAGCGTCCGCGCTGTTCGGATTGAATCAAGGAACGGAAGGGCCAGCAGCTTCTGGTACGTTGCCGAATCGGTGCGGACCATCACGCTGTTCAGCCAGCGGCTTTGCTGTGCGATTTCCGCCCCGGTGCTTCCAATCGCGTCAAGGTAGGGCTGGTAGATCGGCAGATCGTCGGTGCTGACGCGCTGGTTTTCCGGCAGCACTTTTGCGCGGCGTTGCAATGCCCGTGGGGTAAGGTGCGCGGTGGCTTGCGGGTACAGCGGATCCCCGGGTGATAGATAGCGGAACGTTATCCCAGCCCCTTTATCCTTCAGGTACAAACGGTAGTAGCGGAGCGAGTCTTGGGAAAGGGTTGCCGGCGGCGCAAGAAGGACGCAGGCGAAGAACAATCCCAGCAGTAGTGTGCGGATCATAGGCTGTGCTTCGGGTAAATTCGGAGCTGGTTAAACAGGTTCATCAATGGGGAAGCAAGGAGGAAATTCGGAGGTGCAATATGCCGAACCTTTACTGCTGGGCAAGGCATTTGGGCGGCCAAAATACCATGTAACAAATTGGCCCTTTGGCTGCACCTTTCGGCAGTGCCTAACTATATTTGACCCCCGCAAAGTGATCGCATTAACCAGCCCGAACATCTCTCAATTGTCGAATAAACCCATGAACGCAAGTCGGACAAAAGCCAAAGGAAAAGGGGGAGGGAAATCCCCTGCTGCGGTGGCGGCTTCGGCCCCAGCCAAAAGCGTAGAAGCTGTTGCCAGCGCAGCCAACGGGGCTAGCGCGCCAAGCATTGCGCACCGCCCCGATAACGCCACACTGCTTGGATGGTATCGCCTGATGCACTTGGGCCGAATCCTTGATGAAAAAGCCGCCAACTACCTGAAGCAAGCAAAGGGCTGGAGCTATCACGCGCCATGCGCCGGCCACGAAGGGATTCAGCTTGCGTTGGGGCTTGCCTTCCGGCAGGGGCATGACTTCCTGTTCCCCTACTACCGCGACCTGATGACCGCGCTTGCTGCGGGGATCACCCCGTACGAGATTATCCTGAACGGATTGTCCAAAGATGGCGACGTTGCCGGCGGTGGGCGGCATATGTCGAACCACTTCGCCAAGCCCTCGATCAACATCCAGAACGTCTCAAGCTGCACCGGCAACCACGCGCCGCAAGCGGTGGGGCTGGCCAAAGCCGTGAAGTACTACAACTCCGATTCCATTGTCTTCTATTCCGGCGGCGAATCGGCTTGCGCCGAGGGCTATTTCTACGAAGCGGTCAACGGCGCAACGCATGGCAAGCTGCCGGTGGTGTTCGTGATCCAGAATAACCGCTACGGCATCTCGGTCCCGCTGCACGACGCAATGGCCAACCAAGTGGTCAGCGACAATTTCAAGGGCTTCCCCAACATGAAGATTGTTGAGGTTGATGGAACCGACGTGATTGATTCGTGGCGCGGGTTGCAGGAGGCGATGGAGTATGTGAAATCGGGAGCCGGCGCGGCGATGGTCCATGCCGATTGCGCCCGCATCGGGTCGCACTCCAACAGCGACCGCCACGAACTGTACCGCTCCCCCGAAGAACTTGCCGAAGCCAAATCGCGTGACCCGCTGAAAAAGCTGCGCACGCTGATTGTTGCCGAAGGAATCGCCACCGACGATGAGTTGAAGGCCCTGGAGAAGGAGAACAAAACGGAGATGCTGGACGCTGCCGACAAGGCCGAGGCAACCCCCGACCCGTCGCCGGAATCGTACAAAGACTTCTTCCTCCCGGAACCTTACAACGCCACGGAAAACCGCACCGCAGCCGGCGAGGAGATGACCCTGCTGCAGGCGTTGAACGAGACGATGAAGCAAGAATTCCGCCACAACCCCGACACGTTCATCTGGGGCCAGGATGTGGCGAACAAGGAGAAAGGGGGAATCTTCAACGTCACCAAAGGGATGCAGCAGGAGTTCGGCTACGCCCGGGTCCACAACGCGCCGATTGCCGAAGATTACATCGTTGGCTCGGCCAACGGATTCAGCCGCTTCAACGACAACATCCGGATGCTGGTGGAAGGGGCCGAGTTCGCCGATTACTTCTGGCCGGCAATGGAGCAAACGGTGGAGATGGGCCATGAGTATTGGCGCACACGCGGCCAGTTCTCGCCGAACGTCACCATCCGCATTGCTTCCGGCGGCTACATCACCGGCGGGCTGTACCACTCGCAGACAATCGAGGCAACGTTGCAATCGCTTCCTGGGATGCGCGTGGTCTATCCCGCCTTTGCCGACGATGCCGCAGGGCTGTTGCGCACCTGCCTCCGTTCGCGTGGGATGAACATCTTCCTGGAGCCAAAATATCTGTACAACCATGCTTGGGCAAAGACGGTTGTTCCCAATGGATTCGAGGTTCCGTTTGGCGTGGCGCGCACCCGCCGCGAAGGGAAGCACTTGGCGATCATCACCTACGGCAACGCCGTCCACCTGTCGCTTCAAGCGGCGGAGAAGTTGGCGGCTGAGGGGATTGAGGCCGAGGTGTTGGACCTGCGCACCATCCGCCCAATGGATGTTGGGGCAATCATGGCCGCGGTCCGGAAAACCAGCCGTGCGTTGGTTGCCCACGAGGATCACATCACCGGCGGGGTGGCCGGGGAAATTATCGCCACCATCATGGGGGAATGCTTCAGCCACTTGGATGCCCCGGTAATGCGCGTTGGAAGCAAGGACACCCCCGTTGGGTTCTCGCCAGTGTTGGAAAAAGCAATTCTGCTGAATGCCGACGACATCTACCAAACAGCGAAAAAAGTGGTTGCGTTCTAACGCCGGAAACAACGCACCCAGCAAGTACGTGGAGACCTGATTGTTATGCCGGCAATCAGGTCTCCGCTGTTTTCATTCCTTCCGCAACTCTCCAAAAAACGCCCCGTAGGGGCCGACCCATGAAACTGCCACGACGCTTACAAATCCTGAGTGCTGCATTGCTGCTATCGGCTGCGTCGCAGCTTGCTGCGCAGACCCCGGGGATCCCGACAACCATCACCATTGACCAAGCGGTGCAGATTGCCCTGGACCGCAACTTGGAGGTTGAGCGTGCGCGGATCGGTGTGGAATCGGCGGGGGCGCGGCTTACCAGCGCGTTCGGCGCGTTCCTTCCAACGGTGAACCTCTCGGCGGGCTACACCAAACCGCTTACCTCGGGCGATGTGGTGATTCAGGGGACGAAAATCCCTGGCAATCAGCCCGATAATATCCTGAGCGCGAACGCATCAACCAGCGTGGTGCTGTTCAACGGCTTTGCGAACTCCGCCAACTACAGCGCGGCCCAATCATCGTACGATGCCACGTTGGAAACCCTGAACAAAACCCGCGCCGACATTGCCTTCCAAGCCCGAAGCACCTTCCTGAACGCGCTTAGGGCCGAGCAGATTATGGACGTGCGGAAGAACGATCTGGAGGTTGCCCGCGAACAACTTGCACGGCTGAAAGGCTTGGTGGAAGGGGGCGTTGGGCTGATGACCAGCGTCTATTCCCAGGAAGCAGAGGTTGCCAATGGTGAGCTTGCGCTGGAGCAAGCAATCACCGATGCCACCATCGCCAGGAACACCCTGAAGCAGCTGCTGAACGTTTCGCCACTTACCGAACTTCAGCTTTCCAACGCAGGGGTTGCCGCCACGATTGACACAAACGAGATTGCCCGCAACCGCGCAGCGTTCCGCAACGTTGGCGAGCTTGCCAAACAGCAGTTGGAACAACGGCGCGAAGTAGAGGCCGCCCGGCTGAACATTGATGCCGCCCGGTTCTTGGTGGACGCTTCCAAAGGGAGCTATTACCCAAGCCTTTCGGCAACGCTGGGCTACAGCTGGCAGAAGGTCCCGGAGTACAGCTCCGACAATGCCGACGTTAGCCTGAACCTGAGTTACTCACCGTTTGATGGATTCCGCACCAGCGAGTCGGTGCAGCTTGCCCAGGCGCAGCTGAAGCAATCGGAGCTTGAGCTGCAACAGCTGCAGGTCCAACTGAACGCCGAGCTTCAGCAAGCGATTGCCCGGCTGGACGGGGCCGAGCGGCAGCTGCTGGCGGCAAACAAATCGGTGCAGGCATCGCGCCAAAGTCGCATCGCCGCCGACGAACGCTACAAGGTTGGCGTTGGCAATTACAGCGATTACCTTCTGGCAAACGCCCAATATCTGAACGCCCAAATCAACAACGTCAACGCGGTGTTCAACTACCGCCTTGCCTTGTACGAAGTCCGCTACCAATTGGGCCAGGAATAAGCCCGCGCGTGCGCAAGCGGCAACCCAACGAAGCAACAAGCAATTCACACTTACAACGAAACCACAGATAGGCATTTTCATGGCCGAGACCAGAACAAACCGCCGACCTCCAAAAAAGAAAAGCCGCACCGGATTGATCGTTGGCATTGTCCTTGCCGTGCTGCTTGGCGGCTCCATTGCTGCCATGCTGCTTCGCGATAGCGATGGAGAAGGAATCGTGGTGGAAACCGAAAAGGTCCAACGCCGCGACATCACCCAAACCGTCTATGGCCGCGGAACCATTGACCCCGAAACCCAGCTTGTTATCTCCTCCGAAGTCAGTGGCGAGATTGTCTTCCTGGGGGCGAAGGAAGGGGACGTTGTCCAGAAAGGGCAGGTGCTGGTGAAGATCAACCCGCAATCCATGCTTGCCCAGCAAGCGGAATCGGAGGCGGCAATCTCCGCAGCGCAAGCGCGACTTGCTTCGGCAAAGGCTGGGTTGCTTCGCCAGCAAACGGAGCTTGCACGGGTCCAACAATTGTTCGACAAAAATCTTTCCACCCGGCAGGAGCTGGACAACGCAAAGTCGCAGGTCCAAATCTCCGAAGCCGAGGTGGATGCCGCTGGGTTCACCGTGGACCAAGCCCGCGCAAACGCACGCATGGTCCGCGAGTCGCTGAACAAAACCACCATCCGCGCCCCAATCAGTGGGACCATTGTGAAGCTGAACAGCAAGGTTGGGGAGAAAGTCGTTGGAGCAATCCAGATGACCGGGACCGAAATCATGACCATTGCCGATTTAAGCGTGATTGAATCCGTGGTGGATGTCTCCGAAAATGACGTGGTCCAGGTGAAGCTGGGCGACACCGCCACCGTGGAGGTTGATGCCATTGCCAACGAGAAGTTCCAAGCCTACGTCAGCCAAATCGCCAACTCGCCAAAGCAAACCGGATTGGGGACCACGGACCAAGTGACCAACTTCGAGGTGCGCGTCCGTTTCGTGAACCCGGACCCACGGCTGCGGCCCGGCATGACCGCCACCGCAACGGTAAAAACCGCAACCGCCAAGAACGTCCTTTCTGTGCCGCTGCAATCGGTGACGACGCGTGATGAGAACAAGGAAGAAGACTCCATCCGCGCCGCCGAACAGAAAGAACGGAACGTGAAGAACCTGAAGCTGGCATCGAAGAAGGAAGAAAAAGCGGAGCCGATGGTGTTCGTGAAATCTGGCGACACGGTGGTTGCACGCAAGGTGGAGTATGGCATCCGCGACGACCAATATTACGAGATCAAAAGCGGGTTGAACGAGGGTGAGGAAGTTGTCAGCGGCGGCTACAAAGCAATCTCCAAGGACCTTGAGAACGGTTCCAAAGTTCGGATTGAGTTGGAGTCGGAAAAGAATAAGAAGAAGGGGGAAAAGAAGTAGCATGAGCACCCAGCCAACAGGGGTCGGGGAGCCGATCATCGAAATCCAGCACATCTCGCGCCGGTACACCATGGGGGCCGAGACGATCCACGCCCTTCGCGATGTCTCGCTAACGATTTGCCGGAACGAGTACGTGGCAATTATGGGACCTTCCGGTTCGGGCAAATCAACGCTGATGAACATCATCGGCTGCCTTGACACCCCCTCCGGCGGCGACTACTACTTTGAGGGGGAGTTGGTCTCCAAGATGAGCGACAACGAGCTTGCGCGCATCCGCAACCAGCAGATTGGGTTCGTGTTCCAGACGTTCAACTTGCTGGCGCGGAACGATGCGGTGAAAAACGTGGAGCTTCCGCTGGTCTATGCCGGGGTAAGCCGCCAGGAACGCCACGAGCGGGCGGTTGAGGCGTTGCGCCACGTGGCGTTGGAGGACCGGATGACCCACAAACCGAACGAGCTTTCCGGCGGGCAACGCCAGCGCGTGGCGATTGCGCGCGCGCTGGTCACCCGCCCCTCCATCATCCTTGCCGACGAGCCAACCGGGAACCTTGACACCGCAACCGGCATTGATATCATGCGGCTGTTCGAGGATTTGTGGTGCAAGGGGAACACCATTGTTCTGGTGACGCACGAAGAAGACGTGGCGCGCAACGCCGCACGCATCATCCGCGTCCGCGATGGCCGGATCGAGAGCGACACCCCCAATCCACACCGTATCCAGATGAATGCCGCAACCACGCCGGCAACGCCATGACACAGTTCATCGAAAGCATCCGCCTTGCCGTTTCGGCTTTAACCGCCAACAAAATGCGCGGCGCGCTGACCACGCTTGGCGTGGTGATTGGCATCTTCTTTGTGCTGCTGATGGGGTGGCTGCTTACCGGGCTGGATAATGTGCTGGACGACACCCTTGCCACCTTCGGCGACGACATCCTGTATGTTGACAAATTCAATTGGGCCGGCGATGGCGATTGGTTCGAGAATCGCAACCGGAAGAACATCACCTTCGACCAATACGAACGCGTGCGCCAACGGCTGACCGTTGCCGAGTATGTTGTTCCCACAGCACGTGCCAACGGCGCATCGGTGCGGTATGGCGATGAAGAGCTGACCTCGGCAGTGGTGTTCGGGACCACCGCCCAGTACATTGATATGTATGGCGGCAACGTGAAAGAGGGGAGGTTTTTTTCGGAGATCGAGGAGCAATCGGGTGGGTTTGTGGTGGCGATTGGCGCGAACGTCGCCAAAAGCCTTTTCCCAAAAGGTGATGCCGTGGGCCGCGTGGTGAAAATCGAGGGGATACCGTTCACGGTGATCGGCGTTATGCCCAAACGTGGATCGCTTCTTGCCGACATGGTGGACGACCAATTGCTGATCCCCATCAAACGATTTTTTGGGCTGTACGGCAACGGCATCCGCGTGGTCATCAACGTGAAAGCCGGGGGCGTTGACCGCGTGGAGGATGTCCGGTATGCCACGCTGGGGGCCATGCGCGAGGTCCGGTCCATCGGGCTGGGGCAGCGGGATGATTTCAGCATCAACACCCAGGATCAATTCCGCAAACAGTCGGACCAGCTTCGGGCGATTGTTTGGGGCGTGGGGCTGGTGATGACCGGCCTATCCTTCCTTGTTGGCTCCATTGGGATTATGAACATCATGTTCGTCTCGGTGGTGGAGCGCACCAAGGAGATCGGCATCCGCAAGGCAATCGGCGCAACCCGCAGCTCGGTGTTGCAGCAGTTTTTGGTGGAGTCCATTCTGCTCTGCTTGATTGGAACAGCAATCGGCGTGGTGCTGACCTCGGCAGTGGCCTATGCCGGTTCCTACGCCGCTGAGAAATATTGGGAGATTGACGTGCTGGACTCCACCATCTCCATCTCGCAATTGATACTGGCGGCGGTGGTCTCGGTGGCGGTTGGGGTGCTTGCCGGAATCATCCCCGCCTTCCGTGCCTCGCGGCTGGACCCGGTTGAGGCGTTGCGTGCTGAGTAGCGTGGGTTGCCGCAGCAGAAACCAGAACAACAACAGCATTCTAACCAACTATGCAAGTCACCGAATCGGTCCGAATGGCGGTCGGGGCAATCCGTGCAAACAAGCTGCGGGCGGGGCTGACGTTGCTTTCAATCTCCATTGGGGTGTTCGCCATTGTTGGCGTGGCCGCCGCCGTCGGGGCCTTGACCGCAAGCATTGACAAGCAGCTGGAATCGCTGGGGCGCAGCACATTTATCATCCAGCGCGACCCCGCATTCGAGATGGGGGGCGCTGGCGACCGCCGCCCGCAGGTGACGCTGCGCCAGGCAATGGACTTCAAGAGCCGTTTCACCGCTGCCGAAAATATCTCGCTCACCAACTTCATCGGCGGGGTGGTGATAAAGTTCGAGGAGAAAGCAAGCGACCCAACGTTCTTCATTGTTGGCGGCGATGAATCGTACCTTCCCACCAACGATTACGCCATCGAAGAAGGGCGCTCGATTGACCCGATGGACGTGCAGAACGGATCGGACGTTGTGGTGATTGCTGCCGACATCGCCAACAAGTTCTTCAGCCACCGAAGCGCGATTGGGAAGCAGATAAAACTGAACGGCTATCCCTACACGGTGGTTGGCGTGTTGCAAAGCAAGGGGGCGGTGTTTGGCCAAAGCCAGGACAATTTTGTGCTGATCCCAATCACCAGCGCGGCCCGCCGGTTTTTTGATGAGTGGGGTTCCAGCGTCAGCATGGCAATCCGCGCCCCTTCGATTGAGAAGTTAGAGGAGGCGATGGACCAGGCCATTGGGCTGATGCGGATCATCCGGCGGCTGGATATTGGCGAAGAGAACGACTTTGAGGTAATCACCAACGAGTCGCTGAGCGAAACCTTCGGGGGGATCACGAAATACGTGGCATGGTTTGGCGCAATCTGCGGCGGGTTCGCGTTGCTGGCCGCCGGGATTGGAATTATGAACATCATGCTGGTATCGGTGAAGGAGCGGACGCGGGAGATTGGAATCCGCAAAGCCGTTGGGGCGACCTCGGGGAACATCCTTTCGCAGTTTATCATCGAGGCGGTAACGCTTTGCCAGCTGGGCGCGCTGATCGGAATCGGAATCGGCGTGGGAATGGGCCTTGCGGTGGGTGCGTTGCTTGGCATCGTGGCCCCGATACCGTGGGGATCGGTCGGCATTTCGGTGGGGATCTGTTTGTTGATCGGCATCCTCTTCGGCAGCTTTCCCGCCTGGAAGGCCTCGCAGCTGGACCCGATTGAGGCATTGCGGTATGAGTAGCCAAGGGTAGCGACCCCGACCTTCGTCGGGATTGATAACAGGTCTTTAGCCTGCCCAGTCGTTCCTCAGAATTAGACGCCGAAGGCTCAAGACCTTCGGCTACCGGTTCGTCCAGGGACGACCGAAGGGTAGCGGCGGCTCTTTCATTTTTTCGGTTCACGTTTTCCCCTTTTGGCTGTATCTTGGTTGCATGAATCATCCATCGCCTGTTGTTCGGCTTCGGGGGGTAACAAAGGAGTACCAGATTGAGGGGAAATCGCTTTCGGTGCTGCGTGGGGTGACGTTGGACATTGACCCCGGGCAAGTGGTGGCGATTGTGGGAAGATCGGGGGCGGGAAAAAGCACGCTGCTTCATATTATTGGCGGGCTTGACAAAGCAACCAGCGGCGAAGTGGAGATTGTTGGGCGACGATTGGAGGGAATGAACCCAAAGGCACTTGCCGATTTCCGCAACCGGAACGTTGGGTTCGTCTTCCAGTTCCACCATCTGTTGCCGGAGTTCACCGCGCTGGAGAACGTGGCGATGCCCCTGCTGATCCGCGGCCTCCCGATGCGCGAGGCGATGGCGCAAGGGGCTGAATATTTGGGATTGGTTGGATTGCAAGACCGCGCCGGCCACAAACCAAGCGAGCTTTCCGGAGGCGAGCAGCAGCGGATTGCCGTTGCCCGCGCCTTAATCCCCCAGCCCCAGCTTGTCCTTGCCGACGAACCTTCCGGCAACCTTGATTCCGCAACGGGCGAGCGGCTGCACGCGTTGCTTTGGGAGATCAGCCGCCGCGACCAACGGACCTTCATCATCGTTACCCATAACGATGCCCTTGCCCAGCGTGCCGACCGCGTGCTGCATATGCAGGACGGCGTGGTGGTGGATGCCGATTGACGACGCGCTATTCTTACCGCTCCGTACCGTTTGCCGCACCCCTTCCCCCCGCTTCTCTGGGGTTCTGTAACTTCTTCGGCCCTGCCAGCATCTTCTATTGAGCGGCGGATAGCGATACCAATCGCCTGGAAGGAGTATCATCTCCTTGTTCTTTGAAGAAACAGGCATTCCCATTTCTTGCCCAACAGGGGTTCCCCCCCTAACTCCGTACCCCGCTTGCTTCCCCCAAAACCTGACCGTTGCATAACTCTGAACAACCAAGAATCTATCAAACAACACTTACCGAGGGAGTCGTTCATGAAACCATTGATCCGCATTGCACTGCTGCTGCTGCTGGGTATCGGCGGAACGATGCAATTACTGGCGCAGGGCGCGCCAAGCGGGAACAAGTTTCCCGTTCCGTTTGGGCTGAACAATGTTGGGAAGGAGTTCTATCTATCGTTCCCAGCAAACTGGGAAGCAGGGACTCCTGGCGGCCAGAAATACATCCGCTTCTACATCACTTCCGGCGTTCGCACCCGCGTGAACGTCTGGGTGGGTCAGCAGTTCAAGAAGACCTTCTACACAATCCCCTACGACATCGTCACCGTTGACCTTGATAACATCGAAGGGCAAATCCTTGTTCGCGACGACCAGACTGACGTGCCGGACGACGAGGTCTATAAAAAACGCGCCGTACGTATCGAAGCCGAAGCGCCAATCGTGGTCTATGGAATCAACCGCCTGAAGTACTCAAGCGATGGGTTGCTGGCATTGCCGGTGAACGCCCTGGGCCAGGAGTACATCATCTCCACCTACGGCTCGGTAACCGACGGCACGGTGCAGAAGTTGCCGTCGCAGTACATGATCGCCGCCCCGTACGACGGGACGTTGGTCACGATCAGCCACCCGATGAGTTCGCCAAACCACCCCGCCGGCAGCACCTTCTCCATCTCCCTCGACAAAGGGGATGTCTTCTCCTCGATGTCCATCGGCTACGGTGGCGATTTAACGGGAACGTACATCTATTCCACCAAGCCCGTGGCCGTCACTGCGGGGAACAACTGCACGTACATCCCTAACGAACTCCAGTATTGCTGCTGCGACCATATCACCGAGATGCTGCTGCCGATTAGCACGTGGGGGAAGGTCTATCACGCAATGCCGATCAAAACGCGTGCGAAAGGGCCGATCTACCGGATCTTTGCCGGCGAACCCGACGCAAAGGTCTATATCAACGGAACCCTGTATGGCACCATCCCCGGAAAGGGGGGTGAGCTTGGCTACGGTTTCTTGGAAATCCGGCCGGAAGAACCGCTGCCGATGGAGTTCTCCTCCGACAAACCGATCATGGTGGCCCAGTACAACACCTCCCAGTATTACGAAGGGACCAACGGCGTTCCCACCGATCCTTTCTTTCTTGTGCTGACCCCGGTGGAGCAGTACCAGAACGACTTGGTGTTCACCACACCCAAGGATGATTTCCAGGATAACTACATCAACCTTGCGGTGGATTCGGCGGGGCTGTACCAGATTGAGATTGCCCAGGGGGGAAGCGACCAGTTCGATTTGCTGATGGCGAAGTACGCCCCAACGGTGCGGAAATATCCAACCCAATTGAACGGGAAAACATACATGGGGGCAACCTTTAAAATCCCCCCAGGAACCTACCGGATGCGCGGGCCAAATCCGTTTGCCGGCTACATCTACGGCTTCAGCAACTTCGACAGCTACGGCTACCCACTTTCGGCTGCGTTGGGCGACCTCCGGATTAAGGACACCGTTGCCCCCGACGTAACCATGAAGCAAAACTGCGACGGCACCGTGGATGGCGTGGTGAACGATATGCCGGACGAGGAAGCCTCACGTTCGAACCTTGCCTTCATCTGGCTGGACCCGGACACACTCCAGACCTACAACTATGAACTGTTCGTCCCCACAACGTTCGAGACCGGGAACCGCACAACCACGTTCCAGCTTCGGGTGATTGACCAAACCAAGGATGCCCGCGCCGTGCTGATCTCCACCGACCGCTCCGGAAATTTCCGCCGCGACACGGTCTATTATACCTCCTTCAATGTTGACATCCAGCCCGATCCCCTCAACTTTGGGAACTTGGTTCTGAACGCCACGGCAACCAGAACGCTGACGATCACCAACATGAACAGCCGCCCCGTTACCGTGCGCCAGGTGCGGCTGAAAACCGGCACCGACTTCACAATCACCAAGAACCTTTCGGTTCCGGTAACGCTTGGACCCGCCGGAAGCGGAACCGAAAGCGCGACGATTGACGTGCAGTTCACCGCCAGCCGAAGCGGCAGCTTCAGCGACTCCGTTGGCGTTGCCGATGATTGTGGGCTTCACTACATCTCGCTGGTGACCGGTAGCTCGGCAACCCCCATCATCCAAGTGACCGATATTGACTACGGCAAACAGCTTGTGGGGACCTTGGTGAACCGCCAGTTTGAAATCCGCAACATCTCCGCCGATGGTGGAGTGCTGACGATTACTGGCGGAACCACGCTTTCGGCATACCCGGGAACGAATCCGCCAATTTTCACTTCGCAGCATGGAACTCTCACGTTCCCGCTGAACCTGAACGCTGGCCAGATTATCACCGTCAACGCAACGTTCCAACCAAACGCTGTTGGGCCGTTCCAGGACCAGATCGTCTTCAGCCACAACGCGCCGCCAAATCCAAGCAACGACAGCATCTCGGTCCACAAAGGTGAGGGGATACAGGCCAGCCTGTTTGCCACCAGCTACGACTGGCCGCGCCGCCGCGTTGGGACCGGACCCTATCCCGCATCGGTTTGGATTAAGAACGCCGGAACAACGCAAGCCCGCGTGACCGGGGTGCAGGGAATCACCGGAAACACTTCCGACTTCCGCATCCTGAACCAATCGCAGTTTGTGAATGTGGATATGCAGCCAGGGGATTCGTTGGAGGTGCAAGTGGAGTTCACCCCAACGGCGATTGGCCCACGCACGGCCACCATCACCTACGACCACAACACCAATCAGACCGAGCCGGTCCAATCGGTGCTGACGGGGATTGGGACGGAGACCGGATTGGCCACGCAAGATTACGACTTCGGCACGCGGGTGATTAAAACCACCGACAGCGCAATGGCCATCAAGTTCTGGATGCCAGGCGACCCGATCTACCGCGACACCGTGGCGATCACCGGATTCCAGTTCACCAGCGACAACGACGGAACCACCGATGACTTCCGCTACGCGTTGCAACCCGGCGCAACGTTCCCAATCGTT
This sequence comes from Chlorobiota bacterium, assembly GCA_016710285.1. NCBI lineage: Bacteria > Pseudomonadati > Chlorobiota > Chlorobiota bacterium. The sequence goes on along the minus strand of JADJXR010000001.1, from coordinate 628,871 downwards.
CTGCGCCCAGGGGCCGACACGCTGACGTTCACCGGCTACTTCAACGCGCAGGCGATTGGCCAGCGGCGCGCAAGCATCCGCGCAATCACTGCCGACGGCGTTGACGCAACCAGCAACTGGGTGGGGGTTGGGCAGTTCTTTGCTCCGGCCATTATCGGCGCAACCGATTCGGTCCGCGACCTTTGCATCACCGACACCGTGGGCGCGTTGCTTTCGCCAATCATCACCAACACCGGAAGCGCGAACCTGCAGGTGATTGGGATGCGGTTCAAAAGCGGGCGCAGCACCCCCTTCACCATCCTTGATCCGAACCCCACGCTGATGTTTACGGTGTTGCCAGGGGATAAGCGGTTGATTCAAGTTCGCTACGTTCCAACGCAAGCGGGGGTTATCCAGCGCGACACCATCGTCTTCACCACAAACATCCCTGGCGGAACGGAGTATGAGTTGGAGGTTAGCGGAAGCGCGGCTCCAATCGAAAATCTTTCCACCACCACCCAAATCACTGGGCGCGGAAAGGATAACGTGGTGGAGCTTGGGAAGGAGATGGACGTGACGGTGCTGCTGAACGAGGACGTGACGGCACTGAATGCCAAGGAGTACTCGGTGGTCTTCACCTACGATCCGAATCTGCTGCAATCGCGCCCGGCAACGCTTGCCAAACTTGAGGCATTAACGCCCGCCGGGGCCACCGCAACGCTCAACACCGCCAGCAAGCCTGGGTTGCTGATTATTGATGTGGTCACGCCAACGCCATTGGTGGGAACCGGAAAGCTGCTGACGATGCCTTTTGGAGTGATGTTCACCAAGGACCCAGAGCGGAGCATGGACGTGAAGGTGACGCTGAACGACGTAAACTGCGCCGTGGTGAAAACCAGCGCGGCCACCACCGGCCTTGCGCCAATCTGCGGGCTGAATCTTCGGCTGATTGAGCTTACCGGTGCCGACTACGCGCTGGACCAGAACGCACCGAACCCGTTCAACCCCGTCACCAACATCCGCTACTCGCTGGGGTTGGATGGGTTCACCAAGATCGTGCTGTACGATGCCAACGGGCGATTGGTCCAGACGTTGGTGAACGAGGTCCAGCAACCTGGAATCTACGAGCTAACGCTGGACGTGACGAACCTCCCTTCCGGCAACTACTACTACACCCTAACCAGCGGCACCTGGAGCAAAACCAGGATGCTGACGGTGAAGAAGTAAGCAAACCAAAACAACACCAACCCGCCCACTGCCGAAGGCTTCAGCAGTGGGCGGGTTCTGTTTTTTGGGGGGGGATTACAAATCTCCCCCCCAGCTCATCTTGCGACGTATGGGAGGCAGGCCGTAAGTTCCGGTTGTCAGATTTTTCCCTCACCGTTCTTGCATCTCCATTCATCAAGAAGAGTAATGAGAACCATAGCAATCGTACTCTGGATAACACTGGCTTCCATCACCACAGGGCAGGGACAACCGATGGCTGCGTTTTACCCCTTCAACGGCAACGCCAACGATGCCAGCGGGAATGGGCATCATGGCACTGTTCATGGGGGAGCTGTGTTGGTTGCCGACCGCTTCGGCAATCCGCTCTCGGCGTATAATTTCGATGGTGTCAACGATTACATCTCCATCCCTCACTCCAAGGCGTTGGCGTTCCGATGGAGCTACTCCATCTCCCTCTGGTTCAAATCCTGCATAACTACCCGATCAGTTGGAAGAACATTGATTTCAAGTGGCATTGCCACCGCATCCTATAAAGAATTCGGATATACTATAGAGTTAAGAGACCCAACGGATGTTACCCCAGGGTATCGGATTGCATTCGCTCCACATGTAAGTGCTGGGGCTAACGATGCTACATCCTCAGGCAATGACTTTGCCGATGGACGATGGCACCATGTGGTGATGGTCTATGACTGGGCCCCAGGAAACCCTGCTGAACAAAAATATCGCTGCTATGTTGATGGAGTCAGAAACCACAAAGATTCTATGGTCAACTCCTTCGATTCGCTGACAACAACGAATGGTATCTGGATAGGGCAAGGCATTAGCCGGCTTGGTTCCTATTTCACCGGAGCGATTGATGATATTCGGCTGTACGACACAGCCCTTAACGAGAGCCAAGTCCAGAACCTCTATCACGAGGGGGGGGGGCCGATTACCCCGGCGGCCAATGTCGTCTCGCTATCGCTGAAAGCCTCCGATACCGTGATCTGCCAGGGGAGATCGGTCCAACTTTCTGCGCTTGGCAATGCAACACAAATCTCGTGGTCGCCAACCACAGGGCTAAGCTCCATCACCCCCACCACCGCCATTGCAAGCCCACTGACCACCACCACCTACAAAGTCCGCGCATTGCGAATCGCCGGGGATCTGCCCTGTCAAGATACCGCCCAAAAGATTGACTCCATCCGCATCACCGTTCGCCAGCCGCCGAAGGTTGAGCTGGGGTTCACGCGCTATGTCTGCCTTGGCGACTCCATCACCATCGGTGCCAATGCCTCCGATGGCGCGCCACCCTACCGTTACCAGTGGAACCCCCATCCACTCATCTCCAGCCGCAATCAACTCCTCCAAACCGTCAAGGTTGATCGCTCCACTCTCTTCATCCTCACTGTCACCGATCGCGAGGGGTGCATCGCCCGCGATACCCTCAACGTCGTCATCCTCTCACCGCCAAAAATGAACGCCGGTGCCGACACCACCATCTGTCGCGGTGCCAGCGTTTTGCTGGGGGGTGTGCTGGAGCAAGGCGTTCCGCCCATCACCTACCGCTGGAGCCCAAGCCTGGGACTTAGCGACACCGCAGCGCGCACCCCGCTGGCCGCGCCCGACTCCACCACCAGCTACGTCGTTGCCGTCACAAGCTCCAACGGCTGCATCTGGCGCGACACCGTCACGCTCACCGTTGCTCCCCAACCAACCGTGGATGCCGGACCCAGCCGCTCCATCTGCGCCGACTCCAGCACGGTTCTTTCGCCAATGATTGCCGGGCGCACGCCAGCGGCAATCCAATGGACTCCATCATCCAGCCTCTCCTGCGCCGATTGCCAGAACCCAACCGCACGCCCAACCGCAACCACCACCTATCGGGTGACGATCACCGACTCCTCCGGCTGCACCGCCGTTGACTCGGTGGAGGTCCGCGTCCTTCGCCCACAACTCAGCACCGCTGGAGTGATAGACTTCGGCACGCTGGACGGCTGCACCTCCACACGCGACACAGCAATCACCCTCACCAACAGCGGCGACGCGCCGATGGAGATCACCGAAGCACGGATTGCCGGAACCAGCTTCAGCGTTGCCGGGCTGCCAGTGGTGCTGGCCCCCGGGGAGAGCCGAACGATCACCGTGAGGTTCTCGCCGCAGTCGTCGGGGAGCATTGCCGAGGAGGTGGAGCTTGTCGGCGACCAATGCGGCGCGACGGCGCGGATCACGCTTCGCGGGGAGAAGCAGCAATCGCTGGTGAGCATCTCGCACGGGGCGATGGAGTTCGGGCTGGCGGCCAGCTGCCAAGCCACGCCACGCGACACAGTGGTGGTGATTCGGAACAACGGAACCGCGCCAGCAACGATCAGCCCCGGGGTCGTCTCGGCTCCATTTTCGGTGGCATCGCCGAACCTTCCAGCGACGATCGTGGCCGGGGATAGCCTGCAACTGACGGTGCGCTACGTCCCCGTCGCTGCGGGAGCTTTCAGCGATGATCTTCGGCTTGGATACGCCAGCGGAAGCTGCCTCGACACGTTGCGGCTGCGGCTGTCGGGTCGGGTGGTAACGCCGGAGCTTGCGCCGATTGGGGTGATAGATTTCGGGACGCTGACCGGCTGCGCAACCAGCCGCGACACGACGATCATGCTTCGGAACGGCTCGGAGATCGAGCTTCGGGTGACGCGACTTTACTCCAGCAGCGGCGAGTATCTGGTGGCTCCATCATCGGCGGTGATCCCCCCTGGTGACAGCCTTGCGGTGACGGTGAGCTACCGCCCGTCAAGCAGCGGAAGCCACTCGGGAACGATCGAGGCGGAGTATGAGCCATGCGGAGGTTCGCTGGGCGCGCAGCTCCTGGGCCAGAAGCAAGGAGTGAGCGTTGAGCTTCCCGACACGGTGAGCTTCGGTCGCGTGGTGATGTGTGGCGATTCGACGGTGAGCCAGCGATTGCCGATTCGTTTTTCTGGGTCCGATGGAGTGATTGTTTCGGCGAGTGTTGGAGGTCCGTTTGGAGTTGGCAACGTTGCCGGGCAATCGCTGCCGGACGGGGTGGAACAAGGGGTAAGCGTGAGCTTCGCGCCGCCGGCTGAAGGCTCGTTTGCCGAAGCGATGGAGTTGCGTTTTTCGCCGTGCGGGATCACGAAGCGGGTGGTGGTGACCGGCCAGCGAGTCACGCCGAAGCTGCAGGCGATTGATCTTGATTTTGGGGCACAGCAAGTTGGTCAATCGGCCAGTGGTCGGGTTGGGTTCGTCAACGTTGGCGGGGTTGCGGTTCGGGTGGAAGGGATTGCGGGGGTGGGATCGCCGTTCCAAGTATCGTCCACGGAGCCAGGGTTGCCAGCGGAGATTGCTCCTGGGGACACGGTGTGGGCCACCATCAGCTACGCTCCGGAATCGGGCGAGCAATCAACAACGGCGACAGCGCGAACAAGCCTTCCGTGCGAAGTCACGGCAAGTGCGAACGTTCGCGGGAAGGGGGAGCAGAGCGGGCGATTGACGCTGAAGCTGCCAAGCCTTGAAGCATCGGCAGGGAGCGAGTGAAGGTTGGAGTTTGGTCGAAGTTGGCGATGGCGGCTTTGCAGGAGCGGGAGGATTGAGCTTCAGCGGTGTGCTGCGGTTCAACAGCAGCCTGCTCTATCCTGCGGGGTCAACGCCGACGGGGAGCGTGGTGGATGGAGAGCGATTGATTGGAGTGAGCGGCGAGTTGCCTGCTGGCTTCACGAGCGGGGAAGTGGGGAGTTATGAGTTCGTCGCGACGCTTGGGAACGCGGAGACAACGGCATTGAAGCTGACGGATGTGAACCTGAGCAGCGGAAGCGGAGAGGTGGAAGTGGAGCCTGGGAGTTCCGACTGAATGGTATCTGCCGATTCGGGACGCTGCGGTTGATTGAGGCAGAAGGGAAGCTAATCCTGAAGCCGAACCGCCCGAACCCTGTGACGTGGGAAACAGAGATTGAGTACGAGCTGATTGAAGGCGGTCAAACGCGGCTGAGCGTGGTCAGCACGCTGGGCCAGGAGGTCTTGCGATTGGTGGATGGAGTCTCGCGCCGGGGTCGGTACGTGGTACGGTTCAACGCAGGAGTGCTCCCCAGCGGGACGTACCTGTACATCTTAGAAACCCCCACCCAACGCCTCACCCGCATGATGAACGTGGCCAAGTGAGCAAAGGCCGCAACAACACTGACTAATAAACAACGGGCAGCCGAAGGCTTCATAGCCTTTCCGCTGCCCGTCGTTTGTTCCGTTGTTTATTTGCTGCCGTAGCCGCGTTTTACTTCCGCGTTTTTGCGACCTCGTCCGCCGTTGTTGTCCATGCGCCGCCGCCGAAGCGTTGCACGGCGTAGTTGATCACTGCCGATGCGGCTTCGTTATCGTAGTTGCTTGGCAGCTTCACCATCACGTTGTTGTACTTCTGCCCATTGACGGTGATCTCCCCTTGCAATCCGTTGAGAATCGCATCCAACGATTTCGCTTTGTCTTTCAGGAAGTCGGAGTTGGCAAGCGGAGGAAAGACTCCGGCGGTTCCTTCGCCACCGGCCTGGTGGCAGGTTTGGCAATATTCCTTGTACACGGTTGCCCCTTTTGCCAGCACTTCATCGCTGACCCCCGCTGCTCCCTCGGCAGGTTTGGCGGCTGCGTTCTGGTCCCCGGCTGCTGCTGGCGGCTGCGCCCCGGCGGGTGCCGATGGCGTTGGCGTAACGGTTGGCTGCACCGATGGCGTGGCTGGCGATGGCGTGTGGAATTTCGGTTCCTCGCCGCCGCCGCAGGCCACAATGGCCGTCATGCTTGCGGCAAATGCAATCAGTGCGTAGTGTGAGATGGTCTTCATGATGTTGTGTCCCAGTTGGTTGATTGGTGCGTCTGTTGCGTGCTCAATGTAGGTATCTATCACCTATTGCCAACCGAACCTCCCGTTCACCCGCCCGCGCAAACCGAAGGCGTAGGGTGATGCTATCGCCAGCTTTTAGCGATTGCGGAAGGTCCATCAGCATCAGGTGTGTTCCGCCCGGGGCCAGCGCAAGGGAGTCGCCCGGGGCAATCACCACCGGCCATTTCATCCCCCGCATCCGCATCATTCCTTCCTGCTCCACCATCTGATGAACCTCGATAGAAGGGGCGGCGGTGCTGGTGATAGCTATCAGTGAATCTGGCTCCGTTCCATGGTTGGCAATTGTCCCGTAGGCTGCGCTAACACGCCCAGCAAGCCCAGGCGTTCCCCATATTTGTGTGATGGTGATGCCACGGTTTGCTCCCTCCGTTTGATGGTTCTGCGGAGTGCCACACGCAGCAAGCATCACAGCTACCCCTGCCCCCAAGCTAAGGTTGCGTCTGGCAATGGTATCGAATAGATTTTGGAGCATGATGGAGGTTCTGGTTATGGCAGTTCGCGGATTGCTTGGGCAACACGCTCGGGTTCCAGCTCGGTCCCTTTGAATCGGTCTTGGAGCGTCCCGTTGCGGTCGAACAGCACCACGGGGTCGTCGTGGTCAATAAAGTACACTTCCTGGCCGCTGGTTCCCTGTTCAATATATGATCTGCGCCGGATCAGCCCCATATCATCCAGCAGTGAATCAACGGTTGATTCCGTGCCAGTGAGGAATTGCCAGTTTTGCGTTCCGGTTCCGCGAAGTTCGGCGTATTGGCGAAGCGCGGCGGTGTCGTCGCGGCGGGGGTCCAGCGTGATGGAGACGAAAGCGACATCCCCTTTGGCCGCCTTTGCGGCAAGCTGCTGCCGGACCTTTTCAATCCCCGATGTTGTCAGGATGCATACGTCGGGGCAGTGGGTGTAGATGTAGCTAACCACCAATCTCCGCCCACGGTAGTCGTTGGGGAACATGACGGTGCGGCCATGCTGGTCGGTTAGTTGGTAGGTGCGTGATGGTTCGGCAATGGGGCTGCCGCATCCCCCAAACAATAGCAGGGCCATCAGGGGAAGCAGGAGCGCTGCCTGTGCGGATTCCCACACATTCCTGCTCCCCCTTAGGCCATAGTGCGTTGTTGTCGGCAAAAAATTCACGATCCCTGGAGCCGTTACTTCGTGTTGTCAATCACCACGTTGGGGGGAAGCTCGAACTGGCGAGCTGGGATGGAACGTGCGGGTCGTACGGCGGGGCGGTGTAGGCAGTGCTTCGCATCACGTCAATCAGCACCGGGGTGTAGCTGACCACAATCAGGATAATCGCCGCAATAACCCAGGGCTTGAAGTTTGCAAAGATCCCCGGCTTCTCGTCGTGGTACGCCTCGCTAAGTGGGAATTCCAGAACCTCTTCCTCGGTCTTCTTCCCGAACAGCGCGCCAAAGAAGACCGCAAAGTAGATGACCATTGCCAGGAACATGATCGTCCCGCCGATTGCGGTCATCATCACCCACAATTTCCACTCCGGCTGATACAGGCTGCTTTCTGGGTTCAGATAGGTAAGGCCCATGTTGGTGCGGCGTGGTTCGCCATGAAGCCCGCCACGCATCAATCCGGTGGAGAAGATTGCGATGCCGATCATCCAAAGGTAGGGGACGGCCAGTGCCAGCTTCCCTTTGATCTTTTTCCCGGTCATCTTTTGGACCATGTACAGGCTCATCCCAATGAACGCAAGGAAGACCGGCCCGGCCACCGTCATGTGGAAATGCCCTGGCATCCAGGCGGTGTTGTGGACCACGTTGTTCAGGTTGTAGGAAGCGTTGATGATTCCGGTGATTCCCCCAAAGAAGAAGATCACCAACCCCACGAACAGATAGGCAAACATGTAGTTGTCGGCCTGGAAGTACGGGAGCTTCCCGAACCAATTCAGCAGCCCTTTTGCCCCACGCTGCCGCCCCGCATACTCCAACGAAGCCGCCATGGTGAAGGCGGTGATGAAGCTGGGAATGGTTACGCCAAGCGTCAGGAAGGAGTGGAGCAGCTTCCACTGCGCGCCAATCCCCGGCTCGGCAAACTGATGGTGGGCACCAACGGGGATGGAGAGGATGATAAAGATCATCAGCGCAAGCCGTCCGGCGCGGTCGCTGAACAGTTTGCCGCCGGCCAATTTGGGAAGCATGGTGTAGAACATCACGTAGGCCGGAAGCAACCAGAAGTACACCAACGGGTGGCCGAAGAACCAGAACAGCGTCCGTGCGAACTCGATGTTGATGGTATCGGTCCACCCAAGCGACCACGGAAGCAGCAGCACGATCACCTCGTACGCCACCGGAACCGTGCAGATCTGCCAGACGATGAACGTGGTGAAGATGCCAACCACCGCCAGCGGGGTCTTCTGGCCCGGATGCTCGCGCCGCCATTGCAGGTACAGCGGAATCCAGTTCCAGAACGCCACCCAGCTTCCCACCACAAACAACGCCAGCCCGGCGTAGAAAACCGGATGCGCTTTCAGCGGGGGATAGAAGGTGTACAGAACGGAGCCTTCCCCGGCAAACACCATTGCGGCAACCATCACGGTGCCCACCAGCATCAGCCAGTTTGCCAGCCACGCAATTTTCAGATTGATGGCCACACGAAGCGAATAACTCACCAACGCGTTGCCAAACGCCACGGCAAAAAATGTGGTGAAGACAATCGCGTTGATAATGCCATGGAGCGTCAGCCCCTGGTAATACTCCAATCCCAATGCCGACGGCGATTTGATAATGCCGGCACGCATCAGCGTCTGCAACAGGCCGCCGCCGATGCCAACAATCAGCAGGGCCATTGGCACCGCAAGTTGGATTAACGTCAGCCGTTTCAGCCCGCGATCAAGGCTCATTGCTGTTTGGCGAAGACTCATCAGTGTGTACCTCCGTTCGGTTGTTTGCTTGCTGTGTCGGCGGGTTGTGCTGCGGGCGCAGCTGCGGCTGCTGGTTGCTGGATTGGCTGGTTTGTGGTGCCAAGCGCAGCGGCTGGCCAAACCTTAATCCATCCTTGCATGGCATGGTGGTTCATGCCGCAGTACTCGTGGCAGAACAGCCGAAAATTCCCCCACTCATTTTGGTCGAACGTGAGGCTGGCGTAGGTCACTTGGCCCGGAATGGCCATAAGATTGATGTTCGTCTTCTCGATATTGAAGCCGTGGGCAACGTCGGGCGAAGTAAGGAAGATGTCAAGCCGGCTTCCCGGGGGAATCGTCACTTCCGGCGGATCGAAGGACCACATCTTGGCCACGGCATGAAGCTCGTAATGCCGGTCGCTCAACTTGATAAGCTGCCCATGTTTGAACGGCTTCACATCCACGATGCAGGTGGGAACCGTTACCCCAAACCCTGTGGCGGCAATCACCACAGCAACAAAGAAAATGGCCATCAGAAGGCCCCCGCCGATTACGGCGCGTTGTTCGTACTTGTCCATCATCACCTCCGTGAAAGCATGTCGAAGTAGATGCTGAACCACATCAGCGTGTACGCCACCAGAAGAAGCAGAAAGAAGGTAATGGCCCCTTTCGGCACAAACTTCTCCTCCGGTTGGTTCCCCGATCCGACCGCAGCGCCGGAATCAAACCGAGTCTGTTGCATGGTGCAATCCCCCGTAGAATGGTTGATAGTTGGTAAGAAATCGGTGGCAATCTATACCCTTTGGCAAGGGCTGTTTTGTGATCTACATCACATTCCCCGGAGAGATTATTTCGATATGACGAAGATCAGGTTTGGGGGGGAATATTTGCGGGGAGCAAGGAAGAGGCGGGGAAGGGGAGGAAGTTGGCGGGTGGTTTGGCGAAGGCCGGTTGTTGCCCCGATGCAATCGGGGGGTGGGGTCAACTATCGGCACTTGTGGGGGAAGGCTTCGCGGAAACTGGCGTGGCGGCAGAAGAACTCAATCTGCAAGGTGTCGTCGCCGGTAAGAACCCAGCCATCGCGTAGCCGCTGGACCGCCTGAAGCTCCGGCGTTTTCCATTCGGGGAGTTTGGGAAGAAAAACGGCGACCTGCGAAGGGGGGATGTTCCATAACGCGATTGCCCCGGCACACATTGGGCATGGTTCAAAGGAGGTGATAAGGAAGATGCTGTCGCGGGGGATGGCCGAGAAATTTTTGGCCCCGCCAACCGCCGCAATCGCCTTCGTGAGTGCGTTGATTTCGGCATGGCCCGCAGCGTTGCCCTCGGACAGCGTGGTGTTGTGCCCGGTGGTGATGATCCGCCCGGCCCCAGTCCCCACCACCACACACGCGCCAACGGGGACATCGCCGGTGCGTTCCCCCTGCTCCATCGCCAATCGGACGCTATCCACCATTGCCGGAAGAAGCCACGCCGGGCGGGCAGCCTTCGCGGTTCCAGTCGCGGTTCCGGTGGAAGGGCTTTTGCCGGCATCGCAGCCAACAAGAAGAAGGAAGAGAGCGATAGGCAGTAATCTCATGGCAGCAGCGGGCAACATCATATGGAAGGATTGGGAGCTACAACGTGAGTCAATATCTGTCATCAACTTCGGATTGCAGCGCATCGGAATCTGGTGAGCGTATCAGTCAGTGGTTGGCAACATAAGCGATTTGCGCCAACCCACGGCGCAACGCAGTGCGCGGGGGCCGCCAGATTGGCAACCCCCGCGCATCTGGTGTTCCCCGGTGCGGGTTTCTCCGTTATCGTGCCACCATCAGCCGTGACGTTAGCCGCTGGTTGTTGGCAATTGCTTCCACCATGTACGCCCCCGCTGGCAAGCCTTCGGTTGGCAGAAGGATGGTGCCGATTGGGGAGACAACCCCCTGGGCGGAGTATGCCACGCTGCCACTGGCATCATACACCCTCAGCCGGACATTGCTCCCGGAAGGGACTCCGTTGAAGCTCACCGTGGCGTTGCTGGTGGCCGGGTTGGGATAGAGTTGGATTCCGCCACGTTCCTGCTCCGTTTCCCCAGCGATTGGTTTGGCGGAAGGTGTTGGCGCGCCGTCACCCCAGTGGGCTTGGTAGGGGGTTGCTTTGGTGGTGGCGATAATCGTGTATGGCTCGGTATCGCTGAAGGTGATATTCGGGTCGTTGACCCACACCTGCACGTAGTAGTTGTAGGTGGCAAAATCGGCGTTGTTCACCTTCACACTCTGCGTTCCGTTGTTGGTGATGGTGGTGTTTGGCACCACGCTAATGGTACCGCCGTTGATCGGCTGGCGGTAGATCGTCAGCTTCAATGGCTTGGAGTGGGCGTAGAACGTCACCTGCAGATTCTTCAATCCGCTGGGGTTGTAGATGATGAACCAATCTTCCTTGTCCCCCTTGCAAATCTTTCCATCGGCGTAATCCCCCACGCGGATTTTGCGTGCGTCCAGCGCGGTGTTGTTTGGCTCGTAGCTGTTGCAATCAAGCGATGTCCAGAAACCAACGCCATCGCTGTAATCGCTCAGCAAGTTGTTCGGATATTTTGTGCGGACATAGACGGCGTAATACTGGTCCGGATACAGGTTGCTGATGGTTGTGGAAGTTCCGTTCACCACCTTGCTGTACCATCCTCCCAACACGGTGTTGTCGCCGGCCACCCGCGCCCATTTCACCTCATACTGTGTTGCGCCGCTCACGGCGGACCAGTTCACAACCCCGCTGGTGGTTTTTTGCTGAGTGATCCAGACCTCGGCGGGCCGTACTGGCGTGCTTCCGTAGAACTCCACAACCGTGGTCCAAGGGCTAACCACCGCCCCATGCCGCGCCCGCACCTGCACTTGGTAGGTGGCGGCTTGAAGGTTATCGAGCTTCGCCTCCGTTTTGGAGACGTTGTTGATTGCCGTCCACGTTGGGCTGCCAACCATGCGGTATCGGACGTCGTAATGGGTTGCGCCCGGCGCGCCAGCCCACGTTACGAACGCGCTGTTGGCGGCAAAATCTGCCCCACCTTTTGGCGCGATTCTTCCGGTGGCAATTTTCACGTTGGTTGGTGGCAGCAGCACCTCGGCAGCACCGCTTACCAGCAGCGCGAAATCTTGCTTCCCTCCGGTAAGCGTCCCTTTGTGTTTGATCACCACTTTATAGACGTAGTCGAATTTGCCGGGAAGATAGACATTGTTGGCACGGAAGTAAATCTGCTCAACGTTATCAACCACGTTATCGCCCCGGTCGGCTTCCTCGGTTGGCTTTGCGGGGTCAAGAACGAACGGCGAGAACCATTCATCGGTCTTGACGGTCCCGTTGGTGAACACCTGGTACATCCGCATATCAAGATCGTTCACCAGCTTCGACGTTCGGTCGTTCAGGATGATCCTGCCGTTTGGTGTTAAAGCAATGGCGGCGGGGGGATCGGTCCATGCCATCGTTGCCCGAACCCGTGCGCCAGAATAAGCCTTGATGTAAAACTCGTACGTCTCCCCCTGCTTCAACGTCGCCTGCCGGATGGAGAAGCCGTTGTTTGTTGAGTTATGTTGGATAAGGTCTGCGGCGGTATTGGCCTCCACTTTTCCCCAGCCGGTGCGGTAGTCGGGACCGATTTTATCAATGTCGCGTGCGGTATGGATCAGCAGCCCACGCGCAATCGCAGCGGTAAACGGAGTTGTGGGATTGAACTTCTGCCAATACTGATCCAGAAGCATCAGCGTTCCCGCAACCGCCGGGGCTGCAAACGAGGTTCCCGAGCGGACGCTGTAGCCACTGTTGACGCTTCCGTTTGTGCAGACTAGCGGAACATCGCTTGCCAGGGCAACCACGTCGGGTTTCACGCGGCCGTCGTCGGTTGGGCCGGTGTTGCTGTTGGCCCATAATTGGTTCAGGGAATCAACGCCCCCCACCACAATCCCATTCTTTGCCGTTCCCATTCCGCTCAGCACGTCATATCCATTTGTGCCGCCATTTTTGGGATGCTTCACCGTTGCGGTGTTCGCTCCTTGTGGGCCGTCGTTGCTTGCATAGATGTAGTTCTCGCCGGAGCCGGGTCCAATCCCCCGCTGGTTCCCTGCGGCAAAAACAGCAACCTGCTGCGGCAGCTTGTTGATTAGCGAATCAATGCTGCGGGCCATCTGGCCGTAGTGGCCAAACGCGGGGTCCTCGCGGTCGGCTTGGTTTGGCGAGCCATCGCGGACACCTTCCCAAATCCACAATCCTTTTTTGTTGATCCATCCATAATCGGGTCCGTAGGAGTGGTTGCTGACGCGCCATTTCCGTTTGCCCACTTCTGCCAAAAAACGGTTTGGGCCGCCGTTGTCGGCAATGTAGAAATCGGCATGGATATCCCGCGCAACGCCCCGGTGGGCTGCGTCAATTCCTTTCCCCGTTATCACGCCTATCACTTGCGTGGCGTGCAGGTCCGGCTTCTGGTCCTCGGGGGCAACGTGGTTGGAACGGGGGACCAAGTGCTGAAGCTCAGGGTGGAACAGCAGTGGGCCGCCAGCAAATTCAAACAGCCCAAGCGTGTCCCCTTTTCCGGTAAGGTTGTACGGTGCGCGCCACAATTTATCCGCGCCGATATACCGTGCGTAAATCGGTGCCAGCGGCGTTGGCCCGGGCTGGCCCGCGGGCGATTGCGCAATGGCTGGCAACGCACCGAACAGGGCAATAACAACCGGCGCAGCCATCCAAATCCGGCGAAGTAGCGATGGTGTTTTCATGGTGTATTCTCCTTTCTGTATTGGCTTTCTCTGTTCTTTTTTTCTGGTATGATGTTCGCCTGTTGGCTTGCGCTATTTCAGTATCACGATTGTTCGCGTGGCGGTTCCTTCGGCGGCGCGAACCACGCACCAGTAGATGCCCGCCGGAATCGTTTCGGTTGCGATTGTGGCTGCCGTTCCCCCTGCCTCAATTTCCATTGCGGCCGCTTGCGTTCCCTGGGCCGTGAACAGCTTGATGCTTGCTCCGTGCGCCGTCCCTTCGGGAAGCTGGATGGTGATGGTTGAGAACGTTGGGATTGGATAGATGCGAGCATCCAATCCGATTGCCATTTCTTCCTCGGCTTCCACCCCTGTTGGCGTGCTGGTGAAGGTGGTGAAGGTCCAGGGCGCGGTTGGCTGGCTTTGGCCATACTGGTTTGCCCCGCGCACCCGCCACCACTGCTTTGTTCCTTCCGGCAACGTGTCCAGATACTGCGCAACGGCGGTGGTGGAGAGCTTCGTCTGCTCGCCGGCGAACTCACCACTGCTCGAGATTTCCACCACGTAGCTTTGGGCGTTGCTTGCCCCTTTCCACTGAAGCTGAACGGGGTTCATCACGTTGGTGGAGCCGTCGGGCGGGGCGGTAAGCTGCGGCATGGAAGGGAGCGCGGGTTCTTCGGCCTCGGTGGTAAACCGGAAGGGGCGGGACCACGCGCTGTTGGCGGCTCCGTTCCGTGCGCGGGCGCGCCAGTGGTAGGTGGTGGCGTTTGGCAATCCGGCAAGCTCGGCCGATGCGGTGTTGCGGATAAGGGTGGTGTCAACCGCCTCGAACGCCGGGTCCTTGCCGATCTGGACCTCGTAGTCGGCAGCCTCGGGGATGCTGTCCCACGTCATCGTGACGACAAGTGGCGCGCTGGGGGTGCCGTTCGGCGGGGTTAGCAGCTGCGGAGCCAGCAGGCTGATGGGGGATTCCGGCGCGGTGGAGAAGGTGAACACTCCGGACCAATCGCTGGCCACTTCCCCATTGTCGGCACGGACGCGCCAGTGGTAGGTTCCTCCGGCAGGAAGATTGCTTAGGCTGTAGGTTGTGTCGGTCAATCCACTGTTGGAGTAGGCAACCGTGGCGAAGGTGGGATCGGTGGCAACCTCAACGTCGTAGATCGGTTCTTGTGCGGCCACGTGGTGCCACACCAACGTCACCGATTCCGGCTGGTTCGCTTGGCCATGTGCTGGCGAAATCAGCAACGGCGCGGCCAGCGGATCGGGAGCGGGGAAGCCAGTGGAGAACGCAGCATACCGCGACCACGGACCGGGCGCAGCCGTAACCGCCCCCACGCGAACGCGCCAGTAGATTGTTGTCCCGTATCCAAGCGTAGGAAGCGGGTGCGAGGTTCCCCCAACCGTTGCCAACTGCGCGGCTCCGGAAGGGAATGCGGGGTCGCTGCTCCATTGCACGTCATACTGCCCCACCCCCGGAACGCTGCTCCATTGTAAGGTAACGCTGGTGGGCTGATCGGTTGCGCCGTCGGCTGGGGAAAGGGGCTGCGGGATTCCGGTGGCGGCAACCGTGGTGAACGATTGCGTGCCGCTCCAGGCCGTAGCCTCACCGCTTGAATCAACCCCACGGACGTGCCAATAGTAGGTGGTGGAGTAGTTCAGATTGGTGGCCTCGGTTGTGGTGGCCTCCGTTGCCAACACGTTGTAGATCTGGGTGAAGGCCTCGTTCAGGGAAATCTCAACATCGTAGCTAACGGCGGTTTTCAGCGGTCGCCAGCCTAGGGTGACGTTGATGTCAAGGTCGGTTGCGCCGTTTGGCGGTTGGTTTGGTGCTGGCTGCGCAATGGCTGCCAGTGTCATCAGCAGGAAAGCTGTAGCATGGATCAGTAGTGTTTTCATGTCGGGAATAGGTTGCCGGAAGACCGGTGAGTATGTCATGGCCAATGTTGTGGGGCGTGCGGGATGTGCTTCCCTTTGCCCACTCTTTCAATCTATTCCCGACCGGCCACGCCAACCGTTAGAAGCGGCCACAGTTCTGAGTTGCACAAAAAAAAAGTTGGTGGATTGGGGGGTGATGCTGTTTGCATGGCCAGCGTTCGGCTGCACGATGTGTGCCGCCTGCGGGTGGTGAATCCGCTACCGCTTTTCCCTGATATTTCGCTGGTGGCGGCTGTTTCAGGTGTTTGCCACAAAAGGTTGCTTGAGGTGGCTTCTGCTAACTTCTTCAATTTTTCCACCGTTGAACCTCCGTGCCGGGTAGCATTGCAGCGTTTTTTTCCTAATTTGGCGCGGCCTTCCGATGAACATGAGCAACGATACCGATAGCGATGCGCCAGCCGCATCCACATGTTGAAGACCACGATAGAGTAGTGATAACGCCTTCGCTTGATGCAAAACAATCCCGGCCAAACCGTCTGTCCTTCTTTGACAGTTCCTATCCCACATTATACAACCGGATAACGGAGGCACAATTCATGAACCGAACATTAAAGGCAGGCGCGCTGATGCTTGCCGCCGCTTGCTTCTCGGTACTGACTGGCTGCACCAGCATGATTACCGAAGAACAGCTTGCCGAAATGCGCCGGCTGCGGGCCGAGGACCGCACGCTGAACGAGCAGATTCGCATGAGAGAAAGCGAAATCAGCCAATTGAAAAGCGAGATCAACTCGCGCCAGTCGGAGCTTGACCGCTGCAACAGCACCAAGCAGTTTATTGAGGGGAAGATGGCACAATGGCCCAACGTCTGGCCTGACTGGACAGAGGTCCCGGCCCAACAGCCCACAGAATCGAAGCCACGACGCTGATCCCATCAACGAACTAACGGAGGAAACCACTAATGAGAACAATATATCTGGCGTTGATCGCCATGTTGCTTGCCGCTCCGGTGTTCGCCCAAGATGGCGACCGCGCACCGGATAGCATGGCCGATTCCCTGCTGACCAAAAAACAAGCCGAAATCCGCATCAACGAGTGGCGGCTGAAGGTGAAAGCCTTGCAGGACAAAGCCGATGCCTTAAGCGCCGAGAAAACCCAGAACGAGCAACGCCTTGCCCAAATCCGCAACGATGTCAAGGCCTGCAACGACGCTATCTACGCGATGATTGGCGCAACCGAGGCCGACGTGAACGCCTTCCGCGAACGCGTTGGACGCCTGGAAAACCGCATCCGCGAGATGAAAAACATGAGCGATGAACAGCTTGCCGACAACATCGCACAGATTGATGCCCTGCAGACCGAGATGAATGAAATCCGCCGCAACAAGATTGCAGTGTTGCCGGAGTTCTACAACAAACTGATCTCCATGCAGTCGGACATCAACCAATTGCGCGAACGCGCCGGGCGCGGCAAGAAATACTACACCGTTGGCACGTGGTCCAAGGACCGCGACTGCTTGTGGAACATCGCCGAGAAGAACGAGATCTACTCCGATGCCTTCATGTGGCCAAAAATCTGGCAGGCCAACACCGACCAGATCCGCAACCCTGACGTGATCTACCCAGGCCAAAAGCTGACGATCCCGCCACGCGGCCCGAAAAGCGACGAGGAGATGCGCGCCGAGCGGTTGTACTATCGCAAGAAAAAAATTGCCGCAGCGGCCGCCGCACGCGCCCGCCGCGCTGCTGCCGAACGCGCCCAACAAGTGGACCAACAAGAAGCTGGAAGCGGCGAGAAGAAGTAACCGCAACCAAAGCAATGCAAACCTTCAAAGCCTGCCGGATCACCTCCGGCAGGCTTTGTTCTGTGATACCCAATCCAAATTCCTATCTTCGCCACCGTATGGAAACTATCGAACGCAAAATCAAACTGAATGGCGTTGACCAGCTTGCGTTGCTGGGATTCAACGATGCTAATCTGACGATACTGGAAAACCGTTTCGACACCACAATCACCGTCCGCGGCGATGTTGCGGTGCTGCGCGGCGAACCGGCCGAGGCGCAGCTGATTGAGAAGATCATCAAGGAGATGATCTACATGGTCCAGCGCAACGGAACGCTGCACGCAAGCGATGTTGAGACCATCATGGACCTTGTGGTTGGTGGGCGTGCCGAGCAACAACAACAACTGCAGGGCCAGGACCTTGATGAAGTGATCCTGTTTGCGAAGGAGACGGTGATTAAGGCCAAAGGGGATCGCCAGAAAAAATACTACCAGCTTGTTCGCGAGAACGACATCGTGTTTGCGATTGGGCCGGCGGGAACGGGCAAAACCTACCTTGCCGTGGCAATGGCGGTGGCCGCATACCGCAACCGCGAAATCACCAAACTGGTGCTTGCCCGCCCTGCGGTTGAAGCTGGCGAAAGTCTGGGCTTCCTTCCCGGCGACCTGAAGGAGAAGGTGGATCCGTACCTGCGCCCGCTGTACGACGCGCTGGATGATATGATCCCAGCCGACAAGCTGAAGGCAATGATGGAACGCCGTGGCATTGAGGTTGTGCCGTTGGCCTACATGCGCGGGCGAACCCTGAACAATGCCTTCGTGATTTTGGACGAGGCGCAGAACGCCACCACCATGCAGATGAAGATGTTCCTGACACGGCTTGGCGCAAACAGCCGTGCAATCATCACCGGCGATGTAACCCAAATTGATCTTCCCAAAAACGTGGAAAGCGGGCTGGTGCAAGCCGAGAAAATTTTGCGCGGAATTGAAGGCATCGGCTTTGTCAACTTCGAAAAAGCCGACGTTGTTCGCCACCGGTTGGTGAAGGAAATCATTAAAGCCTACGAAGACCACGGGGTGATGGGGAACGTCTAACGCCCCCGCCAATAGCTTCCGCCAAACACCCGCGCTACCCGCATGGACGCTGAACTTTTCTCCATAGGATTCCTGCACGTTCGGGCGATTGATCTGTTCGACATCGCCATTGTTGCGTTTGTGCTCTACCGGCTCCACTCGGTGCTGCGGGGGACAATCGGCGCGCAGATTTTCCTGGGCGTTCTGCTGATTATGGCCGTTGGCTTTATCAGCCAGACGCTGGATATGAAGTTGCTTAGCTGGATACTCCGCACGGTGGGGGACATCTGGGTGATTGCGCTGATTATTCTGTTCCAGCCGGAGCTTCGGCGGCTGCTGGTGCTGGTTGGGCGCAATGGCTTATTTACCACCTTCGAGCGGTACGATGCCAGCTATACCATCAACCAAATTGTGGCCGCTGCGGAGGAGCTTGCGCTTCGCCGATATGGCGCGTTGGTGATCCTTCCCCGCACCAGCGACATTTCGCTATCGGTGGATACCGGCGTTCCGGTGAATGCACGGCTTTCCATGGAGATGCTCATCTCCATCTTTAACCCAAAATCTCCGCTGCACGATGGCGCGGTGATTGTCCGTGGCGACCAGATCCAATCGGCACGGGTGATTTTGCCGTTCAGCGTGGTGGCGGGTTCGGGGGAGTTTTCGCTGGGGACGCGCCACCGCGCCGGGCTTGGCATCACCGAACAGGCCGATGTGTTCGCGGTGATTGTGAGCGAGGAGACCGGGAACATCAGCTACGCCCAGGATGGAGTGCTTCACTACAACCAATCCACCGACACGTTACGAATGGCCCTGCTGGGCGCGCTGGAAACCACGGTCCACCGCCGCGAACGGAAGACCCTGCGGACCCGATTGAGCGGAAACGGCGCAACCGAACACAACAACCAAACAACAACCCGAACACGACAACGGGCATAACCAACGAATGTTCAACAGACCTGACTCTGCTACCGCTTCCTTGCGAACCTCACGGGAGGATTTACTGGAGCAACTCCGCCTGCGCGGCATCACCGACGAAGCGGTGCTGAAGGCCATTGCGAAAATCCCTCGCGAGGAGTTTGTGCCAGCCACCTTCCGGCATCGTGCCTGGGAAGATGGCGCGCTTCCAATCTCCTGCAACCAGACCATCTCCCAACCCTTCACTGTGGCGTTCCAGACGCAGCTGCTGGAAGCCAAACCGGGGATGAACGTGCTGGAAATCGGAACCGGAAGCGGCTACCAGGCGGCGGTGCTTTGGGCGTTGGGGCTGCGTGTGTTCACCATCGAGCGGCACGCCGACTTGCTAAACCAAGCGCGCCAACGCCTTGAAGCGATTGGCTGCAACGTTGCCATGCGCGTTGCCGATGGAACCGTGGGCTGGAGTGCCTTTGCTCCGTTCGATAGGATCATCGTCACCGCTGGCGCGCCGGCTGCACCGCCGGCATTGCTGCGGCAGCTTGCGGCAAACGGGCGGATGGTGATCCCGATTGGGGAGAAAGCAACCCAACGGATGAAAGTGTTCGCACGCCAGGGGGAAAGCGATCAGTTCGAGGAGTTTGACCACGGCGACTTCAAGTTTGTGCCGCTGATTGGGCGGGAAGGGTGGGAGAAGGAGTGAGCAACGGCCCGCAGCCGATGGTGGCCGCAGAAAGGAGACCAGCACCATGAACACCAACAACGCATTGCTGGTAATCGTTGGGCCAACGGCATCGGGGAAGACGGCGTTAAGCCTGGAACTTGCGGCACGCATTGGCCCATCGGTTGAGATCATCTCGGCAGATTCGCGGCAGATTTACACCGGGATGGATATCGGGACCGCGAAGCCAAACCCGCAGGAATTGCAGCAGGTTCCGCATCACCTTATCAACATTCTTCCTCCTAACGAACGCTACGCCGCTGGCCGGTTTGCCGATGATGCCGCCGCTGCAATCCAAGAAGTGTGGCGGCGGGGCAACATCCCGATTGTTGTTGGCGGTTCCGGTTTTTACGTGCAGGCCTTGTTCCAGGGGCTATCCGCCCCCACCGCCGACCCCGATGTTTACGCCATGCTGGAGCAGCGATTGGAAGCCGAGGGGTACGATGCCTTGCACCACCAACTCCAAGCGGTGGACCCGGTAGCGGCGGCAGCGCACTCGCCGAACAACCGCGCAAAAACGTTGCGGGCATTGGCCTGCTACATCCAAACGGGGCAGCCATACAGCGATTTCCTTTCGGCTGGGAGCGGTGATAGAGGTTCCGCATCGGGGCGATTTCTTCCCCGGTACGTGGTGATTTCCCCCGCGCGCGACCTGCTCTATCGCCGGATCAACCAACGGGTGATCCAGATGCTGGAATCGGGGCTGATGGAGGAGGTGGACCGGCTGCTTGCCGAAGGCTTCACCGCCAGCGACCCTGGGATGCGGACGGTGGGATATTCCGAAGCAATCGGCCACCGCGCAGGAGAGTTTGGTTATGAGAGGATGGTGGAGCTTATCCAGCAATCCACCCGCCGGTACGCCAAGCGGCAGATGACGTGGTTCCGGCGGCTGGCCGATGGAATGTGGCTGGAGCAAGGGGGGGAAGAATCGGTGGCGAAGGTGCGGGATCTGATGGAGTTGATGCGGGACTCCAAAGAAAAAAAGAACGGGGATTGAGTTCTTGGAAGCTCAATCCCCGTTCCATTTTGCACTGGCTGCGGCCTTTACCGATTAGCCGCGGTCAAGCTGCTGCGGGCTGTTGCCGCCGAACATCTGGCGCATTGCCTCATCAATCCGCTCGCGGATCACCTTCTCGGTGATTTCGATGCTGGTTTCTTTGGTGACGTACTCGGCCACCGCACGCTGCGCAACTTGGATGATATACTCGCGATTTGCGCCGGTGAGCGCGTCGGCCATTTTCTGCAAGTTCTCGGTCTGGCGTTGGATATAATCCACCATCGAGGCCAAGTCACGCTGTTGCTGTTGCGAGGTCCGCACCAGGTTAATCAGCTCATACTTCTGTCCTTCGGAGCTTTCCTCAAGGTCACGGATCAGTTTGTCCATGCGCTGTTCTTCTTCGGTGTAGAAGAGCGTGGTGGCCAGCAGCAGAAGCATCGTGAACTCCAGCGCGATGGCTGCAAGAAGGATTGAAGGCTGCGTTGGCGGGATAAACTTCAGACCGCGAATACCGATAATCACGATAAGGATAGCCGCGCCGCCGTAGGCAAAGCCCTGGACGTTGTTGCTGTACCGCTCGGCAAAGTGGCGGGTCATGTACAGGCGCAAGCCTTTGGTGACCAGCACTTTGTTCCGCTTCCATTTGTTGGCTTGGCGAACGTCGTTGATTTCGTTGACGATCACCGGACCGAACTCCTTCTCAATCGGCGTTAAATCATCGTGAGAGCTCGCGGCTGTGATCCGCTCGATCTCCTCGCGGGAGATTTTATCGCCGGTTTGCTCATCAATGCGGTCAATGGTGTGCTCAATCTCCCGCTCCATTTTATTGGAGACGTAGCCAATCGGTGTTGGGAGCATGGCCGTGATGATGATGGCGAAGATAAACCCGAAGAAGAGGGAGAAGACGCCGAAGGTAAGTTCCGGCATGATCTCAATCGGCTCCTCCCCTAATTTTTCGGCTTTGATAA
Source organism: Chlorobiota bacterium (assembly GCA_016710285.1). NCBI lineage: Bacteria > Pseudomonadati > Chlorobiota > Chlorobiota bacterium. Next base: position 606,900 of record JADJXR010000001.1, on the reverse strand, counting down.
CCCAAGACCCTGCGGGCTTGTTATATCCACCATCTTTCCCTGCTTCGGACCGGACTTCATTGCTGGTCATGTCCATGATGAATTCCGGATCCACGACCGCTTTGGTTGTGGGGTCGGGGTGGTGGTTCTTCACTTCGTCGGGCGCGAACAAGCTGATGATGACCGAGGAGAAGAGGTCCGTGATGACAAATTTTTGGAAGCCGTAGGCGGCCACCAGCAAGATGCCAAAGAAGAGCAATCCCTGGACGATATTGCCCTTATACTTTTCCGTGTGTGAGCTCATACTGCGTTGTTGTTAATACTGCGATTATGTGCAAAACGCTTCCATTCAGCGAAGATGCCGACCCGCCCCGTGTGCCGATGCAGCCGGGCATTGCCGTAAAGAAGATGGATGTTGCTTGGGAAGTAGCAGGTAAGGAAAGGAGCCTACGTAGATGGCTATCTGGTTGATCTGCTGCCTGTTTGTTCTGCCGCTCTGCCGCCGGTGGCGGGGAGCAGCGGGTAGAAAAATACACCCATCGCCCCACGCAGGCAACAAGTTTTTTGCATTGGCAGAGTTCTTCTTTCTTCCAACTATCCTTCATAACGGGTGAAAGGCCCGAAACATCTCACAGAAACTTCACGCCGATAGGCTTCGGCTGTTGGTTCTTGGTATGGCATGGCGTATTTTCGACCCACGATTTCCATAACTACCAAACACCAACCATCGGGACTTGCGGCGCAAGCCCTTGTCCTTCACCAACAATATCGTAACCACACAACGGAGAGTGTACTATGGCACGGAGCTTGAACAAAGTGACAATTATCGGCAACATCCAGCCGAACGATCCCGAACTGCGCCACACCCAAACCGGAATGCCAATCTGCTCCTTCAAAGTCGTGACCGACGAGAGCTACAAGGACAAGGAAGGAAACATGGTGGAGCGCTCCGAGTGGCACAGCGTTGTTTTTTGGGGGAAAGCCGGGGAGATTATCGCCCAGTACATGAAGAAAGGGCGCAAAATTTATGTGGAAGGTCGCCTGCAAACCCGTAAGTACGAGGACAAAGAAGGGCAAACCCGCTACATAACCGAGATTGTTGGAACCGATTTCGTGTTCGTGGATGGCGGCCAGGGGGGCGGTGGCGATACCGGCGGCGGTATGTCTGGCGGGATGTCCGGCAGCACCGGCGAGTCCCAGGGAAGCTACACTTCCGCTCCGGCCAATACCTCCGTTGCCGACGACGATCTTCCATTCTAAACCGGGCCGATGCTGTTCCGGCTTGTTCCATCGAACAGCGTTCCCGTGTCAACCTTCTGCGAAGCCCCGGACGGGTTCCGGGGCTGCGCTGTTTTCGGGGGAAAAAAAGCGCGAGACAAGGCAGGCCGCCCCGCCCCCCGATTCCGGCCACAACCAATTTCCAACTTCCCATTTCTTCCTCGGCATTCACGTTTATGGCGTTATCCACAACATCACAGGAAGCCCGCGTCGGGTTGATCTCCTTGGTTGCTCTTGTTCTGCTTGTTGGCGGGATCGTGTGGGGGAAACGGGCGGCGTTCGGCGTGGAGCAACGTGTTATCGTTTTCACCGCTTCCAACACTTCTGGCGTTGATGCCGGATCGGTCATCACCGTGAATGGCGTTCGGAAGGGGAGCGTGATAAGCGTCCAGTCGGCCCCCAATGGCGTAATGATTCAGGCCGGGATTGACCCCACAGTTCCGCTGAAAGAAGATGCCACCGGAACAATCCAGATGCTGGAGATTACTGGCGGGAAAAAAATTGAGGTGAGTGTTGGAAAGTCGGAGCGTCCGCTGCCGGCCAGCGCGGCAATCCCATGCGTGGTGGCGGGGGATTTGGGAGCAGTGGTTGGAACGTTCGACCAGATTGCCCACAAAGTGGATGCCTTGCTGGTCCGGATTGACACCACCATCGGTTTTGCCAACGGATTGATTGGATCCCCGCAACTGCGGAACGGGGTGGAGCAGACGGTGGAAAACGCCGCGCAACTCACCCGCTCGCTCAACCTTCTGGTGGCCGATAACCGTGGGAAGCTGGAGCAGACAATCAGCAATTTGGATGGAACGATCACCGAGCTGCGGGGCCTTCTGCAACGCTCCTCCCCGGGCATTGAACGCTCGATTGCTGCGGTGGAGCAAACCGCTACCGATGCCCGCGCCGTCATCACCTCCTCTTCTTCGGTGCTTCGCCGTGCCGATTCCCTGATTGCCCATGTTGATGGCCTGGTTGGCGACCTTCGCAACGGAAACGGAATCGTTGCCAAACTGATTAACGACAGCACCCTGACGAACGAACTGATGCTGACCCTGAAAAACGCCCGCGGCATGATTGAGGAAATCCGCAAGTACGGGATCAACACCAACGTCAGCATTGGCCGCCTACCGTAGGAAAGGAAGAACGGAAAGATGCCCCCCGGAGCGACCGCCGCGGACTTAGCGTTGCAGGCTTGCTAATCCTTCGCCAATCCGCTTGACCGCTTCCCGAATGTCAGCTTCTGCGCAGGCGTAGCTTAGGCGGATCGCATGGTCATCGCCGAATCCGGAGCCGGGAACCGTTGCCACCAGATGCTCGCGCAGCAAGTAACCAGCCAGCGCGGCACTGTCGGGAATCTGTTCGTTGTAGAACTGCGCCACGTTCAGGAAGATGTAAAACGCCCCGCCGGGGATATGGAACCGCACGCCAGGGATTGCCTGTAGCAACTCCACAATCAAATCCCGCCGCCGCAAGAATGCTTCTCCCATTTTTTTAACATCATCGGCAACCTCTGGAATGGTCAGCGCGGCCAGCGCAGCCTTTTGGCTGACCGAGACGGGGTTCGATGCCGATTGCCCTTGGATTTTCCCCGCAGCCGCAATCACGTCGGAAGGACCGCACATGTAGCCAATGCGCCAGCCGGTCATCGAGAAGGCTTTGGAGACACCGTTGATGGTCAGCGCAAGGTTGCGAAGCTGCGGGAAGGAGCCAATGGAGACGTGCTGGTTGCCGTCGTAGGTGATCTTCTCGTACAATTCATCCGACAGCACGTAGATGCCGGCCTTGGCAATCACCTCGGCAAACGCTTCCATCTCCTGCCGGGAATAGACCACTCCGGTTGGGTTTGTGGGCGAATTGATAATCATGGCGCGCGTTCGCGGCGTGATTGCCTGGCGAAGTTGGTCCGGGGTCATCCGGTAGCCCGATTCGTAGCCAGCTTCCACCAGCACAGGGGTTCCCCCCACCAGCTTCACCATCTCCGGGTAGCTGGTCCAGTAGGGGGAAGGGATCACCACTTCATCCCCTTGGTTCACGATTGCCGCAAGGGCATTGAACAAGCAATGCTTCCCGCCACAAGAGATCAGCACCTGCTGGGCTTCCGTTGGGATTCCATTTTCGGCGGTGAACTTCTCGGCAACCGCCTTCCGCAGCTCTGGAATCCCTTCGGCCTGGGTGTACTTGGTGAAGTTGCTGTTGATTGCGTCGAACGCCGCTTCCTTGATGATTTGTGGCGTTGGGAAATCGGGTTCGCCAGTGGAAAGGGAGATCACCGGAATCCCGGCGGCCTGCATCCGTTTTGCCTCGGCAGCAATCGCCAGCGTGACGGCCTCGTTAATGGAAGTTGCCCGTTGCGCAAGCCGGTGTTGTGCGGTTCGTATCATGTCTGTGGACGGTTGTCTGTGTGATCCGGTACCTGTGGTTGGCTGCAAAGAAGGGAAAAAAATGGGAAACAGCGCGACGGAGCGGCGGCGGTTTTTTTGCACGCAAGCCCCTGCCACGTTCCCCGTGTTAATGCCGCGCCACGCCGCCATCCACGTTGATGGTTTGGCCGGTGATAATGGAGGAAGCGGGCGAAGCAAGGAAGGCCACAACCTCGGCGATGTCGTCCGGTTCATCCCCCCGTTGGACAGCCTGTTGGGGAAGCAGATGCTGCAGAATGCTTCCCACCAATTTCTCGTTTGCTGGGCGTTGGGTTGCTGTTAGCCCCACGGTGATGGCGTTGACGGTGATCCCATATTTCCCAACCTCGCTGGCCAGCGAGCGGACGAACCCAACCACCCCCATTTTGGCGGCGACGTAGTGGGTCAGGTATGGCGTGCCAAGCCAGATGGTGTCGGAACTAAGGGCGATAATCCTGCCGAATCCGTTCTCCTTCATGGAAGGAAGGGCATACTTTGTGGTGAGGAACAAGCTGTCCAGGTTCACCGAGAGCATCCGTTTCCATTCGTCGAAGCTGATCAGCTCGAACGGTTCTTCGTGGTACAGCCCCACGTTGTTGACCACAATGTCAACGCGGCCATACTTCCGAATGGTTTTTTGGAAGACTTTGCGGACCTGTTCTTCACTGGTGACATCGGCGCGGGTGGCATCAATCTGGCCGCCAATTTCCTGAACCCCGGCCATTGCCTCGCCAGCATCGGCGATGTCGGCAATCATGATGCTGGCCCCTTCCTGGGCAAGCCGGCGGCAAAAGGCTTGCCCGTTCCCAACAGCCGCGCCGGTGACAACGGCGACTTTATCTTTCAGACGTTGCATGATGATCTACTGGTGAGCGTTGAACCCCTTGCTCCGCAGGGGACCGCCAACAACATACACAGCGGAGCGGAGCTTCCCGTAGGCTTGGGCTGTTCCCATTTGTTTCCTTTCTGGGGAATCATGGCCGATTGTTTCCATTGTTGCCGATCAATACTTGCACAGATGGGCGGGGGGAACGATGTTTGTTGCGGCTGATTTCGCACCGCCGTTTGGGCGGTGGCAATCGCCGCCAATCTTGTTCGTCTTGGGGCAAGCAGAAGTTGAGTGCGGGGGGGGAATAAAGCACACAGAACACAGAAGCATCAATTTGGAGTACCATCATAATGGATGACGTGATCGTAGCCGAGCCAAGCGTTGCAGCCGCTCCTTCACCGATAACTATCACCGAGAAAGCATTGGCCGAAGTGCGGAAAATCAGGGAGCAAAACAGCATCCCCGATACCTACGGGCTTCGCGTTGGCGTGCGCGGCGGCGGATGCTCAGGGTTAAGCTACACCCTGACGTTCGATGCCGAGATGCGCGATGGAGATAAGGAGATTACGCTGGAGGATACGCGCCTGTTTATTGACAACAAAAGCCTGTTCTACTTGATGGGGACCGAGCTTGATTACACCGATGGCTTGAACGGGCGCGGGTTCGTGTTCAACAACCCGAATGCAATGAAGACGTGCGGCTGCGGTTCCAGCTTTGGCGTGTAGCCACCGCCGATTCCGCCCGCCCGCCGCTGATGATTACCGGAAAGGGCTCGTTGCTGTGCAACGCCCCTTTCCGGTGATGTTCCTTCCCACACAAACGTTCCTTTGCAGCAACCAACTTCCCGCCCTTTATGGACCCTGCACAACGCCCCGTTGCCAACGACCCGCAAGCAAACCAGCATTTAGATAACGACCCGAACTACGACGTTCTGGTGGATAAACTCCACACCCGAACGGTGGAACGGAAAATTATCTGGGAGCTTGGCGACGAGCCAGACGAATACGTCTCCAATCTGAAGGGAAAATCCTCCTTCACGATCCGGCGGATTAAGGAAAACTACAAGTACGTCCTGACGATGCGTAACGAGACGGGGGAAGTTGTGTTCCGAATCTCGCACGATAACTTGGAGGCCTCCAGCAGCGAAGCCTTGCTGCGCCTGTACAAACTTGCCGAGCGGATCGCGAAGCAGATAGATGAGGAAGTTGATAAAGCCATCCACTTGCTGGATGATTTGGGGGATGATGAGTAAGGGAAGGAGCCAACCGTAAAGAGAGAGAGTAGGTTCTAATTGATCTGTCTCATTCTCTGCTTTGCTGGCTTCGTGATTGTTTTTGGGCTTTCCTTCTCTCTCTATTCTCTTCGTTTTTGCTATTTCATTCCCTGCGTTCCATCTGTCCTGATAATTCCGTGAAGAATGCCATTGCCAGAAATGATTCTATCGGCTATTATCGCAGCCGCTCCGGTTCCCCTTCCATAGCTTCGCCCTGTTGAAACCTTTTGCGGATTGGTTGGGTTGCTTGCCTGATTGCCCCATATCAGGCCAACTGCACCAACACCGTTTTCGGGATGCTGAGATTTTTAAGGATGCGTATCCTATCTCACGCTCCTGTGTACTTCTTTCCGGGCTTCGCTTGCGGCCTCTCTCTGCTGTGGGCAAATCTGCTTTTTGACAACCTGCTTCTCCAAAAAACACATACACTAACCTCACCAATCTGAGAGTGTTTCCATGACAAACTTCTACACACGATGGAAGGGCCGGCTGCTTGCCGCAGCGATGCTCTTCGTCCTGTGCTTCGGCACAACACAAGCCCAGTGGTCCGAACTTCCGGCATTGAGCGACCAGGTAAACTTTGGCATCAATGCCATTTACGACGGCAAGCTCTACACGTGGGGCGGAGCTTCTTCAACGGAATACCTGCTTGGCGGGCGTTCGTTGGATATTCTGAACGGTTCAAGCTGGACAACCGGCGTTGTTGCCCCAATCAACGAGCCTAAAATGGGTGGATATGGTGGCGTTGTTAATGGCAAAATCTACTTGTTGGGCGGGTCGTACACTGGGGTTCAAAATGGCCAGCAGGTGACGATCTCCGCTCCGCAAGTCTATGAGTATGATCCGGTATCGAACACCATGACGGCCAAAACGCCAGTTCCAGCGTGGTGGTTCAATGGAGCCGGAGCGGTGGTCAATGGAAAAATCTACCTGATGGCTGGGGTCACCGTGGCAAACAACAGCCTTGTGTACAACACCACGGTTCGTGTGTACGATCCCCAAACCAACACATGGGCAACTGCCGGAAATGGTCCATACAATGCCCAATATCCTACGGCAACGGCTATTGGCGACACCATCTACTTGATTGGTGGAGTTACTAATTCAGGAAGCGTAGCCACTGCCTACAAAGGCGTTGTCTCGGGCGGCACCATCACTTGGACCGCGATTGCTAATTACCCAGTTGCCGTTCAACGCGCTGGCGCAGGGGTGTTGGGGGGGAAAGTCTATGTGGCCGGTGGCGCAAGCAGCGAGGAATTGGACGCAGTGTACAAGTACGACCCAGCAACAAACAAATGGGCTGCCGATTACGCTCTGCCAGTAAAAACCTACAATGTTGGCACCATGCCAAGCGATGGCAACTCCCTCTACTGGATTGGCGGCTTGAACAATGCCAAGGTCTTCCAGTTCACACCTGGCGCGCAAGTCGCGATTGCCTCGGTGGACCAAACCAACTACGTGGTGACGGTCAACAAAGGGGATAACAAGGCGATTCGGGTCCCAGTGACCAACCGTGGCGTTATTGACCTGACCGGCTCGGCCACCGGCGCAATGCCCTGGCTGACCGCTCCGCAACCGCTGACGGTTGCGCCGGGCGCAACGGCAAACCTGGTGCTGAATGTGAATTCCTCCACGCTGTCGGTTGGCAAGCACCAAACCACGGCAACGCTTACCACCAACGATGCCAAAAACAAGACCATCACCATCAACGTGATGGTGTGGGTGGTTGAGAACCTGAAGACCCAGCCATTTACCGCCGTTATCGAAGAAGGTGGCGGATCGTGGTGCCCGCCATGCTTTGCTGGTATCCAGGAGTTGGAGTCCATCAAGCAGCAACTTGGCGACCGTGTGCTGGTTCTTTCCTACCACGGAAATCAGGGTGGTTCTTCAACGAACAAGGACCCGATGCACTTCCCAGAAGGGATCAACACCATCCAAAAACTTGGGCTGGCTGGATTCCCGAACGCTTCATTCCAACGTCGGGTGTTCAAAGGTGAGCAATATCCAATGATTGGACTGGGTTCTTGGGGCGATGCCTTAAACACACTGTTTGCCGAACGTGATGTGGCCGCCGCCGCCATTGACATTGACGAAAGCAGCTACGACGCTTCCACCCAGATGGTAACGGCAAAAGTTACCGTGACAACTGCCGAAGCCATTGAAATGAAAGCCGGGCGCACGCTCCGCCTGACAGGCCTTGTAATCCAAGACGGAATCGTCTATCACCAAGCCGCTTCGCAGACCCGCACCTGGACGTTCCATGACGCTGTGCGCTCGATGGGACCAACCATTGACGGAACCCAATTGCCCGTTCCTTCCGAAATGCTGGTTGAAGGGAATATCCTTCCACCAGGAAGCGTCCTGAAAGGAACCGTCACCTTCAAAGTGACCAACGAAAACGATCAAGGGAAGCTGCCGGGCGATGACAGCTATCCAGAAATCACGTTCGACAACAACAACAAGCTGCCAATCAAATTCGAGGATTGCCACTTGGTGGTGTTGGCCCACATGAACGATGGAAACAACTACGGCGAAATCCTTCAGGGGGTGAAAGCTCCGTTCCCAACCGGCGGACCGACCGGCGCGATCATTTCGCAAACCACCAGCAAGTGGCAAGCAACCATCAAGCCAAGCGAGACGGCCAGCTACACGACCACGATCAAGAACCTGACCGATGCCCCGCAAGAACTGACCGTCACGCGGACGCAAAACAACCTTCCAACGGGCTGGAGCAGCTACATGAAACTTGGCAGCACCCAGCTTGATCCAGGAACATCCTCGGGCAACATCACGCTTCCGCCAGGTGCCTCCATTGCCGTGCAGCTGTACGTCACTGGAACAACCGAAAAGAGCAACGGCACGGTGACCCTGCAGTTCAAAGCCGGCGCAACCACGCTGGACCAGAGCTACACAACCACAACCACCGAAAGCGAGCCTTCCTCGGGGGTGAACGACCAACCAACAACTGGTGTTGGAATGACCCTTTCGGCAAACCTGCCGAACCCGGCCGCCACCACCACCACGTTCAACTACTCGCTGCTGCAAAGCGGTGAAGTCACCGTGAACGTGATTGGAATGAATGGCGAGAAGGTGATGACCCTGAACCCAGGCTTTGCCGAAGCAGGGGTTCACACCCTCCGCTTGGATGTCAGCACGCTTCCAGCAGGCAGCTACATTGTCACGCTGAGCAGCAACGGACGCTCGGCCAGCCGTTCCATGACGGTTGTCCATTAAAACAACGCTTGCAAAACTGCGCGCCCCGACGCTTGTTCGGGGCGCGCAGCTGCTTTAATTTTGCGCAACACAACTAACACCGAGGGCGATGACCATGATGATGAGAAAAATCCTTTCTACCGCACTGCTCCTTCTTGCAGGAATCTGCTCCCTTCCAGCCGCTGCTTCGGCGCAAAGCAACAGCTTTAGCGTGGATATGGAAGCAGAACCACACGTTACCGTGTTCAAGGAGTACAACTTGATTACGCTGGACTACATCTTCCATGTAGTCAACACCACGAACGCCCCCATTTCGCTTATTGCCTCACGCACAAAAAACGAGCTGCCAAGCCCCGACACTTCAACAACGGTAGTCTGCTGGGGGGACCTTTGCTACGATGCCAAACAGAGCGTGTATAACGCGAACCTCGTCGAGCCAGGGAAATCCCCGTACTGCAAAGTGACGGTGACGCTGCCGATTGGCGAAACCGAATGCGCCAACGTCCAGATGACCTTCGGCGTGGAGTTTACCTCAGAAAGCGTGGCCCGCGACATCGTTGCTTGCGCCCCAACCAGTACCACTGGCGTTGATGAAGCCAATCTGGTAACCGGCGTGAAAATCGCGCCAAACCCAGCCGCTGCCAACCCAACCATGACCCTCCCAACCGAGCTGCAAACCGCAGGCGAGCTGTCGCTGAACCTCTTCACAATCAAAGGGGCCAAAGCAAGCGAGCAACACTTCCCGGCCGGAAGCCAGTCGGTGGTGGTCAACACCAGCGAGCTTCCCAATGGAGTCTATTTCTACCAGATCGTCGCTGGCCAGAAAGAGGCTCGCGGAACCATCGTGGTGGCCAAATAATTCAGATCATCTGCGAACTACCCAACGGTGATACTCAACGGGGTGCAGGCCAATGGCGTGCACCCCGTTTGCGTTCCTTTGCCGCGCCAAAGCGGAGTTGTTGGATTGCCGCCCGGGTGGCAACATTTTCTTACCCCACCCCTTTCCGCTGCATCGGAAAAATCGGCAAGTTACCGGCCCTTCAGGGGGGGCGGGCGCAAGCTCACCCTGCCGTCTAACACGTTCTTTTCACACACTACTTCCAAACAGCACAATGGCATATCAATGGGAATTCCGCCCGCGTCCGTACAGCGATGCCGAAGCCGCAGACCTTCTTGCCCCGGTAATTGATGCCGAGACCGCCGACTGGCACTACAACAAGCACCACAAAGGCTATGTGGATGCCATGAACAAGATTGAAACCGAACTGGAAACCGCCGACCGCGCCGCCGCCAACGGCAACTACTCCCAGGTTGGCGAACTGAAACGCCGATTCACCTGGAACCATGCCGGCGCGTTGCTCCATGATGTCTATTGGGAGGTGATGGGGGGCGATGGCGACCCGTCGAAAGGACCCGAAATTAAAGCCGCAATCGAGGCTGAGTTTGGATCGTTCGAGGCCTGGCGCGCCGACTTCAAAGCCGCCTGCGTGGCCGCAAAACTCTCCGGTTGGGGGGTGTTGGCCTACGACCAACTCTACTCCGGACGCTTGATGAACCTTCAGGTGGACGAGCACCACTACGGCGCGATGTGGGGTGGAATTCCGATCATTCCGTGCGACGTTTTCGAGCACGCCTACTACCACAAAGATGGCTGGGCACGTGCCGCGTACGTCGAGAACTTTATCAATAATCTGAACTGGGAACGGATCAACGCCCGTTACCTGCAGTTCGTGCGGCGATAATGACGCTTGGCGGCGGGGCTGAAGCAGCCTTCGGCCCCGCCGCTGTCGTTTTCCTGCTCTCTCTCCAGATACTCTGCGAGCTCACACACACGACGCGCACTCCCGATATGCTGATTGGCCTATTTCCACTCAACATCGTTTTGTTCCCCGGTTCGCTCTATCCCTTGCGGATTTTTGAACCGAGGTACAAGCTGTTGGTCCGCGAAACGATTGAGAGCAATGGCACGTTCGGCATCAACCTTGTGGACCAGAGCAAAATGGCCAACGTGGGATGCTTGGCAAAGGTGGAAAAAGTGCTCCACGTCTATCCTGATGGCAAGATGGAGATTGTGGTGGCGGGCACCGATCGCTTCCGCATCGGAAGTTACCACTCGGGCGATAAACCCTACCTTGTTGCCCACGTAGAAACGTTCGACGACGAAACCACCCAGCCTCCCGATTTCGAACTTCTGGAGAGCACCATCCGCTTGTATAACCAGCTTGCCGAAGTGGTGTATGGCGAGGCCGAGCCACTGCTGGACCCGTCGCAATGGATTACCGGAGGCGCGGCCTTCCGCATGGGGCAAAAAGCAGGGTTGGAGCTAAGCCTGCGGCAGAAAATGTTGGAGATGCTTTCCGAGGACGAACGGCTGTTGTTCCTGCGCCAATATTTGCAGGAGCTGGTCCCCAAAGTGAAAGAGTACGAGACGATGCAGATGCTAAGCCGCAACGATGGCTATCTGCGGGAATAACCATAAATGCCTGTGCCATGATGATCCTTGAAACTGAACGGCTGATACTTCGGCAGTGGCAACCAGATGAGCTTCCCACCCTGCACGGCATTCTTGGAACCTTGCCGACGATGCAGTTCTGGCCTGCTCCGTTCACGCTGGAGCAAAGCGAGCGGTGGCTTCGGCGAAGCCTTGAAACCTACGCGGCAACCGCCAACACCCTGGGCCGATGGGCAACGGTGCTGAAGGAATCGGGGAAAGTGATTGGCGATTGCGGGCTGATCGAGTCGGAGGTGAACGGAGTGGTGGAAAACGATCTGGGATACATCATCCATGCCGACCATTGGCGGAAGGGATATGCCACCGAGGCAGCAACGGCAATCCGTGACTATGGCCTTGCCACGTTGCAGCTTCCGCGAATCGTTGCCAACATGGCGTGCGACCATCACGGCTCGGCAAAGGTGGCGCAAGCCATTGGAATGACGCTGGAGAAGGAGTTCCTGAACCAGAAGAACCGAGGGTTCCGAACGTTCTTGTATGCAGCGGGGCGTGCTTCCGATCATCCATAAAAAAACGCAGCCACAGCGGGCGCGGAGAAAGAGAGAGTGTGAAAGAGAAAATTCAGAGTGAAGTCATAATCCACAAAAGAGCATGAGCAAGCGCGTTGTTGTTGGGATGTCGGGGGGATTGGATTCATCGGTGGCCGCCGCGCTGCTGGTGGAGCAGGGGTACGAGGTGATCGGGATCACCATCAAAACCTACCGCTACGAAGATGTTGGCGGCAACGTCGGGAGCGACACCAGTTGCTGCTCGCTGGATGGCATCAACGATGCACGGCGCGTTGCAATGGCCCTGGGAATCCCCCATTACGTCTATGATTTCACCGAGGTCTTTGGCCGCGAGATCATTGACTACTTCACCGCAGGCTACCTTGCTGGCGACACCCCGAACCCTTGCGTGATGTGCAACCGGAAAATCAAGTGGGCCGAGATGCTCCGCCGCGCCGACTCGCTTGGTGCCGATTGGATTGCCACCGGGCATTACGCCAAACTTCGCCAGGACCCGGCCACCGGGCGGCATATTTTAAGCAAGGGAAACGACCGTGAGAAAGATCAATCCTACGCCCTGTGGGCCGTTGAGCAGAACTCCCTTGCCCGCACCATCTTCCCCCTTGCCCACCTAACCAAGCCGGAATCCCGTGCGATTGCCCATCGGCTGAACCTTCCGGTGGCGGGGAAGCGGGAGTCGTACGAGATCTGTTTTATCCCCGATAACGACTACAAACGGTTCCTTCGCGACAACGTGGAGGGGTTGGAAGAAAACGTTGCCGATGGTGAGATCGTTCGCGACGGAGAGGTGATTGGCAAGCACAACGGCTATCCGTTCTACACCGTCGGGCAGCGGCGGGGGATTGGGATTGCCGCGCCCGAGCCGCTGTTTGTGATCGGCGTGTTCCCGCAGAACAACACCGTGGAAGTTGGGACCGCGGACCAACTGATGCACCGCGGGCTGACGGCCAACAACGTCAATCTTATCAAGTACGACTCCATCCCCGAGCCGCGCCGGCTGCTTGCCAAAATCCGCTACAAGGACGACGGCGCGCTGGCAACCTGCCGAACCGATGCCGACGGAACCTTGCACGTCACCTTCGACGAACCACGCCGCGCAATCACCCCCGGGCAGTCGGTGGTGCTGTACGAAGGGGATGATGTTGTGGGTGGCGGAATAATTCGTGCGTGGAACGATTGATAGAAATGGTTTTGCTGTGTAGTTTACGGGGGTTCAATTCTGTCATCGGCAATGCATGCCACGATGATGCCCACGCAAGCCTTCCGGCAATTACCGGCCAACCGTTCTGCTTATGCCTGAATCCACACCTGGTACGCTCGACATCCAAAAAACCATCCTTGACCTGCAGGACGCGATTGAGTTCGTCAACAAGCGGGTAATCAACCGAACCGACATCATCGAGCAGCTGTTCTGCGCCATTCTTACCGGCGAACACGCTCTGATCCAAAGCCGCACCGGCGTCGGGAAAACGCTGCTGACCGAGCAGATATTCCTGATGTTCAGCGGCGCGCGCTATTTCAAGGTCCAAGCCTCCAAAGAACAACAGCCCGACACCTACTTCGGCGGGTTGGATGTTGAGGAACTGAAGCGGGGCCGCATCATCCACAACACCGCGGGGTCGTTGGTGGAAAGTGAGTTCGGTTTTATTGATGAAATCTTCGATGCCAACGATTTCACCCTTCGCGCACTCCTCTCGCTGCTGAACGAACGCCGTTTGGTGCTGGGGGTGCAGCAACAGAAGTCGGTGATCCACACCGTTTTGGCGGCCACCAACTACCTTCGCATCACCGAGATTACCGAGGCACTGCTGGACCGCTTCATCTACCAATCCGTTGTCTTCCCCGACAAGGATCCGTTCGTTCAATACCGCATCTCGCAGCAGTATTTGCAGCATGGCGGGCAACCGGCCGAGCCGCCCAAGAAAATCTCCTTCCAGGTGCTTCATGCCGTCTGGCAGGTGTGCACCGGAACCAGCCAGCAGCACACCATCACCATTGCCCCCGACGTGGTCTATTACACCAACTTGGTGATCCGCTACTACGAGGAGCTTCGCAACCGCCAGCTTGCCCAACGCCCCGACGTGCTTCCGGGCCGCGACTTCTACATCTCCCCCCGCCGCCAGATGAAGTCGTTCGATCTTCTGCGCGCCATTGCCTTCATGCACGGGCGCAGCAGCGTCACGCTGGAAGACATCGAGAAACTGTACGTGCTGTTCACCACTGTTGGAATCGAGGAGGAGCGGCAGATCTGGAACAAGGCTTGCTCAACCCTTAGCCACCAGTTCGGCGCAACCCATGCGTTCGAGCAACTCCGAACCCTGTTAGAGTTCAAGACGTTGTTGGATGAGCTTCGCGCCCATCCCGAACTGTTGCAGCAGCCGATCACCTCCATCGAAAACATCAGCGTGAAGCGGACCTTGCGGGAATGGGCGCGCGAAACGTTCGGCGCGGCCGAGATGCAGGTGGAGAACAACCGCCGATTGCTTACCGAGTTCCTGGAAAAATTCCAGCCCGCCACCGACGAAATCCGCGACCTGCGCCACCAGCTTCAGCACGAAGCCTGGATTCTGTTCCACGCCAACACCGGCGGATCGGGGTCGGCCTTCAAATAAGCATCCGGCGGCAACGCTTCCGATTCATCAATCATCCTTCATTCCTTTTCCCATGAAGCACGATGTCCTGAAACATAGCTCCTTCTTCCAGCACATGGAGGAGTTCGGGTACATGCGGGACATCACGGAGTTGCTGCCGGAGGATTTCACGGCGGTGTTCGAGATTGCCCGGGTGCTGGAGGACCCAAACTCGCCGCTGTTTAAGTCCATCGAGCCGGCCATGTCGGTTGCGCCGCAGGCCGCCGTGGAGAAACGCCTGAACGACCGCGAGTGGCAGCCAAACCGGAACGTCTCGCACGGGGAAGAGTACGAGGCCGCGCTGATGCAAAGCTACACCGACCTGCAACGGATATTCCCGCACCAGCATCTGCTGCCGGAAGAAGTGTTTATGGAGCGGTACGCGCGGCGCAGCCTTTGGATCAATATCCCCCGCTCCCCGGTGATTGTCCCGTTCGGCAACAGCAGCAGCGAGTACTCGCCGAACAACTTCAAGCAGAAGGTTTATTTGCTGCTGGACACCAGCACCTCGATGGCCTCGCACCACCGCTTCCAAATGGCCAAAGCCGTGGCCTACGTTTTTCTGAAGCGGAACCTGAAGGAGCTTGGCCATATCTACCTTCGGACCTTCGACACCGATCTTGGTCCGCTGCAAACGGCGATTGATGCCCCCAGTTTGCAGAACCTTCTTCGCTACGTGATGCGGCTTACCAAGCTGGGGAATGGAACGGTGCTGGAGCGGGCAATCTTGCAGGCCGCTGCCGACATCCGCGTCAGCGCGGCGCTTTCCGGGGCCGAGATGCTGATCGTCACCGACGGCGCGGCCCACCTGGACGTTGATAAACTCCGCGAAGCCCTGGGGGGGACCATTCGGATCAACACCATCAAGATTGGCGACGCGGTCCTCTATCCCGACGAAAAACTTCTTTCCGACCTTGCCTCGCGCGGGTCCACCCCACGCCAGCGCGATTTGAAGAAATTGGAGGAGGAGATCGGCACCATGCAGCGGCAGCTTTCTTCGGCGGGGTTCGAGCGGGAGAAGGGGCGGATGAAATCGCACCTGCAAACGCTGACCCAACGGGCGGCAACGCTGCGTGGCGAAATTGTGGAGGGATTGCGGCAGTGGTACGGGCGCGAGATTGAGCAGCTGTCGCGGGTGTTCGTCAACGTCAACGACATCTCGGCCGATTCCTTATTCGTGTTGCAGCAGAGTGAGATTGAGGAGATTCGGCAACTGCTGGCCGAGGTGGAGCAGGATTTTGATGAAGGGATGGATGCCGACAGCTTGCGCGAGGCGGCACTGTTGTACGAGCACGTTCAGATGCTGCTGAAATCGGCAACCGACAGCGCGCAACGTGCCCAGCTGCAAGCCCTTGCGCAACGCCTGAACGAGCTGCTTCACGATGTTGTGAAAGGGGGGGAGCAGAAGCACGCCGGGCTGCGGAACATCACCCGCGACGATCTTCACGACCTTCAGATGATCCTGCACATGCAAAGCAAGCAGGGGGGATCGCTGGCGGACCTGTTGCTGCTGATGCTTCGGCAAATCCTAAAACGCTTCTTCGGTCCAAAACCGAAATTCCGATTCGGGAAGAAGAAGTAATCGGGGGGGGAAGCATCGCCGCCCACACTCGTATCCATCCGCGCATCCATCACGCACACACACTCTCTCGCCCTTTCTCGCTCTACCCACCAATCCGGATTGCCCCGCAGACCACACGCCGCGCCGCGCCAGTAACCGATGGGACGTTGGCCGGGACTTCGCACAAGGCTTCGTTGGCAAGCACCGCAAAGCAGATTGCTTCCTTTGCATCGGATGGCAGCCCGCATTCATCGCTGGGAAGGATGCGGACCGTTGGCATTGCTTCGCCCAGCATCCGCATCAGCGTCCGGTTATGGACCCCACCGCCGCCAATAATCAGCTCATCAACGCTGCTGGCAAAGCCGCAATGGCTTCCGATTGCTTCGGCAATGGTGGTGGCGGTCAGCTGGGTCAGCGTTGCGATGATAGATTCCGGGGAGATTCCGTCGGCAAGTGCTTGCTGCGCAACGGCCCGCCCAACTTCCTCGCCAAAATCTTCCCGCCCTGCCGATTTCGGCGGTGGGGCTTGGAAGTAGGGATTGGCAAGAAGCTGCCACAACAGTGGCGCGTTCACGGTTCCCGTGGCGGCAACGTTTCCAGCGGCATCGTAATCGCTTCCGAACAGATGGCGCATTGCCGCATCAATCATCATGTTTCCCGGCCCGGTATCGAAGGCGATAAGGGTTTCGGCGGTGGCGCTGGTGGGGAGTGCGGTAAGGTTGGCAATCCCGCCGATATTCAGGGCCACGCGGTTGCGCAGCGGCGAGCGAAGCAGCAGCAGATCGCAGTATGGAACCAGCGGCGCGCCTTGCCCGCCAACGGCAACATCGTTCGTGCGGAAGTCGCTCACCACAAGGGTTTGCAGCCGCTGTGCAACCGCCGCCGCCGATCCAATTTGAACCGTGACACCGGCGGGAAGGCGGTTGGGGTTGTGATAGACCGTCTGCCCGTGAAGCCCCACGGCGGCGATTGCCCCCGGGGCAATCCCCCATTGCCTGGCCGCTTCCGCAATCGCGTCGGCATAGACGAGGCCCAGGTCGCTGTCCAACTCGTAGGCTTCACGAAGGGGAAGCTGGCCATCCGAGGCGCGAAGCAACTGGGAACGGAGCGCTGGTGAGTAGGGGAGGGTGGCAAAGCCAAGAAGCTGGAATTGGAGGGCCTGGCCGCATCCCTCGATCTGCACAAATGCCACGTCAACTCCATCCAGCGATGTTCCCGACATCACCCCGGCAACAAGGCGGGTGGGAAGCGAGCGGTAGCGCAAAAGGCTATGGCGGTGTTCTGGTTGCAACGGGGAAGTTCGGATAGTTGAAGATGGATTGGTTGGCGGGCAAGTTACAAGCACGCATTTCAATATGCCAAACAACGGCCATTGCTGCGGTGATGGCCGCCGCGCCCATTGCTGCGGAAAAATTTGCAAGGGCGTGACCAATCACACGGCAGCCGGATCACGAGGGACGGAAGGGCGGCGCTGCTTGCGGCACAATGATCCGCAAGGGGTGCTTCTTCCAATCTCTCAACAACGTATCCTTAGGGGTAAGAAACCAGCAACTCCCGATGCAGCGGTAATGCATCGGGAGTTGTTGGTTTATTGGGCTGGGTTAGTGGAGTGCTTCTTTCATTACTGCAATCTCCTGCTCCAACGCTTCGGCATCGTTGTTTTTGCCTAACGCCCGTAGCACCGGCACAAAGGCCTCCATTGTCTGCACCGTTTCCGGGTGGTTCCCCAACGCCGCACGCCGCACCTTCAACGCCTGCTGGAACGCCTCGGCCGAACGTTCCGGCTGCCCCATGTCGCGGTAAAGGGTGCCAAGCCCAAACCATGCATGGCCGTTCAATGGATGATCGCCTCCCAACACCTGCTCGAACTTCTGCCGTGCCACGGAGTACATCTCCTCTGCTGACTCGTAATCTTTACGATCCTGCAAAACCTCCGCAAGGTTGTACATCGAGATGACGGTGTAAGGATGTTCCGATCCTAGCAAGGCATTCCATACCTCCAACGCTTCACGGTACAGCGGCTCGGCCTCATCATAGCGGTGGGTGTGGCGCAGGGTGATGGCTAAGGCATTCAGCGCGCTGCCAGTTTTGGGGTGATGATCTCCAAAAGTCTCTCGAGCAGCATCTAGCGACTCCTGTAGCAATCCTTCTGCTTCTTCGTTCCGTTGGCTTTGTTGCAGCAGCATTCCTAGGTTGTAGATGGCATCTACTGTCCATTCATGCCGCCGCCCTAACGTCCCTTGCAGCACCCGAATCGCTTCGCGGTACAACGGCTCGGCTTCGCCATACTTCCCTTGCTCGTTCAAAACAAACGCCAGCAGATTCATCCCGCTTCCAACCAGTTTGTGGCTGGGGCCGTGCAAGGCTTGGCGCGTTGCCAGGCCTTGCCGATAGTACGGCTCGGCGCGGTCGTACTCACCTTTCATTTGGTAGAGTTTTCCCAGCTGGTTCAGCCCTTTTGCGGTCTCCTCGTGGTCATCGCCGTGCAAGGTTTGGCGGGTTTGCAGCGAGCGTTGCATCAGCGGCTCGGCGGCATCATACTCAGCGCGGTTGAACAGAAGGTCGGCAAGTTTGTACAACCGCTCGGACGTTGGTTGGCTGGTTCCGCCATGCACCTGCTCGGTAAGTTCAAGTGCGCGGCGTAACGGCTCTTCGGCGGCTTGGTAGCGTCCGCTTTTCATCAGGAAGTCGCCAAGCTCGCCAATCGCACGTGCGCGCAGTTCGGGCGAGGTCGTGCGGGCTTCATATGCCTCCATGGCCGCGCGGTATGCCTCCTCCATCCGTGCTAATTCCCCCACCGCCAGCCAGTATCCAATCAGCTCATATTCTTTATCCCCATTCCTGAACTCCATGAACAACGGGATGTCCGCAATGGCACGCTCCAACCGGTCCAGCGCGCCGGCACGTTGCAGCTGGTAGGGGAGTTCATCGGCCTTGCGTGCGGTGGTTGGGCGCTGCGCAAAGTAGTCGGCAATGCGAAGGTGAACCCCGTTTGCGCCGCTCTGGTCGTTGGGGCTGGAAGGGGCAAGGTAGCGTTCCTGGACCGCAGCACGCAGGAAGTTGTGGTAAAAATCCAACAGGCCGTCGCGGTGCATGAACTGATATTCCAACGCCAGCAGGAAGGTGCTAAGATCAATGCGGCTAAGGCCAGTGATCTCCAAAATTTCTGATTCCGCCAAGCCGCGCCGCGAAGCCCAGATCAAGGTCATCACCCCCTGCACAACCTTGCGGCTGTAATCTTCTTCCATCCGCGCCAGCAACCGCTGGAACAGGTCGCCAACGTCGCGGGCGGTGACGTAATATTCGATGCGGTCGTCCAACCCCTCGAACGACCCGAACACCCGAAGCTCTTCCAACACGGTCCGCAGAAAAAGCGGGTTCGCGCTTTTTTGGTCGCCAGCGATTCGGGCGCGCTGCTCCTGGCTTAAGGCTTTGCGGAACTGCCCCAAGTAATGCTGAATCAGCAAATCCCGCTCGGCTTCGCTCAGCAAGTTCAGATGGAGTTCTGGCCAGCCGTTCTGGCGCGTTGCCTGCAACGTTTCCCCCTCCACGGTGGAGAGGAAGACGCGGATGTTCGATGGAAACCGGTGCGGCATCCACCGCAGCGCGCTGGAACTGTCGGTAAGCTGGTTTAGCGCGTCGAACACCAGAATCAACGGCTCGCGCTGGACTTTTGCCAGCCATGCTGGGAAGTCGCGCTCCAACGCGTCGGGGGTTGTGGGGATTGATTCTTCAAGGTTGTAGCGGTTGCGAATCTCCTCCATGATCCGCCGAATCACCGCATGATGCCCGCCGCCGCTTGAGGTTGCGCCAACGTAATGTTCAACAATAAACGCATCGGGGTTGGCTTGGCGATAGCGGTCGGCCCAGAAGGCAAGAAGGGAGCTTTTTCCGGACCCAGATTCGCCAATCACCGCAAGCGGCCCGGCTTCCGAGTTGGCGTGCGAGTCCAGAGCCTGAAGGTATTCCGTGCGGGCCACGTAGGCACGGCGGCGCGTCAGCGCGAATGCTTCGTGCAACCGGCGTTCCCGTTCCAACGGGGTTGGGGCTTCTTCGGCGGGATAGAGTTCATCCACCACGGCCAGAAGGTCGCGGCGGACCCACGCGCCCAACTCTTCCGGCGAGCGGAAGTTCTCCCGAACGGGATAGCTGCTTGCGCGGACGCGATCTTTCACGGAGATCAGTTTATCAATCGGATCCTGCTCGTTCTCCTTGAACTCCTCCGCCGTGGTTGCGGCATCGCGGAAGTAAAAGAACGCTTGCTCGCGCATCGAAGGGTTGTTCAGCACCCCGTACAGAATCTCCATTTCCGTGACGCTGATGCCGTCGGCAATGCACTGCTCAATCCAGGGGTAGTTCACCACCAATTCCTGGTCCTTACTCACATCCTCGAATCGCGGGGTCCAGCCATATCGCTCCCCCAAAATGCCGATGAAGTATGGGCGGCAGCGTTCGATTTCATCAAGGCAGATCTTCAGCACTTTCCCCTGCTCGGCTTCCTCCTTTGTCACGCCCCAGCGCAAGTCAATTTCGGTGAACTCCACGCCGCGTTCGCGGCAGACGTGGCGCAGTTCTGGGAAGACGTGTTTAATCAGATACTCCCGCTCCAACTGCATGTCGCGGAAGGTACTGCTGATGAACACCCGGATTTCGGGGGATTTGGTTTCTGCAGCGATGGTATCCATATCCGTAGCTAAGTTTTTAAAGATTGCTCAGTTGTATTGCCGCCCAGTGGCGAGGCAGGGGCGCGGCTGCTCACTCGCGGTGCGGCACGATGATCGGGCGGTTGCGGTGCCGAAGCAGCCACTCGCCGTTTTCGTTCAAGGCTTCCTTCCCCAAGTCGGTCACCATCTGCTGGGCACCCTCATATTCTTGGCTGGAGAGAAGATCATGCAGGATTCGCCGGCCCTGCGCAAACAGGGTTGCCATCCGCTCGTAGCGGCGGCCATAATCTTGCATTGTGGTCCGCACCACCAGCATCAGAAGCAGCCCCACCGCCAACGGCACAAGCCATTCGGCGTAGAGGATTGCCACAAGGGGCGTTTGGTCCATCTGCTTTCCCCATAGTATCTGCAGCAGCGTCACAAAGGTTCCACTAAGCAGCACCACCACGCCGATTCCACGCGCACGGCGAGCCAGGACCTCCTCCCGTTTTGCGGCGGCGGCGTAGTAGCGTTCTTGCGTGGCAACCCACTCTTCCTCGATACTCTGCCAATGGGTGCTATCGGTGGCGCAAGATGGTGAGACCTGGAATCGCTGGCCCTGCATCATCGGAAGCGTCATCACCCGCAGGCTTTGCCGAACCCAATCCAGCTCGCTCCGTTGCTTCCCCAAATAATGCTCGGCCACCGGCTGGTGAATGCCCGCCAGCAGCCAGAAGGTCCGCACGCGAAGCCCCTCGGCCAATGCGCGGTAATCGAAATATGGAGAAACGCCCCGCAGCAGATACGCCGCCCATCCGCCAGCCATCAGTATCAGAAGCAGAGGGAAGAGCAAGGAGGTGGAGATGGAGATCAGCACAAAAATGTTCATCACCACAATCAGCAGCATCGAGGCAACACACAACGCCAGCGTTTTGCGGGAAGCACGGTTTTGTTCGGCGGTGGCCAGCTGGTCAATCAGCAGGAAACGCTGCAAGGTTTGCAAGGCTTCGTGGTTGTTGGAGCTGTGCAGTTGCGCCGCAAAACGTGGCAGCGCGGGCGCGGGCTGGCGACCAACAGCGCGGTTCAGCTGCTCAATTCGCGCCAGCATCCCCTGGAACACATGCTCCCCGTGCAGTTGGCTTCCGAATCGTTCGGGGTAGAATTTCCGCAGCGTGCCGGCGTTGCCCGGGGGCTGCGGGTTCCGCATCCTTGGCGTGACGATGTGATAGACCGGCCCGGTCTCTTCAGGCTCGAAGATGCTGTGGCGCGGGATATACGTCGGCGGAATCCCTTTCAGCTGGAACTCCACAATGAAGGCGGTTCCGCCAACCAGATCAAGCGGGATGCCATCCCACATGGCAATCAACACTTGGCTGTTGCGGGCAAGGTACGCGCCAACGTAGGCGTACTGGCGGTCGCGCGCGGGGCCATAGACGCTGATCTCCTCCTCGGTCACGCCCGGCAGCAGTGGAAGCTCGAACCAGGACCACGCTTGGGCCAGCAGTTCGGCAAACTCATGGCGCGAGGCCTCGGTTGGGAAGTCGGCTTCGTACAGATCGCGCCGCATCGGCAAGGGGACAACAAGGCGTGCGTTTTCCTGCAAAGCGATTCGCGCTGCAAGGCGGTCGGCCCCTTCGGCAAGGGCGGAGATGACGGTGATGGGGGTGCTGGGATAACGCTGGCGTACATCGCGCAACACCCCTTGCAACGCGGCTTCCAATTGTGGAAGGTCTTGCGGGCGAATATCACGGTGACCCGTGATGCCAATGGCAATCGGAATCAAATGATCCTGCGTCACCTTCCAGGAGTGGCCAAGCTGGCGTTCTTGGACATACTCCTTGCTCGGCAGGGTTCCGGTTTGCGTGGCATTATTGATGGCTTGGAAGGATACTGTGTTCATTGCGTCTCCAGACCGCACAATGAATGGAGGAGGCATCACAAAAGTGTGATGTGATGGAAAGGAACCAGCCTTGAATAGGCGCGGCAAGCAGCAGCGATGCATGGCGGGGGGCCAAAGTGATGCTTGCGGAAAGGAACAGGCAGCAATGCTATCCAACAATTAGACGGAGGAAGCCACAACGCTTCCTCCGTCCAATCGTTCGCAGTTACCAGGCAACCCAGCCTGCGGTCCCGCTGTTCACGTAGATCAGCATCAGGCGGCCGCCAGCAGGAATGGTTGTGCTGCCAGCCATTGGAACTGGAGAAAGGGTTGCCGTCGCGTTGGCATCGGCATTGTAAATCCACAACACCTGGCCCACCACCGCGCTTGGCAGGGTGATGGTGATAGCTGCCGGGTTGCTGTTGGCCGTCCCGTTCTTGATTACCGCCACCGAGGTGCCGTTCGGGATCGTTCCGTTGGCATCGCCAACCAAACTGTTGTCGTGGCTTAGCACCGTCTCGGACGTAGCCGTCAGCGTGGTGAACTTTCCGGTGGAAGCGGTGGTTGCGCCAATGGCAACTCCATCAATCGCGCCTCCGGTTAGCGTCAAGGTGTTCCCAACCTGTGCATCGGTCAATCCGTTTCCAATCCGTGCTGCGTCAATGGTTCCCGTCGCAGCATTGATTGCCGTGATGATGGAGGCTCCAGCACCAGATTGCACGGAGTTGACGCTGTACCCAGCACTCAACGAACCGCTCACATCACCAGCCGCCGGCGACTCGGTATCGCGGGAAAGGCTTGCTGCCAACTGAGCATCGTTGATCGTGCTTGTTCCACTGTTGACCGAAGCGATCAAGGCATCACCCTGCGCGGCAGTTATTGGGAATGTTTGTTCGCCGGTCCAGGTGTTGGTTTCTGAAAGATCAACTCCAAGTGGCGATCCCGTGGTTCCATCACCAACGATGGAGCTATCGGCTGAAACGCCGATGACCCCGTTGAGCGAAGCGATGGTTCGGGTCTCCAACGCGCCACTGTTGGAGGTGACGATGTTGGTGGAGGTGCTGCTTGCTGGGAGCGTGGTCCCGGTGATGGTGGTGAACCGTCCGGTGGAAGCAGTGGTTGCCCCAATCGGAGAGTTCTCGATGGTTCCAGCCGTGATGGAGAGGTCGTCGTTGACTTGCGTGTTGGTCAAGCCATTTCCAATCCGTGCAGCGTTGAGTGTTGTGGTTCCGGCATTGACCGAAGCGATCAAGGCATCACCCTGGGCGGCGGTTGTTGGGAAGGTCTGTTCGCCGGTCCAGGTGTTGGTTTCTGAAAGATCAACTCCAAGTGGCGATCCTGTGGTTCCATCACCAACGATGGAGCTATCAGCTGAAACGCCAATGACCCCGGCCAGCGAAGCAAGGGTTCGAGTCTCCAACGCGCCACTGTTGGAGGTGACGATGTTGGTGGAGGTGCTGCTTGCTGGGAGCGTGGTCCCGGTGATGGTGGTGAACCGCCCGGTGGAAGCAGTGGTTGCCCCAATCGGAGAGTTCTCGATGGTTCCAGCCGTGATGGAGAGGTCGTCGTTGACTTGCGTGTTGGTCAAGCCATTTCCAATCCGTGCAGCGTTGAGTGTTGTGGTTCCGGCATTGACCGAAGCGATCAAGGCATCACCCTGGGCGGCGGTTGTTGGGAAGGTCTGTTCGCCGGTCCAGGTGTTGGTTTCTGAAAGATCAACTCCAAGTGGCGATCCCGTGGTTCCATCACCAACGATGGAGCTATCGGCTGAAACGCCGATGACCCCGTTGAGCGAAGCGATGGTTCGGGTCTCCAACGCGCCACTGTTGGAGGTGACGATGTTGGTGGAGGTGCTGCTTGCTGGGAGCGTGGTCCCGGTGATGGTGGTGAACCGTCCGGTGGAAGCAGTGGTTGCCCCAATCGGAGAGTTCTCGATGGTTCCAGCCGTGATGGAGAGGTCGTCGTTGACTTGCGTGTTGGTCAATCCGTTTCCAACCCGTGCAGCGTTAATGGTTCCTGCCGCAGCATTGATTGCCGTGATGATGGAGGCTCCAGCACCAGATTGCACGGAGTTGACGCTATAGCCAGCCGCCAGCGAACCGCTCACATCACCAGCCGCCGGCGATTCGGTATCGCGGGAAAGGCTTGCTGCCAACCGAGCATCGTTGATGGTGCTGCTGCTGGCATTGATTGCCGCCACAATGTTTGCCCCTGCCCCTGCGGTGGTGGCAATGGTTGTTGTGCCGGTCGCCCCTGTCACGTCGCCGCTAAGGGTGATGGCACTAACGGTTCCATCCACGTAGCCTTTGGTGGTAAGGGTTGTGGCAGCATCGGCACCGACCGTTGCTGCCGATGTTGCTTTGCCGGTGATGTTGATTCCTCCAGTTTGGGTCAGCGTGAGTTCCGGTCCTCCGGTGTTATCCATGTCAATCCGAAGTTCGTTGGCAGCGGTGTTGTAGCTGACCTTTGCTTCATCGGAGGTGCTTGTCCCGATAAACAATGTGCTGGGGCCTAAGTAGAGATCCTTCCAGCGATTTGTTGTTGATCCCAGGGAGAAGACGTTGTTCAAATCGGGCTGGGTTGTTCCGCCGCTGTTGATCGGTTTATCAATCACCAGCACATCATTGGTGTTGTCGTAGCTGATGGTGGCTCCGTCGGCACTGGATTGCGTGCTGGGGCCTCCTTTAAGGTTGGCAATGCCACCAGCACTGAACCGCCCGATATGAATACTTCCACCGGTTACATATAACGAACGCCAGCGCCGTTCTGGAGAACCTAGGCTTACGGCGGAATCCACTTCCGGGACAAACGATCCTTCGTAATCCAGCGGTGCGCCGGTTGAGCGGAGGAACCGTGCACGGATTATTCCTTCGGTTGCAAACGCAAGGTCTTGGGCGTTGTTGGTGCCCAAGTAGCGCGTGGTGTCGTCGGTGATGCTGTTGCCGGCAAGGCTCCAAACGGTGTCGGCAAGGTTCTTCCAAGCCGGAGCGGTGGATGCGCCTTGCGAGGCAAGGTATTGCCCTGCTGTCCCCGCGCTTCCGGCCACGGTCAGCGGGCCGTTGATGTCAAGCCCGCTGCTGGTGAACACCTTGGTCCACCGTTTCGATGCCGAGCCAAGCGAGTAGGTGTTGTCGGTGTTCGGGCCAACGGTCCCTTCCACTTGCAGTTTGAAGTCACTGGTGGAGGTTGTTCCAACGCCAATGTTTCCTTCCACCAACAAACCGTTGGTTGGTGCGGCGGTTGTTCCGGAGTAGGTTGCGCCGATTGCCGCGCCACCTTCAACATCCAGCGTGCTTTGTGGAAGATCGGTTCCAATGCCCATGCGCCCGGCTCCGGTGATGGTGGCTTCGTTGTCGCCATCGCCGTCGGCATCCACCTGCATCCGTTTGGTGCTGCTGGAGTTGGCATAGCTCAGCACGGTTTCATCGCTGGCAGCGTTGCCGATGTGAACGCTGGTTGGGCCAACAAACAGGTCCTCCCAGCGTGTGGCGGTTGTTCCCAACGTTTTGCTGGTTCCCGATGGAGTAATGTTCCCCGCCACCGACAAGTTCCCCGATTGATCCAACGCCATGTTCTCCACGCCGCCGTTTCCGTTAAAGATCAACGTTCCGCTGCTGTCCGGCATTCCAATGTGGAAATCGTTCGCTGGACCATCCAATTTCAGCCGTGCAATCCGCTGTGAGTTTGGCGCGGCGGCCTTCGGCTGCAACACAAGCTGATCGGGGTCACCAACGATGGTTGCCGGGTTGTCGGTGGTGGTGGTTCCAACGGAGAAGTTCCCGTTGATGTCCATCACCGCTTCTGGTGTTCCATCGCCGCTTGGATTAAAGCGGAAGGAGTTTGTGGAGGTGCTGTAGCTAATAAATCCCTGGTTCGTCCCGGTTCCCATGCTCAGCCCGGTGGAATCCAGATAGAGACCGCGCCAGCGTTTTGCTGTGGAGCCAAGATCGTAGGCGTAGTCGGCATTGGGGCCAACATGGCCGGCAACTTGCAGTTTGAAGTCGCTGGGAGAGGTGGTCCCAATGCCAACGTTCCCTTCCACCAACAGTCCGTTTGCGGGTGCGGCGGTTGTGCCGGAGTAGGTTGTGCCGATTGCCGCGCCACCTTCAACATCCAGTTTGCTTTGCGGAGTTGTGGTCCCCAAGCCCGTGCTTCCTTCCACGATCAAGCCGTTTGCGGGTGCGGCGGTTGTGCCGGAGTAGGTTGCGCCGATTGCCGCGCCACCTTCAACATCCAGTTTGCTTTGCGGAGTTGTGGTCCCCAAGCCCGTGCTTCCTTCCACGATCAAGCCATTTGCGGGTGCGGCGGTTGTGCCGGAGTAAGCTGCGCCGATTGCTGCGCCACCTTCAACATCCAGCACGTTCGCTGGGGTCACGGTTCCCAATCCAACGTTCCCATTCTTGTTGAAAACAACGCGGCGGATTTCGTTCGCATCAAAGAAGAACTGGCCCGCGCTGTTGGTGTTGTCGGTTCCAACCTGCCAGTAGTCACCAAGCAGGTTGAATTTCTGGCTGACGCGGGTTGGGCTGGTGGTTTTGCGTTGCAGCACCAATTGGTCCGCATCTCCCTCGATGGTAAGGGGGTTTAGCGTGCTTGTGGTGCCAACGGCGATATAGCCATTCGCATCCATGATCGCCTCATACACGCCGTCGCCGTCCGGGTCAAACAGGAAGGATTTGGTGATCGGGTCGTAGCCGATGATCCCCTCGCTTCCATTGATGCCGATATGAAGGCTGTTCGGACCAAGAAATAAATCCTCCCAACGCCGGGTTGATGACCCCAACGAAAACAAGTTGTTGGTGCTGGGGCCAATGCCGCCAGCAACTTCCAACTTGAACGAATCAGGGCGCATGGTCCCGATTCCCATATTGCCAATCGTGTTGACCGTTGGGTGTGGCGTTGGTGTGGGTTGTGCAAGCAGCGTTGCCGTGGTTGCAAGCAACAGGAAGGCAGCGGCACGCAGCGTCGTTCGCAAAGTCTTCATCCGTAGCATTGGTAATGGTTGCTGTATTGGTTGCTGTTGAATAAGCATTGGGAAGGCAAAATGCCCGTAGTTTGCCAACGGTTGGTAGTTGAACCGCATGAAAGCATCCTATGCTGGCATCATAGAATCAGCGAATATAGTTGAAATCACTCTGCTAAGAATCTAGATTAAATATCGAGTAATGGGGAATAAGCACTTGCTTTCACCAACCATGGAGTAATCGAGATACAGGGAAAGGGGAACACCGAACATATTTTCTACATCCATCAACGAAATGAATCCAGACACAACCCTGACAGACCTGCGCGCCGCCGTGACCGCAGCCACCACGCCCGCCGAGCGCGCTGGTGCGTTGAACCAACTTGCGCAGGAGTTAGCCCAGCAAAGTCAATATGCCGAAAGCCTTGCTGTTGCCGAGGAAGCCCAGGCCGCAGCCAAGCAAGCGGGGGAGTTGGCCGCCGAGGCCGCAGCACTACGCCAGCAAGGGGTGGTGTATTGGCGGAGGGGTGAGTACCGCACGGCGTTGCCATTGCTGGAGGAGTCGTTGCAGCTGTATGAAGAGCTTGGCGATGCTTCTGGTGTTGCCGCTGCCATCACAAGCATCGGGAATACGCACTTGCGGCTTTCGGAGCACCCAAAGGCATTGGAGTATTACCACCGTGCGATTGCTTTGTATGAAGAACTTGGCGAGCGATCAGGCATTGCCAGCGTCACCGTCAACATCGGGAATGTCTATATGGATCGTTCGGAATACCCGAAGGCGTTGGAGTATTACCGCCGTGGCCTTGCCTTGCATGAAGAACTTGGCGACCGTTTCAATGCAGCGATTGCCACCCGGAACATCGGGAATGCCTACTCTGATCTTTCGGAATACCCAACAGCGTTGGAGTATTACCACCGCGCACTTGCCATGTATGAAGAGCTTGGATATCGTGCTGGTGTTGCTGGTGTTATCGGAAACATTGGAAATGTGTGCCTGCGCACAGCGGATTACCCGAAAGCGTTGGAGTATTACCGCCGTGGCCTTACTGTGCATGAGGAGATTGGTGACCGTGCCGGTGTTGCACGCGCAACAGGAAGCATCGGAACCGTGTACCGGAACCTCTCGGAATACCCGAAGGCCCTAGAGTATTACACCCGTGCGCTTGCCTTGCTTGAAGCGATTGGCGAGCGTTTGGAAATTGCCAACATCACCGTCAACATCGGGAATGTCTATGCTTCCATCTCCGACTACCCAGGGGCGTTGGAGTATTACAGCCACGGGCTTGCCTTGCATGAAGAGCTTGGGAACCGTGTTGGTATTGCTAATGCCACCGGAAACATTGGGATTGTGTACTACTCCCTGTTGGACTACCCAAGGGCGTTGGAGTATGCCACCCGCGCACTTGCCTTGCATGAAGAGCTTGGGAACCGTGCCGGTGTTGCTAACATCACCGGAAACATTGGGAGCTTGTATTCCTCCCTGTTGGATTACCCAAAGGCGTTGGAGCATTACGCCCGTGCGATTGCCTTGCATGAAGAGCTTGGAATTCGCTCCGGCGTTGCCAGTGCCATCAGCGGTCTCGGGAACGTGTACCGGGAACTTTTGGAGTATCCGAAAGCCCTGGAGCATTACACCCGTGCGCTTGCCTTGCAGGAAGAAATTGGCGATCGTTTTAGTGTTGTTAGGATCATTGGAAATCTTGGCTCGCTCTATTCCCAACAAGCATTCGCCGAGTACAACCCTGCTAAAGCCGAAGAACTCCTCTGCCAAGCAATCGCCCTGGGCGAGGAGCTAGGAACAAAAGGCTATGATGCCCACAAATCCTTAGCCACCCTCTACGAACAAGAAGGCCGCTTTGAGGAAGCACTCACCCACTTCAAAAAATTCCAAGAACTCTACCAAGAAGTCCAAAGTGAGGAAGCGAAAAAGAAGGCAATCCAAGTAGAGCAACAACGGCAGATTGCGGAGATGGAAAAACGCACCGCCGCCGAACGCGCCGATGCCGAAGCCACCAAACGGGTGCTCCACAACATCCTTCCACCAACCATCGCCGAACGTGTTGTTCGCGGCGAGGAACATATCGCTGAATCGTTCGAGTCGGTGACGGTGTTGTTTGCCGACATTGTTGGGTTCACGGTGCTTTCGCAACGGATCACACCACAGGAGTTGGTGACGGGGTTGGACCTCTTGTTCAGCCAGTTCGATGAGTTGGCGGAGAAGTATGGATTGGAGAAAATCAAGACAATCGGAGACGCGTACATGGCAGTGTCAGGATTGCCAGAAAGCCGCGAGGATCACGCAGAATCGGCGGCGCGAATGGCGATAGAGTTGGTGGAAGTGGTGGCAGGATTCGATGGGCTTGGGGATGGGATTCAACTCCAAGTACGGATTGGCTTGCACAGCGGCGAGGTAGTGGCGGGGATCATCGGGAAGAAAAAATTCGCGTACGACCTGTGGGGCGACGC
Source organism: Chlorobiota bacterium (assembly GCA_016710285.1). NCBI lineage: Bacteria > Pseudomonadati > Chlorobiota > Chlorobiota bacterium. The sequence continues at coordinate 576,769 of JADJXR010000001.1, read as the reverse complement.
AGTAAACACGGCCAGCCGAATGGAGAGCCACGGGGAGGCTGGGAAGATTCACGTGAGTGAGGAGTTTGCCGAGGAGCTTCGGCGGAGTGGAGGCGAACTCTCGATCACGCTGGAAGAGCGTGGCGAACTAACCATCAAAGGGAAAGGAACGCTTCGGACCTATTTTCTAAACCCATCAACGAAATGAATCCAGAAACAACCCTCACCGACCTGCGCGCCGCCGTAGCAGCAGCCACCACACCTGCCGAACGTGCCGGTGCGTTGAACCAACTTGCCGAGGAGTTAGGGCAGCAAGGAGAGTATGCTGAAAGCCTTGCAGCGGCGGCGGAAGCTCATGCCGCAGCTAAAGAAGCAGGTGATGGTGCTGCGGAAGCAGAAGCCTTGCGGTTGCGAGGGGTGGTTCATTGGCGGAGGGGCGAGTACCGCACGGCGTTGCCATTGCTGGAGGAATCGCTGACCCTCTTTGAAGAGATTAGCAACCGTTCCGGCATTGCCCGTTCCACCAACAATATCGGGAATGTGTACTTGAACCTTTCGGAGTACCCAAAGGCGTTGGAGCATTACAGCCGTGCGCTTGCCCTGCATGAAGAGCTTGGCGAACGTTCCGGTGTTGCCCGTGTCACTGGGAACATCGGGATTGTGCACTGGAACCTTTCGGAGTCCGTAAAATCGTTGGAGTATTACGCTCGTGCACTTGCCCTGCATGAAGAGCTTGGTGAACGTTCCGGTGTTGCCCGTGTCGCTGGGAACATCGGGGATGTGTACCGGAGCCTTTCGGAGTATCCAACAGCGTTGGAGTATTACCTCCGTGCGCTTGCCGTGCATGAAGAACTTGGTGAACGATCTGGTGTTGCCCGTTTCACCGTGAACATCGGGGCTGTGTACGCGCACCTTTCGGAGTACCTGAAAGCGTTGGAGTATTTCGTCCGTGCGCTTGCCGTGCATGAAGAGCTTGGCGACCGCTCCGGTGTTGCCACTGTCACCGGGAACATCGGGAATGTATATACCCGCCTTTCGGAGTACGCAAAAGCGTTAGAGTATTACACCCGTGCGCTTGCCGTGCATGAAGAGCTTGGTGATCGCTCTGGTGTTGCCCGTGTCACCAGCAACATCGGGAGTGTGTACGCGAACCTTTCGGAGTACCCAAAGGCGTTAGAATATGACAGTCGTGCACTTGCCCTGCATGAAGAGCTTGGTGATCGCTCTGGTGTTGCCCGTGTCACCAGCAACATCGGGAGTGTGTACGCGAACCTTTCGGAGTACCCAAAGGCGTTGGAGTATGACAGCCGCGCTCTTGCGTTGCATGAAGAGCTTGGTGATCGTTCTGGTGTTGCGATTGTCACCGGGAACATCGGGAATGTGTACGAATCCCTTTCGGAGTACTCGAAAGCGTTGGAGTATTACAGTCGTGCGCTTGCGTTGCATGAAGAGCTTGGCGATCGTTCCGGTGTTGCCCGTGTCACCAACAACATCGGGAGGTGTACGAATCCCTTTCGGAGTACCCGAAAGCGTTGGAGTATTACAGCCGTGCGCTTGCTCTGCATGAAGAGCTTGGTGAGCGTTCTGGTGTTGCCGGTGTCACCGGTAACCTCGGCTCACTCTACTCACAGAAGGCATTCACCGAGTACAACCCCAGCAAAGCCGAAGAGCTTCTGCAGCAGGCAATCACCATCAACGAAGAGCTTGGAATCAAGCAGAACCTGTATGGGAACTATCAGTCTTTAGCCACTCTTTACGAACAAGAATCCCGCTTCGAAGAAGCCCTCACTCACTTCAAAAAATTCCACGAGGTGAAAGAGGAAGTCCAGAGTGAGGAAGCGAAGAAGAAAGCCATCCAAGTAGAACAACAACGGCAGATTGCGGAGATGGAAAAACGCACGGCTGCTGAGCGTGCTCGTGCCAAAGCCACCGAGGAACTTCTCCACAAAACCCTCCCACCAAGCATTGCCGATCGGATGATCTCCGGCGAACGCCAAATCGCCGACCGCTTCGACTCCGCCAGCATCCTGTTTGCCGATGTCGTCGGCTTCACCCCAATGACTGCGCAGATGCCAGCAAGTGCTGTTCTGGAGTTCATGAACTTCGTCTTCGCCCATTTCGATGCCATCGCGGCGAAGCACGGTTGCGAGCGAATCAAAACAATCGGCGACGGCTACATGGCCGCGTGCGGCGCACCGATTGAGTGCGCGGACCACGCCGAGAGAATTGCGAGGATGGCGATGGAGATGCTGGAAGATGTGGCACTGCCGGAAAGCATCACCGAGCATCTGCCACCAAACACAGAGTTCGAGATACGAATCGGCCTACACACCGGCAGCATCACCGGCGGAGTAATCGGCACGGGGAAGCTGGCCTACGACATCTACGGCGACGCAGTAAACACCGCCAGCCGAATGGAGAGCCACGGGGAGGCAGGGAAGATTCACGTGAGTGAGGAGTTTGCGGAGGAGCTTCGGCGGAGCGGGGGCGAACTCCCGATCACGTTAGAAGAACGTGGCGAGCTAACCATCAAAGGGAAAGGAACGCTTCGGACCTATTTTCTAAACCCATCAACGAAATGAATCCAGAAACAACCCTGACCGACCTGCGCGCCGCCGTAGCAGCAGCCACCACACCTGCCGAACGTGCCGGTGCGTTGAACCAACTTGCCGAGGAGTTAGGGCAGCAAGGAGAGTATGCTGAAAGCCTTGCAGCGGCGGAGGAAGCTCATGCCGCAGCCAAAGAAGCAGGTGATGGTGCTGCGGAAGCAGAAGCCTTGCGGTTGCGAGGGGTGGTTCATTGGCGGAGGGGCGAGTACCGCACGGCACTGCCATTGCTGGAGCAATCGCTGAAGCTGTATGAAGAACGTGAGGATCGTTCCGATGTTGCTCGTGTCACCGTGGGCATCGGGAATGTGTACAACTCCCTCTCGGAATACCCGAAAGCGTTGGAGTATTACAGTCGTTCGCTTGCCATGTTTGAAGAGCTTGAGGATCGTTCCGGTGTTGCTGGTGCCACCGGCAACATCGGGATTGTGTACCAGAACCTTTCGGAGTACTCGAAGTCGTTGGAGTATTACGGTCGTGCGCTTGCCATGTTTGAAGAGCTTGGCAATCGTTTCGGTGTGGCTACTATCACCATGAACATCGGGAACGTGTACAAGTCTCTCTCACATTACCCAAAAGCGTTGGAGTATTACAGCCGTTCGCTTGCCCTGCGTGAAGAACTTGATGAGCGTTCCGGTGTTGCCAGTGCCACCAACGGCATCGGGAATGTGTACCAGAACCTTTCGGATTACCCGAAGGCGTTGGAGTATTACAGCCGTGCGCTTGCCCTGCATGAAGAGCTTGGCAATCGTTCCGGTGTTGCCAGTGTCACCAGCAACATCGGGACTGTGTACGGGGCCTTTCGGATTACCCAAAAGCATTGGAGTATCTCAGCCGTGCGCTTGCCTTGTATGAAGAGCTTGGTGATCGTTCTGGTGTTGCGATTGTCACCGGGAACATCGGGAATGTGTACGAATCCCTTTCGGAGTACTCGAAAGCGTTGGAGTATTACAGTCGTGCGCTTGCGTTGCATGAAGAGCTTGGCGATCGTTCCGGTGTTGCCCGTGTCACCAACAACATTGGGAGTGTGTACGAATCCCTTTCGGAGTACCCGAAAGCGTTGGAGTATTACAGCCGTGCGCTTGCTCTGCATGAAGAGCTTGGTGAGCGTTCTGGTGTTGCCGGTGTCACCGGTAACCTCGGCTCACTCTACTCACAGAAAGCATTCACCGAGTACAACTCCACCAAAGCCGAAGAGCTTCTGCAGCAGGCAATCACCATCAACGAAGAGCTTGGAATCAAGCAGAACCTGTATGGGAACTATCAGTCTTTAGCCACTCTTTACGAACAAGAATCCCGCTTCGAAGAAGCCCTCACTCACTTCAAAAAATTCCAAGAGGTGAAAGAGGAAGTTCAGAGTGAGGAAGCAAAGAAGAAAGCCATCCAAGTAGAGCAGCAACGGCAGATTGCGGAGATGGAAAAACGCACCGCTGCTGAGCGTGCGCGTGCAAAAGCCACTGAGGAACTTCTCCACAAAACTCTCCCGCCAACCATTGCCGACCGGATGATCTCCGGCGAACGCCAGATCGCGGACCGCTTCGACTCCGCCAGCATCCTGTTTGCCGATGTCGTCGGCTTCACCCCCATGACGGCGCAGATGCCAGCGGGTGCTGTTCTGGAGTTCATGAACTTCGTCTTTGCCCACTTCGATTCCATTGCTGCCAAGCACGGTTGCGAGCGAATCAAGACAATCGGCGACGGCTACATGGCCGCCTGCGGCGCACCGATTGAGTGCGCGGACCACGCCGAACGGATAGCGAGAATGGCGATGGAGATGCTGGAGGATGTTGCGCTGCCAACAAGCATCACCGAGCATCTACCACCAAGCACAGAGTTCGAAATCAGGATCGGCCTGCACAGTGGAAGCATCACCGGCGGAGTAATCGGGACGGGAAAGCTGGCCTATGATATTTACGGCGACACAGTAAACACCGCCAGCCGAATGGAAAGCCACGGGGAGGCAGGGAAGATTCACGTGAGTGAAGAATTTGCCGCCGCTCTTTCTTCGGCAATCAGCACTGGTGAACTCCCGATCACATTGGAAGAGCGTGGCGAGCTAACCATCAAAGGGAAAGGAACGCTTCGGACCTATTTTCTCAATCAAGTAATTCCATGAATCCAGAAACAACCCTGACAGATCTGCGCGCCGCCGTAGCCGCAGCCACCACACCTGCCGAGCGCGCCGGTGCGCTGATCCAGCTTGCCAAGAAATTAGAACAGCAAAGCCAATATGCCGAGAGTCTTGCTGCCGCCGAGGAAGCCCATAGCCTTGCCAAAGAAGCAGGGGATGGTGCTGCCGAGGTAGAGGCGTTGGGTCTGCAAGGCTTCTGCCGTTGGCGGAGGGGTGAGTACCGCACGGCACTGCCATTGCTGGAGGAATCGCTGAAACTGTTTGAAGAGCTTGGGAACCGTTCCGGTGTTGCTCGTGCTACCAACGACATCGGGAATGTGTACGGGAGACTTTCGGAGTACTCAAAAGCGTTGGAGTATTACAGCCGTGCGCTTGCCCTACATGAAGAGCTTGAGGATCGTTCCGGTGTTGCTGGTGCCACCGGCAACATCGGGATTGTGTACCAGAACCTTTCGGAGTACTCGAAGTCGTTGGAGTATTACGGTCGTGCGCTTGCCATGTTTGAAGAGCTTGGCAATCGTTTCGGTGTGGCTACTATCACCATGAACATCGGGAACGTGTACAAGTCTCTCTCACATTACCCAAAAGCGTTGGAGTATTACAGCCGTTCGCTTGCCCTGCGTGAAGAACTTGATGAGCGTTCCGGTGTTGCCAGTGCCACCAACGGCATCGGGAATGTGTACCAGAACCTTTCGGATTACCCGAAGGCGTTGGAGTATTACAGCCGTGCGCTTGCCCTGCATGAAGAGCTTGGCAATCGTTCCGGTGTTGCCAGTGTCACCAGCAACATCGGGACTGTGTACGGGGACCTTTCGGATTACCCAAAAGCATTGGAGTATCTCAGCCGTGCGCTTGCCTTGTATGAAGAGCTTGGTGAGCGTTCCGGTGTTGCCATTGCCACTGGGAACATCGGGAACGTGTACGTGTGCCTCTCGGAGTACCCAAAAGCGTTGGAGTATTACAGCCGTGCTCTTGCCATGCGTGAAGAGCTTGGTGAGCGTTCCAGTGTTGCCATTGCCACTGGGAACATCGGGATTGTGTACGCATTCCTTTCAGATTACCCGAAAGCGTTGGAGTATTTCAGCCGTGCTCTTGCCATGCGTGAAGAACTTGGTGAGCGTTCTGGTGTTGCCAGTATCACCGGAAGTCTTGGTTTACTCTACTCCAAAAAAGCATTCGCTGGGTACGATCCCACCAAAGCCGAGGAGCTTCTGCGGCAAGCAATTGCTCTCAATGAAGAACTGGGAACAAAAGGTCAGCTGTATAAAGCCCACCAATTCTTAGCCACCCTCTACGAACAAGAATCCCGCTTTGAGGAAGCACTCACCCACTTCAAAAAATTCCACGAGGTGAAAGAGGAAGTTCAGAGTGAGGAAGCAAAGAAGAAAGCCATCCAAGTAGAACAACAACGGCAGATTGCTGAGATGGAAAAACGCACGGCTGCTGAGCGTGCTCGCGCAAAAGCCACCGAGGAGCTTCTCCACAAAACTCTCCCGCCAACCATTGCCGACCGGATGATCTCCGGCGAACGCCAAATTGCCGACCGCTTCGACTCCGCCAGCATCCTGTTTGCCGATGTCGTCGGCTTCACCCCAATGACTGCGCAGATGCCAGCAAGTGCTGTTCTGGAGTTCATGAACTTCGTCTTCGCCCACTTCGATTCCATCGCGGCAAAGCACGGTTGCGAGCGAATCAAAACGATTGGCGACGGCTACATGGCCGCGTGCGGCGCACCGATTGAGTGCCCGGATCACGCGGAGAGAATTGCCAGAATGGCAATGGAGATGCTAGAAGATGTGGCACTGCCAGCCAGCATCACCGAGCACCTGCCACCCAACACAGAGTTTGAAATCAGGATCGGCCTGCACACGGGAAGCATCACCGGCGGAGTAATCGGCACAGGCAAGCTGGCGTACGACATCTACGGGGACGCAGTAAACACCGCCAGCCGAATGGAGAGCCACGGGGAGGCAGGGAAGATTCACGTGAGTGAAGAGTTCGCGGAAGAACTTCGGCGGCGCGGAGCCGATGCTTCCTCAATGATCCTGACCGAGCGCGGGATGATGGAGGTGAAGGGGAAGGGAGCGATGCGGACGTATTTTCTGCAATCTTCAATTCTTCCATGACCAACGTTCTTATCATTCAAACCGGATTTTTGGGGGATGCGGTGCTGGCAACGGGATTGCTGCGGGGGCTTGCTTCCCAGCCGGAAATCCATGTTGGAATGGTTGTGCGCCAGGCCTATGCCCAGCTGTTCCACGGCCACCCCGCGCTCCGCTGGGTCCATCCATTCCAGAAGCAAGCAAAGGGCGGGTTTGCCGCCGTGCTGGAAAGTATCACGAAGGTGGGGTATGATCTTGCCCTGATTCCGCACCGCTCCGCACGCTCGGCGTTGTTGGCGTGGCGCGCGGGGATTCCGCGCCGCATCGGATTCCGGCAAAGCGAGCTTCCGCTGCTGTTCACCGACGCTGTGGAGTATCACATTGCCCGCCACGAAACCGACCGCAACGCCGCGCTGCTGGAACGCGCCGGAATCTTTGCCGCCCCCCGGGAACCGTGGCTTCGCGCTTCCCCCCACGACTTTCTTGACCTGCTTCCCTACGCTGCCGAAGGGAAGTCGCTGGTGCTGGTTGCGCCCGGATCGGTGTGGCCAACAAAGCGATGGGGTGCCGATGGCTACGCCGCACTTGCGCGCCAACTTACCGAGCGTGGCGCGGCGGTGAAGCTGATTGGAAGCGAAGCCGAGCGGGAGCTTTGCCAACGGATTGCCGCCGAAGCCGGGCTGCCCCAGGACCACAACCTTGCCGGCAAACTCACCTTGCGCCAGCTGTGCATGCTGATTGCGTTTGCCGCGCACGTGGTGGCCAACGACAGCGCCCCGGTCCACCTTGCCGAAAGCCTGGGAACCCCGGTGACGGCAATCTTTGGGCCGACGGTTCCGGAGTTCGGTTTTGCGCCCAGGGGGGAAGGGTCCGCAGTGGTCCAGGCCGGTCCGCTTCCCTGCCGCCCGTGCGACATCCACGGCCCGGCGCGCTGCCCCGTTGGAACGCACCAATGCATGGCCAGCATCACCCCGCAGATGGTTCTTCGTAACATCTCTCTTCCCACGCTTTCACCTTCGGCTTCCGAACCGTAACTTCGGGCCAAAATTGGCAGGCCACTGCGGGGAATCCGTTGCTGGCAATCGTGCCGAAACCTTCCCTTTCTGCTGGGCTGGCGTGCGCAAACGCCGGCGGCCAGCAACCGACCAACCGAACCGATCATGCAGCACATCATCTTTGCCGTTGTTTTTATTGCCGCCTCGGCCGGCATCCTTTGGAACCTTCGCCGTTTGATCGGCTACCTGAACATCGGGAAGCCGGAGAACCGCTTCGACCGCATCGGGGAGCGGATCAAGAACGTGCTGGTGGTGGCCATTGGGCAATCGAAACTGATGCGCGAGCCAGTGGCCGGCGCAATCCATGCCATGATTTTCTGGGGCTTCCTGGCGTTGCTGGCGGCGGTGATTGAATCCATCATCGAAGGGCTGATTCCGGGCGGGAACATCGCGTGGCTGGGGCCAATCTACTCGGCCATCACCATCTCGCAAGATGTCTTCTGCGTCTCGGTATTGGCCGGGGTTATCTGGGCCTGGTGGCGGCGTTCGGTGGTGAAAGTGAAACGCTTGCAGGGGGATGCCGATGAGAAGAAAGATGCGATGCTGATCCTGGGCTTGATCGGCGTTATCGTCACCTCCCTTCTGGTGACAAACGCCGCACGGCTGGGGGCCGGCCAGGAACACGCCTGGGCAGTGCGCCCGGTGGGGATGTTGCTCCATCCGTTGTTCAGCAATCCCGCCACCGCAACGGTGGTGTTCCAGGCGGCATGGTGGATTCATATCCTCACCATCCTCGGCTTCATGAATTACCTGCCGTACTCCAAACACTTGCACGTCATCACCTCCATCCCCAACGTCTATTTCGGCAGCTTGGAAACGGTGAACTCCTTGAAGAAGATCAATTTTGAGGAGGAAGGCTTGGAGAAATTTGGAGTGGTGGATGTGGAGGATTTCACGTGGAAGCAGCTGCTGGACGGAATGACCTGCACCCACTGCGGACGCTGCACCTCGGTCTGCCCGGCGAACGTTACGGGGAAGGTGCTGGACCCGCGCGAAGTGATCCTGCAAGTGCACCACCGGACGATGGACCGCGCGCCAAAATTTGTTGAGATGATGGCCGCCCAAAACGGCGTTGCAACCGGTTCGGGAGAAACGCCGGTGATGGAGGATGAGAAGAAATTGATTGGCGATTACGTCTCGGTGGAGGCCCTGTGGCAATGCACCACCTGCATGGCCTGCGTGCAGGAGTGCCCGGTGATGATCGAGCACGTCCCGGCCTTTGTGGATATGCGCCGCTCGCTGGTGATGATGGAAGCGAACTTCCCGGCCCAGCTGCAATCGGCATTCCAGAATATGGAGAACAACTTCACCCCGTGGGCATTCAGCGCAAGCGAGCGTGCCGACTGGCGGGAAGGGACCCCGGTGAAAACCGTTGAGGAGGATAACGAAGGGGAGGTGCTGTTCTGGGTTGGCTGCGCCGGGGCGTACGACGATCGCTACAAAAAAGTCACCCGCTCCTTCTCCGAACTGATGGATATCGCCGGGGTGAACTACCGGATTTTGGGAACCGAAGAGAAATGCACCGGCGACCCCGCTCGCCGTGCCGGCAACGAATATCTGGCGCAGATGCTGATCCAGATGAACGTGGAGGCGATGAACAACGCTGGCGTGCGGAAGATCGTCACCAGCTGCCCACACTGCTTCAACACCATTGCCAACGAGTATCCTGAGTTCGGCGGGAAGTACGAGGTCCAGCACCACACCACCTTCATTGACCAGATGGTGAAGCAAGGGAAGATCAAGGCAATGACCCCGATGCAGGCCAAAGTTACCTACCACGACAGCTGCTACATTGGCCGCTACAACAACAACTACGAAGCCCCCCGCGAAATGCTGAAAAGCATCCCCGGCGTGGAGATTGTGGAGATGGAACGGAACCGCAGCCGAGGCTTCTGCTGCGGAGCGGGCGGGGCGCAGATGTTCATGGAGGAGACCGAAGGCAAACGGATCAACATCGAACGGACCGAGGAAGCGTTGGGGACCGGTGCCGAAGTTGTTGCCACCGCCTGCCCCTTCTGCATGACGATGATGAGCGACGGAGTGAAAGCAAAACTCCCCGACGGCGGCGTTGTGGTGAAAGACGTTGCGGAGCTGGTGCTGGAGTCGGTGAAAGGGAAGGAAGGGGGATAAGATTGCGGCATACCCCCCCCTTGCCAACGACCGGTAGCCGAAGGTCTTTAGCCTTCGGCGTCAAAGGTCTTTAGCCTTCGGCGTCACAACAGAAAGAACCGTGAGGTTGTGATGACCCCTTTCCGGCAACCGGCAACCTGCCGCAAAACTTGGTGTGAATGATTCCCAAATGCCACGTCTTCGCTGGATAGATCTGTTCCGTGGGCTGGCCGTGATTGGAATGATTGCCACCCACGTTGCCGGGGCGTTCCTTGCCAACCGTTGGAAGGAAGGAGGGGTGTGGAACAGTTTCAATATCGGGTTTGGTTTTGTTGCGCCCGCCTTCCTGCTCTGCAGCGGGCTGACGCTGTGGGGCGCGCTGCAACGCCGGATGGACGCGCCGGAAACGGAGGGGAAGCGGGGGGCGCAATCGTTGCTGCGGCGTGCGGCGTTGCTGCTGCTGTTGGGCTACTGGTTGCAGATTCCGGTGCTCTCCTTGCGGCAGCTGATTTGGCGGCACGACCCCACCGAGCTTGCCCGCTTGTTCGACACCAACGTGCTGCAGGTGATCGCCGTGGCGATGGGGGTGATCGTTCTGCTGGCCCTGGTTGTTCGCCCGCTTGCTTCCGTTGCTTGGGTTGCTGCTGCGCTTGCGGTTGCGATCATTATCGGGACCCCGTGGGTTTGGGCAAGCGATAGTGCTGCGGGGTTGTTCCTTCCGCTGCGGTCCTACTTCATGGCGCAGCCCGATGCCACCTTCTCCTTGTTCCCCCATGCTGCCTATCTCCTCACCGGGTTCGCCTCCGCGCCGCTGCTGCTGAAGCCGCGCCGGTACCAGTGGGTTGTCCCCGCGCTGTTCGCCGCCACCTTCTTTGCCGCCGAAGCCTTGCTTGCCGAAACGATTGGAGGTATCCCGCCGCACGATCGCTACTGGCATGGATCCATCCAACACACCTGCTTCCGGCTGGCGGTCCTGTTCGCCACCATCTCCGCGCTGAAGGCCATAACCCAGCTTCTGGAACAGCAACGGGAAACCCGCTTGGCCACACGGGCGGCAAGCAAAGTGGAGAGAAGAAAAGGGGGAGCGGTGGAAGAAATCGGGAAGCGTTCGCTGGGGATCTACGTGCTCCATCTGATGCTCCTGTACGGCTCGCCGGTGAATATGGGGATGATTGGCTGGTTGGATGGGCGTTTCCGCAACGCCTGGGATCCGCTGGCCTGCCTGCTGCTGACCCTTTCGGTTGCCGCGCTGTGCTACGGCGCACTGCTTTTCTGGGAATGGCTGCGCAAAGCATATCCAGCCGCCGCACGCTGGGCCAAGCGGCTATGGTGGTGGGTCTTCTGGGCGTTGTTTCTGTTGGTGCCGTGATCTTCCTTCCGACCCTTCCTTCCGATCCTTCACCCCCTCCCCACTTTCTTAACATTCCCGTAACACTCCCTTTACGCAGGCATAATCTTCTGCCGGTAGTTTTGCGGTTGCTAAGGGATGCGGAACGAGCGACGCGAACCGACGGGTCTTGCCCACCAAGCAGTGAACGGCTTGGAATCGCTTCCCCACCAAACATCTTCTCTCATTAGTTCCAACACAAACCCAAAACCAAAACCAAAACATGGGATCATTGGTACGCGGATTTTCAACACTGTGCGCGGTGCTTGCCTGCAGCATCGGCGTTGTGCAGGCGCAAGAAGAAGCGGACACTCCTGAGAAAAAATCGCCGGAAGAACTCCACGGCGATGTTGAGACGTTGAAGGAGCGGATGGACGTTGCCGAGGGGGCGCTGGAGAAGCTGAACCAGCTGAAAATCTCCGGCTACATCCAAGCCGAGTGGCAGCATTTTGACCAAACCACCAACCCGCAAGGGCGCGCTTTGTACAGCGACGCACGGCGCAACGCCTTCCTGATCCGCCGTGGCCGGATCAAGTTTCAGCATCGGTATCAGGGGCTAACAGCGGTGCTGTATCCCGACATCAGCGAGCGGGGAGTGGTGCTGAAGGAGGCCTATGTTGATTTCGGATTGCTTCCCGATAACGAACTGAATCTTACCGTCGGCTCGTTCAACCGCCCGAACTACGAAGTTGAAATCTCCTCCAGCAACCGCGAATCCACCGAACGCTCCCAGGTCACCCGCGCGTTCTACCCGGAAGAGCGGGACCTGGGGCTGATGTTCACCTACTATCCAACGCTTGCCCAGGGCTTCACGCCGAAGCTGCAAGTGGGGTTGTTCAACGGTGGCGGCGCAATCGCTGCATCGGAGGTGGATTCCTACAAGGACCTGATTGCCCGCCTGACATTCCCCGTTCCGTTCGGCGATGAGTCGCCTGTTCAGATTGATCTTGGGGCCACGCTCTATCGCGGCGGAATCCCCGTCACCACCGACTCGCTGCTGGAAACGGTGGATGGGAAAACCAAGCTGGTGTTCAACGATGCCACCGGCGATTGGCGCGGCTGGGGGAACCGGAGCAACGTCAACTTCGAAGGCCAAATCTTCCTTGACCTGCTTCCGATTGGCGGAACGATTATCAAAGGTGAGCTGATGTCGGGAAGCCGCCCAACGGCTGCCACCTCGGCGGGGGCTTCCACCGTTGGCATCACCAAAGGGAGCGATGGAAAGGATAGCATCCGGATTGTTCCAGGAACCGCTGCCAAGCCGGTGCAAGTCCGCAATCAAATGGGGTACTACGCCTACTTCATCCAGAACTTCGGCGCCGATGCACAGATCGCCGTGAAGTACGATTACTTCGACCGCAACACCGATATGGAAGGGGCGCAAGTCACTTCATCGGGGGATATGGCCGTTGGGGTGCTGGGCATTGGTGGAAGCATCTTCATCAAGAACGCCCGCATCACCCTGTGGTATGAAATGCCCACCACAGAAAAAGACTCCTTTGGCGGCCTGGAGGACCTGAAGGATAACAAAACAACCGTCCGCTTCCAGTATAAATTCTAACCCAACAGCAACCCCATAACTTCCAAAAAACAATGCTCAAGAAACTGCTTCTAACGTTGACACTGATTGCCGCCTGTGTTGGCCTGTATGCCTTCATGCCGGTGGAGGTCATCACGGTGAAAGGCTCGGACACAATGGTGATCCTTGCACAGAAATGGGCCGAGACGTATCAAGCCAAAAATTCCGGCGTTTCCATCCGCGTTACCGGCGGCGGCTCGGGGACCGGAATCTCGGCACTGATTAACGGCACCACCGACATTTGCAATTCCTCGCGCCCGATGACCAAATCCGAAAAGCAGCAGCTGAAAAACCGCTACGGCTCCCCTGGTGTGGAGGTCCGCGTTGCGAAGGATGGGATCACTATCTACCTCCATCCATCCAACGGCGTAAGCAAACTTTCCATCAACCAGTTGAAAGGGATTTACATGGGGACCATCACCAACTGGAGCCAGGTTGGGGGGAAGAACGCCAGGATCATCGTCTATGGCCGCGAGAACAGCTCGGGGACGTACGCCTTCTTTAAGGAGCATATTCTTGGCGGCTACGACTTTGGCGGAAGCGTCCAAACCTTGCCGGGAACTGCCGCAGTGGTGAACGCGGTGGCCAAAGATGCCAACGGCATTGGCTACGGCGGGTTCGGATATGCGAAAGGGGTGAAAGTCTGCCCGGTCAGTGCCACCGATGGTGGCAATGCCGTTGCGCCGTCGGATGCCAGCATCAACAACGGTTCCTATCCAATCAGCCGCTACCTGTATATCTATCTCAGGAACCGCCCAACGGGTTCGTTGAAATCCTACGTTGATTGGATTATCTCCGCCGAAGGTCAATCCGTTGTGAAGAAAACCGGATACTTCCCGCTGTAAAACCGTGGCAATCGGCAAATAGACCCCGATGCAGATGTGCAATCAGGCGTGGCCCAGCGTATGGCTTGGGCCGCGTCCCTGTTGAAATCGGGGTGGGATGGCAATCGGTGCAGATCAAGGATTCGTAACCGTTCACGGATTGTTCAGCAACCAACTGGTGTTCGCTGTACTTTTGCCCCGCTAACGCAACCGCGCCGATTCCGGCCACACAACCGTCTTCGTTTTCTCTTCCATGAAGCCAGAGCAACCAAAACAACAAAGCCAACCCAAGCAAACGCCTGCTGGCGCGGCCACGGGTCCGGTTGGTTCATATCCATCGCTAACCCAAAAGGAACGCCGAATCGGTGAGCGGCTGATTGAGCTTGGAATCTTCGCGGTTTCCACAACCTCCATCATCTTCATCTTCCTCATCTTCCTGTTCGTCTTCCGTGAAGCATCGCCCATATTTTTTGGGGGAGCCGAAACGGAGAAGAAGGAGGCCCCCGCCGCTGTGCAAACCCCGGGCAGCACAGCTACGGCAGTGGCCGACACTGGGGAGATTGAATCGGAACAGTACAACCCCGAAGAGAAGGATCTGCCAAGCCAATCGCCCGCCGGCGATTCCACTGGTGGGGTTGCAACCACAGCGCCGGGCGGCACTACCCCCAAGCCCACAACGCCGGAGGAGGAAGCCGAACGCGCCCGCCGCATCGTTGGCGATGATTACCCGATCTTGGAACATGAATCCCCGGTGAACATCTCCTACCTGGCCTACAGCAACTGGCAGCCGAACTCGGAGCATCCGCGATATGGCATTTATCCGATTATCCTCGGAACGCTGAAAACCACGCTGGTGGCAATGGTGTTTGCGGTTCCGCTGGCGATTCTTGCCGCGCTCTACACCGCATTTTTTGCGCCGCAATGGATTCGCGAAAAACTAAAACCGGTTATCGAGTTGCTTGCTGGAATCCCTTCGGTGGTGCTGGGCTTTTTCTGTTTGATGACGGTGGCAAGCGTGGTGCAGTCGGTGTTCGGCTTGGATTTCCGGCTGAACTCCATCGTTGGCGGCATTGGGCTTGGGCTGGCGGTGATCCCCATCGTGTACACCATCTGCGACGATGCTTTGCGTGCGGTCCCGCAATCGCTGCGCGAGGCCTCGCTGGCGGTGGGTGCAAGCGAGTGGCAAACCGCCTACAGGGTGATGTTGCCGGCGGCAACGCCGGGAGTTTTTGCGGCAATTCTGCTTGGCACCGGCCGCGCAGTTGGCGAAACCATGATCGCCCTGATGGCCACCGGAAATGCCGGAACATTTAATTGGAGTTTTACCGAGCCGGTTCGGACCTTCGCGGCCACAATCGGTGCGGAAATGGGGGAAGTGGTGTTCGGCTCGCCGCATTACCAGGTGCTGTTCTTCTTGGGTGTCTTGCTCTTTATTTTTTCGTTCATCATCAATTTTATCACTGAGTTTTATGTGAAAGAGCGGCTCATCAAAAAATTCCGGGGGGCATAATTAATGGAAATCAAGCAAACAGTTTTTCACGGCGGAAAGAAAAGCATTCTTGGCTTCTTTGCCACTGGGCTTCCGCTGCTATCTGTTATCATCATTCTGCTGTTTATTGCTGTTATCATCGGCAATTTTATCATCACCGGGTCGGGGCATCTTAGCTGGGAATTCTTGTCCGATTCCCCCCGCAACATGAACACCGAAGGGGGGATTTTCCCCGCTATTTACGGAACGGTGCTCCTGGTGCTGATTATGACCCTTGCGGCGGTTCCGGTGGGGACCATCACCGCACTCTATCTAACGGAGTACGCCAAGCGGACCTCCATTTTTGCACGGGTTATCCGCTTTGCGGTGAATACCCTGGCCGGCGTGCCTTCCATCGTGTTTGGGCTGTTTGGGTTGGGTTTTTTCATCCAAACACTTGGCGGCCAGATAGACTCCGTTCGCTACAACAGCAAAATGGAGGATTTACGTACAACGTTAGCCGTTAGCGCATCCCCATTATCCGGCGGCAAAAAATCAACGGTTGGCGATTTGAAGATTTTTTTGGAGAATAATGAATTCGATTGGAGCGAGCAGGTGCGCCAGTTGGAAGCCTATCCAGAAGGCACAACTGCTGCGGTGAACACCGAGAGAGTGATGGAATATCTTTCCGAAAAAAAAGAATTAGAGTGGGGGAAACCATCGCTGATTTGGGCAGCATTAACCCTTGCGCTTCTTACTCTTCCGGTGGTGATTGTCTCGGTGGAGGAAGCCTTGCGCACCGTCCCGCGCGAAATTCGCGAAGCAAGTTTGGCGTTGGGGGCAACAAAATGGGAGACTATCTGGCGAATTATTCTCCCCAACTGTATCCCAGGAATTTTAACAGGCTCCATTTTGGCGGTTAGTCGCGGTGCTGGTGAGGTTGCCCCAATTTTATTTACCGGAGCGGTCTATTCGCTGCAAGAACTGCCGTCGTCGTTCAGCGACCAGTTCATGCATTTGGGGTATCACCTTTATATCCTGGCCACCCAGTCGCCAGATGTTGACGCAACGCGCCCGCTGCAATATGCCACAACGCTGGTGCTGCTTGGCCTGACGCTGGCATTGAATCTTACAGCAATCATGCTCCGCTCCCGACTGCGCAAGCGGAAGTTGGTGTGATAACAATCGAACGATGCGCCTTGCCGATATTCGGCTCCCGCTTTTGCGGGCATGGCAACAATGAATGCGCAAGCACTGGCTATCAACTGCCGATTACCGACCATGAAAAAAGAAGAAATAACAAAAATCCGCACCAACAACTTGTCGCTCTACTATGGCGAGAAGCAAGCATTGAAAGATATTTCAATGAATATGTACGCCAACAAAGTGACGGCATTTATTGGGCCATCGGGGTGCGGGAAAAGCACGTTTATTCGGTCGCTTAACCGCATGAACGACTTGATTGAAGGGGTGCGAATTACCGGGGAAGTGAACATCGAGGATGTGAATATCTACGCGCCGGAAGTGAGCGTGGTGAACTTGCGGAAACGGGTGGGAATGGTGTTCCAGAAATCAAACCCATTTCCGAAATCTGTCTATGAGAATATCGCCTACGGGCCACGAATAAACGGCATCACCGATAAAGCCCAACTTGACGAAATCGTTGAGCGAAGCCTGAAAGGTGCTGCGTTGTGGAACGAAATCAAGGACCGCCTAACGGCCTCGGCGTTGTCCTTATCAGGGGGGCAGCAGCAGCGGCTGTGCATTGCCCGCGCCATTGCCGTAAACCCCGATATTTTGCTGATGGACGAGCCGTGTTCCGCCCTTGACCCAATCTCCACCAGCAAAGTGGAGGACCTAATTTTGGAGCTGAAGGAGAATTATACGATCATCATCGTCACCCACAGCATGCAGCAGGCCGCGCGCGTCAGCGATTACACTGCGTTCTTTTATGTTGGTGAATTAATCGAGTTCGGTTCAACCCGTGATATTTTTACGAACCCGAAGAAAAAACAGACCGAAGATTACATCACGGGTCGGTTCGGATAGTCGCGCAGCGGGGCGCGCCAGAAGCCTAAACAAACAACACAGCTGAACACCGAATAAGGAATAGAGAAATGACCAGAACGTTTGAAGATGAGCTTGACAAACTTCGCACCCGTATTATCAAAATGGGGAGCTTGGTGGATGAGCAAGTGGAGTATGCATTCCGCTCGCTGATTGAATGGAATCCCACGCTGGCCCGCCTGGTGATGGACCGCGACAGTAAGGTGGATAAACTCGATTTTAAGATCGAAAAACAGTGCCAGCGAATTTTTGCGTTGCAGCAACCGGTTGCGCGGGACCTTCGGTTGATTATGGCCGCGCTGAAAATTAACAGCGACCTTGAGCGGATGGGGGACCTTGCGTTTAACGTTGCGCGCGCGGTGGAGGGGCTGCTTCCGTTCCGGGCGTTTGTGGAGCAAATTGAGCTTTCGCAGATGACCGACGCGGTGCACACGATGGTGAAGCTAACGATTGACAGCTTCGTCAACAACGATCCCGAGCTGGCCATCACCACCATGAAAAGCGATATGCGGGTGGATCAGTACGAAAACCGATTGGGCCGCCACATTGTGGAGATGATGAAGCAAAACCCGGAATTTATTGAAGGTGGGGTGACGCTGATTGTTCTGCTCCGGAATATGGAGCGGCTTGCCGACCACGCAACAAATATTGCCGAGGATGTGATCTTCTTCACCGAAGCAAAAATCGTCCGTAACCGCTTTGATACCGAGGCCTTCGACGCACTGCAGCGCGAACTGTACGGCGATGAAGGGAACGACGACGAATAATAAAATAATCCAGAATAAACGCCGTGGGTAGCGGTATGGCCTTCATACCGCTACCCACGCGCCGTTTTAGCATACCCCGCCAAACTCCTTCCCGTCAACCCGCACCAGCTTGTCCAGCCGAATTTCTCTGCCTGACGATAATTGCAGGAATTCTTGAGTTTGGCGCGAGAAGACATCAACAATTTTTTCATCTGTTTGATGCTCCGTTCCGTCTGCGCCTTTCCAAACCACTGGCACAACGCGCCGCAGCGTTGCCAGCGAAAGCAGCTCATCATGAAGTGAGCAGGAAATTGGGTTGTAGGCCTCTTCAGTCATTGTTTCCTCCGCGATCGTTGTTGTAATCGTTGTTTTTACCAGCGTATTTCCGTTGCTGTTCTTGCAAAAAATGTTCCTGCGCCGTCACCGCTCACGTTCCAAGCAATGGCGCGGTCTTGGCTGCCGAACGGGTTGTCGCTATCCTCGGCAAATAGGTTGCCGTAGTAGCTGCTGAAAAAATTGTAGTATGCCTTATCCCAAGCATAGACCATAAAGCTGCCATGGTAATTCTCGCCCGATGGTTTTACGCTGTAATAATGGCCTATTTTTAGATGCACCCGATTATCACTCTGAACGTCGGCGGAACGCCGAACAGGGTCTGGATAGGTTTCATGGGAATTTAATCCATAGCCCCTTCCCTCCAGAGCATATTCAACGCTGTACACCATGTTTTCGGCAGGGACTATCACTGCTTCAAGGGTGTATTTCGGCTCTCCATTAAAATCGTAGGTTCCAGCATCCAACCAAGCGATGGTGTCAACTTTTGGAGATTGACTTGGCGACGTTGTTGTTGCCGTCACCGTTTTCCCCTGCCACGTTGCGTTAAGGCTGTAGCGAACGCTTGGCTTCACCACCAGACCCTCTGCCCGATATTCCCCGCGGCCAGTATGAACCAACGGATATTTCGTCCCTTCGGCCTCGATATAGCCCGACACGTCGGTTAGTTCAATCGCTTTGTAGATGGAGGCGGAATCATTGTTCGTGTAGTTGATTGGCAAGGTCCGCGTAAAACGGATCGCTTCTGCCGGCGTGCCCACTGTTAATTCGCCACGCACCATCACCCGTTCAACGTATGGAAGGTCCGCCGAAAGCTCTTCTTGGCAAGCGGTTGCCCCAAAAGCAAGAAGTGCAAGGATTGCGAAAAGCGCAACGCGGCTCATGGATTTCATGG
Source organism: Chlorobiota bacterium (assembly GCA_016710285.1). Classification (NCBI taxonomy): domain Bacteria; kingdom Pseudomonadati; phylum Chlorobiota; species Chlorobiota bacterium. Next base: position 557,488 of record JADJXR010000001.1, on the reverse strand, counting down.
AGCGGTTTTTTATGCTGGATTGGGAGTTGTTCATTGCTATTGCCCTGTTTGTTGGTTTCTGGTTGAATTAAAATTTGCAGCTAATGCCCACCGTGAGCAGTGTGGGGAATAACGTTGTCCGCTGAAGCACGTGCTTTTGGTAGGATTCGCCAGTGGTGGCGTTTTCCGCAAAATCAGTGTCAACCGCTTGCGAGAACACGTTCTGGTGGTTGTAGGCGTTGTACACGTTCAGCGACAACGCGAACGGCAAGGCAAACCACTGGAAATTATGCGTGAAGTTCAGGTCCAATTTGTGGAAGGCCGGCAGCCGGTAGCCGTTGCGCTCGATAAAATCGTAGCGGCTTTCGGGGGCGTAGGTTGCTGAACGGCCATTGTCGCGTTGGTAGATGAACTGCCCGGTTGGCACCGACACCGCTCGCCCCGTTGCATACACCCACGATGCCCCAACTTCCCAAGAATCGCTCAGCTTGTAGGTGGCAACCACCGAAATGTCGTGGCGGCGGTCGAAGGTGGGGTAGAACGTTTTTCCCCGGTTGAGTTCGGCAAACGTCCGGTCGGTCCAGGAAAGCGTGTACCCAACCCACCCCGTAAGCGCGCCAATCTGCTTGTTCAGGAACACCTCAACGCCGTACGCCTTGCCATCGCCCACGGTGAAAGAACTTTCGAGCGGAGCAAGCAACGAGAACGATGCGGTATCCTGGAACTCCAACAGGTTGTTCATGGATTTGTAGTAGCCCTCGACGCTCAGCAGCACCTGATTATCAAACAGCCGCGTTTCGATCCCTGCGGCCACTTGCTCGGCCGTTGCGGGCTTAACTCTGGCCGTTGCCGGGAACCAAATGTCGGTTGGCAGCGCGATGTCGTTCCGCGTGATCATGTGCAGGTATTGATTGTTGGCCGAGTATCCACCCCGCGCGGTGATGTTGTCGGTAATGGAGTATGCCAGCGATACCCGTGGCTCGATCCGCAGGTGGTTCCCGTTGCTGAAGTAGCTTGCCCGTGCGCCGATGTTTGCTTGCAGGCGTGGCGTAATCTGCCACTCATCTTGCAGGAAGAAACCGCCCTCGGTTCCTCCCAACGTTGTTGGCGCTGCCCCAACCTTCTCAAGCTCACTCACCACATCGCTTGCGCTTGCGCTGAACTGGTGGTTGGTTACCTCAAACCCGGTCTTGATGATATGGTCCTCCCCCGCAAACATCTGCGCCTGGCCGCGGGCCGTGATGTCGCGGATTTGGCTGTACGTTTTGAACCCACTTTGCGGCGAACTCATCACCACTTGCATCAGCGTCGAGGAGCAATCATAGTTGGTGAAGATTGCCGAGAAGTTGGTGAAGATGGTTGGGGAGACGATATGCGACCAGCGCAGATTCGCGGTGGCGTTCCCCCAGTTCAACAGAAGCTGATCGGTCCCGCTCGGGTCGGTCCGGAAGTCATCGCGACCGGAATAGCCGCTAACGAACAACTGGTCCGACTCCGACAGCCGCCAATTCATCTTTCCGTTCAGATCGTAGAAGTAGTAGTCGGGAACATCTTCCGGGTTGCCGGCCAGCTTCATTGCAAGATCCATGTACATCCGGCGTCCGGAGACCATGAAGCTGATGTCGTCGCTGATGGGGCCTTCCACCGTCAGGCGCGAGTTCAAAAGGCTGATGCCTGCGGCCCCGCTGAATTTCTCCTTGGTTCCTTCCCGCATCGTCATGTCCACCACTCCCGACAGCCGCCCGCCATACTCCGCCGGGAAAATCCCTTTCATCACTTTCACGTCGCGAATGGCATCGCTGTTGAACGTGCTCAGGAATCCGCCAATGTGCGAGGGGTTATAGACCGTCACGCCATCCAGCAGAATCAGGTTCTGGTCCGGCGACCCACCACGGATATACAACCCGCTGCTGATCTCACTTCCCGCCTTGATTCCGGGAAGCAGTTGCAGCGTCCGCATGATGTCCGGCTCGCCACCAAGCGATGGAAGTTTTTTCGAGAGCTGCGGGTCAATCGCAACGGTGCTGATGGCCGCGTCGTCGTAGCGTTCGGCCACCACCACCACCTCGCGGCCCGTCACCTGCTTTGGCTGCAAGCAGATATTTAACCGTGTGGCGGTGACGTCGGCTCCGGAATCAGCGATAAGGCTGATGCGGCATTCTGATGCTGATTCTGATGTTGACGCTGTGGTGTCACCCGATTCCACCAACGTTAGTACCCTGCTTTCTGGAATCAGGATGGATTGAACCCGTTGCTGCGCTCCAATGCTGCGGGCAACAAGGTTGTACCGCCCGGGGGCAACGTTGGGGATAGAGTAAAACCCGAACCGGTTGCTAATGCCGCCACGTGCGGGCTTGATGGAGTCCGATTCCCGAAACAACGCAACCGTTGCGCCGGTGATTGCTTCGCCGCTGTTGGCTTCGGTGATGCTGCCGGAAATTGTCACCCCTTGCGCCGCCGCGCCCGATGCCCCAATCAGCAGCAGTGCAAGGATCATTGATGGATATAAGCGTGTCATCGTTGTTCGTTGTTGAATGTGAAGTTCTGCCCTGTGGCATTTTTAATTCACTACGAACATAGATGGAGGCCCCAGCGAAGGCACTACTGAAAAACTACGGATCGGGAAGAAGGGGGGCGGCGGACGGGTGAATGGAGCACGCACAGCCAACCACCCCAATGGCCACCGCACGGCGGGCCATCGGGGAAACGGTGGTGGCGGCTACAACGCGGCAAGGTAGGCTGCAAGGTTGGTGTCGCCAGCAAGGTCCATTTTTTTGCGGATGGAGTAGCGGTGGCTTTCGATGCTCCGCAAGGAAATGGAAAGAAGGTTGGCGATCTCCTTGTTGGAGAGATTCACCTTCAGCAGTGCGCAAACCTTCAGTTCGGTTGGGGTCAGCTTTGGATAATCGTTGGCGATCTGGCGGATGAAATCTTGGTGGACGTGCTGAAACTCTTGCTGGAATCGCTCCCAATCGTCGTCGCCGCGAAGGTTTTCAACAATCTCACGCATTAACGCCTTCAGCGCGGTTTTCGCCACCGGGTGCTGGTCGGCCAAGTGCTCGGTATCCTTCCGGATTTTTTGCAGGAAGGTGTTTTTCTGAACAAGGTTCATCGCCAGGGTGGTTAGCTCCTTGTTCCGCAGCTCCATTGTTTCCTCCAAGTGCTGGTTCCGCAGCCGCAACACCTCGCGCTCCCGTTCGGCCCGCTCAACGTCGAAACGGGCTTGGGCTTCGGCCACCAGCTTCCGTTGCTGCTGGCTGGCGAGCTTCGCCAAAAGCTCAAGGTGGGAACCCAGCTGCGCGAATGCCTCGGCATGGTTCTTGGTTGCCGCCAGCGATTCGGCCAGCAGCCGCGTGGCCTCGCATTCCACCCGCAGGTTTGCCGATGCTTGCGCGGTGGCAATCCCTTCGTGCAGTATCGCCACCGCTTCGGCATGCTCATCGCGGCGGTGGTGCAGCGCGCCGATGTTCGCTTGGGCGTGGGCAAGCGTGTTCATGTCCCCAATGGCTGCGGCGATTGTTGCTGCGGCGCGGTACTGCTCCAGCGCAGCATCGGCGTGCTTCTGCAGCTCGTGCAGTGCCCCCAATTTTATCAGTATGGCGGCCTCGTACCGCTTGGCCTGCATCTGTTGGAATATCCCCAGCGATTCGTTGAGCGCGGCCAGCGCGGCATCGTAGTCGCCGCGGGTTTTGTGGTGCGAGGAGATGTTGTCCAGCGTGTGGCCAATGCCGTACAGGTCGTTCAGGCGGCGGGCAATTTCCAATGCGCGAAGGTCATATTGGAAGGAACGTTCGCTGTCCCCCAGGTAGAAGTAGATATTGCTGACGTTCCCGATGTTCACCCCAATAAGCTGCTCGTTCCCCAGCTCTTCGTTGATTCGCAAGGCCTGCAAGTAGGCGTTCAGCGATTCTGGATAGCTCCCCAATTCTTGATACACCATCCCGGTGTTGTTGAAGGCCGAGGCCAGCCCGGGCTGGTCGTCCGCTGCGGCAAAAATCTCGCGGGCTTGGGTCAGCGCGTCCAACGCCGCCGGGTAATCGCTCATGCCGTAGGCAATCACCCCAATGGCGTTCAGGCAGGTCCCTTCGCCAATCTGGTCGCCACGTTTTTGGAACAGCCACCGCGCCTTCTGTGCGGCCTCAATTGCTGGCTGGTATTGGGCCATCGTCTCGTAGCAGCAAGCCATTGCGTGCAAGGCGTGGGCACGGGTGATGTCGTCGCGCAGTTGGCGTGCGATTTTTTGGGCCTCCTCGGCATACCCCAACCCTTCCTGCGGCTCCATTCTGGAAAGGGCCATGCCCAACCTTACAAGCAGTGTTGCGCGCTGGTCGCTTTCGGTTGCTGCGGCAAGTTGGGCCCGTAATTCTTCCGTTGTTGTGCTCATGTTGGAAATCAATCTTGCTTTCCCGTTCAGGCATGGCGTGCGGGGAATCTTTGCGTTGCCCGCCGAAAAAAACTCTCCCGATTCCTTGCCATCTCCTCTTCTTCCTTTCCCCATTCCTCACGTATCTTGCGGCCAACAGAAACGCCATGAACTTATCACTGAGTATGCCTTCGTTGTGTTCTTCGCTGCTTCTTCTTGCGCTTGCGGCCTGCAGCGGTTCCGAGACGCACTCGCGTGCGCAGGACCGTCCGGCACAGGGGAAGGATGATGCGCGGCAAACCGCCCCACGCTCCGTTCCCAACCGGCCCGACAGCTACCTCACGTTCGCTTTCTACAATCTGGAGAATTTGTTCGACACCGAGGACGACCCTTTCAACAGTGGCGATGATGAATTCACCCCGGGCGGGGCCAACCAGTTTACCGAGGAACGATTGGAACGGAAAATGGCAAATATCGCCCGCGCAATTCGTGCAATGAATGAGTACCGCGGCCCCGATCTGCTTGGCGTTTGCGAGGTTGAAAATAGGCGAGTGCTGGAGATTTTAACGCAGGAGTATCTCCCCAACGGAGTCTATTCCATCGTCCATGCCGAGTCGCCGGATAGCCGCGGGATTGATGTGGCGATGCTCTACCGCACCGCCGAGCTTACGCACCTGCGAACCACCATGCACCGCGTTGACTTGGGAACCGGACGCCCCACCCGCGACATCATGGAAGCAACCTTCCAACGGCAGGGGAAAACGTTCACCGTGCTGGTGAACCACTGGCCATCGCGGCTGGGGGGTGAGGAGGAGTCGGAGCCGCGCCGCGTTGCTGCGGCCCAGACGGCGGTGCGAATCATTGACTCGCTGCGGGCGATTGACCCCAATGCCGACGTTGTGATGATGGGGGATTTCAACGACGAACCGCACAACCGCGCCATCCACGACGTGCTGGACGCACGCGCCTACAGCGGCACCGGGGCGTTCGATCACCGCATGGTGAACACGGCGGCCCCGGTGGAGGAAGAGGGGCGCATCGGCAGTTATTTCTACAAAAAAGATTGGGAGCTGATTGACCAGATTATGGTGTCGCCCGGGGTGTTGGATGACAAAGGGTTGGTGCTGTACGAAACTGCCGAGACGGTCTTCGCGCCCGATTTCCTTCGGGACCGCCGCGCCGACCGCGATGCCCGCCCGCCGTTCCGAACCTACAAAGGGAAGTTCTTCCTGGGCGGAACCAGCGACCACTTCCCGGTGGTGCTGCGGGTGGGGTGGAAGTAAGTGGGAACAACGGGATGGAGCATCCATCACACTCCATCCCCAGCTCTCCATCTTGAACTCTCTCTCTCTTTCTATCTATCTCTCCATCGCGAAAAAAAACAAGCGTTCAACAGCGATGCCTGGTGTTGATTTCCACCCAGCCCCATTGCTGTCTTCACGGCAGAATGCAAATTATGGGGGATGCGGGGTGGCGGCTTGGATCCTTCACATATTTCAGCATCCGCATTCTTTATCACAGCTGAACTTCCATGATTCTTGATTTGAACGGCGTGCGTGCGTTGGTTACTGGGGGGGCGCGCGGAATTGGGCGGGCCATCAGCATGGCGCTGGCGGCCAGCGGTGCGCGGGTGGCAATTAACTACCGGAACAACACCGAAGCGGCCGAAGAGCTTGGCCGCAAACTTGGCGAACGCTACTTTGAGCATATGCTGCTCCGCGCCGATGTCACCCAGGAACGGTTGGTGGCAACCATGATGAAGCGGATTGAGGAATCGTGGGGGGGGCTGGACCTTCTGGTCCTGAACGCCGGCATCTGGGTCCCAGGAACGTTCGGGGAGATGACCCTTGCCCACTGGCGCGAGACGATCAGCACGAACATGACCGGCGCGTTCATCGTTGCCAACGACGCGCTGCGGCTGATGACACTTGGCGAGGCCTCCGCCCCAAAACGGATGATCTTTATCTCCTCCACTGCCGGCCTTCGTGGGGAATCTGGATACAGCCACTACGCCGCCAGCAAGGGGGGATTGATCGCGCTGACGAAATCGCTGGCGGTGGAGCTTGCGCCGCTGGGGATCACCGTCAACTCCGTTGCCCCCGGGTGGATCCGTACCGAGATGACCGCCCAGGCCTTAAGCGACGCAGCAACAAGAAAAAACATCCAGAAATCAATACCGCTTGGAAGGGTTGGCGAACCGGAGGAAGTGGCCGCTGCGGTGGTGTTTTTGGCCTCGCGCCAGGCCTCGTTCATCACTGGGCAAACCCTTAGCGTCAACGGCGGCGCGGTGCTGGGCGGCGGGTGAAACATGAAACGGCGGGGGTTGTTCGTCATGGGGCGCAAGGGTGATTGTTGGATGGAACAGATGACGAACACACAACAACCCTCTCCCCATCAATCAAGTCCCAAACTCAATAACTCATAAACAGTATCCAACAGGAGAATACGACATCATGGCAAAGGAATTCACGGACGGAAATTTCCAAGCAGAAGTGCTGGATGCAAACGAGCCAGTGCTGGTTGACTTCTGGGCAGTCTGGTGCGGCCCATGCCGCATGATTGCCCCAATCGTCGAGGAGCTTTCCAGCGAATACGCCGGCAAGGTGAAAGTTGGCAAAGTGGATGTGGATGCCAATCCAGAAATCTCGATGAACTACGGCATTCGCTCAATCCCAACACTGCTGGTCTTCAAAGGGGGGAAAGTGGTGGAGCAGATTGTTGGTGCGGTCCCAAAAGGCCACATCGTCAAGGCTCTGGAAAACCATATCGAAGTTCCGGCCTAATCGGTGCAGTATTGAAAGCATTACGTCCCTGAAGAGCCACGCTCTTCGGGGGCGTTTTTTTCATGGAGATTACAAGGAGAGCGGGCGGGCATCATCTCACCTTTTTCATTCAATCACTCAATCAAGCAATCAAAAGATCATGGACCTTCATCATCGGGTAGTTATCATCACTGGTGCAAGCGCGGGAATTGGCGCGGCCACGGCGCGAATGTTTGCCCAGGAAGGGGCGCGCATCGTGCTTGCCGCACGGCGGGAGGAGATGCTGCGTGATGTTGCCGCATCGCTTCCATCCGGAACCCAGACGCTGATTGTCCCGACTGACGTTGGTGATGAATCGCACGTGGAAAATCTTGTGAACCAAACCATCCAGCGGTTTGGAACCATTGATGTGTTGGTGAACAACGCTGGCTACGGAGCTTTCGGGCCAATCACCGAGCTGACCACTGCGGAGTTCGACGACGTGATCCGCGTGAACCTTCGTGGGGTCTTCCTTTGCACCAAGTACGTGCTGCCCCATTTCTACGAACAGGGGCATGGCGCGGTGGTGACGGTAAGCTCGCTGGCGGGGAAGCACGGATTTATTGGCGGCGGGGCCTACTGCGCCAGCAAGTTTGGGGTGATGGGATTGATGGAATCCGTTTTCCACGAGGCCCGCAAACGCGATGTGCGCGTTATCACCCTGACCCCTGGCTCGGTGGACACCTCCTTTTTTGATGCCGCCGGGGTTGCGGTCCCAAACCGCGACCGAACCCCAAAACCTGAGGAGATTGCCGAGGTAATCCGCCTTGCCGTCAGCCTGCCGGAGCGGACGCTGATCCGCGAGTTGGATATTCGCCCAACGAACCCGAAAGGGTAGAAACTCCATTCCGGGGAAGCCTCACTTCTCCCGCGAACGCTTCCGATAGTACCAGTACACCGGCAGCCCAACAGCCACCAACGCCAGCCCGAACACCGACTTGATAACCGCGGGCTGGCCAGCCGCCGTGGCGATTGCGTAATCGTTCAAATCGTTGTAGATGGTCAGCCCCAGATAGAGGACCGCGAACACCACAAAGATTGCCGGAACCACCGGAAACCCCGGAACCCGGTACGGGCGCGGGTGGTCCGCCATCCGCCGGCGCAGCACGAACACCCCCCAGGCACCGGCGGCGTAAAAAATCCAGCTCACAAAAATCAGCATATCGGTCAGGGTGTCGAACGATCCGCTGAACAGCAGTGCGACGCTCCAGACGCATTGCACCACCAGCGATGCCCCCGGGGTGTGGAACCGTGGGTGAGCGTTCCCCAAAAACCGTGGGAAAACGTTCTGGCGGGCCATCGAAAAATAGACCCGTGCGCTGGCAAGAATCGTCCCGTTGGTGGTCCCGAATGTGGAGATCATCACCGCTGCGGCAATCCATGCGTCCCCGCCTTCAAAGAACTTGGAGGCAACATCGGCCGCCACCAGTTTGGACCCCGCCATTTCCTCCATTGGGAGCACGTACAAGTAGGCAAGGTTGGTCAAGATATAGACCGTTATCACGGTTGCCATTCCGTAGATCAGCCCTCGCGGAATCACCCGTTGCGGCTGGCGAATCTCACCGGCGATGTAGGTGACGTTGTTCCAGCCGTCGTAGGCCCAGAACGCTCCGTCCAACGCTTTGGCGATTGCCAGCGCGATTGCCACCGCGCCAATCCCTTGCACCGCGGTGTTGCTTGCGGCGGCGGTGAGGTTCCCCGCCGAGCCAGCCCCGGGCGTGGTGAATGCCAGAATCGCCAGCGCGGCAATGGCCGCCACTTTTGCCACCGTGAAGAAATTCTGCACCATCCCCCCGAACCTCACGCCGATGTAATTAATGGCCGTCAGCAGGATAATCAGCCCGGCGGCGGCCAGCTTGATGCCAATATCTTTCAGCGGCTGGATTGCCCCAATCCCGGGAAGCGTAAAAGCAAACGATTCGGACGCGGGGGGCAGATTTGGAAGCGAAACAAAGCGGGTGAGATACTCGGCGAACACGTAGGCAATGCTGGCAATCGAGCCGGTTTGGATAACGGCGAACACCCCCCAGCCGTACAGGTAGGCGAACAGCGGCCCGTACATCCTGTCGAAATAGAGATACTGGCCGCCGGTTTCTGGGATCATCGAGGCGATTTCGGCATTGGTCAGCGCGCCGAACAGGGTGATGATCCCTGCAAGCAGCCACACCCCAAGCAGCAGTTCCGGCAGCCCAAGCCCAAACCCCACAAGGTCGTTGGCCATCACCCCTGGCTTGCGGAAAATTCCGGAGCCGATCATTGCCCCAACAATAATCATGGTGGTGGTGAACAAGCCCAATGTTGGAAGCAGATTCCGTTTGGGCGATTCGCCTGCGTGGGTCGGTTGCGGTTGTTGCACGGGCAATGATAGGTTCCGTTGAATGATTGTTCTGCGCCTGCCATCTATCACGGTAGCGGCCCTGACTGAGTTGGAGCCGTCACGGTAGCGGCCCCGACCTTCGTCGGGATTAATAACAGGTCTTTAGCCTGCCGAAGACCGAAGATGATGCCGAAGGCTAAAGACCTTCGGCTACCATCCTTGGGGGAGGGGGCTGCTGCGTTGGCGGGGTTCCTAACCTTTACGCAAACTGCTCCAGCATGCTTGCTGGTATCAGCCACTCCAGCGCGCCGCGAACGTGGGGGCGGAAGGCTTCGGCCACCACGGCGGCCACCGCTCCGGTTCCCATCGCTGCCGAAAGCTCACCCCGCCCGCACAGCCCCGAAAGCCCTTCGCCAATGGCCGGCTGGTGGCTAACAAGCATCAGGCGTTGGGCATCGCGGTGATCTTGGATCACTTCGGAGATGGTTTCGAACGATCCGTACGGAGCCAAGCGCGGGTCGGTCAGCACCGGCTCGGGAAGCTCCAAAATCCTTGCAACGATGTCGGCGGTTTGTTGGGCGCGCAGCAACGGGCTTGCCACCACCCGATCCACCCGCACCCCCAGCCGCAGCAACCCTTTTGCTGCCAATGCGGTTTGCAGCGTTCCTTGCTGGCTTAGCGGGCGTTCGGCATCGCGTCCGCCTGGCTCGGCTGCTGTGGCAATTCCGTGGCGCATCAGGTAAATCAACATGAGTGTTTCCGAACCGATGGTTAATGAACAGGGAGCATGGTGCCGAACTCGTGGTCGCCTATCTTCAGTCGGGCCGCGTACATCCCCGCAGCAAGCTCTTGGCCATCAAGTTGCAGCCGGGCGTTCCCTTCGGAGTCGGTTTCGGCGCGGATGGTGCTTACAAGATTCCCCGCCAAATCGAAAAGCTGCAACCTTACCGGAAGCCCCGCAGCGTTGGGCGATTGCAGCACCACGCTGCGGCTGCTGGCGTTGTAGCCTACGACGGTTCCAGCAAGCGGCTCCTGCTGCGCAACGTCAGTCAGCGCGGGAATGGTAAAGCTATCGGTGGCAACCAGCACATTGTTAAGGAAATACTGAGCCCGCCACGTCCAGCCTGTGTTGCTTGGCATGCGGATGTAGGACCACCAGTAGTAATAGCGATAATCAGCAGTGTGAACATAGTCCCACTCGAACTGTTTTTCGAACGGTTCGCTGCCGGACATCGTTTTGCTGCTCCATTCAATTCGCGAGGTGTCGCCAGCATGAATCCCGTACTCCTGGATCCAAAATGTGATGAGGCGATCGTTGAAATTGAGGTAATTGTATATCCCATACATCGGATATTCCCGAATATCATCAAGTGTAGGAACCGAGTCGCTGCTTATAAGGCCATGGTTAATCACCCCGAACGAGGTGTCGTAGGCGGGTTGGTCTATCCAATAGGAGGGGGATCCGGGGTTGCATGGTCCGGCAAATGGGTCAATCACTGCCGAGTCGTTCCAGACCTCGAAATGGAGATGGGGATCGGTGGAGTTTCCGGCACTTCCCACCAGGGCAATCGGCGTTCCGGCTTCCACGCTATCGCCAATGTTGACCAACGCCGAGCTGCGCCGGATATGGGCGTAGTAGGTGTAGATTCCCCCCGCATGGGCAATCGCAATCCAGTTGCCAAACCCGCGCGAAATCACGCTAACCTTGTTCCGGTCGAACGCCGTGTCAACAACAGCAATCACCCGGCCCGGGGCCGCGGCAAGCACCCGCACGCCGCTATCCATCTGCCGGAAACTGCGCAAGACGATGTCGGTTCCCTGGTGTCCGTCGTAGGTTTGTGCCCCGCAATGGTGGTCCCGTACCACTCCGGTGGCGGTGTCGTGGTCAACATAATTGACCAGGAAGAAATCGCGTTTCAGGGTTCCTTCAACTGGCCAGTGGAACATCGGTTGGCCGGCGGCAGTGGCAACGCACAGCAGCGGCAGCAGCAAGCAGAGTAATCGGAGTATCATTGGCTCATTCGATTTGTTGGATGCTGGAATGAAGTTACGCCAACCGATCTGTTGTGGCAATGCTTGGAGAACAGTCTATCATCGAACGCAAAAATCTTGTGGGAACAGCACCGCTCGCATCAGTTATTTCATCAATCGCTCCATCAACCGTGGCAATTCTTGCCGGGGGGAAAAGCCAGCGGATGGGGCGCGACAAAGCCGAGCTCCGTTTTGGTCCGCATGGCCAGCAAACGTGGCTGGAGCGGCTTTGCGACCTGGCCATTGCGTCGGGCGCGAACGCCGTTGTGGTGGGCCGCAACCGCCCGGAAGGGTGGCGCAACCGTGACGTTGTTTTCCTTTGCGATGCCGTTCCGCTGCGTGGGCCGCTTGGTGGTTTGGCAACCGCGCTGGCTTATGCCGGAAATTCCCGGGTGGCGCTTGTTGGCTGCGATATGCCACGGCTAACCATGCGGGCCTTCCGGTGGTTGCTGGCGCAGCCGGTTGGCGCGGCCAATCCCGATGGAGTTGCCACGGTTGCTGGCGGGGAGCTTCAGCCTTTGTTTTCCATCTATTCCCCCACGCTTCTTCCCATCGTTACCGAACGGATGGAGCGTGGGGAATACTCCCTTCGCGGCGTGATTGGCGCGGGCCGTTTGGCAAGGGTTGATGTGCCCGATTGGCTTGCGCCACAACTTGCTGGGGTGAACACCCCGGAGGAGTTTGCGGCGTGGCGCGGGGAGCAATCGTAGCCAAGTTCTGGGGGCGCGTTATGGCCGTGCGCCAAGCTGCCGAAGTGCGCAATACACCTGGGCCAGTGGCAGCCCAACAACGGTGTAATAATCGCCCTGAATCTGCTGGATAAACACCGCCCCCAAATCATCCTGAATGCCGTAGCTGCCGGCTTTGTCCAGTGGCGATCCGGTGGCAACGTAGGCGGCAATCTCCTCATCATCCAGCGTGCGGAAGGTGACGTCGGCCTTTCCGCAGCCGGCAACTTCTTGTCCGCTTGCCGCATCAACGATTGCCCAGCCGGTGAGCACGGTGTGGGTGCGCCCGCTAAGGCTTCGCAGCATCCGGTGGGCATCGGAAGGGTCCGCAGGTTTCCCCAAAATTTCGTTCCCCAGCACGACGGTGGTGTCGGACCCCAGCACCAGCCCGTGGGGTTGCTGGCTGGCAACGGCGCGTGCTTTCAGGAGTGAAAGCCGCTGGACCATTTCCTGCGGCGATTCATCGGGCAGCTGTGTTTCGTCGGCATCGGGGGGGACCACCGTGAACTGCACGCCAATCTGCGCAAGCAGTTGCCGCCGCCGTGGCGAGGAAGAAGCAAGGATGATGGAAGGAAGGTGGATCATTGGCGAAATCGTTGTTGCGGAATCGTTGTTTTGCGGCAAAGGTAACGCCGAACCATCCCCGGCTCAAACCCGTTCTTACATCTGGTGCTGCGGTGGGCTTGTAAATTGGCGTGCCAGATGCACCGCCCGCTGCCCCCCGCAGCGAGCCAAATCCAAGCTCTGCCAACTCCTGAATTTCCAGTCCCCAAGTTTCCAACACTCGACTTTCCCGACAACCGACCATACCAATATGGAACGCAAACTGACCTACGATCCGCTGGTGGAACTGATGGCGTTTTACGATGGCCGCAAGGCCACCCGCCAAAGCGTTGACACCGCAACGCTGCCGGTGGACCAGCGGCTGAAGCAGCGCATCGTTGACGGCGACCAGCTTGGCCTTGATGCCGACCTTGACGAAGCACTCCGCAGCTTCGACCCCCTAACCATCATCAACACCATTCTGCTGGATGGAATGAAAGTCGTGGGGGAGCTGTTCGGCTCCGGCCAAATGCAGCTTCCGTTCGTGCTGCAATCTGCCGAGACGATGAAGGCAGCGGTTCGCCACCTTGAACCGTTTATGGAACGCACCGAGCAGAGTGCGCGCGGGACGATGGTGCTTGCAACCGTGAAAGGGGACGTTCACGACATCGGTAAAAACTTGGTGGATATCATCCTTACCAACAACGGCTATCGGGTGATTAATCTGGGGATTAAAGTCCCGGTGGAGGTGATGCTGGACGCTGCCGAAAAGCACAACGCCGACGCAATCGGGATGAGCGGGCTTTTGGTGAAAAGCACGCTGGTGATGAAGGAAAATCTGGAGCTGATGCGCGGGCGCGGAATCCAAGTTCCGGTGGTGCTGGGGGGCGCGGCCTTAACCCGCCGCTATGTTGAGCAGGACCTGCGCGGCATCTACGGCCCCAACGTTGCCTATGCCGAAGATGCCTTCTCGGGGCTTCATTACATGGAGCTTCTTGCCGAATCGGGGACGATTGCCCCGGCGGAATCCACCACGGCAGCCGCAGCGGAAACAACCGCCGCCCCCGAACCCACACCCGAACCCACACGCCGCACCGCCGCTGCCGACGAGCGCGGCGCGGTCCGGTATCGCACCGCTATTGAGGAAGAGGTGGAGGAGCTTGCAACGCTGATGCTGGCCGAGCCGGAGGACCTGCATCGGTGGGGGCTGGAGAACATCATCGTGGCTGAACTGCGCGACACGATTGTTGGCTGCGGAAGGATCATCCCAATTGGTGATTCGGTGTTTGAGCTGACCGAGATCACAGTGCTGCCGGAGCAATGGGCTGCCGGGGTGGGGATGGACCTTGTGCGAACCATGCGGCGGACCGCACGCAGCGGCAACCCGGACGCAGTGGTCTATGTGGCTTGCAATCCCGACGACGCGGACCTTGCGCGATTCTACCGGACGCTTGGCTTCGACCAAATCCCGTTGGACGACCCGCGCGCCGCCGTTGCTTCGGAGAAAATCGCCTACTGTTTGGAGGAGTACGAAGCCGCGCCCGCGCTGTTCATCAGCAAGCCGGCTTCCCAGATTAACGACCGCACCGCCGGCGCGTTGGACACCGCCTTGCACCTGATGCGCGACCAATCGCAGGGGGCCGATTTCCCGCTGAATGTTGAGGAGTACGAATCGCAGAAAAACGTCCGGCGGCTTCGCGTCACCAGCGATGTTGACCGCAACGTGCCGGTCCCCGAAGCTCCGTTTTGGGGGTCGCGAGTGGTGGAGAATATCCATCTTGAGAAGGTGTTCGAGTATATCAACGAGGTGGCGCTGATCCGTGGACAGTGGCAGGTCCGCAAAGGGAAACGCACCGCCGAAGAATACCGCCGCGAGCTTGATGAAGTGGTCTATCCAAAAATGGAGGAGATGAAGCTCCGCGCCAAACGCGAGCGGCTGCTGGATCCAAAAGTGATTTATGGATTCTTCCCCTGCCGTGCCGACTACAACTCCCTGGTGATCTATCGCCCGGCAGGAATAAGTCAAGAGGAGCTTATCGGGGAATGGAGCGGCGGCAACTCCGCCAGCCAGTGGCTTCGGGATACGGAGTTGCAGGAGTGGCTGCGGTTTGAGTTCCCCCGCCAGCCGCAGGGGCGCCACCTTTGCATCGCCGACTTCTTCCGCCCCGTGGAATCGGAGGAGTACGACGTGTTAGGGGTTCAGGTCGTGACGGTTGGGGGAAGGGCAACGGAGTACTCCAACGAGCTTTTCCGGAACAACAACTACAGCGACTATCTCTATTTCCACGGGCTTTCGGTGGAGAGTGCGGAGGCGTTGGCGGAGTACTGGCACCGTTCGGTGCGGACCGAGCTTGGGATTGCGGGGGAGGACGCGGCGGATATCCGGCGGCTCTTCTCGCAGGGGTATCGCGGCAGCCGTTACTCATTCGGCTACCCCGCCTGCCCCGATCTTGAGGAGCAGACGAAAGTCTTCCAACTTCTTCGCCCCGAGCGGATTGGCTTGGCGTTAAGCGAGGAGTTCATGTTGGAGCCGGAGCAATCCACCAGTGCCCTGATAGTCCACCACCCCGCCGCCAAGTATTTCAACGTGAAGGAGTGAGTTGATCCCGTAGCGGCGGCTCCAATGACTTGGGATTGATAACAGGTCTTTAGCCTGCCCAGACGACAAGGGTAGCGGCCCCGACCTTCGTCGGGATTGATAACAGGTCTTTAGCCTGCCCAGTGTGGAAGATAGACGCCGAAGGCTAAAGACCTTCGGCTACCGGGTGATGGGGTAGGGGGCCCGACATCCGTCGGGATTGATAACAGGTCAGTAGGCAAGGGTAGGGGCCCCGACCTTCGTCGGGATTGATAACAGGTCTTTAGCCTGCCCAGACGACAAGGGTAGGGGCCCCGACCTTCGTCGGGATTGATAACAGGTCTTTAGCCTGCCCAGTGTGGAAGATAGACGCCGAAGGCTAAAGACCTTCGGCTACCGGGTGATGGGGTAGCGACCCCGACCTTCGTCGGGATTGATAACAGGTCAGTAGACAAGGGTAGCGGCAGGTCTTTAGCCTGCCCAGTGTGGAAGATAGACGCCGAAGGCTAAAGACCTTCGGCTACCGGTTCGTCCAGGGACGACCGAAGGGTAGCGGCCCCGACCTTCGTCGGGACCCAGTCCTCCGGGAGATAAGACACCGAAGGCTAAAGACCTTTTATTTATTAATCCCGATTCAATCGGGACGGCTACCGGTTTGCCGAACGTTTTTTGGGGAGGGGATTATCGTTCCTCTCCTTCCTTCATCCCCCGCACCAGGGCCATGATTTCCTGCAGGCATCCGGCAAGGTCCGATTGAAGGCGGTTGGGGGAGAAGCGGAGAATGCGCCAAGCGTCGGTGGCCGATTCGCGTGCGGCGGCGGTGGTGGGTTCATCGGGGGCAACGATAATCCCCACGGTTTTCCCTTGCTCGAACAGCGCAAAATCCACCTCCATCATCACATCGCTGACCCGCATAAAATATTTCCGCTCCGCCTCAAGATTCTCCAACGATTTCCACAACCGCTCCTCGGCATCGGTGCCGATCACAAGGTCGTTGAGGTCCGTGGCCGCCAGCAGTTTTTCGCGGGTGGTGCGGATGAACGTCACGCGGCGCGGGCGGCGGCTAACGATTGGGCGTTCCAGGCGGCGAACCTGGGCCACGCGGATCAAGTGGTACAGCTCATCGGCGGCGGGGTGGTCCGGCTCGTTAGGAAGAAGCTCGCGGCGCAGCTTGGGAAGGACCTCTGTCACTTCGCCCCACAGCTCAATCGCGCTGGGAAGCCCAGCGGTAATGGCTCCGGTTTGGTACAAAGCAAGGGTGGATGTTTGCTGCAACGCATCGGCGGCAAGCGTCCGGCCAACGGCGCGGGCCGGGATCCGATACCACCCTTCCTCAGCAAACCGCTGAAGGTCGGTATCGTTGGTGACAACGGCAACAAGGGTATCGCGCAGTGGTTGTTCTTCCATGGCTCAGCAACCTGATCTGATGATGAATGACGGGGAAGCCGCCATGCGGCAGCGGCAGCCCAAACATACCAAACAAAACGCGGTGGATGAAGGACTCACCCACCGCGCTCACAGGATTGCCAACGGCTATCCAAGTCACACCCTAATAACCGAAGCGCAATCGCAACTGGAATGATAGCTCACGCTTGCAAGACGGAAGCGACGTGTCGGCAACATGGAACACCGCTTTGATGGCGGCGGTCGCGATCCGCTCCTTTTGCTGAACCGTCTCGATGGTGAAGGACCCGGTGTTGTCGGGCCAGGAAGTCATCAGGGATGTTTCGGTGCTGTTGTAGCTGCTGGTTCCGGGTAGCTCGTAATCCACACGCAAGCCGGCTCCCTCGTAAGGGTTCTTTTTCAACAGGATGTAGGAGTCTGGCTTCAGGATGACTTCCGGGATGTTCAGATGGAATTGCTTCGGCCAGCGCCCTTGCCAATGCAGCCCTTCTACGTAGCAGATATCTTTCGGCAGCTGGGCTTGAAGGTCCATCCGCAGTAGCAGCTCCTTGTTTTGGGTGGTGTCCAGTTTCGCCCACCAGAGCTTGACATCGAACTTCAAGGAGTCTGGCTGCGGAGTTCCCGCAACGCTGTTGTCGGTAAAGTAGATGGTGGCCTCCTTCAGCTGCGGAGCCGATGGAGCCTGGCAGGTGTCGCATGGAGTTTGGGCCGTGGAATCGGTGGAGCGATGAATCACCCGCCCGGTATCCTGGTCCACGGGGACATCGCGGCAGGAAGCAAGAAGCAGCAGAAGAAGAAGAGCAGGGAATATCACCCCCGCGTACTGTTTAGCCAAACTCACCATAGCAATGTTGAAAGGTTGAACTCCGTTCCCACGGTTGCGCCCCAGCGTCCGGAGAAGAGCCGTTGGTTATTGAACATATAGACCAGCGAACTGAACTCGAATCCCGGGGCTAGAGCCACCCCCTCGGTTAGCTGCACCGGCGCGCCCAATCGGAACCGAACCAGCGGCCCCGCCGACGTTGCCCCGCCAGTAACCTGGAAGTACATCCGTGCCGGAAGCGAAGGGATTGCCCCGAAGTCATAGCGGGCCGCTAATCCGCCCCAACCGTACTTTGGTTGTTGGTCAATGGCAAGGGTGTCGTTCCGGTTAATCAGTAAGGTTTGGGCGTACCGCTCGGTCCCGGCCTCCACCCCCAGATACCACGCATCGCTCAGCTTCACATACGCGCCCGCCGCAAAGTTTTCCGGAATCGAATACGCTGGCGACAGTGCCTGGGTTGGGATTGCATTCCGTGCGAACTGATAGCGTGCTTCGGTGATAATCGTTAGCGCGTTACCGCCATCATCAGCTTGGCCAAGAGGGGAGGATGATCCAAGCATCATGGATTGCGTTGGCCGAACCTCCACCGCTGCTGCGTTCAGCATCTCCGTTGCACGTGGGTTGCTTGCGGAAGCTCCCAAGTTGTTGGAAATCGGAAGCAGTGTGGTTTCCGCAACGCGAGGAAGCGTGTCGGCTGCTGCCGCAGCTTCGTTGCTGCTCCGTTCGCTGGCGATACCGCTGCCGCCGTTGTTGTTGGCTGGTGTGTTGGTTGATGCGCTGGCAATGTTGCTTCCGCCGCCGTTGCTGGTTGGGATTTCTTCCCCGCCGCTCAGCTTGCTTTGCGGAGCCGGCAGATAGACGTACTTGATCCGCACCCGCTCGCGCCCCGCTTCCGATTCCACACCCCTTTCGGCGGACCCGTTGGCACTGGTTGCTGCCGGAGCGATTGCCGTGGCCAACATGATCCGCTGTTGGAAATCACCACCCGTTCCATTCTGGAGTTGCGGAGCTTGCGCTTGCGGCTGAGTTTGCGATTGCGTGGCCGGAGCGGTTTGCACGGCAACAACGGGTTGGTTGCTGGCGGCATCATCGCCGCGCATCATCAGCCAGACGGTGCTTGCGGCCATCAGCGCGCCAACCACGAAGCTGGTGGTCATCATCCAAAAACGGCCTCCCCCTTGTGGCACCACCGCACCGGCCACAGCGTTGTTGGAATCGGCAGCCGGGGCAATGCCTATTCCGGCCATTAGCGCACGCTCCAAGTGTGCTGGCGGAACAAAGGCCTCGCGGTCGGAACGAACCGCATCGCCGATGTTGATGAACTGCCGAAGCTCCGAACGAAGCTCCGGTTGTTGTGCCATTTCTTGGAATAGCCCTTGCTCAACAGCGCTGTCAAGCGTGCCGTCAATGAACTCCAAGATTAATTCGCTCTTGCTCATAGGTCAGTTGAAGTACCCAGTGTCACGTGTTAAATAAGGGGGGGAAGAAAAATGTTGAAATCGGTTGGCCAACGCGGTTGCCATTCTTGCCGGGCTATCCCGACCGCCGCCGCGATTCTTCGGTGTTCTCCTCCAGATATGGAGCCAAAATTTTCCGAAGTTTTTCTTTTGCGCGGAAGATGTGGATTTTCACGCTGGCAAGGCTTTGGCCGGTTACGTCGGATATTTCTTGGTAGCTTAACCCGTCGTATTCCCGCAGCACGAACGCTTCGCGGTGGCTTGTTGGAAGAAGCTCCAGCGCGGTTTTCACCAGCTCCGCCAGCTCAATGTTCTCATGGTTGGGCTGATAGACCACTTGGTGATAATCTTCAATGCCCGTGGTGGGCTTTTGGTCGCGAATGGCGTTCAGGCAAAGGTTCCGTGCGGTTGTGAAGATGTAGGCCGAAACGTTCGTTACCACGCGCTGGTTGTTGGTGCACTGCTGATAAATTCGCATGAACGTCTCCTGGAAAATATCGTTGGCCCGGTCCCGGTCCCCCAGCATCCGCAGTGCGTAGGCGTAAATGCGGCTTCGATAGCGAGAATAGAGTTCCGCAAACGCATCTTTATCCCCCCCACAGAGCAGGGAGAATAGTTCTTCGTCGGTATACGGTGTGTACGATTTAGGCATCGCTAGAGAACTCAACAAATACGCCGTTGGCCGTTGAACACAGCACCAGAAATGAAGTTACGAGGAACCCTATCGCCGCTGGCGTGCCGCGCCTTCCGCAGTTTCCCCGCCGATGCAGCGCGGGGGATGGATGCGTTTCCCCCGATCCCCAACTACTGAATCTTTATCCCCCCCTAACCATGCCCGCTCCGTTCGATCCCGTTGCCCACCGCTACGATGCCGATTTCACCGACACTCCGTTGGGACGGCGGCAGCGCGCGCTTGTCTATCGCTACTTGGAACCGTTGGTCCGCCCGGGTGCCCGCGTGCTGGAGCTGAATTGCGGAACCGGCGAAGATGCAACTTGGATGGCCGCCCGCGGGGCCGAAGTAATGGCCACCGATTGCTCGGCAGGGATGCTTGCCGTGGCCACCCAGAAAGCGCGAAACGCCGGGGTTGCAATCACCTTCCGGCAGCTTCCCATTCAGGAGCTTGGCGGGCTGGAGCTTCCGCCGGGGCATCCCGGTTTCGATCTTGTGTTCTCCAACTTCGACGGCTTGAACTGCCTTCCCGATCTCCACTTTTTCCCCGATGCCGTCGCGCCGCTGCTGCGCCCGGGCGGCGGGGTGATGGTGGTTTGGATGAACCCCATCTGCGCGATGGAGATTGCTGGATTCGCCTTGCGTGGGCGTTTCGGAATGGCATTCCAACGGCTGCGGCGTGGTGGCACTGCGGCCCATATTGGCGATGCGGAAATGGTGCAAACGTGGTTCCATCCAATCTGGAAAATGAAACGGATGTTCGCCCAACGCTTCCGGTTCCGTACCATTGCAGCAATCGGGCTAACCACGCCGCCAACGTTGATGCGCCATTGGTACCACCGCCACCAGCGGTTGTTCCAGCGATTCTTCCCGATGGAGGAACGGCTGATGGGAACCCCGCCACTGAACCGGCTTGGCGACCACACGCTGCTCCACTGCGTGCTGAAGGGGAACGCGGGGGAATAGACCTTGCCGCAACGGCTTCAAAAAAAAATAACCTGCCGGAACTCCACGGCCTGTTGAACAACTTCTACAAAAAGCATTCGGGGGGAATGCTTGCGAAAATCTGGGCGTGTGCTTTTTGCCGTGCTATCCCCCACTCTCAATAAGCCACCGCTGGGGTGGTTTGTCGGGGCAAAACTATGATGAAGAACATCTGCACCATTGGGCGGCTTCGGATTGCCGCACTTCTTCTTCTGTGGACTCCCGCTGTTGCCAGCGCGCAAGGGAGCGTCGTCGGTTTTTCTGCGGCGGGGAAACAGCATCTGCTTCGCGTTGCCGGGGTGCGCGCGGGGTTGCTGAAGCCGGTTCGCGAGGCAGCGATTGCATCGCTGGAAGCCTATGCAAAACTGTGCGGTCCCAGCTGGGAAATGCCAACGTTGTTTATTGACTTGGTGGAAGAAAAAGCCGACGAAGACCTGCCGGAAATTGAAGCCCTTCGCGACCGCGAAGCCGAGCTTCCAGCCACCACCGATGGGGCCGTGGCGGCACGGGAGGAAGCGGACGTTTGCCGGATCACGCTGCGCCGCCACCCCAGCGGCCATGAAGAATACTCGCAGGGGAGCACTCGCTACCTTATTACCCATGCCGTTGCCCAGGGCGTTCAGCAGTTCAACCAGCACGACGTTGCCGAAGAGGGGGCATCCACCATCGAACGGTCGAAGTGGTACACCAGCGGCATTGCCGATTGGATGGCCAGCAAGGTGTACGAGCTTCCCCAATGGGGCGAACGGCTGCCAAAAATCCAGATCGGTTTTGCCGCAGCGTTGGGGAAGCCCATCACCGAAATGGGACCCCACACTTACTTCTTCTGGTCGTTTCTGGAATCGCAAGGGAGCAAGCCGCTGGAGGTTCTGCGCGGAATGCCGATGGATCCCGACGAGCATCAGGAGTATCTGCGCAAACTTTTCCCCAACCTGCAAGATTTGATGATCCGTTTTGCGGTGGCAATCTCCAAACGAACCCTATCGCCGCTTCCCGACCACGGCTCCATTTGGCGGAAGAATGAGTATGAGTACACCATGCCGCGTGCCGGAACCGCAGTGCTGGAAACCGCCCCAATTGCCGTCAGCTTCCACACGATTACCGTGCAAGAAATCCCCGAAGGGGGCGTTGTGATGGTAACGCCGGCGAACTTGGCCACAAGCCAATCGTGGGCGGCGTTGGGCGACGGAACCGTGCTGCGCGACGGGGAGACGGTTCGCATCTGCGCAAAGGATATCGAGCAAGTGGTGCGGGTGATGGTGGCACGCGGAAACGCCGACGACCCAGAGGAGTATCCACAGATCTCCGTCGCGCTGGACACCGCGCCCTGCCCCCACAAGGCTGCCCCGCCCAAACCCGCCCCAACCCCCGCGCCGCCGCCAAAGAAAAAGAAGAAGAAAAAGTGAAAGAATGCTGGGGGAAGAAACGTTTGCGCAACCGTAGGGTTGTGGGGGAAGAAGAATGCGCGGCGGCTGATTGCCATTGGCCTGTTTTGCCGATGATGCTCCGCTGCCAATCCCCCAGCAATAAACTCCTTTTCCTTCCCCCCGATACCTGCCGATGCTACTAACTCACGGATATTTTTTGGCCGAGGATCCACGCGAGCAACGGATTATGAAGCCGTATCCTCCGCTGGGGATTCTCTCCATTGCTGCATGGTTGCGCCAGCGCGGGGTGGAGGTTGAGTTGTTCGACACCACGTTCGCCACGTGGGAGCAGTTTCGGCAGCGTCTTCTTGGCAATCCGCCGGCAGTGGTGGGCATCTACACCAACTTGATGACGAAGCTGAATGTGCTTCGGGCAATTCGGTTTATCAAGGGGACGCCCGCCTTGCGCGGCACAAAAATCGTGTTGGGGGGGCCGGAGATTCGCCACCATGCCGAGCGATTCCTGCAGCACGGGGCCGACGTTGTGGTGATTGGGGAAGGGGAGCAAACAATGGAGGAGTTGCTCCGCTGCATCAATGCTGGCGGGGAGTTGGATGAGGTTGCGGGCATTGCGTTCTTGCGCGATGGCCAGCTTCTCCGAACCGCCGAACGGACCCTTCTCCGCTCCATTGATGACCTCCCGATTCCGTTCCGAGAAGGGATCGCGCTGGAGCGGTATCTGGAAACATGGAAACGGCATCATGGCACAAGCTCCGTTTCCATCAGCACCATGCGTGGGTGCCCATATACGTGCCGTTGGTGCAGCCGTGCGGTGTATGGCGGAACGTACCGGCGGCGTTCGCCAGCGGTTGTGGCCGATGAGATGGAGCAGATCCGCAACCGCTACAACCCCGACGCACTCTGGTTTGTGGATGATGTCTTCACCATCAATCACCGCTGGCTGGAGGGGTTTGCTGCGGAGCTTGCGGCACGGAACCTCCGCATCCCCTACGAGTGCATCACCCGCGCCGACCGTTTGAACGAGCGTGCGGTGGAGTTGCTGCGGGCCACCGGCTGCTTCCGCGTTTGGATTGGCGCGGAAAGCGGATCCCAGCGAGTGGTGGATGCAATGGACCGGCGGGTGAAGGTGGAGCAAGTGCGGGAGATGATTCAGCTAAGCAAACGCCACGGCATCCAGACCGGGACGTTTATCATGGTGGGGTATCCAGGGGAAACGGAGGAGGATATTTTGGAGACGATTCACCACCTGAAGGTGAGTGCTCCGGACCATTACACCATTACCATTGCCTATCCCATCACCGGCACGCCGTTGTTTGATGAGGTCCGCTCGCAGCTGGTCAGCGTTCCCGAATGGGCCGCCGCCACCGACCGCGACCTTGATTTCCAGCGCACCTACTCGCGCCGATATTACCGGTTTGCCATCAGCCGCATCACCCACGAGGTCCAGGCGCACAAGCTGGCGCAGGGCCCCGCGTTGCCGCGCCTGAAGCATCGGCTGCGTGCGGCCGGCGCAGCCCTGGCCATGCGAATAGAACGGCGTTTCGGCACGGCGGCCGGGGCAACGAAGTAGCGGCAAGGCAATACCGCGTTACTCACCCTAAAACTTGATGCTGAAGCTCCCTTCGTTCACCACCACGATCTCCCCGTTGGCATCCTTGTTCTGGTAGGCTTGGAAGGTGAAGATCCCAACGGCTCCTTTGTCATCGAACTGGGAAAGCTCGACGCTCCCCTGCACGGAGTTCAGCGTGTCAATGCTGGTGAAGTATTTCCCGGGGGCGCGATACTCGGCAACCACCCCTCCTTTCCCACCAATCACCAGCGATCCGGTTCCCTGGATTTTGGGCATATCAATCACGATGGTGTCGGATGTGGCGGCTTGCACGGCGGTAAACCGGAGCGATGAAGTAGCGTGAAGATTCGTCACGACTTGCGAGGTGAACAGCACGCCATCAACCTTTGCGTTGACGACGGTGGTTTCCGGTCCGGTTTCTTCGGCACAGGATGCCAACGCCAATGCCAGCAAGCCACTACCGGCGTAGCGTAGAAGTCTTTGCATCGTACTCATGGTTTGGATTGCTTGTGTGTGGCCAAAAATTACGGCAACGCCAGCAATTGGATGGCCATGGCAAAAAGAAAAATATCAGAGTATCGGCCCCCTGTAGCTGTGAAGCTATTATGCGGGGCATGATTTTTGCCTACGTGCGCCCTGAAATCGGTACAGCTCGCAAGGTTGCAAAAGGTTTGTTTTAGGGTACGTAAAGGTGAACTCATATCCGCTTTTGTAGCATTCCCATTGCACACAAGATCAACAACATCATATTTCCCGAGGTACATCATGACATTACGTTCACTGCTTGCGCACGGAGCCATTCTCACGGCTTTTGCAGCAACCACCGCCACCGCCCAATTACCGGGTCCGGCGGCCAACAGCGACGTTTACGGCCACGTCGGCATCGGGGTCATTGCTCCTGACCGCTCGGCACTGCTTGACCTAACCGGAACCGATGTGGGATTATTGATCCCCCGGCTAACCACTGCGCAACGGAACGGCATTGCGCTGCCAGCAAAATCCTTGCTGATTTTCAACACCGATGCAAACGAGTTCCAGTACAACTGGGGAACGCCAGCTGTCCCGAATTGGCAGCCGCTGTTGGACGGAGCCAATGCCGGAAACACCGCGTGGATACTTACCGGAAACAACGGCCCGTTCACCGATGGCACGAACAACCTGCTGGGCACCAATGCCGGCGCGGGCGATCGCCAAGTGAACATTATTGCTAACGGCCAGCGCACCATCCGCCTTGTGCCAAATGCCACAAGCCCAACCATTCTTGGCGGCTTCAGCGGCAACACTGCTTCCGGGGTGGGCATCACCATTGCCGGTGGCGGCCAGACCGGAAACGTGAACAGCGTCAGCAATAACTTTGGGACGATTGGCGGCGGATATGGCAATACCGTCAACTCCTTCGGATTCAACGGAACCATTGCCGGCGGTGAACTGAACACCGTAACCCAACTTTCCGCCACCGTTGGCGGCGGAAGCCAAAACACAGCAAGCGGCCCCGGCAGCACCGTTGCTGGCGGAAGCCAAAACAGTGCAAGCCAAACCCAAGCCACCGTTGGCGGCGGGCGCGAGAACACCGCAAGCGGATCACGCAGCACGGTTGCCGGTGGATTTCAGAACAGCGCAAGCGGCGATTACAACGCCGTTGGCGGCGGCCAAAACAACCTTGCCAGTGGTGGCGAGAACAACACCGTTGCCGGCGGAACCAGCAACCTTATCATCCCGAACGACGGGGGAACGATCTCGGCCTCGTTTATCGGCGGTGGTGACGACAACCGAATCAACTCCTTCCCTAACAGCGATGTTAGCACGGCAGCCGTTGGTGGCGGATCGGCAAACCTGATTGCTTCCATGAACGGCTTCCCATCATCCAACGTCACCATTGGCGGCGGTGGGAATAATTTCATTTTCAACAGCAACAACGCAACCATTGCTGGCGGCCAGGACAACTCCATTACCTCCGAAGATGACGGCACAAACTACTACAGCGGAAACACCATCGGCGGCGGAACCGATAACGAAATTCGCCCCGGCGATGGAGGCTTCTTGGAAGCGAACGTGATTGCTGGCGGCAGAAGCAACGAGGTGATTGCCAACGGTGGCCTGCTGAATAATAGCACGATTGCTGGTGGTGCGGAGAATGAGATTCGGAGCGGTGTGGCATCTCGAACAGCAAACACCGTTGGCGGTGGTTTCAGCAACTCCATTGAAACTTCCGACTACGCAACAATTAGCGGTGGGAACAACAACAGCATCAGCAGTGGAAACGGATCGGCAATTGTTGGCGGCCAAAACAATGAAGTCAGTGGTGACAACTCCATGGCGTTTGGCACCGGAGCCAACGTGACGCAGGATAACAGCGTGGTGTTCAACCACACCTCCGGCACGCCCACCCGCGTTGGCGTTGCGGCAAACAATCCCCAAGTGGCGATGGACCTTAATGGTGGGTTGGCGGTTCGCCCGCCCGCAGTGCTGAACTTCCCGGCCGGAGCCACACCAAAAATGTTGAACATCACCGTCGGCGACCGTTCTTACTTCCGAATTGCCTCCGATGGGGGATCATGTTCGGGATTGGGATGCGCTGTTTGCGGTGGTACAGTTCTCCGCTCTGTTACTCTCACGAATGGGCAGCAAGTTGGGCAAATGCTCATCATTGAGTGCACAAGCAATGAGTTCCGAATTGCAGATGGTGGGAACATCAATACTCTCGCTTGCTTTAATGCTACCACGAATGACATCATCACGTTCATCTGGAATGGAACAGCATGGTTGGAAGTTGCGCGGTCGGTGAACTAACCTTGTAAGCGATGTAAAAAAAGCCCCTGGCCTAACCGCCGGGGGCTTTTCTTTTTGCCGGAAATTGATTTGCCCGCAAACTGATAATCACCACGCGCCGAACCGATAACTGCTTCCGATATCTTGAACGGCAGAAGTTCGCCGTGTGCGTGCTTCGCGATGAACAACAATTAACCACAACAATCAACCACACCAAACCACACAACACCATGACCACGACCGTAGAAACCACCTTCTACCCGCTTGCCGTTGGGAACACCTGGAACTACCGGATGAACGATGGCAGCACCTTCACCAACACCGTTACGGCGGCCAACGGATCCGACAGCTTCACGATGGTGAACTCCATGATGAAGATTGACCAATTTATTCGCAAGGAGGGGGAGGCATTCCTGGCCGATAACTTCGAGGCGGGAAATTTCCAGGTGCTGCTGCGCGATGACTTGAAGACCGGCGACACGTGGGAGATACGCTACAAAGCCAATGGCTTCGACAACACCCTGGTGATGACTGTTAAGGAAACCGGGGGAAGCCGCGAGGTGGAAGGGAGCACCTACCACGACGTGACGATGATTGAAGGGGAGAGCAAAATGCTGATTAATGGAAACCTGATGGCGTTGAATTTCTTCACCCAATACTACTACTCGCGCGGGGTTGGGCTGATCCTTACCACCTCCTCCGCCGGCGATGCGATGCCGCTGGTTTCCCACACCCTGAATTAATTCCCGCAGGCGTTCGGATGAACGCTGGAATCGGAGAAAGCGATGTTGTACCTTTGCCGCCGACTACTGGATCACAGTCAGTCTGCACCGCGAATCGGCCTGGGCCAATCGGCCTGGGTCGGTTCGTTTATGGCTATTGGTGGTGGCAATCACGCTGGCAAGAAGTGCCCGGGAAAATTCTTTGAGAAAAGTCCCAACCCCCTGCTTGCGTCTTTGCCGGTTCCTGTTAAATTGGCCGCCGCTTTCCTCAGGAATCCTTCCGTTCAACACATCAACTCTTCGCATCATGCAACGATCCCTTGACTCTTGGTACAGCCCAAGCCTTAACCGCAAAATGGAGATTGCGGTGTACGGAACCTATGGTTTCGCACTTCTGATGTTCCCGTCGGCAGCGGCGGATTATTTGGAGTACGAACGGTTCTATATGATCGAATCTATCCGCCCGCACATCGAGGCGGGGAAGTGCAAGGTCTTCTCCATCAACTCCATCAATGCCGAAAGCTGGCTGAACCCACGGATGTCGGGCCGGGCAAAAGCGGTGCGCCACCAGCAGTACAACCGCTACATCGAAAACGAGGTGGTCCCGTACATCTGGAACTCGCAGCGTGGCCGCACGCCGATTGTCACCACGGGCGTTTCGTTGGGCGCGTTCCATGCCGCCAACGTCCTGTTCCGCCGCCCCGATCTGTTCGATGGCGTTATCGGCATGAGCGGTATCTACGACCTGAAGCAATACAGCGGCGGCCACTGGGATGAGGATGTCTTCTACAACTCCCCGGTTCACTATCTGCCAAACTTAGGCGGGGGCTACTTGCACGCCTTGCAGGGGAAATCGAACATCCATTTCCTAACCGGGCAAGGGGCCTACGAGGCACCAGGAGAAACCCGCCGCATCAGCGAAATCCTGAACCGCAAGGGAATCCCCCACCAAACAGAGTTCTGGGGAAAAGAGTGGATGCACGACTGGCCAACATGGCGCGAGATGCTGCCGAACTACCTCTCGCGCAAATTCTAACTCACCCCCTCTCTCCAAATTTTTTTTCGCGAATGCCTTGATCGTGAACGCGCCGAAATGCAATTTTGGCGCGTTCATCGTCTGTGCCCAAAACCATTCCTTGTTGCTGCGGCGGCGTGTGGCAACATCAATCCAACTTCCTTTATGGAGGAGAGGTAATTCTATGAAGCGTTTCCTTCCGTTCTTTCTGCTGCTGGCATTGCCAGCAATTGCTATTTCCGGGGTTAGCGTCACCGGTTCTGTAAAAACTGCGGCGGGGGCTGCTCCGCTGCTTGCGCACGTCCATCTGCTTCGCCAAAACTCCCCGGAACCTGTGGAGACGGTGGAGGTTGGCCGCGACGGACGCTACACGCTGGCGATCCCATCCGTTGGGGCTTGGAGCGTTCAGTTCACCGCTGTGGATCACGAAGGCTACACCATTCCGCTGGTGATTGGCGACGGCATGCCGAACGTCACCCTTGATGTCACCCTGGCCCAACTCCACTTCAACCGCAAGCCCGACACCGTCTGGATTATTGGGGATTGGAACGAGTTCAATTTCCAATCTGCCAAGCCGATGAAGCGGGGCAACGATGGCCGGTTTACCTTCCAGGTGCCAGCAAACGGCGGCCAGGTCCGCTACCAGCTGATCGGTATCGCAACTTCCGACGGCGGCGATGGGCTGCGCAGCGTCAACGCGCCGAACAGTGCCGGCTATGTTTATGACGGCGGCGGCGATTACCGCTCGATCATGGCGGTGAACAAAGCAAAGAAAGGGAAGGTGACGATCACCTTCGACCCCGCCATGCTCCCCGCCGAAAACAATGCCGTTGCCCAAACAATGTTCGGCCCAGAAAGCCGCGCACAGCAGCAGATGGCCGACCTTGCCGCGATGGTAGAAAAAGATTACCGAGCGATGAGAATAGCGATGATGAAAGCGTACCAAGCGGGGAAGGAATCGCCAGAACCGGCATCGCTGGCGTTGCAAAGCCTTGAGGTCCTGCCCAAAGAGATGCGGAGCAACAGCGACCCTACGGTGCGGCAGTTTGCGGCCATCCAGCTTGCGCAGTTCTTGGCCGGAAAATCCAATAGCGCTTTGGCCACCGAGGTTCTATCCATCGCCCCGCCAACATCACCGTTGTGGGCGATAAACGCAAGGGGAGCGGTGCGCATTTCGCTGGCATCGGACAGCAGCGGCGCGCCCACCACCGCCATGAAGTTCATCGAAACCAATCCCAACCGCGAAGTGCAAGCCATTGTTCTTTCCTCGTTAGTGAACGATGCGTTCCATGCCAACCGCGAAGCCGATCTGCGGACGCTGTACGCACGGCTGAAGAAAGATTACGGGGATTTGGAAAGCATGGAATATTCCCTTACCGAGTACAACCCCGATGCCGCCATTCGCGTGGGGAAGATGGTTCCCGATTTTGAGGTGACGCTGCTTTCCGGCGAAAAAGTCAGCCGCCAAACCATGATGGGGAAGACCTACATGATTGATTTCTGGGCAACATGGTGCGGCCCATGCGTGGCCGAGATGCCCAGCCTTCATGCCGCGTGGGAGAAGTACCACGGGAAGAACGGGTTCACGGTCCTGAGCTTATCGTTCGATGGGAAGGTGGAGGACATCGCGCCGTTCCGCGAGAAGAAATGGAAGATGCCGTGGCTGCACACCTTTGTGGAAAAGGGGTTCAAGAATGATTTGTCGAAACGGTTCGAGGTGATGGGAATCCCCAAGCCGATTCTTGTTGGCCCCGACGGCATGATTATCGCCACCGAATCGGACTTGCGCGGAAGCGACCTTGATGCAACGCTTGCAAAACATCTGGATGGCAAGCAAGCGATGAACTAACCCGCAGCACCAACCCAATCAGCACAACAGCCCGGGCCGCGATGGAGCGGCTCGGGCTGTTCTGTTGTGTGGCAATTTGCCAATGGAGCTTATGCCCGCTTCATACTTGTTGCGCCATGGATGCTCAGCGTCAGCACTGAAGCCGCTGTCATCCAGAGGTAAATCCCCACCCCGATAAATTCATATTTACTTATGGTGGCCATGCCTCCCAGTTCCCATGCAAGGCCACCGATAATTCCAGCACACGCGGGAATCCACCACCGCTTCAGGATATCATCCCAACTGCCGATCCAGAGTGCTGGAATGGTGAAGACGATCACCACAATGCAAGCATGAACAAGCTGAACCCGAAGGGGAGCATCGGACAGAAGTGTGCTCGCAGCAAGGAACAGAGTTGTCAGGGACAATGCCGAGACGATCCTTCGTTTCATTATCGGCTTCAGCTTCATCATCGGGTTCTTCCTTGCTTGGCTGTGTTCCTTTTGCGTGCTTTCTGTTCCGGGAAAAAATCTTCCTTGTCGGCTGTCAACTTACTCCGAACTGCTGTGTCATCAGGCGTCCGGCATCCATAAACCATATCCAGTTTGTATTTTCTTGATGGAGGTTGACAACACGATGAACAACTCTCGATTCTACATCCCGGCCACCGGGACACTCTGCGCGGTGTTGCTATCGCTTCTGCTTGCCATGCCGGCCAACGCCCAGCGGCGTTTCCCCCACCTGTTCACCCTTGACGCACGCTCGGCCGACACCCTGTTCACCCCCGACGCCACTTCCGCAAACCACCGCTATCGCATCACCGCCTGGGGAACCTACTCCATGTGGGAAGATACCGTCAACAGCAGTGTGGACCCGCTTTGGATTTACTCCTTCCCAAAAGAAGAATGGGAAAAATTGGAGTGGAGAATCTTCCCAGAAGGCTACCCGATCTACGTGGGCGACAGCCGGATGTACGACTCGCACGGGCTGCGGGTTGATGACAAACCCTTCCCCCAAATGCCCTACCGCCAGGACCACCGTTACAGCATGATTGTTCAGGGAACCGGGCGGCAGATCAGCACCGCGATTGTGGATTGGAACTTCAAGAACCTTCAGAAACGGGATGCCCACGACAACAACAGCGGCGCGTTGTATGTGCTGGTGGAGGAGCTTCCGAACTACGGGATTGACCTGTGCGGCGTGGATTCCTCCCGCTTCCCGGTGATCCGCGTTTCGGTGAAAGCCAACCGCGAAGGAATCCGCTACGAAGACTTAGCCGGCAAGCTATCACTCACCGAAGATGGAACCCCGGTGCAGATTGACAGCATCAATTGTGCCGAGCGGATCATGCCGGTCTCGGTGGCGATGGTGTTCGACCGCAGCGGAAGCATGCGCGACCCGTTCGGAGCCAGCACGCGGCTGGCCGAAACCAAAACCGCCGGAAAGAAATTCACCGCCAAGCTGGACCCGATTGATGAAGCCGCCATGTTCTCCTTCAGCGATGCCACCACGCTGGACCAGTCCTGGACCAACAACCGCGCGCTGCTGGACCGCGCCATTGATAACCTTACGGCTCAGGGCTACACCGCAATGAACGATGCGGTGATGACCGCAATCGCAGCCATTGAAAACCGGACCAACCCGCGCAAGGCAATCGTGCTGCTTAGCGATGGCGAGGACAACCGCTCGGCAGTGCAAAGCATCCAGACGGTGATCGCACGCGCCAAGCAAGCGAACGTTCCGGTGTTCGCCATTGGGTTGCTGCTGGATACCGACGACTCGCTAAAACTGCTTGCTGCCGGAACCGGAGGGAAATACTTCAGCGTGCGCGATGCCGGCGCAATGGATAGCGTCTTTGCTTCGATTGCCGAGCTGGTGTTTGAGAAAGGGTGCTGTTCGGTGTATTACACCACCCCCGACCGGCGGCGCAACGGAACGCTTCGCAGCGTTGAACCACGCTTCGCCATTCCCGACGACACCACCATCAGCGGCGGCAGCGGAAGTTATCGCGCCCCGCAAACCGGAACCAGCGTCGCCGCCGAAACCGCTGGCGACAACGGCACGGCAATCCTTGCTGTTTCCCCAAACCCATTGCGCGACGCAGCCACGCTCCGGTTCCGCATCGGCCAGCCCGGGCGCGTTGTGATTACGGTGATGAACGTTAGCGGTGAGGTGGTGAAGACGGTGGTGGAGGGGCAGATGGAAACGGGCCAGCACCAGCAAAGCATCAGCACCGCCGCGCTTCCTGCGGGCCGCTACTTCATCCGCCTTGCCGCCCCCGGAGTGACGGCCATCTACGGCGTGCAAGTGGTGAAATAAACAACGGCTTCTGGAAGAAGAGCCTGCGACGATTCTGCAAAGATTCCCCAAGCAAGGGTGCCGATTGAGTTCGGTGCCCTTGCTTCTTTTTGGGGTGGATTTCAAAGCGGCCTGGGCAGGCTAAAGACCTGTTATCAATCCCGACAGAGGTCGGGGCCGCTACCGCTTCCCCTCTTCCTGCGCCAGCGGCACGCCGGTCACGTTTTGGTGAAGGTGAACCGCCTCGGGGAGCTTCTTGCCACGGTCTTGTTGGCGTTTCTTCGCCCACAGGTTCAGCATCTCCACAAACACGCTGAAGGCCATTGCCGAATAGACATATCCCTTCGGAATCTCAACGTGGAATGATTCGGCCACCAGCGTCATCCCGATCATCAGCAAGAAGGCAAGCGCCAGCATTTTCACGGTGGGGTGGCGCATCACGAAGTCGCCAACAGGCCGCCCGGTTGCCAGCATGAACCCCAGCGAGAGCACCACAGCAATCACCATCGTCTCAATCTGGATGGCTGGTTGCAGCTGGCTGGTCATCCCAACAGCGGTGATGATGGAGTCTAGCGAGAAGACGATATTCAGCAGCATGATCTGCATCACGACGCTTCCGAACTCCGACTTTTCGGCCCCCCCGCCATGAATATCTTCCGAGCCTTCTAACTTGTTGTGAATCTCCTTCGTGGCCTTGTAAATCAGGAACAGGCCGCCCCCCAGCAGGATCAGATCGCGCCCAGCAAATGGGTGGCCAAACAGGGTGAAAAAGGGCTGCGATAAGCTGATAATCCAGCCGATCGCAAAGATCAATGCAACGCGGAGGATACAGGCCAACCCAAGCCCAATCAGCCGCGCCCGCGATTGGTCCGATTGCGGCAAACGCGAGGCCAAAATGGAGATGAAGATGATGTTGTCAACGCCAAGAACGATCTCCATTGCGGTCAATGCCGCAAGGCTGGCAAGCACTGGGCCAGTAAGGAGTGCTTCAATCATGTTGCTGGTCTGTTCAAAAATTTTGGTGATAGGTTTTGTGGAGGACAAAAGTAAGCGATAGAGGGGAATGCCAAGCCGACGGAATCGCTTTGCAACCAACAAAGCAATCTCCATGATTACCTTTGTACCGGTTCTTCCTTCACGTCCAACAACCTTTCTACGCCCGATGAAAACTCTGCTACTGGTGCTTTTCGCAATCCTTCTGCTCCCCACGCTGGGCATTTCCCGCACGCTGACTGTTGGCCCGGGAGCCGATTACTCCAACTTGGAATCCGCCGCCGCCGCCGTGCAGCCGGGCGACACCATCCTCTTCAAACTTGGAACCCATGCCGGCGGGCAATATGTGGAAGGCTTGCAAGGGCGTGCCGATGCGTGGATCACGATCATGGGGGAAGGGGAGGAAACGGTGATCCGTGGCGGAACAAACTCGTGGCAACTTTCCGACCCGGCGTACCTTCGGATCATCGGGATCAGCTTTGGCGGCCAAACTGGGAATGGCTTGAACATTGACGACGGCGGAAGCTACGACACCCCCGCCCACCACCTGGTGATCGAGCAATGCCGCTGGCTGGATATCAACGCCACCGGAAATAACGATCTTCTGAAAATGTCCGGCGTTGACAGTTTCTGGGTCAGCGATTGCACCTTCCAGAACGGTGCGACAGGGGGAAGCATGATTGATATGGTTGGCTGCCACGGCGGCAATTTCCTTCGCAATCGGTTCCAGAATGCCGGGTCCAATTGCATCCAGGCAAAAGGGGGAACAAGTGATATCCGCATTGAAGGGAACACGTTTATTGATGGCGGCGCACGCGCAATTAATATCGGTGGGTCCACCTCGCTTCAGTTCTTCCGCCCGTTGGGAACCAACTATGAGTCGGCACGGATCAAGGTTTACAGCAACGTTTTTGTGGGGGCCGATGCTGCGGTTGCCTTTGTTGGAACGGTCAACAGCGAAGTGGTGAACAACACCATCTATCTTCCAAAACGCTGGGCCATACGCATCCTTCAGGAAACCATCGAGCCGCAGTTCCTGCAATGCGGCGACAACACCTTCCGGAACAACATTGTGGTGGTGGGGAACGTGGCCGCCAACCCAACGCTGAACATCGGGGGGAACACCCGCCCGGCAACCTTCACCTTTTCCAACAACCTGTGGTTCAATGCCGAGAACGGAAGCTGGAACGGCCCGAACCTTCCGTCTGCCGAATCGGACGGCATTATTGGGCAGGACCCGCTGCTGTTGGCCGCGCCAGCGGATGTCTCGCTCCTCACGGGATCCCCGGCAATCGGCGCGGGGTTTCCCGTTGCCGAACCAACCCACGATTACAACCGCCACCCGTTCTTTCCCGTCCGCTCCATTGGTGCGACGGAAGGGGGGAGCAGCGCGATCTCTGTTGAGCAGCCGGTCAATCTTTCAACGGAACTTCAGTGCGCGGTCGTCTCCGGTCCGGACCTGGCCGCTGTGGATATCCAGTTGCCCCGTTCGGGCCGGGTGGAGCTTTCGCTGTATGACGTTCGCGGGGAATCTACCTGGAGCCACCACGCCTTGCTGGGGGCTGGCACAACAAGGCTACAGCTTCCCGCCAGTGAGCTTCGCAAAGGCTTCTACGTGCTGGTGGTTCGCTTGGGAAGCCGCGTTGTGGTGAAGGAAGTGTTCTGGTAAACATCAGGCAGAGCAATTGGCTGCGGGGATGCGTTGGCGCGGCCTGCTGTGGCGGTTGCTCGCGCTTGATTTCTTACTTCTCCGTTCCTTCTTCCCACTGTACATTTGCCGCCGTCAACGTACCGCGAAGGTACCCGGAAGGTATCCATCAACCGAACGCACAATCCTGAATTTTACCAACCATGCAGCATACACGAGAAGAGTATCTCCAGAAAAAAATCGCACCAGTTTCGCCGAAGGATGTGGCCGGCGTGAACGACTTGTTGGAACGCCTAGGGGGCTGTTCTTTCCAGGGGCGTGCGCTAAGCCGCTGCCTTGACGTGCTGGAAAACATGGTTCGCGACGAAGAGTGCATGGTGATTATGACCCTTGCCGGGGCAATGGTTCCCGGCGGAATGGAGGAGGTGGTGACGCAGTTCATCGAGCATGGGATCATTGACGCGCTGGTCAGCACCGGGGCCAACATGAGCCACTCGATGGTGAACCATGCCGACCCGGAAAATCAAGGGCATTTTGTTGGCGCAACTGCGGTGGACGATGCCGAACTTTTTGAGCATCACATCAACCGCATCTACGACACCTTCTTGCCGGAAGATGGCTACCACAAAGGTGAGGTCCTGCTGGAGGCAATCCTGACGAAATACTTTGCCGACAACGGGATTGACCCGCTTCAGCCCTGGCTTGTTCGCCCGCAGGAGCTGTTCCGCCTTACTGGGCTGGC
This sequence comes from Chlorobiota bacterium, assembly GCA_016710285.1. Lineage (NCBI taxonomy): Bacteria > Pseudomonadati > Chlorobiota > Chlorobiota bacterium. Next base: position 521,835 of record JADJXR010000001.1, on the reverse strand, counting down.
TCTGGACTCGATGGGAAAGCGGGGAATCCTTGCCGCTGCGGCGCGCCACAACGTCCCGATTTACTGCGGCGCAACCACCGACAGCGAGTACGCCCTGAACCTTGTGAAATACAACATGAGGAACAATTGGAAGATTGTGTTGGATGAGCTTGCCGACGTTCACACGTTTGCCCACAGCCTGCTGGCAAAGGAGCGTGGCGGGACGCTGATTATTGGCGGTGGAGTGCCACGCAACTGGGCGCAACAAGCCTGGCCGTTGCTGGAGATGACCGGCGCAACCGAGCGCCACGGCTACGACCGCACCGTTCGCATTTACACCGATTCCCCAAGCTGGGGCGGGCTTAGCGGCTGCACCATCAGCGAGTCGGTAAGCTGGGGGAAATACACGGAGAACGCCGTCTCTGCCGAGGTCCAATGCGATGCCACCATCGCGCTGCCAATGCTGGCCGTTGGGCTGTTCGAGCGGCTGGGAATCGCAGGGAAAAACGGGTGAGGGGATTGAGGTAGCCGCCCCGACCTCCGTCGGGATTGAGGTAGCCGCCCCGACCTCCGTCGGGATTGATAAAAGGTCTTTAGCCTTCGGTGTTATCTGACTGGGCCCCGATAAAGATCGGGGCCGCTACCTTGATGTAGCCGGAACCGCCACCGCACAGGTAGCCGAAGGTCTTTAGCCTTCGGCGTCTTACTCTCAAAAAAGACTGGGCAGGCTAAAGACCTGCCGCTACCTTGATGTTGCCATCGCCGCCACACATCCCCTCCAAAAACTCCCGAACCTCCTTCGGTTTTCGGAATATCAGCACTTGTTTGCCGGCCTCGTGGTTCCGGATGCCTTCAATCAACAGCGGGCGCGAACGTTTGGGGAAATTCCAGATCCAACGAAGGAATTCAGGATCGAAGCGTTCGGGGCAATCGGGGGCCATGTCGGGTCGGGTTTTCCCGTAATAATGGATAATTCGCTTCACGGCACGCCACAAACAGAGGTAGCGGGAAAAATCAAGGAAAATGATGGTGTCGGCAAGTGCGGCGCGTTCGGCAATGGTGTTCCCGTAATTTCCATCCATCACCCAGCGTTCGGCGGTTAGCAACGCCGATAATTTTTCTTTCCATTCCGGGCGTGGGGTTTCTATCCACCCTGGGTTCCAGAAATGGGCATCTAAATGAATTACCGGAATATTCAGCCGCGCCCCCAACTGCCGGGCAAGTGTGGATTTTCCGGCCCCGCCACTTCCAATCAGAATAACGCGTTCCATGCTGCTGGTTGAAGAAAATAAATGGGGTTAATTGGGGCGATAAAACTCAGCGGTTTTTTTCACGATGCACCGCCCATTGCCATTCCGTCCGGATTGCGCCGGCAACCGCACGCAGCAACAACACCAGCGGCGACCCAGCACTAAATGCCGAGGCAATGGAGTACAACGTCCGTGGAGTGAATGTTGGAGTGTTGGCAATGGCATACACCGGGTCCCAAGAATGGGGACGGAATTTTGCTTTGAAAGAATCTAACCCGTCAAAATTATAGAAACGCCGCCCGTGCGCCCGCACCGCTGCCAACGTTGCTTGCAACCATAATGGATTTGTGGTTTGCGGAATGGCCGCATTGCGCGATAATGGCGCAAGGCCAAGCGTCATAAAATCGGAACCACTGTGGCGAAGTGCTTGCGCGGTCCAATAGACCATCAGCTCGGCGGTCCCGTTCGGCGCGTTGTGGCCGCGAATAATTTGCTCAATTAACCAGCCGTTCCGTTGCGGAACCGGCGAGGCAACAATAAATCCCACCACTTGCTTGCCCCGCTGGGCAACAAACACGCGCCGATCGAACAGCCGGCCCAACGTTTCCGGCTCAACCAAAAAACGCAGCGGCGGAAGGCGGCGCGTTGCCAGCCACTCCTGCAAACATTGCTCCAACACCGGATTGCGCGAAGCCTGGTGAACGCCCCACTCGCCAACCCAAACCCCTTTGTTCCATGCGCGATGCAGCTGCGCCCGCAGCGATGCGTGATGCTCAAAAATCTTTTCCCAACGCTGCAATTCCCACGTTGGCTGCGCGCCCAGCAGGACCATGGAGTGATCGGCGGAGGTGTCGAATAATTTTTCCAATCGCTGCTCCGCGCCAAAATAACAGACGCGCTCACCGGCGTTGCGTGCCTCCTGCTCGAATGCTTCCGTAATTGCCGGAAGCTCCGATTTATTGCAGACCGGCGCGCCCGCCACCACCCGCACCTTGTTGTGCCGCACAAACCCAATTACCCCTTGGTGATGTTTGGGAAACCAATGCCGAATTCCAGGATTGATAATCTGGTAGCACGTAGCATTCCACCCCCAGGCCATTACTATTTCCCGGGCGGATTGAAGAGTATCGTGGCTGCTTTCCATTATTTGGCAAGTGTCGGAAATGTGAGCAAGATCGGCTCCCCGAAAGGGAAATGGACGATCCATCAAAATTCATCCAATATCTCGGATAAATTAAAAACAATTCGATTGGGGGATGAGGAGATTGGGATGATATGGTGAGCTGCTTTTTCCGCAATCCAGATTGTGTTCATGCCAACCGCTGCTGCGCCGCCGACATCGCAACGGAGGCTGTCGCCAATAAATAGAAATTGGTTTGGGCTTGCGTCAAATTTCTCCATTGCCATCCGAAAAATCAACGGCGAAGGTTTGATTGCGCCAACCTCACGCGAGAAAATCATGCAGCGGAAATCCTCGAAAATTCCGGCGCGTTGCAATTCTTGGATAAATAGCTCTGTTCGTCCAAAATTGTTGGAGACCAGCCCAATCGGAAATCGCGCCGCAAGTTGATGAATTACCGCCGCGTGATGTTCCGGAATAATCCCAACTTCATGCCGGGCGAACACTTCTTCCAGCAATGCCCGTTCTTTCTGCGGAATATTTTCGGGTTCGCAAATTTCATCAACCCAGAATCGAAGCAGTGGGAAGGAATCGAACAGCGCGGGGTTGTGATAGCCACGGAGTGCTGCGCGAACAATCTTCGCCATCAACCGGTTGACTTCCGCCGGGGCAAGCTCAGTTCCGCCAGCGGCCTTGTAGGTTCCGGCAAAATCTTCCTCAGGGCCAAAGCGGTCGCACCCCAGCATGATGGTGTTGCACAGGTCCAGCAAAATGGCGCGGCAGGAATGGACCAAAAGCATGGTTGCAAGCGGATTGATGAATGGATTGCGGCCTTTACCGGAGCTTCTTCCAAACGCGGCCAAGCAGTGCCCGCGATTCGGCAATGCCAAGCGTTGTGGTGGCCACGGCGTAAACACCGCCAAATGGAATCAGCACTGCCGCTGCAATCGGCACGGGGTGCATTGCTGGAAGGAGCAGTTTCACCCCCCAGCCCGCGCCGGCTGCGGCAATGGCCGCGCCCCACAGCCGAAGCAGCACCGAAGCGGGCAGTCCAGAATGGCCGATGCGGCGGTTAAGCTGCCGGCGAAGCAGAAAGAACTCAACCCACCCGGCGAACCCTGCTGAAATGGTTAGCCCCGCAACGCCCCACCGTTCCTGCAAACCAAACAGCGAAGGAAGATAGAGGGCGAACGCCACCCCCAACACCGTGGTGAACGCCACCCGAGTGATGGCATATTTCAGCGGGCTGCGGGTGTCGCGCAGGGCGTAGAAGGTGGAGCTGTACAGCCGCCCCATGGTTGAGGCCAGCAGCCCAACGGAGGACCCGGCAAGAATCGCCCAGACGTAGCGGGAGTCGTCGGCGGTGAACTTCCCTGATTGAAAGAGCGCGGCGGCAATCAGGTCGCCAAAGGCCAGGAAGGCGGTGGCCGAAGGGACAATGAAAAACGCCACGCGCCGAAGCCCTGCGTTTAGCCGCGTGCGAAGCGTCTGGTGAATTTGGTCCTCACTTCCGGTTGTGCGCGACATCTCGGCCAACTCCGTGGCCGAAATCGCCATGCCGAACAGGCTGACCGGAAGGGTGTACAAAAGCTGGGCGTAGCTTAGCCCCGTGACGGCCCCGGTGCCAAGCAAGCTGGCGATCATGGCATCCACATAGGCGCTGATCTGGACCACGCCACGGCTGATGAACGCGGGGATGAAGTTCCGCAAAATGGCTGCAACACTGGTATCCCGAATGTTGAGCGAAAGGCGCAGCCCTTTTGCCAAACGGAGCACTAACGGAAGCTGCACAAGGAACTGCAACGCGCTTCCCGCAACCGATCCCCACGCCAAAACGGTGGCCAGCTCAAACTCACCAACGCGGCCTCCCCAGCCCAGCAGTGCGGCAATCATGGCCACGTTCCAGATAACCGGGGCGCTGTAGCTTAGGAAGAATCGGCGGTGGCTGTTCAGCACCCCCAGGCACCACGCGGAAATCACCAGCAGGCCGGCGCCCGGGAAAAGAATCCGAACAAGGGCAATGGTTAGCTCACGTTTTTCGCCGGTGAAGCCGGGCGCGATAAGGCCAATCAGCAACGGGGTGGCGGTGATGCCAACCAGAACGATGGCGGAGACAACCAGCGAAAGGATTGCGGCAATGGCCCCGGCAACGCGCCCAGCTTCTTCCCGCTTCCCTTGCCCCAGCAAGTTGGCGTACACCGGAATGAACGAGGCGGAAAGCGCCCCTTCGCCGAAAAGATTCTGCAAAAAATTTGGGATGCGGAAGGCGGCGTTGAAGGCATCGGCAGCGTCGCTGGTGCCGCCGAAATAGTGGGCAAACACGCGGGTTCGGACAAGCCCAATCAAGCGGCTAAGAAGAATGCCCAAGCTGACCAATGCTGCCGAACGCCCGCTCCGGCTGGGCTTTTCGGCGGCAGCGGCGGTGGATGAAGGTTGGTCGCGAAGCCGGGAGGTTGTTGGATTGGGCATGAATCGGAAATCGGTGGTTGGAAATCGGCCAACGCAGCGTGCAAGCACCGCGCCGCCCATCTTCCCCCTAAATTTTTTTGAAGCCTACGAATTACCCCTTGCCACCTTCTTTGCCAGCATTGCCGCGCCAATAATTCCGGCATTATTCTGGAACCGAGCGGTTCGCAACTGCGCATCGCGGGCGATTGATTTCAGCAGGCGTGCGCGAAGCGAGCGGCGAGCCGGTTCCAGCAGGAATTGCTCGGCTTGGGCAACGCCGCCGCCAACAATCACCACGTGAATATCCAACAGATTCATTGCCGAGGCCAACGCCGCGCCAAGTATTTCCCCCATCTCCTCCAAAAATTCCACAGCGAAGCGGTCGCCCGCTTCGGCGGCGGTGTTGATAAGTTTGGGGTCCAGTTCGTTCCCTTCGGCAATCATCGTGTGGAGCAGGGATTGGGGGAATCGGGACAACCGCAATTCGGCGGCGGCGGTCATGTAGCGTTGGCCCAGATATGCTTCCACACAGCCACGCGCGCCGCAGTTGCAAAGCTGGCCGTTCATGGCAACCGAAAGGTGGCCAAGCTCCCCCGCGCCGCCGGTTGCGCCATGCCAGATTTCCCCGTTGGCGATAATGCAGCCCCCCACCCCGGTGCCCAGCGTCACGAACAGGAAATCGCGGTCGGTTGCGCCCGGGGCTTGCGCTTCGGCGATGGCGGCAACGTTGGCATCGTTCTCGACGGCAATTGGAAGCTGGCGTGCCAGCAACGGAGCCAATCGTTTGGCCACCGGAACGACTTCCCAGCCCGGAAAATTCGGCGGGTAGCAAACATTCCCCTGCTGGTTGACAACCCCGGGAATGCCCATCCCGATGGCAGGGATTGGGTGGGGATATTCGCCAAGCAACTGGTTGACCCCTTCGGCAATGCGGGCAATCACCGCGTCAACGCCATGTTCGGCATCGGTGGGGAGGGCAAACTGGTGTAGGATGTCGCAGCTGGGCGCGTCAACAAGGCCAAACTTGAGTGTGGTTCCGCCAACATCCACGCCAATCAGTGGCTGGGGGCGGGGCTGGGTTGTGCTGATAAGGGTCATTCGGGAACGCGGTAGATAATTTCGCCGCTGCGGACCATCCCGTAGCGTTCGCGTGCAAGCCGCTCGATGGTGGCGGTATCGTTGGCGTAGCGGCTGATTTCGTGGCGCAGGGAATCGGATTTTGCGCGCTCAAGGTAAAGCTGTTGGCGGGTGTCGGCGGCTTGGGATTCAAGCTGCAGACGGCGAAAAATGCCACGGCTGCCAAACATAGCAATGGCCAGCACCGGCAACGCAACGGCCAGCACCAGGAGTGTTCGGCGGCGCATTGTTAGCGGCTTCGGGCGGAAACGGCGGCGACGGAAGAGCTTCATCGGCAAAAATCAAGGCATTGGTTCACGGTCGTATTCCCCGCGTTCGGCTGGGCCATCATCGTGCTCGCCGATGTTGTTCATCCGCTCGAACATCTCATCAATCTCCTGCTCGGCGGGGTCCTCTTCCTGCGGTAAATCCCAGATGGAGCGTACTCCAAAAGCGTCGTCCACCGTTGGCTCAAGGTGCCCTTCCTCGGCAAGCATCGTGATGGTGTAACGGCGGTCGTCGCCGAACGTCACGTAGTAATCATGGCCGGCACTGAGATGCTCGGCCAACTCCATTGTGGAAAGGTGATCTTCTTGGTCGGTTACCAGGTGCGTGATCGTCCCCTGGTCATCGGTGAGGATTCGTACAATCTCCGGCATGGTGCTAAGCTCCTACGCCGTGCGGGCGTAATTTTGTTTGGATAGAAAATCACACTGCGGGGCTGTTCGTCGTTCCCGCACAACAACCCGCAAACGGTTGCCGCAAGAAGCTGCCACAAGAAGCTGATTAGGCAATGCAGATTGACAATTCAGAGGGCATGAAGGGAGCAGCGCAACTGGCAGATTGCCGAACCGGAGATTATCCTGCCCCCTGAATTGTTCATCAATGCCATTGCTTATCAAGGCTGCTGACGAACGCCGATTCCAACTTACTCAATCACAAGGAGAAAACACACCGTGAAGAACAGTTTGATTGCAGGGCTGCTGGCCCTGACGGTGGCGCTGGGCGCCTGCGCCAAAGAAGAGAAAGCCGCCGAATCCGCCAAACCAGAAGCCGCGCCCGTTGCCGAGAAGAAAGCCGAGGCAACCCCGGCAATGGATGTGAACAGCCCAAACGTGATGAAAATTGCCCTGCCAACCATGCAATGCGAGTCGTGCGCCAAAACGATTAAGCGGGCGGTGAAAGGGGTGAATGGCTACGAGGATGCCACCATTGATGTTGACAACAAAGTGGCGTTCATCAAGGTGGCCAACAACACTCCGGAAGCCCAAATGGAGATGGAGAAAGCAATCGCCAAAGCGGGCTACAGCACCCCGAACGTCCAGCGCGACCAAGCCGCCTACGACGGCCTTGATGAGTGCTGCAAAGAAGACGGGATGAAGAAGTAAATCGGCAACCCGATTTCCCCCGTAACCATCGTTTGAAATTGAACAAGGGAGCATCGTCCAACCGAGGCTCCCTTGTTTGTTTAGGGTAGCCGGCGCACGGGTAGCCGAAGGTCTTTAGCCTTCGGCGACTCGGCAGGCTAAAGACCTGTTATCAATCCCGACGAAGGTCGGGGCCGCTACCATCGCTGGCGCGATGGGGGGAGAGAGGAGAGAGGAGAGAGGAGAGGGTGAGTTTTACAACCATAGGCTTATGATGAACAGCATCTTGATTGAACGCCCAAGCACTCCATTGCGTGGCAGGGTCCAGGCACCTGCCGATAAATCTATCACCCACCGCGCCTTGCTGTTTGGTGCGCTGAATCGTCGCGCTACTCATATCATCAACCCTTCTTCCTCTGCCGATTGCTTGGCCACGGCGAATCTTCTTCGGGGGCTTGGCTATCGGTTGGAAAGCGAAGGGGACCGGTTACATCTGCTGCCGCCAATTTCGCCGCCGCCACCTTCTTCCCAATCGCTCCTGATTGAGCACAACATTGCCTGCCGCAACATTGACTGCCACAACAGCGGCACAACAGCGCGAATGGCCATGGGCTTCCTTTCCGCCACCGCCGGAACGTTCCAACTGACGGGGGATGGCTCGCTTCGGAAACGCCCGATGGAGCGGGTGGCAGGGCCGCTTCGCCAGATTGGCGCAACCGTGGAAACCAGTGGCGGAACAATGCCGATCACGATTCAAGGGAAGGAGGGGTTGGAAGGGTGGATAGATGAACCAATTCCGGTGGCTTCGGCGCAGGTCTGGACGGCGTTGGCGTTGGCGGGCTTGCGATCCCGAAATGGCGTGCGGCTTCGCCAAACAACCCCGATGCGGGACCACTCCGCACGGATGATGCAGCACATGGGCTTGCCCCTTTCCGTTGCCGATACCGCTACCGGTCCCGTGGCAACAATCCGCCCCGGAATTCTTGATGCCGAAACCACAATCTCAATCCCCGGGGACCTGAGCGGCGCGGCGTTTCTGGTGGCGGCTGCGGTGCTGGTTCCGGGGTCGGAACTGGTGGTTGATGATGTTGGATTGAACCCCACGCGCATTGCCTTCCTGCACGCTTTGTTGGCAATGGGGGCCAGGGTGCAATGGCAGGTTGAAAGCGAGGCCAGCAACGAGCCCCGCGGCACCATCACCGCCGCCTACTCCCCGGCGTTGCGCGGAACGGTGTTCGACCCAACAACCCACCCCGCAGCCCCCATTGCCGAGATGATGGATGAGCTTCCGTTGCTTGCGCTGGTTGCCGCCCGTGCCGAAGGAACAACCGTGGTTCGCGGCGCAGCCGAGCTTCGCGTGAAGGAGTCCGACAGAATCAGCCAGACCGCAGCGGTGATTCGTTCGATGGGGGGCCAGGTGATGGAGTTGGAGGATGGCTTCAGCATTGCCGGGATCCAAGCGTTGGAGGGAGGTTGCCAGATCCATCACGCCGGCGATCACCGAATCTGCATGATGGCCGCCGTTGCCGGGTTGGTGGCCAACCAGCCGATTGAAATACTCAATCCCTCGGTCGCCGAAGTCTCCTTTCCAAAATTTTGGGAGACGTTGCTGCAGGCCAAAAAGGGAGGATGAGCATGATGTGATCTCTGCCACGCCGGCCCTTCTTTCAGGATCGCCCCGCTACGGCTCCACCCGTAGCCCTGTGCTTTTGGAGAATATCCATTCTTCCGTCAGGCTCTTCTTCTCAACTGCTTGCGCCGCAGTCCCTGCCGTCCGCGATTTCCCGACGGCTGTTGCTATCGCCTTCGCTACTTGGCTTCCCACCTCAACTTCTCGCTCCCCCACAACAACCCTGTTCCCGGGAAGCAGGTCGGCAAGGACGTAGCGAAGGACCTGCTGGTTCCCCTCCGAAACGCCCGGGAAATACTCCGCCGCAAAGAGCGTTCCGGTGGTGATGACCTTCGTCACCTCGGTGGTGTCGTGCTCGGCCAGCACCACCACCCGCAGCGTGTCGGTGGCGATTGCTTCGTTGCCTACCGAGTCTATCGCCCGCAGCGTGGCCACCAGCGGTTCGGTGGCTTCCCGTTCCCGCAGGTTACGCAGCGTCAGAAGCGTGCTGGCTGCGGGAGGAAGCGTGTCGGAACGGAGGCTGCGGTGGAGCAGTTGGCGGTCCTGCTGGCGGATGGTAAGCCTCCAATCATTGATTCCGGCATCGGCTTCCATCTCCTGTTCGATTCCAATTCCCGGGACGGCCATTCGGCGGACAATCCATTCCCAGAAAATGGGGGCAAGCAGCGCGGTGTCCTCCGTTTGCAGCATCACCCCGCTGAACTCCGGAATGTTTTGCCCTTCCATTGTTCCAATCGCCATCCTTTGCCGCGCCACGTTCCAGACCGAGGTGAGATACTCCTGCACTTGCTTGGCGCGTTCCTGGGCAAGCTGCGAAGGTTCGCCCGGGGCGGTTGCGCCAACCAGTTGCAAGGTGCTGTTCCTGTTCCGCCGCAGCCGCTGGCCGATGATGTTCAGCAAGTGGCGATGGACCTGGATGGAGTCTAATCCAGCAAGAGTGAGGTTGCCGAATGCTTCCGTTTCGGCTGCGGAAATGGTGCGGTAGTGCGCTGGCAATCGCACGTCGCCATGCTGAAAAAAAACAGCCGGAAGCAGGGGCATCGCGCAGCGGTAATGGACCCGGTACGGAACCACCTGCGCCACATCCAACCGTTGGCCATCAATGCTGGCAAACAAACCAACCCGGGCGTTGATTCGCGAGGCAGGCGCGGGGGGCGGGGCGGCTGGCACGGCGGCGGGCGATAGCTGCGGTGGCGGCTGCGAAGCCGGCGGAGGGGGCGATGCAAGGGAGGCCACCGAAAACCCAACCGCACTGCTGAACGAACGCAGCCCCAAGCCGCTGGCAATGGCGGTGGCATCACAGCGGAGGCCGAACGTGGGGGCCAGCAGCAGGCCATATCCAATCGGCACGTTGAACTCAAGTGCCGCTTGGATTCCGGCATGGATTGGCGGGGAGATTGCATCGGGGAGGAGCGGGACCGAGCGGCTTCGCTGGCCATTGGGGAAGGTGATGGAATCGGGGAAGAGGATGGCCTCGGTTGCGGCCACATCGGCGGCAAATTGCCACGTTCCCCACAGGCCCATTGTTAGCCGGTTTGCGCCCCCAATGGAAACACCAGCTTGGGCCGAAATCTGCGCCAATGCCGAGGTCCCATGAACCGTAAACTGGCGCGTTGTTGGGATCAAGCTGGCGTTGGTGGAATCCACGATGGAGAGGGGGAAGGGGGAGGAAGTGAAGCTGGAAACCGAGGGGGCAACCGCGCCCCCCAGCGACAACCGCCACCCGTTGCCAAGAAGCGAATCGTGGTGAAGTTGGGCACCAATCCAAAACGTGTGCGATTGCGAAACCCCGCTTCCATCAACCCCCAAGCTGTTCACCTTCCCCGAATCGCGACGCAGCAGCAGCGGCGCGCCGAACTCATACCCCAACGACGGCGCAATGCCAATCCCCGATTGGGCCAATGCGGGAAGGGTGAGCATCGGCCAAAGCGCGAACATCGCCACCAGAACAAGCGGAAAATAAACGGACACGGGCCTGCGCAACAGCGCAGGCCCGGGGGTGTTGTGTCGGTATCGTTGTGCCCTGTTCAGCGAAATGTTATCGCTCCCAAAAGCCTTTATAGACCCCACTGGCAATCGTTGATGGAGTTCGCGTGGCAAGGTCCACCACCTCCAACGTTCCCCCTTGCTGGAACTCCGGCAAGGTAGTGAAAGAAGTGTAGAGGACTTCTTTCCCATCGGGGGACCACTGCGGGAAGAGGTCGTGGAGCACCACGGTGATAAGCCGGTCGGGGCTGATCTTTTTCTTGGCGGACCAGCCTCCGGTTGCGGGGTCAAGTTGCGTCATGGCCACTTGATAAATGCCGGTGACGAAGGTGTTGCTGAAGGCGATTCGGGTTCCGTCTGGGGACCACACGGGCCAGAACTCGTCGGCAGCATCGTTGGTGATGTTGACAGGGACCGACCCACCATTGGCGGCAACGATGAAAATATCCCGCTCGTTTCCGCTTCCGTTCCGCCCGGTGTAGGTGATGTAGCGTCCATCGGGGGACCAGTCAAGCCCGCCGCGGCCGTAGGCGGCGTTGCTGGTGCCGGCATCCGGCCCAAGCAGATAGGCATTGTTGGCAATGGGCGTTGTTTTTCTGCTGCCGATTTCTGCCACCTCCACACTATTGTTGAACCCGTAGAAAGCGATGAATTTTCCATCGGGGGAGAACGTTGGGGTCGCGCCTAATTCTTGGATGCCGAACTGGTCAAGAAGGCCTCCATCAACATCAAAAATAAAAAGCTCATACCGGGCAAACGGCGGGACCGCAATTTTGCTCATGGTGGCAACGGCAACCCGTTTCCCGTTTGGCGAAATCGCCACCGAGGCAACATCTAGATCGTAGATGCTGTCGGTCAGGTGGATCCGCCGGTCGCTCCCGTCGGTCTTGATCGTTACCAGCGAGGACCATGGTTGGCTTGGATTCGTGGAATTGTTGGCCAAGTACGCCACGCGCCCACCACGCGGAGCCGAACTGAGCAGAACGTTGTTCTCCAGCTTGTTCAGCGTCAGCCCGCGGTCGTTGGTTCCCATCAGCGTGTAGATCGGTTCCAGCGATGATGCACCGCCGCTTGGGGGAAACTGATTGAAGAAAATCCCTTTGTTCTTTCCCGTTGGTGGCGGCGGTGGGATGATAACGGAGTCTTTGGTGTAATTCAGCACTGCCACGGTGTCGTTGGCTGCGTACAGGTGAAGCGTTGTGGTGGTCAGCTTGTAGGATGCCACGTTCAGAAGGGTGTTCAGATACATCGGCTCGATGTAAATGTCGTTGCACCACCGCTCTGTTGAGAAGATATTCCGCAGGGTCATGGCGTGGGTTGCGGTATCAATCAAGCATTCCCCACCGAACTGGTTGCAGCCGGTGTAGCCCCCCACGCTTGCGGAGTCGCCAAAGGTGATGGTGGCCTTCTGGCTGGCAACGTTCACCACGGTTCCGCTGGTGGTTTGGTAGGAGATTAATCTCCATTGCGTTCCCTTGATTGGGTTGGTTTTTGTTGGGTCCCCTTTCGTTGTGTCGGTCGGGTCGCCTGGCGATGGCGGGAACTCATCTTTGCATCCGGTGATCGCTATCATCATCGCTGCAAGGATGCCGATCACGCGCCACATTCGTTTGTTGTTCATTGTTGTTCTCCGGAAGTACACTGGTGTTTTGGGTGCGGTTGCTTCTGCTTGGGGAAAAGCCTTCCAATCAGCAAGGGAACTTTCTTCTCCACACCTAAACGACGCACCAGTTGCGCCTGGCCTGACATGGGTGATGTTGGGGAAGGATTTTTTTTTCACGAAGGGAAAGTAAGGGAAGTCTTGCTTGTCACGCGCCCCCCTGCTTCGCCCTGGCGGGCTACGCGTCCCCCCAATGCTGGGGGGAAAGGGTTTTTACTGTTGATCTTTTTCTCTCTGGGCCTCACGCATCTGCTGCCGTCCCCTCCCCCAGAATTGGGGGAGGCGGGGAGGGGGCGCGAGTGCGGTGGCGGGTTGGTTAGGGGCAATCGTTGCCCGTATCACCCCACCCAGCCCTCCCCCGCTGGGCAGGGGAGGGTTGGGTGGGGTGACGCCACAGGCTAAAGACCTGTGGCTACCTCTTCTCTTGTTCCCCTCTCCGTCAGCTGCTTTGGCGGTGCTCGCGAACAACGTCACGGAGAGGGGGATGAGGTTGAGTAACGGCGAGCGGCCTTCACCTGCTTCGCTGCAATCCGTTCTTTTTGTGGCTGTCAGGTTTGGTATTCCTGGCGCGTCATTTCGTTGTACCATTCGGAACCCGAATCGTTTATGGCAACTGACCCTGTCCCGCATAATGGGGCAACACCCCCTGCCGGGGAATCTATCACAGCCTGGTCCGGCGACGCGCTCCTTCTGAAGCGATTTCAGCAGGGGGAGGATGCCGCGTTTCTTGAACTGTTTCGGCGGCACAATCCGGGGCTGTTCCGCTACTGCGTAAAAGTGCTGGGGAACCAGGCCGAGGCGGAGGATACCGTGCAAGACACGTGGGAAAAAGTCATCGAACTTTGCCGTGCATCGCAGCCGATAAGCAATCCGCCGGGGCTGATATTTCGCATTGCTCGGAACGCCTGCATCAGCCTGCTGCGCCGGCGCGGGCGGTGGGTAACGGTGGAGGAATTCGATGAGAACGCGCTGCCCCTTTATTCCGCGCAATCGGCCTCAGAGTTGGAGGAGATAGCCCTTGCAGCATTGGAGGAGCTTCCGTTCGAGCATCGCGAGGTGCTGGTCCTCCATCTGTATTGCGGCTATCGCTACGACGAGATTGCTGAGATGATGGAGCGAACCCCAGAAGCAATCTGGGCGCGTGCTTCGCGGGCAAGGGTGCAGCTGCGGAAAATCGTGGCGGCGGCGGTTGGCAGCAGCGCGCCGAAGATCAATCACTCCCAATCAATACCTGTGGGAACATCACACGCTGGAGAATGAACGAATGAATGAGCAAGAGCGGAGCCGCTTGGTTGAGCGGATAGTGGAAAATCATCTTGATGAATCGGAGCGTGCCAGCTTGGTGGAGCAGGCGCAAGCCGATCCGCAGCTGCAGCGTGAGCTGATTGCCGAGCGTGCCATTGCCCGCGCCGTTGCTCGGGACCGCCAGCAGCTGCCCCTTCCGTCAACCGTGCCATCGGCGCAGTTGATGGACGCGCTGGCCAAAGTTCCGGCAGCGTCGCTTGCAAGCAAACTCCCCTGGTTGAAGGGGCTGGCTGCGGCTGGGACTTCGTTGATTGTGGCGACGGGGGGAGCGTTCCTGTTGTTCCCAAGTCTTTTTGGTTCTTCGGAGCAGGCTGTTCCTGCCAAACTCACATCCCCTCCGGCTGCCGTTGCCGACTCGTCGTCCATTCTGCCACACGTTGCCCCCGATTCCCTCCCCGCGCACTTCCAATCGGAGGCGGGAAGAAAGGAGAATCGGGGCGGGGCAACAAGTGGCGGAAGCTCCGTGCGGAAAGCCCCTGCCAACTCTGCATCGGAACCGGCAAGCAAGCAAGTGGAAGAGAACGCCACGAAGCATCCAGAGAAACCTCCCCAGCTTCCGGTGTTGTACGACAACAACGGAACGATGCCAATGGATCCGAAGTAAGCCTTAAAAGAAGTGGCCACCATAGGAAGCAAGGCGCACCATTGTATGGAGCGGCTGCCGGTAAAAACTTGTCGCACAGGTTGTTGTGGTAAGGGTTCGGGGCTATCTTTGCGGCCCATTCAACACAACGGCCCACGAGTGTTGAAGGAATCGGAGAGCCGCTCCCATCGACTAGTGGTTAGGTCGCCACCCTTTCAAGGTGGTAGCACGGGTTCGAATCCCGTTGGGAGTACAAAATCTAAAATCTGAGCAACTTCAAGCTCTTCAATGAAACCAAAATCTGCGATAGTTCGCGGATTTTGGTTTTTTTTATCTCCTCGTGGATGTCACACGATCAAGGCACGGGTGTTGGGAGCCAGCATGATTTTGCGTTATTGAAGCAGCGTGTGGGTGGGGATGGGATGGGCGATTGTTGGAGCAGTGGGAGGCGTGTATCCTTCTCCTTAGCGATGATGTGTGTGGGTGGTGGGAACCAGTTTTTGTTGTTGGGTTAGCTCCATCTGTTGAATCTCCGATGGTTGTTGCTCAACGTCGGTGGTGTGCTGGCATCGAAATTCGAAGGGATGGGGAAGCTCACGGACATTACCACCATACGTCGGTATCTCATCCTGTGGTGGAGCCTTCAAAAAGTGGACACGACCTTGCCATGTTGCTCCGTAGCTGATGTCACCTGTGCCATCTATATCTCCTAATCGCCGCAACGTGCCCCAACTTTCATCTGGAATGTTGTAGAGAATATCTATCAACGAATCAATGGTGCTCCCTGTGGTGTAGATGATGATGTAGGGATAGGTGTGGGCAACGACCTCGCTGGTTCCGTCGTTGTTCATATCCCCAAGGTCAAACAAGACATGTTCAGCACCGAACCAGCCATCGTGCAAGGCGTTTGGCAGCATGATCTGGGCCCACGGACGCAAGGGGAACCGCTCATTGGCACGGTCTGCGCTGTCGCGACCATCGCCGTATTGCTCTATCAATCGTTGCCCGGGTTTGCCAGCAAAGACCTTGATGCGCCCATTGGTGAAATCGCCACCGATCATGACAAGGTCTTTGACGGCATCACCGGTGACATCCTGAAAAAGGATGAACCGCCCGTTGGCTTGCCATGTGTCTATGCTTTGGATGTCGTTCGTGTCTATCCAACCTGTCTGAGGATTACCATAGGCGATATGGATTTTCTCGACCAAGCTGCCCTTATCATGGAACACCATGTCCTTCACACCATCACAATCCTGATCAAGCCATTCTACCCAATTATACTCTGGAGGATTCCACCATCGTTGGTCGGCAGTTGCCGCTTTGCCATCGTGACCAAGACGCGAACCACTCTTCCCATGATAAATATATATGCTCGCAATGTTCCGTATCGCTCCATTACCAAAACCAAATCCAGCACCCACAATTGCTATGTCGTCAATGCCATCAGCGTTGGCATCAATGGTCAACCCTCGCGATGGTGCTATCCAGATCGGTGCATCGCAGGGTAACTGTGTCGTATCGCTCAAACGGTACTTTCCTTCAGCATTCCCCCAGAAAATTATTGCGCGACCTGTTTGATATTCCCAGTTGTTCCCACCAGTGGTATCAGCGTAATGTTCAACGCCACAGACGATGTCGAAATAACTGTCAGCGTCGTAATCACCGACCGATAAGAAGTAGGTTCGTGAACCTACTTCGGAGATACCGATTCGTTGTCCACTGCTGGTTGCTGGGAGTCCTCCCTTGACACCGTAATAGAGCAATAACTCATTGCCTTTTGTTAGGCCATCAACACCAAACGCGCTATCGCAACGCTTACGTTCTATCAAAAAATCGGCGATTGCATCCCCGTTTACATCACCCACGGGGATGATGCTTCTGCCAAACTCTTCTCCCCATGTTGGCTTGCATGGCAAGCCGCTGCCTACCATAAACCCCCATTCCTGCAAGTAGGCTACCGACGGGTGGCGGGGGGAGATGCGGTTCTGCGAGTGAGTAGCAATTGGGGCAAGCAGAGCCACTGCTGTTGTCAGCAGCAGAAGGAAGGGGAGTGTGGCGTTGGTACTCTTCGACATCATTGAACTCCTAAACGGTCAGTTCTTGCATCCTGAAGCAATCATACTACTAACACTGGGGATCTACGATTTGTTAGCAGGCATTGAAAAAATACAGAGCATCTACCAGAATGATAGAGTGTTTTGCCGCACTCTGAGTAGTATTCATTATCAGCAAACGTTTTTTGAGATAGTTGAAAATCCCGTTGATGGTACCAAAGGGGAAACCAGAAATGTCGTTCCCTTCTTGCTTTTGCTGTTTTGGATAGCGGTTTTCATTCAAAATGAGTGTTCCTACCAAAACAAGGTAGCAACTGTAATTGAGGAAGTTAGGTGCAATGGTAGTCACGGTAGTATGTTAGAGATGAGGTGAACATTGCAAACGATCTCTTACCTATCAAACATTAGCTATGAAACTCTTTTTCCTTGCTCTTTCCCTGACCTTCATCTATGGCTGCCGTGTGAGGCTCACCTCCGACCAGCGAGCCTATCTGGGGACTTTGATCTCCACACCATCAGAGTTCGTAGTCCCAAAATCACGTACAGAGGAATGCCGTGGAAAAGCTCAGACATGGCTTGCTCGTTACACGAAGATGAAACCGCAGATCATCACTGAATATATTGTTGTGACCTATAACGGCGTTGCTGAAGGGGATTACAGCTACGTCGTAACATTTGAACCACGTGGTGATTCCACCCTCATTGCTGTATCATGTCGAGGTGGTGGAGCTTCGGATACTGACTATAAAATGTTAGCAGTAGCAAGTGCACTCAAAATTGAGGAATATCCTTGGAATTCTCCGACCATTAGCCTTCGCAACGAAAAAATACTTGCCTATTATTTAATGACAGGGGATAATCCGTATCCAGAGTTGATAGAATGGTAGAAGCTATTCTTGGGATGTGTGGGTCAAGATACCTACTTGCATTTTTTGGCGAAATAACTCTCTAAATACCGCCAACTTCGCTATGCCTTCCCTCCATCGTTCGGCACCGAAATACTTTGCGATCTTCCGCACCGAACTGCGGCAGATGACGACCTACGCCTGGGATTTTGTGATAGGGAATATCACCGTCGTTCTATTCTTTTATGTTTTGCTGCAAGTGTGGCAGGCAACAATCCAGCCGCAAGCGGTGGGTGGCATAAGCGGAGAGAATTTCACGTGGGAGCAATTACTCTGGTTCCTTGCGGCTGGGCAAATCCTCTATTTCTCGGTGCAAACCGAAGCTCAGCTTGAAATTGAGCATGATGTTATCAGCGGAAATATCGTCACCACGCTTGCGCGGCCGTATGATTATCTGCTTGCTCGGTTCGCTTCGGTGATGGCCCACACGGTGCTCTCGTTCGCCGTGGCGTTTCCTGCTGGAATTATTATTGCTTGGATAGCCTCCGGGGTTTTTATTCTTTCCGTGTGGGGGCTTGCGGCTTTTTTTCTTGCTTTTATTCTTCGCTCACTTCTGTTTTTTTTGCTTCAAGCATTGGCCGGGCTTGCCACATTCTGGATTGAAAAAGCCACCGCATTTGTTTGGATTATTGGCCTGCTTATTCTGGTTTTTGGCGGCGGTGCTGTCCCAATTGGATTCTGGCCCGAACCGTACCGAACATTAATTGAATTAACTCCGTTCCCTGCCATGATGTATTATCCCGCAAAATTATTGGTTGCTCCATCCCCAGAACTTTTTGCGGAGATGCTGTGGCGAAGCATTATCTGGATTGCAGTGCTTGGAGGCATCGTTGGCATGGTGTATCACCGCGCTTTGCGCCGATTAGATGTGAATGGCGGATAATTTTAATTCCGCTCCACCACAATTTCCGTTTCCGGTTGGGGATGCTCCGCAATCCGAAATAGTGCGCGCAATTCGGCGGGGTTGATGGCAGCAGCGTTTCGCCGAATAACCACGCCACACAAAGGCTGGCCCTGCTCAACATATTCCCCAACGTGGCGGTACAGGATTATTCCGGCTTCGTGGTCAATCGGCTCGCTTAATATTTTCCGGCCCGCCCCCGCTTCAATAGCGATAAGCCCCAACTGCATCGCATCTATTTCCGCAATCCATCCGCTGCGGTCGCTCAGGATTATTTCGTCCGGGGGTGGCTCAATGGCCGATTCCACCGCGCGAACGTCCCCGCCTTGTTCTTCCACCATCCGCAGAAAAACCTGATATCCGCTTCCGTCGGCAATTGCTGCGGTGGCGCGTGCAATCCCTTCTTCGTGGCTGCTGGCAATTCCGGCGGCGGTTAGGCAGGCGGCGGCCAGCGCAATCGTTACCTGGAAAATCAACGGCGGCTGTTCCTGGCCGCGCAGCATCCGCACGGCCTCGCACACCTCCAACCAATTCCCGATTCTTCGGCCAAGCGGGGCATCCATCCGGGTGATAAGGGTTTGGCAGCGCAGCCCGTTGGCAATCGCAACCGCACGGATGGAGCTGGCCAGCGCACGGGCATCGGGAAGGGTTTTCATAAACGCGCCATTCCCAACTTTAATATCCATCACCAACGCGTCAAGGTCTTCGGCAAATTTTTTGGAGAGGATGGAGGCGGTGATAAGCGGAAGGGATTCCACCGTTGCCGTCACGCCGCGCAAGGCGTAGAGCTTGCGGTCGGCAGGGGCAAGGCGTTCGGTTTGGGCGGCCATTGCCACGCCAATTTTTTGAACAAGCTGGGCGGTTTCCGCAAGGGAGAGATCGGTGCGAAACCCCGGAATGGACTCCAGCTTATCCACCGTTCCGCCGGTGTGGCCAAGCCCCCGCCCAGAGATCATTGGCACCGCGGCCCCGCAGGCAGCAACCACCGGAGCCAGCACCAGCGAGACCTTATCCCCAACCCCGCCAGTTGAGTGCTTATCCACTTTAGGGATGGCGATGTGGCCCAGATCAAGCTGGTCCCCGCTGACGGCCATTGCTGCCGTAAGCAGCGCGGTTTCGCCAGGGGTCATCCCGGCAAAATAGACCGCCATGAGGAAGGCACTTAGCTGGTAATCGGGGATCGCATCCATCACAACCCCTTCAACAAGCCGGAAAATCTCCTCGCTTGTTAGCTCCTGCCGGTCGCGCTTTTTTCTGATGAGATCAAGGATGGAGAAGGTCATGCTGCCGCCTGCCGCAAAAGGATATTCCTGAAAAAATAGATGGGGGAGAAGGGGCTGTCTGGGAAGGAAACTATCACTTCTTCTCTATCCTGATATCCATGTTCGCGGTGGTCGTTGAAAATTTTACTTGACTTATATTCCTATATAGGCATATATTTGTGCCATGCCAAGAGCACCAACAACATCCGACGCGTTCAATGCGGTTGCCGAGCCACAGCGGCGGGCAATTATCGCCCTGCTTGCACAGGGGGAGAAATCGGTCAACCAAATCGCCGAGATGCTGGGGATGAACCAGCCGCAAGCCTCGAAGCACCTGAAAGTCCTGAAAGAAGTTGGTCTTGTCACCGTGCGGGGTGCCGGCCAGCAAAGGCTCTACAGCCTGAACGGAAAGGAGCTAAAGCCGATTTACGATTGGATCACAACCTACGAGCGGTTCTGGAGCGAGAGCTTCGACCGGCTTGAGGAATACCTTCACCAATTACAACGAGAGGAGAAAAAATGAGCCAGGAACTGAGCGACGTGGCCATTGGCCAGGACCAAGAGATCGTCTTCACGCGGGTGTTCAACGCGCCGCGCCAGCTGGTGTTCGACACTTGGGCCGATCCCCAGCATCTTATCCACTGGTGGGGACCAAAGGGGTTCACCAACACCTTCCACCACATTGACGTGCGCCCTGGCGGCCAGTGGCGTTTCACCATGCACGGACCCGATGGAGTGGATTACCCGAACCTTATCACCTTCGATGAAATCTTGCCGCCGGAGCGGATTGCCTACACCCACAGCAGCGGCAAAGATGACGGCTCCGACAGCTTTCAAGTAGAGGTCAAGTTCGAAGAGCAAGGGGGGAAGACGCGGCTTACGATGACCTTCCATTTGGCCAGCACCGCTGCCCGCAACCAGAAAGTTGAGTTCGGCGTGGTGGAACGGGGAGCCGAGACGCTGGACCGCCTTGCCGAGGCACTGGCCGAAGCCACGAAACAGCCGGCGACGACGTTCATGCTGGCGTTGCCGTCGGACCGTGAGATTGTGATGACCCGGTTGTTCAATGCCCCGCAGGAATTGGTCTTCGAGGCTTGGACCAACCCGGAGCATATCGCGAAATGGTGGGGGCTGCGGTCGCAAACGGTGCTGGTCTGCGAAAACGATCTGCGCGTTGGTGGCGAGTGGCGGATCCAGCTTCAGGAGAAGAACGGGAGCATCCATCCGTTCAAGGGGGTTTTTCAAGAAATCGTTGCGCCGGAACTGCTGGTCCATACGATGGTGTACGATGTTGAGCCATACTCCAACATCGTGGCTATCGTCACCGTGACGTTCAGGGAGGAGGATGGGAAAACAAGAATGACCGAGCGCATTTTGTACGAGTCGTTGGAAGCGCGCAATGGCCACCTTTCTTCTGGCATGGAGTGGGGATCGGTGGAAACGCTGAACCGGTTGGAGGCATTGTTAGAAGATCAGCTAAGCAAGAACAAGGGGCAATAGGCATCTGGCAAAGAGATGCTGATCTTGATAAAAAGCTGGGTTACGCCAATCACACCGATGGCGTAACCCATTTTTTATGCCGATTCTGTTATCCTTGTTATCCCGTTTGGGTCTTCCCTGCCGATGCCGGCTGCATCTATCCATCCTAACGTTGAGTTCAAGCAAAAAATATGTCCCACATGAAAACCATAATGATGTATCGAAAGGCCGCCATGCTACTGCTCATTGTGTGCTGTGGTTCAATTCAGAGTAATGCCCAAACTTCCTTAGAGTACTCTGCTCATTCTGTGCGCGTTGAAGGAACGGTTGCCTTCATTCCCACAGGTTTTTTAGCATATGATTATCGCCCTGTTGATTATTTATCCGTTGCTGTTGGGTTTGGCAGCTTTGCCCTTGACGATAGTATTGATATTTATAAATATGGATACATGACAAGGGTAGGCGGGCTAATAGGTAAAAATTCAAAGTATTTTGAAATTTGCGGTGGAGTAATGTATGCAGACTCAAAATGTCCATGGTTCATTCTTGTCGGGTATCGCTATCAGCCTGACAAAGGATTGTTATGGGGTACAGGAATACGATTCACGTATATTCCTACTGACCAAGTAGGAGGTCTGGTTCCACTACTTTCCTTAGCTGGATTGAGTTTCCAATTCGGCTATGCATTTTAATTTGCTATCGCGTCTTCCAAGCAATAGATTTGATCGTTCACGCGGTACGCCAGGCAGGTACGAAATAGGGGGAATGGCACGCGCCATTCCCCCTGTGGTATCAGCAATCTTTGCTGCGCTTTTTTTTGATTATCCCGCTGCCTTCTGCTGCGCTTTTTCTTCCGAATAAATATAAATCGGTTCCCCGCTTCGCATGATGGTCTCCTGGGTGACAATCACGGTTTGCAGGTTTTCGCGGTCGGGGAGGGTGTACATCACATCTAACATCGCTTCTTCCACAACGCCGCGAAGTGCGCGCGCCCCGGTTTTCCGCTGCTTGGCTTTTTCGATAATTGCCTGGATAGCATCCTCGCGGAATTCAAGATCAACCCCTTCCATGCCGAACAGTTTTTTGTACTGCTTCACGATAGCGTTCCGAGGCTCCACTAAAATTTCCCGCATTGCTTCGTCGGTCAGTGGTTCAAGCGGGGCAATAACCGGCACGCGGCCAATCAGCTCGGGAATTAACCCGAATTTGATCAGGTCTTCCGGCTCGACATGGCGGAATAATTCTTTTTTTGCCTCCACACGATCTTGCACGTCGGTTCCGAATCCCATGGTTGAGGTTCGCATCCGTTTGGCAATAATTTCTTCCAGCCCATCGAATGCGCCACCGCAAATAAAAAGGATGTTTTTTGTGTTCACCTGAACAAGCGGTTGCTCGGGATGTTTGCGCCCCCCTTTTGGCGGAATATTCGCTTTGGTTCCTTCCAGAATTTTCAGCAATCCCTGCTGGACCCCTTCGCCAGAAACGTCGCGAGTGATGGATGGGGAATCGGCCTTGCGGGAAATTTTGTCCATCTCATCAATGTAGATAATGCCGCGCTCGGCACGCTCAACATTGAATTCGGCAGCTTGCAGCAGCGAGACAAGGATCGTCTCAACGTCGTCGCCAACGTAGCCGGCTTCGGTCAGGGTGGTGGCATCGGCAATGGCGAAAGGGACGTCGAGCAATCGCGCAAGGGTTTGGGCCAGCAATGTTTTGCCGACCCCGGTGGGGCCAATCAGCAGGATGTTCGATTTCTCGATCTCCACATCATCAAAGCCCGAAAGGGTTTGCTGGGCTTCAATCCGTTTGTAGTGGTTATAAACCGCGACCGCAAGGGATTTTTTCGCCAAATCTTGGCCAATAACGAACTCATCCAAAGCCGAACGGATGGCCATTGGCGTAAGGCGTTGGTTTTCGCCGGGGCGGAACATCCGCGAGTTGCGGCGCAGCAGCTCCACCGAGTTCTGCACGCAGATGTCGCAGATGTAGCTGGTTGGGCCAGCAATGATGGAGGTTACTTCATCCGGAGTGCGTCCGCAGAAGGAGCATCGAACGAAGTCGGAATCAAAATTTTTGTCGTCGGACATAAGCGGGAAGGAATGCCTGCGAACTTCCACCAGCGGCAGCTGATGGAAGAGCGGCGTGTTGGTACCGTGTTGGCTTAGTAGTGTTCCTCAGTTGGGTTGCGAATATACGCACAG
This sequence comes from Chlorobiota bacterium, assembly GCA_016710285.1. Taxonomy (NCBI): domain Bacteria; kingdom Pseudomonadati; phylum Chlorobiota; species Chlorobiota bacterium. The sequence goes on along the minus strand of JADJXR010000001.1, from coordinate 498,589 downwards.
AACTGCCAAGGGCGACCCTTCACAGGGGTCGCCCTTGGCAATAGTTGATAACAAGGGGGGGAAATCGGGGCTGTGATTGATTGGCGGCTTGATCTACTTTTCGGCCTCGGCCTTCACCGAAGTTTCCTCGATGGTGATTCGTTGGTCGGCACTGGTGCTGGGGATCTGCGGCATATCGCGGCTGATCTCCTTGCGGCTCATCAGCACGCGGTCAATCAATCCATACTCCACGGCATCTTGTGGCGACATCCAGAAATCGCGGTCGGCATCGCGGCGGATGCGATCCACATCTTGGTTGGAGTGAAGGGAGATGATCTTGTAGAGCTGCTCCCTCATGCGGATCATTTCTTTCAGGTAGATCTCAATCTCCGTCGTCTGCCCTTGCGATCCGCCGGATGGTTGGTGCATCAGGATGCGGCTGTTTGGCAAGGCCATTCGTTTGCCAGGCGTGCCGGCGCACAGCAGCACCTGGCCCATGCTTGCAGCAAGCCCCAGGCAGATGGTGGAGATATCGGGGCGGATATACTGCATGGTGTCGTAAATCGCCAACCCGGCCGAGACGGACCCGCCCGGGGAGTTCACGTACATGATGATGTCTTTGTTTGGGTCTTCTGATTCTAAGTAGATCAGCTGTGCAATCACAATGCTGGCGACTTCATCGTTGATTGGGGAATCGAGCATGATGATCCGTTCTTTCAGCAGGCGGCTGAAGGGATCCCATGCTTCCCATCCCAGGGCTGTTCTTTCGCGGATTGTTGGGACGATCATGGTGTTCCTTGTTAATGACGTTCGTTGGAAATGTTGTTCTGTGTTGCCGATCCACCGGTGATGTTGCTTTTGGAGGATCAGGGTTGCCCGTATGACGGATACCGCACGGGCTTCATGTGGTGAAATTAAGAATTCGGACGAATGGGGGAAGGGGGTGAAGCAAGAAAATTGCGGGGGAGATGGCCATCTCTTTCCCCCCCCCACCAGCAAGAAACGGAAAACGCGACGGGAAGCACATTGCTGGCACTTCCCATCGCGTTTGCGTTCATGCTTGGATTTGCGTGCGGCGGAGCTTACGATTTCTCGATGCTGGCCTGGTCGGCACTGGCTTCGGACTCTTCTTGCTGCTGCTGCAGGGTTGTATCCTCCACATACTCTACTTCGGCGTAATCTTCTAACATCACCATCACTTTCTCCGCCATAATGCGGTCGCTGGTGGATGGCTGCGATTTAAGGTAGCGAAGCACGATACCGTATTCAATGCCCATTCTCCGTGACTCAAATTCGGCAAGGTCTTCGTAGTCGGCATCCTCGACGGTGATCTCTTCTGCCTCGATGATCCTTTCGCGAATCAGCATCCATTTTGCGGTGCGTTCGGCAACGGGGTACATCTCGGTTTCAAATTTCTGGCGGTCGAATCCGGCAGGAAGCTCCTTCTTCTCGCTGCGCTTTATATCCTCGATAAAGGAATCCAACACCAGCCGAGCCATGGTTTGCGGCACCTCGAAATCGTGGTTGTTGACCAGCATAGTTACCAGGTTATCGCGGAAGCTCTTGGTGAACTGTTGGTCGTACTCATTCTTGATAGCGGCGCTGATCTGCTCGCGAAGCTCCTCAATCGTGGCGGAGGTGCTGTCCAGCACTTTCATTGCCAGGGTGTTGTCGGCATCGGGAAGCACTGCGCGGCTGATTTCCTTGACCGTGACTTCGTAGGGGATATTCGTTTCCCCACCGTCGCCGGTTGGCAGTTCAACGCGGAATGTGTCGCCCACTTTTGTGCCGCGAAGCTGGCGGCGAAGCTCAGGGTTGACGTTCTCGTGCTTCAGGAAGATCCGGATGTCACGAGAAATTTCGCCGATTACCGGCATTCCGTCGGCCAGTTTTTGAATATCTACCGTCACCACGTGGTCATCATCATCAGCGGATTCGGCTGGCTCAAGCGTGGCCAATCGCTCGCGCAGATTCGCCAGCTCGTCGTTGATTTCTTCCTCGGTAACGGTGTGGGAAATCCGCTGTGCTTTCAGCCCCTTGTATTGGCCAAGCTCAAATTCCGGATAGATTTCGTACTGGATTCTAACGAAAAGTCCGCCGTTGTCTTCTTTGCGAAGCTCGGTAACGGCAGGCGTTCCAACGATTTTCGGCTCGGTTTGGCTGGCATACTCCCGGAAACTTTCCTGGGCGGCTTCTTCCATCGCTTCGATTTCCAGCTGCTTGCCGTAGAGTTGCTTCACCAGATTCAGGGGAACCATCCCTTTGCGGAAGCCTTTCAGCTGAGCTTCTTTTTGGGCTGTGCGAAGGGTTGCCGTGATGTGAGTGTCGAACTCCTCTTTCGTCAGGACAAACTCTATTTCGCGGCGAATGCTGGAGGGTTCCAGAACTGTTGATTCCATGGTAGGAATAAGAATTGAGTGGTTGTTTACTGTGCGGATGGAGGGACTTGAACCCACACGCCTTGCGGCACCAGATTCTAAGTCTGGCGCGTCTGCCAATTTCGCCACATCCGCAATTGCTTGCCTGCAGTTCACCTACCAGCTGCAGGGCAATCTTTGTGACAAGGGGCGCAAATATACAACAGCCGTTTCCCCAGATCGCAGGCCAATGGCGGGCTGATTACAGAGAGATTCATTCATCGGCGCATCGGCTCCGCATTCAGCGATTGCAACGAATGTTCAACGGTAGGAAGTTGCCTCAGCACCGTGCTATATTTGCGCCGTCCCGCTGTATAACTTTAGCGACCGCAAGCAACGCACCGTCCGAATGACCATCCCACTGCTCGATTTACAAGCGCAATATCATGCGCTGAAAGATGATTTAGATGCCGCCGTTCTGGATGTTATCAAACGCCAGCACTTCATCCTGGGACCCGATGTCGAGCGTTTTGAGCGAATGGCAGAGGAGTATCTGGGCGTTCGCCACGCCCTGGGCGTAAGCTCCGGAACGGATGCCCTGCTGCTGGCCCTGATGGCGTTAGGGATTGGCCCCGGCGACGAAGTGATTGTCCCCACCTTTAGTTTTTTTGCCACCGCTGGTGTTGTTAGCCGCCTCCATGCCCGCCCAGTTTTCGTTGATATTGATCCAAAATCGTGGAATATAGACCCCGAAGGGGTTGCTGCGGCCATTACCGAGCGCACGAAGGCAATCATCCCTGTTCACCTGTTTGGCCAGTCGGCAGATATGGACGCGGTGATGGCCGTGGCGGGCAAGCACAACATCCCAGTAATTGAAGATGCCGCCCAAGCAATTGGAACCCAGTATCGCGATGGCCAACGGGTTGGGGGGATTGGGTTTGCCGGGTGTTTTAGCTTTTTTCCATCAAAAAACCTTGGTGGCTTTGGCGATGGTGGTCTGCTGACCACCAATGACTCCGATTACTACCACCGCGTCCGCATCATGCGAATGCACGGCGAAAAAACGCGGTATCATCATGCCGTGGTGGGGGGGAATTTTCGCTTGGATGCTTTGCAAGCTGCGGTTTTGGCGGTGAAATTGCCGCATTTACCTGCTTGGAGTGCCGGACGGCGGAGGAATGCGGAGCATTACAACCGGCTATTTATCGAAGCCGGGTTAAGCAGTGGCAGCAATCTCCAAGAATATCAAAATGGTGATCGCTTGATTACTCCAACTGCTGTTTATGCTGCTTCTGGCCATGCCGATCATCATATCTTCAATCAGTATGTCGTCCGCTGCGAACGTCGCGACGATCTGAAAAATTGGCTGGACTCCAAGGGAATTGGAACAGCAATCTATTATCCGATACCATTCCATCAGCAAGAATGCTTTGCTGATCTTGGCTATTCCGCAGGCGATTTCCCAAATGCCGAGCGTGCGGCCCGCGAAGTGCTTGCATTGCCGGTGTATCCTGAGTTATCTTCGGCACAGATTGAGTACGTTGTGCAAGCAATTGCCGAATTTTTTCAGACCGAGGCTCGATGAACGTCCCATTTGTTGATCTAAAATCGCAATACCGTAGCCTGCAGCCCCAAATGGATGCTGCGATTGCTGATGTAATTGCGAACACCGCTTTTATCGGCGGGCATCGTGTTGCGGACTTTGAAGCAGCATTCGCCAGCTATGTAGGAATGCCCCATTGCGTTTCGGTGGCGAATGGAACCGAAGCCATTGAGATTGCACTTTGGGCGTTCGGGATTGGGGAGGGGGATGAAGTAATCGTCCCGGCCAACAGCTTCATTGCCAGCTCGGAAGCCGTGACCGCAACCGGCGCAACAGTGGTGTTTGCCGACAGCGACCCGGCCACATATACGTTGAATCCTGAAGAATTTCGGCGAAAAATCACTTCTCAAACAAAGGCTGTGCTGCCGGTTCACCTTTACGGTCATCCGGCTGACATGGATCCAATCATGGCCATTGCCCGTGAGCATGGTTTGATTGTGATTGAGGATGCTTCGCAAGCGCACGGAGCACGCTACAAAGGAAGAATGGTGGGGAGTATTGGGGATGCGGCCACGTTCAGCTTCTATCCTGGGAAAAATCTTGGGGCGTATGGCGACGCTGGCGGGATTATCTTTCGCGACGGAGAAATCGCCGAACGTGCTCGATTATTTGCTAACCATGGCAGCCGAAAAAAATATATTCATGAAATTGAAGGCCGAAACAGCCGGTTAGATGGGGTTCAGGCGGCAGTGCTTTCGGTAAAATTGCCACATTTAGACAGTTGGAACGCTGCACGCAGCAAGAACGCGGCACTCTACAATCAACTTCTTGCTGATATTGAGGGGATTACGACCCCAGTAACCGCTGATTGGGGGGATCATGTGTTCCATTTATATGTAATTCGCGTTCCTGAGCGTGAAGAGCTTATTAATTTTTTAAGCGAACGTGGAATCTCAACAGGAATCCATTATCCAATTTCTCTCCCGATGGCAGAAGCCTATTCCCATTATCATCATTCTATTGATGATTTCCCAGTAGCAAATGGGCAGATGGGGCAGCTTCTATCCTTACCCATGTATGCTGAATTAACTGAAGAAATGATCTACTACGTTGCTTCTGCAATTCGTGAGTGGGTTGCAATCGCAATAGTGAATAATTAACTAACTGACTACTAAATCAGCTAAAGAGCGACCATAAGAATGGCGGTTCTTGTTACTGGCGGTGCTGGATTTATTGGATCAAACTTAGTGCGCGCCTTGCTTGAGCGTGGAGAACAAGTGCGTGTCTTAGATAATTTTTCCACAGGACGCTGGAGCAATCTGCAAGATATACACGACCGAATTGAGTTGATAGAAGGGGATATCCGCTCATATAACATCGTTCGTGAAGCGGTTGATGGAATGGATATCGTATTTCATCAAGCAGCATTGCCGTCGGTCCCACGGTCAATTAAAGACCCTATTACTACTCACGATGTAGGAGCAACAGGGACGTTAAATGTTCTTCAAGCTGCCCGTGACTGCCAGGTTGGGCGCGTTGTTTTTGCCAGCAGTTCTTCGGTGTATGGTGATACGCCAACATTGCCAAAACATGAAGGAATGATCCCTTCGCCCTTATCGCCGTATGCAATTACGAAATTGACAGGTGAATATTATTGCCGTGTATTTTTCCAGCTCTATGGTCTAGAGACAGTAGCATTACGGTACTTCAATGTTTTTGGGCCATACCAAGATCCAACGAGCCAATACTCCGCAGTAATTCCAAAATTCATTGAATTGATGCGTAATGGAAATCGTCCAACAATTTATGGCGATGGCGAGCAAACGCGGGATTTTACATTTATCGCAAACGTAGTAATGGCAAACCTGTTGGTTGCAACAGCAGAAAACGGTGTGGCGGGGGAAGTGTTTAACGCGGCCTGCCACGACCAAATCTCGCTAAATACTTTAGTGAATGAGTTGAATAACGCTTTAAAAACAGATATTCAACCAATTTATACAGATGCACGTTTAGGAGATATTAAGCATAGTTTTGCTTCTATTGAGAAATTGAAAAAAACGACCAATTATTCATCGAAAATAAATTTTTCTGATGGAATTGAGCATACTGTTGCTTGGTCGGTAAAACAGGAGCAAAGATAGGCTTTGGAGATTAAAGAATATCCATATAGTGATGATAAATCTGTTCGCCGTGTCGTTGTTACAGGGGGTTATGGATTTATTGGGTCAAATTTAATATTATACTTATTAAAGCATCGCCCCAATTGGGAAATAATAAATGTGGATTCGTTAACGTATGCTGCGAATTTGTCAAACCTTTCGGAAATAGAAAAAAATAATCGACACCATTTTGTCCAGGTCGATATTCGAAATCGCACTGAATTACAACAATCTTTCGAGAAGTATAAACCGGATGGGGTGTTCCATTTGGCTGCTGAATCTCATGTAGATAATAGCATCAATGATCCGCAGCGATTTATTGAAAGTAATATTGTTGGAACATTCCATTTGTTAGAAGTATGTCGCCAATCATGGGGTGACGGCTCTTATCATCGCTTTTTGCATGTTTCTACAGACGAAGTATATGGTTCATTAGGGGCAGCCGGTTTTTTTACTGAACAAAGCCGATATGCTCCCAATAGCCCGTACTCAGCAAGTAAAGCTGGAAGCGATCACTTGGTTAGAGCGTGGCATCGTACCTATGGCATGAATGCTATAATTACCCATAGTGCAAATAATTTCGGGCCACGGCAGCATCGGGAGAAATTAATTCCTACAGTGGTTCACGCGGCATTGTCACATCGTCCAATTCCAATATATGGTGATGGATCGAATGTCCGTGAATGGCTATATGTAGAAGATCATTGTAGTGCACTTTTACGTGTTTTTGAACAGGGAGTGAGTGGAGAATCCTATGCAATTGGTGCACGCAATGAGTGGAAAAACATAGATTTAGTTAATATGATCTGCACGGTATTAGATGAAAATGTCAGTAAAGGTTCAAATGGCAGTTATAGTAGCTTAATCACTTTTGTCCCCGACCGTCTAGGCCATGATATACGCTATGCCATCGATCCATCGAAAATTGAAAAAGATTTAAAATGGCAACCTACAGGCCAATTCCAAGATAAACTTGCTAAAACTATAATGTGGTTCGTACATAATATGAATAGAGATTGAGCGAGCATGACTTCATCTGGACAAGGCAATTTTTTTGATGATAACGATCAAAATAATTTAACTGAAAAAAATAAGATAAATGGATATTTGCGGCGTATTATTAACGGTGTAGGTGTAGTATTAGGAGGTAGCGTAATATCGCAAGTTCTCGGAGCTTTATCTGGTATAATTACAACAAATGCATTAGGAGCGACGCATTATGGTATCTATGTTCTTGCTACTAGTTGGATGGGATTGTTAGCTGATTATTCTCGACTCGGATTCGGTACTGTTATTGTCCGATTTACAGCGTCTTATAAAGCTGAGCAGAAGATAGATTATGTAAAAGGAACTTTTTTTTATGCTATTAAAATTCAATTATTAATATCTATAATATTATGTATTAGTATAATGATATGGTCTGAAGAGTTTTGCAATATGATTTTAAATAATCCAAATGCCGTTCAATATTTTCGATTTTTTTCTCCGGCAATTATATTAACTTCATTATATGGCAGTTTTGTTACATTTCTAGAGGGTATGCAGAATCAAAAATATTCTGTCATATCATCTGCTGTAGTTGGTAATTTATCAAATATAATACCCTTAATAGGGCTTCTATGGCTTGGATATGGTATTTATGCTGCTTTAAGTTCAAGCTTAATTCAAGATGCTGCAATTTTGCTTTCCGCTGCATTTTTTGCATGGAAGATATTTCCTCAATTTAGTAATCCTACCATTAATTCAAAGATTGAAGTTAAAAAGATATGGTCATTTGCCTTAACCACTTTTATTGCAAGTTTAAGCTATAAGTATGCATTCGGTTTGGCTGTACCCTTTATAGGTTATTATCGCTCAACTACCGAAGTAGGGTTATATGCTGTTGCTTTTAATCTTCAACAGTTGATTTTTGTTCCTGCCAATGCTTTTGCAACGGTCTTCAATCCGATAATAGCGGAATTATATGTGAAAGGTGAAGCAATGGAAATTAATCGTTTATATAAAACTATCACCAAGTGGATTTTAATCAGTTGTATGCCGTTCGTAATCGTTGTCTTATTATACACTAGACCTATACTTTCATTGTTTGGCTCTGCATATACTGAGGCATCAGCTGTATTAGTAACATTAACTATTGCCAGTATATTTGTTAACCTAATTGGAGTATCTGGGCATATTATTAATATGATAGGTAAAGCAAGAGTAAATATGATAAATTCTATTGTTACTGCACTATTTACCATAAGCATGTTCGCGTTATTAATTCCTTCGTATGGAATAATTGGAGCTGCTTGTGCGTATGCAATCGGATTGTTAATAAATAATATGATAAGAACGATTTATGTTTTTTTTACATTAGAAATACATCCATTTAGTTCTTCATTAGCTAAAGTGTTTTTATCTATGATAATAAGTTTATGTATAGGGATGATTATACAAAAAAATGTCAAAAATCCAGACGACATGCTATGGGGTATATCAATATTGATTATTACGCTTGCTATTTATATAGGAATGATACTATTATATATTGATGAAGACGATAAATTTATAATACACGCGATACGAAAAAAAATATACAAGAGAGCACTATCCAATGGACACTGAGCAATTGCCAGAAATCTCGGTTCGTGATGCCCAAGCTCTGCATTATGAGACAATTGTTTCAAATCGAGGGGAATCTTGGTGGTGGATTGCACACCGAACATTAATTAATGCTTTGCAAATACAGCCTAATGATATTATTTGCGATGCTGGTTGCGGTGTTGGTATATATACTCGCGAAATAGCTAGGAGATTCCCAGAAAATAAAATTTGGGCTGTTGATTTTTCAAGTGCAAGTCTCGATATGGTTAAATCAAATAATAATTCGAATAATATTCATACGGTCGTTGGTAATTTAGTCGATTTTGATTTACCTCAAACTGTGAATGCTATATTATGTACGGAAGCAATCCTTCATATTCCTTCTGAGCATCACCGAGAACTATCAATAAAAAATCTATTTTCCTTACTTGCTCCGGGAGGGCGCATAGTCATTGCTGTTGTGCCTTATACTAAAAGAAGTCAATCAAAAATAACTGATGGACGTGGGAAAGGAGGGTATTATTCCTATCGCTTTACTCCTAATGAACTTGTTAGCCTCGTGAAATCGGCCGGTTTTTTTAAAATTTCTGTTCGTGGATGTGTAAATTTTCGAGGATTTATTCGTTCTCGTTTACCTAAGTGGTTATGGTGGCTCGATGTTGCGTTTTCACATCTCCCATTCTCATCAAGATTCGGACACTTGATCTTTTGTACAGCTGTTAAACCAATAGAAAAATAAAAGGCATATTAGATGTGCGGTATAGTAGGGTTGTGGAAAAAAAATGAAAGGATTACACAATCTGAGATTGAGCTAATGCGAGACACGATGATTCATCGTGGCCCAGATGGTGCAGGATGCTACATAGATACCGTTAACAATGTCGGGTTTGGTCATCGTCGGCTTTCAATTATTGATCTAAGTGATGCAGGTGTACAGCCAATGATGAATAACAAAGAAGATATCATTGTAGTTTTCAACGGAGAAATCTATAATTATCGTGCATTGCGTCAAGAATCAGAGTCTTGGGGTTATAAGTTTAATTCTGCAACAGATACTGAGGTTATAATTGCCCTATATGAACGATATGGGATTGATTGCTTGCAGCATTTTCGTGGAATGTTCTCTTTTGCGTTATGGGATGTAAAACAGCAACGATTACTATTGGCTCGTGATAGATTAGGAATAAAGCCATTATATATATATAATGACGGATCCGCGTTCGCTTTTTCTTCCGAATTACGTGGTTTTCAACCATTGAATTTTTTTAATAAGAAAATAGATGTTTCGGCTCTTTTTGATTTTTTTAGCTATCAGTATATTCCATCCCCTAAATCCATTTTTTGTCATGTACGCAAATTAATGGCAGGACATTATGCCGTATTTTCAACTATTACAAGACAATTAACTGTAGCACCCTATTGGAAATTGCCGGAAAGTCAAAATGAGCTTCAACTATCAACCCCTCAAATTATTGATCGTGTTGATGAATTAATTAAAGATGCTGTCCGCTCACACCTCGTAAGTGATGTGCCTGTTGGTGCTTTTTTAAGTGGAGGAATGGATTCTTCGACAATTGTTACTATGGCGTCCAAATATAAATCTAATCTCACTACATTTACCGTAAATTTCAATTCGAAAAATAAAATAGATGAAGGAAATAATGCCAGAGAATTAGCTGATTTTTTACACTTACATCATAATATCCTTACTTTGAAAGGCAATGACTTTGAGCATTTTACAGATCGTTTTGCAGAGATATATGATGAGCCGTTTAGTGATACATCAGGAATCCCAATATATGAAATCTGTGGTGCTGCTGCACGGTCCGTGAAAGTTGCTCTTTCAGGAGATGGTGGTGATGAAATTTTTGGAGGGTATGTACAAAACTATATGCCATTATTAGATCATTCTCGTCGCTATTCTTGGATTGCCGGGATGGCTCAAAAGATCATGCATACTCTTCCTACTAAATTTGGATCTTCAATTCTTTATAATCAATTGTCATTACAGCAGCGAATAATTGAATCTACCCTTTTATTACGATGGGGACAAAAACGGATGATATTTAATAGGGATGTATTGCGGCAATCGAACATTAATCCTAGAAGGTATAATGATGCATGGAGGTTCTCCGATTTTCAAGATGTAGATGATGTAAATTATGTAAGAAAAAGAATAGAGATGGATGTGCTGGCATGGCTGCCAGAAAAAATGTTAACCAAGGTTGATCGAGCCTCTATGGCTCAATCTCTAGAGGTGCGTGTTCCTCTCCTAGATCATAAACTAGTTGAATTTATATTTCAACTTCCATCATTATATCAATGGCATCCAACAAGAGGCGGAAAATGGGTGCTCCGCGAAGTCTTAAGTAATTATGTTCCAGCTTCTGTAATTAATAGGCCGAAGCAGGGATTTAGTGTACCCTTGAATGAATGGCGACAACAGGTTGGATCAAGGTGGTTCGACCGGGTTCGAGAATCACGGATTGTTCGCGATGGTGTTTTTTCATGGCCTGGTATTAAGATGGCTGATACGCGATCAGTACTTGTACAGTGGATGATCGTTAATGTTGCTGTTTGGTCAGATAAATACTCTTGGAGTGTATAGTATAATTACTATATGAAAATAGCTATCGTTACAGATCACTTCTTACCTAGAGTTGGTGGAGCAGAGTATGCAAGCCATTGTTTAGCTGTAGCTTTAACTGAACGCGGCCATGAGGTAACAGTAATCGCTCCAGACCTAAAAGTATCGGAAATCGTAACGCGTTATAAGATAATTCGATCTATCAATAGTCGTTTTTTTTCGTCAACATTATCATGCGCTTTTGCGATTAAAAAGTTAAAAAAAAATAGTAAACCGGATATAATTCATGCTCAACTTTTATTTCCAGCAGGAAAAAAAATTTTTCCTTATACGCAGTATACGAATATCCCTCTAATTGTATCGCCACAAGGAGCTGATATTCATACATTTGCGCCAATGAATTATGGATTACTGTTGCAACATGGATATCAACGTAAAATTAAAAAATTATTAGGAAAATTGAACGCTGTAACGTATTCAAGTCGGTTAATGAAACAATTGATAGTAGATAATGGATTCCATGGCAAACATCTCCATTATTTACCTAATGGAACCTTTACATCATATTTTTTTCATGATGAACGTCAACGGTTTCGTGATCTTTTTAAATTTCCTAACGATTCAATCGTAATTACAGCGGTAAGTCGAAATTCACCAATTAAAGGGTTATCTCTGCTGATACAGGCTTTACAGCGATTACCTTCTGATTTGCCTGAATGGCATGCTATTATTGCTGGTAGTAATGTTGAAAAACTCACAGATGAAATTCACGAATCTGGGCTTTTGAATAAAGTACGATTAATGGCCAATTTACCTTTTGAATATGATAGTAATAATATTCCTATTATACCTTCTCCAACTATTGCTAATCTTCTCGTCGCGTCTGATATATATGCTGCTCCTGCTTTAAGTGGTGGATTTGAACTTTCTAGTGCTGATGCTCTAGCTGCTGGACTACCAACAGTTATATTTGATGAAAATGGTAGTAAAGATATTATTGAGGACACTAATGCAGGGATAGTAGTGCCTACGGGTGATATAGATGCATTCAGTTGCGCACTTGCTACAATTATTCGTGATTATCCCTTGCGTTGTGCAATGCGTTCTAATGCTTTAGCATCAGCTTCAAATTTGGATTGGCACATGATTGCACAGCAAGCAGAACAGATTTATAATAACATACTTACAACACAAGGCTAATTACTATGAGTGTAACATCAGAACAAGTTGTAGTGACAGGAGCTGCTGGGTTTATAGGGAGCCATCTTGTCGAAGAACTTATACGTCGCGGTAATCGTGTGCGGGCGGTGGTTCGTTATACATCAAGAGGTGATATTGGTAATCTCAATTGGATTGATCCTTCACTGCTCCGTGAGGTAGAAATCGTTCGGGGTGATATCAGAGATTCTGAATTTGTGTGCCGTGCTGTGAAGGGAGCCGCTACTATATATCATCTTGCTGCTGGAATTAGTATCCCATATTCATATACCAACTTCCGTGAGGTTGTTGAAACGAATATCAATGGTACACTTAACATTTTATCAGGAGCGAAAGATAGTACAGCATTGCGCCGTATAGTTACTACGTCTACAAGTGAAGTGTTTGGAACAGCGCAATATGTTCCGATGAGTGAAGATCATCCATTATGCCCTCAATCTCCTTATGCAGCAACAAAGGTGGGATCCGATAAACTTGCTGAAAGTTTCGGGTATTCATTTAATATGCCTATAGTTATTGCTCGTCCATTTAATACATTCGGCCCAAGACAATCTCCTAGGGCTGTTATTCCAACAATTATTTTGCAAGCATTATCAAGCAATTCTATTTGTTTGGGGCAGGTAGAATCTACAAGAGATTTTTTATATGTTGAAGATACAGTGAAAGCTTTTATTGCATGCGGTGATGCTGGAGCAGAAATCAATGGTCAGTATTTTAACTTCGGAACAGGGACTGAAATAAAAATTAATGATCTTAAAGATAAAATACTTAATATAGTAGGCCAGCATGCTGAAGTAGAGATAGAGAAACGAAGACTCCGCCCTACAACTAGTGAGGTAATGAGATTGTTGTGTGATCCTAGTAAAGCGTATAAATTGCTTAACTGGTCTTCCTGTGTTACGATAGAAGAAGGACTGAAGCGAACTATTTCTTGGTTCTCTGATAATAAAAAATATTTCGACAGGGAAAATCATTTAATATAAAATCATGAAAGCAGTTATACTGGCTGGTGGACTTGGGGAACGATTACGCCCGCTCACGAAAATTATTCCTAAACCATTGTTGCCAGTTGGCGAACAGTCGGTTCTGGAAATAACAATACTTTCTATGAAAAATTATGGTATTACAGAGATATATGTTGCTCTAAATTATCAGTCGGAATTATTTCGCGCTTTTTTGTCAAATGGTGAGCGTTGGGGGGTAACTATTCATTGTTCGCAAGAACAAACCCCATTGGGAACAGCAGGTCCTTTAAGATTGTTTGACAAGCAATTAACAGAACCTTTTATTGTTATGAATGGAGACATTCTAACAAGTTTAGATTTTCAAGATATAATGGATAGTCATATAAAATCCAAATCATCATTAACTGTAGCGACTAAAGAGCTTGCATTGCCACTACGTTATGGGGTTGTTCAAACTCAAGAAAAATATATTAATGATATTCAAGAAAAACCTAATTTATATGCAGAAGTGGTTGCTGGCATATATGTTTGTAATCCATCAATCATATCTATTATACCGAAAAATTCTTCATATAGCATGATTGATGTTGTAAAGTATATGTTGAATAACAATCAATTAATTCATCATTACAAACTACGAGATTATTGGCTTGATATTGGGCAGATGGATGATTATGAGCGTGCACAGGAACTTCATGCACAAGGAGCTTTTTCGGAAAAGAATATACACGCACGAAAAAATATTTAAAAACTCAATTTGAATAATGAATATAAACAATAATATGGATTTCATGAAATTTTATCATGAGCGATCAGCGATAATACTAGGAGGGTGCGGTTTTATCGGTAGTAATTTAGCATCTGCCTTGCAAGACTGTTTTGCAAGAATCACCGTTGTAGATGATCTTATTAGCGGAACTGGTGGAAATAGATGTAATCTAGATGGTATTAGTGCTGATTTTATTAAATCAAACATACAAGATGTTTGTAATTGGGGAAGTGCTATTGAACCTGACTCCGTAATTTTTCATTGTGCAGCTAAAAACACTCATAAGTGGTGTAATCTTCATATAGAAGAAGATTGTAAGATAAATTACTATCCACAATTGTCAATTGTTAAAGAGCTTCATAAGCTACCAACAACAATTAGACTTGTTTATTGTAGTACAAGAACAGTATATAAAATCACTTCCAATACTGATCTTACGGAATTCTCTGACATTGCTCCTCAAGATGTTTATAGTATTCATAGCTATGCCTCAGAGAATTTGTTCCGCCTGCTATTGCCAAAACAGCAAGTTCGTATTCTAAGACTAACCAATACCTATGGCCCTAAACAACGTCTATCGGGAGAAGAACTGGGTTTGGTTGGCGAACTTATTCATGCGGCACTTAATAACAAGAACTATCAAATATTTCATAATGGTAAGGCGATGCGTGACATCAATTATATTGACGATGTCGTTCGTGGTTTACTATCTATTGCGATGATTGATGATTTGGATTATCCCGTTATACACCTTGGTGGAAACTGGGTTCCAACGAAAGACGTTGTCCAATGTTTAAGCGATATAACCGGATGGGTAAATTATGAGTATAATGATTCGTTTTCACAAACTTTTTCTCCATTATCAATTAATCGTGCTAAACAGATTTTAGGCTGGCAACCTTTGGTAAATCTAAAAACAGGAATTGCAAATACGATTGACTATTTTCAAGAAAATAAAAATAAATATGAAGAATCAAGATAAAAAAATAGAACGCTGCAACCTAACAAGACAGGTAAATGCACTACTTCCTCAATACATTGAAGAAGTAACAAGTATTTTTCAAAGTGGAAAATATGTGCTAGGGCATAAATTGCAAATGTTTGAGAGAGCATTTGCACAGTATGTTGGTACTAGTTATGGTGTTGGCGTTGCTTCAGGTACGGATGCATTATACTTGAGTCTTCGGGCACTTGATATTGGCATCGGAGATGAGGTCGTTACTACCCCATTTACTGCCGTACCAACAATATCTGCGATTATTATGACTGGTGCCAAACCTATATTTGCAGATGTTGATCCCGATACTTTTACGATTGCTCCTGAATCTATCGAAAAAGTAATAACTAAACATACCAAGGCTATCATTCCAGTGCATCTCTATGGACTAATGGCAGATATGAATGCCATTATGAATATAGGTAATAGGTATTCTATCCCTATTATTGAGGACGCTGCACAAGCTCATGGAAGTTCATTAAACGATCAACAGGCAGGGTCTATTGGATTGATGGGATGCTTTAGTTTTTATCCAACAAAAAATTTAGGTGGATTCGGCGATGGAGGTTTAATTACAACAAACGATAAGCAAATATTTGACAAGCTGGTTTTGCTCCGTAACTATGGACAAACCTCTCCTTATACAACGATAATAAATGGCATTAATACTCGATTGGATGAAATTCAGGCAGCACTACTGCTTATTAAATTACCACACCTTAATTCATGGAATCAACGTAGAAACGAAATAGCAAATATCTATACGCGAAGATTAACAATTCCAGAGGTAAAAGTCCCAATGCTTCCTCAGCAATATAAATCGAATTATCATATCTTTACGATCACTGCTGAGCGAAGAGATGCACTTTGGCGTTACCTTGAGGATAATGCTATTCAGTCGAATGTATATTATCCTATCCCAAATCATCTCCAAGAATCCAATCAATATCTTGGATATAAAAAAGGAGATTTCCCTGTAGCTGAGTCTTTGTCTGATAGCGTTATAGCATTACCCATGTTCCCAGAGCTTGAAGATGAGGAAGTAAATATTGTAATCGATAGGATATATGAATTTTATGGGTATGATATAGGATAAAGTATAGTAGATATCCTCGGAATAAAGAAAAATGAACCATGGGAATTAAGTTAAGGGAAAAGGGTTATTCAACCGGTAGATCAAAGAGATGATAGAGCTGACAGAGGAATTACGGACACATCTGCGGAAATTGCAGCGAGTGGAGAAAGAGAAGCGTCGGTATGTGAAAATTACAACGCTGCTGATGCTCGACGGAGGATTTAGCGTTGCGAAGACGGCATTTGCATTGGGAGTTGATAGCTCGACGATTTATCGGTATGCTGAAGGGTATCGAGTTTCCAAGAGTTTTGGGGATTATATGCAAGACAGGTATGTCAGCTATAGTGGGAAGCTGAGTGATGAACAGGAGTCAGCGGTATCGAAGGAATTGGAGGGGCATCTTCATCACAGCTCGAAGGAGGTGGTGGAGTTGGTGGCCGATTTGCGTTGAGTATAATCTTATTGTCTTCATATCTAATTCTGGACTTGTATATAAAATGCTCATAAGAAAAATTTTATGAAAATTCAGATGTATTATGCCATACAACGGGTAATCAGGACATTACATCGTTGGCATCTTTTTTTTCAAAAGAACGATGGCAGCACTAATTATCGTTCTATTGCTGTGTTGTGCGGTGCAGGTATTGGAGATGCTGTTATGGCGACTCCGATTATTGAAGCAATAAAATTATATGATAATAATATAGAGATTACTGTTGTCGCTAATAATTTAAATGCTGAAATTTTCAAATTTAATCCATATATATCAAGACGAATCGTATATAAAAAAGAACCATTCTCTCTTATAAAATCGTACATTTCAATTCTTCGCATTAAATGTGATGTTTTTATTGGATCACAACCTTCAAATACAATTATACATTATTTGTACGCATTTTTTAGTTTCGCTAAACATAAAATAAAAATTGATAAAGCAGAATTAGTTGTTAAATATAGAAATTATGATTTTTTATATAACACTTTGATTCGTGACAATAAAAAGCGTCACAGAGTCGATCTGAATCTTGAGATTGTAAAAAACATAGGAGTATTCAATCCTGCACTAGAAGAGATTGTATGCAAAATACATGTCCCTCAATTATATATACTTAAGCATCCTTACTATTATACTTGGAGAGCAAAATATATAGTTATTCATATAGGAGGAGGTAGAAAGCAAAAAATATGGCAAATTGATAATTATTCTAAGATAGTAGAATACCTTTTAGAAAAAGATGTTATAGTAATTATTGTAGGAGGTATAGAGGAGCAGCATTTTGCAGCTAAAATTAATATTGATAATCCTAAAAGAATTATCAATCTAATAGGAAGGCTCAACCTAAACGAGGTGTCATTGCTGTTACGACAAAGCGAACTGTTGATTACCAATGATTCAGGGATCATGCACCTTGCTACAACAACAAATGTAAAAATTATAGCATTGTTCGGAGATACTACCCCATCACACATCGGACCTTATACTAATAGATCCATTGTGATAAAAAAAGATCATGTGAAGGATATATCAGTAGAAGAAGTGATGATTTTAATTGATAGGTGCTTAAAATGAATACAGTTGTTATCCTATTCATTTCAATACTC
Organism: Chlorobiota bacterium; assembly: GCA_016710285.1. NCBI lineage: Bacteria > Pseudomonadati > Chlorobiota > Chlorobiota bacterium. The sequence continues at coordinate 480,752 of JADJXR010000001.1, read as the reverse complement.
TTAATTAGTCGTCTATTTTCAGAAACTTTTGGTATTATTCCTAAAGTCATAGATGTAGTTGACATTATTGTAATTCCTATATTTTTATTGCTATGCACGATTCGTTCTGTAAAAACGAAAAAATCATCTACATTCCGCCATATAGTCTCTATGGTTATAATGTTTGTGATTCTTTCTTGCGTTTCAATTTTGGTGAATTGGGATAGAATCTATTTAGGTCCAGCGTCTCTGTTTATCTTTGGTATGCTTGAGGGTCCATTGCTTTACATATCTTTAAATCTTTTAATTGAAAAGAAAGATGACTTGATAAATAAGATTTATAAATTCTATAACTTTATTATAATTATCGAAATATTGGCTGTGCTTCTCATCAGTATACCTGCATTTATCACCACTCAGGATCCAGATAAGGTATCTGGAACATTCGGAAATAATTGCTATCAATTTTCTGTATTGCTATCTATTATGGGAGGAATTTGTCTAGGGCGATATTATTTACAGCAAAAGAAGAATTTCTTATATCTAATCGGATTGTTATTTTTTTTAATAGTTTTTATATTATTGCAATATCGAACAGCTCTGCCAGTTTTTTTGGCATCTTATGCAATCGGATTCGTTATTCTATATGGTAAAAAATTTATTAGATTATCAATTGTACTCGTAATTATTGGATTTAGCTTTGGATACGGTATGAGTTATGTTAGCTCTTCCGATTTTAATTTGAAATATGATGATTTGCTAGTCCTAGCTGCTAACCCATCAGTCGTCCTAAATTATGGTAAGGTTAAATCCTATATTAATACATGGCTCATGTATGAAGAGTATCCTTACATGGCTGTGGTTGGAAGTGGGCCAGGAACTTTTGTAAGTCGAGCAAATTATACTTTTACTATCGAAATGAGTGGATCTAAAGCTAAAGGAGTTGGAGCAATTTTACAGACGATTTTCGGTAATCAAAATTACTATACTGATGTGCAAATCAAATATATATTACCTTTATACAGTATGGACTTATTATTTGGTTCAATTCAAATAAATAATCCAAATTCAAGCATACTTGCAAATGCAGCTGAAATCGGTATGTCTGGATTGCTAATCATATGTATACTCTATGGTGCGTCATTGCGCCGCTGTATACAATATCTGCAATATGCTAAACTAAGAAGAGATGTTATCCTAATTCCACTATCAACAGGGTTAATGATTTCATTTATGTATTTTATTTTTATATCTCCTCTGGATAACTATATGGAAATTGCTCGTGTTTCTATACCTATTTGGTTGTTATTCTGGGCAGTTTCAAATAAAATTGAAATTGATCGACAAAATGCTGTTGATAGTAATAAACTAATCTTAAAATCAGATTGGTACGCTGACACAAGATAGGTGATTCAATCTTCAACAACTTTTCTGCAATGCACTCAGATCGTTTACTGCTGATTGGTCCTTTACCCCCTCCACATATTGGACCTGCTGCCGCTACACTCCAACTTTTAGGCTCCAAAATTTTACAGGAATCTTTTGTGGTACACTGCTTGGATATCGGTGATAGATCCGGATTCTCTGGTATAGGACAATTTAATATTCATAATATTTTTCAAGCACTTTATCATTGTAAGAACTTTGTTAAATGTGTTATTTCATATAAGCCAGCAATAATATATATATCAATTGCAAGAGGGTTCTGGGGTTTTTTTCGCGATGCTACCTTAATAATGATTGCAAGTTTTTTTAAAATTCCTACGATAGTACATCTGCGTTCTGGGCGTTTTGATATCATTCATGATAATGGATGGATTGGAAAATTTATTGCTAAAAGAAGTTTAGCTAAAGTTGCTCGGGTGCTCGTCTTATCTGAGAATTTAAGATGTATATTTCAAGACATTGTTGATCCACATAAAATTAGAATAATATCTAATGGCATTGATGTTGAAAGCTGGAAAAATGAAACTTCATTTACAGACAAAAATGATAATATTCCTTTTACAGTCTTGTGCTTATCTAACATGTTTCATGATAAGGGGACGCATGTTCTTATTGAGGCTGCCGCTTTACTCGTTAAGAATTCTTTTTCTTTTCAAATGATATTTGCGGGCGATTGGCTGAATTCAGAATATAAAGAACATTGCCTGCACTTAGTTAATATTTTTAATTTACGGAGATATATTCGTTTAGCAGGAGTCGTTACTGGTCAAGAGAAAAAGAAATTGCTCCAATCTGCTGATGTTGTAGCGTTCGTTCCCATAAAGCCAGAGGGAATGCCTTGGGTTGTATTGGAAGCAATGGCAGCAGCAAAGCCAGTAATTGGAACCCCACAAGGAGCTATGGTAGAAATGATCCAGCATGGAGAAACGGGTTTCCTTGTTCAACCTGAAGACCCCCAGCAGCTATCTGAAGCAATCTCACAGCTTATGCAAAATTCTCAATTAAGGTCTATAATGGGGAATAACGCCCGTAAACGAGTTGAGGAAAATTACTCTACTGCCATTACTCATCAACAGCTAGTATCAGTTTTGCAAGAAGTGATAAATGGAGGTAAAAATAATTAATGTGCGGTATCGCCGGTCTTGTCAAATGTGGTTCCTCTGCTGTCTTACAAAAAATGGTCTCAGTGCAGGCACATCGTGGTCCTGATGATACCGGTAGCTATTGGTTCCAAGATCAATATGTTGGGCTTGGGCATCGCCGATTATCTATCCTTGATTTATCGAAGGCTGGGCATCAGCCAATGAAAAATTCAATGGATGATTCTTGGATTGTATTTAATGGCGAAATCTATAATTATCCTCAATTGCGTGAAGAATTAAAAAGCAAAGGGTATACTTTTTCTTCTGATACTGATACTGAAATCATTCTTGCTTCCTACGATTGTTGGGGCGAGGATTGTGTAAAGCGATTGAATGGCATGTTTGCCTTTGCTATCTACAACCCTACAACTCAAGTATTATTTCTTGCCCGGGATCATTTTGGCATAAAGCCTTTGTACTATTGGCACTCTGGTGAAAAATTTGCTTTTGCCTCCGAGGCTAAAGCTCTATTTGAAGTAAAGAATATCGCCCCAATTATTGACCAGGATTCTGTAATAAGCTCACTGCTATTTCTTTGGACACCTGAGCCTAAATCAGGATTTAGAGATATACACAAATTTCCTGCTGGTCACTACGGAATTTTTACTAATGGCATATTTCAATTACATCAGTATTGGGACGTTCCTCTTATCGCTGAAAAAGAAAAACCTTGCCGCCGTGAAGATGATCTTGTTGATGAGTTACGCTCAATTCTTGAAAAAGCTGTGCAAAGGCAAATGCTGGCAGATGTTCCTGTTGGGGCGTTTCTTTCTGGGGGATTAGATTCGAGCTTGATTGTTGCACTAATGCGTAAAGTGAGCAATGCGGATATAAGTACTTATACAATTGCTTTTAGCGAAGATGATAAACGCATGGAAGCCATGCCGGATGATGCCCGGTATGCAAGAATTGTCTCTAAAATATGCAACACCACGCATCATGAAATTCTTGCAACCCATGATTTTAATCACCTTCTTCCCAAATTACTTTGGCATCTTGACGAACCCATTGCTGACGGTGCCGCAATTAATACCTACCTAATTAGCCACGGCGCAAAACAGCGCGGAACCACGGTTCTACTTAATGGAATGGGGGGGGATGAAGTCTATGGAGGATATCGAAAGCAGCTTGCTGCATTATTCATTCAGCAATACCACCGGCTACCTCGCTGGCTTCGCACAGGAATCGTTCACCCGGTGGTCAATCGCTTACCAGTGGCAATCGGTGGGAAAGGAGTTCGGCTGGCGCGTTGGGCTCAAAAATTTGTGCGAAGCGCCGAACGCCCTCCATTAGATGCCTTTATGTTCGGTTTTGCCTATTTCAACCCTGACGAATTACATCAACTGCTCTCTCAAGATTTGTCATCAATTCCCTTTGATGATCTTTACCCTATTCAGCGTTATAAGCAGATTGCAGTATCTGCGCAGCATTGTTCTTTTATTGATACGATGCTCTATCTAGACACAAAACTTTTTCTTCCAGGATTGAATTTAGCATACAGTGATAAAGCATCTATGGCTGCTTCTGTGGAATCCCGGCCTCCACTGTTAGATGTTGAACTTGTGGAATTTATGGCACGCGTGCCAAGCCGATTGAAAATTCATGGACGCACACAAAAGTATCTTCTAAAACGTGCTGCCGAAGCATATCTGCCTCGCGAAATTATTTATCGCCCTAAGGCTGCGTTCGGTACTCCTATTCGTGCTTGGATGCGAGGGTGGCTTGGCCAAGAAGCCCGTCGCGTTTTCACACATCCCGATTTTGCTGCGGCCAACTATATTCGCGCCGATTTCCCGCTACGGCTGCTAGAAGAGCATATTGCCGGAAAACGGGATCATGCGCATCGCCTGTGGGGAATCTACACAGTGATGATGTGGCTACAGGCGCAATCTCAACGGATGGATAGCAAAACATAAAACCGCGTTCGCATCGCTACTTATTCTTATGACTACAGGCAATCATACCGACTCCGTTGCCGGAATTGGAATCAATAAAAGCCACGGAGCCAGCCTTTGCTTGGTGGATGAATTGGGCAAACCGATATTCTGCGCCAGCGAAGAACGCTTTACGCGGGTGAAGTTGCAACGCGGAATGCCCCATTTGACCTACCAATTCGCTGCCAGCCGCTACCAGATTGATTCTGCCCCGATTGCTATCGGGCGCATTGACACCCGCCGCAGAATTCAGCGTGAGGCGGAGTATTACCGCAATTGTGCCAGCAATAACCTGTTTATGATTCCCCCGCTGGAACGAATCAGCGAGGTGGCACGGATGTGGTATCGCAAAAAAATCCTGCGCGACCGCGAGTTCCATCGCCTGTCGGTTGACACATCCTACTTCATGGGACGCGCTGCCGAATATGGATTCGAACACCATTTATGCCACATGGCCAGCGCGTATTACTGCGCAGGGATGAATGAAGCGGAGATTGTTTCGGTGGATGGCGTTGGGGATTTGCTGTCGGCAGTGGTGGGGAAGGGAAGCAACGGAAATATCCAGATTACTGACCGCTATTTCCAAAGCCAACATATTGCCGGGCAGGCCTACGAGGTGGTTACAGGTATGCTCGGTTTTAACCCCGACCGCCATCCCGGAAAAGTCACCGGACTTGCTGCCTATGCCGAGGCTCCCCCAGAGCTTGTAAGCGAGCTGGACCGCTGGTTTGCTGAGCAGTACCGGCGCGGCACAACGGAAAATTGGTTCTATTTAATCCACACTGCCGATGCTGATGCGAATCTTGCACGGCTGCGCGAGCTTCGGAACACGCGGTTTGGAAGATGGACCAAGGAGGAAATTTCTTCCGCCATTCAGTTCCTGCTTGAGCGGGATGTTTTGGCGCTGATTCGCAAGCATATTCCGCAGCCGGAGGGGAAGAATATCGTGCTTGCTGGTGGGGTGTTCGCTAACGTGAAGTTGAACCAGCGGGTAAAGGCTTTAGGCTTTGCCAATATCTTCATTCAGCCAGCAATGGGGGATGAAGGCACTGGGTTTGGCGCGGCAATTCTGGCTGCCCACCGGCGCACGCCGTTTGCTCCGTACCGTTTGCATGATGTCTATCTTGGCCCAGCGTTCTCACCGGCAGAAATCAGGGGGGCACTGGATGCTGCGCAGCTTCAGTACGAAGAGCTAACCTCTGGCACAATGGAGCTTCGCCTGGCCGAACTGCTCCATCAAGGGTATATCATTGCTCGGTTCCAGGGAAGGATGGAGTTCGGCCCACGGGCTTTGGGGAATCGCTCAATCCTTTATCACACCAAGGACCCCGCCGCCAACGATTGGCTCAATCAGCAATTACACCGCTCGGAGTTTATGCCGTTTGCGCCTGTCACGTTAATGGAGCATGCCCACAGCTGCTACAACAACGTCTCCGGTGCCGAACACACTGCCGAGTTTATGACCATCACCTTTGATGCCACCCCAACAATGCGGGCGCAATCGCCAGCTTGTGTTCATGTGGATGGAACCGCACGCCCGCAATTTGTGCGCCGCGAGGTGAACCCTTCTATCTATGATACGCTGACCCATTATCATCGCCTAAGCGGGATTCCTTCGCTGATTAACACCAGCTTTAACATGCACGAGGAACCGATCATCTGCACCCCAGCCGAGGCGGTGAAGGCCTTCCTTTCCGCTAATTTGGATGCGCTTGCCATTGGTGAGTATCTGGTTATCAACCATTCTCCCGATGCTATCCGCCGCCGTGCTGCCGAACAATAGCCAAGCCAAACCGTGAACATCAATGAAACAGAGTGGATGGAGGGGCGCATTGCCCAGCTTCATGCGTTGATCGCACGGCATAACTACAAAGGCCACGACCCGTTCGACCTTCCCAACTCCCCGTTGCTTTCTTGGCTCCCTGCCACATGGCGTATTCCCCAGTTGTTGCTTAGCAAGTTCGGTTCCCGCATTGCCCCGGATTGGGTTCGGCAATCATTGCGGGTTCCCCCCATTCCGGATCCCAAAATCTATTCTTGCTGCTACTTTGCCTATCGGTTGCTTGGCGCGGAGTGGGACCATGCCGCCGAAACAATGCTGCAGCGGTTGGTGGCAATGGCGGGGAAATCGGCAAGCGATGACACCATCCATTGGGGGTATGATTACACTTGGGGGACGCTGTACGATGGGGTGAATCCCCGGCGCGCCTCAACCCTTGTTCCGGGCGCGTTTGCAATGCTGGCGTTACTCCATGAGGTGATTGCTTTTTCTGGGGAAAACTACCGCCAGCCATTGGAGCAAGCCTTGCGTTGGTACGCCAGCCGCCACCGGCGTGTTGGCAATGCCGGGGCGTTTTTGGGGTACTTCACAACGTCAACAATCAATACCCACAACGCCAACGTGTTGGGCTGTTTGGCCTTAAGCATCGGGGGGAAGTTGGTTCGGAATCAGGAGTATCTAACACTTGCTGCCGCAGCAACCGAAACCACGCTTGCTGCGGTGCGTGCCGATGGTTATATCCCATACAACGATCACTCACGCGGCGGCTGGACCGATTGCTTCCACCACCTGTATGTGGTTGCCGCGTTGCAAGGAATTGCCGCAACCAACCCCTTTGTGGACCAACAGCGCGTTGGGCAGAAGGTGGGGCAGATGATAGAGTATTACCGCCAGCAGTTCCTTCGCAAGGATGGATTGGTCAACTATTTCCCCAACCGCTTGCATCCGATTGACCCCCATAACTACGCCGCCACCGCAATTTTTATGATGCTTGCCGATTCCAAGCAAGGAAGCCAGCACGCCAACGCGCTGCTTCGGCGGCTGGATGAATCCGCTTGGGATTCCGGCACGGGAAGCTACATCTACCGCCAACATCCTGGAAAGAACGACACCCGCCTCTTCCTCCGTTGGACCCAAGTGTGGATGCTGTTTGCCTTGTCCGCAGCCCGAAATCCAGAACGATTGAACGAGCAATTGAAAGCGTACAGAACGCTGACGGAGCCAGCCAAATGAACCCAGGGAACAAACCACCGCTGGAAGCCAATGCCCCGATCAACCCGGGGTCAGATGCTCACCCTGCTGGAATGCGGCAGCGGGGAGAACGCCCTGTTCCTGCGCTACTCCATCATTGCTCCGCATTGCTTCATGCCATGTATGACGGTGGCAGTGGCTTGTTTAGCTACTCCACACGGATTGTTGGCGGAAGCTACGTGAACGATTTCCAGCACCCGCTGAAACTGCGATACACCATCAACACCTTGTTGGGAATTCAGCAAGCATTGCAGTTCTATCCGTTGGATTGGGAGCTGGACCGGATGATCGAGCAATTCCTGCGCGCCAACCGTGCCGCAATCACCAATCCCGCCGATTGCGGTTTGACCCTTGCATTGCTGGCACGCGCCAACGATCCCCGCCAGCAGGAGTTCATCAACCAAATCCAAAAAATTCTGGAAGGAGGCAACGCCAACAACCTTTCGGCGCAGGACCTGGGGTGGATGCTGTTTGGTTGCACGAACGCTGCCCGAATCGGCCAACGCCAAGCGGATAAAGATTTGGCCGATGAACTCTACCGGACGATTCGCGATCGCCTTATCGTCCCAGAAACTGGCTTGCCACATTTCAGCCTAACGGGGCTGCGGCGGCGGTGCACATCGTTTGGCGGAGTGGTCTATATCCTGCAATCGCTGGCTGAGTATGGGAGCACTTTCCAGAATGAAGAAGCCGTTGCGCTGTTCCGCCACGGAGCAAGCACAGTCATCGGTCTGCAGGGACCGCAGGGGGAATGGCCCTGGTTTATTGATGCCAAACGTGGGGCGGTGTTGGATTGGTACCAAGTGTACAGCGTGCACCAAGATGCCATGGCGATGCTCTGGCTGTTTCCGGCTTTGGATTTCGGGATGGAGCAAGCGCGCCCGGCAATCGAGCGAAGCTACCGCTGGCTGTTTGGGAACAACCAGATAGGGGCTTCAATGATGAAGCGTGACCCATTTTTTATCCACCGTTCGCACCGCAGGGATGAACCGCTGGAACGCCCGCGGCGGCTGGCACGAAGCGCGGTTTCCATCCTGCTCCATCGTCCAAGCCGATTACGCGCCACAGGAATTACGCTGAACCCAGAGTGCCGCTCCTACCATATCGGTTGGATACTCTATGCCTGGGCCGGACGGGAAGGTTTTGCAGAGTTCACAGAATTGGAATTGCTGCAATGATGAACCCTAGCCAACAACCGGTTTTGGATGCTCCGCTCCATCACTCCATCGGGCTTCGCCTTTGGATTGACCTTGATAACTCCCCCCACGTTCCTCTGTTTGCTCCGTTGATCGCCTTGTTGCGTGGGCAGGGGGCAAAGGTGATGATCACCGCGCGCCGGTTTGCGCAAACTGTGGACCTTGTGGAGCAGCTTGGGGTGGATGCCACGATTGTGGGCCAGCACGCAGGGCGAAGCAAAGTCAAAAAAGTGCTAAATCTTCCGGTGCGGACCCTGCAGTTGCGGAACGCTGTGCGCCGGTTCGCGCCCCAGCTTGCGCTTAGCCACGGATCCCGAACACAAGTGCTTGCTGCGCGGCTGATGGGGGTTCGGTCCGTGGTGATGTTCGACTACGAATGGACCGAGATGCGGATCTTCAGCCGGTTGGCAACCCACCTTCTTTGCCCAGCAATGATTAGCGATCAGCGGCTGCAGGAAGCCGGGGTTCCGCTGGCAAAAACCCAGCGTTATCATGGGCTGAAGGAGCATCTCTACTTGCCGCAATTTTCCCCCGACCCGGGGTTCCGCCAATCGCTTGGCGTGGCCCCCAACCAGCTGCTGATAACGATTCGCCCCCCCGGGCTTATCGGCAACTACCACGATCCCCGCAGCGAAGCAATCTGTCAGGAAGTGATCCGGGTGGCGGCTGCAAACCGCGATGCTGTTGTGGTCGTACTTCCCAAAACACGATTGGAATCCACGTTGGTTCGTGCGGCTCTTCCCGACGTTCCCGCAGCCCGGGTGGTGATACCGGAGCGTGCGCTGCCGGGCCTTCAGTTGCTGTATCACTCCGACCTTGCCATCAGTGGCGGGGGGACGATGAACCGGGAGTCGGCGTTGTTGGGAACCCCAACATGGAGCATGTTTACCGGAAAGCGAGGGGCAGTGGATGAACACCTGTCAGGAGATGGTTCGTTGCAGTTCTTGGAGTCGGTGGAGGATGTCGCGAAGATTCCGTGGGTGCAACGCCCTGCAAACCGAAACGATTGGAAGCATCACAGCAAAGAAACGCTGCATGAAGTTGCAAGGGTGATTCGTATGTTTGCGCCGCTTTCGTGAGGAACCTGCACAACTGTCGTGCATCAGGTAGGAAGCCATTGGGCCGCGCTTCTTGCCCGCTCTAATCGGCGAGTTTCCTGTATTGACGTCAAACAAGGAGGAAGTTGTGACGACAATCATTCGCACAGTCGGCCACGCAAAACTGCTGCTTGCGATTACCGATCTATCCGTGCTGTTGGTGGTGGCGGCGCTGATTATCGGGATTCGGATCGAGTTCACTGGGTATCTGCTACAAGTCAACGAGGTACTGCTGTTTATTGCTTCGGCAATCGCGGCGGTTCCCATCTTTCGCGAAGTCAACTTATACCGCCATAAGGTCTTTGCTGCCGGTGCGGACCAAGTGGTCAACCTTGGGAAAGGGATGCTCTGGCTTGGAATTCTTCAAGCCGTGCTCCTTTTCTTCATCAAGGACCTTGATCTTCTGGCCTACAGCCGGATGAACATTCTGCTGTTCATTTTCGGCGGGTGGTTCTCCCTTTCGGTGGTGCGGATTGGGGTGGTCCGGAAGCTGTTCCGCCGGTTGATTAACAGCCACGTTATCACCCGCCACATCCTTGCTGTTGGAGCGGGCCATGCCGGCCAAAACCTTGCTACCCACATCAATCAGTCCCCAGAACTTGGCCTTAGCCTAAAAGCGTTTGTGGACGACGATCCCGCAAAAATTGGGAGGAAGTTGCTGGGGAAAAATATCCATGGCCCCATTGACCAAGTTGCCACAATTGTGGAACGGTTAAGGCCCGATGAAATCTACGTCACCATTAATTCCATTGAGTATAATCGTTTACTCACGATCGTGGAAGAGTGCCGCGCCACAGGGCTTCCGGTTACGGTGACAACAAACCATTTTAGAATTATTCAAAATAAAGTTGGGACAAGCGAATTTGAGAGCATCCCAACATTTACGCTCCGCCCGCGCGAGATGCGCCCGATTGCACGGGTTGCCAAACGGAGCATAGATATCGTTGGTGGCGGGCTTTTGACTTTGATTCTTTCCCCTTTTCTTCTTGCGATTGCCCTTGCGGTGAAAATCACCTCGCCCGGTCCCGTATTGTATAAATCGAACGTTGTGGGGAAGCATGGAAAGCTGTTTACGTGGTATAAATTCCGCACCATGCACGCAAGCATGGACGATGCCGTGCACCGCGAACATCTGCGCAAAATTATTTCGGAAAATTCTACCACAGAAAAACTGAAGAACGACAGCCGAATCACCTCCGTTGGAAAAACCTTGCGGAAGTACTCCTTGGATGAATTACCGCAGCTGCTGAACGTGCTGCGCGGCGAAATGTCCTTAATCGGTCCCCGCCCGTGCTTACAGTATGAGTATGAACATTTCGACGAATGGCATAAACTGCGATTCCAGATTACCCCTGGAATGACCGGTTTATGGCAAGTGCTGGGGCGTAATAAACAAGACGTGACGTTCAACGACTCCGTCATGCTTGATCTTTACTACATCCAGCATTGCTCGCTATGGCTGGATCTAAAAATCATCCTTAAAACAATTCCCATTGTCCTTTTTGGACGGGGAGGAGCATAAAACCCTTGAAGATCAACGTTGGTGTAATTGGGTGTGGGTATTGGGGGCCGAACCTTGTACGCAACTTTAACAGCTTGCCGAATGCAATTGTCCAAACGGTAAGCGATACCCGCCCCGGACGGCTTGAATTTATTCGCCAGCAATATCCAGAAATCCATACAACGCTGGAATTTCAAGAGATTCTGGATAACCCCGCAATTCATGCCGTTGCCATTGCAACTCCAGTTGCAACCCATGCCGAGCTTGCCACGCTGGCGTTGAAAGCCGGAAAACATGTGTTCGTTGAAAAACCCCTGACCTCCATAGCTGCCGATGCCTGGAACCTTGTTGAGTTAGCGAAATCCCTCAATAAAGTGCTTGCTGTTGGCCATGTTTTTCAGTTTGCGCCGGGCGTAAGGAAATTGCACCAAGAAATTAGCGCTGGCAAAGTTGGAAAAGTCTTTCATATTTCTTCCAACAGAATTAACCCGGGACCGCCAGGAACCACTGTGGATGTGGTGTGGGATTTATGCCCGCACGACCTCTCAATTATTCTTCATTTAGCCAACGAAATGCCGGTTGAAGTCTCAGCAGTTGGCCATAGCTATCAATGGGAAGGATTGGTGGATAATGCCCATATCAGCATGACGTTCCCAAGCGGAACCACGGCGCATATCCATGTTAGTTGGCTATCGGCCAATAAAAGCCGCCTGCTTCAAGTGTTCGCCCAGCATGGCACGTTAGTTTATGATGAAATGCTGGCATTGGATGGCAAAGTGAAATTCTTCAGCAACCCCGTTGATAACCGGATCGGTGCAAAAGATTCCGACGCGCAACAATTGTTTTATTCAGCCGGCGAAATCTCTGTGCTGCCGCTGGAACAGCATGAACCATTGAGGATGGAGTGTGATAGCTTTATCCAAGCAATCCTGCATGGCCGCTCGCTGCCAAACAACGGAGCAATGGGGGCAAAGGTTGTGGAGTTATTATCGCTGATCTCCTCCTCGATCTCCGCCCAATCCACAATTATTCGATAAACCGTAACCTCATGCGTCGCTCATTTCGGAAGTTTCTCCGTTGGAGTACCTGGAGGCACTGTATGTATCTTCCCACAATTGTGCGGACGGTGGAAAATTGGTGGCCTTTCTTAAAACTCTATATCGGTTTTGATGAACAATGCCGGACGTTTCGGTTACGGAACGGGCTTGCTATTACGTTGAACCAGGCCGTTGAATCAGAAAATATCGCCACTACGTTTATTAAAAAAGAATATGGCGATGTCCCCAATGGCGCGGTGGTGATTGACATCGGCGCAAGCATCGGCGATTTTGCGCTGCTTGCTGCGCGGCAGGGGAAGCAAACCCGCGTTATTGCCGTCGAGCCGATGCCCGCAACGGTGGAATTGCTGGAGCGGAATATCCGCCAGAATAATGCCGGTGGCCAGGTCACGATAATCCCCGGCGCAGTTGCCGGGGCCACTGGCACGCAAATGCTGATGGTTTCCGATTCCGCACTTTCGCATACGTTGGTGGCGGGCGTTTATCAGGCTGTGGACCAAATTCCCATTCAATGTTTTTCTCTTGAGGATTTGATGGATCAGCATCAGGTTCATCACTGTGATATCTTAAAAATGGATTGCGAAGGTGCGGAGTATGAGATCATGTATAATGCCGCCGAGGAGACACTGAAAAAAATCAAAGAAATTCGGTTTGAATATCACCCGCTTCCTTCGGCGACGCTTCACCCCATCCATCAATTAGTCCAGCATTTGCATGGCCTGGGATTCCGCATTGTGAATGGAACAACCAAGGAGCGAAACGCTGTAATTTGGATGCGCCAAGAATGAATGATGGGGCAATTCGCTAACCCTGCTCAATGATGACTCCTTCACATAATTTCCTTGACGAACCGCACGACCTGCCAGCGCGTTTCTACGCCCAGATGCTTCTGATTCGCCAAACCGAGCAGCGATTTCTTGACTTGTTCGCCCAGGGGAAGCTGAGCGGAACCGTGCATACTTGCATTGGCCAAGAAGCGTCGGCGGTGGCGGTGGTGAACGCCCTGGACCGCCAGCGCGATGTGATCTTCAGCAACCACCGCGCCCATGGCCATTTCCTTGCGTACTGCGGCGATGTTGAAGGCTTGTTGGCGGAAGTGTTGGGGCGCGAAGGAGGGGTGTGTGGTGGAATTGGCGGAACCCAGCATCTGCACACGCGGAACCTGTACACCAACGGCATTCAGGGGGGAATTGCCCCGTGCGCGGTGGGGGCCGCACTTGCCGAAAAAATGAATGGCACTGGGGCAATCGCTACGGTGTTTTTGGGGGATGGGACCATGGGGCAAGGGGCCGTCTATGAAAGCATGAATATCGCCGCGCTGTGGGGGCTTCCGCTGCTGTTTGTGCTGGAGGATAATGGCATTGCCCAAAGCACCCCGGCATCGCAAGAGCACGCTGGCGATTTGGCCACCCGCGCTACCACATTTGGCATTCAGACGTTTACCGCCGATTCTTTCGACCCCCTTTCACTTCATGCTACTGCCACAGCGGCGGTTGCCCTGGTGCGCCAGCAGCAATGCCCCGCTTTTCTTGTGGTGAAGTGCTATCGGCTTGGTCCCCACAGCAAAGGGGACGACACCCGCTCCTCCGAAGAAATTGCCGCCATCGGGCAGCGCGACCCGCTTCGCCAACTTGAACTTCAGCTTGGCCCGGAGCAACGGCAGGATATCCAGCAATCGGTTCAGGGGCGCGTTCAGGCGGCGGTGGAGTGGGCGCTGCAAAGCCCGTTGGCAACAGTGGCAATCAACAAGGAGGGGGAATGAGTCAGGAGCTTACCAACCTTGAGTCGCTTCGGAACGCGCTGCATGATGCAATGGGCGATGACCCCTCGGTTGTGGTGTTTGGGGAGGATATTCTGGACCCCTACGGAGGGGCATTCAAGGTAACGAAGGGGCTTTCCACGGCGTTCCCCAACCGCGTTCTCACAACGCCGATTTGCGAGGGGGCGATTGTTGGAATGGCCAACGGTTTGGCGCTGCGCGGCATGCGCCCCGTGGCCGAGCTGATGTTTGGCGATTTCATCACCCTTGCTGCCGACCAGCTTATCAACCACGCGGCAAAATTCCCAGCGATGTACAATGGCGCGGTGGCGCTGCCGCTGGTTGTCCGCACGCCGATGGGCGGGGGGCGGGGGTATGGACCAACCCACAGCCAGTCGCTGGAACGAATGTTTTGCGGCGTGCCACACCTTACGGTTGTTGCCCCAACGCTCTTTCACGACGCGGGGAAGATGCTCCGCACGGCGATTGCTTCCGATGGGCCAGTGCTGTTTATCGAGAACAAACTGCTCTATCCGCTACGCCAGCAGCGGTCCTCGACCGACAGCATCCGCCATGAAATTCTGGACCCCGAAGCGGAGTATCCCACCGTTCGGCTGCGCAACTTCGGCGATGCCGGCGCGCCGGACGTTACGTTAATCGCCAACGGAGGAGTAAGCCGCTTCCTTCCATCACTGCTGGAGCGGCTGCGCCATGAGGAAATTCGCCTGCAAGCGGTGCTGCCTGGAAGCCTTAGCCCGCTTCCTGCAACCGCGCTGTTGGCCGCCGCCGCTGCCGATTCCGGGCGGGTAGTGATTGCCGAGGAAGGCGTTGCTACCAACGGATGGGGGGCCGAGCTTGCCACACGCATCTATGAATCATGCATGGGGAAGCTGGCTTGCCCGATACTCCGTTTGGGGGCGTTGCCAACCGTGATCCCCGCCGCAAAACATCTGGAAGATGAAATTCTCCTTTCCGAAACAACAATCCTGAACGCAATCCTGAAGGTTCTTTCGTGACCGATATTCATCCGATTCCGCTTCCGCAAATGGGGGCGAACGACACCACCGCTATCATTGTTGAACTTGCCAAACAACCCGGGGAACCGGTGCGAAAAGGGGAGGTGATCTGCGTTGCCGAAACCACCAAAAGTATCTTCGACATCGAGGCCACCCGCGACGGGTTCATCACCTTCCTTGTCCAAGCCGGGGCCGAGCTTTCCGTTGGGGAACCGGTTGCGGCGGTCTGCGATTCCCCGATGAGCGTTGATGCGGTCCAGGCCATTCTTGCCGCTGCAATCCCTCCATCGGATTCCCCAAAAACTGATGGAGCCGAGCCATCGTGGACCATGAAAGCGGAGATGGTGGCGCGGCAGAATAACGTTGATATCCATCACGTAGCGGCGGCGTTCCCCGGGAAAAAAATTGCCGAAGCGGATGTCCGCCAATTCCTTTCGGAGCGGTCGGCAGCGGCGGCAACAGCGGCGGCGCACGACCTTGTGAACGACCTGTATCCCTCCGGGCGGGTCCAGCGATTGGTAATTGTTGGCGGGGGCGAAGGGGCCGTGCAGATTCTGGATGCGATCTCCAAAATCCCAGGCCAGCAAGCCGTGGCGATTGTTGACGACAATCCTGCGCTGAAAGGGCGGAGCGTTGCCGGCGTCCCGGTTGTTGGGCCGGTGGATGGGGCGGCAGTGAAGCAGATGATCGAGCAAAATCAAGCCGATGGAGTGGTGATCTCCGTCAGCACCAGCATCCCTTTTCGCCAGCGCGTTTTTGATGAGTGGACCCGGCTGGGAATCCCTTTTGCAAACGTGATCCACCCCAGCGCACAGGTTGGGATCAACGCAGCAATCGGAACCGGAAATGTGATCCTTGCCTTCTGCCAACTTGGGCCATGCGCCACGGTTGGGAACAACAATTTCCTGAGCGCATATTGCAGCATCGAACACCACAGTACGCTGGGAAATCATTGCAGCTTTGGGCCGGGGGTGATTACCTCCAGCCGCGCCAACATCGGCGACCGGGCGCGCTTCGGCACCGGGATTTTTATCGAGCCACACATCACCATCGGCCACGATTCGGTGATCGGCTCCGGCTGCATCCTGTGGAGCGATGTTCCGGCGGAATCGGTGTTGAAATCGAAGCTGAACTACGCACTACGTCCAAGAAAGGTGAGCGCATGAGCGGAACGGTTCTTGTTATCGGCGGCGCGGGTTTTATCGGTTCGCACACGGCGGACCGGATTGCTGCAGCTGGGCTATCATGTTCGGGTGTTGGATAATTTGCAGAAGCCAGTCCACACCAAAGGGAAGCCGGGCTACCTTGATCCCGCAATCGAGTTTATCGAAGCCGACGCACGCGACCCCCAGGCGATGCTTGGCGCGCTGCGTGGCGTGGATGCCGTCTATCACCTTGCGGCCTATCAAGATTATCTCAGCGATTTTTCCACCTTCTTTCATGTCAATGCCGTCTCCACCGCGCTGCTGTATGAACTGATTGTTGCCCAGCATCTGCCCATTGAAAAAGTGGTGGTGGCATCATCCCAATTTGTGCAAGGGGAAGGCCGATACCGCCGCGCCGATGGAAGCACCGTTGCGCCAACCCTCCGCACGATTGACCAACTGCAGCGTGGCCAATGGGATTGGGTGGACCCAAGCGGCCAGCCCTTGCAATGGGAGTGGACCGCCGAGGATCACGTGAACCCGCCGAACGCCTACGCCATGAGCAAGCATTCCCAAGAACAACAAGCAATTCGGTTTGGCTTGCGCTACGGAATCCCTTCCACCGCGCTGCGCTACTCCATTGTTCAAGGCGCGCGGCAATCGGTGTACAATGCCTACTCCGGTGCCTGCCGGATTTTTTGCCTGCATTACCTGCTGGGGCGTGCGCCAACGCTGTACGAAGATGGCCAGCAGTGCCGCGACTTTATTAACATCCACGACGTTGTTGATGCCAACATCCTTGCCCTGCAAGACCCGCGAACCCATTATGAAGTCCTGAATGTAGGGGGGGGGAAAGCCTACACCGTTGCCGAGTTCGACAGAATTGTGGCGCAAGCCTTTGGCCGCGAAGAGCTGGAGCCGAACATCCCTGGTGAGTTCCGGTTTGGCGACACCCGCAATGCTTGCTCCGACACCACCAAGCTCCGGTCGCTGGGCTGGGAACCGAAGCGCACCGCCCAAGACTCCGTGCAGGAGTATGTGGAATACTTGCAACGCCAAAGCGATCTTCAGCAAATCCTGGACCATGCTGAGAAGACCATGAAAGGGATGAACGTTGTGCAGGCGGTAAAGAAGTAAAAACAAGGGCGGCCAGGGCCGTACGCGGCAAGGAAATACCTTTTCACCCAACAAATTTCGCCGCATCCCTATACTCGCAGCAATTCCTGATACTTCAATGAATGCTCTTCTTCTTGCTGCTGGGTTGGGGACGCGGCTTCGGCCCATCACCGACACCCTTACCAAATGCTTGATTCCCATTCACGGGAAGCCATTGCTGGAGTGGTGGATGGACCTTCTGGAACGCCACGGAGTGCGCCGCGTTTTGGTCAATATCCATCACCTCCCCGATCAGGTTCGTGCCTTTGCTGCGGCATATCGGGGGGGCGTGCAGATCACCCTTGTGCACGAGGAACACCTGCTGGGAAGTGCCGGAACAATCCACGCTAACCAGGAATTCCTGCGTGAGGAAGAGCAGTTCTTTATTCTGTACGCCGATAATTTGACCAACGTTGATTTAACGGCACTGAAAAACTTTAATCAACGCTATCCGACTCCGCTTACCGTTGGGCTGTTTCGCCCAGAAAACCCACGCGCTTGCGGAATTGCCGAACTTGGTGCAGAAGGAATAATTGTGGGCTTTGAAGAAAAACCGCAGCACCCACGTGGCGAATTAGCCTCGGCAGGGGTGTTCGTTGGGCGGCCAGAATTGCTGGATTATTTGAATCCGGCATTCCCGCCGCCATTCGATTTTGGTGGCCACGTGATGCCACGATTAATCGGCACGATGAACGGCATGGAAATCAGCGGCTACCTGCGCGACATCGGAACCCACGAGAGTTTGCAGCGGGCGGAAAAAGAGTGGGAAGGGATAAACAGCATGGCGTAAAGTTTGATTTTTTTTATTGTCAATTACTTCCAAGTCGTCAAAAAAAGATTCTCAAAAAACCGATTTCCTGAAAATGCTCATAACACAAACTCCGCTTCGGATCAGCATTGCTGGCGGCGGTTGCGACCTTCCCGATTATTACACCAAGCACGGCGGCTACGTTGTCTCGACGGCGATTGATAAATTCATTTATGTGATCGTGAAAGCCCGCTACGATGACAAGATTTATGTGGATTATTCAAAAAAGGAGATCGTTGATTCGATTGATGAAATCCAGCATGACCTTGTCCGCGAGGCGGCGCGGCTAACGGGAATGCCGCCAGGTTTTGAAGTTGCCATGATGGCCGATATTCCATCGGAAGGTTCCGGCTTGGGGTCGTCCTCCAGCTTAACCGTTGGCTTGCTCAATGCTTTCTACCAATATCAAGGCGAGCAAGTCGGGGCCGAGCGGCTGGCGCAGGAGGCTTGCAGAATTGAGATTGAGATATTAGGCCGCCCGATAGGAAAGCAAGATCAATACATTGCCGCCTACGGTGGGTTGTGCGCCTTTGAATTCCGGATGGATGGTTCGGTCGGTG
Organism: Chlorobiota bacterium; assembly: GCA_016710285.1. Lineage (NCBI taxonomy): Bacteria > Pseudomonadati > Chlorobiota > Chlorobiota bacterium. The sequence goes on along the minus strand of JADJXR010000001.1, from coordinate 461,925 downwards.
TTGAGCGGATTGCAATTTCACCTTCCGCCAAGCGGAGATTCGGAAGCAATATCCTTCTATTTTTTACCAACATCGTCCGCCAGGCATCCAGTATTCTTACCGAGCAGCGCGACCGGATTATTGACACAATCGAAGCGCACGACCAAATTAAAGCGTTGGCATTCCAGACGCGCCAAGCCTTGTACGCCGGTTCGTTCGATGACATTGGGGAAATTCTGGACCGCAATTGGCAGCTGAAAAAAGGCTTAGCCAGCGGTGTCACCAATCCCGAAATTGATTCCATGTACCAATCTTCCATGGAGGGGGGCGCATTGGGTGGGAAAATTTCCGGGGCAGGAGGGGGCGGGTTTTTAATGACCTACTGCCGCCGCCCCGATCAAGATAATTTACGCGAAGCCCTTTCCAGATACCGCGAAATGCCGTTCATGTTGGAATCGCACGGCAGCAAAGTGATGTTCAACCAAGAACGGTACAGCTGGAAGTAAGCCAATAGAACCAATTTCCGATAATCCAAACCTGAACTCTCTGAACATGAATTTTTCCGATTATCTGGCCTACACCCAGCGCGCGCTGGAATCTGTGGACCAAGCGCAGATTAACCAGTTTGTTGAAACCATCTTCGATGCCTACCAACGCCGGGCAATGGTGTTTGTGATTGGCAACGGTGGATCCGCAGCCAACGCCAGCCACCTTGCGCAGGACCTTGCCAAAGGGACCTGCCCCGATCTGGCCAGCGACCGCCGCATTCGCGCCATTTCCCTTACCGACAACGTGGCATTTATTTCCGCGTTAGGGAACGATGAGGGGTACGAGCAGATTTTTGTTCAGCAATTACGGACCTTCTGCCACCCGGGTGACGTGCTGATTGCAATTTCCGGCAGCGGCAACAGCCCGAATATTCTTCGCGCAATTGAGTACGCCAACCAAAATGGAATTACAACGATTGGGGTAACGGGGTTTGGCGGCGGAAAGTTGATGGAGATGGTGCACCAGCGTGTCCACGTCCCCTTGAACGACATGTGCACCGCCGAAAGCATCCACTCCGTAATCTTCCACTATGTGATTTTGCAGCTACAGGAAAGGATCAAAGAATCAGTGTCCTGAAAGTAGGTCTTTTCCCTACGGAGTAATGGTATCAGGTTTCTGCGAATAAACCAGCAAAGCGAAGTCATGCAGTGGCTAACATCGGTTTTTTATCCAAAACTCCTTTCCGTCCTGAAAGAAGGGTACACCCGTGATCAATTTCTAAAGGATATCAGTGCGGGCACTATTGTTGGCATTGTTGCCTTACCCCTTGCAATCGCATTTGCTATTGCAAGCGGAGTCTCGCCGGAAAAAGGGTTAATTACCGCAATCGTTGCCGGATTTTTGATCTCTGTCTTAGGTGGAAGCCGTGTACAGATCGGTGGCCCCACCGGGGCATTCGTTATTATTATCTCCGGTATTATTGAAAAGTATGGGGCGGATGGGCTTGCTGTTGCTGGGGTTCTGGCCGGGATAATCTTAATTATCATGGGGTTCGCTCGATTTGGTGCCGTAATTAAATTTATTCCTCATCCGGTTATCGTCGGCTTCACAAGCGGGATTGCGCTCATTATATTTTCAACGCAGGTTAAAGACCTGTTAGGATTAACAATTGCCGATGTCCCTGCAGATTTTCTAGAGAAATGGAGTGTCTATATTCAAAAAATTTCCACAATTAATTGGGATTCAACAGGTATCGCTCTTGGATCGCTGGCAGTCTTGATTGTATGGCCTAAAATCACTCACCGCATCCCGGGACCGCTGGTAGTGCTACTTGCCGCAACGGCCGCAGTGCACCTATTTAATCTCAATGTTGAGACAATAGGATCCAAGTTCGGATCGGTGCCATCTACTATTCCTGTACCTTCGCTTCCTGCCATAGACTTTAATACAATCCGCACGCTATTTAACCCAGCATTAACTATCGCCTTGCTTGCGGCAATCGAGTCGTTGCTATCGGCAGTGGTGGCCGATGGAATGACTGGAAGGAAACATCGTTCAAATACTGAGTTGATCGCCCAAGGGATCGCCAATATTGCCAGCCCGTTATTCGGTGGTATTCCAGCCACAGGAGCAATTGCGCGAACAGCAACAAATATCCGAAATGGAGGGCGCACCCCATTTGCAGGGATGACGCATGCAGTGGTTCTGCTGCTTATTATGCTCTTCTTTGGTCAACAGGCTACCCTAATTCCATTGCCGTGCCTTGCTGCCATTCTAACCGTGGTGGCCTATAATATGAGTGAGTGGCGTTCATTCCGTTCAATCCTTAAAAGCCCACGAAGTGATGTTATTGTGCTGATGCTCACGTTTACGCTGACAGTACTGCTAGACCTATCCATAGCAATTGAAGTCGGAATGGTCTTAGCTGTTTTTCTATTCATGAGGCGCATGACCTTGGTCACGAATGTTGGTATTATTACTCGAGAACTGCGTGATGATGATGAGGTAGAGGAGCAAGCTACATATGCCCTGCAAAAAAAGCTCCCTCCGGGTGTGGCTATCTATGAAATTAATGGACCTCTATTCTTTGGTGCTTCATTTAAATTCGAGGAGGCGATGAATGTTGTGGAGTCGGACTTGGCGGTTCGGGTGATACGTATGCGCCACGTCCCAGCTATTGATGCAACAGGGCTTCATGCTATTCAAGAAGTATATCAGATGATGAAACGCCGTGGTGTGTCTGTTGTAATTGCGGAGATACATGCTCAGCCATTAATCGCTTTCGAGAAGGCAGGCCTGCATACAATCATTGGAGAGGAGAATATCCAGCCGACCATGGAAGCGACTTTACAACGGGTACAACAAATACTATCGGAAAAACAGTCTAAAGTATAAACCTTATCTATCTGATTGCCTACCCTTGTGCGCCGCTCCTTTTCCTTTGGAAGGGGCGGCGCACTTGCTAATCGGCTCCAGCGTATCAGCTTCTCACACCCTCCAAAATTTCTTTTCCTCCAAGCTCCAATAATTCTTTGGCCAGTTGGGTTCCAAGCTCTTCGGCGTTGGCGACGGGGGCGCTTGCGTGGCGGGTGATGATGGTGCGCCCGTCCAACGATGCAATCATGGCGTGCAGGGTAAGTTGGTCCCCAGCAAGCGTTGCGTGCCCGGCAATCGGCGTTTGGCAGCCACCTTCCAACGTGCGGAGCAGTGCGCGCTCGGCATCGGTGCAGGTTCGGGTGGAGGGGTGTTCGATTTCGCGAAGCAGGGCAAGCGTGGTTGCGTCGTCGGCGCGGGTTTCAAGGCCAAGCGCGGCCTGGCCAACGGCGGGGATCATCTGCTGGGTGGGGATAATCTGGGCAATCTGTTCGGCCAACCCCAGCCGGTGCAATCCGGCGTAGGCAAGGATCATCCCATCCCACCCGTTCGTGCGGTATTTCTCCAACCGCGTTTGCACGTTGCCGCGCACGTCAACCACGTTCAGATCGGGGCGCAACCGCAGCAGTTGCGACCGCCGCCGGAGCGATCCGGTGGCAACCGTTCCGCCGTGCGGCAGCGTTTCGATGGTGGTTCCGGCGGGGGCAACCAGCGCGTCCTCGGGCCGCTCACGTTCGGTGACGGCGGCCAGCATCAGCCCGTCGGGAAGTTTTGTGGGGAGGTCCTTCAGCGAGTGGACGGCAAGGTGGATTCGGCCATCTAACAGGGCAACCTCCAACTCCTTGGTGAACAATCCTTTATCGCCGATGTTGCTAAGCGGCTTGTCCAGAATGGCATCCCCGGTGGTGTGGATGATCTCTATCCGAACATCAAGTTCTGGATACCGCGATTGCAGCATCCCCTGCACGGCGTGCGCCTGCCACAGTGCCAGCGCGCTTCCACGAGTTCCGATAATCAGTGACATGGCGGAGAGATGGAGTTTGTGATCCTTTTCGGTTTTGGTGACAACGGCGGAAAATAGCGTTTGGCGTTCTCGGGAATGATGGATGTTTTACGATGCCGATTCGGCAAGCTGGGGGCGCGCATCCGGCACGCGGAACATTAGCCCAATGCCCAGCAGAAACAGCACCCCAACAACCAGCATTGCCGGGCGTTGGCCGTAGGCCGATGCAGCTTCGCCATAAATCAGCGGGCCAAGCGTGGCCGATGCTTTCCCGAAGAAGCCATCGTAGAAGCCGAAAAACTCCGTCTTCTTATCGGCGGGGGTAAGCAGTGCCATCAGCGTTCGGCTGCACGATTGCGACGAACCGAGCGCGATGCCCGCCACGCCGCCAATCACAAAAAATCCAGTTTTGGAGTCCACCAAAAACGCTGCGATGGTGATCCCCAGCCAGATGACCAGCGTGATAATGATGGATTGCCGCGCCCCAATCGTGGCGGTGATGCGCCCAAACACCAGCGATCCAATCAGCGCGGTGATCTGGACCACCATGAAAAACAGAATCAGTTCCGACAACTCCATCTTCAGCGATTCCTTCCCATAAATTGAGGCAAAGGCGATCACCGTCAGGATACTGTCGTTGTACACAAAGAAGGCCAGCAGAAACCGCTTCACCCCCTGGTAGTTGCGGATCTGCGTGAACGTCTGGCGCAGCCGCTGGTATCCAACAACCAGCAAGGGGCCTCCATCCGGCATGGTGCGGCGATGCTCCTTCAGCCGAAGGAAAAGGGGAAGGGAGAAGATTGCAAAGAACCCGGCAGCGATGATGAACGTCAGCCGCACGTCGTCAACCGTGCGGCCCTCGGCGCTCAGGATCGGGAGGATCATCGCCAGAATCACCAGCGAGCCAAGATACCCCATGGCGAACCCGTATCCCGACACCCGGCTGTAGTTTTCTGGAGTGGTGATTTCCGGCAGGAAGGCATCGTAGAAAATCGTTCCCCCTTCGAACCCAACGTTCGCCACAATCAGCAGGCAGAACGCCAGCGCCAGCGTGCCCGGGCCGGTTCCGTACGCTGCCGCCGTGGCAACAATGCAAGCCGTGGTGAACAGGCCCAGATAGAGTTTCTTCCGGTTGGTGGCGTCGGCCATGGAGCCAAGCAGCGGGCCAATCAGCGCGGTAATCAGCATCGAGGCACTGATGGCGCGCCCCCAGTAGGCTTCATCGCCGCCGGCAATTACGTCGTTGAAAAACGTCGGGAAGACGACGCTGATCATCACCACGTAAAAGCCAGTGTTGGCAAAGTCGAACAGTGTCCAAGCAAAAATGTCGCGTGACCAAGCCGATGAACGGGGCATAGATCCCTTTCTACGTTGCGTGTGGAAATTGAGTTTGGAAAGCCGCAAGGCCGCCGCGAAGATAGGGGATGGATATGGTTCGGTTGTCTGAAAATTGACAAAAATGAATTCCGATGCGCCCGTGCTGGTGCTTTGGTGATCCTGAGATTTGGGAGGTGACACTGAGTTCGGCGGTGTCCCCGTCCTCCGTTGCGCAGGCTAAAGACCTGTTATCAATCCCGACGAATGTCGGGGCGGCTACCCCGACGGAGGTCGGGTTGGCAACCATCGCTGGCGCGATGATGGGGTTGCTTGGGCAGTTCTCCCCGCCCCCCAATCCCCGATCCCCCCAAAAAAACAGCCGCCCCGACCTTCCCAGATCGTGGCGGCTTCCTCTCTTTCAATAACTCGGTTCAGTTACTGCTTGATTGGGTAGTAGCCAACGTTCGTGACAATGGCTTGCCCTTCCGGCCCAAGAATCCAATCAAGGTATTGTTTGATCTGGCCGGTTGGCTGCTGGCGCAGGTAGATGTAAAGGCTCCGCGCCAACGGGTAGGTCCCGGAATAGACGTTCTCCTTTGTTGGAGCCACCGGGGTTCCGTCGGTGCCGGCAATGCTGATCTCGCGAATCCCTTTGCTGAACGCCGCGCCGCCGTAGCCAATCCCGTTCGGGTCCTTGCTGACGGCGTTCACCACCGCAGCGGTTCCGGAAAGCGTCTGCGTTTCTGGCGCAAAGTCCTCTTTCTTCAGGACGTGCTCCTTGAAATATTCATACGTCCCTGAGCTGTTCTCGCGGCCATACAGGATGATCTTGGCATCCGCTCCGCCAACGTCTTTCCAGTTGGTGACCTTCCCCGTGTAAATGCCGTACAGCTGTTCCAACGTCAGCGATTGGACCTTGCTCCCTTCGTTCACATACACCGACAGCGCGTCCTTCGCCACCGGAATCTCCACCGGATCGGCACCAAATTTCTGCTTGATCTGCTCCTTCTCCTGGTCCTTCATTGGGCGGGATGAGTTGCAAAGGTCGGTGGTTCCGTTAATCAGCGAGCTGATGCCGGTTCCCGATCCGCCGCCGGTAACTTGCACCTGGATGTCGGGATTGGCTGCGCCAAATTTCTCGGCCCATTGCTGGCCCAGCAGGATCATGGTGTCGGACCCTTTTTGGGTGATTACTTGCTTCTTCGACTCTGCTTTGCCCTCTTTCTTTTCGGCCCCGCCGCAACCCATTGCCATCAGGGCCATTGCCCCAACAACGATTCCTTTATTCAGGAATGATGTCATCAGAAAAATCCTTTGATTCGTTGAAAGTTCGTGCCGGATCTGCACGCCGCAAAAATACGGCCACCGGTGGCGGGGGGCATGTGAAGTTTCGGTAACATCGCCGTCGCGCTCCTTCCAGTTACTCCGTTTCTGGCGGGACCAGCAGTGCGGAAGCCTTCCAAAGCGGCAGTCCCGTTTCCATGTCGAAGTCGCGGGAAAGGCTTGCGCCGTGCAGCTCGGTGATAACAACCTCGCAGGCATGGGCAATGGTCCCCAGCGCGATGGTGCCGCCAAGCAGCTGGCCATCGGGGGTGGCAAACACTCCGTTCAACCGTGCCAGCGCGCGCCCTTTGAACTGCGAAATCGTCCCGCTTGCTGCGGCAATCTCCAATCCGCCATCCCGCTCGATTGTTTCGTTGAAGCGGGTTTCCTGGTTCTGGATGGTCAGCGCCACGCGCCGCACCGCGCCATGCACCGCAACGGTTCCAACGGCAATTCCTTCCTCGTTGGCAATGCGCGTGATGCTTCCCACAAGGTCCGCCCCGCTTGGCAATCGCCCAATGAACACCCGATTGATGGTGTGTGGTTTTCTGGTCATGGTTGTTCGGTAAGTTTTTTTTTGGAGAGAGAGAAAGAGCAACTGACAGTTTGGTGAATATATTCCGTTTGCCGCGTGCAACGGTGCGGCTATTTTCAGGGCAACAATGAACCGCTTGGTAGATCGCTATAACCGCCAACACACCTATCTCCGCATCTCGGTGACGGACCGGTGCAACCTGCGCTGTGCGTACTGTATGCCCGTGGAAAATATGGTGTGGCGGAAATCGGAGGAGATACTCAGCTTCGAGGAGATTCTGCGCGTTGCCCGCGTGGCGGTGGGGATGGGGGTGGAGAAAATTCGGGTGACGGGGGGGGAGCCGCTGGTTCGGTCAGGGGTTGAGCAACTGCTGGTTCGGCTGAAGCAGATTCCGGGATTGCGCACGTTGGCTGTCACCACCAACGGGGTGCTGCTTCGGCGCACGCTGCCGGCGATTCGCCACGCGGTGGATAGCTTCAATATCTCCCTTGACACTTTCCGCCCCGACCGCTTCCGCCAGCTAACCCGCCGCGATGCCCTGCACGACACCCTTGACGGCATTGAGGCCGCGTTGCAGGCCGGCTACCGGAACCTGAAAATCAACGCCGTGGTGATGCGTGGCGTGAACGATGACGAGCTGCTGGAGTTCGCGGAGTTCACGGCGCAACGCCCGGTGGCGGTGCGGTTTATTGAGTTCATGCCCTTTTCCGGCAACCAGTGGACGCTGGACAAGTGCGTCCCAATGGCGGAGATTTTAGAGAGATTGGAGGCCGGGTATCACCTTTCCCGCATTCCCGACGAAGCCTCGCCCATCAGCCGCGATTACCAGCTGCGCAGCCGTGCCACCGGCCACCAGCACCAGGGAACCGTGGGGGTGATTGCCTCGATGACGCAGCCATTTTGCAGCAGTTGCTCACGCCTTCGGCTGACGGCCGAGGGGAAGGTGATGCCCTGCTTGCATTCGCCGATGGAGTTCGACCTGCAAGCGGTGATGCGCGGCGGCGGCGATGATGCGGCAATCGAATCGCTGTTGCTGCAGGCGGTGGGCGCAAAACCAAAGGAGCATCTTCCCGCCGAAGAACTTGCCGGGCACGGGGTGCGCGTGATGATTCAGATTGGCGGATAGACCGCTAGCGTGGTGGTCCTGAGGTTTGGGAAAACTTGGCTGGGTTTGGAGGTGTCCCGTGCTTCCGTTGCGCAGGCTAAAGACCTGTTATCAATCCCGACGGAGGTCGGGGCGGCTACCCCGCCTTCCAATATCCAAAGGATGACGCCGCAGGCTAAAGACCTGCGGCTACCCCGACGGAGGTCGGGGCGGCTACCCCGCCTTCCCGTCCCCCAATCCCCGCTCCCCACCCCCTAATCCCCGCCTCCAAGCGTCCAGCGGATCCCGGCAAAGAACTCGCGGCCTTCCAGCGGACCCCACACGATACTTCCATCAACGGCGCGGTTGCTGGTCTCGAAGGCAAGGGGCATGGTGCGCTCTTGTTGCTGGTCCAGCAAGTTCATTGCCCCGGCATAGGCCGCCAATTTCCCAAACGCCTTCTCGATGCGGACGTTCAGCAGGGTGTAGGCTGGCGAGGTGGAAAGGTTGCTGGGATTGGCCGGAAGAACTTGCGACCCAATCCAGCTTCCCCAAGCCTCGGCAACGATTCCCTGCTCGCTGGCTTCGTACATCACCGATGCGTCAAGGTTGGCGCGGGGGGCAAGCGGAAGTTGTTGATACTCCCCGGAAGCGTCCTGCATGGCGTAGCGAATCAGCGCAAGCCCCACCGACCCGCTCCAATGCTCGCCGAGCGTTGGGCGAAGCTGCAACTCCATCCCTGTCAACCGGGTGGGGCGTTGGCTGTTGACCATGAAGAGCGTCCCCGCCGCCAGCGAATCAGCGTCTGGAATTCCTTTCCCATCAATCGCGGTCCAGTAGGCGTTGAAGTTGGCATCCATCCCTGCGGTTTCGCCAAGCATGAAGCTGTAGCTGATGTCGTAATTCAGGGTTGTGGAACGCTCGAAATCGAAGCCCGTGTTGTTCCGCCAACGGTACACGCCATCCATGGAACGATGATGTTCATCGAACAACGCCTGCCCCTTGAACCCTTGCCCGGCCATCAGCCGCATCGTCATGTTGGCCATTGGCTGATACCGCACCGATCCACGCGGCACAACGATTTCCCCCGCCAGCGAATGCTTCTCCAGCCGGAGGCTTCCCAGCAGCCCAACCTGCTCCGAAAGGTGAATTTCATCTTGCAGAATAATCGAGCCGATGGAGTAATCGTAGGCAAGGTCCGGGCGTTCCTCCGATTCCATCTTGTCGGCGCGGAACTCACCCCCCAGGGTCAGCCGGTTCCCCAGCCATTCGGTGCGGAACAGAAGGTTGGCGAACGCCACCCGCTGTTGCAGCCGCGAGGCCGCCAACTGGCCGGCATCGTGGGTGGCGTTCATCGTGCCAAGCATTGCCGCGATGCTGAGTTCGGAGGTTTCCGTGAAGGAGCGTGCGCCGCGCAGCATCAGGTCGTAGCGGGCAAGGTCAACCGTTTCGCGGAACGGGTCCTGGCCGGCAATCCCCGCAACAATCCCCTGCCGCGATTCCCCCGCGCCGATTGCCGTCAGCGTTAGCTCGGTGGCGTTGTCGGCCATCACGTTGGCCCGCGCAACGCCGCTGAATCGGGTGTAATCGCGGGCCACCGTCTCTTCCCCTGCGGCCCCTTCGTGCTGGTTGAACGCACCGAATGCGGCAATCCCAACATCGCCGGCCATTCCGGTGAAAGCAACTCCAACGTCGCGGCCTTCTGGCACGCTGGTTCCGTCGCCAGCAAGGTTTGCGGTAACGTTCAGCTCGCGTATTTCGGTGGGCTGGCGCAGCAGCAAATCCACCACACCGCTGACCGCGCCGTTTCCGTACAATCCGCTGGAGGCCCCTTCGGAAATTTTGATCGTCTGCAACGCCCCGGCAGGGATCAGGCTTAGGCCGTAGAAGGTTGATAAGCCGCTGAAGGCGGGCATTCCATCAATGAGCGTTTTCACGTAGGTCGGCTCCAATCCGCGCAGCCGGAGCGAGGAGGAATTATCAATCGAGCAACTGATCCGGGCCGAGGTGCAGGAGCTGTAGCGGCGAAGAACCTCGCCAACGCTTGGGGAGAACGGGGCGTGCTGCTGAACCTCTTCCTGCAGCGACTCCACACGGCAGCAAGCGTCCTCAACCGAGCGTTGCCGGCGGATTCCCGTTACCTGCACGGTGGGTTGCAGCGTCTCCGTTTCGGCCAGCGCGGTTGTTATCGCTGCGGTGGTGTCGGCCACGGTGATGGTTTTGGTTTCGTAGCCGATGGAGCGGATCTCAAGGGCAATGGCCACGGCAGTTGGGCGTTGCAGGGTGAAGGTCCCATCGGGGCGGGTGATGGCCCCGGGCTGGCCGGGGTAACTGCTGTCAACGCCAACAACGCGGATGGTTGCCCCGCTGATTGGCGTTCCATCCCCTGCCGAAAGTACCCGCCCCAGCAACGGCATAAGTGGCAATGCTGCGGGCGGCGACGGCGGCGTGGTGATTGGTTGTTGGGCCTGCAGCTGTGCCCAGGCTAATCCCAATAATGGAAGTATGAGTAATCGCTGGTTCATGGTTGTTCGGTTGAAGTTCTTTCCTGAATGAATCGCCCCGCCATGCCGCTATTGGAAAGCCACACGGGAAGCCGCACGGTAGGGTTGGCGCGAGATAGGGGATTGGGCCGGTGGCGCACGTGCCCGGCAGAACTACAACCAGCAGGGGGGATGGTCAATCACCACAGCGAAGGTGGAGAGCGGGGAGGGGAGATAGGGTGAGTTTGGGCGAGCAACAAGGGGAACGGGCGGGGCCGGCATGGCCCGATGCGCGATGGTCCCCACAAAACAGCAGAAACACGCGTGCGTGCTGTTGGAAGAATCGTGGGTTGGATGCTCCCCCGCATCGCCGCCCGGGGGAATGCAGCCGCTGTGGGGGGAAGGATCAGTGTGGGAATCCGCTTCCTGGGCCGCAGGTGGGCAATGGGTATCAGCTTGGGCAGCCGCCGTTGGTTGCGGCGTGCAACACGGGTTTGCCGCGTGGCTTGTAACCCCAAACGCCATCAGCGTGTTGAGCGGAGCAATGGCCACCAGCTGCAGCAGAATGGCGATATGTTGCAGGAGATTCCTCATGGCAATGTTGGGGGCAAAAATAGCGTCATGGCTCAATCTTCCAAGTAATGGCTTGTGGGCCGAACGCAGCAGATGGTGGCTTGCTTCAAGTCGGCACGCAAGATTTTTTTTTATGCCCGCTTTTCCATAACGCCTTCCGCCGTAGATTATTCCCAATCAGCAATCAGAACTGACCTTCACTAAATACAAACTCAGGTTCAACCAGATGACACAGAAATTACTTCTTGCCGGCGCAATGCTTTGCACAATGGCCGCCGCAGCCACCGCGCAAACCCGCGACTCCGTTTGGGCCGTTGGCAGTTCGCAAAACGAATACGCCTACGCCATGCAGCCCGCCAGCGACGGCGGGTTTATTGTTGTTGGGACCAAAGGGGGGACCTCCGGATCTAGCGTGGATTACTGGCTTGCCCGATTCGATGCCCAGGGGAATAAAAAATGGGAGGGAACCTACGGCCGCCCCGGTGTTGGCGAAACGGTCTGGGGGCTTGAGCCATCGCTGGATGGTGGGTGGCTTGTTGCCGGATTCAGCGGCCGCCAGTTCAGCGGCGACGAGCACGCGCTGATGTACAAGATTGACGACAACGGCAAAGTCGTCTGGGAAAAAGATATTGACTACGCCAGCAGCGACCACGCCCACATCGTGCTGGACCGCCCGGAAGGTGGCTACTACATGACCGGCCACACCGACTCGAAAGGGGACCCAAGCGGCGACGTGTGGATGATTCGGATGGATGCCGAACGGAACATCCTTTGGGAAAAACTTTTCAGCCTGAACTACGGCGAACACTCCCACGCCGCCCGCCTAACCTCCGATGGCGGCTGCGTGGTGCTGTGCCACACGGTTGTCAACAATCTTGAAAAGTATTGGGTGTTTAAGGTGGATAGCAACGGGGTGCAGCAATGGAGCAAAACCCCAACCAGCGGCAACACCATGCACGACTCCCCTTACTACATCGTAAACACCCGCGAAGGGGGCTTTGCGCTGTTTGGTGGATCCAGCAATAACAATGGGGGAACCGGATGGATGCTGGTGCTGGATTCGGCAGGGAACACCATTGTTGATAAACACTACGGCGGAAGCACCGAAGATTCCTTCCTCTGGTCAGGCCGCCAAACAAGCGATGGCGGGTTCGTTGGGTTCGGCCTTACTTCCGGGCAAACCAACGGCGCGTACGATGCCTACGTTGTGAAAACCGACGTGAAAGGGGAGATCGAATGGGAGCAACGGCTGGGGGCCGAAGGGAATGATTACGGGTACTGCGGCTACGAAACTCCAGACGGGTTTGTGGTGGCCGGCGCAACCCTCTCGAACTCACTGTTGGTTGGCGGAGGCCAGGATATGCTGCTCGGCAAAATCTTCCGCGATGGCGGGCCAGTTTCCTCGGTGGAGGAAGACGCGCTGGCCACCGAAGGGCTAAGCGTCTTCCCGAATCCTGTCTCGGGCGATCTCACCATCCGCTTGCGCCAGCCGAACAGCCTGCATGGCGAAATCCTGGACGCAGTTGGCCGCACGGTGGCCACCCTAACCAACGACCTTGCCGACGATGGCTCGGCACGGATGAGCACCGCCAACCTTCCCGCCGGCATCTACTTCGTTCGTATCGCCACAACCACCGGCGTGGCAACGAAGGCCGTGCAAGTGATTCGGTAAAGGGAAAACAAGGGAGCCACAGAGAAGCAGAGAAGCGGCCCGTGCCTGTGCCCGCACACTCTGCGCCTCTGTGGCTCCTTCACTCTCAATCTATCCTATCTTTTTTTCGATACCCACCAATGCCTTCCCAACAAACACAACCGATTCCCGGCGCAGCCAGCCGCCCGTTGCTGCTGGGGCTTGCGGTGGCAGTTGTTGCGGGGATTGGATTCCTGGCGCTTGCACATGGCGTGTTGGAAGATCAGTTCGGCAGCATCAACAAGCAGGTGTTGCTCTCCATCCACGCGTATCAATCTCCATTCCTGACGGCGATTGCCCGCGCTTTAAGTTTTATCGGCTCGGGGGTTGGGGTTACGGTGATTGGGGCCTCCGTTTGCGCCCACTGGATCCGGAAGCGGCGCGGCCTGGACGCTTGGATGCTGGGCGCGTTGCTGGTGGGTTGCGCGTTGATTACCGAAGCGTTGAAGCAGATCTATCAGCAAGCCCGCCCGCGGGTGTTCCCGCCGCTGGAGGCAATCTTCAATTTCAGTTTTCCAAGCGGCCACACGCTTACGTCGTTCGCGTTTGCGTTGTTCGTTGGGGTGCTGATGCTGCGGCGGGGGAAGCCAACGGCAAAGCGTTGGTGGAGTGCCGCGGGCCTTCTGGCCCTTGCTGCGTTGATCGCCAGCAGCCGAATGTACCTGGGCGTTCACTGGCCCACCGATGTTGCGGCGGGTATGTTGGTTGCTGTTATCTGGAGCGCGACCTGCCTTCTGACGCGCCGGTGGGTTCTGGCCCGGCGGGAGCGGCGCAAGCCACGGTAAACGGGCCGATCCACTGTTAGCTGGACCTCATTTTTTTTTCTCTCTTTTCTTTGCCCGATCGGTGTATTAATTCCAAACTTTAGCCATTTTGCAGCCGCAACCGAACAGTGGGGAACGGGAATACATGATCCGGCGGTGGTGGGTTCGGGGGCACTTGCCAAATAACAGCAACATACTGGAGGCTACGACTGCATGGCCCAGCAGGAAATCGAGATGATTCTGACGCGCCAACTTGCGTCCTATCTCGCCATTCCCATCTTCCTTGTGGATCCCGACGGCAACCTGTTGTACTGCAACGAGTTGGCGGAGCGTGTCCTGGGGGGGGTGCTTGATGAAATTGATGACCTCCCGATGTCGCGGTGGTCCACGATGTTTCACCAACAGGATGAGCAAGGGAATTTGATCCCCCCGGAGGAGCTTCCGCTTGTCACCGCCGTGCGAACCCGCAAGCCGGCAAGCCGCACGTTTATGATTAAGGGAATGGACGGCATGCGACGCCAGATCCACGTTGTGGGATTGCCGCTGATTGGGCAGGCCGATCGCTTCTTGGGGGCTGTGGGATTCTTTTGGGAGATGAGCGAATGATCCGACTGAAAGTCTGGGGTTCGCGTGGCTCCATTCCCGTTTCCGGCCCCGGCACCGAATCCTACGGCGGCAACACCCCCTGCCTGCATCTGACCGATGGCGAAGGGACGCATCTGGTGCTGGATGCCGGCTCCGGCATTCGATTGCTCGGCGCGGCACTGCTGCAACAGCAGCCAAAACGGGTGGACATCCTTCTGACCCATCTCCACATGGACCATATCCAGGGGATCGGATTTTTTATCCCACTCTACATCCCGGGATTGGAGGTCCATATCTGGGGACCGGCCAGCACCGGCATGCGGCTGTGGTCGCGGCTTGCCAGGTATATGTCGCCGCCGTTGTTCCCGGTTCGGTTGCGCGAGCTTCCCTGCAATCTTTCCTTGCATGAAATCCCGTGCGGCGAATTCTCCATCGGCTCGTTCACCATCAATTCGCAGCTGATTTGCCACCCGGGCCCCACCGTTGGGTTCAGGATTGAGCAAGCCGGAACGGTGGTGACGTACATCCCCGATCACGAACCCGCGCTTGGCGCACGCACCTTCCCCACAAGCCCAGACTGGACCTCCGGATTCGCCCTTGCCCAAAATGCGGACCTGCTGATCCACGACGCGCAGTATGACGATAATGAGTACCGCAACTGCATCGGCTGGGGGCACAGTTCCGTTCGGGATGCGTGCGCGTTTGCCCGGCTGGCCGGGGTTCGGCGGCTGATGCCGTTCCATCACGATCCTGCCCACAACGATTCCCGGCTTGAGGCCCTGGCGGACATGGCCCGCAACGAATGCGACCCTTCCTGCCAAATTATTGAAGGACGAGAGGGGACTGAGTTGGAGTTGTGAGTTGGAGGTGTGAAAACACGCAGGTGAACAAGCGGCGCACCAAGCTCAACTTAGTGCGCCGAAACCAGCTTCAGTCCGGCGATTGAACCGATCAGCATCACCAAAAAGAAGATCCGCCACGTGTCGGTTGGTTCGTCAAAAAAAAGCATTCCCACCACCACTGTTCCCGCCGCACCAATCCCGGTCCAGACGGCATAACCAGTCCCCATCGGAATGGTTTCGGTGGCTTTGGTCAGCAGGTAAAAACTGATGCTTGCGCTTGCCAAAAAGCCCAACGTCCAACGGAGGTTGGTGAAATTTTCCGAGAGCTTCAGGCAGGTGGTGAACCCAACCTCGAACAAGCCAGCAAGGATCAGCAGCAGATAGGACATTAGAGAGAGGTTTGAATAGAGATTAGCGGGCCTGTGGCGGAGCCGCGCCGGCCTGCGGAAGCTACTGCGATTGCATCATCATCCATTCTTCAAAGCGGATCCCAAGCCCCGTGATCATGTATCGCTGTAGCGAATCCAGTGCCCATTGCCAGCCGGTTTGAAGGTCGTCAGCATCGTCGCAATGGACCTGCTGGTGCAGAACCTCCACCACCGTTGTCTTCTCTTGCTCGCCCGCAGAAAGCTCCACCGTGACGATGCTCCCGGGAGCGTAATCGGGTTGCTCCCAAGTGAACTTCAATCGGTTCGGCGGCTGAACCTCAAGGTACTCACCTTCGTCGCCGTCGCTGTTGCGGTAACGCCCGCCAACGCGCAGGTCCTGCTCGGCTTCTTCGGTGAACCAGTGGGCAATTTTTATGGGGTCGGCCCATGCTTGCCAAACGTCCTCCACGGCTCCGCTAACGGTGCGCTGGACCTGGACAGTGTGATAATGCGTGGTTTCCATTGGCGTTTCCATCGGCTGCTCTGATGTTTGGATTTGTTGTTGTTTGTTCATCATCAACAATGGCGGTTACGGCCATTGCACTCCGGACTCTGGCCATTGCAAGGGGAAGGAAGCCCCGCCCCGTTTAGTTCGTCCCCACAAATTTCACATTCTCCCGCCCGTAGATTGCCCGCAATCCCTCCAGCAAATTTGGCGTTGGGGTGATGGTGAACCGGCGCGACACCCACCGGCCAACCAGCGACCGCTGCTCGTCGTACACGCGGAAAATACACTGAAGCTCCCCCTGATTATTCTTGAACAACTCCAACGTCCGGTGTGCGGCATCTTCCGGGACAAGGTCCAGCTGGACGTTCACCGCCAGGGCGTTGGCAAACCGGCTTCGCGCTTGCGCCACCGGGATAATGTCATCCACGATAATCTTGATTCCGTCGGCCCCGTTCATCTCCGCCTTGCCAAGCACAAACACAATCTCCCCCTCGGCAATCTTTTCGCCGTGCGCCCGGTAGGCATCGCTCCAGAAGATGCACTCGGCCTTCCCGGTGAAGTCCTCGATGGTGGCAAAGGCGATGCGGTTCTCGCGCTTGTCCAGCTTTGTACGGACCGCGGTGACGATTCCGCAGGCCCTGACGGCCCCCTCGAACTTGGCATCTTCCTCCACTTCCCCCAGCGAGATTTGCGAGAAGGCCTCCACCTCGGCGGCGTACTCCTGCAACGGGTGTCCGCTCACGTAAAAATTCAGCACCTCCTTCTCGCGGCGGAGCTTCTCCAGTTTTGCCCAATCGTCAATGGTGGGCAAGGAGGGTTCGGGAAGTGCTCCGGTTCCGTCGTCGCCATCGCTGGCATCGGCAAACAGCGAGGCCATTCCGCTGGCGGCACTGCTGGCGCAGGCGGCGGCGTACTGGATTGCGGCATCAATCGCCATGAAGCATTGGCGGCGGTTGGGGTGGATGGTGTCGAACGCGCCGCTAACCACCAGGCTTTCCAGCAGCCGTTTGTTGATTAAGGTGTTGCCGGCAAGCCTGCGGGTGAAATCGAAAATGGAGGTGAATGCCCCCGATTTTTCGCGCTCCTTCAAGATTGCCGCAACCGCCCCTTCCCCCACGTTGCGGATTGCCGCCATGCCGAACCGAATGCCGGAATCCACCACGTAGAAATCAATCATGGATTGGTTCACATCGGGCGGCAGCACGTTGATCTCGAACTTGCGGCATTCGTCAATCAGCTTCACCACCTTTGCCAGATCGTTCGCTTCGGCGGTCATGTTCGCCGCCAGAAATTCCGGCGTGTAGTTTGCCTTCAGCCATGCCGTTTGGTAGGCCAGATAGCTGTAGGCAAGGGAGTGGCTCTTGTTGAAGCCGTAATCGGCAAACTTCACCATCATCTCCCAAATTTCGTCGGCAGTTTTTTTATCAATGCCGTTTGCCGCGCACCCCTGGAAGTAGGTTTCCTTCATCTCCTCCATGTACTTGATCTGCTTTTTCCCCATGGCGCGCCGAAGGTTGTCGGCCTGGGCAAGGGTGAAGCCGCCAAGCTGCTGGGCTATCTGCATGATCTGCTCCTGGTACACGCAAATCCCGTAGGTCTTCCCCAGTATCGGCTCCAGCGTTTTGTGCAAGTAGGTGATCGGCTTCCGCCCCCATTTCCGCTCGATAAACTCCGGAATATTCTCCATCGGTCCCGGGCGGTACAGGGCGTTCATGGCGGTTAAATCTTCCAGCGAGTTTGGCTTCAGCTCCTTCAGGTATTTCTGCATCGGCACCGATTCGAACTGGAAGACGGCAATCGTTAATCCGCGCCCAACAAGCTCGTAGGTTTTTGGGTCCTCAAGGGTGATCGCATCAATATCAATCGCGACGTTGTGGCGCTGCTTCACCAGCTCCAACGTGCGGTCAATAATCGTCAGGGTCCGCAGCCCCAAGAAGTCCATCTTCAGCAGGCCAGCGTCCTCCAAGTAGTTCATGGTGTACTGGCTGGCAAGGCCGCTGTCGGGGGTTTTGTACAGCGGGATGTAGTTCTCCAGCGGCCCCGGCGCAATCACCACCCCGGCGGCGTGGAGCGAGGTGTTCCGGGCCATTCCTTCCAGCACCTGGCTGTACTCAATCAGCTTTCGGATTTGCGGCTCGGTGCTTTCTTTCACCCACCGAAGCTCCGGATTCTCCAACGCCTCGTTGATGGATTGCACCCGCCCAAACTTCACGGTGATTTTATCGGTGATGCTGGTGATGGTGGAAAGGGGAACCCCCAACACCCGCCCAACATCTTTCAGCACCGCGCGCGAGGAAAGGGTCCCGAAGGTGATGATCTGCGCAACCGCGTCGTGACCATATTTATCCTTCACGTAATCAATCACCCGCTCCCGCTTGTCGTCGGCAAAGTCAATGTCAATGTCGGGCATCGAGACGCGATCGGGGTTCAGGAACCGCTCGAACAGCAGGTCATATTTCAGCGGGTCAACGTTGGTGATCCCCAGCGCGTAGGCCACCAAACTTCCCGCCGCGCTGCCACGCCCCGGCCCCACGCTAACGCCGCGGTCCCGCGCGGCCTGGATGAAATCTTGCACAATCAGGAAGTACCCGCTGTACCCCATTCGGGTGATGACCTCAAGCTCGAACTCGGTGCGGTCCTTCACCCCCGCTTCCGCTTTTGGATACCGCCGCTCCACCCCTTGCCACGTGATCTCCCGCAAGTAGTCGTCCAGCGTCTGGGATCGTGATTCCGGCGGTATCGGGAAGTTGGGCATGAAGAACTCGTGGGGAAGCTCCAGATTGCATTTCTCTGCAATGGCCACCGTGTTCTCGATCGCCCCCGGGAAATGCCCCAGAAGCTCCGCCATTTCGTCGGCAGTTTTGAAGTAGTAATTGGTGGTCCCGTAGCGAAGCTCCGACTCCACATCAATCTTCGCACCGGTCTTGCTTGCGTCGCGGATATGGAGCAGCACGTTGTGGGCAATGGCGTGCTCCTTGCGGATGTAGTGGCAATCGTTGGTGGCCACCAGCGGGATTCCAAGCTCGGCTGCCAACCGGGGCATCCCCTCCAACACGGGGCGGTCAACGGGGATGCCGTGGTCCTGGACCTCCAAGTAGAAATCTGGGCCGAACAGCTCGCGATACCAAATCGCCGCCTCCCGTGCGGCCTCGTAATTCTCATTTACCAGGTGTGCCGAAACCACCCCGCCGGCGCAGGCGGACAAGGCCACCAATCCTTCGTGGTTGTTCAGAAGGAGCTCGCGGTCAATGCGGGGTTTGTAGTAGTAGCCTTCGGTGTGGGCGCGGCTGGTTAGGCGGTTCAGCGTCTGGTATCCGGCGTAATCCTTCGCCAGCAGGATCAGGTGGAAGTAGTTGCGGGTTTTCTTGGCGGCGTTGGTCCCCACGCGGTCCGTCCGCAGCCCGTCGGCAACATACACCTCGCACCCGATAATCGGCTTTACGCCAGCTTTTTTGGCCTTTTTGTAGAACTCCATGCTCCCAAAATTGACCCCGTGATCGGTCAGCGCAACGGCGTTCATGCTGTTTTCACCAGCGGCTTTGATAAGCCCGTCCGGTGTGCAAGCACCGTCCAGAAGTGAGTAGTGGGTGTGGTTATGGAGATGGATAAATTCAGGCATGGAAAGGCATGGGATTGGCCGGTTGCTGGCCGTGGTTTGAAGCTGGCCAAAGATAAACAGGGGAAGGGCAACCGCAAGTTGGCGGGGCGTAACATCCAATCGCGGCAAGGTTCCGTACCCGCTTCCATCAAACCAGATCGCAGATGCCAACAACCGATTCCCATCTTCAGCAGCCGCTCCCTTCGGTGGAAGGGGTGGACCTTCAGCACCGTTGGATTGACATCGGCGGGCTGCGGGTCCATATCGCCGAAGCTGGCGCGGGGCCGCCGCTGCTGATGCTTCACGGCTGGCCCCAGCATTGGTGGATGTGGCGCAAGCAAATACCACCGTTTGCCGAACGCTTCCGGGTGATCGTCCCGGATCTTCGCGGCTTTGGCTGGACCGAAGCAACGGCAGGGGGGTATCTGAAAGAGGAGTTGGTGGATGATCTGGTGAAGCTCATCCAAGCACTGGGCCATCAACAGGTGCGCCTGCTGACCCACGATTGGGGGGGATGGATAGGCTACATCGCCAGCGCGAAATATCCGGGGCTGGTTCAGCAGCATTACGCCACCAACATCCCGTTAATCTGGACGAAAATTGATTGGAGGATGATCCCCGCAACCCTCCGATTTGGGTACATGGTGAAAATTGCCATGCCGTGGTTCGGGAAACGCCTGCTGCAGAAAAACAACGATTTTGTTGCCCACCTGTTCACTCGCGGCGAAACCCGGAAAGGGGGATGGACGCAGGAAGAAATCGCCATTTTTGCAAACCAGTTCCGCGATGCAAAACGTGCGGTGGCTTCCTCGAAATTATACGGCCAATTTCTGCTGAAAGAATATCTGCCGGTTGGATTGTTCGGGCGGTACAAAAAACACCGAATATCCACCCCAACCCGATTGCTGTTTGGGGAAAAAGATTTTGCGCTGGCCACCAGCTGGCTGCGCGGATACCAGCCGTACGTTGATGATTTTCAGCTGGAATATGTCCCCGATGCCGGCCATTTTATTGTTGACGAACGCCCAGAGCTTGTCACCCAACGCGCCATGCAGTTTTTTCTTGAACCTCAACAATAACCGCAATGATTTTTGAACCGTTCCAACTGAAAAATCTTCAGTTTAAGCATCGAATTCTCCGTTCATCCATCGGTGGGCGGACTTCGTTTTATGATGGGACAGTGACATCGGCGTTCAAGAATTTTGAGAAACGGTTTGCGCAGCACGACCTTGCCGGAATAATCTCCGCCACCATCAGCGTGAACGATAAGCGAACCTCGCCGCTGGAATATCCAAAGCTGAGCGATGACCGATTTATAAAGCCGCTGGCCGCAGCAATCAAAGCGGTGCAGCAGTACGATTGCCGGTATATCGTGCAAATTGGCGACACCGGAGGGCACACCCACACCAGCTTGTTCCCGCAGCAGGAAGATTCGCAGTCGTCATCTTCCGTCTTCGATCTGTTCTACGGCTACCGCACGCTTCAGGCCGCCATGACGATTGAGGAAATTGAGGCCACGGTGGAGAATTTTGTCGAAGCAGCGCGCCGGGTTCAGGAAGCGGGGGCGGATGGCTTGGAGATCACCGCTTCCAAGGGGTATATCATCCAGCAATTTCTCAATCCCGGAATTAATCGAAGAAAGGATGCCTACGGAGGTTCGATAGATAAACGGTTCAAGATATTGGAAGAAATTGTGCGGGCGGTAAGAAGGAAAATTGGAGATGATTTTCCGTTGGGAATTCGGATGTCGGCAGCTGACCACAATTATCTCCCGTTAAATATCCGCTTGCCAATTCGGTTCCCGCTGAAGCATTGGTATTTTGGGAACACGATTAACGAGAATCTCTATTTCGCAAAAAAACTAAAAACGCTTGGTGTGGATTATCTCCATATTGACAAAGGGTATGGATTTATCAACCCGAAAGGAAACCCGGGGTCATTTCCGGTTCAAGAGATGAAGATGTTCTATAATTCCAATCGTCATCTTTCTGGAAAGGCATGGTGGCGTGCGGTGTTTTTTAATTCCATCCCAAATTTTTTGCTGAGGCCGATTGCAAATATTGGCTGGCACGACACGCCAGCAGTTTCGGCGGACGATGCAAAGCGATTTCGGGAAGAAGTTGGGTTGCCGGTGATTGCCAACGGGGGATTTCAGGAGCGGTCAATTATTGAAGAAACATTATCGGCGGGGAAAGCTGATTTAATTGCAATGGCACGCCCGCTTCTGGCAAACGTTGACCTTGTGGAGCAGTTCCGCCGGGGGATTAACCGCCCGGAAAACCCTTGCACCCACTGCAACCGCTGCCCAATCCGCACGGCAAATTCCCCGCTTGGCTGCTACGACCCCACGCGGTTCGCCACAACCGATGAAATGGAAGCGCAGATTATGCGATGGAGCGCAAGCTCCGACGAGCAAGAGATGGAGGAGGTGTGAGGGATCGGGGATCGGGGGACGGGGGACAGGGAGCGGGGAAGGAAGATAGATTGCGGCTTCTGTGTGTTGCTTTCCACATTTCAGGATCAGAATCTTCGGGGAAGAACTTTGAGTCCTGAACTTACCCCCCTTGCCAAAACCACCCTTTCACCACCGTAACAATGTCACGTGGTTGACGTGTGTGGGGCTGTGGACTGGCGCGGCCAACAGTGGGTGCGCTACCTGCGTACAACAGGGGCACTATCGAATTGTTTGGAGCGTACGTTACAGCCGCTGTATACTTGGGGCGTTCCAACGGCGACGTAACCCCACAGAAGTACGGCTAATCATACAGTCAACCCTTACATACACACGGAGGCTATCATGTCGGATTACTCAAATGGCGAAACCACAGGATTTGCAAAAGGGCTGCTTATTGGGATGCTGACCGGCGGCGCGGTTGGCGCGGCGTTAGCGTTGTTGTTCGCCCCAAAAACCGGGCGTGAGCTGCGTTCGGATATCCAGTACAAGACCAACCAGTACAAGGATAAAGCGGGGGAGCTTGTGGTGGCCGCTTCGGAGCGCGCCCAGCAGATTATGAACGAAGGGCGCAAACGTGCCGAGACGCTTGTTGACGACGCTCGCGAGCGCGCCAGCACCTTGATGAGCGATGCCGAGCGGATTGTGAACGATGCCCGTGCAAAAGCCACCAACACCGGCAGCAAAGCCGCCGGCGAGGTTCGCGCCTCGGCCGGAAAACTTGCCGATGCGGTCAAAGCCGGGACCGATGCTTTCAAAGAGGAGCTTCGGAATCCGTCCGCTTCGTAAAACCTGCGCGACTGGTAGTCGGGGGGCAGCAATCGGGTTGCTCCCCGCTCTGTTTTTAACGATAAGGCTTCCGGCGGGAATGCTGGCAATGCTCCCTTCCGCACACGCACACACAATTCGTCCACATTCAAACCCATACTGCAACCATGGAACTTGCGCTGTACCTCACCGCTTCCATCGCGCTGTTGGCGCTTGCTGGCCTTTTCATCTATCTCACCATTCTTCTTTCCCGCATTCGCCCGCTGATTGACACCGCCACGCGCGGCGTGCAGGACCTTGTGGGGGAAGTTCAGCAGACACGGATTGCCGTGGGCGGCGTGGTGGAAAATTTGGCCGGGGTGGCAAAGCAAGCCGAAGGAACCGTTGCACGGCTGAACACTCAGCTGGAGAACATCGAAGGAATTGTGGTCAGCGCAAGCGACATCAGCCGCGACGTTACCGAGGTTGTGGACTCGGCCAAACAAGTGGTGGTTAGCGTGCTGGATCTGGAGCAAAATATCCAACGCAAGGTGCAAGCCCCGGTGCTGGAAATCTTGAATCTGCTTACCGCTCTTAGCCGAGGCATCCATGCGTTCCGGGTGCGGTTGGCCGGGGGCGGAAACAACAACGATTACGCCGCGCAACTGCGCGAGTAACGTAGGCAACCCCCAAGCGACAGACATAACCACGGCCTGCCCGTGGTTTTTTTTTGAGCGGGTTTCAAGAGCTTGATTCCTGTGTTATCCTGCCATCGCTTTCAGCTTCTCAATAATCTCCGCAACGTGATGCGGTTGCAGGCCGATCATGCAGCGGAAATGGCCTTTTGGGCAGCGGTCCCCCCCGATTGTGGTGCAGGGGCGGCAGGGAAGGTCAGGCACTTCGGCCACCGCCATGCGCGTCCCGTACGGAGCAAACCCGAACTCTTGAACCGTCGGGCCAAAAATCGCCACCACCGTTCGCTTCCGCGCTGCGGCAAGGTGGGCGATTGCTGAATCGTTCGTCACCACAAGGTCGCATCCATCAAGGGCCGCTGCGGTTTGCAGCCACGTGGTTTCCCCTGCAAGGTTCAACGGGCTGGTTTCTGCGTGGGAATCTCCATCAATTCCGCCGCTGATTCCGTTGCTGATCCCATCGGCAATCAGCTGGCAAAGGTGGGATTCTTCCGGCGCGCCAAGCAGCACAATTCGCGCTTGGTGATGTTCGCGCAGCATCGCGCCCAACGCTATCCACCGTTCCGGCGGCCACCGCTTGGTTTGGTGGCGTGCGCCCGGGGCAAACCCAACCGTGGGCTTGCCACGAAGCGGGGGAAGGGGGTTGGATGTTTCCCCGATGAAAAGCTCCAGCCCCTGGCCATCGTTCGCCAATCCGTCACGGCTTCCAACACGCAGATAGAGTTCGGGAATTGGGACGATGGGGCGAAGCCGATTCCATTTGAACCAAACCAGCAGCCGCTTCCGCAGCGATGGTTTCCGGATCACCTCAACGCGCTGCGCAATCCCCACCCGGAACCACCTGCTCCGCAATGAGTTGTGGAGGTCGTAGGCCACGTCGTACTTGCCGCCAAGCTCGCGAATCAACGTCCGTTTACGCTGGGATAGCTCCTTGCGCCGGTCGCTGCTGTTGATGGTAATCACGCGGTCCAGATAGGGGGAGTGCGCCACCAGCGGAAGGAATTCCTGCTTCGTCAAAAAGTGAATGCTGGCATCGGGGAAACGCTTGCGAAGGGAGCGGAGGAAGAGGCTGGTAAGGAGAATATCCCCGGCGGAGCTGAAGCGGATAACAAGAAGATTCATTGCGGGCGCAATCTACGGAGGAAAACGGGAGAATGGGGGGGACGGGGAACGGGGGAAAGAGCGTGGTGATCCTGAGGTTCGGAAGGTGGCGTTGGGTTTGGTGGTGTCCTCGTCCTCCGTTGCGCAGGCTGAAGACCTGTTATCAATCCCGACGGAGGTCGGGGCGACTACCATCGCTGACGCGATGCGGCTACCCCGACTTCGTCGGGTTCAGGGGCTGGGCGTGCAGGCCTCGCTCTTTCCCCCTGCCTTCCAACTGTGCGTGGCGGGATTGTGCAATCCGGTTGCCGTGCAAGCCGTCATCCCGCCGCCGCTTGCAGCATTTCTGTTTAGCCTCAATCAAGCACATCAACCATTCAGCAAACCATCATCACGCATGATCCATACAGCATCTGGTGAGCATCGCCCAACCACGTTCGGCCAATTGAAGGATAGCGGCTACCAGCCGTTGACGGTAAAGGAGGAGATGCGGAAAAACCTGATCCGCAAACTCCGTTTGAACGAGCCGTTGTTTCCGGGAATTGTTGGGTTCGATGACACCGTCATTCCGCAGCTTATCAACGCCATTCTTGCCCGGCACGACATCTTACTGCTTGGCTTGCGTGGCCAGGCCAAAACCCGCATTGCGCGGATGCTGACGCTTCTGTTGGATGAGCATCTGCCAATCGTTGCTGGCTCGGAAATCAACGACAGCCCGTTTGCGCCCGTTAGCCAGCATTCGCGCACCCTTCTTGCCCAGCATGGGGATTCCACCCCGATTGAGTGGCTTCCCCGCGATGCCCGCTACGGCGAAAAACTTGCCACCCCCGACGTCACCATCGCCGACCTTATCGGCGACATTGACCCGATTAAAGCCGCCAGCCGCCGCCTTACCTACGCCGACGAAGGGGCGATTCATTTCGGGATTATCCCGCGAACAAACCGGGGCATTTTTGTTATCAACGAGCTTCCGGACCTTCAGCCGCGCATCCAGGTGGGGTTGTTCAATATCATGCAGGAGAAGGACATCCAGATCCGCGGCTTCAACGTCCGAATGCCGTTGGACCTTGTGATGGTGTTCACCGCCAACCCGCAGGACTACACCAACCGTGGCGCGATCATCACCCCGCTGAAGGACCGGATTGATTCCCAGATTATCACCCACTACCCCCGCACGCTGGAAGATGGAATGGCGATCACCCGCCAGGAAGCATGGATTGGGCGCGAGCAAGATGGAATGGTGGTGATGCCGGAATACATCGAGCAGATTGTGGAGATGGTGGCGATGCAGGCCCGCCGTTCCGAGTTCGTGGACCAAGGTTCCGGCGTTTCGGCACGCATGACGATCTCCACGATGGAAACACTGATCTCCAATGCCGAACGCCGCGCGATCATCAACGGCGATGAGATGGTGGTGCCGCGTATCGTGGACCTTCAGCACTCCCTGACCGGAATCACCGGCAAGGTGGAGCTGGTGTTTGAAGGGGAGCAGGAAGGTCCGCTGAAGGTGGCGCGTGCGTTAATCGGGAAGGCCGTGCGCCAGGTGTTCGCCGCCTACTTCCCGAACCCGTTGGAGCGCCCGCGCCGCTCGGAAAAAGGGGAGGCGTTGGCGGACCCGTATGCCGCAATCCTGAATTGGTTCACCGAGGGGAACGCGTTGGAGCTTGGGGACATGATGACGTTTGTGGCGTATCAGAAGGAGCTTGAGCGGGTCCCCGGGTTGCGGGATTTGACGCTGCGGCATCTGAAGATCAATCGCGGCAATCCGTGGGAGGTTGCCACCGGGATGGAGTTCGTGTTGGATGGGCTGCATCAAAACTCGAAAATCGCAAAGGAAGAGTTCGACGGGCGCACCAGCTACAAAGATTTGGTGGGGACCATCTTCACCGGGCGCGGGCGATTTGATGATGAGGAAGAAGAGCTGTAGTTGAGGGGGTGGAGTGGGTGAGGTTGCTGCGAATGCGTTCCCTAACCCCCATTCCCTAAAAACCATTTCTTCACAACCCCTTCGGCTGGTTTGCGCCGGAAGGTGAAGCCTGTGTCTTCGCCGTGGCGGGCGGCGCGGTCGGGGTCGGTGAAGGCTTTCCAGAGGAAGAGGCCTTTGAACCAGGGGCGGGCGGTTGTGGCGCGGAACATTGCTTCGTAGGCACGCCGTTGCGCGTCGTAATCCAAAACTCCACCTTCGTATTTCCACGGCTCGCGAAAGGTTCCGGTGGCTGGGCGGTATCCGGCTTCCATGAACAGCACGGGGCGGTTGGTGGCGTTGGCCAATCGCTCAATCCGTTCCAAGTGTGGCCGCCATGCTTCGGCCAGCTGCTCAACCGTTGCGGTGTCGGGGACGTTCAGCGGGAAGTAGGCAGTGATGCCGATGTAATCCAGCGCGTCCCAAAACGTGATGTCCTCCAACTCCCGATCCCAATGCGCGGCGTAGGTAAGTGGCCCGCGATAAACCTTGCGTGTGTCGGCAATCAAGACCCTCCATTCGTCAGGGTGGGTGGTGGTCATCATCACCAGCTCGGTGCCGATGCAGAAAAGGTCGGCCCCGGACTCTTGGGCAAGCCGTGCGTAATGAAGGATCATGGCGCGGTAGCTGCGCCACCAGCGTGCATGGGCTTGCGGCGTGGGCTGCGCCACCGTTCCGTGCCACTGGCTTCCATCCCAAAAATCATGGGACCAGATATGGGGCTTCAGTGCCACGCGGATTCCCCGCTGATGCGCCAGCCCAATCTCCGCTTTCAAATCATCGCTCCCCATGCTTGGGTCCAGGTCGCCCGCCTCCGATGCCGCAAAGCCCATGATCTGTTCCGCGCTTGCCCCTTCTTGGTAGCCGAACGGAGTAATCGCCGTCCAGTTGATGCCGATGGCCTTCAACGAATCCATCTCCCGCGCCGATGCCGCCGAACCATACCCCAACCCCCGCCGATGGATATGAGCAAGATTGACCCCACGGAACTCAATCGTGCGGCGGGTGGCGGTATCTGCGGGAATGGCCGCCACGTTGGTGCCAGGCTGGGGCATGGGCGCATGGCCCGATTCCGTGCGGGCATTGCTGCACCCCAACTGCAACGCCAGCAGTAGCGCGGTGATTGAAAGAAGCAAAATTGAAAGAAGCAAACGAGGCATCATGGCGATAGATAATAGCCCAGGTTGCGTGTAAGTAAAAAGATAGCAATCCGCAGCGAAGCCTTACCCAAGCACGTTTCTCAAAAATATTGCCTTCATCCCCTACGCCGATACCACCGGGCTGCGGCGCAACGACCCGTTCCCCGATTCCTCGCGCCGGATGCGGCACAGCACGCG
Source organism: Chlorobiota bacterium (assembly GCA_016710285.1). Lineage (NCBI taxonomy): Bacteria > Pseudomonadati > Chlorobiota > Chlorobiota bacterium. The sequence continues at coordinate 434,119 of JADJXR010000001.1, read as the reverse complement.
CCAGCAAAACCCCAGAAGAAATCCCGCCGCCACAAGCTGTCCCGTTGCCGTTCCCGTGAACTCCACAAACCCCTGAATTGCGGTTGCCGAACCTTCGGCGGCTGAACTCTGGGCGGCTTCGCTGGTTGGGCTGGCAGCTTCTGCTGCGGTGTCGGCATTCACCGTCATGGTGATGCGTAGTTGTTGGTATGGCTCGCTGGCGGTGAAGCCGGGGACCATCAGCTCAATCCGTTGCCGCGTTCCTGCCGGGCGAACGTGCTCTTTCTTCCCCTGGTTGTCGGGCGTGGCACTGGCCTGCGATTGCACCATTGCGGCGCACATCAACATGGCCCAAAACAGAAAGCGAATCATGGCGGCGTAGCGTTTCATTGGTTGTATCTCCTTGCTGTTCATTCGTGATTGATCGGTTGGTCACCAACGCAGTTCCCTGCTGTTGTTGATGCAACCATACGCCGCTTTGCTGGCCAAGGTGCTACGGAAATACTACGGATGCCCCGCGCCACCCTGCCGGCGGGGGACCGCTGCTCCGTTCCGTTCCATTTCGTTCATCCCCCCTTGCTTACCTTGTTATTCCGGGTGGCCTTGTGTAAACTTGCAACCCTTCTTCAAAGATTGCCGCCGCCGATTACCGCGCCGGCTGCATCGGCGGGGAAGGGAATCGCAACGCCCGGTGCTCCCACCGTTGAGTGGGGGTTGCCCGGCGGTTTTTTTGCCAACGTCAACACGGAATTTTGCATTGCTGTCGTACCGCATGATGAGAACACCATTATTCATTCGGCTGCTGCTGGCATTGTTGCTGGGGCTGCCATTGGGGCTGCAACAACTTTCGGCACAGCCAAAGAAAAAAGGGGGGAAGAACACCCCAGCCGCTACCGAAGGGAAAACCGGAACCCCACCCCTAAGCTCCACACTGCTGGAGGTTGCCAACGAGAAATTCACCGTCCAGCAGCTTGCCGATGCCTTCCAGAAGAACGCAAATCGTGGTGGCAAAACCTTCTTTGAACTTTCGAAGGATAGCGCGCTGCAGTTCGTGAACCTGTATGCCGATTACCGGCTGAAGGTCCGCTCCGCGCTCGATCAAGGGTTTGATAAACGCCCCGAAATTGAGGCGGACATTGCCCAAAACCGCCGCCAACTTGCCGCCGCGCCCGCCCCAAACACCGGCTACTTGATTGAACGCAAAGTGGTGGACCCCGCCGTCCGCGACATCTTCAACCGCCGCAGCGATGAGCTGAAAATTGCCCTGATCTTCTCCAAAATGGATGCCTCCAATCCCGCCGATACACTCCGCGCCTACCAGCGCACCCTGGGCCTGATTGGGCAGATCCAAAACGGAGCCGACTTTGGCGGAATTGCCAAAGACTCCAGCGACGACCCCATGACCCGCACCAACAGCGGCGTGCTGGGCTGGATCACCAGCGGAATGATCCTGCGCGAAATTGAAGATGCCGCCTATGCCGCACCCGTCGGGAAACTGTATCCCGCCCCGGTCCGCGTTGCCTCCGGCTATGTGATCGTGAGGCTGATGGATCGCCAGCCGCGAATGAAAGTCCGCGGCGCGCACATCCTTCTGGAAACCGGCGACCGAAGTGCCGGAACGGTGGCTGCCGACACCACCGATGTTTGGCAACGCGCCCAGCAGACCTTGCAGCGGATCCGCAACGGCGAAGATTTTGCGGCAGTGGCGCGCCAAGTAAGCGACGACAAAGTAAGCGGCGAAAATGGCGGCGACCTGCTCAGCTTCTACACCCGCTCGTTGGGATTCGAGGCAAAGGAAGGGAAGCTGGAACCGGCGTTCGAGGATGCCCTGATGAGCTTGAAGGATGGTGAGGTTTCTGGAATCGTCCGAACCAGCTACGGCTACCACATCATCAAGCGGCTGGAAAGCCACCGCCCGACGTTTGATGAGGAGAAGGAGACGCTGCGCCAGCTGTACAAACGCCTGTTCCTTGCCGACGACCGCCACCGCTACGTCCAGATGGTGATGAAGAAGCAAGGGTTCCAGATGAACTCAACAACGTTGGAACGCCTGCTTGCGTCCGTCAACCAATCGCGCACCACTGCCGACACCGCGTGGGCAAGCGGAATCACCAACGACCTCCGCTCGCAAACGCTCTTCAGCTTCCAGGGGAACAACATCCGCGTGATGGATTGGATGGACACGATTGAAACCCACCCGGAGCTTCGCGCAACCGCACTGAACCGCGAGGGGGTGGAATCCTCCATCATCTCCGTTTTGGAAATGCCGGCATTGCTGAAAGAGGCCGAATCGCTGGAGCAAGAGTATCCAGAGTTCGGGGGGTTGATGAAGGAATTCCGCGACGGCATTCTGATCTTCAAGCTGGAAGATGAGGCCGTCTGGAGCAAGCTGAAATACGACTCAACCGAAGGCCGCGCCTTCTTCGAGCGGCACAAATCGGACTACAAGACCTTGCCGAAATATGCGGTGACGGAAATCCTTGTTTATAAAGAGAAGGAGCGCGACGAGGCGTATCGCCAGGCGCAAGCCGGGAAGATTCCGTTCGACTCCCTTGCCGCCCAATACACCCAGCGCCCGGGCTACCGCGAGAAGCGTGGGCATTGGGGGCTGGCAACCGTGAAAGGCTCGGACCTTGTGAAGCAGGTGCTGCAACGGAAACCGGACGCAAAAGCGGGGGATATCATCCCGCCATTTGAGTATCAGTCTGGTTGGTCCATCATTCGGGTGGACCAGGTGGAGCCGTCGCGCCCGATGTCGTTCCAAGAAGCCGAGAACGAGTTGCGCAGCGACTACATTGACGACCTGCAAAACCGCCTGCGCGGCGAGTGGATACAAGGCCTGCGCAAGCAATACAAAGTGAAGGTTGACGAAGGTGTGCTAACCAAAGCACTGGCCGCCAAATAAGGGGCTGGCGCACCGTTGTTCCTATTTCCAGTTTTCACGAATTGCCAACACGCTCTCGGCAGCCCGAATCGTCTATCGGGGTCCGCAAATTCATGCCATGAACATACTCTTGCAACTGATCGCGCTTGCGGCAACGTCCGCCATTATCGCCGCCGGGGCAATCCCCGCAGCGGCGCAACCCATTGGCGACGCGGCCACGATGCTTGGGGGGAAAAACCGGACGCTGGTGGATGGGGTGGCCGCGGTGGTCGGCAACGAGATTATCCTGGTTAGCGACGTTGTGCAGCGTGCCCGCTACATGGCCCAGCAAAGCCGTGGCGCGATGAACCCCGCCGACCCCAAAGTCCTGAAAGGAATTTTGCAGGAGACGATCAACGAAAAACTGCTGCTGACCCGCGCCCGCGAGGATAGCGTGGTGGCCAGCGAGGAAGAGGTCAACCGGGCGTTGGATTACCGCCTGCAGCAACTGATCCGCCAGGTCGGTTCGGAATCGCAGTTGGAGAAGGTGTACGGGATGTCCATGGAGCAAATCCGCCGCGAATCGCGCGAGCTGATCCGCCAGCAACTTCTGGTCCAGCGCGTCACCGAAACCCGATTCGACGGGCTGAAGGTAAGCGATCACGACCTGAACGAGTTCTACCAGAAATACCGCGACTCGCTCCCCAACGTGCCGGAGCAAGTGGAGCTTCAGCAGATTGTGCTGCTGGACAAACCCACCGACGCTGCCGTGGCCCGCACCATTGACCTTGCCCGCGCCATTACCGACTCGGTAAAAGCCGGGGGGGACTTTGCCGATTTCGCCCGCCGCTACTCCACCGATGCCTACTCGGCAAAGGATGGCGGGAACGTTGGATGGGTGAAATGGGGTGAGTTCGTTTCCGAATACGACAGCGCGGCAAAAGCCCTGGGGATCAACGAATACTCCGGCCCCGTGCGCTCGATGTACGGAATCCACGTGATCCAACTTCTGGAGAAAAACGACGTGGACCGGAAGTACCGTTCGCGCCATATCCTGCTGAAAATTGAGCAATCGGCTGCCGAGCGTGACACGCTTGTTGCGCGGCTAAAAAGCTACCGCGCCCGCGCGCTTGCCGGCGAAAATTTTGGCGAGCTTGCGCGGCAGTTCAGCCAGGACGACGACACCAAAGCGTTGGGCGGTGCGATTGGCCTAACCGTCCCCGACCAACTTCCCAACGACTTGAAAAAGGCGATTGAGACGATGAAGGAAGGGGAGATCACCGAGCCGCTTCCGGTGAAGTTATCGCCAACCGAAGGGGGCTATCACATCGTCCGGTTTGTTCGCCGCGTGCCGGCCCACGCCGCCGACCCCGTGCAGGACCGCAGCGTGCTGGAGCCGCTGGCCCTGAAATACAAGCAGGGGAGGGAGATGGAGAAATGGATAGAGGAGCTGCGGGAGGAGATTTACTGGGATATCAAAGCCACAGAGTTTCAGTGACGCAAGCACGCGCACCAGAAGCCACATCGGTTTGGGGCAGCGCGGCACGCCATGTTGGCCAAGCAATCGAACAAAGATTTCACGAACAAAAAAACTTCCATCGTGGACCAAGCAGTATCAACGCTTCCAGACATCACCTTCGACCGTTACCACTTGCCGAACGGGCTTGAGGTGATCTTGCACCAACGCACAGCAACGCCGATTGTGCACGTCTTGCTTTGGTATCACGTCGGGTCCAAGGATGAACCTGCCGACCGCACCGGCTTTGCGCACCTGTTCGAGCACATGATGTTCCAGGGGTCCGAGAATGTTGGCAAGACCGAACATTTCACCTGGATTCAGGGGATTGGCGGGGTGACAAACGCCAGCACCAGCCAGGACCGAACCAACTACTTCCAAACGGTCCCCCGCGAATATCTTGGCCTGGCACTGTGGCTGGAAGCGGACCGGATGCGCTCGCTGAATGTGTCGGAAGAAAATTTCCAAAACCAGCTTTCGGTGGTGAAGGAGGAGCGGAAGCAACGCTACGATAACCAACCCTACGGCCTGTTGTATCTGACGATGTTGGAGATGGTGTTCCAGGGGAGCAGCTACGGCTGGGGACCTATTGGCGACATGGCGCATTTGGATGCCGCACCGCTCCGGACCGTGCAGGAATTCCACCAACAATTCTACGTCCCCAACAACGCGGTGCTGATTCTTGCTGGCGATTTCGAGCCGGAGGAGGCGCGCCGTTTGATTGCCGAGCAGTTTGGCAACATCCCCGCCGGGGCGGCGATTCAGCGCCGGTTCAGCCCTGCGCCCCCGCTAACCCAGCAGGTTCGCCGCACCATCACCGACCAGGTCCCGTTCCCTTCGGTTACTATCGGGTTCCGCGCCGCCCCTATTGGCCACCCGGACCAACAAGCCCTGGCCTTGCTCACCAATATTTTGAGCGGGGGGACTTCAAGCCGCTTTCAACAATCCATCGTCCACGACCAGCAGCTGGCGTTGCACGCCTACGCCCTTGCGCTCCCGCAGGAACGTGATGGAATGCTCCTGATACAAGCCAGAGCAATGCACGGCGTTTCGGCGGAGAAGTTGGAAGCCGCCTTGTGGGAAGAGCTTGAAAAACTCCGCACCGACGGCTGCACCCAGCACGAACTTGACGCGGCGTTGAACCGGACCGAGGCTTCGCTGGTGCGCGGGTTGGGTTCGGCCCAAAGCGTTGCCGATATGTTGGCGCAGTTCCACGTTTTCCAGCAGGACCCGGCGCGCGTGAATCGCTTGCTGGATGAGTATCGCGCCGTCACGGTTGGGGACTTGCAGCGGGTTGCCCAGCACTACCTTTCGCCAAGCTCGGCGGCGGTGCTTCACTACTTGCCAGAGGAATGGGACTGAACATTGCAAACGCCCACTGAGTAGAAATCAGAAGAAGCATTCTTCAACAAACCTCACACAGCCCAATGGCCAACGCGCAGCATTTCCTTGATGTCATCATCGCCGATTTCCGGGCAACCAAGCGGTTGGGCGAGCGGGCAATGGCGCAGCTTCGGGATGATGAGATGGATTGGTCCCCCGATGGTGAGTCCAACAGCATCGCGATTATCGTCAAGCATCTTTCCGGCAACATGATCTCCCGCTGGACCGACATCTTCACCACCGATGGCGAAAAGCCGGACCGCAACCGCGATACGGAGTTTGAAGGGGCAGCCAGCAGCCGTGCCGAGGTGATGGAGCAATGGGAACGGGGTTGGGGCAAGCTGATGGAGACGCTGGAATCGCTCCGGCCCGAGGACCTTGAGCGGACAATCCTGATTCGTGGCGAGGGGCATACCGTGGTGCAAGCCATCATCCGGCAGACCTCGCACTACGCCTACCACGTTGGGCAGATGGTGTTCCTTGCCAAGCACCTGCGAAGCGAAGGTTGGCAAACGCTTTCGGTTCCCAAAGGGAAGTCCGAAGAGTTCAACCGGCAGATGCTGGCATCCAAGAAGCCGTAATCAAGAATCCGAACGAACGGAGCATTCGGCTCAGTTGCGGGACTCAACACAACTGGCCGCACGTTCGTACCGGCCATACATTTTTCAACACTCACATTGATTGCAACAGCAAACGAATTATTCACTGAACTTCAGCTAGAGAACGGGCTGCGGGTGATTTTGCACGAGGACCACACCACGCCGATCGTCACCATCAATGTGCTGTATCATGTTGGCTCCAAAAATGAGCAGCTTGGGCGCACCGGGTTTGCCCACTTGTTCGAGCATCTGATGTTCGAGGGGTCGCGCAATATTCCGCGCGGTGCCTACGACACGTGGTGCACCTCGGTCGGCGGCGATAACAATGCCTTCACCTCCAGCGATGTCACCAGCTACTACATCTCCTTGCCAAGCAGCCACCTGGCGTTGGGGCTGTGGTTGGAGTCGGACCGGATGGCGGAGTTCGCCATTGAGGAGACTTCGCTCCGCACGCAGCAGTCGGTGATTGCCGAGGAGAAACGTCAGACGATTGACGAAACCCCCTACGGATCGGCCCAGGTGGTGCTGCACGAAATCTCCTTCCGTGCGCCCCATCCGTATAGTTGGGACACCATCGGGAGCATGGAGGATGTGGCCGCCGCAACCATGCACGATGTTCGGGAATTCTACCAGCGGTTTTACGTCCCCGCAAACGCCGTGTTGGTGGTGGCCGGGGATTTCAACCCCGATGACGCGCTGCCGTTGGTGGAGGGCTATTTCTCCACGATCCCTTCCGGCATCCACGCCCAGCTTCCCGAGGCGGACCCTGCGCTCCGCTGCTACGGCGGCTACCGTTTGCTGAACGACCGGGCCATTGCGCACCACGCTGCGTTTCTGGCGTGGCACGTGCCGTCGCTGCGCCACGCGGACAATCCCGCCTGCGACCTTCTAACCGGAATTCTTGGCGATGGCGAAAGCTGCCGGTTGTTCCGCACGCTGGAGTATGAGATGGAGATTGCCAGCGAAACCGGCTGCTACTTGGACGAAGGGGAGCTTGGCTCGCTGATGGTGGCCTATGCCGTTGCCCAAAGCAACCGCATCCCCCCTGGCAGCCTGACCCAAGCCTTGATTGCGGCGGTCCGCGACATCGCCGAAAATGGAGTGACGGAGCGGGAGCTGGAAAAAGCACGCAACCGGAAGATGACCTCCATCACCCATTCGCTGCAATCGGTTTCCAATCGGGCCGAGCGGCTGGCAATGTGCGCCGCGTTGCTGAACGACCCCGCGCTGGCGTTCGCCGAGGCGGAATTATACGATTCCGTCACCGCCGATGATATCCAACGGGTGGCAAGGGAGTATCTTTGCAACGCCCAGCCGAACGTTGTGGAGTATCGCGCCGTCCGGTGACATCACCCCCTCTGGCGGCCGAACAGTATCTATCCAATGGCATTTCATAACGACCTTCATTGATTCCATGATCTCGAACATCAACGTGACACACCGCACCGAACCGCTTGACCGCTCCCGCCCGCCGGAGCCTGGGCGCGCAAGCCGCGCCGGATTCCCATCGTTTGCCCTGTTGCATCTGCGCAATGGCGTGCCGCTGTACATCGTGGAAAACCACGGGCAGGCCTATGCCAGCCTACAGCTGGTGCTGCGAAGCGGCTCACGAAACGATGGCAGCCTTCCCGGGCTTGCCACGTTTACCAGCGAGCTTCTGCTAAGCGGTGCCGGCCAGCGCACCATGCAGCAGATTGCCGACGATGTTGACTATCTGGGCGCGGTGTTGGATGCCGGAGCCGGGCGCGATGAGATCACGGTGCGGCTTGGGGTGCTTACCCGATTCCTTCCGCAGGCGTTGGAGATCATGGCCGATGTGGTGCTGCGCCCAACCTTCCCCAGCGATGAGCTGAACCGCGAACGCCGCCAGTCCATCGCCTCGCTGAAGCAAAGCCAGTCGGACCCGAACTACTTGGCCGCAATCCAATTCCGCCGCGAACTTTTTCGCGGGAACCCATATGGGACCGAGGTTGAGGGGACCGAGGAATCGCTGAAGAGCATCCGCCGCGAGGATTGCGTGCGGTTCCACCAGCAGCATTTCACCCCGGGCAACGCCTTCTTTGTGGCCGCCGGCGATGTGAACCCCGATGCGCTGCTGGCGATGCTGAACGAGAAATTTGGAGATTGGGAGGGGGCCGCGCCGGAGGAGGGGGAGTTCCCCGAACCCACGCCCGCGGCAACGCCACGAACGGTGATTATTCACCGCGCTGGCTCGGTGCAATCGGCGTTGCAGGTTGGCGCGTTGGCAATCAACCGCAACCACCCTGAGTACATCCCGCTGGCAATTGTGAACACCCTGCTTGGCGGATATTTCAACAGCCGCATCAACCACAACCTGCGCGAGGTGAACGGCTTCACGTATGGCGCGCGGTCGGCGGTGGATGCGCCGCTTCACATGGGGACGATTTCCATTTCCACATCGGTCCGCACCGAGGTGACGGCCCCGGCCCTGCGGGAGATTTTCAAGGAGCTGAAGCAGATTGCCACCCAGCCTGTCACCGAAGAAGAGTTGGCGATGGTGAAAAACTACGTGATTGGCTCGCAAGCATTGCAGATCGAGACGCCGGGGCAAGTTGCCAGCTTTGTGAAAGCCGTGGCCCTGTACGGATTGTCCGCAACCTACTTCGACAGCTTCCCCGACGAGGTTCGTTTGTTGGATGCCGAGCAGTTGTTGCAGGTGGCCGCCCGATTCCTGCAGCCGGAGCGGATGACCATCATCATCACCGGCGATGCCACGGCAATCCAAGATGAGTTGAAGGAGTTCGGCCCGGTGGAAGTGGTGGATGAAAAAGGAAACCCGTGCGTGCCGGTAACGGAGGGATAGAGGTTCTTGCTGGTGAGTATCGGCGGATGCTGTTTCTCATTTCGTACTCTTGCCGCCGGCCAGCATCCTCCGGTTCCAAGCATCGAACATCATGCTGGGGAGCGCGGCGGGGTGGCTGTTGAGCAGCTCAGCAAACAGTTGCCCCAGCCGGTTGGCGCGGATGTCGCGAGGGTCCTCTGCTTCGCCCGTTAGCAGCAGCCCTTCCCCGATCTCAATCCCCCAGCCAATAAGGTCGGCAGCGTGGCGGCTATCAAGGGCGCGTGCAAGCCAGGCCGATGCAAAAAAATGCTGAAGTTTATCGCGGTCGTCGCCGTTGGGAAGGTCGGCAAACAGGCGTTGCGGCAGCTTGGCAACGCGCCGGTCAAATTCGGCTTGCCCCTCGAACGTCAGCGGCAGCGTAAGCCCGATTGAGAACTGAAGTTGGCGATGCTCCATGGTGGCAATGGCCGCAGCAAGAAGCGCAAGGGTGTGGTCGCCGTCGGTTTCAAAAAGGGCGCGGCGGTAGATTTGGTCCACGGCTTCCAGGCCGTTGGTGTCGCTGCTGGCAAGTGAGTCCCGCACCCACGTTCGAGTGTTGTAGGCGGCGCGAAGGAATCCGGGGAGAAGAATATCCAAGGGGTCCAGCAAGGGGGTGATGGAGGCCGGAAAAGTGGGATTGGCGGAAGAATCGGCTTGGGCAACGCCCCTTGCCGAAGCCGCGCCAAACAGAAGGAAAACAAAGCTCATCCGCCAGATAAACCTGGCACAACGGGGGGGTGTCATCTGCCGCCGTGCGACGCTGGTATGCGGGATCATGGCCGGCAATATATCCCCGCCTGAAATGCTAACCATTGAATTGAAACTTCAGCCATTGAAGTTTTAGCTGGAACTTCAGCCATTGAAGTTTTAGTTGGAACTTCAGCCATTGAAGTTTTAGTTGGAACTTCAGCCATTGAAGTTCTTGCCAACATACTGCGTCAAGCATCCGCAACCGTTCCACTTGATAAACCGCAAGGAATCCATGAAAATCGTTCGTAGCCTTCTTCTAAGCAGCGCGCTTCTCGTTATCGGAACCGCCTGGGCCGCGGCCCAATCGCTTTCCACCTTCGGCAATATGCTCAGCACGCCAACGGGGGAACAGAAATCGGTGGCCCAGATTGGTGCCGGGAAAGTTACTATCGTCAGCTTCTGGGCAACGTGGTGCAAGCCGTGCAAAGCCGAAATGGCCGCCGTTGCCCCCAAGTACGATGAGCTGAAAGCCAAAGGGGTGGAGTATATCGCCGTCTCGATTGACAACACCAAGACGATGGCAAAAGTGGCTCCCTATCTTGCCTCCAAAGGATACCAATTCCCGGTGTTGCTGGACCCGAACAGCGAGGTCTTCCGCGCCGCCAACGGGACTGATGTCCCCTACACGCTGGTGTTCAAAAGCGACGGGACTTTGCACGCCAAACACAACGGCTTCCTTGAGGGGGATGAGGACAAATTGGTTGAGGAAGCAATCGCGCTGACCAAGCCAGAATAATGGTGATCTGCTTGATGGGGAATGGACGCAAGCCATTCCCCATCATCGTTCCAGCCATAGCCTTCGCCCAACAGCACGCAAGCTGACTCGAATCCTTCCCCCTCTGCGGATTTCTCCCATCAGATTTTTGTATTATCGCCCACGGTTCCCCGTGCGCGCGAACCCTCTTCCAGCTTCTAACCAACCTGAACAGCTATCGTGAATCTGCCACTACGCCTTTCCGCTGCTCTTCTTGCGTTTGCCCTTGCCCTTGCCGTTTCAATCCCTGCGGTGGCGCAGAACGGGACGGGCATTCCACGCATTGATTACTCCTTGTCGAACGAATTTCGTTATGGCATTGGAGAACGCTACGAAGGGGAGAACCCGTTCCGCAAGGAGTATCTGGAAAACCTGTTCAACACGCGGTTCTTTGTTGGGGATTTCACCCTCGGGTTCCGTGCGCAGATTGATAAGCCACGCGAGTACGGGCGCGACACCATTGGCATCAAAGAATACTACGCCGAGTTCCGCCGCGACGGGATTAGCGCACGCGCCGGAAACTTCTACAACCTGATTGGGCGCGGGCTGGTGATGAACTCCTTCGAAAGCCGCCCCATCGGGTTCGATGCCCCCACGCTTGGGGTGAAGCTGGGCTACGACGACGCAGACTTCTCCGCCCAAGCCTTCGGCGGGCTGATGGATTTTGCTGACATCCTGAGCAACACCCGCGTTGAGCAATATCTGCTTCGTGGGGCCTCGGGTGAGGTCCGCCCCACCACTGGGGTGGGGGTTGGCGGAAGCTACCTTGCCGTCAGCGGGCAACGCACGCCGAACGGGTTCCGCAGGCCATTCGACAGCTACTTGCGGGAGATTTTTACCCGCCTTAATTACAAGCAACTGAGTGCCTACCTGAACTACGCCGACAAGCGGAACCAGATCAGCGACTTCGTGCGGCAAACCGGGGACTCGAACGAGCGCGGGAACGGGTGGTACGGAATGCTTGGATACACCGGCGAGATGCTTAGCGTGACGGCCCAGTACAAGAGCTATCAGTTCGACCTTGTGAAGCCAAGTTTCCAGGCAACCAGCGACCGGCAGTCGCGCGCGCTGCCGTTCCAGAACGCGCCAACATTGGTCCCGGAGTACAGCAAAGCATTGCTGGACCGGAACCCGCACGCCGTTGATTTCAGCGACGAAGTTGGCTTCATGGTTGACGTGGTTCTTACGCCGATGGAGGAACTTTCCGTGACGCTGCAAGGCGCGGGGGCAAGCCGCCACAACGCCTGGCAGACGGTGATTATCCCAGCAGACACTACGCCGAATTCCAAAGAACGAACCGACTACCAGCGGCTGAACGAATCCCCCCTGAAGTTCCCCTCCTTGAGTGACATCACCTACTCCCCGTACTGGGAAGCATCGGCCCATGCGGAGTATGATGCCAGCGAGGACCTGACGCTTGGCCTGGCCGTGCAACGCCGCGACAACCGCGTCTATCGCGAAGGGGATGGCAAGCTGATTGCCCCGCACTCGGAAGATTACACGGCCTCCACCCTGATGCTGGAAGGGGAATACGCCATCACCAACCGCCATAACTTGCACGCGATCTTCGAGGTGCAAGATGTGTTCGACACCAAAAAGAAAACAGCAGCGAACGACAGCTTAGGAATCAAAGCCAGCGATGGAAATTTCAACAACGTAGCCCTGACGCTGGAGTTCACAAGCTCCCCCAAATGGTCCGTTGCCGGGCGGTTTGAATACACCACCACCGAAAGCGAGCAAGGGGGGCAGCAGCTGTGGGGAACGCTGAGCGGAACCTACCGCATTGGCGACGCGCACACCCTAAGCCTTGAGTACGGCTCCACCCGCGCCGGTATCGTCTGCACCGGCGGCGTGTGCCGGCTGGTGAACTCCTTCACGGGGTTTAGGATTGGGCTGGTAAGCAAGCTGTAAAATCGGTGGCGAGAAATGGAGATTGGGAGTTCCTTCCCCGGACCTGCCAGTGCTGGCCAAGGAGCCGTAAAAAAACTTTGGCCGCGTAGCTTTCCTGAACGTTGGGTGTTTGCTACCTTCGGCGTGGCAACGTGGCGCGCAGCATCGTATCTCACTAACTCTGGATGAACCATGAATAAACTCTCTACCCTTTTCTGCACAACTCTTCTTGCCAGCGGGCTTGTTGGGATAGCAAGCAGAGCAACAGCACAAGAAGCAACCTACGACCGCGTGGTGTTGATTGAAGAATTTATGAGCGCGACGTGCGTCCCGTGTGTGGAGGTTACGCCGATTATGAATGAAGCCGTGGATGCGGGGAAGGGGAAAGCCGTCTCCATCCGCTACCATGTCAACCAGCCTCAGCCGTACGACCCGTGGTACAAAGCCAATCCCGCAGATGTTGAGGCAAGACGCACCTACTACAGTCCGAACGATCCCCTTGAACCTCCGCACGCACGGATTGATGGAGCACTCTCATCAAAAGACTACATCATTCCTGACGCAGCCGAACGCCGAACCGTGAAAGCTCCAATCGGCATCGAAGTGACCCAGACTCCGTACGGAAGCAACGAGTACAACGTCTCGGTGAAAGTTACTGCCGGGCCGGACGGGCTGGATGGAGATTACCGCCTTCGCATTGTTGCGGTGGAGGGGTTGGTGGTGCGCGATGATTGGAAAGGGGGGAAGCCATTCCCAGGCTACAACGGCGAAGTTGAGTTCCACGACATCATGCGGAAGATGGTGAACTCACCCGATGGTGAAGCAATTACCCTGAAGCCAAACGAAACCAAAACCTTCACCGCTTCCTACACCCGCGGTGCCGACTGGCAGGCCAACCAGATGTACACCGTTGCCTTCGTGCAGAACGATGATGATCTGGCAGTGATCCAGACCGGATTCTCGCCAAAGTCGGCCAGCGGGGTTGAGCACGTTTCGGTGCGCGGTTTCTCGTTGGGAAGCGTCGCGCCGAACCCGGCCGCGAACGCCGTGGCCATTGGTTACACGCTTGGGGCAACGGCAGATGTCGCCATCGAACTCCGGAACGCCCTGGGCGAACACGTTGCCCGCGTTGAAGCAGGCACGCAGGAAGCCGGCACGTACCACAAGGGGATTGACCTAACCAACATCCCCGCCGGAAGCTACATCCTTACCCTCCGCGCCGGCGATTACGTGGCCTCGGAGCAAGTGGTTGTGGTGAAATAACAGCCCCATTCCAAGATCAATCAAACGCTGGGTCGGCGCGCAAGCACCGGCCCAGCGTTGTTGTTTTTTGGGGGGGAATCTATGCGTGGCTCCGTGCGTTGCTCCCCCTCTTGGGAGGGGGCGGGGGGGTGGGTTGGGGACACCCGCGAAACCGCGCCATTTGCCAAATCTCAGGAACACCACACCTCGTGGCCGATGGAAAATCCCCGCTTGTTCGGTGGTCTCCCCGAACCCACCCCGCCCTATCGGGCACCCCTCCGTGGGAGGGGGACGCTTCGGGAGGTGTGTTTCATCACTCCATCACATCACCCCATCACCCATCAAATCCCCCCATCCATTATCTTGCGCCTCGTACATCACACAATCAATCAATAACGATTTCAGGATCAGACAGATGGATATTGCAATGATCGGCTTGGGGAAAATGGGGGCGTTTATGACCGAACGCTTGCTGAAGGGTGGGCATCGCGTGGTTGGCTACGATCGCAGCCCCCAGGCTGTGGAGCGTGTTGTTGCCAAAGGGGCCGTGGGCGCGGCTTCGCTGGAAGAAGCGGTCGCCAAATTGGAGCCTGCGCGCATTCTTTGGATGATGGTTCCGGCGGGCGACCCCGTGGACCAAACCATCGCCGCGCTGATGCCCCAACTTCACGCCGGCGACATCTTGATTGACGGCGGCAACAGCTTCTACAAGGACTCCATCCGCCGCGCCGCCACCGTTGGCCAGCACGGCATCCACTACGTTGATTGCGGAACCAGTGGCGGCGTGTGGGGCCTTGCCGAAGGCTACAGCCTGATGATCGGCGGCGACGAAACAGCGCTGATGAAATGCGCCCCAATCTTCGAAACCCTTGCCCCAGACCCCGAACGCGGATGGGGCCGCGTGGGACCGGTGGGCGCGGGCCACTTCGTGAAGATGATCCACAACGGAATCGAGTACGGCATGATGCAAGCCTTTGCCGAGGGCTTCTCGATTATGAAACACAAAACGGAGTTCCATCTGGACCTGCAGGAGATTGCAGAAATCTGGCGGCATGGAAGCGTGGTTCGCTCGTGGTTGCTGGACCTGACGGCGCGGGCGTTGGAAGGGGGAACCAGCTTGGAGAACGTCCGCCCCTACGTCAGCGATTCCGGCGAAGGCCGCTGGACCGTGGCCGAAGCGATTGACCTGAACGTCCCCGCACCGGTCATCACCCACTCGCTGCTGCAACGCCTTCGCTCACGCGATGAAGAATCCTACACCGACCGCTTGCTTGCCGTTATGCGCGAACAGTTCGGCGGCCATGCGGTGAAACGCGAAGGAGGGGCCTGATGAAAGTCAGCGTTGAACCCCATCTGTTCATCATCTTCGGTGCCACCGGGGACCTGATGCACCGCAAACTCCTTCCGGCACTCTATCGGCTTGTCACCGGTGGGCATCTAACAAAAAAGTGTGTGATACTTGGCGTTGCCCGCACCGACCAGGACGACGCAGCATTCCGCCAGCAAGCGCAACAGACCTTGCTGGATGCGGGATTCCTTACCGAAGAAACCGCCTCCAAATGGATGCAGGAGAACCTCCACTACCTGCCGATGATGACCAGCAGCCCGGCGGAGTTCGCGGCGTTGGCAGCAAAGATTGAGGCGGTGGAACGCCAGCACGAACTTTCCGGAAATCGCATCTTCTACCTTGCGCTCCCGCCGTCGGCATTCCCCACCACGATTGAGGCGTTGGGGAGCGTTGGCCTGAACAAAAGCGCGGGCTGGACCCGGCTGGTGATTGAGAAACCGTTCGGGCGGGATCTTGCTTCGGCGCGTGAGTTGAACAACCTGGTCCACCACCATTTCGAGGAATCGCAGGTTTATCGAATTGACCACTACTTGGGGAAGGAGACGGTCCAGAACCTTCTGTTTTTCCGCTTCGCCAACGTGATGTTCGAGTCGCTTTGGAACCGCGACCGCATCCGCAGCGTGCAGATCACCGTGGCGGAAGATTTGGGGGTGGAGCATCGCGCCGGATATTACGAGACCGCCGGTGCCTTCCGCGACATGATCCAAAACCACGTCACGCAGCTGCTGACCCTGGTGGCGATGGAACCCCCGGTTGGCTTCAATGCCGATGACATTCGCGAGGAGAAGGTGCAGGTGCTGCGGTCAATCGCGCCAATCAAGCCCGGGGATTTTGTCTTTGGGCAATACGCCGCCGGAAAAGTCGGAACCGAGGCAGTGATTGGCTACCGCGACGAAGAAAAAGTCAACCCAGAATCGCTTACCGAAACGTTTGTGGGGTTGCGGCTTGAGGTGGCGAACTGGCGCTGGCAAGGGGTTCCGTTTTACATCCGCACGGGGAAGCGATTGCAGCGGCGCGTCAGCCAGATTGTGGTGAACTTCCGCAAGCCTCCGGTCTCACTGTTCCGCCCGTTTGAAGGGGAAGATTCCTCCATCCACTCCAACAAATTGGTGATCTCGATCCAGCCCGATGAAGGCTTCGATCTCCATTTCGAGGTGAAGGCCCCGGGGGAAACAAAAGTGGAGACGCAGCGGTTGCGCCACCGCTACAGCGACACCTTCACCGACATTCCCGACGGCTACCAGACGCTTCTGTTCGATGTGATTCTGGGGGACCAAACGCTCTTCGTCCGTGCCGACGAGGTGGAGGCTTCTTGGAAGCTCTATCGCCCGTTGCTGGAAAATCCCCCTGCGCCGCATCCGTACTGGGCCGGATCGTGGGGGCCAACCGAAGCGGAAAAACTGATCGTCCATGCCGACGACCATTGGCGGGTGCTGTGATATGCCAACGCCAACAAGCCACCTTCGCATCTTCCCCGACGCAAGCCAGCTGTTCCACGCCGCCGCCGCCGAAATTGCGCAGATGATTGCCAACCACAACGGGGAGCGGTTCCGGCTGGTGCTCTCCGGCGGGCGAACTCCCGAGGGGGTTTATCAACTGCTGGGAACCACGTTTGCCGATGCCATTCCGTGGGGGAAGGTGGAGCTGTTTTGGGGGGATGATCGGTACGTTCCGCACCACCACCCGGCAAGCAATTTCGGGATGGTGCGCCGAAGCCTTCTGGAGCGTGTCCCGATTCCTCCGGGGCAAGTTCATCCGATTCCAACATCGGCTGTAAGCCCCACCGCTGCCGCCACGGCTTACGAGGAGATGTTGCGGCGGGTTGTTGGTGGGCAGGGTGAGGTTCCCCGGTTCGATCTGCTGCTGTTGGGGATGGGGGATGATGGCCACACGGCTTCGCTCTTTCCCGGGGGGGATTGGCTGGCCGAGGAATCGGCGTGGGTGGTTGCAAGCCGCGCCCCCGTTCCGCCGCACGACCGTATCACCCTGACGTTCCCGCTCCTGAACGCCGCCCGCCGGACGATGATCTTGGTAACGGGGGAAACGAAGCGGCCAATCCTCCAAGAGATTCTGGACAACCCCGCCGCCGCCGCCACGCGCTACCCCATCGCCAACCTTTCCCCGCAAGGTGAGGTTCGTTGGTTGATTGGGTGATGGATAGGAAGGTCTTTAGCCTGCGGTCTCATCCTTGATTTTCCTGCGCTGCCTTTGTGCGCGGCTCCCCCTCTTGGGAGGGGGCGGGGGGGTGGGTTGGGGACACCCGCGAACCGAGCGTCAGTAACCTAATTTCTGGATCAGAGGCTTCGCGGAACCACGCCAAACCCCGCGCCATCCATCCTCGCCCCGAACCCACCCCGCCCTATCGGGCACCCCTCCGTTGGAGGGGAACTGTTGCGTGAGGTTCAGAGGGAATCTGGGGGTGGCTCGGTGCGTTGCTCCCCCTCTTGGGCGGGGGGGTGGGTTGGGGACACCCGCGAACCGAGCGTCAGTAACCTAATTTCTGGATCAGAGGCTTCGCGGAACCACGCCAAACCCCGCGCCTTGCTTCACCCGCACGGCTCCGATACTGAATTCTGCTATATTCGTCGGCATCGTTCTCGCTATCCCATTCCCCTTGCGGGGGCTGCCCGTCATCGTCCATCGTTCATTATCCATCTGCCGGCAGCTGTACATCGCCAACGCTTGCTTGTGATGACTACAACAACCCACACAATACTTCCAACCACACCGCCGCCGGGAATCCAACCAATGATTGGGGGGGCGCGCCCGTGAGCCTTGTCAAATCCAAACAACGGGTGGCCGACCACGGCGAAGTCTTCACCCCGGCCTGGATGGTCCAGGCAATGCTCGATCTGGTGAAGAACGAGGCCGAGCGCATTGACTCCCGATTCCTTGAACCAGCCTGCGGCAGCGGCAACTTCCTTGTGGAAATCCTGCGGCGTAAGCTGGCGGCTGTGGAACTCAAATACGGACCCTCCGAATTCGACCGCCAACACTTCGCGCTCCTTGCGCTGATGTCCATCTACGGCATCGAGTTGCTGGCCGACAACATCGCCGAGTGCCGCGCCAACTTGCTAGAGATCATCGCCGATTATCTGAACATTGATGAACCCGACGAACCGTACCGCGCCGCCGCCCAAGTCCTATCGCTGAACATTGTCCACGGCGACGCGCTTACCATGCGTGCCCACAACGGCCAGCCAATCACCTTTGCCGAGTGGGGCTATCTGGGAAAAGGGAAGTTCCAACGCCGCGATTTCCATTTTAGCAGCCTTACCCAATCCTCCTCCTTCAGCACCGAGGGGTCCCTGTTTGCCCACCTTGGTAAGCATGAGATTTTTACGCCAATCAAAACCTTCCCGCCAATGACCATGAGCGACATTGCTACTGCCACATCTTGCGATGACGACCCTGTAAGGTGCAGCCGATGACTCCCCCTGTCGCCGCTTCCATTCCTGTGCTGCTGTGGGCCGCACGCCGTGCCGGTTTGCATGACAACGCCCTATCTGCCCGCTTCCGCAAGTGGCCTTTATGGATCAGTGGTCAGGCGCGGCCTACGTTGCGGCAGTTGGAAACGTTTGCAGACTTGACTCACACACCTATCGGGTATTTCTTTTTACCAGAACCCCCTGTGATAGAACTTCCCGTTCCCGATTTCCGCACCCTGCGCGATGAAGCACTATCCGATCCCAGCAGCAACCTGCTGGAGACAATCTACCTTTGCCAGCAGCGCCAGGACTGGTATCGCGACTATATGCGGCTGCACGGCCTGCCTGCCCTGGATTTTATTGGCAGTGCGCACCTGCAGCAGGCACCCGAAACGGTGGCGCAGCGCATACGCGAAACACTGGAATCCTCTGCTGCTCAAGCACCGCTTCAACCATCAACCAAGGAGGCACTGCGCCAATTGATTGCAAGGGTGGAAGATGCTGGAATCATGGTGATGGTCAATTCCGTTGTTGGCAACAACACCCATCGCAACCTTGATGTGCGCGAGTTCCGAGGTTTTGCACTGGCGGATCCCCTTGCTCCGCTGATCTTCCTTAATGGTGCCGATAGCAAAGCCGCGCAGATGTTCACACTGGCCCATGAGTTGGCGCACCTTTGGTTGAATGCGCCCGGTGTCTCCAACCCACAAGCAGATTCGATTCCTGAGCAGCCGACCGAGCAATGGTGTAATCAGGTGGCGGCGGAATTCCTTATGCCCTTGCGGGACCTTCGGGCAATGTACCAACCCAAAACACCAATCCCCCAGGAAATCCAGCGCCTGGCACGCGCCTTTAAGGTTAGTACGCTGGTCGCCTTGCGCCGCCTGTTCGACGCAGGCTTCATTAACCAAACCACACTGTGGGAGCACTACCGCCAAGAAGTGAACCGGCTGCAGAATCTGGAGCAAACAAATAAAAGTGGGGGCGGCGGCGATTTCTACCATACCATGAACACACGCGCCAGCAAACGTTTTGTTCATGCTGTGGTGAGTAGCACGCTGGAAGGGCAGACGCTGTTCCAAGATGCATTCCGTATGCTGGGGCTGCGCACAACCGCAACCTTCTACCAAGCAGCACGCGAGTTAGGAGTAATACCATGACGAAGTACCTTCTTGATGCCAACGTCTTTATCCAAGCCAAGAACCTACACTACGGCATAGATTTCTGCCCCGCGTTCTGGGATTGGCTTATTGCCAATAACGCCAACGGACGCGTGTTCAGCATTGATAAAATTGCTGCCGAGATTGCCGCCGGTGCCGATGAACTCACCGATTGGGCGCAACAACATGGCCACAACCTGTTCCGCGCTACCGATACCGCCGTCGCCGCGCAGTTCGCTACGGTCAGCAGCTGGGCTACAAGCCAGAATTACGAGCCAGCAGCCATCCAGACTTTCCTGCAAGTGGCCGACTATTACCTTATTGCCCACGCCCTGGCCGGTGGCTATGTGGTGGTGACGCACGAGGTCCCCTCAAACTCCACGAAGCATATCAAAATCCCTAACGTATGCGCCGGGCTGAATCTACCATTCACGACCCCCTACGAAATGCTGCGCCGCGAAAGGGCAAAATTTATATTGGGAGAAAAACCATGACCCACCAAGCCCACTTCGCGCTTCGCCAGCGCAACCCCGATGTCCTTTCCTGCATCGCCAATCTCTCCAACGATGAAGTCTTCACCCCCCCCGAGCTTGCCAACCGGATGCTGGACACCCTAACCGATGCCTGGGCCGCCAGCAACAACGGCCAAAACCTTTGGGCCAACCCCACCGTCCGCTTCCTGGACCCTTGCACCAAGTCCGGCATCTTCCTCCGCGAGATCACCAGCCGATTGGTCCGCGGCCTGGCCCCAGCAATCCCCGACCTTCAGCAGCGGGTGGACCATATCCTTACCCGCCAGGTCTTCGGAATCGGCATCACCCAGCTTACCGCGCTGCTGGCCCGCCGAAGCCTCTATTGCTCCAAACACGCCAACGGCCACCACTCCATTGCCAACGGCTTTGCCAACCCCGACGGCAACGTCTGGTTCCAACGGATGGAACACACCTGGGAAGGAACCAAATGCACCTTCTGCGGCGCGCCACAAACCACCCTGGACCGCGGCCCAGAACGCGAAAACTACGCCTACGCCTTTATCCACACCAACACCATCCACGCTCGCATCGCCGAGCTTTTCGGAGACGATATGCACTTCGATGTCATCATTGGAAATCCACCGTATCAACTGGCCAGCGATGGTGGAACCCGAGATATTCCCATCTATCACCACTTTGTTGAACAGGCAAAGAAACTCTCCCCACGCTTCTTGGCCATGGTCATCCCGTCGCGTTGGATGGCGACAGGGCTTGGGCTAAGTGAGTTCCGCCAAACAATGCTGGCCGACCGCTGCTTGCGGACGCTGGTTGATTATCCGATTGCCAGGGAAGTCTTCAGCGGAGTTGAGGTGAAAGGGGGGGTGTGCTACTTCTTGCGTGACACCGCACACAATGGCCCCTGCGACGTAACGATGATCCGTGACGGAGTGGCGATTGGCCCAATCGCACGCGACCTTGGCGAGTATGATGTCTTCGTTCGGGATGCCCGGGCGGTCTCAATCCTCCACAAAGTTCTTGCCAAAGGCGAGCCGTCGGTGAACACCATCCTTTCGGCTGATAAAGAGTTCGGGTGGACCTCCAACTTCGAAGACTTCCATGATGAAAAAAATACGCCCGACGACGTTCCCCTCCATTACGTCCGAAAAGGAAAACGTGCCGTTGGCTACATTGCCCGCAGCGAAATAACCAAAAGCACAAACCTTATTGATACTTGGAAAGTGATGGTGCCATCAGCAGGCTCAGACGGTGCAACTGTGCCAAATTACGTGCTCAGCACCCCGGTCATTACGCCCTCGCCATCGGTCTGCACCCAGACGTTCCTGTTCTTTTACGTTGGCTCCGAAACTGCTGCGGCAAGCGTGCAATCGTACTTGAGTACCCGTTTCCTGCGGTTCCTCGTGTCGCTTCGAAAGATCACCCAGCATGCTACCCGGGCAACCTATTTTTGGGTTCCGATTCAGGAGTGGGATCGGAAGTGGACGGACGCAGAGTTGTACAAGAAATACAAGATCACGGCAGAAGAGCAAGCGTATATCGAATCTCAGATTCGGCCCGTGGCTTGGGGAACCGAAGGCCTCCATCAATCATAGCCCTGAAAGGGCGACCCACGCCAGCCCAGGGCACCGCCCTGGGAAACGGGAACCGCCCCGCAGAGCATTAGCCCTGAAAGGGCGACCCACGCCAGCCCAGGGCCACGCCCTGGGAAACGGGGACCGCCCCGGTACAACATCAGCCCTGAAGGGGCGACCTAACCAACAGCAACGCGCCGATGAGCAAACCAATCGAAGAAATTCTTGCGCCCAAGCCGGAGGCGCGACCCCGCATCTACGCCTACTCCATTGATGACGCGGCGCACCAGGGGCTGCTAAAAGTTGGGCAGACCACGCGCGACGTTCGGCAGCGGGTTGCTGAACAACTGAAGACTGCGGCAATCAAGAACTACAAGATCGTGCTGGATGAATCCGCCGAGCGTGCCGACGGCACAATCTTCACCGACCACGACGTGCGTGCGGCACTGGTGAAGAAGGGTTTTGAGAATGTGGAGCTGGAGTGGATGCGCTGCACGGTGCGGGAGGTGAAGGGGGTGCTGAAGGAGCTTGAGACCGGCCAGAAAATTTCCGGAAACCGCCACGAGACGTTCCCCATGCGTGCCGAGCAACGGGCCGCAGTGGAGCGGACCCACGCGTATTTCCATTCCATCTGGGCCGAGGATATGCACGCGGTGCCGCGGTTCCTGTGGAACGCGAAGATGCGGTTTGGCAAGACGTTCACCACCTACCAGTTGGCCAAGAAGTTGGGCGCAAAACGGGTGCTGGTGGTGACGTTCAAGCCAGCCGTGGAAGATGCGTGGCAAGCCGACCTTGAGTCGCACATGGACTTCAACGGCTGGCAGTACCTTTCGCGCAGCTCCGGCAGCAACCCAAGCCAGATTGACCGCCGGAAGCCGGTGGTCTATTTCGGTTCCTTCCAGGACCTTCTGGGCCGGGACGCGACGGGGAACATCAAGGCAAAGAACGAGTGGATTCACGAGGTGCAGTGGGACCTGGTGGTGTTCGACGAATACCATTTTGGAGCCTGGCGCGACACGGCAAAGGAGTTATTCGAGGGGGAGGAAGAAGCCGTGGCGAAGCAGGAGGCGAAGGTGGAGTATGCCAAAAGTTTAGAGGGGGTGAACGATGACCTTGGGGAACTATCGGCGGAGTTCCTTCCGATCACAACCAAGGCGTACCTCTATCTATCGGGCACGCCGTTCAGGGCGTTGGCATCGGGGGAGTTCATCGAGGAGCAGATCTTCAACTGGACCTACACCGACGAGCAGCGGGCAAAGGAGCAGCACGCCGCGGCGCATCCCGGGGAGCGGAATCCGTACGGCGGGCTTCCGCAGCTGCGGCTGCTTACCTACCAGATGCCCGATGAATTGCTGGCGGTGGCCAGCGCGGGGGAGTTCGACGAGTTTGACCTGAACGCTTTTTTCGAGGCATCGGGAACGGGGAAGGAGGCAAGGTTCCGGCACGAGAGCCACGTGCAGAAATGGTTAGAGGTGATTCGGGGTGGGGACCTGGAGCAATCGGTCCGGAACTTGCGGACCGGAACGCGCCCGCCGTTCCCCTACTCCGATGCCCGGCTGTTGCCCTATTTGCAGCATTCGTTCTGGTTTCTTCCCAACGTTGCGGCTTGCCACGCAATGGCGAACCTGTTGGGCAAGCGGCACAACACGTTCTGGCGCGGATACACGGTGATTGTGGTGGCTGGCCAATCGGCAGGGATTGGGCTTGATGCGTTGCCGCCGGTGCGGAAGGAAATCCAGAGTGGGTTTGAGACAAAGACGATCACGCTGTCGTGCGGGAAGCTGACGACCGGGGTCACGGTTTCGCAGTGGTCCTCCATCTTGATGTTGCGCAATTTGAAATCGCCGGAGACGTACTTCCAGGCAGCCTTCCGGGTGCAATCGCCCTGGGTGATCCGGAACCCGAACGGCGACAACCCAAACGAGGAGGAGGTCCTGAAGCCCGTCTGCTACGTGTTCGACTTCGCGCCCACACGTGCGTTGCGGCAGTTGGCGGAGTACGCGATTGGCCTTGCACCGAACGAGCCAAACCCGGAGAGCGCGGTCAGGGACCTTGTCGCGTTCCTGCCAGTGCTGGCCTACGACGGCGCGAACATGACGCAAATAGATGCTGGCGGAATCCTTGACACAGCGATGGCGGGAACCTCGGCCACGCTGCTGGCGCGGAAATGGGAAAGCGCGTTGCTGGTGAATGTGGACAACGGCACCTTGCGCCGCATCCTTGAAAGCCCCGAGGCAATGGCTGCCGTTGAGCGGATCGAGGGTTGGCGGGCACTTGGCGACAACATCATCGAGACGATCATCAACAAGAGCGAGAAGGTGAAGGAGCTGAAAGGGAAGGCAGCCGGTGGGGGGCTGACGAAGAAGGAGAAGGATGAGCTGACCGACGAGGAGAAGGAGTACAAGTCCAAACGGAAACTGATCCAGGAGAAGCTGATAAAGTTCGCCACGCGAATCCCGGCGTTCATGTATCTGACGGACTTCCGCGAGAACGCACTGCGGGATGTGATTACCAAGATTGAGCCGGACCTATTCCTTACCGTCACCGGCCTGACGGTCCAGGATTTTGATCTGCTGGTGAACCTGAACGTGTTCAACACCGAGCAGATGAATCAAGCGGTGTTCGCATTCCGCCGCTACGAGGACGCATCGCTCCGCTACACCGGAATTGAAAGCCACGAAGGCCTAACCCACTACGGGTTGTATGATACGGTAGTGGAGATGGGGGGCGGGGGATAGCACCGCTTCCCCACGTAGCCTCCGTGCGTTGCTCCCCCTCTTGGGCGGGGGGGTGGGTTGGTGACACCCGCGAACCGAGCGTCACCAACCTAATTTCTGGATCAGAGGCTTCGCGGAACCACGCCGAACCCCGCGCCATCCATCGTCGCCCCGAACCCACCCCGCCCTATCGGGCACCCCTCCGTTGGAGGGGGAGGCTTCGGGAGTTTTTGGTGGAGATTTGCGCGGCTTCCCTGCCTTGCCCCCTCCCCAAAAACTTCAATGGCTGCTGAAGATTTTTCTTCAGCAGCCATTGCTTTTCGTGGTTCCAATGTGAAAGGCTTTGCGGCTTTCTTGCCAGCCAATCTTTTAGGTTCTTTCCGATGCTGGCTTGCGTGGCTTGATTGCTGCGGCCAGTTCCTCGATCCCCTCGCTGATCCCTTCCTGAATTTCTGGAAGGGAAGGAAGCTCTGGCAGGTGGATGCCGTGCTTGTTTTGGCGTGCTTCGTCGTAAATCTTCTGGGGCGGCTTCCGCAAATCGTGAACCAGCCCAACCCAGGAGAGCATGGTTAGCATATAATGGGAGATGTCAATCTCCCACCAGTAGAACCCTTGCCGTTCGCTGGTCATGTAGCGGTGGTGGTTGTTGTGCCACCCTTCCCCCAGCGTAATCAGGGCAATGAAAAGGTTGTTGCGGCTTTGGTCCGTGGTGTTGAACCGCCGGCTTCCCCAAACGTGCGCCAGCGAGTTGACGGTGAACACCCCGTGATAGAGCAACGTGGTGCTGATGAAAAAGCCCCATGCAAGAAGCTGAGGTCCATCGGTCCCAAGCCCTGGGGCCTGCACCGCCAGCAACTCACCCAATCCGAACAGCCCCACGCCAAGCATGGTCAGGACCACCGCGTGGCCCCAATCCAGCATCCGAAGCTCGGGATATTTGGCAAGGTCGCGGACGCTGTTGTCGTCGTAATCAATGAATTTTTTGGAGAGAATCCACCCCATGTGGGACCACCAGAAACTTCCGGTGATCGGCGAGTGGACATCCTCCTCGGTGTCGGAGTAGCGGTGGTGATGCCGGTGTTTTGCGGCCCACACAACGGCCCGTTTTGCCCGGCCGAAGCACCAAGCAACGCCATCAGGAATTGGAAAACGCGCCCGGTTTTATACGAGCGATGCGAGAAGTACCGGTGGTATCCCGCCGTTAATCCGAACATTCGGATGAAGTAGAGGAAGCAGCAAACCCCAACCGCAAACCAGCTTACGCCGGTCCAGATAGGGAGCAAACAACCAAGATGGACAATCAGGAACCAGGAGTTCAGAATGCGGAAGCGGGTCCGCTCAGAGATAAGCGACATTGAAGCGGTGCTAGTCAACGATGATCGGTAGATGGAAGCAGCAGCGCACAAAAATGGGGGAAAAGATCGGAGTAGTGGCCACCATCCCCGGTAAATAGTTGGAACGTATCATGTTTTCACAGAAAGAGGGGGTTTTGGATAGGGTCAACCACTGTTGTGGTGCTCCCCCGGAATTACGCCTTTTTGTGGCAAGCGGCCCCGTCGGCCATGAACAGCAGGTCCCCCTCCTGCGTGCCGGTTTCGATGAAGGTTTCGTGGGGAAGATACTCGAAGTCGCGGGTCATGTTGTACAGGCCGATCTTCTCAAAATCTGGGAACGGATAGCTCACCTGCTCGGCCAGCAACGGAAGCGATTCCTCCACGGTGTCGAACGCTGAAATCTGTGCGCGGAAAATCTGGCCGGTAAACCCCTTGCAGACCAGCACGTGCATCGTTGAACAGTCGTCGAACGGCGCGGCATCAATCTCCGTCAGGCGCGGGCGGTTCCGAAGCCGCTTCTTCCGGCGCGGCACTCCGTTGCTACCTTCCTTGCTTGCTTCATCGCCGTGGTCGTGGTCGTGGTCGCCATCATCATCAAATTCATCATCAAGCTCATGGTCGTGGTGATGGTCGTCGCCATCGAACTCATGGCCGTGATGATGCTCTCTATCGTCTGCGTGTGCCATTATGGTTCCTTTGGTGTGGTAAGCGATGCTTGGTAAGCGTTGTGGATTTTCTCGGCAACCCGCAGAAGCATCGGCTGCGCAAGCTCGGCAAGGGTTTGGACGTAGTCCCGAAGAAGGTCCGAGGTCTCATACTTCAACCGCGGGTGTGTCACCTCGTTGAAGTCAACCACCAAATCCTCCGTCCGCGATTTCATAAACCGCAGCTCCAACCGGAACCGAATGGAATCCTTCCCAACGGATGTGATCCCGCCGGTGATGTAATGGTCAATGCCAACATTGTAGAGGATGTTCCGCTCTTCGGGGCTGGTTGGTTTGTAGTCATCCACGGCAAGGATTTTCCCCAGCAGATAGACCTGGTTGCGGGAAGCAAAATCAAAAGCCACCAGCGATGGAAAGTTGATGCGGGTGTATTCCCCCAACGCTTTCACCCCCTCGGTTGCAAGCTCCTGGCGATAGGTGGAGAACCGCCCCAACGCCGTGTCCTTCTCAATCACGATGCTGGTGATTACCAGCGGCGTGGTGGCCACCGGAAGGGAGTCAAGGTCGGGTCGGCCAAAGAACTTTGCGCTGCTTTTGCGAAGCACGTCGTACAGCGTCGGCCCCAGCAGCATCGTCCCTGCCGAGTCGCGGTAGCGGATCATGCTGAAGGCAAGATCGCGGTAGATCAGCCCCCCGGTGGCGGGGTCGGCAATGCGGAACTCCAGTGCCAGCACCGAGCTGAATCGGGCAATGCGGGTATACACAACTCCATCCAGATTCAGCCGCTGGGCAAGCTGCGCCACGGTCAGCTTTTGTCCAGAATCGCTTGCTTGGCGCACCAGCGAGTCGCGGTAGTTCAGGGTGAGGTACTCCGCCTGGGGGATTCCTTCCAATGCCCGCCGCAACGCTTGGTCCACAATAAACTCGGTGGCAACGGCCACGCTGTCGCGGGCTTCGGACCCGGCAAGAAGCAGCCGCATGGGGCGGGTTTGTTGCCATTGCCCGGCGGGCGTTGTGGCGTGTGGTTTCTGCTCGGTTCCTTTGTTGGTGGTTTCCGGCGCGCAGGCCACGATTGCCGCAACCAGCAGGGCAATCAGTGCCCAAAGGATTGCACGAATCAACGCGCCACGGTTTTGGTACGGGCGGTAGGAAAGTTGGTCGTTCTTCGGTTCTTCCATGATGCGTAATAGTGGGCGTGCGTTTCCATGCCGGAGCATTCATTCAGGGTTCATCGCCATCTTCATTCCCGCGCGTTCATTCACCAGTAGGTGGTGGTCACCGTCACGTCCCCCAAGATTTCGGCTTGGCAGCTGGCGCGCTCTTCTGGTTTGAATGATTGCCGCTGCATCAGCCGTTGCTCCACCCGGCTTGGCATGGAAAGATTTTGGGAGCCTTCAATCACCCTAACCTTGCACCAGGAGCAGATCCCGAACCCGCCGCACGATTGCGCCACCGGAAGCCGTGCTTCCCGAATCGCCTCCAACAGCAGCGTCCTCGCCTCCACGGAAATTGATTTTTTGGAGGGAAGGAACGTGACGGTTGCGGGGCCTGGCTTCGGCGTGATTGGCGGAAGCTCAAACAGCGGAAGTTGCTCGTTATCGGCGTTGGCCATGGCGTGTGTGCGTTGCTGGCGGTTGCCGCGCGCGGTTGGTTAATCCCCGGTGAAAATTGCTTTGAAGACGTGGCCGGCGATGGATGGATTTTCCTTCAGGCGGCGGATGGAGTAGCCGTACCAGTCGCGACCGAACGGGACGTACACCCGCAGGCGGTGACCCTGGCCGATAAGCTCGCGACGTTTGGGGTCCCGCACCCCCAGCAGCATCTGGAATTCATACTGATGGCGGTCCAGCTTCCGTTCGGCGATGATCTTCCGCGCGCCGTCAATCAGCACGTCGTCGTGGGTTGCGATGCCAACGTAGCAACCATGATCGAGGATCAAGTTCAAGCAGTCCAGATAGTTCTGCTGGACTTCCTCACGTCCCTTAAATGCAATCGTTTCCGACTCCACGTAAATCCCTTTGCAAAGCCGGAAGTGCATCCCTTCGGCGGCAAGCTGGCGGATGTCCTGCTGGGTGCGCCGCAGATATGCTTGCAGGACGATTCCAACATGACCCGGGAACTCGGCCCGCGCCCGCCGCGCAAGCTCGATGGTGCTGTCGGTGTAGGGGCTGTTCTCCATGTCAATGCGGACGAAGTTGCCGGTGCGGGCGGCGGCCCCCACAACGCGGCGCACGTTCTCCCAGCAAAACTCCTTGTCAATGTCCAACCCCAACGAGGTGAGCTTCACCGAAAGGTTGGCATCAAGGCCGCGGCGGGCCATTTCCTCCAGCACGGCAATGTTGTTGTTGGTCTCCTGGCGTGCAACGTCAGGGTTCTTGACGAACTCCCCCAGCACATCCACCGTGGCCATTGTTTCTTCACCGTTCAGCCGTGCAACGGTGGCCATTGCGTCGTTCAGCGTCTCGCCAGCAATGTACTTTTTGGCGACCACGCGAACCATGGGCTTGGGGGTGAAGGGAAGGAGAGCGGAAATAAGGGAGTCGAACAGTTTCATGGCTGCAAAAGTACCAACACGGCAGGTGAATGAGTTCGGACAAATGGTTATCGGGAAGGGTGGCGTTCAGTATTCCAGCAACGCCCACCGGACCCGCAGCCCGGCGATCAGCGAGCCAATGGGGCGGTCGGTGAACTCCACCATTTTCAGATCGGCACCAATCCCCAACCGTTCGGAGTAGTGCCACGTGTAGCCTGCGCCGAAGGTGTATCCAATCTCCCAACCTTCGCTGTGGATTTGTTCCCCGTTGGCCGCTTTTCCTTCCACCCGCAGCAGGATCATTCCAATCCCCGCGCTAAGGTCAACGCCATATTTCTCCATGGCGACCACCCCCATCACCGGCCATGAGACCAGCGAAAGGTTGGCGGAGCCTTGCCGCGAATCTTCGTTCTTGGCGTGCATTCCCGACACCGGCAAATATCCAACATCCATTCCCACGCGAAGCAGATGTTCCGGGCACCACATCAGCCGGATCACCCCGCTAACGCCGCCGCTGGTCTCCTCAAGTTCGGGCAACTGCGGCGGCGGGCTGCTGCTGATTCGGAACCCATAGCCGGCGGTAAGGCTTGCGGAAATCTGGTACTTCTGCTCCTGTTGCGGACCCTGCGCCGGCAAGGTTGTTGCTGCGGCAATCAGCAGAAGAAGCGGGAGGAGGCATTGCCCAAACGGGCGGCGGTTGTTCATCGGGCGTTACTCCTTCACGTAGTACATGTAGGCGACCATTGTTGGGTAGTTCGTCAAGATTCCATCGAAGCTCCCTTCGCGCAGGAATTGCAGGATGTAGGTTGGGTTGTCCAGCGTCCAAACAAATGCGCGGCGGTTGTTGCTGTGCATCGCTGCCACCGCTGCATCCTGGGTCCCAAGCGTCCAGCGTGGTGCCCAAATCGCAGCGTTGATGGCATCGGCCTGCTGGGTGGAAAGCTCGCACAAGGCCGGCGGGCGGGTTGCTTCGGGAAGGTTGCGGTAGGCTTGGTAAATCTCCTCGGTGGGAAGCCCCATCACAATCTCAATCTTCCGCCCAAGCTGCGTGGCCCGGGTGCGGACGGTGTCGAGCATCGGAAGAATGGCCGGAACAACGTCGGGGGTTTTAATATCCAGCCAGATAAAGTTCAAGGAGGTTTTTGTCACGGCGGTTTCCAACGCTTCGGCAAGGGTTGGTATCTGCTCCCCATTGGCCAGCGTGGTGAACCGCCGCAGCTGCCAGAAGGCGTAGTTGCTGATTGGACCAACCATGTAATCGCCGCGGACCAAGCGGGTGTTTAGGTTTTCATCGTGGTATAAAATCGGGACTCCATCGCTGGTAAGCCGCACGTCAATCTCCACGCCGCTGCAGCCCAATCGTTCGGCAAACTGAATCATCTCGCGGCTGTTTTCGGAGACGGGGTGAAGGTCGCTGTTGCGCCCTCCGCCGCGGTGGCCCAGTATCCAAAAATTCCTGATCAACGCCCTGATTGGTCGAATCCGCTCCATCACGATCTCGCGCTGCAATTCCCCTTCGGTTCCGCCCGATTTTCCCCGAATCGTTACCGTGCCGGTTGGCTGCAATCCTGCGCTAAGTTGGCGGCCCCCTTCGTCAGGGGCAATGAACAGCCGAACCCTTCCGGTCTCGTTCTGGTAGGCATATCGCCAGTATCCCTCAAACACAATCGTGTCGCCCAGGCTGCGGGCCTCAAGGATAAAAAAGGCAGAGTTTTTTCCGCAGAAGATGGAGGGGTTTTCGCCCCCCCAGCGAAGCACCACGGTATCGCCAAACTGCTCGGTGCCGGCCCGCACGTGATAGATGCCGTTCATCCACACGTACGACTGTTTGGGGATTGCCCCCCCACCTTCCAACAACGACTCGGCAGCGGTGAACTGCGGAATCACCGGGCTGAAATCGTTGCTGCACGAACCAAGCAGCACCGCAACGGCCAGCAACCACAGCAGGGAAAGACGGCTCATAACATCACCCCAAATTGGAATTCTGGATAGAACAAAAATTCGTTGAAGGTGCTGAAGGCCAGCCATGATTGATACATCGAGCGGGAGTAATAGACCTTCAGGGCGATGAACGCTCCGGTGCTTCCCCAAAACGGTTGCTCCAGCGTGGTGGTGAAGGCATATCCCCCCAGCACGTTCCGGTCCGACCCCGTCTCGATCCCCTCGGTGGCGGAGCTTCGGAACGTGACGAACTGCGCTTCGGCGCGCCCGCTTAGGTGGAAATCATCGAAATCAAACCCGGCACTGATTGCCGGAAAAGTAAGCCAGCTTTGCGCGTCAACATTGAACCCTTCGAAGGCCGCAAACCCGTACCAGTACGCCACCGAGTAACCCGCGCTGGCCGAGAAGCGGCCCAGCTTCCCGCGCCACTCCGCCCCGGCCGAAGCAAGGTTGGTGATGACGTTGCTGGCAACCCGCCCGGTGGCAGCAAAACCGAAGGGAAGGCCGTACCGAAGCTCAAGGTTCACCATTGGGACCTGGCGCAATTCTTCCTCGGCAACGATGCGGGGAAGGATGGTGATGCTGGCCCCAACCGCAGCGCGAACATCCCCCGAAGGAATCGGGCGCGGGGTCAGCAAGATTGGGTCGGGAGTTGCGGTGTTGGCAACGGCGGTGCCGGGTGGTGGGGGCGCGGTGGGTTGCGACGCAAGCGGTTGGCTCAGCAGCAACAACAACGCCACCCCCCAGCAGAGTGTGGCGCAACCACGCAGCCCGCAGCAATCCGCTGGGCGGTTCCAGATGCAAGGCATCGGCAGGTTCAGGAACATTGGTTCAGGGAAGTTGATTGGGAGAAACCGGCGCAGAGGGAAACCGAAAGGAGAGCGTTGGTCCGGCGGCGAAGATACAGCACCGATGGAATCCAACACACGCTTTGTTTGCCCCGAACGGAGGCAGCAGCGCGGCAATGGTTCCCGCTGGTTGGTATCGTTGGTTGCGTGGTTCTTCGCGTATATTCGCGCAGAAGCAAACGGGCTTCCATGCAAACATCAACGCACATTAACAATAAGCATCATGCAATCAATCCAACGGGCAGTTGGTTTTGTTCTTTTGATCCTGCTTTGTTCCGCGCCGGCAGCATTGGCGCAGAAGGGGAACCGCAAAGGGAAATCCAAACAACCAGCAATCGAGCTACGGCTGCAACTGAAGCCGGGAAAAACCTA
Organism: Chlorobiota bacterium; assembly: GCA_016710285.1. Classification (NCBI taxonomy): domain Bacteria; kingdom Pseudomonadati; phylum Chlorobiota; species Chlorobiota bacterium. The sequence continues at coordinate 401,893 of JADJXR010000001.1, read as the reverse complement.
CCGAATGTGGATGGCCACCGACCAGGATATCACCCAAGAGGTCGCCGGGCAAAAAATCACCATCAACCAGATGATGGGGATGGGATACCGCTACCAGGTCCAAAGCGTTGACGATGCCGGGACCGCCACCATCACCATGGCCTACGACTCCATTGTGGTGCGGAACAAAACGCCGATGGGGGAGGTCAACTTCAACTCCGCCGATCTATCCAGCGATGCTACGCCAGAAACCGCGCCATACCGGGCGATGGTGGGTGCAGCGTTCACGCTAAAGCTGACAAAAATGGGCAAGGTGGAAAGCATCACCGGGATGGAAGAAATGATGGGGAAGATCGTGAGCGAAATGGGCACAGGCGACCCCGCACAAAAAGCGGCGATTGAGCAATCGCTGAAGAGAATGATCAGCAACGAAGCAATGGCCGAAACGATTGAGCGTTCGATGAATATCTACCCAACAACCCCGGTGGCGGTGGGGGATTCATGGAACCACAACATGGAGGTAGCGATGATGATGCCGATGACGGTGAACACCACCTACACCCTGAAGAACGTAGCCAACGGCGTTGCCGATCTGGACGTTCAATCCACCGTTACCAACAACGCCAACGCCAAGCCGATGGAGATGATGGGAATGGAGATAAACTACAAGCTGACCGGCACGCAAAAAGGGACGATGAAAGTGACGGTGGAAGATGGCTGGATTGCTACCTCATCGCTGAAGCAAACCTTGTTCGGCACCATGAGCATCAGCGGGGAGAACATCCCTGACATGATGAAAAACATCCCGGTGGCCGTGCAAAGCGCCATCACCATATCCTCGCGATAAAGGGGCTTGGAGTCTTGTGCCATGCAGCCGCAATCAACCAAACAGCGTGGGGTGGGGGCGTTGTTGCGGCTGCTGTTGGTGCTTCTGTTCCTTCTTGTGGTGTGCGATAAACACCCCGCGCCACAAAGCAACACCGCCAGCAAAGCCCAGCTGCGGCTGAAGCTGAAAGCCGGCGAAGCATGGCGGCATTGGACGCTGACCGAGCAAACCATTACACAGCAGGTGATGGACACCGCCGAAGCGATTCAGCAGGTGGTTGGAATTGGCGGAGTGATGGAGGTGTTGGGGGTTGATTCCAACGGCGCGGCGCACATCCGCTACACCTACGACTCCATCACCTTTGGCCAAACAATCGGGGACCGGAAGGTCAGTTTTAACTCGGCAGATTCGGCAGCCGATAGCGGCGGCAGGGTCCCGCCCATTGTGGCCATTTACCAAGCGATGGTGGGCACGGCGTTCACCATGAAGATGCTGCCAAACGGAACGATTGCAGAGTTGGCGGGATTGGATTCGCTGGCCAAGCAGATTGTGGAGAAGGCCACCGCCAATCCGGTGGCGGCGGCTGCTGCGGCACCGGAGGCGATGTTGGTGGGAATCAAGGAGATGGTCAGCAGCCAGGCACTTCGCAGCAATCTTCAGCGCACGCTGGCCATGTATCCCCCCAAGCCGGTTGCCCCGGGCGACACCTGGAGCAACGCCTTGATGCTCACGGCGGGAATCCCTCTGGAGATCATCACCACCCACACCGTGAAGGGGATGGATAGCAGCCGGATGATGGTGGATGTTCGCTCGGTCATCGCCGCAAGCAACCGCGCCGGAAGCATGGCCATCAGTGGGGTGCGCTTCCGGTACAACATGGCGGGGACGCAAACCGGGGCAATGGAGATAGACCGCGCCAGCGGATGGCCCGCAAGCAGCAAGTTCCACCAAACATTGTCGGGATTTATCGAGGTCCAAGGGGTGGATTCAAGCGACGGCATCCCCAGCAAAATCCCGATGGACGTTTCCACCACCATCACCAGCATGATCTGGAAGAAATAAACGCGTTGTTGCCGGAAGCGTGGTGATCCTGAGATTCGGAAATGGATACTTGGTTCGGTGGTGTCTCCAACCCACCCCCCGCCCAAGAGGGGGAGCCGCGCACAAGGCCAGGCAGGGAAGCCCCCGCCTCACTCCCCCTTTTCCCGGAGCGTGAAAATTTTCAGGAGGAGCACCCCCACCACCAACAGCACCACCACCCACAACACCGTTAGCGTGTTCAGCATGATTGTTTGCTGATCTGTTGTTATGATTCTTTCCGTTGCAGGTCGTGGATGCGGCGGCGTAGCTCCACGTTATCGCGCGAGACGTTCAGGCGGCGCGCCTCGTACACCGCTGGGACTTCGGAGGAGGAGACGGTGATCTCCCCACGCCGTGCCGCCTCGATCCGTTGCTGCAACTGCAACGCCTGCCCCGACATCCGCCGCGATTGCCCCGCCCCTTTCCCCGATGGCTCATCTCCAACCTGAGCTTCAGGTTCGGCCTGGCTTGCAGGCCGTGCGGCGGCGGGGGCGATTGATTCCATCTCAATCAATCGCCCCACCGGTTGCTGCAATTTTTGCGGGGTGATTGTTGGCTCAGCAATCGGAGATGGAGCCTCCGCCGGAGTTTCTGGAATTGGCGCGGCCACGGGATCCGGCTCTTTTGCAATCGTTGCCGTTGCCACAACTGGCGGCTCGACTTTTTCTGGAGCTGCGGGAGTTATCGGCACTGCTGGCGCGGGCGGTTCTTGCGGGATTGGCTCCACCGGGGGTGGCGTGGTGGTGGCCACTGTTGGCGCAACTGCCGGGGCAACGGCTGGCGCAACCGCAGCTGCTCCGGCTGGCGCGGCGGCGGCAATTGGGTTGGGGTCGCGCCCCACCACACGAACGTCTGGTTGCTCCGGCTGCCCGGTTGTTGGTGCGGAAGGAGTGTGGGCCGGTTTCTTCCGCGAGGAGCGGATCAGGATTGCCAGCGCGATGGTGAACAGCAGCAATCCGCCAATCACCGCAACAAGGACCCGCCAGTCGTTCAACGTTTCCATGAATGATCGTGAGGTGTGAGTAGGGGAGGATGTTGGTATCTGCTCCGGCGTGGAAGGCTGGATTGCCGGTGCTGGGTTGCTGGCAACGGGAGCTCCATCCCGCTGCTGAATCTGCTGCAAGGCTTGGCGGTCGTCCTCATCGGCGGGGACGGCAAGGTAGCGCGCGGCCAGCGAGTCGTTCCCGCTGCGGGCGTAAAGGACCCCAAGGGCCGAGGCGGCCCGCTGCTCGCCGGTGGCGTAGGCAACCCCCAGAAGCTCCTCGGCTTGCTGGGTCAGGCCCGACTCCAACGCCAGCAGGCCTTTGTGATATTGCTCTTGGTTGTAGGGAAGCCCGTTCCAATCGAACGTGTGGACGATCAGCCGTTTGGTGAATGGCCGCCAGAGCGTTGAGTATCCGAACCGCGCTCGGGAGGTGACGGTAAGCCGCAATCCGCCATCGGGAAGTGGGGAGAATCCTGCGGTCCCGCTGTGGCGATTACGCAGGTGGCGCAGCGTTGCGTTTGGGGCAATCGTGGTGCCCGGAAATCGAATCACCACCACGGTGGAATCGGTCTCGGCAAGGTCAACTTCGTAGCGAACGCTGTCGCTGAAGGTTATCACAAAATCGCGCTCGTTCCATCCGGCTTCCGTCACCTGTGTGGCAACCGCAGCAAGGGGGAGCAGAAGGGAGAGAAGAAGCCACAACGGGATGCATCGCCTAGACATGGGCGGCCTCCGGATCGGGAGTTTGCAGGGCCATTCCTTCGATTGCCCACTCACCCAGGGGAACTTCACGCGAGGGGAGAAGGTCATCGGGGATCATGGTCCCGCTGCTGACGAACCCCAGCGGAAGCCCAAGCCACCGCAGCGAGGAGATAACCCCGCCAAGCGACGGAGCTTCGTCCAGCTTCGTGAAGGTGACGTAGTTGATCCGTTCCCCCAAAAACAGCGCGGCGGTTTCCTGGATGGCCCGCTGGCTCATGGTTGCCGAAAGCACCAGGTGAATCTCGTCCGGCGCGGCGGCGGTGATGAACTCCGAAAGCTCCTCGCGTGCGGCGCGGTCGCTTCGCCCGGCGGTGTCAAGAATCACCAAGTCAATATCGCTTCCCAGCATCTGCTCGGTGATGTCGCGCGGTTCAAACGCAATGCCGAACGGGACGCTCAGGATGTCGGCAATGGTTTGCACCCCTTCCACCGAGCCAATCTTGTAGGTGTCGCAGCTGATGATTTTTACCCGCAAGCCAAAGTTCAGCACCGCACGCACGGCCAGCTTGTACATCATCGTGGTTTTCCCCGCGCCCGATGGCCCCACCAACGCCACCACAAACGGTTTTTCCCCGCTGGCGCGTGGGCGTATTCCTGGCAGCGATTCTTTCATCTTTTCGATGGCCGTATCAATCTCGTGCGAGGCAGCAAGTTTCAGTTCCTCATCGCTTGGCTCGTTCTTCCCCACCGATTGGAACAACGCCCGCACCAATGCCGAGGCGGTGCGGCGGTCGAAGTCGGAGGTGATAAGGCTGGAGTAGAGCTTGCGATACTGCGCCGGAAGGGAGCTGACCTGCTCGGCGCGCATCCATTCGTGAAGCTCGCCCAGAAGCTCTTCCATGTGTGCCAGCCGTGCCTCGATCGCTGCGGACTGTAAAGATGAATCGGGAAGTTCCCCGCTGTCGCGTACAAATGCCTTCATGGATATATCGGTAGTCGGGAATCGGTTGTCGGTTAGGATGTTGTTGAATCGGGAAATGGCCATTGGCCGGCTGCAGAAGATAGGGCTGCGGAATCCGGAGATGGAGATTGCCTGCGCCCCCTGTTACTTCTGGCAGAAGCTACCGTTTTTCAGTTGAACGGCGATGGAGGCGGCTCCGCGCAATGGCATCCCGATGGCGCAAAGTTACATGGGGATTACCGATTGACTTGCACAGGGTGGGGTGGCGTTGTGATGTTCGCGCTATCTTTGGCGCGGCAATTCCCGTTCGCCAAACCACCGTGGCGGCTGGGACCTGGCCCGGCTTCGTCCGTTCCGAACAGAATTTTCCCGTAATCCATGCTTCACACTCGGCTCCTTCTTTGTTCGCTTGGCGTTGCCCTTTCGTTGGCTGCCTGCCGCTCCTTCGATGACCAAATCAAAGGGGTGATTGCCCTTGATGAGGTTGAGTACGCCGATTCCTCCGGCGCGAAAGGGGTGTATATGATCGGCCTGAAGCCGTTCAGCCAAGCGGACCCCGCCACGTTGGTGGTGGACCCCTGGCGGATCATCACCGATAAGTTCCCCGACTCCATCCACCTGTACGTTCGCGTTTTCGACCGCGCTGGCTACCTTATCACCAACCTTGCGCCGCCGTACTACGACGGCCCGGGCGATTACCGTGCAATCTGGAGCGGGCTAACCGAGCAGATTGGAACCGACGGCCAGCCGGAAAAGATTGAGAACTTCACCGTGCGCGAGTTCAGCGAAAAAGATGGCTTGCCGAACGAGCTTGCGTTGGTGCTGGATTACTCCGGCACAATGGCCAGCAGCATCGGGTTGCTGGAGAACGCGGCCCAATCGTTCGTGAAGCTGAAACGCCCCGCCGACCGGATCACCGTGGTGAAGTTCGACGACAAACCGCAGCTTGCCGCAAAAGCCAGCACCCAAACCGATGAGCTTCTGGGCATCTTCGGCAACGGGTTGAAGGGGTTTGGGAACTACACCGCAATGTATTCCGCAGCGAAGTTGGGGGGGGAACAGCTTGCCGCCGCCCCCGCCGCAAACCCCCGCGCACTGATCCTGTTCACCGACGGGGAGGACAACGCCAGCAACATCAATGAGTTGGACCTGTACGCGTTCGTCAAGAAACACAACATCCCAATTTTCACCGTTGCGTTCGGCGCGGTGAACCGTGGCGTGCTGCAGGAGCTAAGCAAGTACAGCGGCGGGAAATTTTACCAAACCGACGACCCCAAAAAGCTGCCAGCAATCTTCGAGGATATATACCGTAGCCTGCGGAATTACTACTTGGTGAGCTATCAGCCAATCAACGCCGGCGGGCGGCATATCGCACGGGTTGGGCTGAATCCCCCGGGCGCGCCGGAGCCGGCCGCAGGGAAGATTGAGTACGAAACCAGCGGGCCGCGGCTATCCCCCAATTCGATCACCGAGAACAACGCCGAACCGATTGAGCGGCGAATCCAATTTGCCTACAACTCGGCGGATCTTCTGCCGGAATCGAATCCGGCGTTGGACACAATCGCGGCGCGGATGAAGCGGAACCCACGGTTAGAGATCAAGATTGAGGGGCACGCATCGGCAGAAGGAACGCCCGAGCGGAATCAGCTCCTTTCCGAGCAACGTGCCCAGGCGGTCCGGCAAGCGTTGATCGAGCGGGGAATCGCCGAGCAGCGGCTGACCTCGCAAGGCTACGGAAGCACAATGCCGATTGACAGCAACGAAAGCGAAGAAGGGCGGAAGCTCAATCGCCGCGTCGCCATCGTCGTCACGCGGCGGTGAGTGGGGGGGCGGGGATTGGGTTTGACCAACTGCGTGGCCCTGTGCGTTGCTCCCCCTCTTGGGAGGGGGTGGGGGGGTGGGTTGGGGACACACACGAAACTGCTTTCCCTTCCGAATCTCAGGATCATCGCCTTCCGCAACCAACGCGAACCTCCGCTTGTTCGGTGGTGTCCCCGAACCCACCCCGCCCTGTCGGGCACCCCTCCGTTGGAGGGGAACGCTTCGGGAGGTTCAGAGAACAACGGGTATTCCCCCTCCCCAACGCAGTCGGGGGTAGCCGCCCCGACCTCCGTCGGGATTGATAAAAGGTCTTTAGCCTTCGGCTACAGAGGACGAGGGGCATCGGCAAACCCGCGTTGCTCCCCCAAACCTCAGGATCATCGGTTATCGCACCTTGCAAGCATTCAACCCGAACCAGCGTGAGATGTGGTGGCGGTTGATGGCCACCAGTTTGTAGGCAATCACTTGCAGCAGAAGCAGCGGCGGAAGCAGGATAAACGGAAGCGCCAGCAGCGTCCACGGGGGTGAGGTCAGCAGGAACCAGTTCACCCCAAACGCCCCGCCAAAAACCTTCCCCGATTTGGTGATGACATACAGCCGCTTGTCGCAGTCATCGTAGGTGATACCATATTTTTTTAGTTCTTCTTCGCTGTGGGAGAAGTAGGGTTGGATGCTGTACGCCCCCGGGCGTGCCATTTTGGGGCAAAGGTTTGTGGCCAACCACGTGCAGATGCCGCAATCGCCATCGAACAGCAAATGGTTCTTTCCGTCGTGATGAATCATGCGATTCGAACTCCATTTCTAACAATGATTTCTGATCCTTCAGCCATGAATGCCGAGAGCGGAGGATCCGCCAGCACGGGGGCAAACTCCGGCCCGTAGAGTTGCTGGGCGTTGCAGATCAGCCGTGGGTTGGCACAACGCCGCGCGGTCCAGCGTGGGTGCTCCACTTGATACTCCACCGTCCCGCCATCCCGTTGCCGGGCATACCCCCAGTAGTGTTCGGTGATGAACTCCTCCTCCGATCCGTCGGCGATTGGCTGCGGTTGGCCAATTGGCTGGACCGCCATGCTGTTCCACACTCCGTTCAGCTTCCACCCATACTCAACGTTTGCGTTGGCCTCTGCCGCGTTCCCTCCCATTCCTCCTTCTGTTGTGAAGCAATGGCGCATCGGCATTGCCACGTAGTTCTCGTTGTAGAAAATGCGTGCGGCAGCAGCAATCGCCCAGCGGGGAACGATTTCCTTGATGAACACCACTCCACGCCGCACCTGGCCGTTGACCACGCGCCGCACGTAGAACCGCAAGTTCACCTCCTCAAAATTCCGATGGAAGGGAATTGGCAGCCCCATCACTTTGGTATCCAAAAAAAGGAATCCGACCAAGCTGGCATAGGTGCGCCCCTGCCACGTGTCAAGCACCGTCCCGTTGGGAACCAGCGGAAGGAGCGTTGCCGGGGGAACCAAGTAATTGAGCATCACCAGATGCCGCCACTGGCCAGTAAGAAAGATAGAGGGCTGCGGCATGAAGCCACGGGTTATAGTGATTGGAGGAAGATGCCCGAATCTAAGAACCTGGCTAAAATTTGAAGTAGGAAAAATCGAGGATCGGCATGGAAGCAAAGCGAATCGCCAGTCATATTCTTCCGCTGACTGTGTTCCCTCCATCGTCCCCCCACTGTGACAGTGTGCGATGACCGCTTCCCAATTGTGTTGTGGCTCTTGCACCGCCACCGCCCTTTCGCTATGTTGCGCCCCGCGTTTTTCTGACAGCGGAGAGGTTTCCCGAACAATGAAGGACTTCCAGATAAAAAAGCTCTATTACTCCATCAGCGAAGTAAGCAAGATGGTGGGATTGGAGCAGTACGTCCTTCGGTATTGGGAGTCGGAGTTCGAGCAGTTGCGCCCGCAGAAGAACAGGGCCGGAAATCGGATTTACACCAACAAGGAAATCGAGTTGGTGAAGCTCATCAAGAAGCTGACCCGCGAGCATCGCTACACTATCGAAGGTGCGCGGCAGATTCTGGAGACGATGGACCTGGAGGCGATTCTGGCACCAGCAGCAGAAGGAGGGACGGCGGAGTTCACAATCCCCGGCACAGAAGCTCCGGCAACCATAACCGAACCTACCAACTCGCTCCCCGACGACGTTCGCCGGGACCTGCAGGCGATTCGCGATTCGTTGGTGGAAATCCTTCAGGTGCTGGATTCTTCGCCAGCCGAGAAGGCCACAGCTCATTAAGGGAACAAGAGCGGGGGGCAACTGAGCAAGGGGAACATAAAGTACATTTCGGCGTGTAGCGCAGCCCGGTAGCGCACCACTTTGGGGTAGTGGGGGTCGTGGGTTCAAATCCCGCCACGCCGACAAGGAAAGCCTGCTTCTTGCAGGCTTTCGCTGTTTTGGGAGATTTGCCCCATTCCCGCGGCCCGCAGCTGGCTGGATTCCGTTGGCGTGTTATCTTGTTGGCGTGGTTTGTTAGTCTGCTGTGGGGGGTGTGGAACCTCTCCATTCTTCCCGCCAGCGCGACGTATCACCAAGCACCAATTCCCTTCCCTTGATGCACGAAGAACTTCCGCTTTCATCTGCCCCTTCAACCAAGCCTTCCGTTGCCGAAACGCTTCGCGCAGCAACCACAGCCCAGCAGGTGCTGATTGCGTTGTTGCTTGCGTTGGCGTTTACGCTGGCGTTCCGGGAAATCCGCGACCTTGACACCGGCTTCCACCTGAAAGCTGGCGATTGGATGCTGCAAAATTTCCGCTGGCCGGGCAACGATGTCTTCACCTACACCATCAACGACCACCCCTACATTGATATGTATTGGGGCTATCAGGTGGTGCTTTCCATCACCAACTCCATCGGCGGGGAGTTCCTGATTGTGGCCATTAACGCGCTGTTGGTGGTGCTGAATTTCTGGCTGGTGATCAAACGCACCCAGCAGCTTGGTTCCATCCGCCAGTTCAGCTTTGGGGTGGTGATGTTTGTTGGCGTTTTTGCGGCAAGCTACCACTTCGGCATCCGCCCCCACATCTTCTCCTTCCTCTTCCTCAATCTGATCCTGCTGGTTCTGGAGAACTACTACCGCGACCGCTCCACAAAACTGTGGCCGCTTCCGGTTATCATGCTGCTGTGGGTGAATATGCACACGATTTTTGTGCTTGGTTGGGTTGCTTTTTTCTGCTACTTCGTTGGCATTTCCATCGAGCAGCGGAAGCTGGATATGAACCTGCTGAAATGGTGCGCAATCGGCGTGGTGATCTGCTTGCTGAACCCCTACACCTACCACTGCTTCCTGTTGCCGCTGGAACAATTCGGGTTCCTGCAAGGGGGGAACCTGTTCAAAAAAATGATTAGCGAATATGCCTCCCCATTCAAAGGGCGCACGCTAACAGGAATGTATTGGCTGAACGGAGAGCTTGTCCTGTTCCAGCCAAATTTCTTCTTCCACCTTTTCTTGGTGCTGACGTTGGTTGCCGTTGGTGCGCGATTGCTGAAGGAAAAAATCGTCAAAATCCACGAGCTGCTGCTGGTGGTGATTTTTAGCTATCTGATGGCATCGGCATTCAAGAATATCGGCTATTTCTTGATGGCACTGATGCCGTTGGTGGTCCATGGGATTGGCGCGTTATTCTACCGCCACCGCGACCGCCTTACCCCCGCCGGAACCCGCCTTCGCGATGCCTTGCCAACCGCGCTCACTTCCGAAAAAATGCTGCTGTGGGGAAGCGTTGGGATGATTGTTGTTGTGGTGCTGGCCTCGATGCGCGTTGCCACCAACGCCTACTACATCGGCTGGCGCTCGCGCGATGTCACCGGCTACCGATACAGCACAAATAATATGCCGATGCGTTCGGCGCAATTTCTTCGGGATAATGGGCTAACGGGGCGGTTGTTCAACCACATCAATTTTGGCGGCATTTACATGTATATGCTGCCGCAAAAAGTTTTTATTGATGCAAGAAATGAGGTGATCGGCGAAGAATTTTTTAAGGAGTTCAGCTCCTTCCGGACACCGAAAGGGCGGGAAGCAATTCTGCGGAAATACGACCCGCAGATCATCGCCTTCCCGCGCCGCGTTGAGGAGCGATACTGGCTTCCGCCGCTCCGTAAATCGCCCGATTGGCGACTGGTCTATCTGGACGATATTTCGATGGTGTTCTTGAAGAAAGATTACGCTCCGCAAATCCCTACTCTAGATTCCAATAAAGCTGCCGAGGGTGCGCCGGCGCGCTCGCTTCAGGAAATAGATGAAATTATCTACCAGTATAAACCCAGCAGTTTCTTCAGCGGATTTTTCAAGCCTCAATATTTCCCGAACGAGGAAATGGATGTTGTTGGCGGGATGCTGGCAATGCGCTGGATTGAGCCAGCAATCCGCTACGGCGTTGAAGGAATACGCCGCAGCACCGTTGACGTGCCCGAGATGTATTACAACCTTGCCGAAGCCTTCCGGTTGCGTGGCGATTGGGAACGCGCCATTTATTGCTACCGCCGGTACCACACCGCCAACCCAACGGCGGAATCAGTAAAGAAAATCCGGTACTGCCAGCAGATGGCAATTCGGCAGCAACGCGGGATGGGGAATGAGCAACCTCCAGCAGCAATCCCGGAGGAGAATGCCGACACCACCAGCAGTAATCAACTTGACCAATAAAGGGTATTTTTTCTGATGCTGAACGAACAGGAAAATAATCGGCAGGGCGATGCCGCGTTGATCCGTGGTGAGTGGGGGAAAGGGATGTGGTGGATGATTGCTGCGATGATGGTGATGGGGGTGATGCTGGCGTTCCAGGAAATTCGCGATTTAGATATTGGCTTCCACCTGAAGGCAGGGGAATGGATTCTGGAGAATATGCGATTCCCCGGGAACGACCCCTTCACCTACACCATCACCGACCGCCCGTACATAGATATGTATTGGCTTTATCAGGTGACGCTGGCATTAACGAATAACATTGCCGGGCCGTTCGGAATGGTGCTTCTGAATGGGCTGGCGGTGGGGTGCAGCATTTTTCTTCTGTTCCGCCGTACGGCCCAGTTGGTGACGTTGAATAATCCGTACGTTGCGCCGGTTCTGTTCGTGGCGGTGATGACGTGCAGCTATTTTTTCTTTATCCGACCTCACATTTTCAGCTGGATTTTCCTTAACCTCCTCCTCTTTTTTCTTGAACGCTACCGCCGCGACCGCTCCGCAGCACTGTGGCCGATTGCCCTGATTATGCTGCTGTGGGTGAACACCCATGCCCTGTTTATTCTGGGATGGATTGTCTTTTTCTGCTATTTCGTTGGGGATAGCTTGAAGAATCGGAAGGCCGATGTCAATCTGCTGAAATGGTCGGCAATTGCGGTGGCTGCCTGTTTTATCAATCCCTATTTCTACGAGGGAGCTGTTTTGCTTCCGCTGGAGCAGTTTGGTTTTTTGCAGTCGGGGAATTTATACAAGGATATGATCGGCGAATATATGTCCCCATTTTCCGGGTTTACGTTCGCTTGGTATTCCCTGGATGGCAGCTTTATCTTGTTCCAGCCAGCGTTATTCTTTCACCTTTTTATCCTGCTGACGGTCGTGGGGTTGCTGTTGCGTTGGTTGCGTGGCGGCATTCGGTGGGTTGAGTTCCTGCTTTTTGCATTCTTTACGTTCGTGCTTCTGTCAGCGTTCAAAAACATCGGCTATTTCGTGATGGTGGTTGCGCCGATTGTGGCCGCCGGGTTTGCTTCGTTGGTGAAGAAGAAAGAGGGAGAGGTGGAGATGGAGGAGGCTCAGAGTGGGGGAGGTGGAACGGCAGCAACGCGTTGGAGCTTGATTGCGGTTGGCGTGCTCTGCTTCCTAACCTGTGTTCGCGTTGTCACCGACGATTATTGGGTGGCATGGCGCGGGCTTGGAACGTTCGGGTATCAGTTTGCCGATAATAAAATCCCGATAAAAGCTGCTGAATTTATCCGAAGCAATAACCTTGATGGGCGCATCCTGAACCAGATAAATTTTGGCGGGATTTTCATGTGGAAACTCCGCCAGCCAATTTTTATTGATGCCAGGAATGAGGTGATCGGCGAAAAATTCTTTGCCGAATATCTGCGCATGGCAACCGACACCGGAAAGCTGGCGCTGATTGAGCACTACCGCCCAGTGATTATCTCCTTCCCTCACAAAAACGAATCGCCCTGGCTGCGGTTTTTTCACAGCCGCACCGATTGGAGGCTGGTGTATATTGACCAAGTGGCGGCGGTTTTTCTGAAGCAGGGATACGCGCCGCAAATTCCTGCAATCAGCGAGCGGGATTTGCTTGCCACCGGGCCACAGCGGACAAAGGAGGAGATGGAGGCAATCATCACCAATTTCAAGCCGGATGGTTTTTTTGCGGGATTTTTCCGCCAGCAATACTCGCCAGCGGCCGAGGGGGATATGATGAAAGCCTGTTTGCGGATGGGGTGGAACCGTGCGGCGGCGCAGATCGGGATTGAAGGCATCCGCCGCAGCACCATCAATTATCCCGATTTATTCTACAACACCGGAATTGCGTTCGAGCAGCTGCGGGATTACGACCTTGCCGAGCAGTGCTACCGCTTGCATGATGGCATCGTGAAAACGGACTACGGAGCCAAAGCCTTGCGGCGGATAGAGCAACTGAAGCAGCAATAATCCCCCATCACGGTCTGCATCCTGCGGTTTGCCGGCCACCCCTTCAAGGGAAGGGGGGCCGCTTCGGGAGGGTTGGAATCTGATCCCATTTTCCCCCCCAAAAAAATCTTACTTCAATTCCTCCATCACCTTCCGAACAACCTCCCAGCCAAACCCACGAGTTGCAAGAAAATTGGCAAGGGAGCGTTCCCGTTTTTGTGGATCGGTGGCGCGCAAGGTGGAGAGTTTTTTGCGCGCCGCCGCAATCGCAAGCTGCAACTCCTGGTCGCTGTCGGAAAAAACAGCGGACAAGGCATCGTCAATATCATGCTTGGCAACCCCGCGCCGCTGAAGCTCCAGCTGCAACCGCTGCCGGCCCAAAGGGCGGCGCAGCAACTGGTCCCGAACGAACGCTTGCGCAAAATTGCGGTCGTCCAAGTAGCCGTATTCGGCAGCGAAGGCGAGTGCTGCGTCAATCGCCTCGGCGCGGAATTCTTTCTCGCGCAATTTCTCCTGCAATTCCTTTTTGCTTCGGAGCCGCCTTCCGCAGATTGTTAGCACGGCCTGTTTTGCTTGGAAGGCTTCTTCGGCACCCCGAATCTGCTCGATCTGTTCTTGCGAAACCACCACCCCTTTTGCCAGCCCAAACCGGACGATGGTGTCGTCGCTGATTGGAAAGGTGAAGCCGTCGGAAAGGCGGATGCGCCGGGGCTGCGTTCGGCTCCGCTGGGGAAGGATGTCGGCAATGGTAATCGGCGTGGTGTCCATGGTTCCGATGATGAAAATTCTTGGTGAAATGGCATTTGGGCGCATGGCATCTTGCCCAAAAAAAACTCCAAACCTTTTGGCAATCGCTGGGAAAATAGGGGGATCGAGGGAATGGAGTTGAACGAAGGAAGAAAATTTATTCAAGGGCTGGGGGCGGGGGCAGGGCGATCCCGACGAACCCGCACGGTTGGCCGGCCACCGCAACGCAGTCGGCACCGCAATCACTCCATGTTTTTCCACTGGCGGTAGCTCTCTTTCAGCAGCGATTGGAAGTGATAGACCCCTTGCTCGCACTCCACCGAGAAACGCCCGCGGTCGTAAGCGTGCGAGGCAACGCCCCGTTGCACCCGCTCGCAAATCTCAATATCCTCAACTTGAATGCGGTGGCTGGTGGCTATTTCATCATTGATGAAGGCGATTGCTTCGGGCGATTCAACGTCGTCGTAGAAATAGTCGAACCGAACAAGCGTCCGCTGGTGTGTTATCGGGATCACCACGTTGGTTTGCAGCCGCCCGGGCAAAATATTCAGCATGAAATTGGGGTAGATGAAATAGTAGAATGCATTGCCCGAATCGCCGTTGGCTCCGTACGGATGATCGCCCGTGCCACGCAAGGGGCTGAATTGCAACGAGTGCCAGCGCGCGGTTTCGGTGATGTAGCTGTTGAACTCCAACATCTTCATCAGCTCCGGGTGAACCAGCGGGACGTGATAGCCCTCCAGATAATTATCAACGTAGATTTTCCAGTTGCAATCAACGTGGTAATCCACCCTGCGGAAAAACCGCTTTGCCGGAAGTGAGTTCGGCGCGATGCGCTGGGCAATCCCCTCCATCACCTCGGTGATTGGGGGTGGAGTTTGGCACAAGCTCACAAAGATCAGCCCTTCCCACACCGCCACGTTCACCGGAACCAGCCCGTACTCTTCCCGATTGAACAACTCCACGCGGTCAAATTTCGGGATCCCGCGCAGCGATCCATCCAAGCGATAGGTCCAGCCGTGGTACTTGCATTGCAGCATCGTGCAGTTGCCCGAATCCTGCGTGGCCAGCGGTCCGCCACGATGGCGGCAGACGTTGTAGAATCCGCGCAGCATTCCTTCGCGGTCGCGAAGAACGATTACGGGATTATCGGCAACATCGGCAAGGAAGTAATCGCCAATCTGCTGCAGCTGCCCAATGTGCCCAACCCATTGCCACGTTTGCGAGAAAACGGCCTGGCGGTCCAGCTGGTGGAATGCCGGGTTGGTGTACCAATCGGAAGGAATCGTTTCCGAGCGTTCAATCGGCAGCACCGCCAGCGATTGCTCGGTCAGCTGCTCGGTCAGCGTGGGGAAGTTTTGCTGGTTGGTCATCGGGGGCATTCCCACATTCTGATTCGCGATGGAAAGATGGTCAGGAGTAAGATGGTCAGAAGCAAAATGTTCAACAAGAAGGCCTTCACCGGCCAGCGCGGGTTGGCTACTGAAGCAGCCCCCAGCGGGCCACCATCAGCGCCAGCGCAATGCCAAACGCCTGGAAGGTTCGCCGCTCGCTGCGGAACGCGGTGGTCCAATGGATGGTGGTGGAGCGGTCCCCCTGATACGGGGTAAATCGGGGGAGGAACCGGGGGACGTGCTGGCGGAATTTCTCATACTCCGGCCCGAACTTCTTCGCCAAAAATTCTTCCTCGCGTGAGACGATCAGGTGGTATTGGAACAGGAACCAGAGGAGGGTTATCACCACCAGCCACCAAAGGTTTGCCATGATCCCAAATCCGGTGTAGAGGAGGATATTCCCCACGTACAGCGGGTTCCGGACGTAGGCAAACGGCCCGAAACCACCAATCGCGAGGCCCCGACGGTTTCGGTGACGCGGGTTTCGTAGCTGGCGTGCCCAACGCCCCAGAATCGGATTGCCTCGCCAAGCAGGGCGCACAAACATCCACCGATCAAGCTGGGGATGGTTGGCTGGCCCAGTGCCAAACCAACAAGAAGGAAGGGGATGGGGGTGTAGCTACGCCACGTGAAAAGTCGGTCGCGAAAATCAGGCATGAAGGGAAGGTGTTCTGTTCGGTTTGTTGTTGGTTCGATGGCAGTGATGCGGTCCAATTCGGCGGGGCGGATGCCGGTTGGAGACTCCGTTACCGCAGGTCCCGCTCATACTGCGCGGCGTGTTCTTTCAGCCATTCGATGGAGGCCTGATAGTTCGGGTCGAACCGTTCCACCAATGCCCAAAATTTTGGCGAGTGGTCAAACTGCCGCAGGTGGCAAAGTTCATGGATAACAATGTAGCGCCGGACCTGCTCCGGGAAGAGTATCAGCCGCCAGTTGAAGGATAAGTTCCCTTTTTTGGAGCAGCTTCCCCACTTCGTTTTCTGGTCGCGGATGGTGACGCGTCCGTAGCGAAGTCCCATCCGTTCGGCTTCCCGCCGGACATCGTTGGTTAAAGCGTCGGCGGCATCGGCGCGCAGCCACTGGCGCAAGGTTTCGCGGATTGTTTGATCGTGATCGGCAGGGAGGTACAGGTGCAGCTGGCCTTCTTCAATGAAGATGTGCGGGTTTTTCCCGATGCCCCGGTGCACCCGCAATCGCAGCGGTCCGCCGCGATAGTAGATAATGGAGCCATCCCGAAGCTGCGCCGCCGGGCTGATTGGCTTCACGTGTTGGAGGTGGTGAAGCACCCATTCCTGCTTTTCCCGCAAAAAATCTTCCGGGTTGATGTAGCGTTTCAGCCGCAACGGGAGCGTTACCACCACGCCACTGTGGGGGGAGATGGTGATCCGCATATTCCGAGCGCGAGCATTGCGGCGCACGGTGTAGCGCACCGAAACGCCGTTCAGCATCACGGTCCCGATTTGCGGTTTTGGAGGCTCGGGTTTCACATCGCGAAAATACAATCTGGCAATCCCTTCCCGCTATTCCCCGCGATTGTTCGTTGATAGAAACAGCCCGTGGTTACAAATCCTTATCGGCAAACGCGCCCTAAGAACTGCCCCCGCGCTGGCGAAAGATGGTAGCTTGCAAACGCATTCCAACACGTTAGGGAACTACCAAGTATCCCGCATCCGCACAGCGATTGCAACACACGAACCTCCATTGAACATGAAACAACTGCCTTCCGCACGCAACCGGTGGGTTGGCTTCTTGGCGATAATGGCCACCGCCATGGCCACGATTATGGCCGCTTGTGGCCAGAATTCCCCGGACGATAGCAAGCCAAGCGTTCAGCAGGGATACACCCAAATGGTGGAGACCATGCGCACCGGCGACGGGGCCAAGATTTACGACCTTTTTGATAGCGACCAGCAGCACCAGCTAGATATGATGCTGGCTGGCCAAACCATGAATATGTCCCTTGACTCAGCCCGCCGCCAGGAAGTGGAGGTGTTGCAAGGGCTGAAAGGGAAGGAGGCGTTCGCCAAGTACATGCAGCTGTACGGCGAAGACTTCACCGGCAAATTCCAAGGGGATTTTGAGGTTTTGCAGGTGGATACGTTGTACTCCCTGGTGGTGCGCCACAAGGATCGCCCGGCGGAAATCTTGATGATGCGCTGGGAGAACGGAGCCTACAAAGTTGCGGCCCCCCCGAACCCGCAAGCCGTTGCGCAGCGGGTGGATGCGGGCAAAGGGAAGCCCAGCCCCGTTCCCCCGCCTTCATCCCCCGCCCCAGGGGATACGGCGCGGTGATAAACGCAGGCCGGATGGAATGCCCGCTCGTAACAATGAGTTGTCATAACTAAGAATGAGCTGTTTCATGCGGTAAGGCATCTTGCCCACGTAAACGGGTCGGTGCTATCTTTGCGCTCTTCTTTGTAAAAACCGAAGTCCAACAACACAACAGTCAAGCTGTGCCGACAATCAATCAGTTAGTTCGCAAGGGTCGTCAGGAGGAGTTGTACAAGAGTGCTTCCCCGGCATTGGACCGTTGCCCGCAGCGTCGTGGGGTTTGCACCCGCGTGTACACCACCACCCCGAAGAAGCCGAATTCGGCACTTCGTAAAGTGGCAAAGGTGCGTTTAAGCAACCAACAGGAAGTAATCGCCTACATCCCCGGGGAAGGCCACAACCTTCAGGAGCACTCAATCGTGCTGATCCGTGGTGGCCGCGTGAAGGACCTTCCAGGTGTCCGTTACCACATCGTCCGCGGCACGCTGGATACCCAAGGGGTTGCCAAGCGCCAACAGGGGCGTTCCAAGTACGGCGCAAAGCGTCCAAAGAAGTAATCAACGAACATCTCTCTTTACTGAATAGAATCCATGAGAAAGAAACGCGCAGAAAAGCGGTGGATATCTCCAGACCCACGCTTCAACGACGTTACCATCGAGCGGTTTATCAATAACCTGCTGCTGGATGGGAAGAAAAGCACCGCCCGCGACATCCTGTATGGCGCGCTTGACCTTGTTGCCGAACGCACCCAGCAGGACCCGCTAGAGGTCTTCCGCAAAGCGTTGGCGAACGTCTCCCCAGCCGTCGAGGTCCGCTCGCGCCGCGTTGGTGGGTCCACCTACCAAGTTCCGATGGAAGTCCGCCCGGAACGCCGCGTTGCCCTGGGCATCCGCTGGTTGATTAAGTACGCCGACGACCGCCGCGAAAAAACCATGCGCGACAAACTGGCCGGCGAGATCATTGCCGCTTCCAACGGCGAAGGTTCTGCCGTCAAGAAGCGCGAAGATGTTCACCGCATGGCCGACGCAAACCGTGCCTTTGCTCACTTCCGCTGGTAAAGCGGAAACCGGTGGCCGGGCCAGTTGATAGAACCAAGCGATAGAAATGATCGGCGAAGAAGGGCATCGCTCTTTTTGGCACGCATCTGCTCCGTCGCAATCCCGGCCGCAAAACACGTCAACCTGCTGTGTAGGCCTTGATATTCATAGATAACCGAAGCTAATTCTCGATTATGCCACGCCTGTATCCACTTGATAGAGTCCGCAACATCGGCATCATGGCGCACATTGATGCCGGCAAGACAACCACAACCGAGCGCATCCTGTATTACACCGGCGTGCTTCACCGTATCGGTGAGGTTCACGACGGAGCCGCAACCATGGACTACATGGAGCAGGAGCAGGAGCGCGGTATCACGATCACATCGGCAGCAACAACCTGCTTCTGGAAAGGGTCCAAATCCCATTTCCCAGAGCACCGCATCAACATCATTGACACGCCGGGCCACGTTGATTTTACCGTCGAGGTAGAACGCTCGCTTCGCGTGTTGGACGGTGCTGTTGCCCTGTTCTGCTCGGTTGGTGGCGTGGAGCCGCAATCCGAAACGGTGTGGCGCCAGGCCGATAAGTACAATGTCCCGCGCATCGCCTTTGTGAACAAAATGGACCGCGTCGGTGCCGACTTCCTGAAGGTTGTTGGCATGATTCACGACCGCCTGGGCGCAAACGCTGTCCCGCTGCAATTGCCGGTGGGCCAGGGCGATATGTTCAAGGGTATCGTTGACCTGATTGAGTGGAAAGCCTACATCTTCGATGACTCCAGCCAGGGCGCAAAGTGGGACATCATTGACATCCCGCACGACATCGAGGAGCAAGCCAAAGAGTACCGCACCAAAATGCTGGAAGCGGTTGCCGAGGTTGACGACACCCTGCTGATGAAATATCTGGAAGGGGAAGAAATCTCCCCAGAAGAAATCCGCAAGGTGCTCCGCGAAGCCTGCTTGCAGGTGAAGATCATCCCGGTGATGCTTGGCTCCAGCTTCAAAAACAAAGGCGTTCAGCAGTTGCTGGATGCGGTGTTGGAGTTCCTTCCATCGCCGATGGATGTGGGAACCACGCCGGGCCACCACATGGATTCCGACGATCATATCGAACGCCAGCCGTCCGATACCGAGAAGTTCGCTGGATTGGCGTTCAAGATCATCACCGATAAATTCGTTGGGAAGCTGACCTTCGTCCGCTTGTATTCCGGCACATTGTCGGCAGGGTCCTACGTCCTGAACACCATCACCGGGAAAAAAGAACGCGTTGGCCGTCTGTTGCGGATGCACGCCAATCACCGCGAGGATATTGACGAAGCCTACACCGGCGACATCATCGCTGTTGTTGGTTTGAAAGCCACAAAAACCGGCGACACGCTCAGCGATGAAGCGGATCCAATCGTGTTGGAGAAAATGGAGTTCCCCGACCCAGTGATTGACCAGGCAATCGAACCAAAAACGAAAGCCGATCAAGACAAGTTGGGCGAGGCCCTGGCCAAACTCAGCGAAGAAGATCCAACCTTCCGCGTAAAAACGGACGAGGAGACCGGGCAGACGATCATCTCCGGCGTTGGTGAGCTTCACTTGGACATTATCGTGGACCGTATCCGCCGCGAGTTCCGTGTGGAGGCGAACGTTGGTAAGCCGCAGGTGGCCTACCGCGAAACGATCCGCGAGACGGTGGACCAGGACACGAAGTTCGTTCGCCAGTCGGGTGGGAAAGGCCAGTATGGACACGTGGTGATCGAGTTCGGTCCGAACGAGCCAGGCAAAGGCTTCGAGTTCACCAACGCCATTGTTGGCGGTGTGATTCCAAAAGAGTACATCAAGCCGGTGGAGCAGGGGATCACCGAGGCACTCCGCAACGGCGTGCTTGCCGGATTCCCGGTGGTGGACATCAAAGCCAAACTCCATTTCGGTTCCTACCACGACGTTGACTCGTCGGAAATGGCCTTCAAGATTGCCGCATCCATGGCCTTCAAAGAAGCCTGCCGCAAAGCCAAGCCAGTGTTGTTGGAGCCGATCATGGCCGTCGAGGTCGTCACGCCGGAAGAGTACATGGGGGATGTGATGGGCGACCTTTCCAGCCGCCGTGGCCGCATCGAAGGAATGGTCCAGCGCCACGACGCTCAGGTGATTCGCGCAATGGTTCCGCTTGCGGAGATGTTCGGCTACGTCACGACGTTGCGCTCCATCACGCAAGGCCGTGCAATCCCTTCGATGACCTTCGACCACTACGAGCCGGCACCAAAATCGGTGCAGGAAGAAGTGGTGGAGAAAAGCGGAAAAGCTGCGATTGCAGCCTAACCCAAAGCCTTTTTTGATAGAGGCCGACGGCAAAGAGCAACAGACACACGGGTTCAATCAACAAATACTTAACACACACTTCTCGTAGAGGAGACATCAGGAATGGCAAAAGAGAAATTTGACCGCAGCAAACCCCACGTCAACGTGGGCACCATCGGTCACGTTGACCACGGAAAAACAACGCTGACCGCCGCCATCACCATGGCATTGGCACTTCGTCACGGCGGTGAAGTCCGCACGTTCGACTCAATTGACAACGCACCGGAAGAGCGCGAGCGTGGTATCACCATCGCCACCGCTCACGTGGAGTACCAGACGGACAACCGTCACTACGCCCACGTTGACTGCCCGGGCCACGCCGACTACGTGAAGAACATGATCACCGGTGCCGCCCAGATGGACGGTGCCATCCTTGTGGTGGCCGCCACCGACGGTCCAATGCCGCAAACCCGCGAGCACATCCTGCTCTGCCGCCAGGTCGGTGTGCCACGCATCGTGGTCTTCTTGAACAAAGTTGACATTGCCGACCCAGAGTTGTTGGAGCTTGTTGAGCTTGAGATTCGCGAGCTTCTCTCCAAGTACGAATTCCCGGGCGATGATATTCCCATCATCCGTGGTTCGGCATTGCAAGCGTTGGAAGCCGGCACCGCCAGCGCCCCAACCGACGACGCACGCTATCAGTGCATTTGGGACTTGATGGACGCTGTTGACAGCTACATCCCAACCCCAACCCGCGACACCGATAAGCCATTCTTGATGCCGGTCGAGGACGTGTTCTCGATCACCGGACGCGGAACCGTGGGCACCGGCCGTATCGAGCGCGGAATCATCAACGTCAACGAGGAAGTGGAGATCGTTGGCTTCGGCGCAAAGAAGAAATCGGTGGTGACGGGCGTGGAAATGTTCCGCAAGCTGCTGGATCAGGGCCAAGCCGGCGACAACGTCGGTCTGCTGTTGCGCGGTGTTGGGAAGGAAGAGCTGGAGCGCGGCATGGTTATCGTGAAGCCAGGCTCGATCACTCCACACATGAAGTTCCTTGCCCAGGTGTACGTCCTCTCCAAAGAAGAAGGTGGCCGCCACACGCCGTTCTTCAACGGCTACCGTCCACAGTTCTACTTCCGCACAACGGACGTTACCGGTATCATCACGCTTCCAGCCGGAACCGAGATGGTGATGCCTGGCGACAACCTGGACAACATCACCGTTGAGCTGATCACGAACATCGCCATGGAAGAAGGTCTCCGCTTCGCCATCCGCGAAGGTGGCCGCACCGTGGGTGCAGGCGTCGTGACGAAGATTCTGGACTAAGACCCGTCCAGAAAGGGAAACACCAAACCCGCCCGACTCAAATTTTTTTGAGTCGGGCGGGTTTTTTTGTGGGGCATTGGTAGATCTGATGTAGTAGATTTGATGCGATGCCTAACGATCCCAAGTCGAAGTGCTACAGCCCACCGTTGTTGCACGGGGGAATCGTTGAAGGTAGCTGTGAACCAGAGTTAGCAGGCCCAGACATCCGACATGGTGGCAGAATGAGCATACGCAAGATGTTGGAAAACCTTTTTGGAGAGACTCCAAAACATGGAATAGTTGTTTCTCCTGATCCTATAAAAGCAGTTGAGAGATACTTCCGTGATGGGGGCAAGGAGGTACAATCCATACAAGAAGTTCAAACAAGAAGAATGGGAGTGTGGAAGCTCTCAAAAGAAGCGAATGCCGAAAATCTACTGAGCTATTTTAACAGCCTTGAAGAATATGCCCCTGAAGAGGACTCGCTGATATTATACCATGTTGTTGACGTTAAGAATAAAAAGTACTGGGTTGTCGTATTTGACCCGGTAGAGCTATTTGATAATCCCACAATACTGTTGTGCTATGAAGATGAGGGGAATGCTGATTGAATTTCAACGAACTTGAACCCGCTGTTGAATTAGCAAACTAATCCCGAGGGAAAAGATGTTTCCCAGAAGAAAAAATGAAAACAATAACAATCAGATTGCTAATTGCAGTATTCGCAGCTATGAGTTCTTGCTCAAATGCTGTTGTGAAGAGAAAGATTGATTCTGTTAGAATATACAGCGTGGGTTGGAATTCCGAGTTTTTAGTGGCACAAACACCAACTGCGGTTGTGAGCAATCCACGTGCTGTGGTTATAGATTCCATATCACAAGATTTGGCAAGTGAACTTCAAACAGGTATCCAAGCCTTTGTCCCAATAAAGGCAAATACAGCCTATTTTGACTGCCGGATTTCCTGCCTGTTGTTTAGCAATGGAATTGTGGATACACTCTCATTCAGCAACAACAGAGTGATGCAATACAACGCTGGATTGTATGAAGAGGATAGCGTTTTGCTCTGGCAGATCGCAAGGGAGCTACCTGAGTATCAATATCAGCAATTGGAAATAGGTCGAGCTATCCAGAGTAGAAATGATAATGAAAAAAATATGATGGATGATACATTGTTGCTTTGGAAGCAAGATTCTAATGGTTGTCAGCAATTAAGAAATCCAGAAGTATTCAATTATTTAATCAATAAATATAGAAATGATATATATGATAAGGAAGGGATTCTAAAAATATTTGGTACTCCAAACAGGATCGTATTTTTTGATTCTCGAACGACAAAGGATACGAGCTACTATAACGTTATGCACCTGTATTACTACTGGGGAACCGTTTGCAATAATCAAGGGATGATTACCCCAAATTCAGATATATGCTGGTTTGATTTTGAGATACTTCCTCAAAATGATAGCACTCTCGGCTTCATCTATTTTTGTCAATAGCCATACTCGTTGCAAGTAATGCGCTACTAGCCCAAAGAACCGCTTGGGTTTGGGCGACACGGTGTTGTACGAGTACGACAAGGTGGGGAACCGAACACTGAGTGCTCGGATAGATGGCCAGGATGTGCGAACGTACCAGTACGGCGCACCAACAAGTGGTCCGAACCGGTTGGAGCAGAGCCTGCAGCAACAAGGGGGAGTAACGATGCGGACGGACTACGGGTACAACCTCAACGGTTCCATCACGGATCGAATAAGGTACAGCCAGGTAGCTCCTCCATTCTGGGGTTTGGCGGGTGAGGATCACTTCGGCTACAGCTACCGTGAGCTAAACTGGAAGTACCTAAACGGGAACCCGTGGGAGAACAACCACTGGGATTGGCGATACCGGTACAACGCGCAGGGGGAACGAGAGCAAAAGCGGTTGTACCACGGCCCATTGGCAGATAGCATCATCGGCCAGCCGTACCCCTGGGTGCAGTATCTGCTTGGTGGAAGCAAGGAGCAATTAGCCGTCTGGCACGGCCAACAGATGACCAGCCCCTTCTGCGACACCGCTTGGCGGCGGAATGTGTTTCTGTATCCAACGGAGTATCTAAGCTATGGAGTAGGGAAGCACAGCAACGTGGTGACGCGCCCTGATGGAGCGAAAGAATACCGTTTCTTCGACCACTTAGGCTCCAGCCGAGCAGTATTGGGAAGCAACGGATTCACATACAGCGATTACGCACCATTTGGAGGGTTATTGGCCGGCGGAACGGAGAGCCGGAAGGGGTTTATAGGGAAAGAGAAGGATGGAGAGAGCGATCTGCGGAACTTAGGGGTGAGGCAGTATGATGATGAAGGTGGAAGGTTTTTGAGTGTGGATAGGTTCTGGGAATTATATAGAAGTTCAAGCCCGTATAATTACGGATTAAATAATCCAATTGGTTTGTTAGATCCATCTGGAGATACTGTAGTGTATGTAAGTGGTGAGGTTGAAGAAGTTGTGAATCCAGCAGCAGAAGATTTAGCACGAGTGGAAGAACGGATGGGAATGGAAGGCGAGTATAGTAATGAACAAACAGCTAATGCTGTAATGACAGATTCGCGAGTTATGACGATTGGGTTTGGAGATACGAAGATGGAAGGAAGAATTATGGCAGCTATAGTTCGTACAACAACTGATGCTGATGGGAATATTATAGGCCTACAATTAATTATTAATAAAGAGGAATGGGACAAAAAATCTCATGTTGATAAGGTTACTTTGTTAGGGCATGAGTTTAAACACGGAAAGGATTTGTTCTCAGAAAATGGAAAGAAGATATATCAAAATCGCTTAAAAGAAGGTAATAATGGAGTTCCATATGAGAAACGAGCATCAGAAAAGTCAGCTAATGGGTACGAAAAAACGATATTTCATTATTATTTAAAATATAGAGATTCGCAAGTATTAATGGAGAATAAAACAAATATATATCAATGGTGGACTCCACAAACAAGAAATATCAAATGAGAAGCATCATTCTTTATGTTGTATGCTTTAGCTGTGCCATACTTTTATGTATGAATAATCAGTTATGTGCACAAACAGTATTCAGCGAAAATCAATTAAAACTGTTTGCTCGGAATGTTACTGTTGCTAGGCAGATTCAAAGAAATTTAAACAGGTTGCTGACCTCATATCCGTGGAAAATGGGTAATAGCTTAAACGTAACATCAAGAGAGTATGAATTGTTAATTAATATAGACACTAATCTGATTCTTATTAAGAAATATCAAAATATCATTCAAGACTCTAATATAATTGTCTATAAAACTATTTATAATATTCCGATGTACGAGGATTCATATCTATTAGCATTCAATCGTCAAGGAGGATTGTATTGTCTTAATGGTTTTGACACGAATCATTTTGTGCAGTATATGTATGATCGTTGGAAACCAATTAGAGATACAAGAGCAGCCATAGAGATTGCGCGCCAATATGTCTTAATTGTTCAGCATAGTCCATTTAACACACGATCCATTATAGAAACTGATTCAATAATACAAGAAGCAGGTGGGCATGGTTATGCTCAACTGCCAAAAGCAACATATGATGGAATCGCATACAGTGTTGTTTTATACACCTATAATGAGTACACAAGAGAAGTCGTACGTCATCAAGTGCGAATAAAATGGAATGGTGATAAAGAGGCTGCCTATGTACGATATTCTTCAAGTGTAATGCGTGAAGGTGAACGATGAGTTAATGAAATTGGTATCCCCATCAGTGTATTATTTGATGGAAGCGGGAGCAAGGAGCAATTAGCCGTCTGGCACGGCCAACAGATGACCAGCCCCTTCTGCGACACCGCTTGGCGGCGGAATGTGTTTCTGTATCCAACGGAGTATCTCACCAACGGCATCGGTTGGAACGGGGTGCATGAGGACCTCACACCGATCATCACCAAGCCAGACGGGAGCAAAGAATACCGAATCAGCGACCACCTAGCCAGCCTGCGAGCGAGCCTCACCCCCGGCGTTTCAACAAAGTATTATGATTACGACCCGTGGGGCGGCCTTCTAAGCGGGACGGGAACGCGGCGGATGTATAACGACCGAGAGGAGGACAAGGAAAGCAGCCTGTACAACAACGGAGTGAGGAAATTAGAGGAGGGATTGGGTAGATTTACAGCAATAGACCCATTGTGGGAGAAGTTTTTGTGGCAATCGCCGTATGTGTATGGGGATAATGATCCGCTGAGGAAGACGGATCCGAAGGGGATGCAGGCTGCTGTAGCTGCGGGGACAGTAATAGCCACGAATCCTGAGACATGGCCAGTAGCAGCAGGAGTAGGGGTGGTAGTATTGTTAGGAGCTGATGTCGCAGTAAAGGAGAAGTATCCGGCATTGCGTGGGATGCCTGTGGGAGGAGCCATAGGAGTGTATGTGGCATCTCAGATCTTTGATGGAGATGAGGGTGGTAGTGGTGGTAGTGGGTCATCGGGTAAGGGAGGCAGTGCGTCGCCGGGAGGAGGTGGAGGAAGTTTCATTGGTGGAGGTTTAGCAGCGGCAGCTATCAAGAAAGGGATCGATAATATTTCAAAAAAAGTTATTTCTATTGTAAAGCAAGACGCAAAACTTGCAAAATTTGCTGAACAAACATTCTCTGGTAATAAGTCTTTGAGTAACGAAGCAAATGGTCTGATCAATCAGCTAACAAAAGGAAATATGAATCCTGGTATAGGTACTAAAAGTATCGGAAAAAATATTTTCGAAGCTAGATCTAAAGGTGGAGCAAGGGTCTATTTTAGAAACACCCAAGGAGGGGTGGAGATTTTAGGCTATTCAAATAAGACAAACCAACAGCAGGTCATAAATCGCCTGATAGAAATATATAAATAACAATAGGGTATTTAACATGAAATCTTTCAAGATCGTTTTCCCTACAGGTTATCAGGTGCTGAACGTGCTGGATGATAATCTAGATATAAATATTGTTATCGAAGATGAGAGCGTGTTCTTCGCAACATTATTTACGCTGTTAAATGTTCAAAAAATAATGATTCAGGATGGTGATAATTATTTTTGGGCAGTGAATATGATCATTATCGAGGATTTAGAATTACAAACAATTAGAAGCGTAATATCAAAAATTTTAGATGCTGGTTGTGAAGAATCAATTTTTTCAAGAATTGGCACAATCCAAACAATATTTTCAAAAGATTCTTCATTTAATACCATACAAGATATGGGAGGATTCCATTGAAGTGATCGGCTGATAGATGACACCGTAAAAGATGTTTGAGAAAAGAATCCTAAGATGGAAGAATTAAATGAACTTGAGAAAGCGATATTGAGCAAATTGTCAGTGAAGTATCCAGCAATACAGGAGCATATGCCTTTCCTAAGAGTGCTGAATAGAGAGATTACAGGAGTAGGTATGTATGTGAATTTTTGCTATGTAAAAGATCCGCAAGTCTCTATTCCATGCCTCGAAATCTCTGATGGTTGTATAAGTACGAATGAGAATATTGAGATTCAAGGATTAAAATATGGTATAGGTTATGAAGTGGATGTATCAGATGGGAAGATCAAGTTCATTGAATTTATTACCTATGGAGAGGAGTGGGATGGAGTCATAAAAGACTACCGGTTCATTTGACGGTGGGTTAGTAATCGGAGATCAATACATCTGCACCATGTGGCGTGCCAGCAAAAGTGCCTCTACCACGGCCCATTGGCAGACAGCATCGTAGGCCAGCCGTACCCCTGGGTGCAGTATCTGCTTGGCGGGAGCAAGGAGCAATTAGCCGTCTGGCACGGCCAACAGATGACCAGCCCCTTCTGCGACACCGCTTGGCGGCGGAATGTGTTTTTGTATCCAACGGAGTATCTAAGCTATGGAGTAGGGAAGCACAACAACGTGGTGACACGTCCTGATGGAGCGAAGGAATACCGTTTCTTCGACCACTTAGGCTCCAGCCGAGCAGTATTGGGAATCAACGGATTCACATACAGCGATTACGCACCATTTGGAGGACTATTAGCCGGCGGAACGGAGAGCCGGAAGGGATTTATAGGGAAAGAGAAGGATAGGGAGAGCGATCTGCGGAATCATGGCGTAAGATTGTTTGATGATGAGGCAGGAAGATTCTTGAGTATTGACCCATTATGGGAAAAGTATAAATTGCTAACACCATATCAATATGGTGCAAATAATCCGTTAATGATTAGTGACCCTGACGGAATGAAACTATGGCTTCATAAAGATGATGTGAAAAATCCATCCCCAGCGTTTAGAAAATGGTATAAAGAATTTAAAAAAGCTATTAAGTATCTTAATAGTGGTAAAGCAAGCGGAGTATTAGCAAGGCTTCATAAATCTAAAGATGTGACTTATATCAGACCAACGTTTTCAGAAACGCGTTATGAGGCTGATAAGAAAACTATTTATTGGTCTGCCGAATATGGTTTAAGATTATCTAACGGATACACTCAAACTCCCGCATTAGGGCTTATTCATGAAGGGGGACATCGTGCATTGGAATTAGAGAAAACGCCAGAACAAATGAAGGAATTATTAGAAAAATCAGATAATAAGTTTGAAAATAAAGAGGAGCAGCAAGTATATGAAAAATATGAAAACCCTGCTGCAGTAAAATTGGGAGAGCCTTTGGCTCCAGATCATGGTGGTCAAATTGAAGAAACTGATGGATCGGATCAGCGCAACCCTGATATGCCAGTTGTTACAACGGTTCCTCTTGAAACTCTAAACGACTAGCTACTATCTACGAGGTTATTCAGATGATAAAACTCATAAATCTTCTTGTAGCATTGCTAATGCTTAATGGGCCACTAATAAGCATTGATAATGGTCTTATTTATCAAATGCAAGAAGTGAAAGGCAATAAAATAGATTCAATAAAAATCCGAAGTTTATATTGGAATGTCCGAACTCGCTCTCAGATAACCCCAGAGCGATTTTGGAAAACTAAATTTCGGAAAAGCGAAGAAGATTTTTTTGATACCACAGTGATTTCTCGTGTAATAATAGATAGCATTGAAAGTGCTATCCTGAAATTAGAACGATATTCAATAAATGCAGAAAATCATTCTCAATTATTGAGAATAGATACTAGATTAAGTATTCAGTTATTTTATCACCACCATCCTTATGCGGACACAGTTAGTTTCGGCACAGGGGGTAGGTACTTGCTATTAAAGGTTCCGTATGGAATAGTATGGAATTCAACTCCATACTATTGGAAAGAAGGGTTAATTGATAAAATTATTCAAGTTTTACCCGATAATCACAAAAGAAAGATTCCGGTGAATAGAGACTGAGATAGTGATTGGACCGGCTGCAGAAATGGAGCCGCTTGGGTTTGGGCGACACGGTGTTGTACGAGTACGACAAGGTGGGGAACCGAACACTGAGTGCTCGGATAGATGGCCAGGATGTGCGAACGTACCAGTACGGCGCACCAACAAGTGGTCCGAACCGGTTGGAGCAGAGCCTGCAGCAACAAGGGGGAGTAACGATGCGGACGGACTACGGGTACAACCTCAACGGTTCCATCACGGATCGAACAAGGTTCAGCCAGGTAACTCCTCCATTCTGGGGTTTGGCGGGTGAGGATCACTTTGGCTACAGCTACCGTGAACTGAACTGGAAGTACCAGAACGGGAACCCGTGGGAGAACAACCACTGGGATTGGCGATACCGGTACAATGCGCAGGGGGAGCGAGAGCAAAAGCGGTTGTACCACGGCCCATTGGCAGACAGCATCGTAGGCCAGCCATACCCGTGGGTGCAGTATCTGCTTGGCGGGAGCAAGGAGCAATTAGCCGTCTGGCACGGCCAACAGATGACCAGCCCCTTCTGCGACACCGCTTGGCGGCGGAATGTGTTTCTGTATCCAACGGAGTACATCACCAACGGCATCGGCTGGAACGGGGTTCATGAGGACCTCACGCCGATCATCACCAAGCCAGACGGAAGCAAAGAATACCGAATCAGCGACCACTTAGCCAGCCTACGCGCCAGCCTCACCCCCGGCGTTTCAACGAAGTATTATGATTACGACCCGTGGGGGGAGGTTCTTGGCGGTGGAACGGTAGCGCGTCGAGGGTTCAACGAGAACGAGAAGGACCGTGAGAATGGATTGTTTAGTTTAGGAGTGAGGAAGTACGAAGAGGGGAGATTTTTAAGTATAGACCCATTATTTGAGAAAGAAGCAGAGATCAGCCCGTACGTGTACGCGGGGAATGCGCCGTTGAATTATGTGGACCCGGATGGGATGCAGCGGCGTGGTGTAGCAAGTGTCAAGGGGATGGCGCTAACAGTAGGAGATGGACTACCGGAGCAATTATCGGCATTTGGCGGTGCCCAAGGTTCAGGTGGTATGATTGTGAGGATGCCAAGGATTGGGAGTGGTTTGAGTGTTCGTCCAAGCGGCGGAGGTGGGGGGGTAGCAAGTAGTGGAAATTGGATACGAGTAGGTCAAGTCTCAAGCAGTGTAGGAGCGCGAGGGGGAATAAGCCAATCTTCGGGAAATACTATTAGAGCGAACAATGCTAATGGGAAGGCGCAAGAAGCCAAATTTCAACAGCAAAATGGAGGAAAAAATGGAGTAAGCATAAAGACAAATCAAGGAGCGAGGGTAGTAGATAATGTCAAAAAGGATCAAGCCAATGAAATCAAGACAGGAAGGACACCATATTCCTCAAGGATCCAGAGCCAAGTCAAGAAAGATGCTGAGATATTGAAAAGTAATCTTGGAGATATTCAAGGGGTAACGTGGCATTTTTATCCAAGCCCAGTAACTGGGCAAGTCGGTCCGACATTAAGGTTGCTGAATGCTCTTCAGGAGCATGGGATAGGTGTCATAATCCATAAATAACAAACAGAAAGGAGTCATGAACGAGACCACATTCATCGAACCATATCCCATAATTCTTACTCCGTTAGAGTTCGCGGAGAAGGATCACAAGGATTGGAGCAAGAAAGAAGCGAAGCAAAACCTGCTTTGGTTTTTGAGCATTTTTCCTGAACGTCTTGAGGTGTTGAGTAATTTTTTAGATGTGGATATAGATTTCAGGAGAGATAATGTAGAGTTATTAGATGAGATAGTAGGTAAATCAATGGAGATATTTAGGGATGAGAGATTTCACACAGATAACAAGAACGAGGAGGATTTCAGTGTCGAGGTTCACAAGGATGGGAAGTACACGATCATCAATCATCCGAGGATAGAGTTGACGACGTATGGAGCATCGTTAGCGGTTGACATTGGGATCGTGTTTGCGCATATGTTGATGAAGGTGCAGCCTGAGTTGGAATGGGGAGTTGGAGTTGGAGGCAAACGAGCCTTATCCTACAATCTGCCTGTTCTGAAGTATGGAAAGTTTTTTGAAGAAAATCCGATTAGATCAGCTTATAATCAGGCATTACGGTCTATAAAGGAAGAAAATAAAAATGGGATGCTCCATACACTGGATGTCTGGTCACGGCGGTTACAGAATGGGGGGATATTATAGATCTGTGGGCTGAATTGAAAATAGCTATGGAACGAGGTTCAGAAGAGTCTCACACCCACCATCACCAAACAGAAAGGAGTCATGAACGAGACCACATTCATCGAACCATATCCCATAATTCTTACTCCGTTAGAGTTAGCGGAGAAGGGGCACAAAAATTGGAGCAAGAAAGAAGCGAAGCAAAACCTGCTTTGGTTTTTGAGCATTTTTCCTGAACGTCTTGAGGTGTTGAGTAATTTTTTAGATGTGGATATAGATTTCAGGAGAGATAATGTAGAGTTATTAGATGAGATAGTAGGTAAATCAATGGAGATATTTAGGGATGAGAGATTTCACACAGATAACAAGAACGAGGAGGATTTCAGTGTCGAGGTTCACAAGGATGGGAAGTACACGATCATCAATCATCCGAGGATAGAGTTGACGACGTATGGAGCATCATTAGCGGTTGACATTGGGATCGTGTTTGCGCATATGTTGATGAAGGTGCAGCCTGAGTTGGAATGGGGAGTTGGGGTTGGAGGCAAACGCGCCTTATCCTACAATCTGCCTGTTCTGAAGTATGGAAAGTTTTTTGAAGAAGATCCAATTGGCGCGCCTTATGGTAATGCAGAACGCGCTTTAAAAACGGGAGACACTAAAGGATTAGAGCGTTTATTAGGTGTCTGGTCACGGCGGTTGCAGAATGGGGGAATATTATAGAGCCGTGAGCTAAACTGGAAGTACCAGAACGGGAACCCGTGGGAGAACAACCACTGGGATTGGCGCTACCGGTACAACGCGCAGGGAGAGCGAGAGCAAAAGCGGTTGTACCACGGTCCATTGGCAGACAGCATCGTAGGCCAGCCCTACCCCTGGGTGCAGTATCTGCTTGGCGGGAGCAAAGAGCAGCTTGCCGTCTGGCACGGCCAGCAAATGAGCGGTCCATTCTGCGACACCGCTTGGCGGCGGAATGTGTTTCTGTATCCAACGGAGTATCTCACCAACGGCATTGGCTGGAACGGGGTCCATGAGGACCTCACGCCGATCATCACCACGCCAGACGGGAGCAAAGAATACCGAATCAGCGACCACTTAGCCAGCCTACGCGCCAGCCTCACCCCCGGCATTTCAACGAAGTATTATGATTACGACCCGTGGGGCGGCCTGTTAAGCGGAACGGCAACGCGTCGGATGTATAACGACCGAGAGGAGGACAAGGAAAGCAGCCTGTACAACAACGGAGTGAGGAAATTAGAGGAGGGATTGGGTAGATTTACGGCAATAGACCCATTGTGGGAGAAGTTTTTGTGGCAATCGCCATACGTGTATGGAGATAATGATCCGTTGAGGAAGACGGATCCGAAGGGGTTGCAGGCGGGTTCGATTGGAGATGATATTGATCCTGTTGATGCGACTGGTACACCTGGTGAAGATGGCAAGATCCAAGTGCTCGGAAGTGCAGGAGGAGGAGATATAGGAATAGGGTTAAGGCGTTTATGGCAATCAATATTTGGAACAGAGTCAGCAACAGTAGCAAGGGCCGCATCGGCGACTCAAACAGTTGGAACAAAAGGTGTAGAGGGAGCAAAAGCTCTTCTACATACAAGGCAAGTTGCAGTTTCTGAAAGCAATGCAACGACTACAAGTGTTTATCGAGCTGTCTCACAAGCTGAATTATCCGATATTGCCCAAAATGGTTTGAGAAATTTGGCAGGAGGGTATGAAACAACAAAACTTTTTGCACCAACTGCGAAAGATGCAGCTGGTTTTGGTCAACTTCTGTTTCGTGCAGATCAACAGCCATTTTATGTAATTGAAGCTCGGATTTCAAGTAGCATAATGAATGGTGCAACGCCTTTCAGAGCGGATGGATTTTCTGCAATCGCAATTCCTTCAACTCAACTCAGTCAAATTCAAGTCAACGTACTAAATTATACACCACTTGTTCGAATCAAGTTTTAATCAAAATGGTTAAGATCAAAGCTAAAATACGATTGAATAATAAGAGGCAAACGCCGTTCCGTTCAGGGTATTGGCCTACTTTTAATTTTATAGATAACATGAAGACGGGTGGGAGAATAACGCTGATTCACAAGGATGAATTTTTTCCTGGAGAAGAAGGCATTGTTGAGATAACATTCATAAATGACAGATATTTAGGAGGTGAATTTCGTGTTGGAGCAAAGTTCACTTTTGATGAAGGAAGTGAAGTAATAGGAGAAGGAATAGTTGTACAGATTTTGAGCATGAATTCATAGAGTGTTGAGAATCGGTGTGTTGATACAACAAGCGCGGTTGGTTGGATTCTCTGGAGAGCCAGTACACGATCGTCGCGCCGAAGATATTCCAGCAGAAATTATCGTACGACTCAGTAGGGCGGATCGTGAAGCAGGAATCGAAGAATGGTGGGCAGGGGAGTTGGTTGGTGCAGGGGTATGAGTACGACGGGGTGGACCGGCTACAGAAATGGAGCCGGTTGGGTGTGGGCGACACGGTGTTGTACGAGTACGACAAGGTGGGGAACCGAACCCTGAGTGCTCGGATAGATGGCCAGGATGTGCGAACGTACCAGTACGGCGCACCAACAAGCGGCCCGAACCGGTTGGAGCAGAGCCTGCAGCAACAAGGGGGAGTAACGACGCGGACGAACTACGGGTACAACCTCAACGGTTCAATCACGGATCGGATAAGGCACAGCCAGGTAGCTCCTCCATTTTGGGGTTTGGCGGGTGAGGATCACTTCGGCTACAGCTACCGTGAGCTAAACTGGAAGTACCAGAATGGGAACCCGTGGGAGAACAACCATTGGGATTGGCGCTACCGGTACAACGCGCAGGGAGAGCGAGAGCAGAAGCGGTTGTACCACGGCCCATTGCCAGACAGCATCGTAGGCCAGCCCTACCCGTGGGTGCAGTATCTGCTTGGCGGGAGCAAAGAGCAGCTTGCGGTGTGGCACGGCCAGCAAATGAGCGGTCCCTTTTGCGACACGGCTTGGCGGCGGAATGTGTTTCTGTATCCAACGGAGTATCTGAGCTATGGAGTAGGGAAGCACAGCAACGTAGTAACGCGCCCTAACGGAGCGAAGGAATACCGTTTCTTCGACCACTTAGGCTCCAGCCGTGGAGTACTGGGAAGCAACGGATTCACATACAGCGATTACGCGCCATTTGGAGGGTTATTAGCCGGCGGAACGGAGAGCCGGAAGGGATTTATAGGCAAAGAGAAGGATGGAGAGAGCGGTCTGCGGAATTTAGGGGTGAGGCAGTATGATGATGAGGCAGGAAGGTTTATGAGTGTGGATGCGTTCTGGGAAAGCAATCGTTATACTACTCCATATCATTACTCGAGAAATAATCCAACGAATCGTATTGATGGAAGTGGTTTATGGGATATTGAAATCCATTTTATGAGGAATCGAGGAGAAGAAGGGGGGAGTTTTGTAGGTGTTGCTACTCTCAAAGATAGGAATGGAAAGGAGATTTATTCATTTATTGTAAGAGGGCAAGGGGAAGGAAGAGATAGAATGCATACAGACCATGATACTCCAACAGGAGTATATGATATAGATGATAAAGCACCTTGGACAAGCGGCGGGAGTCGAGCCTCTTATGGCCCTAACCCACGATTAGTTCTTACGGGGGAATCTGGTGAAATCAAAGAGAGTGGAAGAACACTTATCCGTATTCATGGAGGACAACAAGAGGAATACAACGAAAAGACAAAGAAATGGGAACCGGTTGAGGATCCTCAATTACAGGCAACTCATGGATGTCTGCGAACATTTGATCATATCATGAAAGAGTTAAAAGAGAAAGTGGAGGAATTAGAAAAAAATGATTCTCAAGAAGTCCCTGGTAAGCTGATAATCTCAGATGACATACCAGTTCCAGGAGATATGACACAGCAGCCTGTTTCGGAAATGCCACAATAACTTAGGGAGGAAGGTACTCATGTTATGTTATAGATATCATGCTACTCGCAATGAGTGGAAGAATTTATGGAAAACGGGTGCAAGATTAATAAAGAACGACTTTATACTAAAGTTAAGATGGTCAATCTGCGGATTATTGCTTGTTATGGTAATAGTGGGATGTTCTACTGAACAGAATCATTCTGGGAAATTGGATAGTAATTTGTTAAAAACTAAAAGATATGAGGAAAGCCAAAGAAAGAAGCGTATAGAGTACATAGCAATGATAGACACTACATATGCTTGCAAAATGATCCGTAATTATCCTGATTCATTAGTGCTGGGTGGTGATATTCGATATAGAGAATTATTAAATGGATATGATTCGTGTGTATTGGAAATAATAGACGCATTGTTTTATGATTATAGACGAACAGGAGAAGAGAAGTATATAATGATGATAGATTCTATAAGTAAATATTCAGATGGGTATATAAGTGAATTTTTAGAAGAAAATATTGGTAAATTATTTTCAAAGTCACCGATAAATCTAATAAAGTATTTATCTAGAAAGAAAGAAGAAGATAAAATATTTCAACGTACAATTTGGTATTTACAATCATTACATGATTATGAGTATTACGAAAATGAAAAAGAAGATGTAGCAAGAACGATAGATAGTTGCTTAAAAATTCTTTCAAAACATGATGCTACATGGTTAAAAAAAATAGTTCGAAGAGCTAAATTAAATACGAAGTAAGCTATATAAGAAGCTCCGAATACTATTAAGTGTTGAGTAACAGATATTGCTTATCGGTACACGGTGTTGGGGAATGTGGAGCAGATGAAATACCCCGAGGCACAAATCACAACGGACTATTGGTACAACAAGCGCGGTTGGTTGGATTCTCTGGAGAGCCAGTACACGATCGTCGCGCCGAAGATATTCCAGCAGAAATTATCGTACGACTCAGTAGGGCGGATCGTGAAGCAGGAATCGAAGAATGGTGGGCAGGGGAGTTGGTTGGTGCAGGGGTATGAGTACGACGGGGTGGACCGGCTGCAGAAATGGAGCCGCCTGGGTGTGGGCGACACGGTGTTGTACGAGTATGACAAAGTAGGGAACCGAACCCTGAGTGCTCGGATAGATGGCCAGGATGTGCGAACGTACCAGTACGGCGCACCAACAAGCGGTCCGAACCGGTTGGAGTGGAGCCGACAGGAACAAGGGGGAGTAACGACGCGGACGGACTACGGGTACAACCTCAACGGCTCGATTGTGGAGCGGAAGGTGACGGATCCGATGGCGATTCCATTACCGACATTGCTGAGCGAGGACCACTTTGGCTACAGCTACCGTGAGCTAAACTGGAAGTACCAGAATGGGAACCCGTGGGAGAACAACCATTGGGATTGGCGCTACCGGTACAACGCGCAGGGAGAGCGAGAGCAGAAGCGGTTGTACCACGGCCCATTGCCAGACAGCATCGTAGGCCAGCCCTACCCGTGGGTGCAGTATCTGCTTGGCGGGAGCAAAGAGCAGCTTGCGGTGTGGCACGGCCAGCAAATGAGCGGTCCCTTTTGCGACACGGCTTGGCGGCGGAATGTGTTTCTGTATCCAACGGAGTATCTCACCAACGGCATCGGCTGGAACGGGGTTCATGAGGACCTCACGCCGATCATCACCAAGCCAGATGGCAGCAAAGAATACCGAATCAGCGACCACTTAGCCAGCCTACGCGCCAGCCTCACCCCCGGCATTTCAACGAAGTATTATGATTACGACCCGTGGGGGAACGTTCTTGGCGGTGGAACGGTAGCGCGTCGAGGGTTCAACGAGAACGAGAAGGACCGTGAGAATGGATTGTTTAGTTTAGGAGTGAGGAAGTACGAAGAGGGGAGATTTTTAAGTATAGACCCATTATTTGAGAAAGAAGCAGAGATCAGCCCGTACGTGTACGCGGGAAACGCGCCATTGAATTATGTGGACCCGGATGGGATGCAGCGTAAAGAAACGAATAACCCTCAAGGATATAGAGGGATGCAGACTGCTGTGGATAAACCTGGAGCAACATTCCCAAACCCTAGCTTAAGTTCAGATCAATGGTCAAAGATAATGGCATCAGCAGAGAAAGTAGCATTTATGACGGGAATGAATACAGGGCAAATTTTAGATCTTTGGTTTAATGGCAGTGTAGCATCAAGTGCATCTGAGACTTTACAAGACTTAACTGGTAAAACATTAGAAGAAGCACAAAAGATACTTGAAGGTGCTGGATTTAAAGATCAAGGCACTACAGAGGGAGGATATAAAAAATGGTACCATCCAGATGGTAGCCGTGTACAAATTAGGCCAGATGGTGAAATTGTGAGAACGGGGCCTAAAGTTGAACCAGCTGGAGGTGGCACGAAATATAGACCTCGCATAGGGCCAGATGGAAAAAAAATACCGCAAGATGCTCCTCATAATACTGGTGAAACAGTAACCAAATAGAGATTAAAATGAAATTCAAAAACTTTAAAATTACGACCGTTCAATATATTACTAAGATAGAGTATATCCCCACGGAAAGGAGGTTGTCGGTTGCTTTAACAAATAACCCAGACAATCCAGTGATAGATTGTCTTTTAACGTTTAATGATGTCCATTCTTTTTATGAAGAGGTTGTTTGCGAGGATTATGATGACCCATATTTAGAGAGTTGTATTGATATAGTTGAAACTAATATGAAAAATCATACGCACTATAGAATCGTGACAGATGAGCGGGAAATATCTTTTAGGACATATAAACCTCCTGATATATGGATGCGATCAGTTGATAACCCGTTATAGGTACAGTGAATTCGAATTAAAAATGAATTAGCGATATATCAGTGCTAATTCATTTGACAACAACCATTGGGATTGGCGCTACCGGTACAACGCGCAGGGAGAGCGAGAGCAGAAGCGGTTGTACCACGGCCCATTGGCAGACAGCATCGTAGGCCAGCCGTACCCCTGGGTGCAGTATCTGCTTGGCGGGAGCAAAGAGCAGCTTGCCGTCTGGCACGGCCAGCAAATGAGCGGTCCCTTCTGCGACACGGCTTGGCGGCGGAATGTGTTTCTGTATCCAACGGAGTATCTCACCAACGGCATCGGCTGGAACGGGGTCCATGAGGACCTCACGCCGATCATCACCGCGCCAGACGGGAGCAAAGAATACCGAATCAGCGACCACTTAGCCAGCCTACGCGCCAGCCTCACCCCCGGCATTTCAACGAAGTATTATGATTACGACCCGTGGGGGAACGTTCTTGGCGGTGGAACGGCAGCGCGTCGAGGGTTCAACGAGAACGAGAAGGACCGTGAGAATGGATTGTTTAGTTTAGGAGTGAGGAAGTACGAAGAGGGGAGATTTTTAAGTATAGACCCATTATTTGAGAAAGAAGCAGAGATCAGCCCGTACGTGTACGCGGGAAACGCGCCGTTGAATTTCAGTGATCCAGGGGGAAAGCAGCGAGATAAGTTTTTGATGCGAACCCCGATGGGTTTTTTTGGAGTAGAAGTGGCGATGGGAGCAGGTTCGGGGATGTCAGGATCAGGCGGGGTGATGACGGAGCCAGATGGACAATCAAGCGGGAAGTTTGGTTCGGTAGGGTTACGTCCGTCGTCAATGGAGCATTCATCTGGGGCAAGGTATAGTAAAGTTGGGAGTGTACCGCAACCGTTTTTACAGTCAAGTCGAGGGGGTGTTGCGGCAGGAGCGCAATCTGCTCAATCTCCAAAGACATACCAGACATACACCAAAACAAACCCTACAACCAATCAAGTATATTCTGGACGAACAAGTGGTACGGGAACGCCAGAAAAAAATGTCGCCAAGCGGGATGCGAACCACCATATGAATAAGAAAGGATATGATCCGGCAGAAGTAGAACGATCATCTACGAACAAGGAAGCAATTCGGGGAAGGGAACAGCAATTAATTGAGAAGCATGGTGGAGCACAAAGTCAGGGAGGGACATCTGGAAATGCGATCAACGGGATTAGTCCAAACAATCCCAGTGGTAGTCGTTACTTACAACAGGCAATTCAGGAATTTGGTCCTTTATAGAGGATCACAAAACAAAATATAGAGAGCAAAACAATGACAAGACAACGGATCACACCTGGTTCGATCATCAAGATAGATTTAGGAGACGGGTATCATTCCTATGGTCGGATACTACGGAATGCAGGGTATGGATTTTATGATATTCGGACGAAGGAAGAGATAAGCGATATGGAGGAGATTGTGGATAAGGCTATTCTTTTTATCGTTGCTGTGTACGATGATGCGATCACCCGAGGTCATTGGCTAAAGGTGGGAAAAATGCCGTTAGAACCATCGTTAGAAGTAATGCCGAATAAATTTATCCAGGATGGGTTACATCCGGATAAATTTCGAATATATGATCCTAATACAGGAGCTATGTACCCGAGTACGCGGGAAGCGTGTCGTGGCTTAGAGCGTGCGGCAGTGTGGGAGCCGGAGCATGTGGAAGAGCGGTTGCGGGATCATTTTGCAGGTAGGAAGAATCGGTTGGTAGAAAAAGATCGGCTTACTTTGTATGGTTCAGTAGAGAGCAGTTAATGCTGATATTGTTTGGCTGGAAGG
This sequence comes from Chlorobiota bacterium, assembly GCA_016710285.1. Taxonomy (NCBI): domain Bacteria; kingdom Pseudomonadati; phylum Chlorobiota; species Chlorobiota bacterium. Next base: position 361,839 of record JADJXR010000001.1, on the reverse strand, counting down.
AGGGATGAATTGCAGGAAGAGGTGAGTACCAGCAGCTGGCATCGGCTGGAACGGGGTTCATGAGGACCTCACGCCGATCATCACCGCGCCAGACGGAAGCAAAGAATACCGAATCAGCGACCACTTAGCCAGCCTACGCGCCAGCCTCACCCCCGGCATTTCAACGAAGTATTATGATTACGACCCGTGGGGCGGCCTGTTAAGCGGAACGGGAACGCGGCGGATGTATAACGACCGAGAGGAGGACAAGGAAAGCAGCCTGTACAACAACGGAGTGAGGAAATTAGAGGAGGGATTGGGTAGATTTACGGCAATAGACCCATTGTGGGAGAAGTTTTTGTGGCAATCGCCGTATGTGTATGGGGATAACAACCCTCTGAGTGTGGTTGACCCTGATGGAATGCAGGGAAGACCGAAAGCTCCAGGAGGAGGAAATGCGTATAGTATCGGGCCGGATGGGATACCGATTGGCAGTGGCGCATTCGGTAGCGGCGGAGCTGGAGAGGCAAGTTTAGCAAGTGGGAGTGGTTTGAGTGTTCGTCCGGGAGGGGGAACGAATGCTGCATCAGCAGCACCATCGGGAGCGCGTGGAAGTGTGGTAGCTCCGACGCAATCAGCTGCTCAATTAGAAGCACGAGCAGTACAGATTCATCAAGCAACATCACAAGCAACACAAAATCGTACTACTGTTGCTGTTGCCGAAGTTAATGTGAATGGCCAAACGACACGATATATAGCATCAAGTGAAAACGCTTTACGCCCTTCCCAAAGAGCAATGCTTAGCAAAAATGAAGTGATGGTAAAGGGACAGGGTCATGCTGAAGCTACAATTCTTCAACACCTTGATAGATCTGGAATTTCGGCAAGGAATGCATTAATAGCTGCTAGCCGTCCTATTTGCCCATCATGTGCTGCAATGATTGAAGCCGCAGGAGCAATTCCTGCGAGTACATTAAAATTTGTGGGGAGTGAAGCTGGAGCTGCTGCAAAGTAAACCTTATTCAAAATTGATATGCTGAATCAGCTAAAACAAAATCTGAACTCCTTGAAGGAATTGCAGTATGAGCATAAGATAATGTTTGCTGCTGCATGTTGTGAGAGAATGCTGCCGAATTACAAAGCGTTTTCAGAAATTGAAAACTGGGGTGATGTATCAGCATTATCTAATGCTTTAGCTATTGCTTGGCAATTTGTCAAAACTAAGGATGAGAACATTTTAGAACTGATACAGCAATGTGAAAATCAAGCACCGGATACTGAAATATTCAATTCTTTGTACACATCGGCAGCTCTTGATGCTAGTAATAGTATTGTTGAGTCTTTACTGTTCATTGTGGATGGTTCTTTTGATCACATTGAATTAATCAGCCAATATGCAATTGATACTATAGATATGTTTATCCAGGTAAGGGATGATCTCGATTTCAATTCTGACCCTCTATTTGAAAAGAAAATCTATAATGATGAATTAATGATTAAAGAAATCACAAAACAGGTTTCAGATATTCAATGGTTATCTTCTCATTTAAAGAGAACAGATTCAGACATAGATTTTTTTAGAAATCATTCTAATCCATCATCACCGTATAGTAGCATAGGAGTAGGATAAAGGATGTAATCGGTTAAATATCCAACGGAGTATCTCACCAACGGCATCGGCTGGAACGGGGTCCATGAGGACCTCACGCCGATCATCACCGCGCCAGACGGGAGCAAAGAATACCGAATCAGCGACCACTTAGCCAGCCTACGCGCCAGCCTCACCCCCGGCATTTCAACGAAGTATTATGATTACGACCCGTGGGGGAACGTTCTTGGTGGTGGAACGGTAGCGCGCCGAGGGTTCAACGAGAACGAGAAGGACCGTGAGAATGGATTGTTTAGTTTAGGAGTGAGGAAGTACGAAGAGGGGAGATTTTTAAGTATAGACCCATTATTTGAGAAAGAAGCAGAGATCAGCCCGTACGTGTACGCGGGGAATGCGCCGTTGAATTTCAGTGATCCAGGGGGAAAGCAGCGAGATAAGTTTTTGATGCGAACCCCGATGGGTTTTTTTGGAGTAGAAGTGGCGATGGGAGCAGGTTCGGGGATGTCAGGATCAGGCGGGGTGATGACGGAGCCAGATGGACAATCAAGCGGGAAGTTTGGTTCGGTAGGGTTACGTCCGTCGTCAATGGAGCATTCATCTGGGGCAAGGTATAGTAAAGTTGGGAGTGTACCGCAACCGTTTTTACAGTCAAGTCGAGGGGGTGTTGCGGCAGGAGCGCAATCTGCTCAATCTCCAAAGACATACCAGACATACACCAAAACAAACCCTACAACCGGTCAAGTATATTCTGGACGAACAAGTGGTACGGGATCACCAGAAAAAAATGTCGCCAAGCGCGATGCGAACCACCATATGAATGAGAAAGGATATGATCCGGCACAAGTAGATAAATCATCTACGAACAAGGAAGCAATTCGGGGAAGGGAGCAGCAATTAATTGAGAAGCATGGTGGAGCGCAAAGTCAGGGAGGAACATCCGGGAATGCGATCAACGGGATTAGTCTAAACAATCCCAGTGGTAATTATTACTTAGAAGAGGCAACTCGGACACTTGGTCCTTTATAGAGAGTCACAAAACAAAGTATAAGGAGCAAAACAATGAAAAGACAACGGATCACACTTGGTTCGATCATCAAGATAGATTTGGGAGATGGGTATCATTCCTATGGTCGGATACTACGGAATGCAGGGTATGGATTTTATGATATTCGGACGAAGGAAGAGATAAGCGATATGGAGGAGATTGTGGATAAGGCTATCCTTTTCATCGTTGCTGTGTACGATGATGCGATCACCCGAGGTCATTGGTTAAAGGTGGGAAAAATGCCGTTAGAACCATCGTTAGAAGTAATGCCGAATAAATTTATCCAGGATGGGTTACATCCGGATCAATTTTCATTATATGATCCCAATACGGGAGCTATCTACCCGAGTACGCGGGAAGCGTGTCGTGGCTTAGAGCGTGCAGCAGTGTGGGAGCCGGAGCATGTGGAAGAGCGGTTGCGGGATCATTTTGCAGGTAGGAAGAATCGGTTGGTAGAAAAAGATCGGCTTACTTTGTATGGTTCAGTAGAGAGCAGTTAATGCTGATATTGTTTGGATGGAAGGAGGGATAAATTGCAGGAACAGGTGAGTACCAGCAGCTGGCATCGGCTGGAACGGGGTTCACAAGAATATCACGCCGGTTATCACCAAACAGAAAGGAGCCATGAACGAGGCCACATCTATCGAACCATATCCCATAATTCTTACTTCGTTAGAGTTTGCGGGGAAGGATCACAAGGATTGGAGCAAGAAAGAAGCAAAGCAAAACCTGCTTTGGTTTCTGAGCATTTTCCCTGAGCGTCTTGAGGTGTTGAGTAATTTTTTAGATGTGGAGATAGATTTCAGGAGGGATAGTGTAGAGTTATTAGATGAGATAGTAGGTAAATCAATGGAGATATTTAGGGATGAGAGATTTCACACAGATAACAAGAACGAGACGGATTTCAGTGTAGAGGTTCACAAGGATGGGAAGTACACGATCATCAATCATCCGAGGATAGAGTTGACGAAGTATGGAGCTTCGCTAGCGGTTGACATAGGGATCGTGTTTGCGCATATGTTGATAAAGGTGCAGCCTGAGTTGGAATGGGGAGTTGGAGCTGGAGGCAAGCGAGCCTTATCCTACAATCTGCCTGTTCTGAAGTATGGAAAGTTTTTTGAAGAAGATCCAATTGGCGCGCCTTATGGTAGTGCAGAACGCGCTTTAAAGACGGGAGACACTAAAGGATTAGAGCGTTTATTAGATGTGTGGTCACGGCGGTTGCAGAATGGGGGGATATTATAGAGCCGAGGGCTGAACTGGAAGTACCTGAACGGGAATCCGTGGCAGAACAACCACTGGGATTGGCGATACCGGTACAACGCGCAGGGGGAGCGAGAGCAAAAGCGGTTGTACCACGGCCCATTGGCAGACAGCATCGTAGGCCAGCCGTACCCGTGGGTGCAGTATTTGCTTGGTGGGAGCAAGGAGCAATTAGCCGTCTGGCACGGCCAACAGATGACCAGCCCCTTCTGCGACACCGCTTGGCGGCGGAATGTGTTTCTGTATCCAACGGAGTATCTCACCAACGGCATCGGTTGGAACGGGGTTCATGAGGACCTCGCACCAATCATCACCAAGCCAGACGGCAGCAAAGAATACCGAATCAGCGACCACCTAGCCAGCCTGCGAGCGAGCCTCACCCCCGGCGTTTCAACGAAGTATTATGATTACGACCCGTGGGGGGAGGTTCTTGGTGGTGGAACGGTAGCGCGCCGAGGGTTCAACGAGAACGAGAAGGATCGTGAGAATGGATTGTTTAGTTTAGGAGTGAGGAAGTACGAGGAGGGGAGATTTTTGAGTATAGATCCATTATTTGAGAAAGAGGCAGAGATCAGCCCGTACGTGTACGCGGGAAACGCCCCGTTGAATTATGTGGACCCGGATGGGATGCAGCGGCGTGGTATAGCAAGTGTCAAGGGGATGGCGCTAACAGTAGGAGATGGGCTACCGGATCTCGTATCGGCATTTGGCGGTGCTGCAGGTTCAGGTGGTATGATTGTGAGGGTTCCAGGAATTGGGAGTGGTTTGAGTGCTCGTCCAAGCGGCGGAGGTGGAGGGCTAGCAAGTAGTGGAAATTGGATACGTGTAGGCCAAGCCTCAAGCAGTGTAGGATCGTCAAGTCGAGGGGGTGCGGCGGCAGGAGCGCAATCTGCTGCTCAATCGAAGGCGGGAGGTGGGAATAGTGGGGGAGGAAATTCTGGGTCGGGTGGTGGGAATGCAGGAGGGAAAGGATCAAATAGCCCTTCAGCCTCAACACCTGTTGGAAAGAGTGGGAGTCCAATGAAAGTACAAGGGAATACTCCTACTGCTATTAATGGAGTAAAATTTACAGGGCATGCCTTAGATAGAATGCAAGGGCGAGGGATTCTATCTCCAAGTACGGTGTTAGATGTCATAAATAACCCATTCAAAATACATCAAGGTAATAGCCCTGGATCTACAGTTCACGTAGGTCAACAAATGAAAGTCGTTACGAATCAAAATGGGGATGTTATCACAGTTATACCATTAAGCAAATGACGATGATAGCGATAAGAGTTTTCTCTGAAGAAAAGAAGAAAATCGAAATTGCAATTCACAACCGGAGTCATCCCGAGAGTGAAGATTTTGATGATGCAAATTGGCTTAATGCCATTATCTCAGTGTCGGTTATAGGATTTACAGCAACAGTTGAGATAAATCTTAGATCTGAAGATATTATTGATTTTTATCATCAAGTAATCGAAACGATAAAGGGTAATTCGTTAGATGGACTATTTTCAAATTTGGAAGAGAATATATATATCAAGTATAGTCAGAAAAAATCTGGAAGTATTTTATGGGCAGGGTACGTAAGAGATTTTGAAGGTAATATGCTTCAGTTCTCTTTTTCATCAGACTACATGGTCTTAATTGATATAAAGGGTCAATTAAAAGCCGTAATGGACAAGTATCCACTCATCATTAAGGATTGAATTTAATGACCAGACAGCATCGTAGGCCAGCCGTACCCGTGGGTGCAGTATCTGCTTGGCGGGAGCAAGGAGCAATTAGCCGTCTGGCACGGCCAACAGATGACCAGCCCCTTCTGCGACACCGCTTGGCGGCGGAATGTGTTTCTGTATCCAACGGAGTATCTCACCAACGGCATCGGCTGGAACGGGGTTCATGAGGACCTTACACCGATCATCACCAAGCCAGACGGCAGCAAAGAATACCGAATCAGCGGCCACGTAGCCTACAGAAAAACTGATGAAATCACTATGACTCAAATAAAACTAATCTTCGCAATCTTTGGAGATTCGCTTGATCCAGAGGCATTGAGCAAAATAGCTCGGATTTCTGCTACTTAATACTGGTTCAAGGGTGATCCAATTCCGAATAAAAACATAACAAGGAAGGAGACTCACTGGGGGTATACTGATGGTTTTGTCGAAACTCTGTTTGTGGATGAAGTCTGTGATCTATTCATGCAGAGGTTCAATTCAAGGATTGAAGATATCGTTCAATACATAAATGATAATTGTTTAGAGACTCAAATAGATGTAGTTGTAGAAGTAGAAGATAACCAAGCACCTTCACTTAGTATGAGTAAAGACCTCATAAGCCTAATGGCAAAAATGAACGGTAGTATAGATATTGATTTATACATCTATTAATCCTCCAGTAGGGGCTGCAATAATGCTCAAGAGGTGGAGGGGGTGCATTTCACAATGCCAATCACAATTCCAATGCCGCCGCCGGCTTGGGTAGGCTGCGGCGATTTCCGGCACGTTGCAATGCGCCCCCGTACAAGCTACCCAGCAACCTCGCTGGGTTGCAGCTTGTATTGCAGCCGGTGGAGCGTGGCGTAGATGCCGTTCAGCTTCAATAATTCCTCGTGGGTTCCGGCTTCGCGCAGGCGGCCGTGGTGCATCACCAAAATGGTGTCGGCCTTCTGGATTGTTGAAAGCCGGTGCGCGATAACAATGGAGGTCCGCCCCTTCAGCAATCGGTCAATGGCGCGTTGGATTACCTGCTCGGTCTCGGTATCCACGCTGGAGGTTGCTTCGTCGAGAATCAAAATTTTGGGGTCGTAGGCAAGCGCGCGCGCAAAGGAGAGAAGCTGCTTTTGGCCCACGCTTAGGGTGGAACCGCGCTCCTGCACCGGGGTGGCGTATCCTTCCGGCAGCGATTCAATGAACTCCGCCACCCCCACCGTCTCCGCCGCTTTTTTTGCTTGCTCCAGCGTGATGCGCTCGTCCCCAAGCGTGATGTTATCAAGGATTGTTCCGCGGAACAGGAACACATCCTGCATCACCAGCGCGATGTCGCGGCGGAGATCGGCGGTGGGGATTGTCCGCAGGTCGCGCCCGTCAATCAGCACCGTTCCGGATTTGTGCTCGTAGTACCGCATCAGAATGTTGATGACGGAAGTTTTCCCCGCCCCGGTTGCCCCCACAATCGCCACGGTCTGGCCCGGTTGGGCCGCAAAACTCAGGTCCTCGATCACGGTATGCTGGCCGTCGTAGCTGAAGGTGACATCCTTGAACTCAATCGCCCCGTGCTGGATGGCGAACGGCTCCGCACCGGTGGCTTCGGCGGCGAAGGAGTCGGTGTCCAGCAGCTCGAAAATTCGTTCGGAGCTTGCCATTGCGTTCTGAAGGATGTTGTACTTCTCCGACAAATCGCGCACCGGGCGGAAGAACATTTCGGTGAACTGGATGAACGCGAACAGCGTGCCGAAGGTGAGCGGGTCCCCCTGGACGTTCCCGAACCAGCTTTGCACCAGCTGCGCCAGCCCCAAATCGGGGACCGCCTGAAGCACCTCCTTCCCCCCATACCACAAAATCAGCGCGACGGAGAGTGTGGAAAGGAAATCAACGATTGGGAAGAAGACGGCATAGTAAAAGATGGAGCGGACTTGGGCATCGGTGTAGGCTTTGTTGATGGTGTCGAATTTCTCCTGGGCGGGGCGTTCTTGCCGGAAGAGCTTCACGGTCAGCGCGCCGGTGACGTGTTCGTTCAAAAAGGCGTTCATCCGCGAAAGGTGAAGGCGGGTTTCGCGGTAGGCGGTGCGGACGCTTTTGCGGAAGATGGAGGTTGCCCACAGCAGGAACACCAGCGAAACAAGCGTCACCAGCGTCAGGTTGACCGACATCAGGAACATCACGATCACAATGCCGAGGATGGTGAAGATGTTCGCCACAATCATCACCAATCCGCTGCTGAAGAAATCGTTCAACACCTCAACATCGCTGGTGACGCGGGTAACTAATCGGCCAATCGGGTTGGTGTCGTAGAACCGCAGCGAAAGCCGCTGCAGATGGGCGAACAGCTCGATGCGGATTTTGTGGATCGTCTCCTGCCCAACAAACTGCATCAGCAGGTTCAGGGCGTAGGTAAGGCCGGCTTGCAGGATCATCAGCAACAGCATCACCCCAATCACCCAAAGCAATCCGCCGTAGTCTTTCTGAAGCAGATAATCATCAATGGCGATTTTGGAAACGTAGGGGCGCAGCGCGAAAAAGCCGCTGGAGACAATGGCCATTGCGACCGCGCCAGCCACGTGCCAACGGTAGGGACGGATATAGACAACAAGGCGCTTGAGCAGCGAGCGGTCAAGCGCCTTCCCCAATGCCTCGGTTTCTTCGTGCTTTGCCATGCAGTAATTGAAAGGGAATGGTGAACAGGGAAAATGGATACGTGGTTTGCGGAACACCCCGTTGACGATGCACCTGGGGAATGATTGCCCAATCAAACAACGGAAATGATAATTTCGCCCATCCAGCCGAAACTTCCATTCATCAACGTGTGAACCGCTCATGGAACCTACCGCAATGCCTCCCGATTCCGCAACGAACCCCGCAACAAGCCCCGCAGCCAACGGCGCACCAGATCAACAAGAAACCGACCGGATAGCAATGCTGATGAAAAGCCGCGCAACCCCGCCGCAACCCAGCCACTGCTTGGATTGCGGCACGCCGGTTAGCGGCCACTACTGCGCCAACTGCGGCCAGGAAACAACCGCCCACACCCTCACCTTCCGCGAACTTGCCCGCGATGTGATTGGCGAGTTTGTTTCCACCAACTCCAAGTTCTTCCACACCCTGCGGAAACTGCTGCTTAACCCGGGAACCCTAACCACCGACTACATCGCCGGGCGGCGGGAACGCTACCTGATGCCCTCGCGGATGTTCATTGTTCTTAGCGTTGTCTTCTTCTTTGTCCTGTCGCTTACTCAGGTTCCGGTTTCGGAGAATGTGGTCACGATGGCGTTTGAGAAGGAAGAGATTCAGGCATCGTTCCAAGCAAGCGGGCTAAGCCAGGAGATGTTTATCGAGAAGCTGGATTCCGCCTTCACCTCCGCGCTTCCTATCCTCCTTCTGCTGATGGTCCCGCTGTTCGCCGGGATGATGCGGCTGATTAACCTTACTTCCCGCAATCGCTTTATCGTCCACCTGATTTTCAGCTTCCACCTTTTCTCGTTTGTGGCGGCGGCCAGCGTGGTGGGGTTCTTGGTGATTGTTGTGCTTGGGATTGTGGCAATGGCTGCCGGGACCGAGGTGATGGAAACCCTTGCCGCACTTGTGCTGATTGCCGTTGCCATCTACGCGCTCATCTACACCATGATCGCGCTCCGGAAAGTTTATGGTTACTCCTGGGCTGGGGTGTTTATCGAGACGCTGGTTCTGTCCGTTGTTGGCGTGGTGATTGCTGCCGGGTATCTCTCGATGGTTGCCGGATTCGCCTTGGGATTTGTGGAGCAGTAATAGCCGAACCGCCCGCAACGCACCGGAGTTTTGAGAAGCCATGTTGAAAACCAATGTTGAGAAATCTTGCAGAAAATTCATTTGCCTGGATGAAGGCAGAATACCATCTTGGGGCAACCCATGATGGGCGAAAAAAACCTTTGAACTACTAACCAAGGATACCAATGGACGAACTCATCAAACTTGTGGCCGATAAAACCGGCATCCCTGCCGAGACCGCAAAGACGGCGATCACCACCGTCATCGGCTTCCTGAAGGATAAGCTCCCCGCGCCACTTGCCGGCCACCTTGATGGGCTTACCGGCGGCAGCGATAACAGCGACGGCGGCGATAACAAGGAGGGAGGAGAAGGGGGAGGCCTGATGGATACCGTCGGCAAAATGTTCGGCTAATCCCGGCAAGACTAACCGGAACCGGGGTGGAGAGATACCGAATCTTTCCACCCCGGTTTTTTATTGCTTGGTGCGGGGCATGGGCAGTTGTTGGAAACCAGCAGCTACGCCGTGGCCAGCGTCCCCAGCCGGGCGGTGGTTGCTTGGTATTCTTGGATCATCCGCCGCACCACTTCGCCAGCGGGAAGAATCTCCCGCACCAGCCCCGCGCTTTGCCCTGCCTCCAGCTCCCCTTCGGCAAGGTCGCCTTCAAAGATTCCGCGCCGTTCCCGTTTGGTTCCCAGCAGTTCTTGCATTTGTTCGGGGGTTGCGCCGGCGCGTTCGGCGGCGGCGGCCCGCAGCGCGAAATCGTTTTTCATCAGCCGGACAGGGGTAAGGGATTTCAGCGTCAGCATGGTTCCGGTGTCGCCCGCTTGGGTGATGGTTTGCTTGTAATCGGGATGGGCGGAGGATTCAATCGTGGCGGCAAAGCGGGTCCCCACCTGAACTCCATCGGCCCCGAGGGCAAGGGCGGCGGCCATTCCGCGCCCGTCGGCAATTCCTCCTGCGGCAATCACCGGAATGGTTACTGCGTCGGCCACTTGGGGGATCAAGCAGAAGGTGGTGATCTCATCAATCCCGTTGTGCCCGCCGGCCTCGAAGCCTTCGGCCACCACGGCATCCACCCCAACCGATTGCGCCTTCAGCGCGTGCTTCACCGAAGCAACCACGTGGACCACTGTAACTCCCGCAGTCTTGAACCGGTCTATGTGGAGCGCAGGATTTCCGGCAGAAGTGAAGACGATATTCACCCCTTCGGAGAGCGTGGCCTCGATCAATTTGGCAACATCTCCGCGGATCAAGGGTATGTTCACGCCAAACGGAGCTGCGGTTACTTGGCGGCATTGGCGGATATGTTCAATCAACAATTCTGGCTTCATCGAACCGGCACCAATCAGCCCTAATGCCCCGGCATTGGCGGCGGCGGCGGCAAGTTTCGCGCCGCTACACCAAACCATCCCAGCTTGGATAATCGGGTAGCGGATGCCGAACAGTTCGGTAACTCGTGTGTTCAGTGTCACGGCGTGGAAAAGAGTAGATGGAGGGGAAACGTTCTGGCGCATCATTGGAGCGGCCCCCCGTTCCCGCCCCCCAATGCTGCGTTGCCGGAAAAAAGATAGTGCCATGCGGCCATTTAGTGATTGCTTTTCCGGGCGCGATACGCCAAATTACTAGCCGCAGAATGTTCCCGCGCAAAGTGAAGGAACGCCTGCGCTTCCGGCGGCGTGATGAAGAACCGAACCAAGCCGTTGTTCGTAGAACTACCGGCAATCAACCGCAGCACCATGCAGAATTTTTGACCCTTTCCGTAATCATGGCTTTCACCGATTAACCGAACCGATGCAGCATAGATTGAGCGTAGTAATCATTGCCCTGTTGCTGGCTGCTTGCGTGGCCACCACCACCGCGCAACCAACTCGCAACCGCGTGGACAATCGGGGCAAGGAGTTCCGGCTGGCCTTCCTTCATACCGATGGGGCCGAGGACACGCCACGGTTTTACGTGAACGTCTGGTGCACCAAGCCAACCCGCGGGGTGTTTACCTACATGAGTTCGGGGGAGTCGTTCACGGTGGATATCCCCACTGCCGACCGCCCGGTCCGGGTTGCATTGGACCCCTCCAAGCTGATCCTTCCGCGCCCCAACAGCACCAGAAATGAGGTAAGCAAGTACACGCTTCATGCCGTGTTCGACGACGAGGTGACGGTGTATGGAATCAACACCCAACGCTGGAGCAGCGATGCTTGGGTGGCGTTGCCGGAGTCGGTGCTGGGGATGGAGTATGTGGTGATTTCCTACCCAAACACCATCTCCCCCGATGCCGACGGGCAGCTGTTCGACCGCTCCGATTTCCCCTCCCAGCTTGCGGTGATTGCCTACCACGACGCGACGAACGTCACGGTTTATCCCACTGCCCGCTTGGTAAGCCGCTCCAACAGCAATCCCTTCACCACGCTTCTGAACGCTGGGGAGATTTTATTTGTTCAGGCCGATAACAAAGTGGGGTTCGATTTAACCGGAACGCGCATCGTTTCCAACAAGGCGATTGGCGTGTACGGAAGCCACCAGCGGACGAATATCCCGTACAACCAAGCCGTTGGGCGCGACCATCTTGTGGAGCATCTGCTTCCGGTGAACCGCTGGACCAACCGGCCAATCCTGACACCCCATTTCCAGATTCGGAAGACGATTCCCGATGCCAACCTTGCCCGCATTGTTGCCTTGAACGACAACACGGAGATCAGCATTGATAGCGTGCCGATCCGCACCTTGAATGCGCGGGAGTTTGCGGAGATTCCTTTGGATAAAGGGATGCTGGTAACCGCCACCGGCCCAATCCAGGTGGCGCAGTATCAGCATTCCACCATGGATGCCAGCAAAGCCCGCTTGCCCAACGACACCATCGGCGACCCGTTTATGATGCAGGCGTTTGCCCCGGAACAGTTCGATTCGGCCTATGCGTTCGAGAGCTACGCCACGCAGGATTTCCTGTTCCACTTCATCAATGTGGTGATCCCCACCGAGCGGGTAACCACGGTGGAGTTAGACGGGCGTCCGGTGGGGCAAAACTGGATCCGCATCCCCAAAACCAGCTACAGCTACGCCCAAATTCCTGTGCCGTCCGGGACGCATTACATCCGGGCGCGCGTCCCCTTTGGGCTGTATATCTACGGCTATGGCCCCTACAACTCCTACGGAACCCCGGGCGCGGTGGTGTTCGACACCCTGTTTAAGGACCAGAAACCTCCGCTGATTTCGGTGGAAGATTCCTGCCAGGGGGTGGTGGGGTATGCCTACGACGACAGCACCTACGATTTTGGCGTGGAGAGCGTCCGGCTGGACTCCAGCTCGCGCAATGTGATGCTGGCAACCGAACCGTTCACGCCCGGGATAGATTCCGTGCGGTTCCGCGTGCTTCTGAACGACCCGTTCAACGATGGCCAGGCGGAGATGACCGTGGTGGATACGGCGGGACTTGACAGCAAAGTGAAGTTCCCCGTGAAAGGCTTCACCGTTTCGGTGGCCGCCGCCGGACCACTGCCGTTGAAGATGGATACGCTTGCTTCGCTGAACGGCCTGCAGTTCTGCACAAGCCTTCGGCTGCGGAACTACGGTGGGTTCCCGCAGACCCTCACCAACCTCAATTTCAATTCCTCGGACCCCGGGCTGACGATTGCCGAGCAGCTTCCCATCACCTTGCAGCCGGGGGAGGAGCGCGAGGTAAGATTCTGCTACCAGCACGTTGGCGACACGGCATTCACCGTCAGCCTCCGCATTGGGAACGGCTGTTTGGAGCGTGAGCTTGCGCTGCTTCCGCTGATCAGCGCGGTGGATTCCGTCTATCCGCTTATCACGTGGGAGGGCGACTCTTGCTCGCCGTCGCGGAGCTTCAGCTTGAAGGAGCTTGGGATCAGGAATGCGGGGATTAAATCCATTGAGTATCTCACTCTGGAAAACGCGGATCCAATCCTGAATCCCGCAACCCTTCCAACCCGGCAAGCCCAGCTAACGTTGCAGCGGCGCGACCCGCGGAAGGATGTGGTGTACACCATTGTTGTGGAGGATTTAGTGGGGAACCGGGTGACGCTAAGCGACACGGTTGGCGGCGCGACGCTTTCGGTTGCGCGGACCAACGGAACCGAATTGGGAATGCGGATCAACAGCCCGTGGGAATATTCCCAGCTGGTGTATGGCGGCCAGCAATGCGACTCGGTGACGCTGCAAAACTACGGCCTGCGCCCGCTGAACTTGTCGTCGTTGCGGCTGCTGGGGAACCTTGAGTACTCCATCCCTCCGGATCAACTTCCGATAACGCTTCTTCCTGGCGAAACCCGCCGCTTCATGGTCTGCATGCGGCCCCGTGGGGTGGGCCAGCGGATTGATACGCTGGTGGTGGATTTCAACTGCGGTGCGTATTCGGAGCTTGTGGAGCTAACGGCGAACGTGCTTCCGTTGGCCGGAAGCGGGGCCGACCGCTGCGGCAACGCGCTGACGTTCCTGGTGGGCGGGTTTGCGCGGCGCAATTATCTGATGGCTCCATTCCCCAACCCAGCGTCAAGCCAAACCGCAACCGTCGGTTTTGGGCTGGATGCGGACCAGAACGTGACGTTGGTGGTGCTGGATGAGTTCGGGAACGAGAAGCAGCGGCTGCTGGATAAGGACCCAATGCCGGGGGGCGTTGCGCAAATCCAAATGGATGTAACGAACCTGCCGCAAGGGCTGTACTTCTTGCAGATGCAGACCAGCAGCGGCGATGTGATGGCGCAAAAACTGGTGGTTACCAGATGATTGCGCGGCAACGCCAATCGGCACGCCCCCAAGCGTGACCAAACTGCCGGGACTGGATCATTAAAAAATCCACGATGAACGACTTCCCTACGGCGGTTGCCCATGAGCCTTGCGCCAAGTTTCCAACGATTGCTTCTTCCACTGATTGCAGCCATTGCGGTATCCATTGCCGCATCGTGCGCCGCCCATGCCCAAGCCCGCGATAATCGCGGCAAGGAGTTTTGGGTGGCGTTCATGGCCAACAACGGGTCGGGCGATTGGGATGAGACTTCGCAGATGGATCTGTACATCAGCTGCGAACGCCCAACGAACGTCACCATCACCTACCATCGGAATGGCCGCACCCACGCGGTCCCGATCCCCAAAGCCAACACTCCGGTTCGGGTTGATATTTCGCGGGTCTTTGGAACCGGCGTTGAGATTGCCGATGCCGCCACCGACTCCATCAGCCGCCGGACGCTGAAAGTGGTGGCGGAGGATGAGGTGACGTTGTACGGGGCCAACATCCGCACCATGTCGGCCGATGCGTTCATGTCGCTGCCAACCGATGTGCTCAGCGGGCGGTACATCGTTCTGGCCTATCCGAACGGCTACGCAGAAGGCTTCGACGACTATGATATGCCCTCCGAATTTGTGGTGATTGCCACGAAGAACGGGACGACGGTGAATATCACGTCCCCTGCGGAAATCAACCGGCGTCCGGCCAAGCAATCGTTCGCGGTTCGGCTGGACAGCGGCCAAGCCTACTTTGCGCAATCCTCCTTAAACGGCCCGCAGGATGTGAGCGGAACAATCATCAATGCCGATAAGCCGGTGGCGGTGTATGGCGGAACAAAACGCTCCTCAATTCCGGTGTTGGTGGGGAACTATCGGGACCATTTGGTTGAGCAGCTGCCGCCGCTGGAAACGTGGGGGAATGAGGCTTTGATTACCCCGCATTTCCCGATTACCCCACAATCCCGATACGAAGCCGTGGTGCGGGTGATTGCCGCCAGCGACAGCACCACATGGACGCTTGATGGCGCGCCGCAGCCGATGTTGCGGGCCGGGAAATCGGTGGAGCTTCCGCTGACCCGGGCGCAACATATCGCGGCTTCGGGGCCGATACTGGTGGCGCAGTATGAGCACTCCGTTGGGTTTACGGAACTGGGCGATCCGTTTATGATGCTGATCCCCCCGCCCCAGCAGTTCGATTCCATCTACTCCTTCCAGTGCGTTATTAACGATGAGTTTGTGGCGCACTACGCCAACGTGGTGATCCCCAGCAACGCCGCAAGCTCGCTCCGGATTGACAGCGCGGCGGTTCGGGCAACGTTCCGCCCCATTCCCGGGACCCGTTTCAGCTACGCGCAGATTCCGCTTGCTGCGGGCGCACATTTTGCCCGCGCAGATTCCACATTTGGGTTGTACGTTTACGGCTACGGCGCGGCAAACTCCTACGGCTATCCTGGCGGGATGCTGCTGAAGGACCTAACGCCCCCCCCGCCCGACAGCTTGCGCTGGGCCGATAACTGTGGCAATGAACTGATCTTCCAATCGGGTGCGATGGCGCGGCGGAACACCATGATGGCTCCGTTCCCCAACCCCAACGCTGGCTCAATCGCCACGCTGTACGTTGGCCTTTCTTCCGATCAGCAAGTGACGGTGGTGGTTAGCGACCCGTTGGGGAACGTGCGGCTTCGCCCCTTCGATAACGTGCCGATGCGTGGCGGCGTTGGCGCGCTTCAGCTGCGGTTGGATGAGCTTCCACAAGGGGAGTACTTTGTGCAACTGCGGACTTCGGGCGGCGAGGTGATGACCCAAAAACTTCTGATAGCCCGCTAACCCGGGAAACGGTTTTGCGGTTGCAGGGTTCTTTATCCTTGCTGGCTTGCAATCTCTCTGGTTCCATCTCTCTGGTTCCATCTCTCAATCATTCATCCAACGGATGTTCCCATGAACCTTGTGAACGCTTCCCATAAAACCTTCGTGGCGTGTGTGGCCGTGGTTGCCCTGCTACTGTTCACCATGATGGAAGCATCGGCGCAAACGCCGGTGCGCGACAACCGGGGGAAAGAGTTCTGGGTGACGTTCATGACAAACCTTGGGTCGGGGAGTGCAGAGACCTCACAGATGGACCTGTTTTTAAGCTGCGACCGGCCCACCACCGCAACCGTTTCCTACCATGAAGATGGCAGCAGCGTCACCATTCCGATCCCTCAAGCCAACGTCCCCGTTCGTGTCAGCGTTGATCTGCTGTTTGGACCGAATGCAGAGCTTGAGGATATCTGGGCAGATCGGGGGAATGAAGTTACCGCCAAATCAATCAAGATTGCTTGCAACGACGAGATCACCCTGTACGGCGCAAATATCCGCACGAAGTCTGCCGATGCGTTCATGTCCTTGCCGGTGGATGTGCTGACCGGGCGGTACATTGTGCTTGCCTACCCGAATGGATACGATGCCCAGTTTGCGGACACCTACGATACCCCTTCGGAGTTCGCGGTTATCGCCATTGAAGACGGAACCACCATCCGTATCACTTCCCCTGCCACTATCAACGGACGGAGCAGACGAACACCGTTCACCGTTACGTTGGATAGTGGGCAAGTCTTCTTTGGCCAAGCGCGGTTGGGGCTGCTGCAGGATGTGAGCGGGACAGAGATTGTCGCAAACAAGCCGGTTGCCGTGTATGCCGGGGTGAAACGGACAGCGGTTCCGGTGGCGGTTGGCAATTATCGCGACCACCTTGTGGAGCAGATACCGCCATTGGAGGCATGGGGGACCCAGGCTATCGTCACGCCACATTACCCGATCACTCAGCAGTCTGTCGAGAAAGCCGTGGGGCGGGTGCTGTCCGCGTTCGACAACACCAACTGGACGCTGGACGGCCAACCGCAACCCCCGCTGATGGCCGGGCGGCCGGTGGAGTTCGAGCTTACCAAAGCCATGCCGCTGATTGCCGATGGTCCGGTGTTGGTGGCGCAGTATGAGCATTCAGTAAACGTCGGCGGACCGGGGCAGCAGTCGGGATTGGGCGATCCTTTTATGATGCTGATTCCCCCACCTGAGCAGTTCGATTCCATCTATTCCTTCCAATGCGTGGATCACCCTGAGTTCTTCCGCCACTTTGTCAATATTGTGATCCCCAGCAACGCTGCCCCCTCGGTTCGGATTGATGGGAAGCCTGTCACCCAACCGTTTGTGGCAATCGCCGGAACCCAATTCAGCTACGCCCAAATTGAGCTGACCGCCGGCGCGCATTTCGCCCGTGCCGATTCCACGTTTGGATTGTACAGCTACGGCTACGGTCCGGCGAACTCCTACGGCTACTCCGGCGGAATGCTCTTCAAGACGTTGGTCACCGATTTCCAACCGCCGGAATTGATGTCGGTGGATACGTGTGGCGGGATGATCGGCGTTGTAAGCGATAGCCATATCACCGACACCGGCATTGACTCGCTATACACCACCAGCCAAACCCAAAACGTCAGCGTGGCGATTGACCCCTTCACGCCAGGTGCCGACACCGTCCGCTTCCGCGCCACGCTGGTTGACCCCTACCAAGATGGAGTCGTGGCGATAAAAGCGATTGACAGCAGTGGACGCTCCCGCTTCCAAATGAACCGCTTCCCGGGATTCACCCTGCGCGCCACCGGCGGAACAAACGGCATGATCGTTGCCGATACGCTAATCGCCTACAACGGCAACTCCTTCTGCCGGCGGTTTGAAATTGAGAATTACGGCGCGTTCCCGCAGCGGATTAGCAACGTGCGGCTGCTGAACAAACAAGATTCCGGGATCATCGTCCGGAGCTTCCCGCAAACCATCGAGCCGGGGAGCAAAGGGGTGATTGAGATCTGCTACGAAGGAACCACCGACACCCTGCAAATCGTGGACCTGCTGTTGGAAGGGGAGTGCGTCCAGCGGCGCGTGGCCACCATTCCGTTTATCCACCGGATTGACACCACCGCCCCGTCAATCTCGCGCAGCAACGACCCCTGCGGTCGCGACCTTGTGCTGCAACTGCAGGAACAAAACAACGCCAGCGGGATTGCGGAACTTCAATACAACTATCTGGAGAACTGCACCGCCTCAACGCCAGCGCAAACCTTTGCCCCGGCGGTGCAGAACGTCAACATTTCGCTGAACCGGATTGATCCGTACAAGGATATGATCTTCGAGATCACGTTGTGGGATGCCGCCGGCAACGGCGTTGTTCGCCGCGACACAATTGGCGGGTTCACCTTGCAGGCGTTGGACCCTGCCGGCCAGCAAGTTGCCATCCGGCTGAACCATGATTGGATTGCCGACAGCATGACCGTTGGGCTGCACCGCTGCGACACCATCACACTTTCCAACCCCGGACGCCGCCCAATCACCATCCAAAGCGCGCGGATGTTGGGGAACCTGGGGTTCAGCGTGCCGCCGTCGCAGCTGCCGGTAACGATTCCGCCGGGGGAGGCACGCCGCATGAACGTCTGCTTGGAAGGATTGATTGGTGGAAACCAGCAAGGGGACACGCTGGTGCTGACCGATGCTTGCGGAGTAAGCGAGGAAATCGCGCTGAAGCTGGCGGTAACGTGGCTGGTGGCAACCGGACAAGATGGCTGCAACAACACCATCCGAATCGAGATGTTCGCGCAAGCCAAGCGCACCTACCTGGGGCTTCCCGCCCCAAACCCTTCCCGGGGAACGGAGGGATTTGTGGATGTGGCCTTGCAGCAGGATGACCTTGTGCGGCTGCAAGTGCTGGACGACCACGGCAACATCGCGCTCACATTATTGGACGGAATAGCCTTGAAAGGCGGGGTTCATCGTGTGGATTTCAGCCACCAGGGGCTTCCCAGCGGAGTCTATGCGCTTCGGCTGGTGACAGCCTCCGGAAAATCGGGAACCCAGCGAATGGTGATTGCGCGGTGATGGGGGGGGGGTGAGATTCTGCTACCTAATAGTTCTATGCATGTTCTTTTCATTCATCGTTGCTCTCAAATTCTTCTTTGCGCAGCCATTCTGATAATGGCGGCGCACAAAGGGATTGCGCAAAATTCTGAGCCACGGCTGAATCTTGTTTGGTCGGGGTTGCGGGGTGGGTTTGCGCCACAGATGTGCGCGTTGCAGCGGGGAGCCGGATATGTTGCTTCCTTGCACCACCTGTACACTGTTGATCTATCTGACCCGGATCGCCCCCGAATTTCCGACACCATTCCGCTGGCAGGAACTAAGCGGCAAATGGAGGTTGTGGATGATACACTCCTAATTGTTGCTTGTGATTCAGCAATTACTCTATTCTCATTGCAGGATTCATTCAATCCACAAAAACTCTCAACAATTCCTGTCGAAAATTCTCCAAAGTTTGTAGCCTACAATGGCTTTCTTTATGTGACTACATACTCGAAAACTACTCAGGAAGGAGTGTTTGAAGTTTTTAATATCATCAAGCCTAGTCAGCCAATACGTTCTACTCAATCAAAAAACATCTATCCATTTGGAAGCCTCAGAAGAATAAACGATTTCTTATTGATCGGCACTCTCCAGATAGATGCGATAACATACCGGATCGTTAAAATTTTGCCGAATGGAGAATTAGAAGGGGGAAGTTTTTGGGTTCCTCCATTTTATTCGGAGCATGGGTTTGTAGCTCACGATAGCACTGCTCTTTTTTTAGGGAGAGTAGGAAGTAATTCTTATGTATTCTCCATTGTATTTCATGAAGATCGCTTGCCTACTACCCAGTGGTATCAAACCACCGTAACCTCGGATTATCAAGCTGCCGAATTTGCAGCGAGTGATATCCGCACTCTATTTACTTGCGTGCCAACAAAATCTTCAAGGGCTTTAGTTGGTTATGGCTCACAGTCGATGCTCATTGGTTCGGGAAGATCAGATACGTTAAGGGTTGGGGCTAATGTTGTTAGGCAGTCGCACCCAAATCGTGGATGGGCTATGCATACTCAGGTAGTGGATTCAACAGCCATCTGGATAACAAGTACTGGTTTCTATGTAGCAACTATTACGCAAGAAGGGGAAATTATAGACCGTGGGAGCATCTCAACAAGCAAAAACTGCCTTGCTGTTGACGGAAGGGGAAATCGTGCAGTAGCATTGATGGAGCAAGAGATGCTCGTGCTGGATTTGTTGGACCCACGCAACCCTGTGGTGCAAGGCTCGCTTCCTATTACTGCCGATGGAATAAGGATGATTTCAGAAACGGAAGCAGTAACCTACGATTCTGTAATAACCTTGATTGATTTATCGGAACCAAATCGCCCAGTGGTTCGCTCTCGCCATTCGTTAGGTGAAAATATTATTGCCAATAACATAGCATGGAATGGAGAAATGCTTGCTGCGGCCTGCCTAGATAGTGGAACCTACATCATGCGAATGCAGGGGCTGATAGAACCTGTTGTTCATATCCCTGCTTTAGGAACCGATGTCGTGTGGAAAAATGACACGTTGATTGTTGCTGAAATAGATACGCTGGCAAGTGTTTGGGATATCTCCATTGCGACTACTCCTCAACTACTCTCTCTACTTTCTGATAAGGCAGACAGCCCGAAAGGTTATCGAATTGCTCGAGGTTGGGGCTTAGGAATAATAGAAGATTATTTGCTTGTGGGACGGTATGGCGAGGCTTTAATATTTAATATCAATAAGGCATCAGAGCCTTCTTTCATAGGAGAAAGCACATTCAATAGTGGGGTTGCTCAATGGCAGAGTGCTGAGAAATCAGTATATGCATTTAATAGTAGCGCAGGCTTTTCTTTGAATAATTACACTGAAAAGTCAGGCGTAATTTTTATAAAAAGATGGGATCTGATAGATAGTGCTGATTCAGAAATTCCTATTGACTCTTATGAACTGATTTCAACACTTACCGTGCCTTCTTCATGTGTGCGCAATCAATACGTGGTTATTGCTGGCGGCACATTAGGGTTAAGAGTTTGTTCGGTTAATCATAACACATCGTCGGTGAAATCTGAACCTTCGGATAATCCATCAAAATCTTGCCATGGCCTTTTTCAGGTGATGTTGTCGCTACATACTATACGTTGAGATCAGCACGCAGAGCTTGGTTGCCATGATGTGATGTGGTAGGTGAAATCATAAGTAGCTGCTCTTTGAGGGCGAAGACAATGCGAGGGGGGTACCCGAAGGGCACAGGGGCGAACCACCCCCAACAGGCGCGCAGCAACCAGCGGCGCAATCACCCTACTGGCACGGGCCATTGCGCCCATGCCCAAGCATTTGCCTACCGCTTTACAGCGATTGTTCCGTATAATGCCTTCGGAGAGAATGTCTGCACCCATTGTTTCCGCAACCATGTAGCTGAGAAGATGCGGCATGAACTCACGATACTCACTTCCTTATGATGGCCTTTGCCACCATGCTCCGATGCTCGCTTTCGCCCTGTTGGCGATTGCATTCCTTTGCCCAATTCGTTCCATAGCCCAGCCCGCCGGGATCTCCGGGCGCGACTCCAAGGGAACGCTCTTTTGGGTGGCGTTTATGGAGAACTACGGGTCGGGAACCAGTACCGAGACCTCGGACCTGCGGCTCTATATCAGCTCCGACACCATCACCACCGCCACGGTCCATTACTTCTTTACCGGGGATTCCGTGCAGATTGACATCCCCGTCCCCAACGTCCCGGTGGAGGTGAACATCCCTGAGATTTTTGGCTACTACACCGAACTCTCCAGCGGCGATCAAGGCGTTACGCAGAAAGCCTTCAAGATCACCGCCCAACATGAGGTGACGCTCTACGGCGTGAATATCCGCAAGATGTCCTCCGATGCGTTCTTGGGCCTTCCCGACGACATCATCACCCGCCGCTACGTCATCCTTGCCTATCCCAATGGCGTGATACAAGCCGAGTTCGGTTTCAGATATGCCGACATGGCTTCGGAGTTCGCGGTGATTGCCACCGAGGATAACACCCAGCTGAAAATCTCCCCCTCGACCCCGATCAACAACCGCCTTACCACTGCGCCGTTTACCGTGAACCTAAACCGTGGTGAGGTCTATTTCGGGCAGGCAAATTTGGAGGAGGAGTATGACGTTAGCGGGACCGAGGTGCTGGCCAACAAACCGGTTGCCCTCTTCTCCGGAAACCGCCGCACCAGTATTCCCAATTCTGTTGGCTCATACCGCGACCACCTGGTGGAGCAGATGATACCACTGGAAGCCTGGGGCGCAAGCGCGTTGATTACTCCATTCTATCCAATCTCTCCCGCTTCCCCCTACACCGCTGTTGTGCGCGTGCTTGCGGCAGTGGATGGAACCCCCTGGACAATTAACGGGGTCCCGCAATCGCCGCTTCAGGCTGGGCGTTCAAGGGAAGTTCCTCTTAGTGAGCCGATGTTTATCCAGGCCTCTGGGCCAATCATGGTGGCGCAGTACGAACACTCCGCGGGGGACACCGACCCCGGCGGGAGTGTCACCGAGGTTGGCGACCCGTTTATGATGTTGATCCCTCCGCCGGAGCAGTTCGACACAGCGTACTCCTTCCAATCGGTGGCGCACCCGGAGTTTACCAACCACTTTGTGAATGTGGTGATCCCCACCGATGCAATCCCCTCGCTGACGATTGATGGCGCGATCCCCTCGGCAAGTTTTAGCCCGATTGGAAGCACCCGTTTTAGCTACGCCCAAGTCCGCTTAACCGCCGGGTCCCACACGGCCCGCTCCGATTCCGCATTTGGGTTGTACAGCTATGGGTACGGGTTCGCCAACTCCTACGGCTACCCGGGCGGGATGCTGTTCAAAACCTTGCTAACCGATTTCCAACCCCCCGAGCTTTTCTCGGTGGATACGTGCGGCGGAATTGCCGGCACGGTAAGCGATGCCCACATCACCGATACCGGCATTGACTCCCTGTTTGTGGTGGCAACGGAGAATATGAACGCGATGATCGAGCCGTTCACCCCGGGCGACGACACCGTCCACTACTGGGCAACATTGGTGGACCCGTACCAGGATGGGATGGTGGCGCTGAAAGCGATTGATAGCAGCGGGCGTTCGCGGTTCCAACAGACGCGAGTCCCCGGCTTCACGGTGCGGACGGTTGGGATGAACAGCAACGCGCCGCTGCTGCTGGACACGCTGGTGACGTTCAACGACCAAGCCTTCTGCCAGACGGTGATGATTGAAAATTATGGAGCCTACCCGCAAGCCATTTCCAGCATCAAAATTTCCGGCGGTGGGGCCGGGGTGACGCTGAAAAGCAGCGTGACACAGCTTCTTCCAGGGGAACGCCAGCCGGTGGAAATCTGCTACACCGCCACCAACGACACCAGTTTCACCGTGCAGCTGGAGCTTCAGAACAATTGCGTTTCGCGGGTTGTGGCCCAGGTCCCACTGAACCACAGGGTTGACACCGTTGGCCCAGCAATCCTGGGCGTTGCCGACCCCTGCGTTAATAGGATGCAACTGCAAACCGGTGAGCAATGGGCCGGGTCGGGAATCACAGAGATTTGGTACGACGAGTTGGTGAATTGCACAACCGCTGTTCCGGCCCAGAAGTTCAGCCCGGCAATGCAGAATGTGGCGGTTTCGCTGAACCGGATTGACCCACGGTTGGATATGATCTATCAGATTACCGTGGTGGATGCCGTTGGCAATCGCACCGTTCGCCGCGACACCATCGGCGGGTTTACGCTGGCGGCGTATGATGCCGCACGGCAGCAAGTGGCAATCCGGTTGGAGCGCGATTGGCAGGCCGACAGCATCACCTACGGCAACTTCCGTTGCGACAGCATCACCCTAACCAACAATGGCCTTCGCCCGCTTCAGATTGCCGAGGCACGGATGCGGGGGAACATCAACTTCAGCATCCCGCCGGCGCAGCTTCCGCTGCTGCTTGCCCCGGGCCAGTCGCGCAGGCTTGTGGTTTGCTTGCTTCCAACCGCCGATGGCAACAGCTTGCAGGCCGACACGTTGGAGCTGGTGAACCTTTGCGGAGTTCGCGAGGAGGTGGCGCTGAAGCTGCCGGTGACGTGGCTAAGCGGGACCGGCCAGGATGGCTGCAACAACGCGCTTCGGGTCCAGATGTTCGCGGCGGCGCGGCGCACCTTCTTGGGGCTGCCAACGCCAAACCCCGGCACCAACTCCGCCAGCAGGGTGGACGTTGCCCTGGCTCAGCAAAGCCACGTCTGGCTTGACGTGGTGGACCAGCAAGGGAACATCGTTGCCGAGGTGCTGCGGAATGTGGAACTCCGCGCCGGCGTTCACCGCGTGGAGTATTTGCTGGAGCAGATTCCCAGCGGCCAATACTTCGTGCGAATGCGGACCAACCACGGCCAGGTCTTCACGCAAAAGCTGATACTCCATCAATAAGGCATCATCACAACAAAGGCTTCCCAACATTGTGGAAGCCTTTGTTGGTGATGGGGGGGAAGGCCAACGGCTGGCATCTACCTCTGGGATTACTCAACTGACTCTATCCAACATCGCACTTCCTGGCCATGACCATTTTTCAAACACCTCGGCTACAGCTTGCCACGTGGTATCGTTCCGATGCTGAGTTGCTGAAGGCAATCGCCACCGACCCGCAGATGATGCGGTACATCGGGAGCGGGGAAGCGTGGGATGATGCGCGGATTGCGCAGTTCATCGAGCGGCAAATGAACCACTACAACCGCTTTGGATATTGCATGTGGAAGCTGATTGATCGCCAGAACGGTCGGCTTATCGGCCTTTGCGGATTGCAGCCGCTGGCGGAAACCGGAATGGCGGAAACCGGAATGGTGGAAATTGGTTGGTGGATTGCCACCGATTGCTGGGGGCGCGGGCTTGCAACCGAGGCCGCGCAAACTGTGCTGGCGTTTGGGTTCCACCAGAAGCAACTGCCGGAAATTGTGGCGATTGCACACCCAGAAAATGGTGCCTCGCTGAACGTCATGGAGAAGATCGGCCTGCGCTTCAGCCAGCACACCGATAGCGACACGCTTGGCCTGCAAGTCAGCGGTATTCCGATTGTGCTGTGGCGGATGAAGAACCCGTTTCTGAGCAATCACCCTTCGCAGCTGGTTGACCTAAGCCACACCGTTGAAGAAGGGATGATAACCTACCGTGGGCTTCCCGCGCCAATCATCTGCGACTTCCTGAGCCGCGAGGCAGCGCGTGCGGTTTATACCGAAGGGACGGAGTTCCAGATTGGGAAAATTGAGATGGTGGCGAACACTGGAACCTATCTTGACTCGCCGTTCCATCGCTACCGGGAAGGGGGCGATTTATCAGATTTGGCGTTGGAGTCGCTGGCGGATCTTGATGCGGTTGTGGTGCGCGTTGCCGAACATGGCCAACGAGCGATTGATGCCGATGCCATCGCCGGGCGCGACCTTGCCGGGAAGGCGGTGCTGATCCACACCGGCTGGGCAAGGCATTGGCGGACCGATAGCTATTTCGAGGGACATCCATTTTTGACGCTGGATGCTGCAATCGCCCTGCGCGATGCCGGCGTGCGGCTTGTGGGGATTGACTCCTACAACATTGACAGCACCGACGACATGGAACGCCCGGCCCACACGATTTTGCTGGGGGCCAACATCCCAATC
This sequence comes from Chlorobiota bacterium, assembly GCA_016710285.1. NCBI lineage: Bacteria > Pseudomonadati > Chlorobiota > Chlorobiota bacterium. Next base: position 336,214 of record JADJXR010000001.1, on the reverse strand, counting down.
GTTGAGCATATGACCGGGCTGGAGTTGCTGCCAGAGAGCGGCTTCCGTTTCTACGCTATCCCCGCCAAAGTCAAAGGGTTCGGAACCTTCCCCGTTCGTGCGTTTGCGCTGCTCCCTCCCTCAAGTTTGGAATAAGCAACCTTCTGTTCCTCTCCATGCGTGGCCTTGTGCGCTTCCTCCGCTGGAGGGGGGGGGGACGCTTCGGGGTTTTTTGGTGGAAGCCTGCTACTTCCCACTGTTCGCCGTCACCCCTTCGCTCAATCCCCACTCGTTGTTCCGCGATTGCACCATGTACTCATATTCCGCCGAAGGGTCAGCGTACCAATCTTTGAACTCCCGTTCATCGCTGTTTGGTTGGGCGATTGTTCGCTTCTCCCCGGTCTTCCGTTCGGTGCGGGTGATGACGTATCCCGCCACCGTTGCCGCCGGTGCTTCCCACTGAATCCGCAGATAGTTGCTTCCGCGCTCTACCTTCACCGACCGCGGAGGCAATGGGCGTTCCTGGTGGCGATAGGTGATGGAAACTGGTTTGGACCGCGCCCCTTCGTTGCCGGAAGAATCCACCGCAGAAATGGAGTAGAAGTAGCGGCCATCGGCAGGGAGCTGTTCGGTGAACTCCATCCCAGAAACCTCGCCAACGCGCTGCGGATTGGCCTTCTCATCGCTTCCTCGGTAGATCCGATACCGCGCAACGTCGCGCTCGCTGTTTGGCAGCCAACGGAGCGTTGCTTTCGCGTCGTGCGCCTGCAGCTCGGCGATTGTTGGCGCGGTGGGGGGGACCAGATCGGGCATCCGAGCAAAGATCATCGCTGACGGTTTGGAGCGGTTGTAGCTTCGGTCAATCGCCGTCACGACGTAGCCGTAGGTGGTCCCCGATTGGCGCGGCAGCCGGTCAACAATGGTGGTTCCGGCAATGATCGAATCGTTCAGCAGCAAGCGGCTGATGCGCGCGTCGTCCGACGAGCGTTCAATCTGGTAGCCAAGCAGGTCGCCCTCGCCGTTCGGCTTCCAGCGGATGGTGATGCTGCCGGTGTCGGCAATGGCCGTAACGCCGGTTGGCGGCGCGGGGGGCGTGGCATCATTGGCCCGGTACGTCACCGTGTCGGAGGGTTCGCTCTCCAAACCATTTTCCCCAACCGAGCGGAGAACGTAGCGATACTCCTTCCCCTCAACCACCGAAAGATCCACCCACTCCCCGGCGCGGAATCGGGCGGAGGAAAGTGGGGGGCTGGCTTCGCGGAACTCCCGCTCCGGGGCGGTCATCTCTATCCGGTACACCCGCGCCCCGGCAATCTTTCCGCGCAGTGGCGGGACCCACGTCAGCCTTGCGCTTCCGGCAAATTCTTCCACGGCAAGATTGAGCGGCGGCGGCGGAATTTCTTCGCTCCCGACCGTCACTTCCACCGCCACGCTTGGCTCGCTTTCTATCCCAAAAACATTGACGGCGCGGATGTGGTAGAAGTAGGTGGTCCCGGCCTCAAGGTATTCATCGCTGAACGTTTGCTGGTTCTGGTCCTGGGCTGATTGGCCGGACGATACCGTGATCGGCAGCAGCGCGGCGGTGTTGATCTGCTGGAATGGACCAAGCACACGTTCGGCACGGTAGATATTCCACGTGATGACCTCGCCCCGTTGCAGCAACGCCGGGTCGCGCTCCCAGCGGAGCGTTGCGCTGCGGTCGCCGGCTTCGCCAAGAAGATCGGCAACGGGGGGGACGGTCCCGGGCGCGGAGCCGACGGCGGTGCTAACGCCAACCTCACGCTCGGCCCCGTTGACCAGCGCGACGATTCGGTATTCGGCATCGGCACCGGCGGCAAGGGTGTTGTCGAAATAGACCTCCCCCATCAGCTTCCCGAACTCTGGATTGACAACGCAGATTGCTTCAAACAGCCCGTTGTTTTGCCGGGATAGCACGCGCTGGTAATCGGCTGCGGTAAGGTCTCGCGGCGGTTGTGCGGCCTCGAACAGTGATAGATAGAGGTCGGTTTTGAATCCTGCAATTCGCTCAATCTCTTGCTGGCTTGTGGCGCGTTGCATCGGCACGGTTGTCAGCCGGGTCCATGCTTCTTGCGGCCCTCTTCGCTCAACGTGATACCCCCCGAACCCCGATTCGCGAACCCCTTGCCAACGAAGATGCACACCATCGGCAGCCCGAAAAGTGATGACCTTCGGCTGGGCAAAGGCGATGGGGGAGAGGAGGGCCAGAACGAGAAGAGAAAGAAGGCCACACCGCCCCGCACGGGCATGGAGTGCCATGCCCGTGCGAAGGGTTTCGGTTGCAGTTGCGAAGATTGATGTGATGTTCATGGTGTTGTTCCTTCTTCGCTTATATGCTTGTTGTGTATCCAACATCCACCGACTCATCCACCGTGAACCAAAGGACCGAGCCGCGCACCCGCGCCGTTCCCGTGAAGGAAATGGTGCTTGTGCTGGCCATCAGTTTTGCCTCCACGCTGATCGCTCCGGAAAGCAGATCCAGCATCCCAACCGGCGTGTCAAGGTTCACATCCCAGGTTCCTTCAAACTTCGCGTCGGCACTCAACGTTTTCGAGGCGTTGACGTACTTCAGCGAGGTCTTGATGGAGAGATGGAGGTCCACCACCGCCGTGGCCACAAAGAACGGGAAGCTCTTGTTCAGATCGTACCACAGCCTTCCGTCGGCTTCGATCTTTTCTTCGGTGAACTCCAAGTTCGCTTCGGCCTTCACCTGCTTCAGCACCGCCCCCTCGATCTTCTCGCTTCGGATGTACTTCTCTCCATCGCGGTATTTGAAGTTGATTTTTCCGTTGAAATAGAAGACCTCACCCTCGGCATCGGGAAGCCCGACGAACATCCGCACAAATCCTTCCATCCCTGGCTTGTCGTTCCAGAAAAGGGTCAGCTGGCCTTCGCCGAACATATTTTTTTCCTGCTTCAACAGCCAGACTTTGCCGTTCAGCGTGAAGTATTCGTCGGTGAGGACCATCGTCAATCGCCCAGCAAACACCTCGCCCGATGGAGCGTTGCCAATGCCGACGATTGCTTTGAACGAGAGCGCGCCGGAGTTCCGTGGCGAGCCAGGTTGCTCACCAACCGGAGGATCGTAATTCCAGCCAACGCCGCCGCCAAGCTCCAGCAACGCCAGCCCCGTTTGCCCCAGCAACACTCCCTTCAGCCCAAGCGACATCTCCACGTACCAGTAGGTGAAGTTGCTTTTGTCGTCAATGGCTTGCGTGCCAACCACGAAGCTCCCTTTGATCCCTTTATCCAGCAGCTTCTTGATGCCGATTTCGAACGCGCCTCGGAACTCGTTGCCGTTGTAGGCCAGCTCGCCATCGAACGTCACCGCGCCGTTTTCGAACTTCAGTTTTGCTTCGTCCAGCGTGACGGAAATCTCTGGGCCGGGGGCAATCGCGATCGAGCCTTTCAGCTTGTCAATCCCGATTGCGGGGATCATAAATCCGCCGGTGAGCGATAGGCCGTATTCCCCCCCCATCGCCACAAATTTCACTTGGTCCACCTCCACCGTCAGCCGGTTGTTGAAGGTGATCGCCTTGTTGAAATTGAACTCCCCTTTGATTTCCCCTTTGCTGTTGAACTCGAATCCGTTGATGTCAATGTCGCCAAACTTGGTGCTGCTGATGACCGCATCCAATTTCAGCGTCCCCACCGATTCCTTCGTGTCGTAAACAATCTCACCTTTGCGGAGGGTGAAGACCGTTTGCAGCCGTGGCAGCGAGACCGGGTTGTCGGTCCCGATGCTTGCTTTCCACTCGTCGCCGGTGATGCCGATGCCCACGCGGAGCTTCCCTTCCATTGGCGCGGGGAGCGCGACTTCCCCGGTAAACGCGCCGCCTGACAGCGCGCTTTTCTCGAACGTGAGGCTGACTTCATCGGCTTGGAATTCGTAGCCAGCGTAGCCGAAGGTGAAGAACTTCCCTTTCAGGGCGACCTTCCCGCCAAAGCCCGCATCCCCCGTGCCGATGTAGAAATCGGTGACGCTAAGGGTGCTTGGCGCGCCTTCGCGTCCGTTGAAGATTTGCGGCAGTTGCAGGTTGGCTTCGCGGATCAGCAAGCCTTGCCAATCGTCGGCCATTCCCTTATCGCTTTTTGTTGGATGGAGGTCAATCGCGAACGACGTTCCTTCCTTCAGCGTGAACCCCGCAACAGCGATTTCCGGCACGGCAGAAACCTCACCGTAGAAATCCCCTTTCGTGTTCATCTCCGCGTAGAAACTCACCGGTTGCTCCAGCTTTGCGTGGCCAACCTTTCCGCCAATCCCTGCGCCGCTTTGTGCGCGGATCACCACCGAGTCAAGCTCCACGCTGAAGCCAAGAATGTTGGCTTTCACTGCGTCGCCGCTTGGCTGCCAGGAGACGGTCCCGGCGGTGGCTGTTGGGATTTCTTCGTCGCCATCCTCCAACATCACATCGCTGATCTTCAGGGTGATGTCCTTCAGTTCGGCAATCAAGATTCCGGCGGCAGCAATCTCAATTTTGCCGTTGCCGCTTACCGGCTCGCCACGCGCTGGTGGGTCGTCGGGGATGATAACGAACAGGTCGTCCGGCGAGCCGATCTTGAATTTCTCGACCTTGGAAGAGTTGTACGTCCCCTCCACCGTGAATGGCCGCGACACCTTCTCGTACTTCTTTTCTGGATTGACTTTTAGCGTCAGCGCGCCTTTCTCCGGCGGGTCCTGGACCACCGTTCTGGCAATGCCGAACAGTTCCGTTGTGGCTTCGTCGGGCGCAACCTTGAAGTCCCCCGCTGGCTTGAAGAAAAGTTTCTCCCCAACCACCGAGTCGCGGTTTTCGTCCAGCAGTCCGGCAACGGCAAAGACCTCGTTGGCGTAGTTGTCCTCTTTGGCTTCCGGCATGGTTTTTAGGGCATCGGCAGCCGGCGTTCCCTGCCAGACTTTTTTGGCCGCATCCCACGCCACCGTTGGCGCGCCGCTGGTGAAGCGGAGGAACTGCGGGTAGAGTGGTGAGGTGGCGATGATCTCCTTTGGCGGAGGGCACTCACCCGGGCGTTTCCACTTGGCTTCAATCTTGAACTTCGCGAAGCCTTCGCCAAAGTGGAGTTCCGCTTTGGCGTAACCATCGCCGTCGGTTTTTTTCGTGACGGTTGTGCTTGTGCCGTCAAGACCGTATCCCTTTGCTTCCCCTTCCACAAGGGTGAGGGTGAACTCAACTTCCTCGCCTGGGCGACCTTTGTGGTCCCCTTTCACCACGCGTGCCCGCACGGTGTCAACGTGCTTGGGCCATCCAACAAGGGAGTCGGGCGTTTCAATCATCACGCCGGGGACGATTTCCGGGAGGGTTTCCCGCTCCGGGATTGCGTCGGCAGCGATGCTGTTGGCGATATACTTGGTTTTCACCGTCGCCTTTTTCTTGCAGTCGGGTTGCGGAACGTCAATCGTTTTCCAGAATACGCGGGGGTACTCAATGCCGTTGATGTAGCTGCCATCGCCGCCCCAATTGAATGTCACCAAGTCGGCAATCGCGCCACCAAGACCGCCGGGGGGAAGGCATTTTTTGGGATCAACCGGAACGCAGACTTGCCGCCATGCATCGCCGTCGCTGCCGCTGGCAATCATCCGAACAACGTCGTCGGTCAGGACCGGTGCGGTGCCAGGGATCACCGGCCACTCTGGCCAAAGCGGTTCCCCTTTTTTGTAGATCAGGGCAATGGTGCGTGGCTCCGGCATTTCAAGGCTTGGGGGAACCGGCACGATACCGCCGGGAGGGGTGAACGAGACCTGTGGATTGCACCCTGCCATGCTTTTCTTTGGCGCGATTTTTACGCTGGGATAGCTGTTGGCAAACACCGGCACGCGATCCGAAGGGTAGGTGAGTGTTTTGATGATTGTCACCGTGTCATCCTTTGCGCGGAATCCATCCAGCGGCGTGTCAACCGCCTTGATCGTCAGCTTCACTTCGTGGTTGACGACGTTGAACTCCTCTTCCAGCAAGTACTGCCGCAGCGAGTCTTTTGCTGCTTGAAGTTTCTTGCGGGCGTTCTCCACGGTGTCCTTCATCCCTTTCGTGATGTCGTCGCGGCGTTTCAGCGCGCTGGCGATTTCCGCCTCGGCTTTCTTCATCGCTGCTTCGGCTTCTTTGGCCTTCTCGTCGGCGGCTTTCTTCTCCTCATCTTTTGCTTTTACTGCGTCGTCGTCGTTCACCGCGTCGGCAATTTTTTCCTGGAATTCCTTCCGTGCGTTGTTGCACTTCTCGATTTCTCCTTCGGCTTTTGCCAGCACCATCCGCCAGTAGGTAAGGCTTGTTAGAAGCTCCTCCATCTGCTCGTTCAACTCCACCAACGTGTCTTTTGCGTTGCGAAGCTCCTGCTGTTTTTTGATGATGGATTCGGAGCGTGCAATCAGTGAGTCCTCGGCGGTCTTCGTCCGTTTCTGTGCGGCATCGTAGCTGCTGGCGATGCTCTCCACGCTGCTCTCCAGCGTGGTAATCGCCGTCTTCTTTGCCGTCACCGCACTCTTCTTGCTGCTGACGGCGGCATCGGTTGCGATTTCGCGGCGTGCGTTGCTTCGTGCCGCCGCCCGGCTTGCCGATTGCTGTGCACGTGCAAGCGCGTCCTCAAGTTCCTGAAGCTCGCGGCGTGCGTTCTTCAGTTCGGCGGTTCGCTCGGTAAGGGTGTTCTTGGCGTTTTGGCGCAATCCTTCCTCGTAGGTCAGCTGGGCGCGGGCATCTTGCAGGTTGCTTTCCAGAGTTTCAATCTCCTGCTCCAAGCCTTCAATCCGCTGGCGTTGTTGCTCAATTTTTTGGGCAAGGGTTGCGCTGTCGGCCATTGCGTTGTTCAGCCGTTTTTCGGCGGTGTCCTTGTGGGCTTCGTTCCGCTCAAGGATGTCCAGCAGGCGGTTTTGGTAATCTTGGTACTCCTGTGTTTTGTTGTTTTTCAGCGTGGCAAGCTCGCGGTCAAGGTCGTTGGCTTCTTCCTCGGCGGCTTTCTTTTCAGCTTCGGCTTTTTTGTAGTTGGCCATCTGGCGCGCAATCTGCTCAAGCTCTTTCGTGAGCTTCTTCTGCGCCCCGGCCTTGAACTCCTGGGCCACCACCACTCCCCGTTCGGCCACCGCCACGGAGTCCTTCAGGGCGTTGAACTTCGGCTCGTTCTTCAAGATTTCTTCCAGCGGCGGCGGGATGTAATAGACCAGCGCACCCTCGGCAGTTTTGTTCCCTTCGGCCAGCGTCTCCTTGCTCTTCTTCAATTCCTCAAGCTGTTTCTTCAGCTTCTCCTGCTCCTTTTCCAGCGCGGCGATTTTTGCGATCAACGGCTTCTGTGCATCCTCAATTTTCAGGTCAAGGATTTCTTGGAATTTTTTCTGGAGTTCAGTCAGCTGCTTCTTCTCCTTCTCCAACTCCGCCTTGACGTTTTCCAGATGTTCCTTCAGGCGGCCAAGCCGTGCGGTGTCGTTGTCAATCTGGGCGATGGTGTCGCGAAGGGCATCGGCGGTGCGGAGCATGGCATCGCGAAGCGTTTGGCTGCGTTGGCGTTCCAGCAGATACGCCTCGCGGTTCTGCTCAAGATCAGTCTCGCGGATTTTCACCAGCGTTTGGTACTCGCGTTCAAGCGTTGCTACCCGTTCGTTCTTTGTGGCAGCGGTTGCCAGCAGTGTGGTGCGGTCCCCCTCCAAGCCTTTGATGGTGGTGGTGTAGTTGCGCAGCGCGGCCTCGTAGGCATCGCTTTTTTGCTGGACGGTGCGTGCGGCGCTGGCAATGGAGCCTTCCTTTGCCGCAAGCCGCGTGCGTGCTGCCGAAAGGTCGGCAAGAAGCGCGGGGCTTAGTTTGTAGCCAGATTTCAGCGCGTCATCCAGCGCACGGTCGTAGGCAGCGGCGGCGGCATGAAGCGCGGGAAGGTCGGCGGTGCAAGCCGAACGCTTGGCGGTGTCGGCAATGCTGCCGCAGGTGAGTGCCGTTTTTAATGCTGCCATTCGCGTGCGGAAGGTGGCAAGCGCGGCGGTTCGCACCGCAGGGGTTGGGGAGGATAGGCCGCTTTCGGCTACGCCGTTCAGTTTGTTCAGATCGCCCCCCAGCGTGGTTTGCGCGCTGGGAAGGTGACGGCTGATAAAGTTGATGGCCGCAAGGTCCCACGCCCGCTGCGCGTTGAAGAAGCTGCGAGCAATGGCCGGGCCGTAGAGTTTTTTGTTCAGATCGGCCACCTTTTTGGTCTCGACCTCGCCCCCACGTTTCAGCGATTCGTAGGCTGCGGTGGCCGCATCAAGCTCGGCGGCTGCGGCATCAATATCCGCTTTCAGCCGTGCCGATTCGGTTTGGATGTCGCGGGTTTTCCGGGCCACGCTGCTGTCGGCAGCGGCGGCGGCGGTGCGTGCGGTGTTGACTTCTTCCAGCTTGGCGCGCTCGTTGGCGGTTGGCTTCCCGGCAAGGATCGCATCCAGCGAGTCAATCGTTTTCTTTGCCGATGTCGCAATCTTGATGGAGTCGTTCCGTGCCTTCACCTTCGCTTCCCGAAGCCCTTTCAGGATCGTCAGCGAATCGCTGGTGGTGGCAAGGCTGTCGGTGACGCGCTTGGTTTCCGCCGTGATGGAATCCAGCCGCGTCTTGATTTCCTCAATCTGTTTTTCAGCATCTTTTTTCTGCTTCTCCAACCGTGTGCGGAGCGCGGCGGTGTCGGCTTTTAGCTGGTCCAGCGAGTCGGCAATCTCCGCCAATCGCTTGGCGACGGCGACAATGGAGTCATCGGTCTTTTTCATCCCCTCCAGATCGAACGGGACGTTCAGCGAGCCTTTTCCTTCCAGCTTCCACTGGTAGATTTCCACCCTGTCGCGGACCGGTTTCCAGATGGAGGCAACCGCGCCCTCGCAATCAAGGCATCGGAAGATGGCGTAGTCCATATCCACCGCGTCGGCCCGCAGCGGAACGGCACGCGGGTAGGGGAACAGGTCGGGCTGATCCAACATGGCACCCAGCGAGATTCCCGGCCCCTTGTTTGATTTCGGCGGAAGCGGGCTGCACTTCTCGATGGTTGTGTTGGGGGGGATCGTATCGGTTGTTGGGATCTCCGGCGGGAACTCAATCGTGTCCAGCTCGGTGACGGTTGGGGGGCGGGTGATTTTGTCATCGTCCGACTTCCCACCTAAATCACGCTCGAATGTTCCGGAGCAGCTGCTTGCCGTTGAATTGCCACAACGCACCGAGGCGTTCACTTGGATGATCGCCTTTGCGCCAGCCACCAACGGGAAGGGAAGGGTGATGATGGTGGATTGCCCACTGGCCGTGATGGTGTGCGATTCCCCATCGCCATTGATAATCTGCAAGGTCCATGTCACCTCAATTGCGGGGGGGCAACCTGGGGGGCAGTCGGCGGTGATGTCGGCCTTCACCATCAGGCCGCTGCCGATTGGTGCGCCGGCAGCATCACCAGCCGAGCGTGTGGTTTCCACCCGCTGAACTGTTACCCCGTTGATGGAGCATTTGCCCGGGTTGCATTTCACCTCGGTGGTGTGGTCGGGGTTTTTAACGCTGAAGGTGAACGGGGCGGCATAGCCGTTGGGGTCGGCAAGCGTGCGTCCGGCTTCGTCCAGCGTCTGCACGCTCCAGATGTACTGTTGATCGAGGCGCGGGCCAAGAATATCGGGCGGCCAAAGGAGCGATGGAGTGCCGAAACTTTCGGCTTCCAGCACCGGGCGGTTGGCAAGGAATGCGGACATCGGTTGCTGCCCGGGCATCACCTCGAACACCCGCAGCACGTAGCGCGGGGGCGTTGGGGTTTGCGGAACAACCGGCGTCCACGTGAAGTTGATGCGGTTCGATTGCTCGGGGGTAAGCGTGCCGTTGTTTGGCGGCAGCAGAAGCTGCGGCAGCTGGTAGCTGGTGACGGTGAAATTGCCGCAGGCATCGGGGGAAAGGGGTTGCTCGGTTTCGGCATCAATCACCCGCGAGCAGATCTGGTACGTCCCCGCCGGAATTTTCCCCGATTGAATAATCGCTTGCTCCCCTTCGCCATAAACTTTGATTGCGCGAACGGGGATGATGTTTTCGGCATTGCAGGCGAACGTTCCCGGGCCGTTGACCGAATGCACCGGCATCTCCGGCGTTTTGGTTTCGGCCTTCAGATTCCCGTTCAGAAAAATCTGCGTTTTGATTTTGAACACCAGGCGGTTCGGCGTTTGGTTCACCACCTGGAAGAACGCTGTCTCGCGCCGCTGCTGCCAATCCGACAAGTACGGCGATGGGGTGGGCGACATGATAAGCATAACCTGAACGCTGCTGGTTTGGGCGCTCAGCAATTGAGTAAGCAACAGCTGAGCAAGCAAAAGTGGGAGTGCCAACAGCACAACCTTCGCCAACAACGGCCCGAACGTGCGGGCGTGTATCCATCGTTTCATTCCTCTTCATCTCCTCCGGCGTTCTTGTTTGCCGGATATGGTTTTTGGTAATCTGGTACGGTTGTTTTTTTAGAATCGTGTCGTTATTCCGGTTCGCAGGAATTGTTCGTTTACCGAGCCCCCCCCGCGCGAGCTTCCGTAGCGGTAGAGCGTGGCCGACGCGCTAAGCTCCCAGGTCAATGTTTCGGTGATGCTCCAGGCGGCATCGGCTTGCAGGGTGATGTTGTTGTCGGGGGTGAATCCCGCAAAAGCATTCCGCCCCCAACCCAGCCGCAGCGATGGGCGCAACCTTCCTTCCATCAGCCGATACGCGCCGCTAATCCCTGCCGAAAGCAAACTCAGCTCCGCCCCGGCAAATGCGCTTTCCACGCTGCTGAGCGTTGCCGAAAGGGTTAATGGAATCGCCAGGAACGCCGTTGACCACGTGCCGAACAGCGAGGTGGTTTTGGCGTTGTTCAGCGTGCCGGTTAGGGTGTTGGCATCGGAGTAATCGTTCAGCGAAACGGTGGCGGTGATGGTGTGCACAAGCGATTCCCCGCGAAGGGTGTAGGTGGGGGAAACGGTGAACGATTGGTTGACGGTGCGAATCTTCAGCGTGTCGTTCTCCACGTTGTTCCGCAAGCCAAAGTTGGTGTAGTTGGCCGCAACCATCAATGCTTCGGTAAGCTGCGCAACGATGTTCGCCATTCCCAAAATTTGGGTTGCCGTCTGGAGGTTTGTGCCGGAAAGATTGTTTACGCGATAACCAACCGAGCCGTTCAGGAGCAAGCGATTGTCCAACAGTTGGACCCGTGGGGAAAAGCGAAGCTCGAACAGATCGGTCGGCTGGTAGGGGAAGCCCAGGGGAACAAATCCATCGCCCAGATACCGCAAGTCCAGCTCGGCCCCCCACAAGACTTCGTTGAAAGCAAGGCCAGCGATTGCCCCAACATCCAAGCGTGTTGACTCGCGGATCAGTTGAATTGGGGAAAGGAAGTCCAGATCGCTTCCGGCAAACTCCGGCGAGCGTTGGTCGCGGGTGAACAGGGAGATGGCCCCTTCGGCCTTCAGCGATAACTGGTTGCTTAGCCGGAAGAACGTTGCCAGCGAAGCCAGCGACCCTTGTTGCGGCGGAATAAAACCAAGCGGGGTAGCGGCGATGGAGGTGGTGTCGTCGGCGGTGTGGACAACGGTGAAGTCAACATAGCGCAGCTCGCGATCGCCAAGCCCAACTTTGGCGGCGAACATCTTCCGCTGGTACGCGCCAATGATGTTGGCGTTGGAGTCAGGTTCGATTCCCCGCTGGGTGATGCCGTAGAATCCAGCAACCATCACCGGCCCGGGGGAAAGCTCGGCACCGACACCGAACCCGGGTACGTCGCCGGTGGAAAGATCAGAGTAGCGAGGGGTTTGGGTCCCCAGGTGGAGTTGGGCCCATCCATATTTAGGGGAAAGGCTGACGGTGTTCAGCGGGTTTTGCAGGAACTGCTGAAGGCTTTGCTGGGGTGCAAGCGCGGTGGTGACGTTCGTCTGTTTCGATGAAATGGCAATGGTGATCGGGAGTTGGAACTCACGATAAGTGACCGTTGGGGTCAGAACAAAGCGAAGGAGGGAAGCGGGGCGGACGGAAGGCTCGAAGCCTGCTGGGGAAGAGGAGGAACCGTAGAAATCCCCAGAAAGCCGAGCCTGGCCGCTAACGTGAAGCGACCCTGAATCAGCGTCCTGTGCGAAGGAGGAGGAGAAAGAAGAAAGGAGCACCAGCAGAATTGCCGTGCCACAACGGTTCCAGAAGCCAAGCCCACAATCCATATCTACGAACCTCCCACAGCAGTCGCGGGGCGACTGCCGGTTGTGAATAGTGTGTGTGGATCACCGCCCTGTCCCTCAACCGATGCGGTATCCGATTCACTACCATGATCGTCGCTGCGCCTAAAATACTCTTAAAGCCAATACGGTATCCAACAAGGAAGCAAAATAAAGCAAGATTGGAGAAGTGAAGAACCTGAAGGGACTGTGAGTGGGTAATTAGGCCGCAATGCCATGTTAGGTTATCGGACACAAAGGGAGTTTCCGCACAGTAATTCAACAGATTTCAGTTGTTATTGGTGGGATTATGAGTGGGCATAGAAATTGCCCATTGGTAGGGAGAGGACAGCATCAAATCTCGCATTCTTACCAATCAATGGCTCCATCAGCTTCCAAATCTTCGCGTTTGGCAGGTGCGGCAACGCAACCGGCACTAGCGGAAACAACAGACAGACTTCTTACGGCAATTCGCCAGGGCACCGTTGCCCGCCAGACAATACATGATGAGAAGACGGCGTTACGCTGGATTGAGGAGACCTTGCACCCGCAAGGGCTATGCTGTCCCCGCTGCGGAAGCAAGTATCGCCGCATTGCGCGGCACAAGGGAAAAATCCCGGCCTGGCGATGCACCGACTGCGACCGCTACTACACCATGATAAGTGGCACAATCTTCGAAAAAACCCGCCAAAGTGCCGACGGCCTTTTGCAGATCATTCATGGGATATTCCAAGGTCGCCCACTATCCCACTTGGCGAACGAAATGGATATGTCGCGGAAGCAAGTCTATAATATCCGCGAGAAGCTAATGAAGTTCAACAAGGAGTGAGGATGAACTGGTGAATCGCAAATAAGCATTCCGGCTCTTAGAGTAAGGGTTGCAAATTCATTATAATAACCACTCAGCGGTAAGGAACTTTCCCTTGCTGCTGAGTGGCGTTTTTTTGTCGAATTCTTTGCATCAAATATTGTCACGCGCCATCACCAGGTGAAGCAAAGAGTGTTGAAGCGAGCGTGAATTTATTATGCGAATTATCCACATTGCGCAAGTGTTAAAGTGAATTTTGTATGCGATCCCAACTCGCTTAAATATCACTGAACAAATTTCGTGATGCTACAGCATCAAATCTGTAGCTTCTGCGAGGAACATTATCAACTCACCTTACGCAAGAAAGCGGTATCTGGGAAATTGGGCATCCATGGCGTTCCATCAAGAATGCTCGTTACTCATGCTAAACCCTGTTGCAGTAAGGGCGAAATCGCTGAACGGGCAACGATTCACTTCTATATCCTGCGTAAGGTGGGTTTGTAGGTGATGTTTTTTTACATCAGATATTTTTATCAGCCATCACTACGTTGATAAAATCACGAGTATTGGAATGAATGTGAATTTATTATGCGAATTATCCACACTGTGTGAATTAAAAGTGAATTTTGTATGCAGCCGCAATAATATAATGGTTAATAGCAACTTGCCTCAACAACATCAAACCAATTTCACCAAAAACTTGAATCAAAACAGTTGAATGATCCAGCCTTAAATGGCCATGAACGGAATTGGCCAGCTTTAGATTATAGCCACCTAATGCTGGGTTCGATTCCCATTTGGCTAATGCTGCGGTCAATGGAAATACAACTCTAACGGAGCCTTGATGGTACGGTCCAAGGACCCGAAAAGGGGATAGTGCTGAAGCGTTTCACTTTGTGGGAACGCTTTCATCATTTAAAGCCCCTTTGCGCACCAACTACACAGCCAGCGCGGCTTGCTGGCAAGGCTATCTCCCGCAGACAACGAATCCTTCCTAGATGTCCCTTCTACTATGCCTCATCGTACATCTGTCCCATACAGAAGCAGGAACAATCTCATGATTCCTTTGCGACACCTTTATCAATCGTGCAATCGTTGGCTTGCCGTAATGGCGATCATCTCCATGCTGGCCGTGGTTCCCCGTGCTATGCAAGGGCAACCGGTTGTCTACGACCCCCATCCACGTGACCTTGCCATGCACCGCCTGGTGCTTGATGATGGCACGAACAACGGGTTTTGGGGGATCCTTCGATTAACAGGAACCTTAACCAACGACATCTACATTGATTTCCCCGCCGATGCAACCGGCCCGGTGATTCGCGGGCACTCCACCGGCGGCCAAAGCATCACCGGCGGCCTAACGGTTGATGACCTGGCACTAAGCACCCCGCTTTCGCCGATCTACGGTGGAACTGGATTTAGCTCCTATGCCATTGGCGACATCCTGTATGCAAACTCCCCAACAACGCTTGCACGCCGTGCGATTGGAACAACGGGGCAGGTGCTAGTGGTGGATGGAGGTGTCCCGCAATGGTCCAACAGTGATGTCTTCTCTTCGGTGGGGGGGAGCAACCCCGTCACCGGAATCAACAGCGGGGACATTACGGCGGGCTTGCCGGAAGCCATTACCAATATTGGCTACAACGATGGTGGCGGGGCCAACGAGCCTTCCACAACGAACATTGCTGGCAACACGAATATCGGCAGCGCCACCGGTGACGATGGGGGGCCAACCACCACCACGGTCAACGGCAACGCGAACTTCACAGGAACCACAACCTTTGCAATCGCGCCAACGATTCCGCTGGCAACCGATAACCTTTGGGTTGGTGTTGGCGGCGTTCAGACGGCATATCCACCCGGAGCCGCCGGAACCGTGCTGACCGTGGTTGGCACCACGCCAACGTGGTCCGCAACCATCGGCAGTTCCTCTGCTCCGGAGAATGTGCTTGGCGGACCGCTGAACCTGAACAGCAGTGCAGCGGGTTCCCCTTCCACAACGAACATCAACGCATCGCCGGCAACGGGTGGGACGACGAACATTGGGAATGGGACTTCGACAACGAACGTTGCTGGGACAACGAACCTGACGGGCCCGGCAACGCTGAGCGGCGCAACAACGACGATCAGCAGTCCAACGACGAACATCAACACGGCGCCGAACGCAGGTGGGACAACGACGATTGGGAATCCGACCTCGACAACAACACTGAACGGGACGGTGAACTTCACCAATCCACCAACCATTCCCTTGAACCAGAATGCGATGTGGGTTGGAAACGCCTCGAACGTCCAAGCCGCCTATAACTCAACCAACGTCAACGGTGCGGTGCTTGCGCAGAATGCCAGCGGCACCCCAACCTGGACAACCAGCACTGTTCTGGCCGCAACAACAGGGAGCGCGCCAGTAACCAACATCAACAATGGCGACGTGAACAACGGATCGGGAACGGAGTCGGTGACGAACATCGGCTACAACGATCCCGACGGAGGTGCCGCCGCAAACGCTGCCAGCCAGACGAACATTCTTGGCAACACAAGCCTGGGATCGAACACAGGAAGCGGCGGTGGTCCAACCACAACAACAGTGTTGGGAACAACGAACCTGCAAGGCGCAACAACGAACATCAACACGGCACCGAACGCAGGTGGGACGACGACGATTGGGAATCCGACCTCGACAACACAGCTGAACGGGACGGTGAACTTTGCCAACGCGCCAACGATTCCGCTGAATCAGAACTCGATTTGGGTTGGGAATGCCAGCAACCAACAGCAGGCATATGCCTCGACGAACGTCAACGGCGCGGTGCTTGCGCAGAATGCCAGCGGGACACCGGTTTGGAGCAGCACCAACAACTTCACAACGACGGCACCGGCTGCTGGTGGGGCCACGACGAACATCAACAACGGTGATGTGAACAGCGGGAACAACAGCGAAGCCACGACGAACATCGGTTACAACGATCCCGACGGCGCGACGGCAACGAACGCTGCCAGCCAGACGAACATCTATGGCAACACGAATTTGGGATCGAACACGGGAAGCGGCGGTGGTCCAACCACAACAACGGTGTTGGGAACAACGAACCTGCAAGGCGCAACAACGAACATCAACACGGCACCGAACGCAGGTGGGACGACGACGATTGGGAATCCGACCTCGACAACACAGCTGAACGGGACGGTGAACTTTGCCAACGCGCCAACGATTCCGCTGAATCAGAACTCGATTTGGGTTGGGAATGCCAGCAACCAACAGCAGGCATATGCCTCGACGAACGTCAACGGCGCGGTGTTGGCGCAAGATGCCAGCGGGACACCGGTTTGGAGCAGCACCAACAACTTCACAACGACGGCACCGGCTGCTGGTGGGGCCACGACGAACATCAACAACGGTGATGTGAACAGCGGGAACAACAGCGAAGCCACGACGAACATCGGCTATAACGATCCCGACGGCGCGACGGCAACGAACGCTGCCAGCCAGACGAACATTCTTGGCAACACGAACTTGGGATCGAACACGGGAAGCGGCGGTGGTCCAACCACAACAACAGTGTTGGGAACAACGAACCTTCAAGGCTCGACAACGAACATCAACACGGCACCGAACGCGGGTGGGACGACGACGATTGGGAACCCGACCTCGACAACACAGCTGAACGGGACGGTGAATTTTGCCAACGCGCCAACGATTCCGCTGGCAACGGACAACCTTTGGGTTGGCGTTGGCGGTGTTCAGACGGCATATCCGCCGGGGGCGGCTGGATCGGTTCTTTCCATTGTTGGAACAACGCCAACATGGAGCAGTGCAAACGTGCTGAACGCCCAGGGTGGCCTTGCGCCAGTCACCAGCATCAATGCTCAAGACAATAACGTTGGTGCCGGAACCGAAGCGGTGACATTGATCGGTTATAATGACCCATCGTCTGGTGGGGCCGATAATCCATCAACCACCAACATTCGCGGCAACACGAACGTTGGATCGAACACGGGGGACAATGGGGGAGCCACGACGACCAACATCTTGGGGAACACCAACATCAACGCAAGCCAGCCGAACAGCCCGAACACGCAGACAACAACGATTGGCTATAACGATCCCGACGGAGCTGGGGCAAACGTCCCTTCGGTCACCAATATCCTGGGAACAACAAATCTGAGCGGATCCACCAACAACGTTGGCACAACCGACAACACGCCGGCAGGCGGCCCAGAAAGCCAGATTACTCTTGGCTATAACGATCCTGATGGAGCCGGTCCAAACGGTCCATCCTCAACAACGATCAATGGCAACGTCAGCTTCGGAACCGCGCCAACGATTCCGCTGAATCAGAATTCGATTTGGGTTGGGAATGCCAGCAACCAACAGCAGGCATATGCCTCGACGAACGTCAGTGGTGCAGTGTTGGCGCAAGATGCCAGCGGGACACCGGTTTGGAGCAGCACCAACAACTTCATAACGACGGCACCGGCTGCTGGTGGGGCCACGACGAACATCAACAGCGGTGATGTGAACAGCGGGAACAACAGCGAAGCCACGACGAACATCGGCTACA
This sequence comes from Chlorobiota bacterium, assembly GCA_016710285.1. Classification (NCBI taxonomy): domain Bacteria; kingdom Pseudomonadati; phylum Chlorobiota; species Chlorobiota bacterium. The sequence goes on along the minus strand of JADJXR010000001.1, from coordinate 318,723 downwards.
ACGATCCCGACGGCGCGACGGCAACGAACGCTGCCAGCCAGACGAACATCTATGGCAACACGAACTTGGGATCGAACACGGGAAGCGGTGGCGGAGCCACAACAACGAACGTAGTTGGCAACACCAACATCAATGCCTCCAATCCGGGTTCATCGGTTGTTCAGACCACGACGGTTGGCTACAACGACCCCGATGGCGCAGGTGCGAACGCGGCATCGCAGACGACGGTGTTGGGGAATATCAATCTGAACTCCACCAGCCCCGGAAGCACCTCGCCACAAACGACGACGATCGGCTACAACGATCCTGATGCAGGTGGTGGGAACGTGCCGTCGCAGACGACGATTTTGGGGAACACCAACATCAACGCAACAAACCCGAACAGCCCAACGGCGCAAGTCACAACCATCGGTTATAACGACCCTGATGGCGCGGGACCAAACTCCGCATCCAGCACAGTCTTCAACGGCGACGTCACCTTTACGAATCCGCCAAGCCTGCCATTGGCCACGAACAACTTGTTTGTTGGGGTTGGTGGTGTTGCAACCGCTCTTCCGCCAACGAACAGCAGCGTGTTCGTCACCGACGGATCCGGTGTGCCGCAATGGCAGACGATCGCATCGTTCTTGCCAGCGACGGCTTGGGCGTTGACGGGGAATGCCGGAACGACTCCTGCCAGCCAATACTTGGGAACAACGGATGACCAGGACGTATCGTTCCGGACGAACGGAACGGAGCGTGCGCGGATGTACAGCAACACAAACGGCGGTGGATTTGGGATTGCGAACGCATTCCGTCCGGGTGGGTTGGCTGGCTCAACCGGCCAGATGTTGGCTTCCACAGGCTCAACAACTGCACCGGTCTGGACACCAAGCGGCGTGTTGAACGCAGTGGGCGGAACAACCCCAGTAACAGGGGTCAACAGCGGCGACATCAACAACGGATCGGGGACGGAATCGGTGACGAACATCGGCTACACCGACCCCGACGGAAACACGGCTGCCAACGGAGCTTCAACCACAAATATGCTGGGCGATGTGAATATCAACACCACTGGCCCCGCTGGAACCCGAACAACGCCGCAAACGACGACGATCGGCTACAACGATCCCGACGGTGTGGGAACAGGGGTGGCTTCGCAAACCACAATTCTTGGCAACACGAATATCGGTTCGTCCACGGGGCCAACCACAACAACGTTCAGCGGCAATGTGGTGTTCAACACTGCGCCAAGCATTCCGCTTGCCACGAACAACTTGTTTGTTGGGGTTGGTGGTGTTGCAACGGCGCTTCCGCCAACGAACAGCAGCGTGTTTGTCACCGACGGATCCGGTGTGCCGCAATGGCAGACGATCGCATCGTTCTTGCCAGCGACGGCTTGGGCGTTAGCGGGGAATGCCGGAACGACTCCTGCCAGCCAGTACTTGGGAACAACGGATGACCAGGACGTATCGTTCCGGACGAACGGAACGGAGCGTGCGCGGATGTACAGCAACACGAACGGCGGTGGATTTGGGATTACGAACGCATTCCGTCCGGGTGGGTTGGCTGGCTCAACCGGCCAGGTTCTGACCTCGACCGGTAGCTCAACCGCGCCGGTGTGGACCAGCAGCAGCGTTCTTTCCTCCGTTGGCGGTTCAACGCCAGTAACCGCCATCAACAATGGCGACATCAACAACGGTTCGGGGACCGAGTCGGTGACGAACATCGGCTACAATGACCCTGACGGAAACACGGCGTCGAACGGGCCATCAACCACGAACGTGCTGGGCGATATCAACCTGAACGCCACCAACCCGAACAAGGGCGCGCCGCAGACGACGACGATTGGCTACAACGACCCTGATGGAGGTGCCGGGAACGTGCCGTCGCAAACGACGATCAACGGGAACACGAACATCAACGCCGGCCCGGTGAACTCGCCAAACACGCAGACGACGACGATCGGCTACAACGACCCCGACGGCGGGGGAACAGGCGTTGCTTCCACAACCAACATTTTGGGGAACACGAACATCGGTTCGGCCACGGGACCAACCACAACAACGTTCTTCGGCAATGTTGTGCTGCCGTCGGGAACCACGCTTCCATTGCCAACCAACAACATCTTTGTTGGCGTGGCGAACGTTGCAACGGCCTTGCCTCCGGTGAACAGTGCCGTGTTGGTGACCGACGGAAGCGGTGTGCCGCAATGGCAAACCATCGCGACGTTTGCCCCCAATAACTGGTCGTTGCTTGGTAACACCGGAACAACGCCTGGCGTTGGTGTTGGCCAAAACTTCATGGGGTCCACCGATGATCGTGATGTGGTGCTGGCCACCAATAACACCGAGCGTGCCCGCGTGCTTAGCACCACCAATGGCGGTGGCTTCCGCATCAGCAACGCTTTCTTGCCAAACGGGCTTGCCGGTTCAAACGGCCAGGTCCTGACCTCGACCGGTAGCTCAACCGCGCCGGCATGGACCAGCAGCAGCGTGCTTTCTTCCGTTGGCGGTTCAACCCCAACAACGGGAATCAACACAGGGGATATCAACCCGGGCACAGGGTCGGGCGAAGCGGTAACGAACATCGGCTACAACGATCCCGACGGGGGAGGGCCCAACGGACCATCAACCACGAACATTGCTGGCAACACGAACATCGGTTCGGCCACGGGGCCAACCACAACCACGTTCTTTGGGAACGTCGTGCTGCCGTCGGGAACCACGTTGCCGCTGGCACAGAACAACATCTTTGTTGGGAATGCTTCGAACAACGCAGCCGCCGTTGCCCCGGGTTCGGTTGGTTCGGTGCTGACGGTCAACGCATCATCAACGCCAACATGGATCACCACAAACGTGCTGAGCGCCACCGCAGGGGCAACCCCGCTGACGGGGATCAACAGCAGCGATGTGAATCCTGGAACGAACACGGAATCCACAACAAACATTGGCTACAACGACCCCGACGGCGCAACAGCAACGAACGGCCCATCGGTGACGAATATCCGTGGGAACACGACGATTGGAAGCGCGACCGGAAATGGTGGCGGGCCAACCACAACCACCATCAACGGAGATATGGTGTTTGGCAATCCTGGTGCTATCCGTAACGCCCTGGGTATCTACTCCGGTCGGGTGGCCAACAGCACCGGAAGCAACACCACAACGGTCACTGTCACTGGCGCAACGTTCACGGCAAACACGGTGATTGAAATCTCCTGGGAGGAAGCGGGTGCTGGCACTTCAACGTACCTGCAATACAAAGTGGTGAACCGTTCGGGTGTTGGTGGAAATCAGTTTACGGTTTCCTTCTCGGCAATCCCACCGGCTGGGTTTATCAACTACATCGTTCATCAGTAAACGGTTCGTTTGCCTAATAGCCGCCCCACAAACGGATGGGGCGGCATTCCACACAGAATCTTTCCATGATACCCTTTACCATGGTGACTTATATGCAGCCTGTTTACCATATCGCGCGTTGGGCGATTCTCTGTTCGGCGATTCTGCTTTCCGCTGTTCCGGCATTGGCGCAGCGAACAACCAAAACCCAAACAGTGGTGCTGGACGACAATCAGGGGCCGGCATCAACCATCACCCTGCAAACGCCCACCGTACCGTTCACCAGCTGGACCATGACCCTTCCCGACGGCCCTCCAGGAAGCGCGGGGAGCTTGCTTACTTCGGACCTCACCGGCAAATTGTCGTGGCTTCCTGGGGTTCCACAAAGTGGATATTGGACGCTGACGGGGAACGCTGGGACGACCGCTGGAACCAACTTTATTGGAACCACAGATAACGTCGCTTTCCAGATCCATGTCAACAATGTTGCGGCCGGAACATTCGGAACTTCCACGCAAGGCAACGGGCGGGTGATGCGGTTCGAGCCAACAAATCTTAGCCCAAACATCCTGGGCGGGCATCACGATAACACGATCACCACCGGCGCACGTGGGGCAACGATTGCTGGCGGCGGATCCAATGCCAGCCCGAACAGCATCACCGGCGCAACAACAGATTTTGCGACCATCAGCGGAGGCGTTGGGAACACGGCTTCGGCCTCCAATGCCACTGTTGTTGGGGGAACAGGGAACACCGCATCGGGGGATGCAGGAACGGTTGGCGGGACAAACTCCACCGCAAGCGGAGCAAATTCCGTGGCATTTGGCACCGGCGTGACGGCAAGCGGTGCGGCAGCGGTGGCAATGGGGGGAAGCACCCAGGCGCGTGGCAACAACAGCGTTGCAATGGGATTGTCGGCACAAACGGCGGTGGCAGCAACGGCGGCTATCTCCTTGGGAAATAGCACTAACGCCAACGGCGTGAACTCCGTCGCAATGGGGAACAGCACCACTGCCAGCGGCAACACAGCAACGGCAATGGGGGGATCCACAACAGCTTCTGGCGACACCGCAACGGCAATGGGGAACAGCACCAACGCCAGCGGACGCGCCGCCACAGCAATGGGAAGCCAAGTGACCGCCAGCGGCAGCAACAGCATTGCAATGGGCCAATGGGTGACGGCCAACGCCGCTAACGCCATGGTGCTCGGCAAAGGTGTCAGCAACGGAACCCGTTTGGTGAACAGCACTGCTAACTCACTGATGGTTGGTTTTAACTCAGCATCCCCCACGCTGTTTGTTGGACCTTATACCTCACAAGCGGATAACCGTGGGTATGTCGGTATCGGCACCGCAACGCCGCAAGCCCGCCTTGTGGTGGTGGGGGAGAACAACCTGGCAACCAGTGCTGCGCTGAACGTAACCAACAACGCGGGGACCTCGGCACTGCTTGTGACGAACAATCGGAAGGTGGGCATTGGCGGGTTCAACGTGGCAACGGTGGATACTCCAAAAGCACGGCTGCACGTGCGTGGGCTTAGCGATGGTGATTTCACCAGTATCCTTCCAACATTGGCCTTGAACATCAGCAACGCCGCTGGGGACCCACTGCTTCTGGTGCGTGACGATGGCCGCATGATGATTGGCACAGCCAGCGCGCCTTTTGCCGGGCTTACATCAAAAGGAAGCATTGGCCCAAGCACAAGCAATACCTACGATTTAGGCTCCTGCGACCTTCAGTGGCGCGACGTGTACGTCAACCGCGATATGCTTTTCACGTGCAATACCTCTACCGGGCATAGCCGCGCAAAATTCAATTATAACACGGCTGCAACCGCCCAGTATCTTGATATCTCGGTGGGAACCGGAACCGCTGCGCCCACAACAGCAATGGTGATTGCCGAAAACAACAAACGCATTGGCTTCACCGATGGAAATGCGGCAACCCTTCCCGATCCTTCTTTCAATACCTCAGGGAGCGGCGTTGCTCCGCAAGGTGCGTTGGATATTCGCTCATCAACGGGCGCGCTTATTATCCCACGCATGACACAAGCCCAGCGGCTGGCACTATCAATGGTGCTTGGCAGCATGGTCTATCAGACCAATACCGTTGGGGCCAGCACCGAAGGATTCTATTTGTGCGAGACGGTGGCGGGCGTTCCAACATGGGTACGGAAATAGCAAGCGATTTCCCCCTTTCGATGTGTCACGTGAACCTTAGAACAAGAAGCAAGAACCGATGAAACCTTCGGTACAACCATATCTCCTGGCCTTGTTGTTGGCGTTGGCCGCCACCCCCACATTTGCGCAGCGTGCAACGTGGGCGGGGAATCAGTTGGAACTTGACGACAACACCGGCAATACCGTTACCCTTGCCAGCCCTGCCTACACCTTCATCACCAGTGCCAACGGCCGTGACTCGCTCCTTTATAGCTATGCGCTGAAGTTCCCTACCTCCCCAGCACCGGCACCAATTGCCCCAGGCGGACCGTTGAACACCTACTACTGGGTTACCGATCCCGACGGAACAAGCTATTGGAGTACAGTCTATCTTACTGCCGGATTCTGGTTAAGCATGGGGAATGGCTCCACAGTGGTCGGGACAAATTTTCTTGGAACCTACGACAGTACCGATTTCAGCATCCACGTGGACCACGCCGGCCTTGCCGGGCAGGGGCGGCAGCGGGTGATGCGATACCAGCCGCGCCTAACAAGCCCCAACGTGCTTGGCGGATTCAGCGGTAACTCCATTACCGGGGTTGCGAACGGTGTGGTAATTGGTGGCGGTGGGCAAAGTGGCGGGACCAATCGGGTCTCATCGGCAACGGCGAATAATGCCACTATCGGCGGTGGTGTCAACAACAATGCTTCGGGGGCTAATGCAAGGATTTTTGGGGGAAGTGGCAACGCGGCATCGGCGACGGGTGCTATTGCCGGCGGAACATCGGCAAACGTAAGCGGCGCAAATGCTGTTGGCGTGGGAAGCTTGGTGGTGGCTTCCGGGGCGGCGGCAACGTCGTTGGGAAGCTCAACAACCGGCAGCGGGGCAAACAGCATTGCAATGGGGCTACAGGCACAAGCAACCAACACCCGATCGGTTTCGCTGGGCAATGCTACGGTTGCAAGTGGCGCTAATGCTGTTTCGATGGGCAGCGGATCGCGGTCCACCAATACCTCATCGGTTGCAATCGGCGGATTGGATACCGCTTCGGGAGCAACATCGGTGGCGATTGGGAACACGGCCGCAGCAACCGCAACCTCTGCCGTTGCAATCGGTTCGCAGCTTGATGCACGGCAAACATCGGCAATGGCATTCGGGCAGTTTACCACGGCCGATGCCGCCAATGCAATCGCCATGGGGAGGGGGTTCGGGGCAACAGCAAGCGATCGTTTAATCAATACTCGCGCCAACAATATGGCCATTGGATTCCGCGATGGAACCGGCAGCGGTTCGTCCACGGCAAACTTCCCTGCGCTTTCTGTTGATGGCCAAAATGTGGGTGTCGGCATCGAAAACCCAACGGCACGCCTGCAGATTCGCGCCGAAACCAACACCGGAAGCGGCGCGTTGGCTCCAGATGGAATGTATGCCTTGGATGTCCGCGACGCGGTCACGAACTCGGTCGGCTCGCATCTGTTTGTGCGCCATTCCAACAACGCCGGGCATTACCATCCCGGGGGGAGCTTGGTGGCAAACGGCGGATTCATTGGAATGGGCGACCCCTTTGCGACCCCAGTGATTGACGACACCGCACGGGTGATTATCCGAGGGATGAGCAACACCAATACAACGTTTGCGCTGTATACCGAGGACAGCACCGCCGAGCCACTGCTGGGGGTGCGCGATGATGGCCGTTTGATCTTCTTCCAGAATACGGTTACCGATTTCGATGGGCTGAATATCAAAGGGCACGTTGGTCCGCAAGCCAACGATGTGTTCGATATTGGAAGCTGTGATATCCAATGGCGCGATCTTTACTTGGCCACGGGTCGCCGGTTCTACTACGACCGCTCCATCCTTCAATTCAACTCAACGAACGATTACCTCGATTTCCAAATCTTTGACACCACGTTGGTGGGAACCAGCGATGTAACCCAAAACTCTAGCAATGCAACGTGGACTCCTGCGCTGAGCTTAGGAAGCTATACCGCTTCCCAAACGTTCTCACCTGGCGGCGCAGGCTCGGTGGATCGTGTCGAAGTTTACTTCTCATCCTTTACGCCAAGCTCCAATATCACCCTGACCGTTTCCGGCGGGATTGACGCTCCAAAATCGGTGACGATCACCACGCCAGGCGTTTCTTCGGCAGGGTATCTAACGTTTGAAATCCCACCGTACAATATCTACGGTTGCGGCGAGGTGCTTACCTGGACCGTGACCTCGACCTCGACGTTCACAATAGATATGTACGACCGCACCCCATGCTTTACCGGGCTTTCCAGCGACCGCGCCCAGTTCAATTACACAGCCGATCCGCCCGCGGCGGGATGGTCCAACACTGGCGGAATCTACGGCGGCGGAAGTGCCGACATCACCGACCAGCTTGGGGGAACCGCTCCGATTATCCAACGTGATACGCTCTGCGGCGCAACCGATGCCCTCTTGGGCAACTGCTACACTGGAGGAACCTTATGTGGTGGCACTGGGACGGCTGATCTCAGCTCGTATATCCAACTGTTCGGCGGGGCAACGTCCGTGAAGCAAGTCAACACCTACCCGATTGATTACCGCTTCCGCACCTACCGGATCAACGATCCCTCGAACGCCATGGCGATTAAATCGGCGGCCAACCACCGCACGGGCATTGGCACAACAGCACCCCAGGCGCAGCTGGATATCGTCTCAACCACCGGGGCAATGATTCCGCCACGCATGACCCGTGCGGCGATGCTGGCCTTGCCGGCCATTCCCGGTTCGCTGGTCTATCAGACCGATACGCCCGCCCCTGGTACTCCCGAAGGGTTGTATGGCTACGATGGAACAATCCCCGGTTGGAAAAAACTTTAAGCAATCAAGAATTCTTTTGCCGTTCGGTCCTGTTAGTGCTACGTTTACTGCGGGCGGAAGGCTTGCGGGGGAGAGTAGGGAGGGTGGGGGCTTGAACCTGTGGGAATCCTTCATACACACTATCACCAACGGAGGCTGAATGCTAAAGGAGTTCAAAGAATTTGCCATGCGCGGAAACGTCGTGGACCTTGCGGTCGGCGTGATTATCGGCGCGGCGTTTGGGGCAATCGTCAACTCAGTGGTCAACGACCTTCTGAACCCTTTGTTGGGGCTTATTCTTGGCAAGGTGGATTTCGCCAATCTTTTCCTTCTTCTCCGCGAAGGGGAGAAGGCCGCCGGTCCCTACAAAACCCTTGCCGATGCACAAGCCGCCGGCGCAGTGACGATGAATTATGGGATGTTCATCTCCGTAGTGATCAAGTTCATTCTCACCACGTTCTCCATTTTCCTGATGGTGAAATGGATGAACAAAATGCGCAAGCCCGCACCGGAAGCACCGCCCGCAGGTCCAAGCGCCGAAGAATCCTTGCTGACGGAAATTCGCGACTTGCTGAAGTCACGGAACTAACACACAAAAAACTTGGATAGCCAACGGCGTTCCGCTAAGTTCGGAACGCCGTTTTTCATTACTGATCCCGACGATGCTTCTCTCCGCCATGAAACCAGCCCTTGCTTCGCTTGGTGCCGCCTTCTTGCTTTGCTCGTTCCTTTCCCTTGTTCTCTCCGCCTGTGCCAATAAGCCATCTGCCCCTGCGGCCCCCATTGTTGGCGACCCCGTGGCGATGGACACCATCTACGTACCGATTGAACCGGCATGGGGCGGCTTTAGCAAACCGGAGGATGTGCTGGCCGGACGCGAACCGTTCATCTACGTTGCCGACACCCAGAACGACCGCGTGGCAATGCTGGACCTGGCCGGAAGAGTGGTGGGATATTCAAAACCAATCCGCCGTCCGGTGGCGCTGGCGCAGGATTACCGGTTCCGGCTGCTGGTGGCCGGGGAACTTGACACCACGATCCAGGGGAGGGCAACCACCATCGGCGCGGTGTATCGGATTGACCTTGCCGCCACGCAGCATGCCATTGCTGCGGCACCAATGGAGTTGATGTGGGCCGAGCCATCAAAGCCCAATCGCCGGTTTACTGGCGTGGCCGCGCTTCCTGATAACGGGTTCCTTGTTGCGCGGGTCGGCCCGCTGAACACCTCGGCAGTGGACCCCGACAACAGCGTGTTGGAGATCAGCCAGAATGGGACGCTGATCTCCCCAGTTGGCGCGGTTGCTCCGGTGGGAAACGCCATTGGCTCCATTGCCGGATTGACCTCAATCCTTACCCAGGAGAACGGGCGAAGTTTTTCCATCACCCAAAGCGACCCCGGGCAGCAGTTCCGGTTCCAATCGTTCACCTACTCCTCAAGCTCGGAAGGCGAAGGCTGGCAACCAACGTTCCCGCCACAGTTTCAGCTTGGCGACTTGATGAACATCGAGCGATTTACCCAGCCGGAGGATGCCGCCCAGGACCGTTTTGGAAATATCTACGTGGTGGATGCCGGGCGCGATAGCGTGTACAAATTCAACAGCAAGGGGATGGAGTTCCGCGGGCAATCGTTCGGCGGCGCGGCGGTCCTGAAGAACCCCCACGGCGTGGCCCACCACGACCGCACCCTGTACGTTGCCGACACCGACAACAACCGAATCGTCCGCTTCCGGTTGACCACGGAGAATTGAGTTCGGCAGAGAAACTGAGTTCGGCAGAGAAATAAAAAACGGGTTGGCAAGGGATATCCTTTCCCCTGCCAACCCGTTGATTGTTCAGCAACGTGGTGTTATTCCACCCGGTCCCCACCTTCCCACTCGCCCCGTTCGCTGTTGGTGGCGGCGGTTTCGCTGGGGGCGGTGTTGGCACTTGTTGGGCTATCGGCGGCGGTGGTGGCGGCCCGGCGTTCCTCGGGGCGCATCATCGGGAAGAAGATCACGTCGCGGATAGATTCCTCGCCGGTCAGAAGCATCGTCAGCCGGTCAATGCCCACGCCAAGGCCTGCGGCGGGGGGCATTCCGACTTCAAGGGCGTACAGGAAATCGTTGTCAATCAGCATTGCTTCGTCGTCGCCGGCGGCGCGCAGCTTGGCTTGTTCGGCAAAGCGTTCGCGTTGGTCGCGGGGGTCGTTCAGCTCGCTGAAGCAGGGGGCAAGCTCCTGGCCGTTGACAATCAGTTCCCAGCTTTCCACCAGCCCGGGTTTGCTTCGGTGGCGTTTGGCAAGGGGGACCATCTCGGTTGGGTAATCCATCACGAACGTCGGCTGGATCAGGTTTGGCTGCACCCGCTGGCTGAAGATTTCATCAATGATTTTCCCCGCCCCCATTGTCCCATCCACGCCGATATGGAGTTCGCGGGCAACGGTGCGGAGCGTGTCGGCATCCATTCCGTCAATCCGGTGGCCGGTGTATTCGTAGATCAGCTCGTGCATGGTGGCGCGGCGGAACGGGCGGGTGAAGTTCAGTTCGCCCGCAGCGGTCCGCACCCGCAGCGACCCGTTGACGGCCAGCACCACCTCGTTCAACATCTCCTCCACCATCTCCATCATCCAGAGGTAATCCTTGTAGGCCACGTACAACTCCAGCATGGTGAATTCCGGGTTGTGGGTTTTGTCAATCCCCTCGTTGCGGAAGTTCTTGCCAAGCTCATACACCCCTTCGAAGCCGCCAACAATCAGGCGTTTCAGGTTTAGCTCAAGGGAGATACGGAGGTACAGGGGGATATTCAATGCGTTCAGATGGGTGCCGAACGGGCGCGCCGCCGCGCCGCCGTACATGGTGTGAAGCACCGGGGTCTCCACCTCCAAATATCCACGCTGGTCCAAGTAGCGGCGGATGGTGGTGATGATCTGCGCCCGCTTGCGGAAGGTGTCGCGCACTTGCGGGTTTACGGCAAGGTCCAGATACCGCTGGCGGTAGCGAAGCTCCTTGTCGGCAAATTGGTCATGGACAATCCGGTTCCCATGCTCGTCGGTTTCCTCCTTTGGCACTGGCAGCGGGACCAAGCATTTGGTCAGCATCTGGACCGTTTGCGCGTGCAGGCTTATCTCCCCGGTGCGGGTGCGGAACATGAATCCCTGCACACCGATGATGTCGCCAATGTCGAAGAGCTTCAGGTGGTCGTAGTTCGGCAGGTCATCTTTTTTTAGATAGATCTGGATCCGCCCGCTGTCGTCTTGCAGGTGGAAGAAGCTGGCTTTCCCCATGCGGCGGATTGCCACCACCCGCCCGGCAATGGCTGCTTGCAGTGGTTCCGGCGCATCGTCGCGGAACAGCGCGCGCGCGGCGGCGGCATCGTAGGTTTTGGGGAAGGAGTACGGGTAGGCAACCACCCCTTGGGTTTCCAGCTCGTGAAGTTCTTCGTACCGGCGTGCTACCTGATCGTTCTCGAAGGTGTTCATTACGTAATGGCTCAATGATGGCTCTGGTAGAAATCAGAAGGGGGGGAGGTTGCTGTCGTCCAATACTTTCTCCCCCCTGACTGTTTCATCCTGTTGATGAAGGGTGACAAATCTACGTAATCCCCAAAAGTGGTTCGCATGATTTCCGTGCAGCGTGTATCTTATAAATGGTTTGGTACAGGTTTGGCGGCACGGATGCCCCCACTGCGGAATCGGGAATGCCCAGCAGGAACATTTGCTGGCTGTTGGCCGGTTCTCATCACTCCCCCATCCACAAACAAGAAACGCACAGCCCCCGGCTGCACAACACACAACAGCATAACATCCAATGATTAACCGCTACACACACGCCTTGCTCCGCATATTCTTGGTGATGGGAATTATCCTTATCGCCACGGCTTCGGCCCATGCCCAAAAATTTGACTTCCGCGCCGTTCATCTTCTTGAGGGTGGGGGGGCCGTTGATGTCCATTTCAACGACCTTGCCACCCCAACAATCCAGGGGCTGGAATCGGAACATATGTCGGCCGTGATCCCCGGGCTTCCGGTGGGTGCGGGAAGCGTGAACGTCAAGGTTGTGGCCGCCGGGGCCGGAGTCGCTACTCCGATTATCGCCTCCGACATAGCGGTTGCTTCCAGCACCGATTATCTGGGAATCGCCTACGGAGCCAGCAACGCCAGCAGCACGCCAAAGTTCACGGTGCTTAGCCGGCTGAAGAACAATATCCCGGCCGCCGGAAAAGCGTTGTTGCGGGTGCTTCATGCCTCGCAGCTGGCTGACTCGTTCGACATCTATTTGGGAACGGTGGCAACTGGCCAGGCGATGTTCACGAATATCCGCCCCGATAGCGCAACGGTGTTCAAGTCGGTGGATGCTGTTGCCGCAACGCTGATTATCACGCGGAACGGCTCGACGCAACCGCTTGCGCAGTTTATCGCCCCGCTGGCGAACCTTTCCTACACCACGTTGGTGATAACCGGAAACGCCGCCAACAACCTGAAGGTCTATGAGATCAACGGAGCGTTGGGGGGAACCACTGCCGTGAAAATTCCGCTGCTGCAAGGCGCGTCCACTCCGCCAGCATTTATCCGTGCGGTGAACGCTTGGCCGCAATCCAATGTGCCGAAAGTGGATGTCTATTTCGATGGGAACATCCGCACCACCAAGCTCCCGTACCGCAGCGCCGCCGAACGCTACGGCCCGCTAACTGCCCAGGAAGCCACGCTCAGTTTTGTTGCCGCTGGCGAAAACCCCGGGAATCCGCTGCTGACCACAAAGGTTCCGCTCCATCCCGACACCGGCTACGCCGTGGTGCTGACGCAGTTCGACAACGGAGGCCGCACCCACCTGCTGATGCGGCGGTGGCTTTCGATGAAAATTTCCAATCCAAACGTGGCAAAGATTCGTGTGGCGAACGTTACCGACTTCTACGGCCCGCTGACGATTGTGCTGAAGCCCTCCGGAGCCGACACGGTGATGTACGACAGCGTTGCCTTCCTGGACTACACGCAGTACCGCGACGTGCCGTCGGGGATGGTGAACTTGCAGGTGTTCCGCCGGGGTCAGGAAACGCCGATCTACACCGGCGACTTGCAGATGTACGGCTCCAGCATCGTCACCTTCCTTGCCCTGGGGGATAACCTCCGCTTCAATGTTGACATCTTGAACGATTCGATCCCAACCCTGCAATCGCCAATGCGCTCGTTCGACCCCGCCGCTGGGGTGGAGGACCAGCTTCGCGAGGGAGCCAAGCGGCTGCGGCTTTCGGTGGTTCCGAACCCGGCTTCCGCCACCGCGCAAGCGATCTTCAGTTTGCCAGCGTCCGGCAACGTCACCCTAACGATCTATGATGCAATGGGGCAAGTTGTTGGAACGGTTGCCGATGGAAGAATGGAGGAAGGAAATCAGGCGATAGTGCTTCCGCTGCAGGACCTTCCGGCGGGCGTGTACAGCTGCGTGGTCCGAACCGACGCGGGGATCATGGCCGCCAAGCGAGTGGTGGTGGCAAGGTAGATTGCGGAAAGGGACGGTGGTGGCCGGGACCTCTATTTTTGGGGGAATCCTACATTCTGGCCCCAATCAAATTGCCGCTTTCGTACAAGCGCATTCCGCGGCGGAAGAACCAGCTGGCGATGATCGGCGAGATCATCGCCAGCCCGGCAAGCAGTGCCAGCATTGGCGCGCTTGGGGCAATCGCTTGTTCGGCCTGTGCGGTCCCTAAATACGCAGCGGGGATGATGGTGTACAGAACAACGCGGACAGCAAACGAGAAGATGGTTGCCGGCTTCTTCGCAAAATGGAGGATGACCGACATCAGCTTAATCACCACCAAGTAGTTGCCAAGCCGGAACGTCAGCGCGTGGATGATGACCAACCAGGAGCCAAAAATCGCCACACCAACCGCCACCCCAAACAGATAGAGTCCGATGCTTTGCAGGGTGAGCGGCATGACGGCGGCGTACACGGCGGTTCCGGTCAGCAGCTGCACGGCCCGCAGCGGTTGCGCTCCCGAAAAGAAGAGTTGAAAAATTGGGGATTTCGGCTGCACCAAGAACAGGTCGAATTGCCCTTTGATAATCAGCTCGGAAGCGTCCCAGATATGGTTCCCCATCAGCGTATCCAACCCGGCATAGATCACGTGGTTGAAGGCGATCAGAGCCACGATCTGCTCGTACGTCACCCCACCAACCCCGCCGGAGATACCGAAGAAGAGTTTCCAATAGAACAGGTACATCCCAACTTCCAGAAGCGAGAGGACCATCTCGAACAAAAAGTTGGTGCGGTACTCCAACGCGCTGCGCCAGTTTACCCGCATGAAGGCAATCAACAATGTGAAATAGCGGTGCAGCGTGCGCATCGGTTATTTTTGCCGCGGTTGAAGCAACATCATTCGTTTCCCAACAACTTCAATGGAACTGACAATCCCGTTCGCGGTGGAAGGCTCTCCACAAAAATGCGTTATCGAGCTGCGCGATCTTAGCTCGCGCCCCATTCATCGCGTTTTCCAGGGCATCTGCCAGCCCGGGGTTCATACCATTCAATTCAACCTCCGCACCTTGCCGCAGCCGTTGGATGCGGGCATCTATCTGCTGTCGGTGGAAATTGGCCAGCAGCAGGAGACGCGACTGGTTCAGTATATGCCGTAAACGATTCGGGGCGCAGGCGGTGGCGGGTTATCGGACCCGAACCTCCGCCACCCCAAGCTCATCCACTACCGCTCGGATATGATCCCCGGGGTTGATTGCCACGGCGGCGGTTGCCCCGCCCGCCAGGACAATCTGCCCGGCTTTTAGCGATTCGCCACGGCGTGCCAGCATATTCGCCAACTCCGCCAGCGAGCGTGCAGGGTGTTCCAAGATTGCTGCGCTGCTCCCTATCTCCACCGCAACGCCGTTGATTTCCATCACGATTCCCAAGTTCCCCAAGTTGACCGCATCGGGCGGTTTCACCAAGTCCCCAAGGGCAAACAGCACTGCCGAAGTGTTGTCGGCCACAACATCGGGAAGGGTGAATTTAAAGTCGCGGTAGCGGCTGTCAATAATCTCCAGCGCGGCGCAAACCCCTTCCACGGCAAGCAATGCCTCGGCCGGGGTAACTGGACCGGACAGATCACGTTTCAGCAGGAAGGCCACCTCCGGCTCGATGCGCGGATGGATCAAATCACCATGCTGAATCGTTGCGCCGTTGTTCAGGATCATGCTGCTGGTAAGCCTTCCGTAGATCGGCTCGTGGACCCCCATTTGCTCCATTTTGGCACGGCTGGTCAACCCCATTTTCATCCCCACCAGCCGTTCGCCCCGCTCAATTCGCCGCGCCACGGATGCAGCTTGGATCTGGTAGGCAACCTCCATCGTTAGCGCGGGGTTGGTTGCGGCAATTTGGTCTATCTCGGTTCGGTTCATCGCCGCGTCATCAACGATAGCGGCAAGTTGTTGGATATTTTCTGGAGACATGGTGTTGGTTACAATAATTGATCGCGCAGTATGGTTCAATGGTTATATTTGCCATGAGTCTGAAACTCAGCACGACTGAGGAGTAGGACTCCCCCGGGACGGCTCAGCCGCCCCTTTTTTTTTACCGTTCCACAATTCCTAAAGGGTGTTTTTTGGATGCTTGACGCACTAATGCAGCATCCAATCGAGAATAAAAAGTAGTGGCTCCTTTCTTACGCATATAGGCGTTAGGTTCATATAACTGACGTGCTGAGTAAGCAATCACATCAACAATCTGGTGGAAAAGAGATGTTGATGAGTTTTTCATAAATGGATCCTCCACAATGTGGGTTATTGGGGAATTCTGTACACCTGTATTGTTCTGGTATGGAATTGGGTTATATCTACGCATTTTGCGTAGTAGGGCAATCAGCTTTTGCCCATCGGTGTTATCCGGTAGAATTAACCCACGATCTTCAGAATTTGCATGCCCTCGAAAATTTTGATGGCGAATAGTGTTCTCAAGCCTTTGAATTAGGGTCTTCCATGCGATTTCAAAGACATTAGCCGGATGCTTATGCTTATTTATAGCAACGGTAATGACGCTCACAGTAGTTTGACTTGCTACCCAATCAAGGCATTGCTTCATAATATCAAGCCTATCATTCCTTTTAATGCGCGATAGCGTGCCCGGTTTGTTAATGAAATGAACAGCGTGAATCTCTTCACGAATTTTCAACCCTTTTGTATCCCTAAGATGCCTCCGCAACTGAACAAGTGAATCAAGGGCTTGATGCCACTGTAGTTCGTGAATAATCAAGGCACTAAGAATGAAATACGTTGTTGGGCTTCGAGCGATGTCTCCCGAATCGCCACTTTCATCCACATATATTAAATACATAGCCTATAGAATCGCTTGTAGTCGGTTATCTGATTTATCGATGAACGCGCCTTGAAATGCTGAAAAACACCCTGCTTTCAGTAAATCCATAGCCTGCTCCCCAATTCCAATTTTTCTCGTCAATACAAAAACATCGGCTTGCCGATCACGCTTCGGACTTTTGGGCGGTACTCGGTGGGGTCGTACAATTCATCAACGTCCACCCGTTTCAGCCCGCTGCTGATGGCACTCATTGGAATGTGGGTGTAAACTCCGTCACGCAGGGCCACCATCCGGCCCCGCGCCCCGCTTTTAATTAGGTCCACCGCCATGTTGGCGAAGTTGGTGGCCACCATCAGGTCCAACGCATCGGGCGCGCCGGAGCGCATCAGGTAGGCCACTTGCTGCAGGATAATATTCTCCCCCGTCAGCCGCTTCAACGCCTCGCCGGTGATCTGACCAATCCCCCCCAATTTCCGATGCCCGTAGGCATCTTGCTCGCCATACTCCACCACCTTCCCGCCAATCATGTGCGCCCCCTCGCTGACGGTGACCATCGCGTAGTTGCTGGGGTTCTCCCGTTTGTCGCGCAGGATTTGCTCGGCAAGGCGTTCGGGGTCGAACGGAACCTCGGAGATCAGGGCGCGATCAACGCCGGCAAGGTAGGAGCTGATAAGGCTGGTTTCGCCGGAGTTGCGGCCAAACAGTTCAATCACCGCAATCCGCTCGTGCGATCCGGTGCTGGTCCGTAGCTGGTGGATAAACTGCACGCTGCGCGTCACCGCCGTTCCGAATCCGATGCAGTAGTCGGTCCCGTACACGTCGTTGTCCATCGTTTTCGGAATCGCCACCACCGGGAACCCCTCGCGGTGCAGCCGCTCGCCGTAGCTTAACGTGTCGTCCCCTCCGATTGGAATCAGGACGTTGATCCCCAGATGCTCCAGATTTTTCAGGACGTGCGGGGTGAAATCACGCGGGCGTGGGTCCTGCGATTCTTCGGTTAGGTGATTTGGGTCGCGGAGGAATTCCGGTTCCTCCGAAAATTTCACGTTGCTGGGATTGGTCCGGCTGGTGTGCAGGAAGGTGCCGCCGGTGCGGTCAATCGTGCGGACGGTTTGCTTATCCAGCGGGATAACATTGGCAGCATGGGTGGCGGGGTCGTCGGGGTTGTAGTGAAGCAGCCCGCGCCACCCCCGGCGGATTCCCACCACTTCGTAGCCTTCATCAATTGCACGGTAGACTGCCGCTTTGATGCAGGGATTCAGCCCTGGCACGTCGCCGCCACCAGTTAGGATGCCGATCTTCATGGGTTGGTTCTCTTCTTGGATATGAGCGTTATCTGCGAACAGGATTTTCGCACACTGGCGGCGAAGATAGGAAGCCGGAAGGCAATGCCGTATGTGAAAGTTTGGCAGCGGAACGTTTGGGAGCGGAACCCACCATGGAACCCATCACCACCGGAAAAAAATCTGCGATAACCCCCTTGCCTGCCATTGCCCAAATCGAAGGCTGTCCAAACCGAAAATCGCTTCCCCACTAACCGCCAGCTGCGGCCTGTAGATTGGTAGCAACACAAATCGCAGCACACGTCCGGCGATAAAAAAGCAATCACATTATATCTGAGCAAGGAGAGCAACCATGAAAGCAAGAATGAAAACAAGAATGAAAGGGGGAATGAAACGGACCGTTCTGGCAATCGCAGCCGCAGCGATACTTGGCATCGGCGTTGGCACGCCCAGCGCGGTGGCGCAATCGGGAGAGGGATGCCTGCCGGCGGTTCAGAAAGCCACCAAGGAGATTATGGAGATGATCCAGCCATTCCTGAACCCGGGGGCGATGAAAGGATTCAACCCCCAACCGGAGCCACCAGGTCACCAACTCCGCCCGGGGGAAGCAAAAGGCTTTGACCCGCAGCCGGATCCGCCAAAGCTGAAAGGGCTTATCGGCCTGCTTCGCAACGCCTACCACAATGGAGTGCAGAAAGGAGGGAAGCAAAGTAGTGAGCTGGAGCGGCTTATCGGGCAGATGGAGTTGAAGCTCCGCCAGTTCGAGAAATCCACCACGCCAGCAATGGCCGCCCAAATCCTGAAAAGCATCATGCTGGATGCCGAGAAAATTATGCAGATGTAGAAAACAGGCTCCGCCGGGGTATGATCCCGACGCGGAAATAGATGCGGCAATGGATACCAAAAAAACGGCACTGGCGATTTGCTCGCCAGTGCCGCTTCCTGTTCAACGGTGGTTGTCCATAAGTCCGTTTCCCGTTTGCCCCACCCTTGTACCTCCCTGTGGTGATCCGGAGGGAGCCGTTAATTATAAACCACAGGGAGGCCACAGATTGGGCGCATGGGAGTTCAGACAGATGCAAAATGGGGCGAAAGAAATCCGAGGCAAACACTGCCGGAACAACACCACCGTTTTGGGGAATTGGTGGCGACGTTCCCGGCATGATCTCTATTAAAGCTGCACCGCTTTGCTCTGGTTCCCTGCTGGCGGGACCATCAAAGGGATTGGGGGAAGCGGGAACTGGAACTGGGCATCTTCCAACTGTGGCGTGGCTGGGGCGGTCATGATTCGTGCAAGGTGCTGCAACGCTCCGGGCGGAAGGATGCTGCTGAACTCCATGTCGCTTTCTGGAGCGGGCGCAATCGGCTGCTGCGGTGCCATTGGGGCATCTTCATCGTTCGGTGCCATTATCTCCGGCCCAAAGAAAAACATCTCAAACTGGCGCGGACCCTTTCCCCCTTTGAAATGGAATCTGCGCATCCGGCGGTCGCCATCGGGCCGGGGAAGCAGGTGGTTTTCCATTGCCGGAGCTTTCTCCAGCGTTGCGGTGATGGTCCGTTCCTGGTGGTCGCGAAGGATTCGGAGTTCAACGGTTCCTTCGTTGTGTTCGCGGATCATTCGTGCGGCATCGTTGGGGTTGTTTACGGGCTTCCCATCAACTGCCAGAATGATGTCGCCGGCCAGCAGTCCTGCGCGTTCGGCGGCGGAGCTGTCCACCACTTCGCTGATCAACGCGCCGCTGTTTCTGTCGGCACCGAAGTATTTGGCAAGCTGCGGGGTAAGGTCTTGCATCTGGACCCCCAAGCGTGGGCGGCCTGAGCCGAAAGGCATACACGCGATTTCCGGGGCACCGGACCACCCGAAGTTGAAGCTGTGGCAGCCACCCGGCATTGTGGTGTCGAAGCTCCAGGCGGTGTCAATTCTAATGTTGAAGTCTTTCAGGTTTTCCAAGCCTTTCAGCCCCTCAAGGTTTTCCATCCCTTTCCATTCTTTCAAGCCTTTCAAATTTTTCAGCGATTCGCCGATGGTGGAATCCAGGTTCATGCCTTCCATCTCGAATCTCTCGAATATCCCTTGTTCGCGCTTCCCAATCGTGGCGTTGATGGTCATTGGCGACCCGTTGCGCACGATTCCGATGCGGACGGTGCGGCCTGCCGGGGTTTCGCGAATCAGCCGTGTCAGTTGGCGGGTGCTTTCCACGCGGCTGTCGTTCCAGCCAACCACCACATCGTTGGCCAGCAATCCGGCTTTTTCGGCAGCGGTTCCTTCCATCACTTTGCTGATAACCACGCCGTACTCTTCTTTCAATCCCATCTCCTTGGCTTTGTCGGGGGTGACTTCTTCAATCTGGACCCCGAGGTAGCTTCCGCCGCCAAACGTCCGAACGGAGAGGCGGTGGGGGCGTTCAATGCGCGTGGCGGTGTCGGCCACGTCAAGTTCGGCGGTTGCGGTTTGTTGTGCGTGGATGGCAATCGAGCCGGAGACCAGCCCAGCCGATAGCAGAAGCAAAAGACGTTGTTTCATGGTTCGGAATCCTCCAAAAGGTATGTTGTTCAGCAGTGCTTGCGTGAAGTTCCGTTGGGACGGGAGGGGGGTGGAGATGTTCCGGCATGATTTTTTTTCTTTGTGATTGCTTCTGCGCGATTGCCCGATGCAGCACGGCGCGTTCTGCTGCATCGGGCAAGTGGCGGCTTGGCCAATGGCGTTGGCTACTGGCTGATATTCATGTGAAACTCACCATCGGTGATGGCAAACATTCTTCCAGACGCAGGATCGCGGACTATTGCCTCGAACACCCCCGATGCCGTGTTGTTCGTTAGGTCAACTGCGGTCAGGGTCAGCCGGAAGTAGCTGTTGGGATCGTTGTTGTTCACGAACTCCGTCAGGGTGTTTTGCGCAACAAACTGCATGGTGGCATTCCCCAGCATCACCTCGGTACCAACCTGCGGCAACGGCTGAATATCCAGTGTTAGGCCCACCGCTCCCGGGGAGAAGCTGGGATCAAGGGTGCGTGTGGTTGCGTCGAATGCCCGAACCTCTAGTTGTCCTCCCGATGGATTTCCCCCAGGCTGAAGCATCCGCAACCGGAAGAATGCTGTGTTATTTTCCTTGTTCCCACGGTATTCGGTGGTGTTTGATGTCACCGTGCTGGAGTGGGTCATCATCGCAGTAATCGCTTGATTCATGGTCATGGAGCTGGGGAGCTCCTTGTAATGGAAGACGAAATTTCGTGCGTTTTGCACCGCCGGAGCCAGCGTTTGCAAGGCATCGCAGGAGGCAAGGAAGGTGGCGGCGCAGGCAATCGCCAGTGTGGCGAGCAGTGGTTTCAGCATGAAGGTCATGGCGTTGTTCCCAGATAGTTTGAAGGTTGTTGTGATACTCGTGTAGGTTCCGTTCGTGCCCCGTGGGGCGGCTGCTGTTGCAGCATGGGAACAATCTATCGGGAGCGTCTTATGAACGGTGGATAGGCATCTTACGGCGCGTGGGTGGGGTGATAAAAAAGCTGAGAGGAAAGAATTGGGGGGGAGATTCTTTTCATCCTTCACCCTCCATCCTGTATTTTACCGCCATGCCAACAACCTCCTTGATATCCGATCCTTTACTGATCTATGTTCGGACCGTGCGGTTTGTGGGGCCGGAGATTGCGCGGCGGTATTACCGGATTTTTGGCGATTTGGAGTACGACCTGCTGGCACTGCGGGCCGAGGTGGTTTCCGCCGGGCATTTGATCCGTTTACTGGAGCAATCGTTTGCGGGGAATCGCCCGATGACTCCCGAGCTGGAAGGGGACATCCGGCACGCCGCCCACGAGGCCGCTGCAAACGAGTATCAGGGAATGGAGGGGTTGCGGATGGCGATCCGTTCGGCAAAGGAATTCCGCTACCAAGCGGAGCAGGAGCGCGAGTGCTACTGCTTGCTTGCCGACGTTGCCGAGGCGATCGTTGGAATTGCGGACCCCGCCCGCCGCCGCCGCGAACAAGAAACCTTAACCCTTGCCTGCGATGCCTACGGGCGGCTGGATGTGGTGGCATTGACGGAACTCCATGAGTTGGTGCAGCCGCTGCTATCGCTTGCCCGCCGCGAACGGTTGGAGGAAGCCGAGGAGGAGGAATGGCACCGGCGGATTGGAGAGTTGCAGCAATGCGAGCCGCTACGCCTTGCCCGCCACCTTGCCGATGCCGCCCACATCACTGCGCGGATGGATGAGCTGAAGCGGCGTGTGCAAAACCGAACCGCCGTGCTGACACGGCTGGAGCTTGCAAGCGCATCGCTGCTGCGGAATGGCCGGTTCCGAAATTGAGTGAGTAGAGGAGGGGGAAGAAAAGAAGTGGGGAGAGGGTGATGGAAAGAGGGAGAGAGAGGCAAACAGCATCAATCAACATTCAACCAAATATCAGCCGCATGATGGTTCGCAAAGAACGTACAATTCTTGTTGTGGGGGATCGGGTGTTGATCCGCTTGGAGAACGAGAGCGAGAAAACCCCGCACGGGTTGTTCCTTCCGCCGGGCGTTGCCGAGCGCGAAAAGATTCAGGCCGGGCATATCGTAAAAGTGGGGCCGGGGTATCCAATCCCCAACCCCAACTACAACGACGACGAACCCTGGGCACCCCAGCGGGAATTACTGCGGTATATGCCGTTGCAAGCCCAGGAAGGGGACTACGCACTGTTCCTACGGAACGAGGCCATCGAGGTGGAGTACGAAGGGGAGCAATATGTGATTGTCCCCCACCCGGCAATCCTGATGCTTGTCCGCGAGGAACTTCACGAGCAGGCGTGAGCGGCGCGGGAGGTGGGGGAAAGGGAGTGAGTAATCCCGGTTTGTTGTGAACGCCAGCCAAAGTAATTTCCAGCCCCCATCCCGAAGCATTCCGAAGAAACGTTGCAGCAGGAGGATGCATGAAGACAACTTGGAGGATTGCGGCAATGGTGCTGGCAACGGTAGGGTTGCCGGTGTCGTGGGTCCTGGCGCAATTGGCAAACGAAACGGGGCGGGTGGTGCGGCAGTGCGGGCGCGAGCGATGGGCGCAAAAAATCTTGGCCGATGACGACACCGCCATGATCAACTTCACCCGCGCCGGGCTGACCAGCATCGGCAACCTTGGGCAACTGCCGCGTGTGGTGGCCGATGAGTTTATGCCGCGCCAGCCATACGAGCGGAACATCTACTCGGTGGATGCCTTGCTCTGCGGGTACGCCCTTGATAACGACGGCAATTTTCGGCTCTATCTACGCGACCCCTCCGGCACGCATTCCATGCCCGCGCTGATCCCCGATCCCAACTGCCCGGAGATTGCCGCAACCCCCCGTGCAGAGATGTACCGGGCGGTTCGTGAATGGATCCGCGCCAGCGTTGGCAACCCCACCGATAGCGTTGCTTCGCCAGTTCTGGTGGCGGTGACGGGTGTGGGGCTGTACGAAGTATTGAATCACGAAAAGTGGATGGCCACAAACCGCCTGGCACTTCACCCGGTGATTGGGCTGCAGCCGATTGATGCTCCGCGATTAGTGGATCCGCCAACCATTGCGTCTTCGGCGGCAGCGGGAACGAAGCAGAAAAAAGGAAAGAAGAGTTCGGGGAAGGAATCCGCTGTTGCGACCGCAACCGCAACGCAACAATCCCCCACGGCCAACGGGTCGCCAGCCCAAAGCGTGACGCGAAGCACGGAGCAGAAACAGAGTTACCGCCGCACCGGAAAGCGGAAGAAGGGGAAGAAGTTCCGCCGTTACCGTCGCGGGGTATCGGGCAAACGGAATGGGTAATCGGTACCAACCAGCAAGCAGCAAGAAGGCCGATCTTTTTTCAAGATCGGCCTTCTTGCTGCTTTATGTTTTGGGGGGTTACTAGAAGCTGTCGGAGTTGGCGATGGCGGCAAGCATCCCGTTGTCGTCGTCGGAGATGATGGCGTTCAACACTTTCACGTCGTCCTCGCTAAGCACCAAGCTGCGGCTTCCGGCATCGGCGTACAGGGGACTGCTTGCTGCGGTGATGATTTCCGGTGTGGTGGCAATGTTTGGGGAATGGGGTTCATCGCCGTTGATGATGGATGAAAGCCCCCCGGTCATCACAAACAGCGTCACCCCGACGGCAGCTGCTGCCGAGGCCCAGCCGGTAATCATCGAGCGGCGGCGGCGCTGCTGGCGGCGTTCATCAATGCGGTTATGAACGTGGACCACGAAGTTCTGCCAGTATGCCGGGTGTGGCTCCTTCGGGCCTTCAACGTTCCGAAGCAGCATCCGCAGTTCGGCAACGTCGCGTTCAATCTCTTGATCGAGCGGGTCGTGGTTCATGGTGCTGTTCTGTTGTGCGTTCATGGCTGGAATCTATGGTTCTTGCTGTTGCTGTTCATCGTTGCTGGTTGGTCATCACTCGTTCTCTGTTATGCTTGGCATGGAGCATCTATCATATCAATCGTTGGCATTTACTCCATCTTCCCGTCGCCTTGCTCCACAAACTCATCGGGGTCCAGTCCTTCAAGGTTGATGGATCCGTGGTGCTTGCGGACGTAGGCGGCCACCTTCTTGACGGCATGATGGAAATTGGCTTTCAGCCCGCCAACAGTGGTCCCCAAGATTGCGGAGATCTGCTCGTACGGCATCTCATCATAGTAGCGCATGATGAACACCGCTTTTTGCTTTTGGGGAAGTTTTTCGATTGCCTCCTCGATCAGGGAGACGTTCTCCTTGCGGACCACGTCGGTGTCTTGCTCGGCATCGCGGCCCAGGAAGGGGATGTAGTCGGCAATGTCAACCAGCTTGCGAACCTTTTGTTTCCGCAGGTGGTTGATGGAAAGGTTGACAGCGATCCGGTAGAGCCATGTGAACAGGGCTGAATCGCCGCGGAAGGTGTTGATAGATTGGTAAGCACGGACGAAGACATCTTGGGTGATGTCGTCGGCATCCTCATGCACTTTCACCATCCGACGCACAACCCAATAGAGGCGCGAGTGGTAGCGGCGCACCATTTCGTTGAACATCTTATCGGTCTGTCCGGCCCGATGCAGTTCAAGCAATTGTTTGTCGTCAAGGTCAACCATGGTGCGCCTTCCGGGCGCTGCGGCAAGGGAAATAGCTGTGGTACTCATGACAGCCGGCTCCGACTTCGCAGCCCCTGTTCCGTTTAATCAGCGTGCAAGGGAAGTTTGTTGATGCTTGTCAAAAAGGTAAGCGGGGGGGGGATGAATCAGCACAAGCAAAGCCATGATGCGGCACCGATAGCCCGCGGCAATCGGTGCCGCGTGGCTATCAGCGGCGTATCTCTTGAATCTCTAACGTGATCTTTCCTGCTGGAACATTGACTTCCACCACGTCGCCAACGGTCTTCCCCATCAGCGACTTGCCGATTGGGGAGGTGACCGAGAGTTTCCCTTGCTCGATGTCCGATTCCTCGGCCGAGACCATCAGGTATTCCGTGGTCCTATTCGTTTTGCGGTTCAGCACTTTCACGGTGCTAAGGATATAGACTTTATCGTTCGGCACGTTCCCCGCCTCGATGACGCGAGCGCGGCCAATCATCTGCTCCATCCGGTAGATTTTGGCTTCCAGCAAGCCCTGTGCTTCCTTGGCTGCGTCGTACTCGGCGTTCTCCGACAAGTCACCGTAGGACCGCGCCTCGGCGATCTTCTGGGCGATCTCCGCTCGTTTATCGGTCTTCAGTTCCCGAAGTTCGTCTTCAAGTTCGCGCATCCGTTCGCGCGTTAGGTAGATTACTTCCGACATACCTGCTTCTTCTCTGGTAATAATGGTAGCTGGTTCTATACAAGACCAAAAGCCATTGCGCTGCGGCAACGGCTTTTGCTAAGGCCAAGTTTAAGATAATTCAACGGGAATCCCAATATTGCGGGCAAGGAATTTTCCAATGACAGAGAAAAAGTTGCAATTCCAACGCCATTGCCCTGTTGCAATCGCCGGTGTTGCTGCTGTTTCGCTGTTGCCACGCTTCCGAACAATCAGATGACCAGTACGCCTATCCTTTCAACGAACTACCCTACAATCCCTTTGTGGCGGCGCGGCAAGGTTCGCGACGTGTACGACTTGGGCCACGCGCTGCTGTTTGTTGCAACCGACCGCATCAGTGCCTACGATGTGATTATGGATCAACCGATTCCCGGCAAAGGGACGATCCTTACCGCCTTCTCATTGTTTTGGTTTGAACAGCTTAGGCATATCGTGCCTAACCACCTGATCACCGCCGATGTTGACCAGTACCCCGCCGAGTGCGCGCCGTACCGCCAGGAGCTTCGCGGGCGCTCGATGCTGGTTCGCAAAACCACTCCGCTGGCCATTGAGTGTGTGGCGCGTGGCTACTTGGCGGGTTCGGGTTGGAAGGAGTATCAGGCCAACCGAACCGTCTGCGGAATCCCACTTCCCGAGGGGTTGGTGCAAAGCAGCCGTTTGCCGGAGCCGATCTTCACCCCCGCAACCAAAGCCGAAGAAGGGCACGACATGAACATCACCTTCGACGAAGCTGCGCAGATTGTTGGCCGCGATGTTGCCGAGCAAGCCCGCAGCCTAACCTTGCAACTCTACTCCGCCGCCGCCACCATTGCCGAGGATCGCGGGATTATCATTGCCGACACGAAGTTCGAGTTCGGGCATGATGAGAACGGGCAGCTTATTCTGATTGACGAGGCCCTGACCCCAGATTCCTCGCGGTTCTGGCTGGCATCGGCGTGGTCGCCGGGGAAGGAGTCGCAGAACTTCGACAAGCAATACCTTCGCGATTATTTGGAGTCCACCGGCTGGAACAAAACCCCGCCACCGCCGTCACTCCCTGCCGAAGTTCTGCAGGGAACCGCCGCCAAGTACCAAGAAGCATTAGAACGGCTAACAACGTAGCGGGCTGCCGCTGGCTTCCACCATTGGTGCGCCGCTCAGTTCTTGAAAATTGGCGAACAAGATATTGGATGGCCGAAGGGCTTGCATCAACCTATCCAGTACGGTAGATTCCCCACGGTACAGAACAGTTGGAAGGATGCTATGGCCAAGCTGGCCGGATGGTTTTTTTTACCAAACCACGGGAACTTCTACACGAAGAACCAGGTTCGTTCGGCAATACGTATGTTTGCGGCAAACCCCGCCTGCCCGCAGCACCAAACAACGGTTCGGCAACAGCAATTAATAACGCATAAATCGTTTCCCACTTAGCGATGAGCTCAAAACGCAAAATGTGGTTCACCATTCTCGGACTGGCACTTGGGGTGCTGGTCGGCATCTACATCCAGCCTTCAATTTCCGGCGACAGCCCCTACGAGCAGTTCCGGAAGTTCGAGCAGGTGTTCAACCAAATCCAAAAAAGCTACGTTGACAACGTTGATTCGCCAAAGCTGATCGAAGCGGCAATCACCGGAATGTTAGAAGAGCTGGACCCCCACTCCGTCTATATCCCTGCCGAGCAGCAGAAGCGTGTGGAAGAGGATTTCCGTGGCAGCTTTGAAGGGATCGGCGTGGAGTTCGACGTTGTGCGCGACACCATCACCATCGTTACTGCAATCAATGGCGGCCCCTCCGAAGCGTTGGGGATCCTTGCCGGTGATAAAATCATCAAGATTGACGGCACGAATGCTATCGGCATGAAACGGGAAGATGTCCCCAAAAAACTGCGTGGCACAAAAGGAACCCACGTGGTGGTGACGATCTATCGCCCGGGCAGCCGCGAGGTGAAGGATTACGACATCGAGCGGGACAAAATCCCCCTCTACACCGTTGACGCTGCCTTCGTTGACGAAGATGGAACCGCCTACTTGGCCATCAACCGCTTTGCCGAACCGACGTACGATGAGTTCATGGCCAATATGGACCGCTTGTCGCGCCAGGGGATGAAGCGGTTGGTGCTGGACCTTCGCGGCAACCCAGGCGGCTACATGGAACGCGCCGTGCGGATCGTTGACGAGTTCATTTCCGGCGGGAAGGAGATTGTGTACACCAAAAGCAGCCGCTCGGAAGAACGGGAAGATTACCTTTCTGAAAGTGGGCAACGCTACGAGAAACTGCCGCTGATCGTTCTGCTGAATCAAGGTTCGGCCAGTGCTTCGGAGATTGTCTCGGGGGCAATCCAGGACCTTGATCGCGGCCTTGTGGTGGGGGAAACCTCCTTTGGAAAAGGGCTGGTTCAAAAGCAATATCCGCTATCCGATGGCTCGGCATTCCGGTTGACGGTGGCGCGTTATTACACGCCATCGGGGCGGCTAATCCAACGCCCGTACGACAAAGGGAAAGAAGCCTACTATCGCGGCGCGGAACATGATGAGGAAGAAGGAAGCAACATCGAACACACCCACGACGTTGCCGACTCCACCAAACCAGTCTTCAAAACCAGCAACGGGCGGAAAGTGCTGGGCGGCGGCGGCATCACCCCCGATTATGTGGTGAAACTTGACACGCTGCAAATGACCACGCGCGACATCATCCGCAAGAACATTATTTGGGATTTCACCGAGAAGTATATCAACGACCACGGGCAGGAGCTTCGCAGCAAGTATGGCGAAGACTTCCAACGCTTCCGCAAGGAATTCCAGATCACCGATGCGATGTTCAGCCAGATGCTGGAAATGGCCAAGAAAAAGGAAGTGGATGTGAAGCAACGTGAGGTTGAGATTGATGGCTTCGATCTTAGAATCCGGCTGAAGTCACGAATCGCACGCGGCTTGTGGGGGAACAACGCCTTCTACCAAATTGCTCTGGAAGACGACAAGCAATACCAAAAAGCCAAAACCCTTTTCCCAGAAGCAATGAAAATCTCGCGGTTGACTTCGCGGTGATGGGATAAACAGCTGGCATGGCAATAATGAATTCGGGGTAGGCTGCGGTAATGCAGGCCTACCCCGAATTGCTTTTGCGCGAAAGTAATGGCTATTCCCCCGCCAAATCCAACGCCACGTCCACAATCATATCCTCCTGCCCGCCAACCATCCGGCGGCGGCCAAGTTCGCGAAGGATGTCGCGGCTGTCAACGCCGAATCGTTTGGCGGCGCGCTCGGTGTGGAGAAGGAAGGAGGAATAGACCCCCGCAAACCCCAGCATCAGCGCGTTGCCGTCGGTTTGCACCGGGCGTTGCTGCAACGGGCGGACGATCCCATCGGCAGCATCAATCAGCGGGTAGAGCGCAACGTCAGTCCGAATCCCCATTCGGTCGGTGACGGCAATCAGCACCTCCAACGGGCAGTTCCCGGCCCCGGCACCCATCCCCGCCAGCGAGGCATCGGCGCGGTCCGCACCGCACTCAATCGCGATGATGGTGTTGGCCACCCCCAATCCCAAATTGTTGTGGTTGTGGAATCCCACTTGGCACCCAAGCTCGTTCTTGAACGCCGTGATCCGCTCGCGCGTTTCCTCCATCAGCAATGCCCCGGCCGAGTCGGTCACATAAACGCAGTGCGCCCCGTAGCTTTCCATCAGCTTGGCCTGCTCCACAAGCTGCGCCGTCGGGATCATGTGCGCCATCATCAGGAAGCCAACAACGTCGAACCCCATCTCCCGAGCTTTGGAAATATGCTGCGCGGCGATGTCGGCTTCGGTGCAGTGGGTGGCGATGCGGATGGTGTCAACCCCGGCTTCGCGTGCCATCTCCATCTCCTCAATCGTCCCAATTCCTGGCAGCAGAAGCGCCGCAAGTTTTGCGTGCTTCAGCTCGGCTTTCACCGCCTGCAAGTATTCGATTTCCGTGTGTGCGGAAAATCCGTAGTTGATGGAGTTGCCGTTCAATCCGTCCCCGTGCGAAACCTCAATCAGGTCCACCTTTGCCTCATCTATCTTGCGGGCAATCTCCACCATCTGCTGGACGGTGTATTGGTGGGCAATCGCGTGCATCCCGTCGCGCAGGGTGACGTCGTTGATGATGATTTTTTTCTCAGGTGTGTATGGCATGGCCTGTTGGAAAAAGGGAGTTGAAAGAAGTGTGGACGTTGTTGTTGTTCGCTGCACGATTGAAGCATTACTCACCGCGCTCAAACCCATCGAACACCGCATCAAGCGGGAAGACCTGCCCGGTGTGAAGGTCGCGGAAAATTTGTTGGGCGATTTCCGGGGTGCGTGCATTAATCGGCGTTGCGCCAGCAGCAAGCTGGGCAAGATCATGCCAGGCGTAGGCAAGGATTTCCGCACCATCGGCCCGAAGCTCACCGCCGATTCGTTCGGCCACGAAATTGAAACGGATTACGTGAAACCCACGCTGGCTGGTGTAGCGAAGCACGCGGGTGATTCCGGTGGGGCGGATTAGCAGCCCGGTCTCCTCCTCCATTTCCCGCACAATCGCATCGGCAAGGCTTTCGTTCTCTTCAAGCCTTCCGCCGGGAAGGCTCCATTGCCCCCGGCACCATTCTTTCCCTTCCTGAACCAGCAGAACTTTCCCGCGCTCAATCACTGCGGCGCTGACCGTGACGGTTCCTTTCATCGCACACCTCGCATCTTACACCTCCACGAAATTTCGATACTCACCAATGCGCCAGCCGGTGTGCCGCTCAATCCAATCGGTCAGGCGAACGCGGAGCGGGCGGGGGCGGGTGCGTGTGGGGTCGAACGCCCATCCCATCTGGCGGTGCGCGGCAATTCGCTCCTGCATGAATGCTGGATGGGTTCCAGCAAACGGGCGCAGCTCGAAAGCTCCGTCGTAGCCATACTGCTCGGCCTGGGTAACGTTCTGCTCCACCCACTTGTCATCGTGCCACATCCGGCTGCTGTCGCGCTGCTTGCTGGCTTGCACCTTTGGCGGGCGCACCCATCCGTAGTGGAAGATTCGCACCTCCGTTTGCCGCGCTTTCAGCAGTGCATCCTGGCCGGAAGGGAGGAGCTTGCGGAACCCCTGGGCATCGCCCCATGAGGTGACGGCGCGGGTGTTCCGCACGGCGCGGATTTCGCGGCGATACCACTGGCGGCCAGCCCCCACATAATCATACGTCCCGTAAAAATGGACGTACCGCATCAGCAACGCCTCAACGTTGGGGTCGTTGTGGGCTTGCTGAATCATCTGACGAAGCAGCTGGTGATCCTCCTCGTGGATCACCTCATCGGCTTGCAGGTAGATGCACCAATCGCCACGGCATTCGGCAAGGGCAATGTTGGTTTGTTGCGCCAGCACCCGCCCCCCTTCGCGAAGGGAATCGTCCCACACGGTTTCCACAATGCGGATGCGGTCGTCGCCAATTCCTTGGACCATCTCTAACGTGTCGTCCTCCCCCGCGCCAACCGCCACAACAAGCTCGTCGCAAAGCGGAAGCAACGAACGGAGCGATTCCACAAGGGGGAAATCGAACTTCCGTGCGTTGCGCACAAACGAAAAACCGGAGATAGTTATGGGATTCACGATATGCGATTCAGGAGAGTGCCAGATTGCAGAAACGATTTATGGATAGTAGCGGACCCCAATGGCTCCCATAAAATTCAAGCCGATGCTGGGCGCGAAGCTGAGGATTGGGTCAATCTCAAAAAAGAACTCGATTGGGGAGCTAAACGGAACCGTGTTGAATCCCGCAACGCCACGCACCCCAACGGCGGTTTCCTTCTTCTCATCATCATCATCGTTTTTGATGACGATCCCCTTCCCATTTCCAATCCCCAGCGCGCCGCCAACCCCAAAGTACAACCCCGCTTTGTTGGAGTTGAAGACGTTCGCATTCCACAGGTAATCGGCTTGGATTGTCACGTTGCCAAACCATGAGGTCCCGATTGCCATATCCCAAGCGTTGTTCCCTTGCAGCGATCCCTTCAGGGTGATCCCCGTTGGCTCGCCAAGCATCAGGCCAAACCCGATGCTCCCAATTTTTGGCTGTGCGTGAAGCGTTGCCGCCCCGGCAGCAATCGCAATCACGGCTGCGATTATTCTGAGTTGATTGTTCAAAGTTGATTCTTCCAGGCCCTGCGTGTTGGATAGTGGAGAGATGGGCAATCGCCGAAAGAAGGAATCGGCAATGGCCAAGCTGATGATGCCACGGCAGTGATTCTTGGCACCTCCCCATCCCAACGAATTATCCCCGCGCTATGATAGCACAGATTGCCGCAACATCAACAATGTCATCCACCGAGCACCCACGCGACAGGTCGAACATCGGCTTGGAAAGCCCTTGCACGATTGGCCCAATCGCCAGCGCGCCGGCCATGCGCTGCGCCATTTTGTAGGCGATGTTCCCCGCGTCAAGGTTGGGGAAAATAAGGACGTTGGCTTGGCCGGCGACGGGTGAGTTCAGTGCCTTCCGCGCAGCAACATCGGGGACGATTGCCGCGTCAAGCTGAAGCTCGCCATCCATCACAAGGTCCGCCGGGGCCTTTGCCCGGGCAAGCTGGAACGCCTGCTGCACCTTCTCCACATCGGGATGCGCCGCGCTCCCTTGCGTGCTGAAACTGAGGAACGCAACACGCGGCGGGGTCCCAATCAATGCCCGATAATTTTCTGCGGTTGCCAACGCGATGTCGGCAAGTTGCTGGCTGGTGGGGTTGGGCATCACCGCGCCGTCGGCAAAGGCGTAGGTGCGGTCGGGGAAGACAATCAGGAAGAAGGAGGAGACAACGGAAATGCCTGGCTGCAGCCCAATCACCTGGATTGCCGCGCGCAGGACATCGCCGGTGGTGCTAAGGGACCCAGCAACGCACCCGTCGCAATGGCCGGCGCGGACCAGCATTGCGGCGGTGTAGAGTGGGTTCCGCATTGCCTCGTGCGCCGTTTCCAGCGTCACCCCTTTGTGCTGGCGGGCCTGGTGGAACGCCACGGCAAACGCCTCCGCCTGGGAATGCTGCCCGGGTTCGATGATGGAAATATCAGCAAGGGGGATACCAAGCTGGGAAGCCTGCTGCGTGATTGCTGCTTTGGTGCCAACCAGCACCGGCTGGGCAATCTGTTCATCGGCAAGAATCCGTGCGGCGCGGAGCGTGCGTTCGTCCTGGGCATCGGGGAAGGCAATCCGCGCAGGGCGTTCGGCGGCTTGGGCGCGGAAACGGAGCAGTAATTCTGGGTATGAACTCATGCCGGCAAAAGTACGCCGCCGCCGCCGGAAGGGGGGCGTGCTAGTCGGTACAAAATGGAAACGGAGCAGGCCAGCGCGTGGCCGCCGCGCCATCAGTTTTGTAAGTTTGCCCGCAATGAATGCCAACACCGCACCGCCGCCGCCGCTGAATTTGCGCTGGACCCTATCGAACGGATTAAGCGCGCTTCGTATGCTTCTGGTGGTCCCCACGTGGTTCACGCTTGCTTCCGGGATGCGGCTTGCAACGGTTGCCCTGTTCATCCTTTCGGCCCTGACCGATGTTCTGGATGGATGGCTTGCACGCAAACGGAACGAGGTCTCCGATCTCGGCAAAATCCTGGACCCGCTGGCCGATAAAGTCTATGTTGGCGTGGTGGTGGTGGTCATGCTGATGCAGGGGATGCTCCCGCTTTGGTTTGTGTTGGTGGTGTTGGGCCGCGACCTGCTGATCTTGGTGGGGGGAATTTTGTTCGAGCGGCGCACCGGCGTGGTGCTTCCCTCCAACTATCCCGGAAAAATTGCCGTGCTGGTGCTGTCGGCAACGCTGCTGGCGATTGTGGCCGGCGCGTCAACATTGGTGGTGGAGATCATGGGGGGGACGGCGTTGCTGCTGCTGGCCATTTCCTTAACTCTGTATGCGGTTCGGGCCGTGAAGCAATGGCGGTAAGGCGAAGCACTGTTGTGGATATTCAAAACAGATTCAAGGGTATGCTATGGGATTGTTCGACAAACTGAAAAGCAAGGTGAAAGAGGCGATTGAGGAGACCAAAACCTCAATCCGCGAAACCGTGGATAGCCTTCGGGCCGACCGGCTGAAAGAAGGGCTGGCAAAAACCCGCGAAGGGCTTGCCGAGAAGATCGGCTTGGCCGCACGCCAGGGGCGGAAGATTGACGACGCGTTGCTGGATGAGCTTGAAGAATCGCTCATCATGGCCGATGTCGGGGCCGACACCACCATCCAAATCAGCGACCGATTGCGCGAACGGGTGAAGGCCGAGGGGTTCAAAGAAGCCGCCGACCTTAGCCGCTTGCTTCGCGAAGAAATCAGCGCGCTGCTGAAGCGTTCCCCTTCGGCGGACAACGACCGTTTGTTCGCAATCCCCGAAGAGAAACGGCCACACGTTATCATGGTGGTGGGGGTCAACGGCGTTGGCAAAACCACAACGATTGGGAAGCTGGCCTACAACTACCGCAACGCCGGGTTGAACGTCCTGATTGGCGCAGCCGACACCTTCCGCGCAGCCGCCAACGAGCAGTTGGAGGTCTGGGCCGAACGCGCCGGTGTGGAGATTGTGGGGCAAGGCCAGGGGGCCGACCCCGCCGCCGTTGCCTTCGACACACTGCAAGCCGCCGTTTCGCGCGGGGCCGACGTTGTGATTATTGACACCGCTGGCCGGCTTCACACCAAAAGCAACCTGATGCAGGAGCTTCAGAAAATGTCCCGCGTGATGAAAAAGGTCCGCGAGCACGCCCCCGATGAAGTCTTCCTGGTGCTGGATGCCACCACCGGCCAGAACGCAATCCAACAAGCAAAGGAGTTCACCCGCGCGGTGGAGGTGACGGGGCTTGTGCTGACCAAGCTAGACGGAACAGCCAAAGGGGGCGTGGTGATTGCCATTGCCAACGAACTGAGTATGCCGGTTCGCTACATCGGCGTTGGGGAGCGGATTGATGACCTGCAGCCGTTCAACGTGGATGAGTTTGCCGAAGCCCTGTTTGCCTTCGAGGAGACGGAGGAGGTAAAAGAGGAATGAACCGTGGATGCAGCATCGGGCTGATGATTGCGTTGGTGATTGCTGGGGTTGTTGGATACATCGGCTACCGTTTCGCCAACCAGTTTGCCGAGCTTCCAGAAGAGATCGCGCCGTACCAGCATCTGGATTCCGTGCGTGGCATGGTGGCCAACGCCGCGCCGCGCCCGTCCGATTCCGCCCGGTTGACCGAAGCGTGGCTATCGCCACTGCTTGCTGCTACCGATTCCTCCAACGCGGTTGTGGGCCAGATCGCCAACAAAATTGCGGCGTTAAAAAAGGAGGATGGAGGCTTCATAAAAAACTTTGGCGCAGGGATGAATTTGGTGAAAGAAGCGCGCTTGATCCCGTTGCTGGTGCGCCGTGGGTTGGTTCAGATTCTGAACCAACAGAACCGTTCGTGGGCGGAATATGACTGGGTCAAGGAGCGTGCGATTGCGGCGGCGGGCATCACCCGCAGCAACGTAGATTCGGCAGCGCAGGCGTTATTCCACGCCACCCTGGGCGACACCACAAGCACGCAGATACGGATCCCCGATGGAGCAGTCGGGGATTTCTACCGCCGCACCGATTCGCTGCGAGCCTCGGGGGCGATTGACTCGGCAGAGTTCGCGCTGATGCGCCCGTACCGCCAAATGCTGCTGGATCGTGGAGTGCTGCTGCTGCTGGGAATTGAGGCCCATGATTCGTTCGATGTGATCGTCTCCGAGTAAAGCAAAACGCCAAGCCGGCTCGATGTGAAAAACTATCAAATAGCTTGCGCTGGCCTACTGCTGGGCGTATGTTTGCAGTCCTTTCAGCGGGCAACGCGCCCAACAAAAGGTTTTGACATCGCGGGGTGGAGCAATTGGTAGCTCGTCGGGCTCAAGAGGTAAGATGAACAATCTTGCACATTGGGCTGCATGAAGGGAAACCTTCATGTGATAACCTCTCAAATTCGGGGAAGCCTGTAAGATGGTAATCCCGAGCCAAGCTCAAACAGGAATGTTTGAGAAGGTGTAGAGACTTGATGGGAGGTACCCTAACGTAAAGCCGAGGGTAAAGGGAAAGTCCAGACTACAAACGTTGCAGGCGCAGCGGCAGTGAAAACTGTAGTAGTACGCATAACCCGAAGGTTGTCGGTTCAAGTCCGGCCCCCGCTACTAAAAACGCCGATTCTTTTTTTTAGAGTCGGCGTTTTTTTTGTTGAGTCTCATTGGCTCTTTACCTGGCCTCTTCTTCCACCCGCTCCATCACCTCCAAAATCTCCCGCACTGTTGTTCGCCCTTTGTCGCGGGCGTACCAGGCGCGGATGTGGCGGTAGCGTTCATCTTTCTCCATGGTGATCCCAACGCTTTTCACCCATGCCTGCAGCTCCGTCGGGCGTGGTCCCACCAGCCTAGCTCGTTGAAATTTTGGTCATAGACAATCACCACGGGGATGGAGCGCGATGCCCCGGTAAGGTGGGTATCCATCAGGTCCGGGTTTGCGTCGCGGCCAAGCACCCGAAGCTCAACGTTCGGTGCCGATTCGGCAAAACGCGCCACCACCGGCAGCAGGTTCGCTGTGTCGCCACACCAGTCTTCCGATAATGCCAGCAGGTGGAAATGATCCTTCAATTCGCTTGCCTGCTCCACCGCCTCCGGCGCGATTGTTGCCCGCTGATAGACCCCACGCCACAAGTCCGGGGTCTTCTGAACCGTTTCCAAATAATCGGTGAAGGTAAGCGCTGCCTGATAACGTTCGCGAGTCATCATGGTTGTTCGATTAGAGATTGATGAGAGTTGAGTTAGGATGGCAGCAAGGGGAATGACGGATCAACCAATGTTTTTGGGGGACGGCGGCGTGTTGCGAAATGTGCCGTTGCCAACCCTTCTTGAAAGAGGGAAGAGCAGCCTCCACAACGCTCCGATCCCCCCTCGGATTTCCACCCCTCTCCATGCCGAACACTTCCGGCTTTGGCCCGTTCGTCATCGGCGCATGAATGGCTTGCATTCCATCCGCAACGGCTCCGGCCCGCCCATGGTGTTTGTGCATGGGAATCCCTCCACCCACACGCTCTGGCGGCCACTAACCGAACGCCTGTGCGACCGGTTCACGGTGGTGGCGGTGGACCTGCCAGGGTTCGGAAAAAGCCAGGCCCCACACCAGCAATCGGGGTTCCGATTGGACCAGATGGCGGAAACGCTCCTTCGCTTCTGCCAGCATCACCAGCTTGAACGGATTCATCTTGTTGGCCACTCGTTCGGGGCGGCGGTTGCTGCAACCATGGGGGCAATGGAGCCGGGGCGCATCCGCACGCTAACGCTGATTACTCCATTGGGTTTGCAGACACCTCCGGTTGGCCAGCTGGCAAAAATTCGGATGCTCCGCGCGGTGGCGATTGCCGCGTGGCCACGGCTTCCGGCAGGGGTGAAAGGGGCGTTGGCAAAAGGGGGAGCGCGATTCAGCTACGGGGCGGCATATCACCCCCACCGCGCCGCCGAGGTTGCCCGCGAATCGCAACGCCACGACCTTCCCCGAAGCATGAGTTCCTTGATGATGGAAGCCGATTTGCAGGGATACCGCCAAGCCCTTTGCCAGCTGAATATGATCCAAGAATTCCCGCTTCTGCTGATCGGTGCCGGGCGCGACAGGGTGGTTCCGCCAAAGCAATTCCAGAAGGTGGCGGAGCTTCTGCCGCGTGCACGCCGCCACGTGTTCCCGAACGCCGGCCACGTCCCAATGTGGCAGCATCCCGATGAAATCGAGCGGCTGATAATGGATGGCTTGGCGCAGGAAGAAGGCTAAACAACCGCAGGCCACAATCAGCATGGCAGCCGCCCGCAACGGATGCCCCATTTTTTTTTTCTAACCCTTGCATCTTGCCGAACGCCGTGAAGCAATGCTTGGCCGTATGTTTGCGGCAAACCACTGATAACTAACCATCAACCCACCATGAACTTCTCCCTTGTCTCCGATTACAAGCCCATGGGCGACCAACCCGAAGCCATTCGCCAACTGGTGGAAGGGGTCAACCGTGGCGACCGTTTCCAGACGCTGCTTGGCGTTACTGGCTCCGGAAAAACCTTTGCTGTCTCGAACGTTGTGCAGCAGTTGCAACGCCCCACGCTGGTGTTGTCGCACAACAAAACCTTGGCGGCGCAGTTGTATGGTGAGTTCAAAAGTTTCTTCCCGAACAACGCGGTCGAGTTTTTCATCAGCTACTACGATTACTACCAGCCGGAAGCCTACATCCCCAGCACCGATACGTTCATCGAGAAAGATTTCAACATCAACGATGAGATTGACCGCCTGCGGCTGAAGGCCACCAGCGCGCTGCTGGACGGGCGGCGCGACGTTATCATCGTTAGCTCCGTCTCCTGCATCTACGGTATCGGCTCCAAGGAGGCCTACGGCGGGCAGCTGCTTCGGCTGCAGCGTGGCCAGCAGATTGAGCGGAACGCACTGCTGTACAAACTTGCCGACATCCATTACAGCCGCAACGATGTTGATTTCTACCGTGGCAATTTCCGCGTCAGGGGGGATGTGGTGGAGGTGATCCCGGCGTATCAGGACGACACCGGAATCCGCATCGAGATGTTCGGCACGGAGATTGAACGCCTGAGCGAGTTTGACCGCCTTACCGGGAAGATGATCGCCCCGCTGGAGACCGTCACCATCTACCCCGCCAAGCATTTCGTCACCACCCGCACCGAGCTTGACCGCTCCATCGGCGAAATCCGCGACGAGCTGTATGTTCGGCTGAAAGAGCTGCGGGAATCGGAGAAACTGCTGGAAGCGCAACGGCTGGAGCAACGGACGCTGTTCGATATCGAGATGATGCGGGAGCTTGGATATTGCTCCGGAATCGAGAACTACTCCCGAATCCTTGCCGGGCGGCAGCCGGGCGAAGCTCCATCAACATTGATTGATTACTTCCCCGAAGACTTCCTGTGCGTGATTGACGAAAGCCACGTCACCCTTCCGCAAATCCGTGGGATGTACAATGGCGACCGCGCTCGCAAACTCACCCTGGTTGAGCACGGCTTCCGGTTGCCGTCGGCGTTGGATAATCGCCCGCTGAAATATGAGGAGTTCATGGAGCGGATTGGGCAAACAGTGTTCGTTTCGGCAACGCCCGGGAACGTGGAGCTTGAGCTGAGCGGCGGCGTTGTGGTGGAGCAGATCATCCGCCCAACGGGGCTGCTGGACCCGGTGATCGAGGTCCGCCCCATCGCCAACCAGATTGATGACCTGATTGCGGAAATCCGCGAGCGGGTGATGAAGGATGAGAAAGAGCGGGTGCTTGTCACCACGCTGACCAAGCGAATGGCCGAGGACCTTGCCGACTACCTGACCGAAATAGGGGTGAAGGTCCAGTACATCCACTCCGAGATTGATGCGCTTGAGCGGGTGGAAATTTTGCGCGACTTGCGGCTGGGAAAATTCGACGTGCTGATTGGCGTGAACTTGCTCCGCGAAGGGCTGGACCTGCCGGAAGTCTCGTTGGTGGCAATTTTGGATGCCGACAAGGAGGGCTTCCTACGAAGCGAACGCTCGCTGATGCAAACCGCAGGGCGCACCGCCCGCCACGAGGAAGGGAAGGTGATTATGTACGCCGACAAGATGACCGATTCCATGGAAGCCGTGATTGGGGAAAGCCGCCGCCGCCGCGAGCTTCAGGTTAGCTACAACACCGAGCATGGCATCACCCCGCGAACCGTCCGGAAATCGCGCGAGGCGATCATGGAATCCACCGCGATTGCCGATGTGAAAGCCCACAGGGATCAGAAACGGAAGGAGGTGGAGAAGAAATCAACGCCATCGCTGGTGGAGGAGCCGGTGTTCAAGTACATGACCGACGCGCAGAAGCAGGACCTGATTGAGCATCTTCGCGAGGAGATGAAGCAGGCGGCAAAAGGGCTGGAATTCGAGCGCGCCGCCGAGCTTCGCGATGAAATCGGGCGGCTGGAAGCAGCGGTTTCAGGGGGGAAAGGGTAGCCCTGCAAAGGCCCGCACACAAAGGGGACAAAGAAAATTCAATCGTTACATGGGAAATTTTTAAGAAATCAAGCAAAAGAGTGTTTCGGTTATCTTTTGATGAAATACCTCTTGCGAACCCCTTCCCGATTGTTGTATGTTAGTGTTGCGGTCAGGCAAGACCATCCGCAAAAATTTGACAATCCAGACAATCGAATCATTTGGCTTCGCTTTAAGCGAAGGAGATTCAGAAAACCTCTCTCTGATGGTGGAGTACAAGTATGGAGACTGTATTCTTGCCGTCAAACTCTCTCTCTCAAATTCTCCTTTCGTTGTGGTGGTGAAACAAATGAGATAGGGGAATGCCTCTTTCACGTGTGGTGACGATGAAAGGGGCATCTCATTTTTTAGCCCTTTCGGTTGCGTATCTCTTCTGTTTTTCCACCCCCCATCGCTGCTCCAACTCACGACAATTTGTCAGAATCGGCCAGCTGAATTCTTCTGCCGCGCTATGTTTGCCCCATGCCGCAGCCAGCGCAACCGCACCGCACCAGCAAGCAACAAACCGCTGTCATTGCCCGCCGATTGAAGGCGTTTATCGGCAAGCCGTACCTTTTCCATCCCGTTTCGGTGGTGGAGACGTTGGTGGCCACCATCCTTTCGCAAAACACTTCGGACCGGAACAGCGAGCGCGCCTACCGCCAGCTGCGCGTCACGTGGGAATCGTGGGACCAACTTGCCCAGGCGGACCAGGGTGAGCTTGCCGCAGCAATCCGCGTTGGGGGGCTGGCCGAACAGAAATCCCGAACAATCCTGAACGCCTTGCGGGCCCTGCGCCAACGGCATGGCAATCTAGACTCCATCACCTTTTCCGACACCTTTGCGGACCTTGATGATGATGCCGTGCTTGCCGAACTCACCTCCATTCCCGGCGTTGGCCTGAAAACCGCAAGCTGCGTTCTGATGTTCGCCCTGGGCCGCGACGTTTGCGCGGTGGATACCCACGTCCACCGCGTGGCCAATCGCCTCGGGATCGTCCACGCCCGAACCGCCGATGCCACCTTCCACGCGCTGCGCCCGCTGCTTCCCAAGAACGCCGCCGTGCAGTTCCATGTTGACCTGATCCGATTTGGCCGGTGGGTCTGCAAAGCCCAACGCCCGCACTGCTTCCACTGCCCACTCTATCAGCTGTGCCAATGGCCCGAACGCGAAGCCATTGCTGCCGCTGCCCAGCCCGGACCCAATCCTGTAAGTGGCGATATTCTTCTCTCCGACATCCTTCGCCCACACCACTGATGGCTATCAATCGTCAACTGCTCCCGCTCGGCAACTCACAAGCGCAATTCGCAAACCACAACTCATAGCTCATAACCATGCCAACCCACATTCCGCTCCTACGGCTCCCACAGTTTGAAACGTCGGGACTGAGGGAGCCCATAGATGCTCGGATGATCGTACTTCGCAACCTCTCCCGATTCACCCCGGAACACCGCGCCATCCTTGCCGACGCGCTCCTTGCCGATCTGCACCGCTGGAATGCCCCGCCGCAAGCGATTGCCGCCGCCGAACGGCTTCGCCAGCCGAACGCCTACGCCGTGGTGACGGGGCAACAAGCCGGGCTGCTGACCGGCCCGCTCTACTCTATCTACAAAGCAATGGGGGCGGTAATCCAGGGGAGGAGGCCGGACTATCAGTTCGTCCCGGTCTTCTGGATTGAAGCCGACGACCACGATTTCGCCGAAGCCAGCGCGGTTGGGGTGCTGGACCGCGCCGGAAAACCGGCCATGCTTCGCTACGACGACGGCGACCCGCGCCCGCTCCATGTTGGCGACCGCGTGGTGAGCCAGGAAGGCTTGCTGGCGCTTGCTGAATCTTTGCGCCAACACCTTCTTCCAACCGATTTCTCCGACGCAGCAATCGGATTGCTGACCGACAGCTACCGCCCGGGCGAAACCCTTGCCGACGGCTTTGCCCGCGCATTCTACGCGATTGCTGGCGACGTTCCCATCGTCCTGCTGAACTCCCGCTCGGCCCCGCTGAAACGGCTTGCTGGCGATCTGTTCGCCGCAGCAATCACCGAGCGCGACGCGGCGTTTGCGGCGCTTTCCAAATCCACCGAATCGTTGCGCGCATCGGGAATATCAACGCCAATCGAGCCGAAGCCAGGGATGCTGTTCCTGACCCACAACGGGGAACGGCGCGGGCTGGAGCCGCAGGGGGGGGAAGGCTACCGGATAAAAGGGACGGAGGAATGGATTTCCGAAGCCGAGCTACGCCAGATTGCCGCCACCGCGCCGGAGCGGCTGTCGCCAAACGTTGCGTTGCGGCCAATCATCCAGGATGGAATCTTGCCAACGACGATCTACATCGGCGGGCCGACGGAGCTTGCCTACCAACGCCAGGTGAACCAGCTCTACAGGCTGTTTGG
Organism: Chlorobiota bacterium; assembly: GCA_016710285.1. Classification (NCBI taxonomy): domain Bacteria; kingdom Pseudomonadati; phylum Chlorobiota; species Chlorobiota bacterium. The sequence continues at coordinate 276,787 of JADJXR010000001.1, read as the reverse complement.
GGTGGAGGAACCGACAGTGATCCCGCGCCCGTTCGCCACGCTGATCGAGCCGAAAGTGAGGCGGATTGTTGAGCAGGGGCGGTGGGGGATTCAGGAGTTGCTGAACCCAGCGTTCGACCCCGCAACCGCGCTGATGGATGGCCAGCTGAACGACCAACTTCACGCCGCCGCCGAACGTGCGTTGGCTCTGGTAAACGATGCCGAGCAAGAGCTTGTGGGGATTGCTGGTGAGATTGATGCCTCGCTGAAAGGGGCCTTGGGGGCCGCCGCCACCGCCGCCCGGAAGCAGTTCGATGACTTCAGCAAGCGGCTGCGGTCCGCGCTGAAGAAGCGGGAGCAAACCGAGGCGGACCGCCTAACCGCTGCGCAAACGCTGGTCCTTCCCGACGGAGCGTTGCAGGAGCGTTTCCTGAACCCGATCTACTTCATCAACAAATTCGGGTTGGATGGATTCCGCGCCATGCTTGGCCAGCTTCAGGCAGGGGAGGGGCTGATGCAGCTGATGGATCTGTGAGAAGCCGATGGAGTGCCGAATGAAGAAGGGGCGCAATGGTTCGGTTCGTTGCGCCCTGGATGTCTGGTGGTGGTGGTGTCCATCTTGGCTCATCCAATTCGGTCCATCCAAGCCTATTCTCTGCCATGCGTGTTCTTCCGTTGTTGCTTGCTGTGGTTCTCTGCTCCTGCCTTCCTGTTCGGAAGTATTCTTTTGTTGAGCCGGAAAGCCAATCCAGCAGGGTGATGGTGTACCAGGACGAAGGCCTTACCTGCACAATGACGGTGCGCCCAGAAGTCCGTGGCCGGATGACGGTAAGCACCGAAATGAACGCAACCTTCCCGCAGCAATTCAGGGTGGAGGATTGCGTGGTGCAAGTCCGTTGCGCCCCTGGCAACCAGCCTCTGCCACGCATCTTCAACTATGAGTTATTCTCCTGGCAGATTGCTCCCGGGGTTTCCGACACAACGTTGAAGCATGGCTACATGGAGCTTCCCCAGGCCTCCATCTTCCGCGACCCACGTTACACCATCGTCCAGCAATTCCAGCGCGGCGACTGCCAGCAACTGCTGGTGGTGCTCAATCTCCGCCTTCGCAATCTTCCCGCCGACACCACACTCACCATTGCCGAAACCCGGACATTCGCATTGACTTCAACCGTGAAAATCGAGTCTTTTTTCGGGCATTAGCGTTGTGGAGGGAAAGCCAGACTTTCAATCAGCCGAGGGGAAAACTTTCAATCAGCCGAAGAATAACGGGCGTAAAATCCCGTATCAAGGTGACGAGAAGAGGTGTTGAGTGGCTATGAAAGCTAGCACCTTCACCCCCCCGCATCCTCCTTCAGCGTCACGTTCCCATGCTTCACTGCCAGCTGGCCGCAGGCTGCTTCGATGTCTTGGCCGGAGCTTGAGCGGACCATCACTTGAACGTCGTGGGCGCGGAGCATCGCCACAAAATTGTCGAACTGCTGGCGGGTGGTTGGGTGCAGCCGCGCCGAGATTCCGGTGGGGTTGGTGAAGTTGATGCTGTGGAACGGGATGATGTTCACCTTGGTGGGGACCCGCCGCGTCAGCTTCGCAATCCGGCGTGCGTCCTCCTCGGTGTCGTTCAATCCCTCGAACAGGATATACTCAAACGTGACCGGCCTTCGGGTTTTGCGGTAGTAGTACTCCACTGCGTCCATCACCTCCGTCAAATCATGCCGCCGGTTGATCGGCATCAGCTCGCTCCGCAGCCCGTTGGTGGAGGCGTGCAACGAGATTGCCAGCTTGATCTTCTCCCCCGCGTCGGCCATTCGCCGGATCCCTTCCACCAAGCCCGAGGTGGAGATGGTGATGCGCGAAGCCGGAACCAGATCGTTCTCCGGCGCGGTGAACAACGCCACCGCGCGGAACACCGCGTCGTAGTTCAGCATCGGCTCCCCCATTCCCATAAACACGATGTTCGTGATCTTCTGCCCGGCAGCCTCCTGGACCCGCAGGAACTGCTCGATAATCTCACCCGCCGCCAAATTCCGTTTCAGCTTCATCGAAGCGGTTGCGCAGAACTTGCAATCAAGCGGGCAACCAACTTGGGTGGAGATGCAGATGGTGCGGCGTTTCGGTTCTTCCTGGTCGTCGCGGGCCTCGCTGGGGATCAGGACCGACTCGATGTTGAAGCCGTCGTGGGTGCGGAACAGGAACTTGATGGTCCCATCGCTGCTGGTTTGTTGGTCGGCAAGGGTTAGCGTGCGGAGCGTGGCGGTTTCGGCAAGGCGTGCGCGAAGCTGGCGGCTAAGGCTGGTGATGTTGGCAACGTCCGGCACGTGGCGGCGGTAGGCCCACTGGTACACCTGTTTGGCGCGGAACTCCGCTTCGCCGATGCCGGCAAAAAACGTGGCCAGCTCCGATAGGTCCATTCCCAGCAGCGATTGCCGTTGGGTCCCATCGGAAGCCGTAAGCGATATGGAGAAAGGAGCAGGTTTCATGGCTGGTGTAGTTCGGATAGGGTAAGTGCAAGCTGCCCCCCGCGTGCGTGGCGGCGTGCCCCTTTCTGCTGGGGTGTGGTGGATGCCGCCGCCAATGCCTTGTGAAGGATTGCCTCCAGCAAGCGGCTCCGCTCGGTTTCGGCGGCGGTAAGCTGTGCCTCCAGTTCGTCGCAGATGGCCATCAACTCATCCACCTTCGCAACAATGCGGTGCTGCTCGGCAAGGGGGGGGAGGGCAACGATCATACGGCCAAGCGTTTGCCCATTGACATTTGGTTGACCACCTCCTCTTGCCCCGTCCTGTAATTGCTTCCAATAGAGTGGTGACTCAAGGAATAACTTGAGATATTGGTCATATATCAAAGACGACCCCTGCACTCGAATCAAATACGACGCAAACACTGCTATGACTGGTATTTCCCTAACAAGGAATGTCTTTCCGATTGTTCCTCCTGTTCGTGCAATCAGGATATCACCTTGCTCAAGTCTGTATTGATTAACCTCAGACTTAGAGATTTCGCATCCGGGTACAGAATCCCAAACGACAGAATTATTCTGAATATCAGTGATTCTCAAAAGTCGGACTTCAGTGAGAGAGCGATTCGCTGATGCCGTATATCCATAATGGATCTTTTGACTAATCGTAGCTAATCGGGTCCAACACCATCCAGTAGGTAATGGAAAGGGGTGTTCGTCCATCCGTATCATTAATGCCGAATCCTGTTTCTTGGCCTTGCCTTCCCTCACCAACCGTTCTTTCTCCTTCTGAATTTTCTTCAGGAGTTCTGCTGCGGGTTCATCATCGGGGTGTTGGTCCACAAGTTTGCCGCGGACGGCAAGGTTCAGGATGGTTTGGCGCAACTGCTTCACGTGCTCCACCCGGGTAGCAAGGCGTGGGAGGTTGCCAAGGTAGAATTGGGCATGGGTGCGGAATGTTGTTGCGTCGGTGCTATTGCTCAGGCGTTGCAGCAATGCCGCCACCAGCCGGTCCCGCTGGTTCTCCTGTTGTTGCTCTGCGGCCTCCAGTTCGTCGCAGATGGCCATCAACTCATCCACCTTCGCAACAATGCGGTGCTGCTCGGCAAGGGGGGGGAGGGGGAAGGCAAACCCAACAATCTTAATCTTTGAGATGTTGGGTTGAGCACCGCCTTCACTTGCTAATTGAAACTGCGTTCTCTGAGAAAGAAGGAAGTTGAACAAATAAAGATTGAGTATCCCTGAAAAAGGTGTGCAACCGCAAACGGCCTGATTCGTGACTGCCGGTTCAGCAAGTATTGCGACTTTTCCAATTGTCGCACCGTACATGGCAATGAGAACATCGCCAGGTTGGTTCTGCCGGAATGAGCAGTTAGCAAGTGCTAGTTCAGTGACGGTTTCTTCTGAACCAACTAACTGGCGATTGTCATTTAGTTCGCCAGACTTTAGCCAGGTTACCGCTCCACCAAAGAATTCAAAGTTTCCTCGAGAGGGTGTTGATCCAGACCCCCAATCACCGATATCTCCTAGTCGGGTCCACACCCACTGGCTAGGGATGTTGAAAGGCTCATCATTTTCATTGATAGGCAATGTTGTCAGCTTTTTGATTTCCCCACTCTTCACCAACCGTTCTTTCTCCTTCTGAATTTTCTTCAGGAGTTCAGCTGCGGGTTCATCATCGGGGTGTTGGTCCACAAGTTTGCCGCGGACGGCAAGGTCCAGGATGGTTTGGCGCAGGCGTGGGATTGCGCCGGTGGCATTGGCAATGCGGTGGAAGTGGGCAAGAAGTTGTTCGGGGTTCATCGGAGCAATGCCTCCTGAAGGATCGTGCTCAGGCGGTTGCGGAGCTTGGCGGTTTCTGCTTCGGCGTTGTCCAGGCGTGCCAGCAGTTCTTCGGGGTCGCCGTGGTCGTCGGCAACGGTGTGTGGGTTTTTGAAGTCAAGGTTGTAGCCACGTGCCTTCACGTCGGCGGCGGCAACGCGCCAGGCCACGGGGGTTTCCACGCGGCCTTGCCGGTTGGCGCCGCCCCACCATTCCACGCATGGCTGCAGGTGTTCAATCCGTATGGGGCGGGTCATGGAGTAGGCTTTTTGGCCTTCGGGCACGCGGTGTTCGTAGAACCATATCTCCTTGGTGGGGGTCCCTTTTTCAAAGAAGAGGAGGTTGGTGCCGATGCTTGCGTAGGGTTTGAAGACGCTGTTCGGCAGGCGGACGATGGTGTGAAGGTTGCATTCTTCCATCAGGTGTTCTTTCAGGCGTGTTTTTACGCCTTCGCCAAACAAGGAGCCATCGGGCAGGACCACGGCGGCGCGGCCCGTAGGTTTCAGCAGGCGGATGATAAGGGCCAGGAACAGGTCCGCGGTCTCGCGTGTTTGGAAATGCTTCGGGAAGTTCCCCTCGATTCCATCTTCTTCGCGCCCGCCAAAGGGTGGGTTGCTCAGGATGATGTCAACGCGGTCGCTGGCGGTGTAGCTGGTGTAGGGGCGGGCCAGGGTGTTGTCGTGCTTCACAACGCTGGGGTCTTCAATTCCGTGCAGCAGCATGTTGGTGACGCAGAGCATGTGGGGGAGCTGTTTTTTTTCCACAGCGCGCAGTGCCTGCTGCATTGTTTGTTCGTCCTGGACCTTCCGGACGTAGCGGTCGCGCATTTGGCGAATGGCGCTGGTAAGGAATCCGCCGGTGCCGCAAGCCGGGTCCAGCAGCAGTTCGCCCGGGCGGGGGTCAATGCGGTCCACCATGAATGCGGTGACAGCGCGTGGGGTGTAGTATTCGCCGGCGTTGCCGGCGCTTTGCAGGTCGTTCAGAAGCTGTTCGTAGATGTCGCCGAAGTGTTGGCGTTCGGCCAGGTTGTTGAAGTCAACGGCGTTGATTTTGTTCACCACTTGGCGCATCAGGTGGCCCGATTTCATGTAGTTGTAGGCATCCTCGAAGACGTCGCGGACAACGCGGCGGCGGTCCCCCTGCTGGCCCGTGCCGGCCAGCCCTTTCAACCCCGGGAACAGCTGTGCATTGATGAAGGATAGAAGTTCATCGCCGGTGATTCCTTCGGGGTTGGCGGCCCAAGCGCGCCACTGAAGGTGGGGCGGGATTGGGGAGCGGTAGTTATCGTGCATCAGCTCCAGTTGCTGGTCCTGGTCGTCAATGATTTTCAGGAAGAACATCCAGCAAAGCTGGGAGATGCGCTGGGCATCGCCATCAACGCCAACATCCTGGCGCATGATGTCTTGGATGGATTTAACGGTATTGCGAACGGACATAGGTTAGGCTGCTTCTTGATTAGGCTGCTTCTTGATAGAGTGCGGTTTGGAGTTCATGGACTGCGCGCTCGAAATCGGCGCGGGCGCCGAACTGGCGGATCAGTTCAACGGGGGTCCCCATGGTATCGAACGGATTGATCTGGAGGATACGAACGTCGTGGAAGTCAAGGACCGCTTCATCCTGATATTTCTGCAGGAGGGCTTCCAGGACGGCGCGGGCCGTGGGGCCATACTTCGTGAAGATGTCGCGCTTGCGCACGTTTTCGGCACGTTCGCGCCGGGTAAGTGCTGGGCGGTCGAATGCCACGTGGCAGATAAGGTCAAAGGGGTCCAGATTGCTGCCAACTTCATCGGCAATCGGTTCCAGCGGTAGGCCTTCGGCGGCCAATGCTTCGATAATCGCCTGCTTGCGGTCGGCGGCGTTCCACTGGTTCAGGAACTGGTCCAAGCTGGCAAATCGCTTGCGCAACTCGGTCTTCGTAAAGTCGCGCAGGCTTTCGGTAATCAGCTTTCCCCCTTCGTCAATATACTGCACCCGCTCGCCGATGATATTGACCTGCACGCCATCCACGTAGATCTTCGGATTCTCGAAAACGCCGCCGCCGCCGCCGCCGCCAAACGGAGGGTCAAGGATGATACGGGCCTCCTCATCGGTGGAGTAGGTGGTGGCGTCGGCCTCGTCGTCATCGGGTGGGGCAATGGGGTCCTCCTCGCTTGGTTCGTAGATCTGCACTGGCTCGCCGTCGAACTCGGGGTCGGCAAAATGGTTGGTTGCGCCACGGAAGTCGAGCAGGGTGAAGTAGTACTTTTTGGTGTCGTCGTGGATGCGTGTACCGCGCCCAACAATCTGCTTGAATTCGGTCATGGAGCCAACCTCGCGGTCAAGGACGATCAGGCGGCAGGTCTGGGCATCAACGCCGGTGGAAAGCAGCCGCGATGTGGTGACGATCACGGGGTACTTTGCTTCTGGGTCAATGAAGTTGCCCAGCTGTGCTTGGCCGATAGGGTCGTTGCCGGTGATGCGCATCACGTAGCGGTCGTTCTGCTGCACCAGGTCGGCGTTTTGGTTGACCAGTGCCTGGCGCATGCGTGCGGCATGCTCGGTATCAACACAAAAGACGATGGTTTTCTGGAACCGGTCGCCGCTCTCCTTCAGGAAGTCGGTGATTTTCTTGGCGACAATTCTTGTGCGGTTGTCAATAACGATGCTGCGGTCGAAGTCCTTGGTGTTGTAGATGCGGTCTTCTATCTCATCCCCATTCCGGTCCACAGTTCCTTTCTCCGGGCGATAGCCCTGAACATCAACATTGATATGAACCTTGACGACCTTGTAGGGCGCAAGGAACCCATCGCGGATGCCTTGTTTCAGGGAGTAGGTGTACACAGGCGGGCCGAAGTACTCAATGTTGGAGACATAGGCTGTCTCCTTGGGTGTGGCGGTCAGGCCAATCTGGGCAGCACCGGAGAAATGCTCCAGAATTTCGCGCCATGCGGAATCTTCGGCGGCGCTGCCACGGTGGCATTCATCAATCACGATAAGATCGAAGAATCCTGGGGAGAGTTCGCGGAAAAGTTTGTCGCGTTCTTCCGGGCCGGTGATTGCCTGGTACAATCCCAGGTAGATTTCGAACGAGGTGTCAATGCGGCGTTTGGTATCGAGTGCTGTGGGGAGTTCCACCTGGGTGCCATCCTCCCGCTCAATGGTTTTTGCATTTGTGCTGAGCTTCGCCATTGCGGATCCAAATGGGCGGAAGTCGTTCACCATTGTCTGGTCAATCAGGATGTTGCGGTCGGCAAGGAAGAGTATGCGTTTCTTCTGCTTGGCCTTCCAGAGCCGCCAGATAATCTGGAATGCGGTGTAGGTTTTGCCAGTGCCCGTGGCCATTACCAGCAGGATACGGTTTTGGCCTTTTGCAATGGCCTCGATGGTGGCGTTAATGGCGTTGGTTTGGTAGTAGCGCGGGGTCTTGCCGTCGTGATAGGGTTGCAGGATCACGGCTTCTTGTTCGGGGCTGATGCCTTTCCAATCGCAGTATCGCCGCCAGAGTTCGGCAGGGGTGGGGAAGCCATCCAACGGAAGTTCCGATTCCATCTGGGGGCTGTTTCCGGTGCGGTCGTGAAAAACAAAGCCATCGCCATTGGAGGTGAAGACGAAGGGGATGTTGAGGGTCTGGGCATAATCCAGTGCCTGCTGCATCCCATCGCCCACGGCGTGCTTGTTGTCCTTGGCTTCGATAATGGCAACCGGAATGTTCGGCTTGTAGAAGAGCACATAGTCGGCAAACTTGGCATTGCCCTTGTTCACAAGTTTGCCCCGGACGATGATGCGCCCCTTGGTAAAATAGAATTGCTCCAGCATCTGGGTTTGTTCATCCCACCCGCATTTCCGAAGCGCGGGGGTGATAAACTTGGTGCAGATGTCGCGTTCGCTTAAGGACTTTTTATCAAAAACACTCATGCCAATTCACCTCATCCGAATGGGTTGTTGATAGGTTGCCGCTACTTGCTATCGCACCACAGGCAGGGCAACGGTGTGAAGCGGGCTGTGTGGCCTGTGTGAAGCTGGCGTAGCTTCTGGAAAGCATTCCGCAGGCCGTGAAAATAAATCGCTGATTTGGTTTCCTGGCGGCTCGGCCCCAATTCTTTTCGTTGGTTGCTGTTGCTTGGGTCGTTCGGGGGGCAACTCTTCTCGCAAAATTGGGGAAGGCGGTGCGGCTGCGGTAGCGGGCTTGCGCGGTGGATGCTTTGCATGAAGGGATGGGTGGGGCAACGAATGCTGACGGCTGCCGGGGCCGCACGCTATGGCTGGTTCGGCACTTTGAACTGCGCCTTGTACTCTGTGAAAAAAAGAACGACGGCGAAGAGTGCTCTTCGCCGTCGTATCTTGCTTCTGGGTGCCCGGAACAGGAATCGAACCTGCACGTCCGTACGGACACTACACCCTGAATATAGCGCGTCTGCCAGTTCCGCCATCCGGGCCATTTCCCCAACGGGGAGGGCAAATATAAGCCAGTCTAACCCAATCCAAACGCTTTCAGACCCGGAAAACTGTATCATGAAATTTCTCCTATCGTGCGCACTCCTTTTTCTGGTGGGCCTTGCGGTGGCCACCGCGCAAACCAAAACGTTCTCGCCCCTTGTCCCGCGTGATAAGTTGGAGTACATCGTCGTGCTGGAAAGCGGGGATCGCTTCCGCGGGAACGTTGTGGCCTCGGGCGATACCTTCCAAATCAAGACGGAGTTCGATATCGTCCGCGTTCCGAAGAACCTGATCAAGGAGTTCATCCCCATCACCTTCCCCCGCGACACCTACCTGCACCGCTCGCAGCACTTCCTGATGCCGACCGCCTCGCCAGCCGGACCGGGGTTTAGCTTGACGAACTACGAGCTTGGGTTCCTGTATGCCACCTTTGGGCTGGGATATGGGGCAACCATCAACGCGGGGGCAACCATCGTCCCAACGGTTTCGCTGAAATCGCAGCTTTATCACGTCAACGCAAAGTTTACGGTGGAGCGGGAGAAGGATATGGAGTTCGCGGTGGGGGGGACCTACACCTTCTTCACCACGGACCACCCGTACGCGCATATCTACGGCGTGGGGACCTTTGCGCTGGGGACGGGGCGGTACTCGGCCATGATCTTCTACAAAGCGGCGGGGGATGAGCAAGCCCCTGTGAATATCCTTGGTCCCGGGGAGGACACCACGCAGTTCACCCTGTACTATCAAGGAGCAATGGGCGCGGCTTTCGGGTTCGACGCTCCGGCCTTCGGTCGCGACGATATGTTCTGGGTGGGGGAGATTGCCACCAACGATTTCTCGCGCCCGGAGAACACGGTCTCGATGGTTGGCATCCGGCTGCAGAACGAGCATCTTTCGGCGGATTTCGGAATCGCCCTTTCCGCCGCCCCGCTGGTGCTTCCGGTGACGAGTTTTCGGTATCGGTTTTAGAAGAAAACCGCGACCATTGCGCCCGCTGTTATCCCTTCGTGGGATTCGTGTCCAGCAATAAAACTGGAGGTTCCCAATGGTCCGATTGTGCATGATGCTGCTTGCGCAGCTGTGTGGCGTTGCGATTGCCGCTGCCCAACTTCAGGTTACCCGTGATGTTCTGCTTGATCCATTCGTTGATTCGGCAGCAGCCGTTGGCTTTTTGCAACACCAGGGGATCACCCTTGAGGTGAACCGTGGCTACGGCTCCACCGATGGTGAGGTGGCGTGGGACATCAAAGCTGGCGGGTTTATTGAACTGTACCGCTGGTCCGATGCCACCCTTTCGCTGCTGTTTGGCAATGAGATGATTGGCAATGCCAAGAACGACATCGGCTTCAACCCGCGCCAGGTCCGGTGGGAAGAAGCGTTGGCTCTCTCCAAAAAATTTGGCAGCGTCACCGTGCAGTTGGGGGGGATCCATCAGTGCAAGCATGATGTTGACAACTCGGACCCTGTGGACTCGGACGACCCCGACCTTACGGCGATTGCCAAACGGGTGGTTATTCTTAGCGGACCCTACGCTGCGGTGGCACTGCCAGACCTTCAACTGCTCAACGGACTTTCGATTTCTACCTATCTCCGTGCCGACTGGTATCCGGCTTCTTCGGAGTATCGTTTCCCGGCCAACAACGGCGGGCGCAGCCTTGCCGAAGCAAGCGGAAATATCACCGCAGGGGGGCGAATAACGTACTTGGTTGGCACGGCTGGCCAGGCCTATCTTCTCGGTTGGGGGGCATGGTCGGTTCCAGGTGGGTCGCTTGCGGAGTCGGTCAGCTTCCGTTGCGAGGCGGGCGTTGGGTTGAAGGGGGGAATTGGGACGTTGCGGCCATACGTTGCCATCGAGCGGTTTGCCGACGATCTAACCCGCTACTTCCCACAACGCTCAACCGTTACCCAAGTGGGGATCCGTTTCACCAGTGCCATGCTGCGGTAACGTTCCTTTGGGCTTGGGGGTCATATCACTCAGAAAATCGGTCTGCATCCACTATTTGCAATCACGCATAATCCGTTCAACAATCCCAAGAAGGAGAGTGTAGCATGAAATTCCCTACCCCGTTTGCACGGTGGTGGGGCTTGGCGTTGATGCTGGCAATCATGCCGGCGATGGCCTGGTCCCAATCAAAAGTTCGCGTTGTTCATCTGTTGCCTGGTGGGCCGGCAATGGATTGCTATTGGAACAAGGAAACCACACCGCTGGAAAGCGCGATGAACTTCGGCGACGGCTCCAAGTATGTCGTCACGGAGATCACCGAGCCGGCCGGGCAAGGTTTCCGGGAAGTGAAGATGACCCGCGCCGGCCAGGCAACCACCATCTTCACCCGTTCCTATCCTATCGTCAAGGATAGCTCCTACACCGTCTATCTGTTTGGCGTTAATCAGCCGCTGAATATCTCGCAGGTGATTCTTGGCCGCCATAAAGTGGTTGCTGGGACCAACGCGCTGGGCGTGGTTCGTTTCATTAACGGTTCCTCCGATGCTGGCAAATTGGATATCAGCATCACCGATGCCAAAGGGAACAAGAACACCACCCAGCAGCTTGATTATCAACGCTTCACCGGCTACCAGTCGTATGCCAATGGCGTGTGCACGGTTGAGGTGTCGCAGGCCGGTGGGCCGGTGTTCTACCGCGCTACGTACAACCTTGCGGCAAACCAGATCATCACCATTGTTCCATCGGGGCGGCTGGCGGTTCCCGGGGAGTTCAAGTTGCGTGTGGTTGATGAAACCAACGACAACACCCAGATGCCGCTGGCCCAGATGACCCCGTTGTTGGAGAACAAGCAATCCACCTTCCGCGTTGCCCACCTTGTCCCCGATGGCCCCGCGCTCGATTTCTACGTGGATAACATCTTCCCCGCGCTTGGCACCGGCCTTACCTACCGCAACGCCACGGACTTGATGACCACCGGCGACGGAAACCACACCATCAAGATGATTGCCCCTTCGCTGAAACCTGGCGACACCACCTTCAAAACCATGGCGATGAAGCTGAGTGCCGACACCATCTACACGTTGGTCCCGATTGGCTCCATGGCCACCACCACCAGCGTCGTGACGCTTGCCCGTGGCAAAACGGTAAACGTGCCGGCGGGGAAATCGCTAGTGAGGATTCTGCACGCTGGCGTTGGTGCGGGCATTGTGGACCTTAAAATCACCGATGCCAACAACAACAAGGTCAACCGCGATGCCATTAACTACGGCACGCTGATTCCAGCAATGGAGCTTCCCGCCGGCGCAACGCGGATTGACATTGCTTCCAGCGGCGGTGCAACGTATATCAGCACCACGGGGGTGATCCCTGCCGGCAAAATGCTTACGCTGGTGCTGAACGGGCGGAAGGATACCGAAGGGGAATTGAGCTTCACGATCGTTGACGAAACTGCCGACGCTGCGCAGATGCCAATGGCCACCTTCACCTACGTCCCGCAAGGGGAAGCAAAGGTGCGGATTGTCCATGCCGCGCCAACGGTCCCTGCGGTTGACATCTTTGTTGATAACGTCACCCCAGCCGCCGAAGCTAACCTGTCGCCACGGAACGCTACGGCGCTCCGCTCGTTTGCCCCGGGCACGCACAACGTGAAAGTCCGATTGGCCGGCGCAGGAATTGATAGCCCCGTCGGGATTGAATCGAACTCCCTGCTGAATGCCGACTCCGCCTACACGATTTATGCAATCGGGCTAACGCAGCCTGTTGCCTTGACCCGTGCCTTCAGCCTGACAACGCCCGCCGGAAAAGGGCTGGTGCGGTTGCTCCACGGGGCGGAAGATGCCGGAACCGTTGACGTGAAACTGACTGATGCTTCCGGTGCATCATCGGAACTGACGGGTGTTGCGTTCAAGGCCTTCAGCGAGTATCTGCCGCTTCCCATTGGGCAGCTGACGGTGGAGTTGAAGAAGGATGGGAAGGTGTTCTATCGCGCTCGCGGATCGGTGGAAAGTGGCCAGCTGGCAACCATTGTGGCCAACGGAAGCGTGACCACGGGCGATTTCAAGCTGAACGTTGTGGTGGACAACAACGATGCCGAGCAGAAGCCCCTTGCTGAGATGACCAGCCTGCCAATCCAGGCGGTGTATCAGGACCGGGCAATGGTGACGGGGATGAGCATCACCCCGAACCCGGCAGCCAGCGTCGCCACGGTTAGCTACGGCTTGCTGAAGGAATCGGAAATCACCATCCGGCTGTTCGATGCCTTCGGCCAAGAAGTTGGGCGGTTTGGCCGCGCAGCCGCTGCCGGGGACCAGCAAGCCGTGATCGGGACCGAGGGGCTGGCAAACGGTTTCTACCGGGTGATGATTAACGCCGCAAACGGCCAGGTTCTTGCCAGCGATAACCTGATAATCGCACGCTAAAACAACCCCGCCCCACACCAACAACAACAACAGCGGGTTCGGCACCATTACGGCGCGGAACCCGCTGTTCCGTTCGTATCAGTTTTTCGTATCCGTTCCGCGAAAATCTGCCGGAAACCATCCGCCTTGCCTGCGCCTCCATTCTGGGCATTTGGCCGCCGTCATCAGTAGTAACGCTCTTGATAGCCCCTTCCCACACCGTTATTCTCTCCCCAATGTTAATTTCGCGCACCGTTCTGCTTTGCCTGTGGCATTTGCTTGTGGCATGGCGGGCTTCACTTGCGCGAACTTCTGCATGGACTTCGATCTGTTCAACGGCCTGACCAGTGGCGGCCAGACCTTTCTGCTCATCCTCTGCCTGCTCATTGCTCTTGGCTTTGAGGTGGTAAACGGCTTCCACGACACCGCAAATGCGGTTGCTACGGTGATCTACACCCGGTCGCTTCGCCCGTGGGTAGCGGTGGTTTGGTCGGGTATCTGCAACTTCTTTGGCGTTTTCCTTGGGGGCATTGCCGTTGCCCTTGCTATCGTCCATTTGCTTCCGGTGGACCTGCTGATAACCAAAGGGACCGGCGGCGGGCTTGCTGCCGTGCTGGCGTTGCTGGTGTCGGCGGTGCTGTGGAATTTGGGGACGTGGTACAAAGGGCTTCCCGCTTCCAGCTCGCACACGCTGATCGGCGCGATTCTTGGGGTTGGGTTGGCAAACTCACTTCTCCCGGGCCATGTTTTTGGCGATGGTGTCAACTGGAGCAAAGCCGAAGGTGTTGGGCTTGCTCTGCTGATTTCCCCCTTGATCGGTTTCACCCTTGCCGGAGTTTTGCTTTGGATATCGAAACGGACCATCCGCCAGCCCTATCTGTACGATAAACCCGCCGAAGATGCCCCCCCGCCATTCTGGATTCGCGCTCTTCTTGTTCTTACTTGCACCGGTGTCAGCTTTGTCCACGGCTCGAACGATGGCCAGAAAGGGGTGGGGCTGATTATGCTGGTGCTGATCGGCATCCTTCCGGCGCAGTACGCCCTGAACACCGCCATGACCCACGCCGAAACCGAGCGCACCCTGAACGCCGTGCGGAAGCTGGAGCAGACCTTTGCCGCAGGGGTAATCCTTGAGCCGGCATTGCCAGCATCGGCAAGCGTGCAGCAGGCTGGCTTTGCGCCGCAAGGCGCGCCCACCACTGCCGCCGCTGCCTCAACGGTGGCAACGGTGCAAGGGGATTTGGCGTTGATCCGGAAATTGTTGGAAGGGAAGGATACGCCAAAAGATGTGCCGAAGGAGCAGCGGTGGGAAATCCGCAAAAGCGTTCTGCGGGTGGATAACGCAATCGCCGTGGCGGAAAAAAATGGGAACCTTGCGCTTCCCCCCGAAGCCAAAGCCGCAGTGAAAAATTACCGGAGCGACATCCGCGCAATCACCGATTACGCGCCGTCGTGGGTGATGGTGGCCGTGGCAATCGCCCTGGGGCTTGGCACCATGATCGGCTGGAAACGGATCGTCGTCACCGTCGGGGAAAAAATTGGAATGGGGCATTTAAGCTACGCCCAAGGTGCCTCGGCAGAACTGGTGGCCATGAGCACGATTGGGATTTCGGCAGTGGCCGGATTGCCCGTTAGCACCACCCACGTCCTTGCCAGCGGCGTTGCCGGAACAATGGTGGCCAACCGCGCCGGCCTGCAAAGCGGGACCGTTCGCAAAATCGCGCTGGCCTGGCTGCTAACGCTCCCAGCCTCGATGCTGATGGCCGGCGGACTCTATCTCCTGTTCCGGTTGTTCGTGTAATCCTCCCCCTCTCCGCATTCTTTCTGTTCCCCCGGGCAACTCTTCCCGGGGGTGATGATTTCCGATAACCGCTTCCCGCAGCAATCGCTTCCCGTGCCAGACCGCTACGATCAACTCCTTGATTCCCTTCGGCGCACGTTCCCTTTGTTGGATCGGGCAAAAGGGGCCATCGCGCTTCCGTCCCACGTGATTGAAAGCCGCAGCAATGACGTTGCAACCCTTGCTGCGGACCTGATCGCCGATGCCGAACGGGAAGGAAACCGGCAGGCCATTGCCAGCGGGCGGCTGCTGCTTGCGGCGGTGCTGTGGCGGCGCGAACGCGACTCCGCACGCGCCACCGCACTGTTTGCCGACGCGCTTGAAACCTTCGAGGAGGAAGGGAACGTTGCCGGAATGGCACGCACGCTTCTTGCCAGCGGGGTGATGTACTTCGAGCTTGCCGACATCCGCCGCGCGCTGGATCAGTTTCAGTTTGGGTTGCACGTTTCCACCACGGCCCCTTCTTCCCCGTACCTGCCTGAGCTTCTGCGCAGCATCAGCCTTGTTCAAAATCGGCTGGGGGAATTCCGCGAACGGGACCAGACGTTGGTGCTGGGGATGCACGTTGCTCGCCAGCAGAATAATCGCTCCGCACTGCTGCGGCTTCTGTTCGATGCAGGGCAGTACGATGCCAGCTCCGGGCGGCTGCAGTCGGCATTGGAGCGGCTGGTGGAATCCGCCAGCATTGCCCGCCAGGAGCAGGAGGACCTGTGGTACTACCGTGCCGTCAAGGTGATTGGCGAGGTCCATGCCGAGGCCGGCTCGCACCTGAAAGCGATGGAGTATCTGAACGATTATCTGGCCTACGCCGTTGCCCGTGGGTTGGATAACGACCAATCGTTCGCGCTTGCCTCCCTTGCGGTGGTTCATGCTCGCATGGGGGAGCATCCGCTTGCCTTGCATTACTGCCAACGCGCACGCGCCGCCGCCCGCCGATTTGGTTCCCCGCTTCCCGAAGCAAACATCCTGATGACCCTTGCTCCGGTGCTGGCCCAGCTGGGGGAGTACGATGCCGCGCTGGAAGCAATCACCACTGCGGCGCGGATTGCTTCGGCCATTTCATCGGCGATTCGCATTGCTTCCTGCCACCAGATTCGCGGGCTGATCCTGTGCAATGCCGGGCGTTATCCCGAGGCCATTCCCGCGCTGCGCGACGCGCTTCGGTGGGCCCCAAGCAATGCCGAACAACGAGGGGGACACGATTGCCGAGCTTGCCCACCGCGACCTTGCGCTGGCGCTCCGCGCTTCCGGAATGGCGCGCGAAGCCGAACCCCACCAGAAAGAACATGAGCGATTGCAGCAAAAACTGAACGCCGAACAACAGCACGCCGCCACCAGCAGCGCGTTGCTGGACTTCGACCTGCAAACCCTTCTGGACACCGCCACCCCCACCAGCGGCGACACGCTTACCCAAACGGTGGAGCGATTGCTGAAATCAAGCCATGAGTGGTTGGCGCGGGCTAACGCAACCCCAACCGAACCGCCACCCGCCGCGGCCAGATCCAAAAAATCTCAACAGGGGATTGCTGCGGCGCGGGAATCGAGTGCGGAGCCGGATTCTGCCAATTCCCCTTCCGTTGTTGTTCGGACGTTGGGGGATTTTGCGGTGGTGGTGAATGGCCACACCATCACCCAAGAAGAATGGGGAAGGAAGAAAGCGCGCGACGTGTTCAAGTACCTTCTGCTGCGCCACGGGCGGGCGGTTCCGGCCGAGGAGTTGGTGGATGCCATTTGGGAAAATCCCGCCGGGCGGAACCTTCTCCCATCGCTCTGGAACGCAACTTCCTGCATCCGGAAAGCATTGGAGCCGGGGCTGAAGCCAGCAATGGCCAGCCGCTACATCACCATTGCCGACGGAACCTACCGGCTTGATCTTGGCAACGATTCCCAGATTGATTTTGTGGAGTTCCGCCGCCTGATTGCTGCCGCCGCAAAGCAAGCGGATGCCAAGCAACAGGCGGGGCTGCTGGAGCAAGCGGTGCGGCTCTATCACGGAGATTTTTTCCCTTCGGACACTGCCCAGGAATGGACCAACTTTGAACGCTCAACCCTGAAAGATGAACTGCTTCAGGCCCTGATGGAGCTTGCATCGCTCCAAAAAAAATTAGGGGATGCCGAGCGCGCTGCCGCCTACCTTCAGCAAGCCTTGCAGGCGGATGCGATCTTTGAGCCGGCATGGAGTTTTTTGCTGGAGTTGCACAGCCAGCCGCGCCATCAGCACCAGCGTCAATCCCTTCTTCAGCGTTGCCACGAAGCCTACCAGCGCGAGCTTGGCACCCCCCCGCCGAAGCATCTGGTTGGGGAAGGGTGAGGTGCGAGTCAGGAGATAGAGGAAGTAGAGAGAAGCAATAGAGAGAAGAAACCAACCATCCAACCTTCATTGCCCATGCGTGCCACCGAATCGGCCACTCGTTCATATTTCCAACGCTTTCCAGAATTGCCGCCAATCCAGTTTGGGCGAACCGGGCTGATGGTCTCGCGGGCGGGATTTGGCGGGTATCGGGTTTCGGCGGGGATTGCGGGGCACCATGCTGCGCTGCGTGGCGCGTTGCTTTCGGGCATCAACCTTCTTGACACCTCCGCCAACTACGCCGATGGCGGAAGCGAGCAGCTAATTGGCCAGGTCCTCCATGAGTTGTTTGCCGAAGGGGCATTGCGCCGCCAAGAAGTGGTGGTGGTGACAAAGGCCGGGTATATTCAGGGAAGCAACTTCGAGATGGTTGCCGAGCGCGAGTCGGCGGGAAGCGGCTTCCCCGATGTTGTTCGCTACGGCAACGGGCTGTGGCATTGTATCGCGCCGGAGTTTCTGCACGACCAACTTACCCGCTCGCTGCAACGGCTGAACCTTCCTGCGGTTGATGTTCTTCTGCTTCATAATCCGGAGTACTATCTGGGCTGGGCGGCGAAGCATGGCGTGCCGTTGCCCGATGCACGCCGCGAGTATTACCGCCGCATCCACGATGCGTTCGCCTACTTGGAAACAGAGGTGGAGCGGGGGCGAATCGGCTGGTACGGCATTTCCAGCAACAGCTTCCCAAGCCTTCCTGATGCCGATGATTTTACGTCGCTGCAAGAAGTCATCAACGTGGCGAACCGTGTGTCGTTGGTGAATCATTTTGGGGTGATTCAGTTCCCGGCAAACTTGTACGAACGCGGCTTTGTTGCCACGCCGAACCAGCCCGACGGAAGCACCCTTATCCAGCTTGCCCGCCAGCGGAACCTTGCCACGCTTATCAACCGCCCGCTGAATGCAATCCAGCCCGAAGGCCTGCTCCGCCTTGCCGATTTCCCCACCGAACGCCACGTCTCTCCCCAAGAAATCTTGCAAGCTCTGGACCAGCTTCAGGCCCTGGAGCGGGATCAAGAATCGTTGACAGCGGAGGTGGCGGACCCAGACGAGCGCGAGGCGTTGGGCCAGGTCCTCGGCATCGGCGCGGTGCTGCGGGAACACTGGGAGGGCTTCGGTTCGATTGAGCGGTACAACGACATCCTTTCCCACCATTTCGCGCCCCGGCTTCGGTACGCCCAGCAGCAATCGCTGGCGCATCCCGATGACCCGTTGGGGGGATTTCTTGAGGGATACGTCGAGCAAGCTCGTGCCGCCCTTGCGCTGATTGGCAATCACTACGGCCAGCAAGCGCAGACCCGTTCGGATCGCCTGCGCGCCGCCATTGGAAACGCTATTGGAAACGCCACCGGAACCGAGCCGGATGGCTCCCTTTCATCCCTTTCCCTTCGGCTTCTTCTTTCCGTTCCTGGGGTTCACAGCGTGCTGGTGGGGATGCGGCGGTTGGAGTATGTGGAGGATGTTTTGCAGGCAATTCACAACGGGGAACTTGGTGGGGAGGAGGCGTTGAAGAAGCTGCTGGTGTAGGTTTTTTTACCAACTCTATCCCCCAAAAAAACACTCACTTGCCGCGACGAAAAAGGGTGCGGCAAGCCCATGAAGTTTTTAAAAAATCGTTTGATTAACCGGGGCATGAATGGTAAGTTGCCCGCCGATTTTTTCCCTTCCGTTCCTGCGCCCGCCTGTCTGGTTGCCGTGTGGCAATCAAGCTCCGTTGCCAATCCAAAGCTGCTGCTGGAGGTGTCCGTTGCTGAAGTACGACAATGCGGAATTGCTGCACCAAGGCCCAAACGCCGTGGTGCGCCGTGGGGTGCGCCGTTCCGATGGAGCCAGCGTCATCCTGAAAACCATTGCTACCGACTATCCCACTGCCGAACTTCTTGAACGATTCCGGCATGAGTTCGCGCTGCTTCAGCAGTTCCATCACCCGCAAATTATCCGGCCCATCGAGCTTCAGGAAAGCGGAAGCAGTATCACCATCGTCCTGCATGACGACCACGCGGAATCGTTGCTGGAACGGCTTGCGGGAACGCCTTGTTCGATTGATGAATTTTTGGAGCTATCAGTCAGCATCGCCGATGCGTTGCAGGCGGTCCATGCCGCTGGGGTGATCCACAAGGACATCAACCCCGCCAACATTATCGTTCTACCGGGAACCCATCAGGCGACCTTGATTGATTTCGGCATCGCCTCCATGGCTGCCCCCACGGCGGCAACGATTTCCCATAATGCTGCCAATCCAGATATCATCAAAGCAACGCTGGCCTACGTTGCGCCGGAGCAAACCGGGCGGATGAACCGCACGGTGGACCACCGCTCGGATCTGTACTCACTTGGCGTCACCTTCTACCAAATGCTGACCGGGCGGCTTCCGTTCACCACGCTGGACCGGCTAGAGTTAATCCACAGCCACATTGCCCGCCTTCCCGAACACCCGAACACGCTTCGCCCTGGCATCCCCCCGATACTTTCCGAAGTGGTGCTGAAGCTGATGGCCAAAAGCGCCGACGAACGCTACCAAAGCGTTGCCGGGCTTCGCCAGGACCTGCAGCATTGCCGCCAGCAGTGGCAAAGCGGCGGGGGGATTGAACCGTTCGCGCTTGCCCAGCACGACGTTGCCGACCGCTTCCGCATTCCCGACACGTTGTATGGCCGGGAGAGCGAGGTGGAGCAGCTTCTTGCGGCGTTCCAACGTGCTTCCGGCGGACCCAGCGAGCTGTTGCTGATTGCTGGAGGATCGGGGGTGGGGAAGTCGCGATTGGTCAACGAGGTGCAGCGGCCGATTGTGGAGCATCGGGGCTATTTTCTGGCGGGGAAGTTCGACCAATTCAAACGGAATATTCCATTCAGCGGGCTGCACGTTGCCTTCCGCGAACTGATCCGGCAGATCATGGCCGAAAGCCCCGAACGGGTGGCCGCCTGGCGCGAGCAGATTAACCGCACGCTGGGTTCGGTGGGGCAAGTGATTGCCGAGGTGATCCCCGAGTTGGAGCTGCTTGCCGGCCCGCAGCCTCCGGTTCCCGAACTCCCTTCGGAGCAATCGCGCAACCGTTTCAACCAAGCCTTCCGCCGGTTCGTGCAGCTGTTCTGCCGGCCCAATCACCCACTCTGCATCTTCCTTGACGACCTGCAGTGGGGCGATGCTGCAACGCTTGCATGGATTGAAGAAGTGCTGGCCGACCGAAGCTACGGAAGCCTTCTGCTGGTGGGTGCCTACCGCGCCAACGAGGTCAGCGCGTCGCATCCGCTGTCAATCATGCTGGACCGTTTGGCCGAGCGGAAAAGCCTGGTCGCCACGTTGCCGGTTGCACCGTTGGAGCGCGCAGCGGTGGCGGGGCTGATTGCCGAAACATTATCCCAGGACCCCGCCGATTGCGCGGACCTTGTGGAGTTGCTTTTCAGCCGGACCGAGGGGAATCCGTTCCACCTTACGCAGCTGCTGACCGCGCTCCATGAAGATGGCGTGATCCACTTCAGCCACCAGCAGCACGCCTGGCAATACGACATCAGCGGGGTGAAGAGTTCGCGCATTACCGACAACATCGTGGATCTTCTGACCGAGCGGATCCAACGCCTTACCCCGCAAGCCCAGTGGGTGCTGCAGGTGGCTTCCTGCATCGGCAACAGCTTTGATCTTGAGATGCTGGTGTTGGTGATGGAAACAAACCGCGCCGAGCTTCGGCAGCTGCTGGCCCAGGGGATGGAGCAAGGGCTGATTGTTGAACATTTTGTGTGGAGCGGGGAGCATCGCCAGGGATACCGATTCCTCCATGATCGCGTGCAGCAATCGGCGCATTCCTTCCTGACGGCCCAGCAAGTGCAGGAGCTGAACGTGCAGATTGGGCGGCAGATGCTGGCCGCAGCAGCCAACCCCGAAGAGGATGACCACCTGTTCGAGATTGTGGACCACCTGAACATGGCCGCGCCGCTGATAACCGACCCTGCCGAGCGGTCGCGCCTTGTTGGGCTGAACTTGGCCGCCGCACGGCGTGCACGCAACTCCACCGCCTACCAACTTGCGCTGCGCCACGTCACCGCAGCGATGGAAATGGCGGGGATGGAGATAGAAATGGGAGAGATAGGAATGGAGATGGAGGGCCGCGCGGGGGCAGAAGGTGAGTCCGCAGGTGAGTCCATAATTGCGGCGGAGCTGCTGGCCGAACGTGCCGAGTGCGAGCATCAGTGTGGGAACAATGCCCAGGCCGAGGGATTCTTCAAACGCGCACTGTTGGCCGCGCCAACCACCGATGGGAAGATCGCCGTCTGCGAGCAGACGATTCATTTCTACACCAACCTTTCCCGCTTTGCCGATGCCTACGCGGCGGCCCGCGCAGGGGCGCAGCGCATCGGCTACTCACTTCCCCCAAAATTCATCCCTCCGCTCTTCCTTGCGGACCTTGCCAAAGCTCGGGTGCGGATGCGCGGACGCAGGATTGAGGATGTGGTGAACCTTCCAACCATGAGCCAGCTGCGCCAGCTTCAGTTGATGAAGTTGATGGGGGCCGTTGCCAAAGCCGCCTACCAGATCCGTCCAGAACTCTGCGTTGCCATTGCCACCAAAATGGTGATCGAGTCGCTTCGCTACGGCAACGCGCCCGACAGCGTTATCGGCTACTTGGCCTACGGGGTGATCTTCAGCGGGGCGGTGCTGGGGAACCATCCGGTGGGGCATCGCTACGGGGTTGCCACGCGGGCGCTGATCGAGCGGTTCAGCAACGAGCGCCAGAAGGCCGAGGTCTATTTTGTTGGCGGCTACTTCGGGATCTCATGGATGGAGCCGGCTGCCGAGGCCGAGCGGTTGTGGGAATTGGCCTATCAGTCGGGGGTGGATGTTGGGGACCTGTTCCATGCGGGCTGCGCCTGTAGCGGGACCGCGCAAAGTTTGCTGATGCGCGGCCACCCGTTCGATGACGTTCTAAAAACCACGAATCGCTTTCTGGATTTTCTGGGCCGCGTGCGGAACCGCGAGGCAGCGGGGGCGGTGCGTGGGGTGGAGCAAGCAATCAAAAATTTGCGTGGCGAGACGGAGTCGTCCGCGTCCTTCGGCGATGCTGGATTCAACGAGTTGGAGTATCTGGCGGAGCTTTCCACCTACGGGTCCCGCCATTTTGCCCACTACTACTTCATCAACAAAGCCGCCGCGCTTTACCTGTGGGAGCATCACCAACAGGCGCTGGACCTTATCGCCAGCGCGCGCCCCTACCTGAAAGATTCGGTGGGGATGCTGCACGCTGCCGAGCACCGTTTGTACCACGCGCTTGCCGCCGCAGCGTTGGTGGAGTTGGCCCCCACCCAGCAGCGTTCGGCGCGGCTGCGGTTGGTCCGCGCCACCGCAAAAAAATTCCAGCGTTGGGCTGCGGTTTGCCCAAGCAATTTCAAGCATAAAGCCTTGTTGCTGTTGGCCGAGCTTCGGCGCGCAACGGGGGACCACGCCGGGGCCATCAACTTGTACAACCAAGCGATCGAGGCCGCCGCCGAGTTCGGCTACTCCCAAATTCAGGCATTGGCAAACCAGCGCTGCGCGCAGCTGCACCACCAAAGCGGGGCGCGGCGGATTGTGCGGTATCACCTTCGCGAGGCGGAGTATTGGTACCGCCGCTGGGGGGCAACCGCCATTGCCGATGGGCTGGTGCAACGCTACCCCGAGCATTTGGGGCAATCGGTTCGCGCCGAAGGGGCCGCCACCACCACCGTAACCGTCACCAACCCGATCACCACCACCGGCAGCGGGCTTGCACAGTCGCTGGATATGATGACCGTTATCAAAGCTGCCGAGGCTATCTCCGGCGAGCTTCGGCTGCAATCGCTGTTGCGCCGGTTGATGCTGACCGTTAGCGAGAACGCCGGGGCCCAGCGGGCCGTGTTGGCACGCCCGCACCAGCAGCAATGGCGGGTCCAAGCCGAGTTCCAGATTGCCACCGGTGAGCTGCGAATGCCGGAGATGGAGTTTGTGGAATCGGAGGGTGAACTTCCGCAAAGCATCATCCATTTTGCCTCCCACAGCAAGAAGCCAGTGGTGCTGGACAACGCCGCTGCCGATAGCCAATTTGGCCGCGACCCCGCTGTGCAGCGGCGCAACCTCCGTTCGGTGCTTTGCCTTCCGCTGCTGAACCAGGGGAAGCTGAGCGGCGTGATCTATCTGGAAAACAACTTGACCGACGGGGCTTTCACCGAGCAGCGCGTTGGACTGCTGAAACTTCTTAGCGGCCAGATTGCCATCTCGATTGACAACGCGCTGCTGTACGATAACCTGGAAGAAAAAGTGGCCGAGCGGACGAAGGAGATTGTGAAGGAGCAGGAGACCAGCGAGCGGTTGCTGCAAAACATTCTTCCGCGCCAGACGGCGCAGGAGCTGAAAAGCACCGGGCGTGCCCGCGCCCGCTCCTACGGGATGGTCTCAATCCTGTTCACCGACTTTGTGAACTTCACCGGAACCTCGGCCCAGCTTGATCCCGATGAATTGGTGCAGCAGCTGGACACCTGCTTCCGTGCGATGGACGACATTGCTGCGCGCCACAACATGGAGAAGATCAAGACGATTGGCGATGCCTTCATGTGCGCCGGCGGAATCCCCAACCCGAACCGCACCAACCCGATTGACGCAGTGCTGGCGGGTTTGGAGATTGCCCGAACGATAGAGGGGTTTCGCAAGAAAGCCAACAGCGAGGGGCGATCCTTTTGGGGCTGCCGAATTGGCATCCACACCGGCCCGGTGATCGCCGGGGTTGTGGGGAAACATAAGTTCGCCTACGACATCTGGGGGGATTCCGTGAACGTTGCCAGCCGCATGGAATCGAACGGGCAGGACGGTCGGGTAAATATTTCGGCAGACACCTACCATCAGATCAAAGATTTTTTTGCGTGCACAAACCGTGGCAGCCGGCAGGTGAAGGGGAAGGGGGAGATTGAGATGTACTTCGTGGATGGAATCTTGCCGGAGCTTTCCGTGGATGGAAATGGGGATGAGCCGTCGGACCTGTTTTTCCAACGGCTGGCAAGCCATGGCAATGCGGCTTGAGCAGGAAGGATAGTTCAGCAAAGAACGTGCTTCCATAGAGCCGTGGCCCTGCAGGGGCAATGGGGCCAATCAATACAACACCAACATTTTCAACAGTAGGGAGGTGAATCTTGAGCTACCTTGATGTTCCGCGAATCCATTTCATTGGCCGGTTTTATGCCGACCCTTCCACGGTCAACAACGACCCAACCCACTACGACCCCAACGTCACCAACCCGGCACCGTGGCAGGACCCGGCGGGGCTGCACTCCTTCCGCATCCTTGATTGCAGCGTCACCTCGGTGGAAGGGGGGGCGGCTTCGGACCCGCTTATCGGCGCGGCGGTGACGACCACGGACCTTCCCACCCCCGCAAAAATTGTTGACCTTGACGTGTACCAGCAAGCGGTCCCCACCATTTTCGGGATGCAGCTGAAGATCACGCTCTCCGATGGGACCTCCATTGTTGGCGATGTCCAGCCGGTTTCCCTGAACAGCCTGTGGTTCAATGCTGTGCTGCCGATGCGGGGCTGGAACGAGCAATACGGCTGGGGAAGTTTCGGGGGCGACTCGAACGCCTGCGGGACCTATCAAACCGTGATGAGCGTGAAGGCCAGCAACTGGCCAACCACCGCAGGGGCGT
The DNA here is from genome assembly GCA_016710285.1 of Chlorobiota bacterium. Taxonomy (NCBI): domain Bacteria; kingdom Pseudomonadati; phylum Chlorobiota; species Chlorobiota bacterium. The sequence goes on along the minus strand of JADJXR010000001.1, from coordinate 251,949 downwards.
TGCAAACCTTGAGGGAGAGCACAATCGTGGAGGATGGAAACGTGCTCCTTGCGTTCCGCTTTGTGGTGGATGGCTACATCAACGTTCCGGGGAACCAGAACTACCGGTACGGCAGAATCACCGGCGCGATTGGACCGGTGGGCATTAACCAGCCGGTCCAGGCCGTTGGGCCGCGCTGGCTTGCGGGGCGTGCAACCCCGCCAAACGCCAACTGGGACGTTCCCGCCTTCTATGGAGCCTCCTTCAAAGTGGACCCGGACCGGAAGGTGATGGTGATTGACATGGCAAACGGGGTTTGCCGCGTGCTTCCTGGCGGGGACCCTGTTGACTTGGGGACGGTGAACGTCTGCGTGGTGGCGAACGGATCCCAAACGGTGCTTGGCCAGATTGATTGCACCTCGTTCGCCTACTCCAACAGCTCCGGAATTGTGGAGCTTCCGTTAAGCGATGCGCAGCTTGCGCTGGTTGGGTCCAACCCAATCGTTATCACGACTTCGCGGACCGACATTGGGCCGAATCCAATTTTTTCCGAGAGCCCTTCCGGCTGGTTTCTTGCTGCCGATAATCGCGCGCTCCGAATGGCGGGCACCCCGGGCACTACGGCCCAAACCGATCTTTACCTCACCCGCTGGGGAATGCCGGTCCCGAACGTCCCGATTGAGTTGATGATTGAGCCGGTGTATGGCGCAACGCAAGGGGCAACCGTCCCGCCAACCAACCCTGGCGACACGCCCCAGGCCGTGAACGTCTTCCAGCCGCCAACCACCTACGCCACGCCAACCGATGAGAACGGGAAGTCCGTGGTGGCCTTGCAGGTTATGCACGACCCCGGCGCACGCACGCCGCAGCTGGATGGCCAACTCTATTTTGTTGTCCCTTACATCGGCGGCACGGTCCCGCCGGACATTGTGAACCAGCCGCCGGCGCAGGAACTCCAAATCTCGGTGGTGGCGTGGGCCAACGTCCCCATCATTGAGCAGCCAACGTGGGCCGACATCCTGGCGATTATGGAGCCGTACGTGAAGCTCTATCCGGGGATGACTCACAAGATTGATCTGAGCGTGGAGGCCACGTTCAACCTGTTCGCCACCAACCCGCCGTGGATAGCAATGCACGAACCGCAGCCCCGCAACGGCATCTGCGCCGGGGCCATTGGCTTCTACATGACGCGCGATTTTACCGACACCCGTTTCATGCCGGTCACGCGGGACCTTTCGCCAAGCAAGTTCCAGACGGTCATCAATTACATCGCCAATCTTCAGAAGTCCATGGGCTTCCCGCCATGCAAGCCAGATAGCCCGCCAGCCGCAAGCGAATCAACCGCATCAACTGGATCAACCACAACCGCAACCGAAGGAGGGGCAGCATGAAACTGAGCACTGAAACTCCGGCGCGGGCGTTTGCCTGGATGATCGCGGTGGCAGTAATGGTCGCAATGATGGCCGCAGCCGCAGCGGGATGTGGGGGTGAGAAAACGGCATCGGACATTGAGCCGGCGGCAGGCTTTGCGACAACCGCAACCCCTCCCCCGCCAGCCACCGACACCATCCCGTACACCATCGAGTTTGTTCCCAAGACGCTTAGCGGGCCTCCGTTGCCAGCGTTGCAAGGCTACCACGCTTTTGTGAACCGGGACGGGCGTTGGTTGGTGGTTGGCGGGCGTGGACAAGGGCTGCATACCTTCATGCAGGCCCCGGCCACAAACTTCATTGACTCCCTTTCCAACCATTTCCTTTGGGTGATTGATCCGGAGAGTGGGAAGTATTGGAGTTTCGACGTTGCAAGCCTTGCCGACACACTTTCGGCACCGCTTTCTTCCACAACGGCGCAGGCCTGCTACGACCCGGCCACCGACTTGGTGTACCTTATTGGCGGCTACGGCTGGCTGGCCGACGGGAGCAACATGAAGACCTTCAACACCATCATCAGTTTTCCGCTGGGGAAGATGGTGGATGCCGTTGCGCAATCATCGCCGGACCCAGTGGCGATTCGTGGGCTGATAAAGTTCGGGCAGGATGACCGGTTTGCGGTGACGGGGGGGGAGTTGTTCCAGCTTGGGGGATCGTTCTATCTGGTGTTTGGGCAGGTGTTCAACGGCCAGTACCGCGCTTTTGGCGGAAGCGACACGGGGTTCTACCAGCAATACACCAGCCAGGTTCGCCGGTTCACGCTGAACCCAAACACGCTGAAAATTTTAAGCTACGGCGCAACCACCGACAGCGCGTTCCACCGCCGCGATGGCAACATCGTGGCCAGCATTGACCCCGCAACCGGGGCCGAGCGGATAGCGGCGTTTGGGGGAGTCTTCCAGCCAGGAATCATTGGGGGATACCAGCAGCCGGTGTATATCAACAGCAAAGGATTTGCGACGGTGGACACCACGGTGGCGCAAAAATTCAGCGCGTACGAGTGCCCGGTGATTGCCATTTACGACAGCAGTGGCGGGGCAATCTATCACACCTTCTTTGGGGGGATCAGCCATTACTACTACCACCAAACGGATTCGCAGCGGGTGGTGTTTAAGTTGGCCACCGAGCAGGGGAGGAACGATGGCTTGCCGTTTATCGGCGACATCTCGGTGTTTCGGCAAGGGAGCGATGGGAAGTATGGCGAGTATTTCCTTCCAACCGCCACGCCGGGGGATTCGCTGGTTGGCGCAAGCATCCCGTTTATCCCCAGCATCAAGAACTTCACCAGCGGGATTGCCTACCCGAACGGGGTGCTGAAGCTGAACGCGCTGCCAGCCGGGAAGCGGACGTTGATTGGCTACATCTACGGCGGCATCCTTGCCTACAACCCACTGCCGGTTGTTCCGAACACCGGCACCAAAGCCGTCAACCATCTGTACGAAGTCTATCTAACCCCCAAGCCGATGGGCGTTGCCCCCGCCACGCTGGCAAAGGAGAGCACGTGGAGCGGAGACAATCTGCACCGCCGGTAGCGGGCAGCGGGCTGCTGGGCGGATTACGTTGGGCATTCAGTGACTTGGTAGCCGAAGGCTAAAGACCTTGGTAGCCGAAGGCTAAAGACCTTCGGCTACCGGGCATGGCATCATAACTGCTTCAGGCGTACAACGCCAGCGATTCCTTCAGTTTGGAGACGGCTTGGCGGTAGCCTTCCAACTTCTCGCGCTCCTTCGCCACCACTTCTTCCGGTGCGTTGGCCACAAATTTTTCGTTGCTCAGTTTCGCCTCCGTTCCTTTGATCTGCCCTTCCAATCTGGCAATCTCCTTCTCGGTTTTCTGGCGTTCTTTCTCCACATCAATCAGCCCCTCAAGGTGGACGTGAAGCTCGGTTCCGCGCACGACTTCGGTGGCCGATAGCTTCGGTTTCTCGGTATCAAGGCCGATGGTGAGATTCTCAATTCTTGCAAGCCGTTGGATAAGCCCCGCGGCCTCGGCAAAGAACGCCGATGCTTTCTGGTCGCTGGCGTGCAGGGTGACGTCAACCCCTTTCGATGGCGGCACGTTCGCCTCGCTCCGCATCCGCCGGATCGCCTCCACACACTCCTGCATCGTCTGGAAATCGTGCTCCAGCCCGGCGGCAATCATCGCTGCGTCGGCAGCCGGGAAGGGGGCAATGGAGATCGAGTCCCCTTCGGCGCGGGTGCTGATGTTCTGCCAAATTTCTTCGGTGACGAACGGCATGATCGGGTGGAGCATTCGCAGGAGTTGGTCGTACAACCCAAACGCGAACGTCACCATCTGCTGGGAACGCTGGCTATCGGTGCTGATGGCCAGTTCCGTCTTCAGCAGCTCCAGATACCAGTCGCAGAAATCGCGCCAGACGAAGTCGTAGATCAGCTTGGAGTACTCGTTGATTCGGTAGCCCTCCAGCGCCCGCTTCACCTCGGCAAGGGCGGAGTGGAAGCGGCTGAGTATCCAGCGGTCCGAGTCGGTAACGGGCGCAAGGTCGGCAGCTCTGGATGGGAAGGGGACGTACCCGCCTGCGTGGAGCGCGGCCACGTCGTCCCGTTTCATCATCAAAAATCGCCCGGCGTTCCAGACCTTGTTGGCGAAGTTCCGGCCAATCTCGCAGAACTCTTCATCGAACCTCACATCCTGTCCGGAGGGGGCCAGATAGACGATGGTGAAGCGGAGCGCGTCGGCCCCGTAGGTGGCGATAACATCAAGCGGATCGGGGGAGTTGCCCAGCGATTTCGACATCTTCCGCCCCAAGCGGTCGCGGATGATGGAGGTGAAATAGACTTGGCGGAAGGGGATGATTTCCTGCATGGCGGTGCGCGGCGTGCCATCGGATTTTGGTTCCCCGGGCATGAACTCAATCCCTGCCATAATCATCCGCGCCACCCAGAAGAAAATGATGTCGGGACCGGTCACCAGAAGGTCGGTGGGGTAGAAGTAGGCAAGCTCGCGTTCGTTCTTTTCATCGCTTCCCCAGCCATGGACCGAGAAGGGCCACAGCCAGCTGCTGAACCACGTGTCCAGCACGTCTTCATCTTGGCGGAGCGGGGCATCGTTGTCCAGCCCCAGCTTTGTGCGTGCTTCTTCTGGCGTCCGTGCGGCGGTGTAGCGTCCGTCTGGGGCGTAGTACACGGGGATGCGGTGGCCCCACCACAGCTGGCGGCTGATTGCCCAGTCGCGGATGTTCGTCATCCAATGCTCGTAGGTCTTGGTCCAATGCTCCGGCGCAATGGCGATATGCCCTTCTTTCACTGCCTGCAGGGCCGGCTTGGCAAGCGGAGCCATTTTCACAAACCACTGATCGCTCAAGTACGGTTCAATCTGTTCCCCGCCCCGTTCGCTGAATCCAACGGAGTGGGTGTATGGCTCCATTGATTCAATCAGGTCGGCTTCCTGCAACAGCTTGACGGCCAGCTTCCGCGCGGCAAAGCGGTCCAGCCCGGATAGGGGTCCGGCAAGCTCGTTCATCACTCCATCGGGGTTGATGGTGTTCGGCATCGGAAGGTTGTGGCGTGTTCCAACCTCATAATCGTTCGGGTCGTGCGCGGGGGTGATTTTCACGGCTCCGGTTCCGAACGTGGGGTCGGCATAATCATCGGCAATGATGGGGACCTCGCGCCCAACCAGCGGAACAATCAGGGTGGTTCCGATCATGCCAGCATAGCGTTCATCCTTTGGGTTTACGGCAACGGCAACATCGCCGAACAAGGTTTCGGGGCGTGCGGTTGCCACGCGGACGGTGCCGCTTCCGTCGGGGCGGTGGTAGCGAAGGGTGTACATGGTGTCCTGGACCTCTTTGTGGATCACCTCCTCATCGCTCAGCGTGGTTTGGGCCAGTGGGGACCAGTTGACGATTCGTTTGCCACGGTAGATCAATCCTTTATCGAACAGGCGGACGAACACCTCGGTGACGGCACTGCTCAAAGCCGGTTCCATGGTGAACCGTTCGCGCCGCCAATCCACCGAAACGCCCAGCGCGCGAAGCTGCTGCAGGATGATGCCGCCATACTTCTCCTTCCACTCCCAGACCTTCTCCACAAAGCCTTCGCGGCCCAAGTCGCGGAAGTTGACTCCATCGTCGGCCAATGCGCGGACCACTTTGGATTGGGTTGCAATTCCGGCATGGTCCATGCCCGGGATCCAGCACGCCACCTTCCCCTGCATCCGATGCCAGCGGATGTACAGGTCCTGCAGCGTGTTGTTCAGGATATGCCCCATCGTCAGCATCCCGGTAACGTTTGGGGGCGGGATCACGATGGTGAAGGATTCGGTTTGGGTGGTATCGGCGGGGACCTGGGCATCGTACAAGCGATGGGCGTACCAGTATTGATACCAGCGGGATTCCGCCTCGGCGGGGGTATATGTTTTTGGAAGCTCGGCCATAGGTCCGTTCAGCAGTTGGAAAGTTCTTGGTAGTTGAAAAACTCAGAAAAGGGAAAGTGCTACCATCCACAATCGGGCCAGAAGATACAACGGAAGCAAGGGCAGGCAAAGGAGCAGAGCCTGCGGAACACACATTTCAACGCACCCACCCGCCCGCACAATCCAGCCCTAATCGCCACACAGAAACGCTTCGTGCCCCCGCCACCACAAAGATTGACGAAGGCACGAAGAGGAGAGGAGAATCCCCGCGTGTGCGGGGAACAGGCGTGGTTGGTACAGAAGCCCGGGGTTAAAGACGGAGAATCCCTGCGTGTGCGGGGAACAGTGTTCCTGTGTGTTCTTCGCCTTCTTCCCGACGGGATCATCCCCGCGTATGCGGGGAACAGGAGTCAGTGCCACGCAAAAAGCGATGGGCAAGCTGATCATCCCCGCGTATGCGGGGAACAGGAACACGACCCCTTTATGAGCCTGCACAACGAAGGATCATCCCCGCGTGTGCGGGGAACAGTTGTGCGACACCTGCAAGTATCTCCAGTAATACGGATCATCCCCACGTGTGCGGGGAACAGATCACTGAAATCGCCGCTTTCCACAACGTGTCGGGATCATCCCCGCGTGTGCAGGGAACAGGGACCCTCTTGGTTCTACTCCTCATTTTTTTTGGGATCATCCCCGCGTGTGCAGGGAACAGGTTGGGTTGTGGTTGCGGTTGCGGTTCGGTTGGGGATCATCCCCGCGTGTGCAGGGAACAGATTTGGGGAACGCCTGGTGCAGGGAAAAGCCACGGATCATCCCCGCGTGTGCAGGGAACAGATGTTCTTGCCGCCTAGTCGCTTTACTGCACGAGGATCATCCCCGCGTGTGCAGGGAACAGATCGTTGACGCAAGGACAGGAGAAGAGCGGGTGGGATCATCCCCGCGTGTGCAGGGAACAGGATTGCGTGATGGATACCGCACCGACGGTAAAAGGATCATCCCCGCGTGTGCAGGGAACAGTTCGCCGCTGCCCGCCCGTTCCGTTCCTCAATGTAGCCAACGCCGGGGGCTTCACGGCAAACCCAGCGGGGTTTCTTGGGGCTTCGGGGGCGTGACATATGAAGGGCTATTTACAGCGAACGGTATAATCGCCGCCGGGCTTTATCTCGATCGTATCCGCCCAAATAACGCGCCAAAAATTCCCCTCCTGAACTTGCCCAACGAACCCAACCTTCGCCCCTTCTTTCTGTATCCAAAGCCGCCGCTTTTCCCCCTTCCTCACCTCAAACGAGGGCTGGCCATTGCTAAAGGTTGCCGAAATTTTGACGGGGCCGAATAGGTTGCTTGAATAGCATTCATCGGGCGCGGAAATCAGGTAGGAACATTCAATCCGCCCGAACGCGTCATCGCGGCATTCCGGTTCTTCCGGCCCGGTTGAGCCACAGCCTGAAGCGGCCAAAACGGCGGCCCCCAATAACATCACCTTGAAAGGTTTCATCGCTCTAAATAAGCATTGTGAATGTGTCAAACCACCGTCCCAATAATTTGGGCGGTTTCTGTTGCCGGAACGGGAACCTTCACCTTGCGCCCGTTGGCATACTAAAATAACCCGTTAGGCTGATAACGCTTCACAATAGGGTCGCGGATCATCCCCGCGTGTGCGGGGAACAGGGGAGACGGTACTTCGCAAAGCATTGATCGGAGGGATCATCCCCGCGTGTGCAGGGAACAGTCAGCGACTACAGCACGGAGTACACGGGGCCGAGGATCATCCCCGCGTGTGCAGGGAACAGCCCGGGGGAGGCGATAAGAGCAACTACTCAAAGGGATCATCCCCGCGTGTGCAGGGAACAGTCAGGAATCACTTGCCGAATTTGGCCCCGCCCGGGATCATCCCCGCGTGTGCAGGGAACAGTTTTGGTCATCGCTCTGTGATCGGGTGGTATCCGGATCATCCCCGCGTGTGCAGGGAACAGTTTCCGCAACAATCGCAAGTGCAACACCAACGAGGATCATCCCCGCGTGTGCAGGGAACAGTGAAGGGGATAGCGATATGCTAAAGCTCTTCGGGGATCATCCCCGCGTGTGCAGGGAACAGGGCGCTACTCATACGGTAACAATCCAACAGGCGGGATCATCCCCGCGTGTGCAGGGAACAGGTTGCCTCCGTTATGCTGTGACTAAGTCTTCGGGGATCATCCCCGCGTGTGCAGGGAACAGCGTTGGGTAAGGTGTACGCTGCCAGCGCAAATGGGATCATCCCCGCGTGTGCAGGGAACAGGCGCGCAATCGGTCACAGGATGGCGCAAGGGGGACATCATCCCCGCGTGTGCAGGGAACAGGCAGGGGGAGGGCTGTTTTGGGTGGTTCGGTGGGGATCATCCCCGCGTGTGCAGGGAACAGCCACTACGCAGCCGCACCGTCAACGCTTCCGCGGGATCATCCCCGCGTGTGCAGGGAACAGATCGCAGCCAACCCCATCTCCAACCGCATCACCCGATCATCCCCGCGTGTGCAGGGAACAGATGTATGGCACAACCGTGCTTTTGGTGACGTTGGGATCATCCCCGCGTGTGCAGGGAACAGCGATGCTTGCAGCGATATTTTCAAACGCAACCGGGATCATCCCCGCGTGTGCAGGGAACAGCCAGCGGAATCCGTGGATATGATCCTTGCAGACGGATCATCCCCGCGTGTGCAGGGAACAGGTCGAAGAACCAATCGGAGAATAAAATAATGGGGGATCATCCCCGCGTGTGCAGGGAACAGAGCTGCTGCAATCAATAACCACCAAACAAGGACGGATCATCCCCGCGTGTGCAGGGAACAGCCAACCATCGCTGCGGTTGTGGAGCCGCCACGAGGATCATCCCCGCGTGTGCAGGGAACAGCCGTGGTGGTTATTGTGTGACTAAGTCTTCGTCGGATCATCCCCGCGTGTGCAGGGAACAGTTGCCCGTGGCATCAGCAATGACTGCCTTTGCGGGATCATCCCCGCGTGTGCAGGGAACAGTATCCTTTGGAGCGAAAGGGCTTTACAGTTTGCGGATCATCCCCGCGTGTGCAGGGAACAGGTACTTTTTCCTTGCGCGTTTAGCGTAAGGATAGGATCATCCCCGCGTGTGCAGGGAACAGGACACCGTGGAGCGTGGCAAGCTCCACGGCTGGGGATCATCCCCGCGTGTGCAGGGAACAGACGCTTTTCATCTTCACGCTGATCCCGCATCACGGATCATCCCCGCGTGTGCAGGGAACAGCATAAAACCTTTTGCGAGTTCTAGTGCTGAATCGGATCATCCCCGCGTGTGCAGGGAACAGCACTACCTCAAAACCGTCCAGTACCTCCAACGGGGATCATCCCCGCGTGTGCAGGGAACAGAACTTCAAGTGCATGAGCAATTTGTTCTAAGTGGGATCATCCCCGCGTGTGCAGGGAACAGATTCTTGTACGTCCTCGCAACTGAATGGTGTGAGGATCATCCCCGCGTGTGCAGGGAACAGATTCTTGTACGTCCTCGCAACTGAATGGTGTGAGGATCATCCCCGCGTGTGCAGGGAACAGTTGTCCCCTGAGCCGTTTATCGCGACTTCAAGGGGATCATCCCCGCGTGTGCAGGGAACAGCAGAAGGTGACGGCGTGGAATTCGGTGACGAAGGGATCATCCCCGCGTGTGCAGGGAACAGCCAGCGGAATCCGTGGATATGATCCTTGCAGACGGATCATCCCCGCGTGTGCAGGGAACAGCTTTGGGGTTCTCCGATTGCTCCAAGATTCCCGGGATCATCCCCGCGTGTGCAGGGAACAGGCTTCGCTTTGCGTCCTCCATCGTCCCCCATTCGGATCATCCCCGCGTGTGCAGGGAACAGCGCTCATCGAATCCGACCGTGCGCCAGAAATAGGGATCATCCCCGCGTGTGCAGGGAACAGGATCGCCGAGCGATGACTTGATAGAGGCAAGGAGGATCATCCCCGCGTGTGCAGGGAACAGGTCGCTCAAAACTCTACGGAGGGAGGCGAGACGGGATCATCCCCGCGTGTGCAGGGAACAGTGATTGAACGCCAGGTATGGCGCAGAGAGATCGGGATCATCCCCGCGTGTGCAGGGAACAGCATACTACACGATGCAGTTTGCGCAGGCAATCAGGATCATCCCCGCGTGTGCAGGGAACAGAACCGTTGGAGATTCGACAGGCTTGGGGACACCGGATCATCCCCGCGTGTGCAGGGAACAGGACAGTGGTTCAGCGACTCACGCAGCTTCGGGAGGATCATCCCCGCGTGTGCAGGGAACAGTTTGGCTCTTCTTGAAGTAGCTCATCTTGAAAGGGATCATCCCCGCGTGTGCAGGGAACAGGTTGCTCTCACAGCAATATGCGTAACCACTGACGGATCATCCCCGCGTGTGCAGGGAACAGAGATGCAATCGCTTGAACGCCGGATAGATGAGAGGATCATCCCCGCGTGTGCAGGGAACAGGGTTATCAGCACCCAACACCGTCACCCGCTTCGGGATCATCCCCGCGTGTGCAGGGAACAGAACGTCAACGGTGGTGGTGCAAAAGCATCAGCCGGATCATCCCCGCGTGTGCAGGGAACAGTGTACGAAGAAGATTACTCACTTGGTGGGAACGGGATCATCCCCGCGTGTGCAGGGAACAGCTAGCTGCTGATGAGCCTCCGCACATCACGATCGGATCATCCCCGCGTGTGCAGGGAACAGCATGGTGTGTCGGTTTCGATTGTGTGAGTGTTAGGGATCATCCCCGCGTGTGCAGGGAACAGGCGAAGGATCAGGCCAGCGGATTCGGGAGCGCGGGATCATCCCCGCGTGTGCAGGGAACAGATCCTGCTGGTAGCCTCTATGGTAGCATGGTGGGGATCATCCCCGCGTGTGCAGGGAACAGCATCGCACCAGCCCGCGCCGCTTGCCGATCTTCGGATCATCCCCGCGTGTGCAGGGAACAGTTTTCCTCCTGACTTGGTAGGCTCTTCAGCAGCGGATCATCCCCGCGTGTGCAGGGAACAGACGGTTCGCTTTCCGACGTGGACACCAGCGGACGGATCATCCCCGCGTGTGCAGGGAACAGCTTGGTTGGTTTGCCTGTTAGTATCTCTGTTGGGGATCATCCCCGCGTGTGCAGGGAACAGCAGTGTGCCAGTAGCAGCGAAGGAACCCGCGACGGATCATCCCCGCGTGTGCAGGGAACAGGGTCATCATATCCCCCTCACCTGTAAGCAACCAGGATCATCCCCGCGTGTGCAGGGAACAGCCTGAAGTTGGTGTTGGCGCGGTTCGCGAAATGGGATCATCCCCGCGTGTGCAGGGAACAGGAAGTGTTCCGCTTGGTGATCCATCCGCAAAACGGATCATCCCCGCGTGTGCAGGGAACAGGGCTCCGATATGTCTGCCAGTAGGGTGCGGGCCGGATCATCCCCGCGTGTGCAGGGAACAGAGGTTGCGCCGCGTTGTCCCGTGTAGTCCGTCAGGATCATCCCCGCGTGTGCAGGGAACAGGTCTTTGCATCGAGCTTCAAGTCGTGGCGGATGGGATCATCCCCGCGTGTGCAGGGAACAGGTTCGGTTGTCCCTTCATCCAACGCCTATCGCGGGATCATCCCCGCGTGTGCAGGGAACAGACTCACACGGCAAAGACCCAAGCGGTGAAGATGGGATCATCCCCGCGTGTGCAGGGAACAGCGTGCTGCTGGATATAGCAGGATCGAGAACCGCGGATCATCCCCGCGTGTGCAGGGAACAGCCGTTGGCGTTCTTCTTTGGTTAGTCGCCGCCAGGATCATCCCCGCGTGTGCAGGGAACAGCGCAGTATCCAATTCGGAGCCTTCGTATATCTGGGATCATCCCCGCGTGTGCAGGGAACAGCTGCCATTTCGCTGCAAGCGCGTTCATATGCCGGGATCATCCCCGCGTGTGCAGGGAACAGAACGCACAACGAGCGCTATAACGAAGACAACGGGGATCATCCCCGCGTGTGCAGGGAACAGTGTTGAAGTTCGATTTGGATGCCGATGGGGAGGGGATCATCCCCGCGTGTGCAGGGAACAGTCCGGTGATAGCGAAGAGGCGTTGGCCGAAAGGGGATCATCCCCGCGTGTGCAGGGAACAGTCCGGTGATAGCGAAGAGGCGTTGGCCGAAAGGGGATCATCCCCGCGTGTGCAGGGAACAGCCCCACGTAGTCAACCCCGAAGACCGCCCCCACGGATCATCCCCGCGTGTGCAGGGAACAGATCTCTCTGTGAATCCAGTTCAGTTGCATGGTGGGATCATCCCCGCGTGTGCAGGGAACAGAGGTCGCAGCGTGTCATCCTCTCCGATCCCCCCGGATCATCCCCGCGTGTGCAGGGAACAGGGTGCGAGGCTAAAGACTTTCGCGAAGACGCGGGGATCATCCCCGCGTGTGCAGGGAACAGGAAGGGATCACGCCGGACGTGGCAAAGGTTCGGGGATCATCCCCGCGTGTGCAGGGAACAGCTTGCGGATGGCTTCGGATTGGATGGTGAACGAGGATCATCCCCGCGTGTGCAGGGAACAGCATGCGATGGCCGTTGCTGACGTGTTGGCAAAGGGATCATCCCCGCGTGTGCAGGGAACAGGTAGTCGTTGCCGCTACACAGGGGAAGAGATCGGGATCATCCCCGCGTGTGCAGGGAACAGCCACTTGCTGTAAAGGGTCTCACGCGTTGCCACGGATCATCCCCGCGTGTGCAGGGAACAGTGTTGCTTGGTAGCAGAAGACGGAACCGCCTTCGGATCATCCCCGCGTGTGCAGGGAACAGCGGATGAATGGGGTGACGGGGAAAAGATCACCAGGATCATCCCCGCGTGTGCAGGGAACAGGGCTCCGCTGGGAGCCGTACGATATCGTCCCCGGGATCATCCCCGCGTGTGCAGGGAACAGCAAGTATGTCAGCATCGTGATGCAACCTCCCTGGGATCATCCCCGCGTGTGCAGGGAACAGGTGACACCAGTTGCAGCGGCGGCGGGCGTGAAGGGATCATCCCCGCGTGTGCAGGGAACAGCGCTTTTCGTTCGCCCATTTGACCGCTGCGAGGGGATCATCCCCGCGTGTGCAGGGAACAGAAAGACCAGCGTTCCTTCCGGTGGTGGTCCGCGGGATCATCCCCGCGTGTGCAGGGAACAGCTTCCATGCCTTGCGTATCGGATGCAACCACCAGGATCATCCCCGCGTGTGCAGGGAACAGCGCTCTTCCTCTTCCTCCCAAAGACCGAGCATCGGATCATCCCCGCGTGTGCAGGGAACAGAGGCACACGCCGGGGCTGATCCGGCCCGCCCCGGGATCATCCCCGCGTGTGCAGGGAACAGGTCTATGCCGCCATCGGTGAAGAGCCGACGGAAGGATCATCCCCGCGTGTGCAGGGAACAGCCGCCGGGCTGTGCGATGAACATCATCACGAACGGATCATCCCCGCGTGTGCAGGGAACAGAAAACAGCTTTTGCCCCCGCTTCCGCGCTGGGAGGATCATCCCCGCGTGTGCAGGGAACAGGCCGGATCATACGAATCTCCAATCTCCGGGAGGGGATCATCCCCGCGTGTGCAGGGAACAGTGTCAGCCCCCGGAGGTCTTGCCACCTCCAAAAGGATCATCCCCGCGTGTGCAGGGAACAGCGTTTCCACGGCAAGTTGCGCCTTGCCCCCTTCGGATCATCCCCGCGTGTGCAGGGAACAGATCCCTTGTTGGATTACGATGCCACCGTTGCGGGGATCATCCCCGCGTGTGCAGGGAACAGCCCCGAATCCGCAACAACTTCCGTTGTGATTGGGGATCATCCCCGCGTGTGCAGGGAACAGGAATAAGTGACCGGATATTGAAGCGAATTCAAGGGATCATCCCCGCGTGTGCAGGGAACAGACGGGGCGGAAGATGTGGGCGGCAAAAGCCCGCGGATCATCCCCGCGTGTGCAGGGAACAGGGAATCGTTCTACTGAATTGTTCAAGGCAGCGAGGATCATCCCCGCGTGTGCAGGGAACAGCAGCATCGAACTTGACGAACGGTTCGCTGAGGCGGATCATCCCCGCGTGTGCAGGGAACAGATGGCCTCATATCCCACCGGAAGGTTCGCACGAGGATCATCCCCGCGTGTGCAGGGAACAGGGGGCAACGCGAAATAATGCTTCCAATTCGCAGGGATCATCCCCGCGTGTGCAGGGAACAGCGATGCTTGCAGCGATATTTTCAAACGCAACCGGGATCATCCCCGCGTGTGCAGGGAACAGATACAGCAAGAGTATCTCGTGAAGTCATCCATCGGATCATCCCCGCGTGTGCAGGGAACAGGGCCCCATACCGCGCAACGTGAATCGCGACTACGGATCATCCCCGCGTGTGCAGGGAACAGAGAACGAAGACAACAACAAGATCGTGTTGGGGAGGATCATCCCCGCGTGTGCAGGGAACAGGCACCGAAACCCGCCATCGCTGTTAAAAAAAAGGGATCATCCCCGCGTGTGCAGGGAACAGACCGTCCAGCTCGTTACCCTCAAGGGATAGGTGGGATCATCCCCGCGTGTGCAGGGAACAGATCCGCTGCAAGTCCAACAGGGTCCTTGCTCCGGGATCATCCCCGCGTGTGCAGGGAACAGCTCGACTGCCCGGGATGTGTCAACAAGCCAGTGGGATCATCCCCGCGTGTGCAGGGAACAGACGGAGTTCATCCTGTGGGGATCAAAGGGGGAGGGATCATCCCCGCGTGTGCAGGGAACAGGGCTATGTAACTGGCAGGGCTAACTCCCCCGAAGGATCATCCCCGCGTGTGCAGGGAACAGTTTGGAGCGGACCTACTGAAACAGCAGCAGGGGGGATCATCCCCGCGTGTGCAGGGAACAGATGTACCCATGTCCATCCCCTTCCCCGTTCCCGGGATCATCCCCGCGTGTGCAGGGAACAGACCGTCCAGCGCGTTATCCTCAAGGGATAGGTGGGATCATCCCCGCGTGTGCAGGGAACAGTAGTGCCGCATACTCCTCAATGTCCGCCCGTTCGGATCATCCCCGCGTGTGCAGGGAACAGACACGTTCGATGGGCTGTGGTCCACCTCGGTGAGGATCATCCCCGCGTGTGCAGGGAACAGCCTTCATCAATGGCCAGCTTGGCAAGCTCTTCGGGATCATCCCCGCGTGTGCAGGGAACAGGTCCCAAGCACGGCGCGGTTTGCAGCGGTCACGGGATCATCCCCGCGTGTGCAGGGAACAGCACGGTGGTCGCGGCTTCGATGGAGCTAAAGACGGATCATCCCCGCGTGTGCAGGGAACAGACACCAAGATCGGTCCTTTCCAAGCTCGTGGAGGGATCATCCCCGCGTGTGCAGGGAACAGGCGGCAACAACCTTCTGTTGGTCTGCGATCCCCGGATCATCCCCGCGTGTGCAGGGAACAGTGGGACGCAGACCGTCGGCAAGTGTGCTTTGGGGGATCATCCCCGCGTGTGCAGGGAACAGGATAGCTGACTGCCAGATGTCATCGCCCCACCGGGATCATCCCCGCGTGTGCAGGGAACAGGCGCAGGTAGATAAAGAAGGCCGAGAGAAGCGGGGATCATCCCCGCGTGTGCAGGGAACAGTTCGATAGCTCCACAGGCTCTTGGCGTAGTATCGGATCATCCCCGCGTGTGCAGGGAACAGGCAAGATTTCCAATCGCTTTGCCAGCCGATCCGGGATCATCCCCGCGTGTGCAGGGAACAGAGTCAGCATCCGACCAGCCCCGCTTGCGAATCAGGATCATCCCCGCGTGTGCAGGGAACAGCAGTGCAGCCAATTCAGCTTGAATGTCTGCCAGGGATCATCCCCGCGTGTGCAGGGAACAGAAGCTCATCGTATGCGGTGACGGCTTGGGGGACGGATCATCCCCGCGTGTGCAGGGAACAGTCCTTGTACGGCGTGGTTGCATAGACGGGCTGGGGATCATCCCCGCGTGTGCAGGGAACAGTCCTCAATGTCCGCCCGTTCGTTCGGGCTGAGGGGATCATCCCCGCGTGTGCAGGGAACAGCGCGCACCTTCAAGTTCGACCTACAAGCGTGCGGGATCATCCCCGCGTGTGCAGGGAACAGAACATGGCATCCGCAGCCAACGGAATCTTCATCGGATCATCCCCGCGTGTGCAGGGAACAGTTCGCAGCGGGGATCGCACAAGTGGGGGCGGTCGGATCATCCCCGCGTGTGCAGGGAACAGACTGGTGAAGTAATCGCCGTAGAGGTCGCGCCGGGATCATCCCCGCGTGTGCAGGGAACAGTCATGATGTGATCCGGTTAAAGCGTTCGCGCTGGGATCATCCCCGCGTGTGCAGGGAACAGCTGGCGTAGCCGTGCCCTGCGTTTGTGCGTGCGGGATCATCCCCGCGTGTGCAGGGAACAGCAAGGGATTGGAGGCACTGCAAAAAGACCTCCGGGATCATCCCCGCGTGTGCAGGGAACAGGAAAGAGTAGCGGCGGAACGCTCATCCCGCCGCGGATCATCCCCGCGTGTGCAGGGAACAGAAAACGCCGTTACCGCTCCATCGCTTTCCGCTGGGATCATCCCCGCGTGTGCAGGGAACAGTGCTGCGAGCGTTTCGCGCCTCCAATCGAGCGGGGATCATCCCCGCGTGTGCAGGGAACAGTTGCACCACGGAAAGAGATTTACGACGCAGCTGGGATCATCCCCGCGTGTGCAGGGAACAGTTTTCCAAGCTGAACGCGCACTACACGATGCTGGGATCATCCCCGCGTGTGCAGGGAACAGTTGAAAAAAAAATTGCGTGGGACGAAGATTTTAGGATCATCCCCGCGTGTGCAGGGAACAGTGTAAGTTCGCATCAGATCGGTCACATGACCGGGGATCATCCCCGCGTGTGCAGGGAACAGCACACCCAACCGCGCCAGCTTTTCCAGCAGGTCGGATCATCCCCGCGTGTGCAGGGAACAGGTGGGGGATTCGCACACTGGGTACGTTACAGCAGGATCATCCCCGCGTGTGCAGGGAACAGGCCCCTTAGCGTTGCGATCCCCGCAGGTAATGCGGATCATCCCCGCGTGTGCAGGGAACAGAAGTGTTCAAAAAGGTGGCCTATTACCCTAGCCGGATCATCCCCGCGTGTGCAGGGAACAGTGCTACACTAACGAAAGCATCTGCCTGCCTATCGGATCATCCCCGCGTGTGCAGGGAACAGCAATCGAAGCCGTGTAGTCTTCCGCGCTCTTCGGGATCATCCCCGCGTGTGCAGGGAACAGTTCAAGTCCGCATCTAACTTGGCCTTCGCTTCGGGATCATCCCCGCGTGTGCAGGGAACAGCCAACATGGCAGACCAAGAAGTCGTTAAGATGGGGATCATCCCCGCGTGTGCAGGGAACAGTAGCAGCTGCGTACGGTGTAAGCGTTGCGCAACGGATCATCCCCGCGTGTGCAGGGAACAGTTCGACCTACAAGCCTGCGTTGGAGACCCTGACGGATCATCCCCGCGTGTGCAGGGAACAGAGCATCGGCGGCCCCGGCTGATGCTGTTTTTGCGGATCATCCCCGCGTGTGCAGGGAACAGTGTTGGTTGGGTTGCGCCGCCCGTTGCCCCGTCGGATCATCCCCGCGTGTGCAGGGAACAGCCCAGCCCCCAACGCTTGCGCATTGATAATGCCGGATCATCCCCGCGTGTGCAGGGAACAGCGTTGGGGAAGGTGTACGCTGCCAGCGCAAACGGGATCATCCCCGCGTGTGCAGGGAACAGGCTGCTGCCAGTTGCTTGCGAAGGTCTTCCAGCGGATCATCCCCGCGTGTGCAGGGAACAGCTATCCCCGCCGCTAACGTACCAGTGGCGGGGCGGATCATCCCCGCGTGTGCAGGGAACAGACAGCCGCCCGCTTCTCCCTCCCAGAAGAACGGGGATCATCCCCGCGTGTGCAGGGAACAGAATAACCTCGACAATCGCAACGCCGTCTTTGTCGGATCATCCCCGCGTGTGCAGGGAACAGCACACCCAACCGCGCCAGCTTTTCCAGCAGGTCGGATCATCCCCGCGTGTGCAGGGAACAGGAGGGTTGCTCCCGGGTTGGCTCCAAAGTGTGGGGATCATCCCCGCGTGTGCAGGGAACAGCCTTGACCCACTTGCTGTAAAGTGTCTCACGCGGGATCATCCCCGCGTGTGCAGGGAACAGGATGTTCTTGGTGCTGCTGAATCCTTCTTCGGGGGATCATCCCCGCGTGTGCAGGGAACAGAGAAGTGGCAGCTACTGGTGGAAGACTTTAGCGGGATCATCCCCGCGTGTGCAGGGAACAGCGGATGTGATAGCCAGCATGAAGGGGAAGTTTAGGATCATCCCCGCGTGTGCAGGGAACAGCATCACCTTCCCGCCCTTTCCCTTCGGCAAAGGGGATCATCCCCGCGTGTGCAGGGAACAGTCCCGGGTTGGCTCCAAAGTGTGGTTTTAGGAGGGATCATCCCCGCGTGTGCAGGGAACAGGCATCGGTGCGTCCCGGTGTCCACTGTGTACCGGGATCATCCCCGCGTGTGCAGGGAACAGCCCCTGGAATTTTTCGACGCGGATAAATGGCAGGGATCATCCCCGCGTGTGCAGGGAACAGCCATAGGATGAAGATGGTGCAAATAAACCCCGAGGATCATCCCCGCGTGTGCAGGGAACAGTCAAGCGCCTGTTCCCCCAATACCCGGGAAAGGGGATCATCCCCGCGTGTGCAGGGAACAGGGCAAGCGTTGCATCGTTGTCCCCGATAGCTGCGGATCATCCCCGCGTGTGCAGGGAACAGGATGGAATTTTATAGGCAGGATGAACGGGAATCGGATCATCCCCGCGTGTGCAGGGAACAGAAGTTTCAAAACGCCTGCAACGGTAAATGCGACGGATCATCCCCGCGTGTGCAGGGAACAGTCCGGCGGCTTGCCCTTGTACGGAAGCGGCGTAGGATCATCCCCGCGTGTGCAGGGAACAGGCGGGCGCGTTCCCGCTTAACACTTGCATCGCCGGATCATCCCCGCGTGTGCAGGGAACAGCAGCGATTAGGTCGCTTGCCGTGCGTAGGTCGCGGATCATCCCCGCGTGTGCAGGGAACAGAAGGCAAGGATGGAGCCTTCAAGGTCTTGAAAGGGATCATCCCCGCGTGTGCAGGGAACAGTCATCGCGCCGATACCGATACGCTGCAAGGTGGGGATCATCCCCGCGTGTGCAGGGAACAGGGCGGAAATTGACCGAATCGTTAGGCGCGTTTCGGATCATCCCCGCGTGTGCAGGGAACAGTAAACACCACGGAAATTTGCGAGAATTCCCCGAGGATCATCCCCGCGTGTGCAGGGAACAGAATGCCGCCCGCTTCTCTCTCCCAGAACAGCGGGGATCATCCCCGCGTGTGCAGGGAACAGGCGATTCCTGAATCAGCTTGCGGCTTCTTGGTGGGATCATCCCCGCGTGTGCAGGGAACAGTTACCCGCTGGATAGAGCTTGCCTCTTCGGTGGGGATCATCCCCGCGTGTGCAGGGAACAGTCCAAACGCGGTTGCGGCGGCGGGGGGGACGGGGGATCATCCCCGCGTGTGCAGGGAACAGCGGCGAAGGGAGTGCTGGAAGGCTTTGGAGTAGGGATCATCCCCGCGTGTGCAGGGAACAGCGTTGCCCTCGGTCATATCGCCTCCCCCCATGCGGATCATCCCCGCGTGTGCAGGGAACAGCAAGCCTGCGTTGGAGACCCTGACTTGGAAGACGGATCATCCCCGCGTGTGCAGGGAACAGGCTACCCTTGTTTTTCGCTTGCCGGAAAAGGTGGGATCATCCCCGCGTGTGCAGGGAACAGGCATTTTGGTTGCTCCGTTTAGGTGTTGCGCCGGGATCATCCCCGCGTGTGCAGGGAACAGGCCGCTGTTTTTTGCGTTCGTTTCCATGTTAGGGGATCATCCCCGCGTGTGCAGGGAACAGGCAACCGAAGCGGGGCGGGTGTCTGACATCCTGGGATCATCCCCGCGTGTGCAGGGAACAGCAATGATGACGTAGGAAATAGCCCAAGCGTAAAGGATCATCCCCGCGTGTGCAGGGAACAGCTAAACAACGTGCAAGCGGGCTTCATCTCTCTGGGATCATCCCCGCGTGTGCAGGGAACAGGCATCGCTCCCGTGGTTGGCTGGGATACTCCGGGATCATCCCCGCGTGTGCAGGGAACAGGCCGAACACGTTCATCACTCCAATGGGCAAGCGGGATCATCCCCGCGTGTGCAGGGAACAGTGTTGCCGATCCGATGCTGATATCGCTCACCCGGGATCATCCCCGCGTGTGCAGGGAACAGTGGCGGTTGCAGAATTCTTTCGCAATGCATCCAGGATCATCCCCGCGTGTGCAGGGAACAGCTGCTGTATTCGCTGCCATGCTGTGTGCGTTGCGGATCATCCCCGCGTGTGCAGGGAACAGGACTTGTACGTGCATGGAGACGCGGAGGAACCGGGATCATCCCCGCGTGTGCAGGGAACAGGTTGTCCCTATGTCAACACGCACGTCCTGCGGGGGATCATCCCCGCGTGTGCAGGGAACAGCTCCTTTTGACACCACTCCATGCACCAGCGAGCGGATCATCCCCGCGTGTGCAGGGAACAGGTCTATAACGTCCGCGCTCTTCCATGTGAACGCGGATCATCCCCGCGTGTGCAGGGAACAGTTCAACAGGGTGAACCCGATGCTTCCGGCGGTCGGATCATCCCCGCGTGTGCAGGGAACAGTAGGTAAAAAGAAACTCGCATAACGTCCAAGTGGGATCATCCCCGCGTGTGCAGGGAACAGGGAACGTTTCCATGTAGAAATAGCGCATCGCCGGGATCATCCCCGCGTGTGCAGGGAACAGAAGTACGTTCCTGCCATGTCCCTCTCCTACGTAGGATCATCCCCGCGTGTGCAGGGAACAGTGGTTGATAACGGAACGTACTTCAACACCTTGCGGATCATCCCCGCGTGTGCAGGGAACAGTTGCGTGTGTCAGCTCTTCCCCTTTGCTCTGACGGATCATCCCCGCGTGTGCAGGGAACAGTGTTTTGTAGGCTCAGCATAAAAGAGGGTTCCGGGATCATCCCCGCGTGTGCAGGGAACAGCAGGCGGCAGTCAATGGCAGCAAGCTGCTGGGGGGATCATCCCCGCGTGTGCAGGGAACAGGACCTGCGCGGCATGGTGATGTCGCCACGGACGGGATCATCCCCGCGTGTGCAGGGAACAGCTTCCGCACGTGGTTGCGCTTCATCCCGCACCGGGATCATCCCCGCGTGTGCAGGGAACAGGTATTGCATCAGAGAGACACCACTGCAAAAAGGGGATCATCCCCGCGTGTGCAGGGAACAGCTCGCGGAACTGGTGAAGGACCGTCCAAGTGTCGGATCATCCCCGCGTGTGCAGGGAACAGCGTGCCGATTGCGCCGCTCACCCAATCAATCACGGATCATCCCCGCGTGTGCAGGGAACAGTGTTGAAGTTCGATTTGGATGCTGACGGAGAGGGGATCATCCCCGCGTGTGCAGGGAACAGTCCGTTTATACTCTGCCAACCGCTTCTTCCATGGGATCATCCCCGCGTGTGCAGGGAACAGTGACGACACGGTAAGCGTTTGAGGCGGGAACCGGGATCATCCCCGCGTGTGCAGGGAACAGGCAATCTAACCCGACACGCGGCGCACTACAACGGGATCATCCCCGCGTGTGCAGGGAACAGCGGTAATGCCCCACCACCCCGTGGGCATGCGGGGGATCATCCCCGCGTGTGCAGGGAACAGCCAGTTCCTACCGAAGAGCTTTGCTTCTTGCCGGGATCATCCCCGCGTGTGCAGGGAACAGCTGCTACTGATACCCCCAAGAGGGGAAAGACCGGGATCATCCCCGCGTGTGCAGGGAACAGGAAGTGGGATGTCTAGTGTTTATTCTCACATTAGGATCATCCCCGCGTGTGCAGGGAACAGACCAAGCCCGCCAATATCTTTTTGCATGAAAAGGGATCATCCCCGCGTGTGCAGGGAACAGGCCCAAGAATTGCGTTGCCGTACGGGTTTTCTGGGATCATCCCCGCGTGTGCAGGGAACAGCGGGCGAAGAAGCCCCGAAACCGGATTGGATTAGGATCATCCCCGCGTGTGCAGGGAACAGCCAGACCAGTTCCCTGAGACCGTTCGCGCCAACGGATCATCCCCGCGTGTGCAGGGAACAGGGAGCGGTAACGGCGTTTTTGACACCGTCACCGGGATCATCCCCGCGTGTGCAGGGAACAGCCAGCGATGCTATAGGCAAAATTTGGGGGATGGGGATCATCCCCGCGTGTGCAGGGAACAGTTCCACCTTCACCGATCCGCAGCAGAGAGGCACGGATCATCCCCGCGTGTGCAGGGAACAGCCGTAGCTCTTCCTTCGCTAGGTTGATCTTCTCGGATCATCCCCGCGTGTGCAGGGAACAGCCGCCCAATAGTCGTAATCGGTTGGTGTTCCCGGGATCATCCCCGCGTGTGCAGGGAACAGGCGTTGCGCAACTTGGCCCGTTTGGTCTGGCAGGGATCATCCCCGCGTGTGCAGGGAACAGTATTCGCCGAACGTCAAAACACGGAGCGGGAAGGGATCATCCCCGCGTGTGCAGGGAACAGAATCGTTTTGCCGAAGCCGGATTTTCTCCAACAGGATCATCCCCGCGTGTGCAGGGAACAGCTCTGCCAGTTGCGTACCGCGACCCCCTTGCCGGGATCATCCCCGCGTGTGCAGGGAACAGGGTGCCCTTTAACCGCCGGGGCGACATGGGCCGGGATCATCCCCGCGTGTGCAGGGAACAGGTACTCACAAGCCTAACGGCGGAAGTTAGGCGGGGATCATCCCCGCGTGTGCAGGGAACAGGGTTCTCTTGTGGAAGGGGGTGAGGAAGGCGCGGGATCATCCCCGCGTGTGCAGGGAACAGTTGGAAGGAGCCAAGATCACCTTTCCGACAAGGGGATCATCCCCGCGTGTGCAGGGAACAGGATAGGTTGCCCTCTTTGAATATTCGCGTGGACGGATCATCCCCGCGTGTGCAGGGAACAGCCGCATTTTCTGCGTTTGCATCCAACGCGAAAAGGATCATCCCCGCGTGTGCAGGGAACAGTTGTATTGCTTCCACCCGTTTACGGACTTAGGGGGATCATCCCCGCGTGTGCAGGGAACAGACCTTTGGCAATGGCGGCGTTGCGACTGTTGCGGGATCATCCCCGCGTGTGCAGGGAACAGGGGTATGGTGTCAACGATCGCCGCTGGCATGGGGGATCATCCCCGCGTGTGCAGGGAACAGCGCAACGATACGTCGATAGTGCGCCCGCTTGTGGGATCATCCCCGCGTGTGCAGGGAACAGGATATTGCAGGGGATGAAAAGCTAAACGCGGCAGGATCATCCCCGCGTGTGCAGGGAACAGAAAGAGCGGCACATCGCTGCCAAGCCTGTGGACGGATCATCCCCGCGTGTGCAGGGAACAGCGCTGGGATCACGGGGCCGGGGTGGGAAAGCTAGGATCATCCCCGCGTGTGCAGGGAACAGGACATATCGGCAACGCTGTTGGGGGTTGAGATGGGATCATCCCCGCGTGTGCAGGGAACAGGGCTTATCCATCCCGATGACGTGCAACCGGCTGGGATCATCCCCGCGTGTGCAGGGAACAGTCGTCGCGGGCTATCTCGTCAACCTCGGCTCCGGGATCATCCCCGCGTGTGCAGGGAACAGAGTATCTGCTAACTCGTTGCGCAATAGATAGCCGGATCATCCCCGCGTGTGCAGGGAACAGGGGATGGATAAGCCTGAGCGTATCGAAGGGACGGGATCATCCCCGCGTGTGCAGGGAACAGACATCATGGAGCGACTGGTGGCGGCGGGTGATGGGATCATCCCCGCGTGTGCAGGGAACAGGATGCCGATACGCAGGCAGGATCGGGACAGCCGGGATCATCCCCGCGTGTGCAGGGAACAGCCACCGCGCAACGTCGCGCCGTTGTCCCCTGCCGGATCATCCCCGCGTGTGCAGGGAACAGCCATCGGCGGAAGCTCGCAAGATGCTAGCTGCGGGATCATCCCCGCGTGTGCAGGGAACAGCCTGAGACCTCCGACGCGTTGCAGATGGCAGGGGGATCATCCCCGCGTGTGCAGGGAACAGCCTCAGCACGAACGTCCGAGGTACGGCATAAGGGGATCATCCCCGCGTGTGCAGGGAACAGCGACGGTCAAGGGATAGTTTGTGAAGAACCTCGGGATCATCCCCGCGTGTGCAGGGAACAGTGGTGTCCACGTCGGGAACTTCACCGTCTGCAAGGATCATCCCCGCGTGTGCAGGGAACAGTTCAACTCGATTGCCTGTGTAGTCCCGTCCATGGGATCATCCCCGCGTGTGCAGGGAACAGTCCGCAGCTTCTTGCCCTTCGATACCACCCGCCGGATCATCCCCGCGTGTGCAGGGAACAGATCAGAATCTTGGTGAAGTTCCCGCGCTGAAACGGATCATCCCCGCGTGTGCAGGGAACAGTCGGACTTTGCTACTTCTGGTTTGGATTCACCGGGATCATCCCCGCGTGTGCAGGGAACAGTCTTGGTCTGCCATGTTGGTGCTGTGTTAAAGGGGATCATCCCCGCGTGTGCAGGGAACAGCCACGAAAGTCCACCGCAAGTAACGTTGCCCCGGGATCATCCCCGCGTGTGCAGGGAACAGGCGTCACTGCCTTGCTTCGTGCCGGAAGAGAGCGGATCATCCCCGCGTGTGCAGGGAACAGTCGGTTAGAGCTGATCCGCCCGTTCCTACCGAGGGATCATCCCCGCGTGTGCAGGGAACAGAACAGGGAGAGCTATTCGCAGGGACTGACGGGGGGATCATCCCCGCGTGTGCAGGGAACAGAGCGTCACCACAAGACCGTTGCCCGTGTTGGTGGGATCATCCCCGCGTGTGCAGGGAACAGGGTATCGTATCCTGCGAGAAGGCGGCAAGATCAGGATCATCCCCGCGTGTGCAGGGAACAGGAGGTGAGCCACCGTTAGGATCACCTTCGTTGGGGATCATCCCCGCGTGTGCAGGGAACAGCGAGAGATTGAGAACATCCGTGGATAGATGGCGGGATCATCCCCGCGTGTGCAGGGAACAGTCCTCTGCTGATGGTGCAGCACATGCGGGGTACGGATCATCCCCGCGTGTGCAGGGAACAGGGCGACAACTGTATGGTCTGTTCCAATTATTCGGGATCATCCCCGCGTGTGCAGGGAACAGCGCTTACCTAGCTCCTTGTAGCATGACAATATCGGATCATCCCCGCGTGTGCAGGGAACAGTGACAGCTCAACAACAGAACCGGCTGCAGGGAGGGATCATCCCCGCGTGTGCAGGGAACAGTCCATGTTGCGTTGTGTTGCTCGTTTTGTTAGGGGATCATCCCCGCGTGTGCAGGGAACAGGCCACCTTTTTCTTTTCCTTTGCCGATAATGTGGGATCATCCCCGCGTGTGCAGGGAACAGCGCGGGGGGTTGCTGCATCAACACTTCACATAGGGATCATCCCCGCGTGTGCAGGGAACAGGCGCTGGTGTCGCCACGGCTTTTTAAGGCCAAGGGATCATCCCCGCGTGTGCAGGGAACAGATTGGCGCGATCACTACGGTTGGAATATTGAGCGGATCATCCCCGCGTGTGCAGGGAACAGAAATCTACCGCAACAGCGGCGCGTACGACACGAGGATCATCCCCGCGTGTGCAGGGAACAGTGTCGGTCATATCGCAAATCCTCCGGTGTTCGGGGATCATCCCCGCGTGTGCAGGGAACAGTTGGGTTGGTTTGGTTTGTTGGTTGTTGGTTTGGGATCATCCCCGCGTGTGCAGGGAACAGAACAGGAAGCGCGGATACAGGAGGAAGGTAATGGGATCATCCCCGCGTGTGCAGGGAACAGCCCACCAGGGTTCGGCGCTGGGCGATAAGGTCGGGATCATCCCCGCGTGTGCAGGGAACAGAGGTCATACTTACCGGAGAGTATCTATGAGCCGGGATCATCCCCGCGTGTGCAGGGAACAGGCCATGTCGTTACCTGATAAAAGGTTGATGAAGGGATCATCCCCGCGTGTGCAGGGAACAGGCCGATATGGCCAACAACTGGTTGCGGGGGATGGGATCATCCCCGCGTGTGCAGGGAACAGCTTGGAGTTGAACGGGAAATATTTTTCGCTGAAGGATCATCCCCGCGTGTGCAGGGAACAGGTAAGAGGTTCACGGACGCGCCGCCATCAAGGGGGATCATCCCCGCGTGTGCAGGGAACAGTATTTCAAGTGGGTGCTGGTCTCGCGGGAGGAGGGATCATCCCCGCGTGTGCAGGGAACAGGCTAACCTAATAACCCAAGAATCCGATGGAAAAGGATCATCCCCGCGTGTGCAGGGAACAGTCGCGCTGACTTCCCCGATTCCCGCTTGACGTGGGATCATCCCCGCGTGTGCAGGGAACAGTGGAAGCGGTTCCGCCCGCTTCGGTTGCGACCGGGATCATCCCCGCGTGTGCAGGGAACAGTTCGGTGCTCCCTGCCGGAACACCGTTTTTGCCGGGATCATCCCCGCGTGTGCAGGGAACAGCGGCGAAGGCCCAAGAGGGCGATCAGTTGCCGCGGATCATCCCCGCGTGTGCAGGGAACAGCCATTGTTGCCTCTAGCTTGCGGGCAACAACGGGGATCATCCCCGCGTGTGCAGGGAACAGGCGTTCCCGCTTAGCACTTGCATCGCCTTCGGGGGATCATCCCCGCGTGTGCAGGGAACAGCTGAATTGGGGCAACGTTTCGCGGCCCCCACAGGGATCATCCCCGCGTGTGCAGGGAACAGCCAAGTCCATCGTTTGCGGCCTTGTTCGGGCTGGGATCATCCCCGCGTGTGCAGGGAACAGGGGCGCAAGGCCTTTACTGAAAGGCCTTCCGGGGGATCATCCCCGCGTGTGCAGGGAACAGTTGTGACGTTGCCGAGGAGGTAGTAGAACGCGGGGATCATCCCCGCGTGTGCAGGGAACAGACTTCCTTCACTGTGGCGCAAAGCACGCACGGGGGATCATCCCCGCGTGTGCAGGGAACAGGGGATTTTCTGTTGTTGCTTCATGCCGCGCAAGGATCATCCCCGCGTGTGCAGGGAACAGTCAATCATTATCCGATCAATTTCGATACCTTCGGGATCATCCCCGCGTGTGCAGGGAACAGGTGGTATCCCTGCGTACATCACCGATGAATCTGGGATCATCCCCGCGTGTGCAGGGAACAGGTGATGCCGCAGCGGACCCCGCTGAAGTATGGAGGATCATCCCCGCGTGTGCAGGGAACAGGATGCAACGCCGAACATCGTGCGATGCTTTCGCGGATCATCCCCGCGTGTGCAGGGAACAGATGACCGGAGACGTTCCGGCCTTCATAAAACCCGGATCATCCCCGCGTGTGCAGGGAACAGAAGCGTTGAGCCTCATCCCCGCGTGTGCAGGGAACAGACTTGAGAACGCGCTGAAAATGGCACTTTTTGTTGAATTGTGCCAGCATTATTTGTCGGTGGCGTTGTTTCGGTTGCCGGTGGATCGCTTCGCCGGTGCCTTCGGTGGCTGCTGTTGCACCAGCCAAATTCCATCCACCAGCACTGGTATCCGGCGGTCGTGACCCAACGTGCGGAACTCGTAGCCCTGCTCGTTCGATGCCCGCCAAATCATTACCGCACTGGTTTTCTCGTTTGCTAACTGCTCCACTTTCTCCCACAGTAGCTCTCGCATCCGAGAGTCCAGCCGCCCTACGAATAACCCCGCACGTACCTCCAAACAGTAGCGTGATAACATCCCCCGCAGCTTCTGCGGCGATCGCTCAAGTGAATAAATCGTCATTGCAGGAATTGATGATTAGTGGTTGATGTGTTGAACGCCGCCGACGGTTGCCAACGTGGCGATGGGAAATGGTTGCGCGGCGGCTGATGCTTCGTCGAACGCCACTGGCCGCTGCCAGCATTTGCCACGGAGAGTGGGGAGAGAAAGGAGAAAGAGGGGAGTGCTATGCTGGTGGATTCCGCTGCACTCCCTTGTTGTCAAGGAGTCACGCTTGCAATGCGGAGTCTTCAATTCCATCTATCGTTAGGCTGCTGAGGTTGAGTAGAGTCGGACGGCTTCGTACTTACGCTGCCTTGTGGTTCCCTGCTTGGCTCTGACGGGCTACGGGTCCCCCCAATGCTGGGGGGAAAAGGGTTTGGCTGGCCCCCTTTCTCTCTGAATCTCACGCCACTGCTACGGTCCCCTCCCCCAGAATTGGGGGAGGCGGGGAGGGGGCTGGTGCGGTGGCGGATTGGTAGGCTCCATCGTTTTCAGTGGTCACCCCCCCGCTACTCCCAATCTCCAAATGGATTCCATTCTTCCTCCTCCTCTTTGGTGTGGCCCAAGATGCTCATCTTTAGGTCGCGTGGGTCCAGCAGCGGAAGTTCGGCTGCGGCGGCGGCACGCTCGGCCGCGCTGTTGGTGGAGCTGTACCACGGCGCGTCCTCCGGCAAGGTGGCTTCGGGGCGTGCGCCGCCAAGCTCTTCTGGTGGCTCGCCATCGGGTTCGCCGGCGTTCAGAAGATGCTCGATGGTTGGGATAACGCGCTCCAGTAATCCGCAACGCCGGAACTCGTCGCGCAGAAGATGCCGCACCCGCTCGCTTGCGCCATGCTCCCCTTGCGCCACTGCCCTGAACGCTACCGGAACGCTTAAATCCATTTTCCAGATGTCGGCAAGGTCGTGCACGAACGCCAGCGGATAGCCGGTGTGGATGAACCCCAACGCCGCGCTGTATCCGGCAATCACAATTGCTGCGTGGCAAACCCCGTACAAGCAACTGTTCGCCGCGCTGACCGCCTTGTTGATCGCGTCCTGCGAACCCCATTCGCTGCGGTCGTAGTTTCGCCCGCTCCACTCAACGCCATATTCTTTGCTGAGTTGTTTGTACCGCTCCCGCACCCGCGCCCCTTCCATCCCGCGCAGTTGCTGGATCGAGCGGCGCGATGGAGCCTCCTCCTTGAATCGAATTCGGTACATCTCGCGTGCAACGTTCAATCGCTTTTTGGGGTCCAACGCAAGCCGCGCCTGCCGCAACAGACGGTAGGTGTGCGCGCCCCCTTCCTGCGCTGCCGAGTAGAGCCGAACGCCAGCTTCCCCGGTCCAGATAATCAGGGTGCGGGCATCGGCACACAGTTTTACGGCAGCGTGCGTGATGGTGGTCCCAGGCTCCAGCATCAGCACGGTGGTTGCCCCAACGGGAAGCTGTGCCGCAATGCCGTTCTTGTCGGTAATCACCAATGCGCTGCCGTCAACGTCAATGTTTGCGTATTGGATGTCAATGATGGAAAGTCGCGCCTTCATTGGCATCACTGGCATGGAAAAAGTGTTCATTGCTGATGTTGTAAAACAATCGTTTGGTGTGGAATAGTGTTGATGAAACAACGCCCCTGCTGAAGCCTTGCGTCCGCAGCAGAGGCGTTGATGTTGTGATCCAAAAAAATTCAGTTGTCAAAGAACAATCCTTCGCCACAGAACGTCCTTCGCCTGCCGGAACCCTTTGCTTTGGGGAACCGACGTTACTCCACCTTGCTACTCCACCTTCGCCACCGTTATCAGCCCAAACCCGAAGGCTTTTCCGCGACCGATTCCGCGCTGCCATGCTTCGGCAAACGCTTCGGCATCGGTGATGCGAAGTATCCCCTCAAAGTCAACGCCGGTGAAGGTCATCGGCTCGGCCTTCCGGTTGCGCGAACGGCGAATCAGGTAGTCGTGGTTCGGGGCAATCATCAGAAGCGGACGGGAAAGCTCGTCGCGCTCGATGGCAAACCCACCCTCGGCTCCTTTCCGTTCAATCCATGCCGTCAGCCGTTGCTCGCGGTCGTCCAGCTGGGCTATCTCCACTCCCGTTTTCTTGGCCACGTGCAGTAATCCGCCCCCCACAACAATCCGCCGCGAGCGGTTGTCGGCGTATCCCTTCCGCTCAACAACGGGGTTGGCCCGAAGCAGAAATCGTAGCCGCATCCCAGGCTTCATGTTCTGCGGATCAATGGTCCGCACCTGCGCGGTTGATCCTTCGGCCTCGTTATCCAAATGCCGCCAATCGGGCTTCACTGCCGATTGCACCAAGATGGAGTGCGCCGTTTCCTCCTCGTTATGGCGATAAAGGAAGGGGCGATTCCCCTCCGGGCCCTGCGGGATTCCGGGGAAGGCTTTCCAGATGATTTGATGAAGCTGATATGGCTCCAGAAACCGCCAGCGCATCGCGCTGTGGGGAAGCGTCAGAAGGCTAAGGTGCATCATGGAAGAACCTCTCGTTGCTGGTTGATGATGAAGGCGTTTGCGGCTCCGATTGACTCGGTTGATCCCCTTGCTTCGCTGCCGTTGGAAGGTCGCCCCGGTAATGCCCCACCGTCCGGTTGACGTAGGAGCGGGGCATTGCCACCAGCAGGTCCCGCCGCCAACCACGCGCCACCAATTGCAGCCCGGTGCTGGATAAATCCTCGGCGGTGTCCAAGTAAGCATCGAACCCCGTAAGCCCTTTCGGCAGGTATCCCACCGATTCTTTGCGGCGGAGGCGTGCGGCTTGCACCGAGCTTCGCAACGCCTGCTCAATCGAGTCCCCCTCGGCCGGCTCAGGGCGCAGCGGAATGGTGGGAACGCAGGAGCGGCGACCCAGATAGCTGATGAACACCGGGTCCATCAATGCCGTCTGGCACTTGGCAATCAACTCTGCGTCGTTGCTCTCCACCAGCGCGGTGAAATGGGCATCCAGATGGTAGCTGCGCCATGTCAGCGTTGGGTTTCCTTTGGCCCCTTCGCGGCGGAGCCGGGTTGCGTCGTACTCGTCGTAGCCGGCGGTCAGGACCGTGTGATAGTCGGTGAGGACTGCCCCGGGAAGCGCGCACGCGGTGTGGATCCGCAGCGATTGATGCAGGTCCAGCAGCGCGCGGTCGCCACGCTCAAGGCCCATTCCGGCGGCGATAATGCCGATCACTGCCGAACGGCTTGGGGCCGTTCCTTGCTCACGCAGTTGCCCGAATCCTGTGTCGGCATAGCTCATCATCGGGCCTTGAAGGTGAAGGATAAATCCGTTCATATACTCCCTCCATCCATTACGTCATGGTCGGTTTCGGTTGTTGATTGCTGTTGCGGTTCGGCTGCCGCGTCTGGCTCCGTGGTTGGCAGCCCCGGCGCGGAAGTCTCGATTGCCGAAGCCTCGATTGCCGCATCCATCTCGATTGCTGCAATCTCCATCGCCGCATCCATTGCCGCCGCATCATCCTGCGGTGCTGGCATGGCGTGCGGCGCAGTTTGGGACGCAGTTTGTGCGTCCTTCCGTGGGCGACCACGTCCACGCTTTGGCGCGTTCGGGTCGGCAGGTTGCGGCTTTGGTTTTGGCGGCGCGTTCGGGTCCTTCGGTGGGCGACCACGTCCACGCTTTGGCGCGTTCGGGTCGGCAGGCTCCGGCTTTGGTTTTGGCGGCGCGTTCGGGTTCTTTGGCGGACGACCACGCCCACGTTTTGGCGCGTTCGGATCGGCAGGCTCCGGCTTTGGTTTTGGCGGCGCGTTCGGGTCCTTTGGCGGACGGCCACGTCCACGCTTTGGCGCGTTCGGGTCGCTTGTTCTGATCGTTTGATCGCTACCGAACAACTCCCCCGATCCCTCCTCCATTCCTGCTCCCCCTGTTTCGGATGCCGGGAAAAACCTTGACACCGCTGGTCGTGAAGTTTGCGGCGGAGTTGGCGATGAAGTCGGTAATGAAGTTGAAGGCAATGATGGCGATGGAACCGATGTCTGCTGTTCGGCAGGCGCGGTGATTGCTGCGGTGATTGCTTCGGCACGTGCTGGCGTTGCCCGCCGCGCCGCTGGCGTGGCCGGAGTGGTCCGCGCAATCATCGTCCACATGATGTCGAACAGCTCCTTCAGCGATCCTACCATCTGGGTGCCGGACGGAAGCAATGCCTGCAGCTGGCTGCGGGCTTCGCTATCGGAGCAGAAGCAGATGGCGCGATCATTCAGCGAGTAGCTTTCCGCAAGGTCGCGGTAGTGGCGCAGCATTCTGGCGCGGGAAGGGGCCAGATACCCGAGGGTTTCATCCTTCGGGACCGGCCGCTCGAACGCATTGGCCAGCGAAACCGGAATCCGCTGCTGGCGAATCACCAGCAACACCGTGTCGGCAAGCGAGTGCGAGGCGTAGGAGTTCTGCTTCCCCGATGGTGTCACCCGGCAGGCTGCGTCCAGCACCGTTGCCAGCGCGTCAATTGCGTCCTCGCTTGCGCCGTTCATGTTCTTCACCAGCAACGGGAGGTTGCAGGAGAAGTATTTGTAGAAAGTCGCGCTGTTGAACTCTATCTCGCCGATGTGCCCGCTGCCTCGTTCATCGTTGTCGGTAAGCACGTCGTCAACGGCGGTGAACCAATCGGTTTCTGGTGTGACGGCGTGGGTGCTGATGGCGTGGGCAACCTGCATGGCAGCATCCACCGAGGCGAAGGAGTTAGCGTCGTCGGTGGTCATGCGTCCGAACAGCGCCATATCCACGCCATCGCCTGGGTTGCGGTTCAGGCCGATTGCCGCCGCCGCGCCAGCAATCAGTTCCTTCACCGCCGCCTGCGTCAACTTCTCATCGCCCCTGACGATTTCCCGGACGTAGCTGGCCGTCCGGGAAATCTCATCGGGTGTCAGGAAGACGATCTGGCTGGTCTGCATCTCATGCTGCGCGTCCACCTTGCCGAACGCCCCGGGAAGAGCGCGGCAAACGTCCTTCAGCCTCGCGGCCCTTGCCGGGTCCCCCTGGAACTCCGGCAGCAACTCCTCATAAATCATTTTGGGAATCTGGCGCGAGCGCGTGGAGATTCCATGATGCAACGTCTCTTCAACGTAATTGGAGGTTCGGATCGAACGC
Organism: Chlorobiota bacterium; assembly: GCA_016710285.1. Classification (NCBI taxonomy): domain Bacteria; kingdom Pseudomonadati; phylum Chlorobiota; species Chlorobiota bacterium. The sequence goes on along the minus strand of JADJXR010000001.1, from coordinate 219,270 downwards.
TTAATCGCCTGCGAAGAGATGCGTGCGCGATTGACCCCACCGAACACCGCCGATTTTGGACGGCCCAAATCATCGCGATTCAGGTTGGCGGGGGAGTGTGAGGTCAGCGAATGAAGCTCAATCAGCATTATCATGCTCCTGTTTCTGGGTTGGCCGATGCCGCAACGGTGCTCCGCATCCAACGGAAGAGTTCGCTGAGCGATCCCACCATCGCCACCCCTTCTGGGAGCTTCCCTTTCAAGCTGTCGTGAGCCTTGGAGTTGGCGCAGAAGAGCGCGGCGGTGTCGCCCAGTTCGTAGCGGCTTGCCAAGTCGGCGTAATGCTCAGCCAGCAGATCGCGCGATTGTGCCAGATACCCCAGGTCCTCATTCTTCGGGACCGGCCGCTCGAACGCATTGGCCAGCGAAACCGGAATCCGCTGCTGGCGAATCACCAGCAACACCGTGTCGGCAAGCGAGTGCGAGGCGTAGGAGTTCTGCTTCCCCGATGGCGTCACTCGGCACGCTGCGTCCAGCACCGTTGCCAGCGCGTCAATTGCGTCCTCGCTTGCGCCATTCATGTTCTTCACCAGCAACGGGAGGTTGCAGGAGAAGTATTTGTAGAAAGTCGCGCTGTTGAACTCTATCTCGCCGATGTGCCCGCTGCCTCGTTCGTCGTTGTCGGTAAGCACGTCGTCAACGGCGGTGAACCAATCGGTTTCTGGTGTGACGGCGTGGGTGCTGATGGCGTGGGCAACCTGCATGGCAGCATCCACCGAGGCGAAGGAGTTAGCGTCGTCGGTGGTCATGCGTCCGAACAGCGCCATATCCACGCCATCGCCTGGGTTGCGGTTCAGGCCGATTGCTATTGCCGCATCGTTAACCAACTGGGCTGTGCTTGCTTTGGAAAGTTTGTCATCGCCGTTGACAACCCCGCGGACGTAATCGGTGGCGCGAGAAATCTCATCGGGTGTCAGGAAGACGATCTGGCTGGTGTGCATCTCACGCTTGCTATCGGCCTTGCCAAACACTCCAGGAAGCGCAAGGCAGAACTGCTTGAGCCGGTTGGCTTTGGTCTCATTCCCGCTGAATTCTGGCAACAAGCGGTCGTAGATCATTTTGGGGATTTGGCGCGAGCGTGTGGAGATTCCGTCCCGCAAGGCTTCCTCAACGTAATTGGAGGTCCGGATTGAACGCTTGATCGCCTGCGAGGAGATGCGTGCGCGATTGACACCGCCGAACACCGCCGATTTTGGGCGGCCCAGGTCGTCGCGATTCAGGTTGGCGGGGGAGTGCGAGGTCAGCGTGTGAAGTTCGATAATCATTGTGTTGTTCTCCTAAAGGTTGAAGTGTGGTTTATTCGTTGTTGGTGTCGTCGGTTGTGTTTTCGGCATCGGCTTGGCCCTCGGCTGCGGCTTTTCCGCGAGCGCGGAAGAAGTCGGCAGCCCAAGCATCAACGGCCTTTTTGGCTTGGTCGGGGGACCCGAACAGGAAGCGGTGGAAGCGTGATGTTTCCTTGGTCCAGTCTATCCCCTTGCCTTCGCGGTCAATGGTTTGCAATGCCCTGCGCACGGCTCCCAATCGCCCCGATGGTGGTTCTGTTGCAAGCCGGGCAAAGCGGGTATCGCTTACTCCAGCAAGCAGCAACGCTTTGCCGAAGGAGTTGGCATCGGAATGCTCGCCGGCGACGGCGCGAAGCGAAACAAGGATTGCGGCTTGGTCAATCATCTGGTTGGTGTGCCATTCGCGCAGGCGTTGTTCGTCGGCGGATTCATCGGAAGCTGGTGCGGGGATAATCGCGAACAGGTAGTTATCCGCCCAGATTGCCCCACGCATCTCCATGGTTGGGACCTCTGTTGCGTCGGGCCGCCAGCGGCGGAACTCGGCGCGAAGCCCCCTGCGGTTTACTGCATCGTCGTTCCAGCGTGCGGGTAGCTGGCGCACGGCTGCTTTTGCTAAGTCTTGGGCAGCCTTATAAAACTCTTGGCTCATGCTGTTTCCTCCACGGATTCTTGTGGTGTCTGTTCAGGTTCATTCAATTGGATTCCTTGTTGGCGTAGTCCGGCGTAGAAAAGGTTCCGCGCCGCGTATGCTGCGGGCAAGTGCTCCACCGATTGGCTGTAGTCGTCAAAGTATCGGTCGAAAATCCCTTTGGCAATGATTGCGGCTTCACGCATCCACCACGATTTTGTTGATTCTTCCACCTCTTCCATTTGGCTGAAGTCGCTGGCGGCTACGCCAATCCGCTCCAGTAATTCCCCCACCTTGCTGGATAATCCGCTCCAATACTCGCGCCCGATGTCGCGGACAAACCCTTTGTAGTCGCTGCCGTTCTGCAGGTTGGCGGACTGCTTGAACTGGAATCGGCCTTCGTTCTCCGAAGCATCCACCTCCACCATCATGCAAATCTGGATCGTACGGGTTAGCAGCTTCCGAACCTCTTCGGCTTGGGTGGCTGCGCCGCTCATCATCCCTTGCAAATCGCTCATCATGGAAGTATCCTCAATCATCGGGTAGCGGAATCGCTCGCTTTCGCAGCCGCCATGGATGTTCTTCTTGGAGCTCAGCATGTGGAAGCCAAAGCAGTGAAGATTGATCGGCAGCCGCTCCTTGATTGCTGATAGCCGATGATATTGGCGAAGCACCGGAGCGATGTGGTAGCCTTCAGTATGGCCGCCTCCGCCAGAAAAGAAGAGACCTCCCATGTTCCCAAGCAATCCGGAAACCTCGTCAACGGTAAGGTGCTGCTCGAATAATCCGCCTTCCTTGTTTTTTCGCACGGCGTAGGGACCGTTCGGGTGCCGGAAGAAGCTGAGGCGAACGTCCGGACCCTTTGCCCGTGGGACGTAAACCCCGTAGCCAATTCCGGTTGACTTCGTCAGCACGCGCACCCCAGCTAAGCCGGTAACAGGCTCGCCGGTGACGATGCATGGGCGTGGCTTCTCCAATTCCTCAATCCAGACAGCGTTGGTTGCCACCAACCAAAACAGCCCGGAGCGAAGCGAAATTTTCCCTTGCGGGACATCCTCTTTGGGCGGCATCACCCACATCCATTCGTCGTATCCTTCATCCAAGCCAGCCGGGGTGAAATCTGATTCGTAGAATTCATCTTGCTCATCGCAGGCAAGGACGTTCAGCCAGATGGTTTTCCGCAGGGAGGGGGGGTGGGTCAGAAAAGTCCGCACCTCCAGATCGCCCGATGTTCCGGCCAGATACCCCCGCCCTGCGCTCTTTTCATAGAACGTCCCCCGAGCAAACAGCAGCAGCGGGATTTGGTCGGCGGCCACCACCCAGTTGTTGTCGGGGCGGTTCATAAAATCGCTGACCGTCAGGCTCACTTTGTCTTGCAGCAGTGCGGCATTTTTGGCGGGGTCGCTCTCCAGCTTCCGCCCCTGCATAAACCGCACCTCACCATCAATGCTGAAGTGCTCGCGAAATGGAGCAACGCCTGCCTCGAACTCCTGGGGAGTGAGTGGTCTGGCAATGCGGGACTCCAGCTCCTTTGTGGTTGCTGGTTCGAATGCCGTTTGCGTCAGCGCCGCGCACAAGCCCAGCGCGGCAACGTTCAGATGCTCCAACGGGTAGTCGAAGGAGAGTTCTTCGTCCGGGCCGGTCATCAGCTCCCGGTAGGTTCGGCGCACACGCTCCCCCAACGGATGGTTTGGGTCCGGCGGACGGCGCAGAAGGAAGGACTGATGCTCAAAAACGTTCATTGAGAAACCTCCATGAAGTAGTAGTAGAGTATGATGTAAACGCCGCTGGCACTGGCTGCGCAGCGGGATTCCACGATTCCCGGGAAAAGGGGTGTGGTGCAAGCATCCTTGACCAACTGGTCAGATTTGCGCCGTGAGATTCAGGCGCAACATCAATCTTTCACAAGCAGTTTTTTGAAGCTGTGCCTGTGGTTATCGCAGGCGTTGTTGTGTGAGGCTTCTTAGAAAAGTCGCAATGCTTTTGCTAAGACAGTTGAGTAAATAAGTTTTGTTCGCCCGCAAATCTACTACTTTCCTGACAGTGAAGTCAAGAAAAAAGCAGGGCTACGCAAAAAATTGCGTACCCCTGCTTGGCCCCGCGTGTGCGGGGATCGAATAGAAAGCTGAGTAAATAATGGATCAACCCCATGCGTATGGGGAGCCTTAACGGCCAGACCAGCAACATCTGCTGTTCTGGTTGCTAAGGCGCAAACATACGCTTTGAAGATTGGAAGCCGTATCATCATCACAACTCCTCAAACTCAACAAGTTTGACGACCTGCTCTTTTCTCCGGACCAACAGTCCCGATGTTGGGTTGCCTGCGGAGTCGAACGGATAGAATGCCTCGATATCTGGATGCTCAATCGAGCCATCGGGGCGCAGCACCGCGAAGACACGGTTGTCGTATCGCCGCCGGTCCTTCCACCAGTTCCGAAATGGAGTCAGCCCTTCCGGCAGCGGAGCCTCCGCCAGCCAGGAGTACCAGGGGAAGGAGACGGTGGCTTTCTCAACCGCTTCTTCCAGCGCAATCATCTGGCGGTATTCCTCACTGCTGGGCAGCGTGGTTAGCAAGCAATCGGGGGAGCCGTAGGGGGCGTAACCCTCCCCGTGGCGCACCAGCAGCGCAAGCGATGCACCGTTGCCGCCATACCGTGTGGTGACAGCAAGGTTCGCGTCGGCATCGTTGTCGTTCAGCACGACGGAGGAGCGGCTCATCAATCTGTCCCCTCCTGGTGATGGCATCAGCATACTTTTTGCCGCTTGCGCCATTGCAGTCTGAATTTCTTTCAGGCGTGTGCGTGCGGCTTGCAGCTTGCTTTCATCGGCTTCCAGTTGTTCTGCCGTCCATTCGGATTGGGGGGAATCGTACAACTTTGCCACCAACGTCCGGCAGGCCTGGGGCATCGCCCATTGCTGGTGTTCTTTCTGCAGCAGCAGCCGGGCCGACCGCGCCAGCGTTTCGTGGTCATAGACGTAGGAGCTGGAGCCGAACTGAAGGTCGTGAAGTTCGGGGCCGGAGGGGAGCAAAACATGAAGCACCGGGCCGGTGTGCGCGTGGCGTTGCTCAATCCGGCGGTCCTCATGCCGCCACAATCGCCCCGAGCGTTGCAGCAGCAAATCAAGCGGGGCAAGGTCGCTAATCATTGCGTCGAAATCCACATCCACCGATTGCTCAATTACTTGCGTGGCAATGGCAATCAGCCGATTGGGGCGCGGCGCATCTTTTTTCTTGCCAAGCGCGGTGACAAGTTCCCGTTCGATGCTGTTGCGGTCGTGGCGGGTAAATCGTGAGTGAAGCAGAACAACCTCAATTTCACTGTTGTTTTGCTGGGCCAATAATTGGCGCACCGCTTCCCACGCTTCTTGCGATTCCCGAACGGTGTTGCGAATCCATGCCACGCATCCGCCATTTTTGGCCAAGTCAACCGCCAATGCGGCCCCGTGCGGCGTTCGGTCTTCTATTTTTTCTTGATGGCACCGAACCTCAATCACTTTTTCCGGTGCTTGTGGATTTTCGCCCTGTTCATTGTGCGTGGTGTCGAGCACGGTGGTGGCCGCTGCTGTCCCATACACCAGCAGGGGATAGGGGATATTTTCCGGGAGGGATTGAAATTCCGGCGGAGCGCAGCCGAACGCCGTGATTAATTGATTCCGCAACGAAGCCGGAAGCGTTGCCGATAATAAAATCACCTTGCAGCCCATTGCCCCTAACCAAGCCAACAGCCGCTCAATAATTTTATTCATGTAGATGTCGTAGGCGTGGATTTCATCGAACACCACAACTTTCCCAGCAAGCGCAAAAAGCCGAACAAAAGAATGCTTGGCCGTTAGCGCGCCAAGTAATGTTTGGTCAATCGTTCCCACACCAATCGTGGCCAATAATGTCCGCTTTGAGGATTGCAGCCACGAAGGGGCAATAACCTCCGACGGTTCGCTTTCTTCCTTGTCGCGCGGTTTTTCATATCGGCTGCCACGCTCGCGAGATCGGTAGGCGGATTCCCGCAATTGTTGGTAGGCCTCATTGAATTTCCGGCCACCATGAGCAAGTGCCAAACTGATTGGCGTGTTCGGCATGGTGATGGTGTTTGCAAAGCCTTCGATACGCTCCAGCATGGCGTTGGAGGAAGCCTGCGTTGGCAAGGCGAAATAAAGCCCATTGGCCTGCCCATTGCTAATTGCGCAGGCTGTTAGGTACAACGCAAGCTCAGTTTTTCCGCTCCCCATCGGAGCTTCAACAACAAGAATTTCTGCGCCATTATATTGGCCAAACGGCACGGTTTGGGAAACCTTCTGCAACGGCCGCAAATTGTCGTTGGAAGTAATAAACGAGAATAGACTTTGATAGGTATTGCGATCGCTCCGCAGGTCCGATATAAGGCCGGCATTGCGGAGCAAATCGTCGGCAATGTTGTCCCTGCGGAGTTCATCCAAATACGCCGCAAGCGCATCCCGTGATAAAATATCTGGCCTAAACTTGAACGATTCAGACATTGAACCGAACCAGTCGGCAACTGAACAAAATCCGGCAAGCAGCATTAAAAATGCAGAATTATTTGGCGGAGCGGGAATGGTTTCCGGAATGGAAAAAATATCCGACACTACCGCAACTGCTTCAAGGGCATATTCATGTTCGGAATAAAGGGTTGGATAATATGCGGTGTTGGGAATATTTACTCTTTCATCGTAAATCGTGCCGTGGTGTGCTGCAACCGCATCAATCACTGGTAGCCATGGCTCCCACTGTGGGTTTTTTAAATCCCGCATTATTTTTGCGGTTGCCAATCCATGGTCAAACCCCTTGCCGTGGTCTTGGGGGCGTTTTTTGGGAATTGTTCCATATCCCACAGCCCAGCCTTTTTCCGATTTAGCTTGGAAGCTCCGGTGCAATTTCCCCAAATCATGCAACGCCACCACAACAACGATCATTCGTTGCAGCAGATCGCGCGGAATATCTGGCCCAAGCTGGCAGAATCGGTCAAGCAGCCGCGGATGTAATCGCAGCCATGTTTCGGCCACATAGGCCACATCAACCATGTGGCAAATTGCTGGGTGGTAATTCCAGCTGTGCTCTTCGTAGCCTTTTTCACGTTCGTTGGTTTTTCCCCATAACCGGTACAGGAGGTTGTTGCTCATTAGAGTTGAAAAATGTGAGTATGACGTAGTGATTATTGCAAGAAATTAGAGTGAGCTTCGCCGCGATTATCACCTTCTCTTTGGAGTTGGTAATAATATAGGCAATTCGTCCTCTTTTCTTTCAGCTTTGTTCACGCCGTTTTTGCAGGTATATCTACCATCCAGCGCAAAATTCGGCAGAGGGTGATGTCACGTCGGACATTTCGTGTCCGGTGTGGGAGGTGGGGTGAAAAAAATGGGAAGAAGGTTGTTGTCACCTTCTTCCCATTTCTTTCTGTTGAGCCTAAATGTCTGTTGTTAATCTCGGGTAATTGGGGTGGCTGCTGGTGGTGTGTGGTGGCGGGAAATGGAGGCTTGGCGGTCTTCGGGTAGGGTTATGCGATTCGAGAGGTCCATCGTTTCGATGCTCTCCTGGTTCTGAGGTGTTTCCTGGACGGAGGTTGCCAGCGGCATGGTGGTGAAGCTGCGTGCTGCGGAAAATGGCCCGCGCTTCCCGCCGTTCATGGCCCGCACTCTCCAGAAATATTCTTTTGATCCACGCTCTAAATTTCTGAAAATGGCCAAGGTGGAAACAACGGAATCCTTGAAGATCAGCGTCCCAAAATCAGGGTCGTTGGAAAGCTGAATTTCGTAGAGAATTGCTCCTTCAATGTTGCTCCACCGGACTTGCTGGGATGCTTTCACGTTCGTGGTGTCGTCGGCTGGGGTAAGCAGTTGCGGCGCGTTGGGGGTTGTGGTGTCGGTTCCGGTGCGGGCAATCGTCATAACGATTTTTTGTTGCGGAATTTCGGTGCCGCTTTTCACGGGCGATTTCACAATCGTGTCCACAACATCCATGCCGGTAAGCACTTGCCCATAAATGGAGTAACGTCCATCCAGCCACGGTGCGGCGGCCACGCAGATGAAGAATTGCGAGGTCGCGCTGTTCGGGTCGTCGGTGCGGGCTGCCGAAATAATGCCGCGCTGGTGCAGCAGCTTGCTGAACTCTGCCGGGACCGTTTGCTGGGATGGATCCCCTTCCCCCCATGTTGATTCATCGCCGTTGCGAGTGTTGGGGTCCCCGCCTTGGATCACAAACCCCGGAACAACGCGGTGGAACGCCGTGCCATCGAAAAACGCAATCCCAACTAAGCTATCGAAATTGGCCACGTGCTTGGGGGCGATGTCGGGAAACATCTCCAGCGTGATGCTCCCCAGCGGAACCCCGCCGCGAGTAACGGTGATGGTGTACAACGGCTTGCCAAGCTGCGCGGTGGCCGGGTGGCAAATGGCAAGAAACAGGGAAAGGAGTACGAAGCAGAACAGACGGTTCATTGCGTCCCCTACGATGGTAGTTGGAAGTTGAATATGGTATCGCACAGACCGAAGCAAAATAGGGCTTTGCTTCGGCGCGTTCCAGCAGGCAAACAACGTTCAGGTATCGGCAGGGTGACTGCATCAAAAAAGGCCAAGCCGAAATCCCATGTTGGCCGATAATCCATTGACGTCCTTTTCTTCAAGGTCCTGATAGTCAATGTTAAATGCCAGCCGATAGCTTGCCCCAACCACAAAGCGGAGGTATGGAGCAAGGTTCAGTTCAAGGTTGACCCCTGGCTCGACCACGGAGTAAACTTCGGAACCGAAGTTGTCGGGGCGCGGGGTTTTATCTTGGTCCCCTTCGGTGATGGTGTAATACAGTCCGCCGCCGCCAAGCATTGTTTCCACGGTAACGTGCAGCACATCGTTGGGGCGGAAAAAATACTCCAGGAACAATCCCAAGTAGGTCATCCGCAGCGTGAGGGCTTTTCCTTCGATCAGGAACGAGCTGTAGATCTGTGCCGGAACCAGCGCATACCCCCCAACCCCAATCCCAAACTGGTGGTCGGCAAGCCATTCCCCACGCCCGCCGATCATCATGCCCCAATCGCCGGCAATCTGGGTGAACTTCCCTGTGGGGGCCGCAAAAACCCCTTGCTCGATATCGCCAGAAAAGAGCGTTTGCGGCTGGGAGAATGCTGGCACGGCCGATAGCAGAAGCAGCAGAGCGGTGGAACGTAGGTTCAGCATTGATGCAGTGATATTCGGAAGAATGGTTGATTGCCGATGCGAGGCGGCTTGGATACGCCGTTGTGAAGGCCCCGGTATTCTATTGTTGCAAGCTATCGGCTATGCCAAGCGGCTGGCAGTATCTGTTGATCTCTTGCAATGGCTATCTTTGCCCCGCGCAAGCCTTCTTGCTGCTAAGCTAAGGCTTCCCATCTACACCAGCGATTGCTGGCATACCCACATTGGACGCTACTTCAAACTTACCATACTCTTTCAGGAGACCATACCATGCACATTGCACAGCGGATTTCGCGGTTAGGAACCGAGACAGCGTTTGAGGTTCTTCTTAAAGCCCGCAAGTTGGAGGCCGAAGGGCGCGACATCGTCCACCTTGAAATTGGCGAGCCAGATTTTGACACCCCGGCCAACATCATCGGCGCGGCCAAGAACGCGTTGGACAACGGCTTCACCCATTACGGCCCCTCCAGCGGTCTTCCCGAGGCGCGCCAAGCCGTGGCCGATTACATCCAACAAACCCGCCCAGGCGTTGCTTGCTCGCCGGATGAAATCGTGATAACCCCAGGGGCCAAACCGATCATGTTCTACGCCCTGATGGCCACCATTGACGAAGGGGATGAGGTGATCTATCCCAACCCAGGATTCCCCATCTATGAGTCGGTTATCAACTTTTTGGGAGCCAAGCCGGTTCCCCTTCCACTTCGTGAGGAGAAAGCGTTCCGCTTCGATCTTGCCGACCTTGAAGCGCGCATCACCCCACGCACTCGCATGGTGATTATCAACACGCCGCAAAATCCCACCGGCGGCATTTTAACCGCCGAAGACATTGAGGGGATTGCCGAAATGGCCGAGCGGAACAACCTGATCGTCTTCTCCGACGAAATCTACTCGCGCATCACCTACGATGGCTTCCAACACAAATCCATTCTAGAATTCCCGGGAATGAAAGAGCGGACGATTATGCTGGACGGGTTCAGCAAAACCTACGCGATGACCGGCTGGAGGCTTGGCTACGGAATGATGCCCGCAGGGATTGCCCAAGTGGTGAGCAAGCTGCAAACCAACTGCACCAGCTGCACCAGCAGCTTCACGCAAGTTGCCGGGGTGGAGGCGTTGCGCGGCCCGCAGGAGAGCGTGGACCTGTTTGTTGAGGAGTTCCGCCGCCGCCGCGACGTGATTGTTGACGGGCTGAACCAAATCCCAGGGTTCCGTTGCCACCGCCCGCAGGGGGCGTTCTACGTCTTCCCAAATATCGAGGGAACGGGCATGAGCTCGGCAAAAATGGCGAACCTGATGCTGTACGAAGCTGGCGTTGCCTGCCTAAGCGGCGCGGCGTTTGGCGCGCATGGCGAAGGGTTCCTGCGGTTCAGCTACGCCAACTCGGTGGAGAATATCCAGAAGGCGTTGGAGCGCATTGCCAACGTGATGGCAACCATGCCTCGCGAGTCGGTTGAAGGATAGTCGGAAGGCCAATCGTTGATCCATTGCCCGCCGTGGGGGCAGCAAATTCATGCTCCCACGGTGGCAGGTCATTACCCCGATGGAGGTCGGGATCGCTACCGAAGAGGTAGCCGCCCCGATTGAATCGGGGTCCATAAAAGGTCTTTAGCCTTCGGCGAGAAAGCAACGGAAGGCAAGGGTGTCCGCCAGTGTAGTATTGGCAGGCTAAAGACCTGCCTCTACCCCGACGGAGGTCGGAACTGCTACGGTAGAGGTAGCCGAAGGTCTTTAGCCTTCGGCGACTTGGCAGGCTAAAGACCTGCCGCTACCCCAACTGATGTCGGGGCCGCTACCGAAAACAGTAGAGCGAGTGAATCCAATCGTAGGCATTCCCCTGCACCGGAAGGCTGACGGTGGTTCCGGCGTATGGCGCGGTGAAGTAGCCGTTGCGGGGGTCCAGCACGTGCATGGTGCTGTCGGCTTCGTAGCCAACAATCATCACGGCGTAGTAGTAGCCAGGTTTGCGCAGCCAAGCCACCACGGGGCGGTGTTGGGCAATCTGCTCCCGCAGCGATTCCCACGAAAGTGGGGCCTGGCTTTGCTCAGAGTATAACCCTCCAAACCGGAGTATCGCCCGCTCAATCTGGTCCAGGGTTGCAAAATCGCCACACGCTTCAGGGTTCTTGCAGCAGTCGGATCCAAGATAATCTCCCGCGATCGTGCACGGGTCCACCTTCACCCCGCGATACCGAAGCACCGTTGCCGCAACGGTTGCCCAAAGCGCGTCGTGGTCCCCCATCGGCACCTGCTGAACGTCAAGAATCATGGAAGGCGGAGGCGGGGAAAACACCTGAATAGTGTCCACCATTTCATCGGCAACGCCATCGCTATTTTTGCACACCAACCGAACCACATACGTGCCAGTATCGGCATAGCGAACCGATGGGGTTGCCTCGGTTGAGGTGGTTCCGTTCCCGAAATCCCATTGATAGCTGGCCGCGGCATACGACTGGTTATTGAACTCCGTCAGCGAGTCCTTAAACGCACGGCATCCAACCCAAAACTGTGCTTCGGGGGTGGGGCTTTCGCTTCCGGTGATGCCGCAAGCAAGAAACGGGAGCGACACCCCCGAAGCCAGCAACGCCGCAAACCCTTGATAACGGTGGAATGCCCTTGCAAGAAACGGGCGCGTGGGAAATGGCCGTGGAAAAAATGACATTGTGGGAAAGGATAAAATTCTACAACGTTCCTGCCGCAACGAAAATAGGCTTTAACCACACATCGCAGATACCACCATGATAGCGCAACGAATATCCCACATCCTTCCGCTGGCATTGCTTGCCTTCAGCACGGCAATTGCCCAACCAGATGCCTTGCCAGATACCCCGCCAGATGCACGGCTCATCAACGCGCTGGCGTTGCCGAACGGGGCGTACATCATTTCGGCACCCCCCAGCTACTCCACCTCGTCCAGCACCGGCGAAGATGTGGTTGCGTGGTCGCCAGAGGCATTGCTGGATGGCACCACAACACGCGGATGGTGCAGCGCCAGCGACGCACCGCTTCCGTTGGAGTTCGTGGTGGAGTTATCGGAGCCGTACCGGATTGAGCAGCTGCGGTTCAACACCGAATGCCAGCAGGAGTATGAAGGAATCAGCGCGCGCGAAGTGACGGTGGAGTTCTCGCAGGAGTCGCCGGCATCGGGATACCGCACCGTTGGCACGTTTCTGCTGCGCCCGCAAAGCGACACAGCCATTCGGCTGCCAGCCCCGGCGGGCGCACGCTGGGTGCGGATCACGATCGAGTCGAACCACGGCAATCCTTCCTTTACCGAACTGATGGAGGTGGAGGCCCTGGGCCGGCCCACCAGTGCTGCGGTCCCCGCGATTGATATCACAGGGCGGTGGGAGACAAATTGGGGATGGGTGGACCTTCAGCAGGAGGGATCGAACGTTACCGGGCACTATGAGTACCGCAACGGCGTGATCCCGCAAGGGGGGATGGAGCGGCGGGTGGTATCCTTCCGCTGGGTGGAGGCCGAAGCAAATGCCGAGGGCCGGGCGGTGCTGGTGGTGAATGCCGAAGGGACCCGCCTGAACGGAATCTGGTGCCACGGCGATGACATCACCCGGTACGGTTTTTGGGTGTTCCGACGTTCGCCGAACAGCGTGGGGACCGGCGGGAACATCACCGAGGAACGGGCGGTGGAGGGGCTGAAACAGGAGCTTGAAAGCAAAGGCCGGGCGATTATTTATGGGATCAACTTTGCCAATAACTCCGCCGATATCCTTCCTGAATCGGAGGGGACGCTGCGGACAATCGGGCGGCTGCTGAAGGGCAATCCATCGCTCCATTTGCTGATCGAGGGCCACACCGACAACGTTGGAACCGAAGCCGACAACCAGCGGTTATCGCAACGCCGTGCCGAGAGCGTCCGCGCATACTTGATGGCCCGCCACAACATCCCCCCCGAACGCCTAACCGCCGAAGGCCGCGGCGAAGCCGAACCAATCGGCGACAACGCCTTCGAGCTTGGCCGCGCAGCAAACCGAAGGGTGGAGCTGAAGGAGCTGCGGAATGAATAGCCAACATTTGCCCCAGCATCACCCCGGTGGCACGGCAGCCCGAAAAAATCTGTGCAATCCTTCTACGGTTTCTGCTTCCGCTGTGCGATGGTCCAATCCAAACTGTACCGCCCCGGTCCCACAAAAAAATAGAGGAGCGCGACGCACAGATAAAGCAGCGCAAGCTCCCGCGATTTGAACGGATCGCTGGCGTGGCGGATAAACCCGGCAACGAACATCGTCCCGGCAATAAGCACGCTGCTGGTTCGCGTCCCCAGCCCGACGGCAAGAAGCAGTCCGCCAAAAAATTCGGAGAACCCGGCCATGGTGGCAAAGAATTCAGGAGCGGGGAATCCCATCTTCTCAATCCCCTGAACAAACTTTGTGCTGTCGCCAAACACCTTGTTGTAGCCGTGGGCAAACGCCAGCGCAAAGCCAGCAAACAGCCGTGGCACCAGCAGCCCAAGATCGCGGCTGTGGGGTCTGTTTAACCATTCAATCGCTTTCATACTTTCTCTGGTTGATCTCTGGTTGATAATGATTGCCGAAGGCTGAAGATAGGCCTTCGGCGGCGGCGAAGCTACCCCAGAATCGCTGGCCAACAAATGGAAACTCAACGGTGATGCAGTAATCATGCAATGATGGATAGAAGCGATGCCGTAGATTCCAACCCCAAACAGCAACGGCCACACCGGAACAACCAACATGAGCTTGGAAATTTGTGAGTATCAAACGCGGATCAACGCCCCGGTCCAGGAGGTGTTCAACTGGCACGAACGCCCCGGGGCATTGGCCCGGCTGATGCCGCCGTGGGAGCGCACCACAATCCTTTCCAACACCGGCGGAATTCGCGACGGTGCGCGTGTGGTGCTTCGCGTAAGGCCGTGGCTGGTTCCGCTGCGGTGGGTTATTCGGCATCAAGAGTATCAGCATGGCCGCCAGTTTTTGGATGTGCAAGAATCTGGACCGTTTGCCACGTATCAGCACCTCCATCTGTTCACCCCCGATGGTGGCGATTCCACGATTCTTACCGATCGACTGGAGTACACGCTCCCCCTGCAAATGCTTGGTGGGGCGATGGGGAAGGGGGGCGTTCGCCGCAAATTCGACCGCGCTTTTCGCTACCGCCACGCCCTGACGCAGCAGGACCTTGCCGAGCACCATCGCCACGCCCACAAACCGCGGCTGACGGTGCTGATCTCCGGCCCAAACGGACTGCTTGGAACTCAGCTTTCCGCATTCCTGACCACCGGAGGCCACAAGGTTCTTGGCCTGACGCGAGGCCGGTCGTCGGAGGCGATGGTCCATTGGAACCCGGCCACGGGGGAGATTGATGCCGCACGGTTGGAAGGGGTTGACGCGGTGGTGCATCTGGCGGGGGAACCGATTGCCGCGCTTTGGACCGGAAGCAAACGGAAGTCAGTGATGGAAAGCCGCGTGAAGGGGACGCAGCTGCTGGCCAGCGCCATTGCACGCTTGCGGGCAAAACCTGCGGTGATGATCTCCGCCTCCGCCGTTGGCTACTACGGCGACCGCGGCGCGGAATTACTGGATGAGTCGAAGGGGCCGGGTGATCTGTTTTTATCGGAGATTGGGAAGCAGTGGGAGTCCGCCGCCGACCCCGCCCGGCAAGCGGGGATTCGGGTGGTGCATCCGCGCATCGGGGTGGTGCTGACGCCAGCCGGCGGCGCGCTTGGACCGATGCTGATCCCGTTCCGGCTGGGACTTGGTGGGCCGATAGGGAAGGGGGAGCAGTTCTGGAGTTGGATCACGATTGACGACACCATCGGCGGAATCCACCATGCGATGATGAACGAAACAATCCACGGCCCGATGAACCTTGTTGCGCCAAACCCCGCCACCAACCGAGAGTTCTGCAAGACGCTGGCGGCGGTGCTTCGCCGCCCCTGCATCGTTGCCGCGCCGGCCGCCGTGCTGAAAACAGCGTTGGGCCAAATGGGGAAGGAGGTGTTGCTTGCAAGCCAGCGTGTGGTCCCCAGCGTGCTGCTGGAAACCGGCTACCGTTTCCGCCACCCACAGCTGCGAGAAGGGTTGGAGTTTGTGCTGGGGAGGGGGTAGCGGCTCCGATTTCATCAGAACAACAATCACCTAAAAAAACGGAGGGACGCAACGCTTGCGTCCCTCCGTTCTATTTCAGCGTTGAGTTTTGCTACTTGCGGGCTACTGCAACGAGTTCCCGTTGGTGCCAAGCGATGCGGTGGTGGCCACGCTGTTGAAGTCGTAGCGGCGGGCACCGATGAAGTGGCTGTTGTAGTAATCGGCTTCCAACGAGCTTACCGTCACGCCGTTGCGGCTGGATGCGTGGGCGAACATCCCGTTCCCCAAGTACATTCCCACGTGCGAGACATAGACCGCCGAGCGGGTGTTGAAGAAGACGAGGTCCCCGAACTGAAGGTCCGTGCGGTCCACCGGCAGCCCAACGCCCCATTGCATTGCGGCGGTGCGCGGCAGCTTGTAGTTCAGCGAGCGGTACATCATTCCGGTGAAGGCCGAGCAATCAATGCCGGTGCGGGTTACGCCACCGAACAGGTAGCGCGTTCCCAGCCAATCCACCAGCGTCTCCATCAGCGTCTGCTTGTCGGCCCCGTTGTACGTCACCAACGATTCGCCGCTTCCGTTCAGCGAAGCCATGTAGGTGGTGAACTCCTTGTAGAAGTAGTTGATGTCGTCGGGAATCTCCTCCAAATCTTCCTCATCCTCTTCGGAGATGCCGTCAGGGTCCTCCTGCTCGTCAAGCTCTGAATCTTGGTAGGCGGTGCCAGTAACGTACCGCAGGCCACTGCTCAGGTCCGTTTGGATTGGCTGCGCTGGTGCTTGCACCGGAACCGGAGCGGCTGCCTCGGGCGTTACCGGCATGGATACCAGTGCCGCAAGCTCCGGTACTTTTTCCATCAGCAGTTGGCTTGCAACGCGGCGGGTAACTTCTGGGTTCCCGCGCAGCGTGTAGGTGCGGCGGTGGTAGCGGCGCGATTTTTTGCCGTAGCGACCTCTCTTGCTTTTGGTGGCTTTGGCAATCTTCGCTGACTTCTTCCCCTTGCTAATTTTTGCCGCTGGTTTGCGTGCCTTTGCGTATGCCGCTGTGCCGTCGCCGGCAGCAGGCGCAAGGGCAAGCAGCATCGCCGCAAGCGAGGCAAGGATGGCAAGCCGTTGTAGGATTCTCGTCACGTGTCCTCCGTGATTTCGAGTGGATATTGAGTTTAGGACTGTTGTTTACGAACCGTTGTTAGAACCAGCCGATCCAGCGGATCAACCGTGTATCCCGCGATCCACGGCTGCGAAAGCCGCTGCAGGATGCTGTAGGAAAGGATAATCCAAGGCGCTTCATCAAGAATCAACCGCTCGGCCTTGGAGTACATGGCTGCACGCTGCTCCGTTGTTAGATGCGGGTCCAGCGCTTGCCGGTACAGTGAATCCACCATTGGATTCCTGAAGTGCGTTGTGTTCGGCCCCTGATGTTGGATAAACGGGCTGTAGAACAACGCCATGAAATTTTCGCCATCGGGATAATCGGCAATCCAGCTTGCCCGCCAGAACGGAACCTTTGCCGACTTGTACATCTCGCGAAGCTGCGCGAACTCCACTTGTTTGGTTGTCACCGTCACCCCAATCGCTTTCAGCTGCTCGATCACCACTTCGGCCACCGATGCGGTTCGCTCGTTTGTTCCGGTTTGCAGAAGGATCGGCGGAAGGTTCTTCCCCCCGGGAAATCCTGCCGAATCCAACATCCGCTTGGCCAACTCGCGGTCGTACCGGTAGCCCTGAACGCCGCTGAATCCTGGCGCGCCTGGCGGAATTGGCCCGTAGCTTCCGGCGGTTGCCTGCCCTTTCAGCACGTACTTGATAATCGCCTCGCGGTCAATGCCGTAGTTCAGTGCCAAGCGCAAGTAGCGGTTGCTGGCAAGCGGGCTGGCCTTTCCCCCTTCGCTGGCTGTGTCAAGCTGGAAGCCGTAGTACTCGGTTGAAAGTGCCGGAACCCGGAAGTAGCGGTACTGCTGGTAGCCCTCCTTCAGCCGCAGCCCGTCGTCCGAAAGGACCACATCCACACGGGTGGGGGCAATGCTGGAAACCATGTCAAGATTCCCCTGCTCGAACTCCACAAACTCCGTGTTGATATCCTTGATGAACGACACCTGCACCCCGTCAAGGTAGGGAAGCTGTTTCCCTTCGGCATCGCGCTCGAAGTAGTTCGGGTTCCGCTCCAGCGTCAGGAATTGATCCGGGTTCCATTCCTTCAATTTGAAGGGGCCGGAGCCAACCGGATGCCGGAAAAAATCCTCGCCATATTTCTCAACGGCCTCGTGCGGCACAACGTAGGCGTAGGGGATCGAGAGGAGCGTCAGGAATGGAGCAAAGGGCTGCGTCAGCTCAATCTCCATTGTGGAATCGTCCATCACCCGAATGCCTTCGATGTGGGCCGGGCGTTTCCCGGGTTCGGCATCAATAAACGCTGCCGCGCCGTTGACTTTGTCGCGGAAGACCCAGGTCCCGGTGGATTTCGATTCCGGCGAGCAAACCCGCTCGAAGCTGTAGCGAACATCCTGGGCCGTCACGCGGCGGCCTTTTCCATCGGGGAAGCAAGGGTCGTCGGCAAAGCGTGCATCGGTCCGAAGGTGGAAGGTCCAACGCAGGCCGTCGGGGCTGACGCTCCAGCTTTTTGCAAGCTGCGGAACCGGGCGAAGCGCGGTGTCGAGCGTTACCAAGCCGGAGAAAATTTGCGCGCCAATCCATCCGCTTGCGCGTGCGCCAATCCGTGCCGGGTCCAGTGCCGTTAGCCCATCTTGCTCGTTATAGTAGAAAACGTTTCCGCTGCGCCGAGTCTCACCGCCGCAGCCCCCCACCCCAGCCGAAATGGCCAGCGCAGCAAGCAGAAGCAATGTCAAAGAGCGGTTGAGTTTCAAAAGCATTCAGAGGAGAAAAAGTCTTCGGTAAAAATTTCTCGGGGTTATCGGCAGCGCGGCGTTTAGTGCTTCTGGAGCCAGACCGCTTTGAAGTCGCGGCGGTCCATCGGGTTGCTGCTGTAGTTCTGGACCCACGGCTGGACAAGGCGGTAGTCCAAATCATGGTAGATCAGGATCATCGGCGCGTCATCCATCGCCAGCTGCTCGGCTTGGGCATACAGGGCCATCCGTTGCGCGTCGTCCTGGGTGCCCAGCGCAATGGCGAACAGCGAGTCGAACGTTGGGTTTGCGTAGCGTGTGGAGTTGATGGGCGAAGCACCGCTGGCGGGGATATTCTTCCCGTAGAAAAGGTTCAGGAAATTTTCTGGGTCGGGATAATCGGCAATCCAGCCAAGCCGCCAGAAGGGGGCTTTTCCGGTTTCCAACAGTTCCTGGTGTTGCGGCCATTCCAGAATCTGCATCGTCACGTTGATCCCCAGCCCTTTGTTCAGCATCTCGGTCATTGCCTCGGCAACTTCTTGGTTGCGCCCGCCGCCGCTGTTCAGGTTCAGCGTCATGGCGGGGAAGCCTTGCCCGTTCGGGTAGCCGGCTTCGGCCATCAAGGCTTTTGCTTTCCCAAGATCGTAATCGTAGCCTTTGATTGAGTTGGCGGAATATCCAGGCATGGAACCCGGCACCAAGCCGTGGATCGCCGGGCCGGCCGCTTGGCCTTGCAGCACGAACTGGATGATCTTCTTCCGGTCAATCGCCATGTTGAAAGCCTGGCGCACCCGCTTGTCGTTGAACGGGGCGGCAGTGGTGTTGAATCCGTAGAATTGGGTGGAGAGGGCCGGAACCCGATGGATGCGGAACTTCGCATACTCCGGCGTTGGCTGGCCGGTGGCCGCGTCAATAATCTGCCCGAAAAACTCGCTGGGAATCCGGTACGATTCTTCCAAATTCCCGGACGTGAATTCATTGATCTGCTGCTTCTCATCCTTCAAGAAGCTGAGCCGGAAGCCATCAAGGTAGGGGAGTTTGTTCCCGGCGGCATCGGTTCCCCAGTAGTTGGGGTTTTTCTTCAAGGTGAGTTCCTGGCCCGGGCTCCATTTCTCAAAAACGAAGGGGCAGTTCCCACGGGGTTGCGGAAGAAATCTTTGCCATATTTCTCAACGGCTTCCTTCGGATAGATGTAGCAGAAGCCAAGTGCGGGATAGTATTTGAACGCCGCGAACGGATTCAGAAGGTCAATGGCGAAGGTGTGGCTGTCCACCACACGGAAGCCGCTTACGCCTCCTTCCGGAGCGTTCCCTTTCAGGGTTGCTTCGTAGTATTCGGTTGCCCCTTTGACCTTGCCCCGGAAGTAGCTGTCGCCGAAGGTTCCGGTGCGTGCGTCAAGGATGCGGTCGAAGATGAATTTCACATCGTTGGCGTTCAGCTCGCGCCCTTTTCCGCCGGGGAAGCAGGGGTTATCATGGAACATCACCCCTTTGCGGAGGTGGTAGGTGTAGGTTAGCCCGTCGGGGCTAACTTCCCAGCGTTCGGCAAGCTCCGGCTGCAGGGTCAGGTTGCTGTCGAAATCCACCAGCATATCGTAGATCTGGTGGGCGACGTGGTGCGATGGCGCATCGTTCATTTTCACCGGGTCCAGCGTCCGAATTTCTTGCACTTCGTTCATGCGGAAGATGCCCCCAAAGGTGATCTCACCATTCTGCAGGGTCGAATCGGACTTGGCCCCCGGCGTATCGTCGGAGCCACAGGAAACGAGGCTACAGGCAAGAACGGTAAGGAAAGCGTAGCGTAGAAAAAGCCGCATAAAGAAAGAAAAACGGGATTTCGTCCAGATTTGGACGATTACCCAGGCGTTGGTTCGATGCTGTGAGACGTTCGGTTGGAGTGTGAAAAACCAGCACAACAGGAGTGCCACTTCTTCACGGCAGTGCAAAGATGGGGTTTCCAGCAGGGGATGGCAACTTAATTTTTTGTCATTTTTCTACGGAATACGGCTTGGGGCAATGGAGGCTGGGGTGGCAGCAGAGTGCTGCAAGCCATCTATAGTTGTTGCGGAGGGATGAAAAATCTGGGAGATGGGCTATGCCGAGCGTGCAAAAAAGCCGGATGAACACCGCTGCAACCCAGCCTTGCACGCATCGTGTACGGCATGATCGTGATGCCAACCCACAAACCATGAGCTTGTATGAAACCCAATAATTCACTACCGCAAAGCCGCCCCGGCGACTTCCTTCCACGGCTTGGTGCTGGGGTGTTGCTGCTGATTGGCGTGCTGATTGCCGGCATGGAGCTTGTCCATTTCATTGCCCGCAGTGGCGGCCCTTTTGCGCTGATGTTCAACGGCTTGGTTGGCGTGGGGTTTGCCGTCTGCGGAATCTTCTGGCTTCGCTACATCACTGCCCTTGAGCAGACCCGCAGAAGATTGTACGTGGAGAAGGAAGTGCTAAGCGCCGCTGCCCGTTCCGGTGGGATTGCCACCCTTGCCCAAATCGCGCTCGATTCCCCAATCACAATCGGCGAGGCGCAAGGGGCAATCGAGGAACTGTGCCGCCACGGCGTAGCGCATCCGGAACTGACCGACGACGGAACGGTGGTCTATCGCTTCCACGGCTTGCTTCCCGGGAGAAAACTTCCTGGCGGATGATAACCTCAACCTTTTTTCCGTGTTCATTGTGCCATGCCCATTCTGTTCAAGCATCCTCCATTTCACCCTTTCCAAAGATTATTGCTTTGGACCGGAATCCTGATAGTGGCCTTGCTGGCAATCCCCGGGCCAGCGGCTTCGCAATCGCTGCTGACGCTTGGCGATGTTGACACGGCGGCGTTCCCAAATCTAACCGCCCCGTTCTTCCTTACCGATAGCGCCGGCACCCCACTTTCCGGAGTGGCTGCCACCGATATCACCCTTACCGAGAACGGCGAACCCCGCACGGTTACTGCCATTGACTGCCCGCCACGGATTCCCCCGCGTGATCTCTCTTCAGTCCTTGCCATTGATGTCTCCGGCTCGATGACCTACGGCGCACCTGGGATTGCGATTGCCCGCTCGGCAGCGGAGGCCTGGGTTGAGCTTCTTCCGCTTGGAGCCTCCGAGTGTGCCATCACCAGCTTCGACCAAAACGCCTATCTCAACCAAGATTTCACCACAGCGCGGTGGAAACTTCTGGAAGCGATTGACCAGCTGCGCCCGCAAGGGGGGACCAGCTACGACACCGCGCTGCTGGCCACTCCGCTTGGCGCGTTGAACATTGCTGCGCGTGGCCAACATCGCCGCGTGGTGGTGCTGCTGACCGACGGGCAATCGGACGTTGATGAGGCGATGGTGATTGCCCGCGCAAACGCTGTTGGAGCCAGCATCTACTGCGTGACGATTGGCCTTGATGCCCCCGACCCGCTGAAACGGATCGCCGCCCAGACCGGAGGCCTTTGTATCCAAAACGTCAACAGCCAGGACCAGGCGCGCGCGGCGTATCGGCTGATACTTGGCCATGCTCGATTCGGTGGGGTCTGCACGATTCGCTGGCGAAGCGGCCCGGCGTGCGACCGCCAGCGGAACCTGCAAGTTTCCGTCCCCAAGCTGAACGCCAGCGGGGGGGCTTTCTACCGCGCCCCTGCAACCGCGATTATCCGCGCCGTGGCGATTCCAACGGGGATTTTGTTCCCGCCAATCCCGCCGGGGCAATTCCGCGACACCACCATCGAGCTTGTGGCTGGGGATGCCCCAATCACTGTCTCCGATATTGCAATTGGAGACCCACGATTCAGCGTGGTCAGCGGCGGGGCACCGCCAAGTTTCACCATCCCCGCTGGCCAGCGGAGAACCATCACCCTTCGCTACCGGCCCACCGATTCGCTGCAAACCTTCGCCTCCGTTCGGGTGGATGCAACGCCGTGCGGGGGGACCTCCATTTTCCTGAGTGCTGGTTTCCCCGGGCGCAATCCTGCCCAGCCCTCCATTCGCGTGGTGCTCCCCAATGGAGGTGAGAAATTGGTGGTGAATGATTCTGTGGTTTTGGAATGGGAAGGGGTGCTGCCGGACCAAAGGGTGCGATTGGAGTTCAGCACCGATGCCGGTGCAACGTGGAATCGGATCACCGACAGCGGCCTGGGTCTTCGCCACGGCTGGCGCGTTCCCGATGCGCCGTCGGACCGGTGCTTGCTCCGTGCCACGGCCCTAAGCCGCGACACCGTGGTGGCCTTGCTGGGGCATCAACGGGCGGTTGTGCGTGCGGTGTTCAGCCCCAACGGAGAGCGTGCGGCAACCGCTGGTTTGGACAGCACGGTTCGGGTGTGGGATAGCTACACCGGGGCCGAGTTGATGCGGTTGCAGCATCCGGCTCCGGTTCGCTCCGTTGCGTTCAGCCCCAATGGCGCGTTGCTTCTCAGCACCGCCACCGACGGAAAGGGGCGGTTGTGGAATGCCAGCTCTGGCCAACTGATTCGCGAACTCTTCGTTCCTGCCCGGCCCTTCGGCGACGGCACGTTTGCCGGCTTCAGCCCCGATGGCGCGCTTGCCGTCACCAGCGGGATTGGCGCCAAGCCGGACCACGATGCAGAAGTGTGGGATGTGGCCACCGGCGCGTTGATTCGCACACTTGCCGGGCACACCAACTACGTCACCCACGCCGCGTTCAGCCCCGATGGTGGGCGCATTGCAACATCGGGGGGATACGACCGGACGGTGCGCGTTTGGGATCGCTTCACCGGTGCCGAAATTCTTCGCATCGGCGGCTTCACCGCCATTGTCCACACGGTGGAGTGGAGCCCCGATGGAACAACCCTGATCACCGCCAGCACAAACGTGCAGACGTGGGATGCCGCCACCGGCGCAGCGTTGGGGCAGTTCGCCGAGGGGGGCTTCTCGGCCAGTAGCAATCCCGCCGGAACGCAGGTCGCCATCAGCACTTTTGGGCCGGCTGCCAACGGCGGATACATCACCTTGTGGGACCAAGCAACGCGGCAGTTGGTGGGGGCATTTGGGGAGCCAGGAGTGCTTTCGTTGGGGTCTGGTTTTAATCAGAACGGCTACCGAATCATCAGCGCGGACCAGGATAGCGTGGCCCGCATCTGGAACATCGCCCCCGAGCCGGTCCAAAGCGACCAGTCCGATAACCTGTGGAGCATCGTCCGCGCCGCGCCGCTGCTTCCGGCCATTGATCTGGGAACAGTCACCGTTGGAAGCCGCCGCGATTCGGTGCTGACGGCGTGGCTGTGCAACCGTTCGTCGGCAACCATCCGGGTGGATTCCATCACCCTTGCTGGCGGGGATGTTGCGGAGTTCGCCGTCGTCTCGGTGCGGCTTCCGCTGACCTTGCTGCCCGGGGAGTGCCAGCAGATTGAGTTCCGGTTTGCGCCCCAAGCTGTTGGGAATCGGGGGGCCGGCGTTCAGATACTTGGCAACTTCGGAAGTGCCAGCTCGCAGCTTCGCGGCCAGGGGGTTCTTCCAGCGTTGAGCGTGAATGGCGGCCTTGTTGATTTCGGAAAAATTCGTTTGGGAACCAGCCGCGATTCCGTTGCCACCGTGACGCTCTCCAACTCCACCCCGACCCCAGTTCGGCTCACCTCAGTCCTGCTTCTGGGTCCCGACACTCGCCAGTTTCAGGCGTTGGACTCGGCGGCTTCGCCCACTCTTTCCCCCGGGCAATCGTACTCCATTCCTCTTCGCTTCAGTCCGGTGCTGCTTGGGCTAACCAACGCGCAGGTTCGGGTGTTGTATTCGGCGGCGGCAGCGGGGGGGGAAGATTCTGGTGTGGTGATAATTCCGTTAGTTGGCGAAGGGATTTGCGCCGATGTTGCCGCCACCGCCACGGTCACGCTTCCCGACACCATCAGGGTGAAGGCCGGGGAAATTTCCACTTTCCCAATCGTGCTGCGGAATGCCAGCAATTTGGTGGAGTCTGGCGTGCGCGGGTTCACAATCACGCTCCGTTGCAACGCTTCGGTGTTGCTTCCGCTCGATTCCGGTGTTACAAGCGTGGTTGCCAACGGCCAGCGGATCATCACGGTGCGGGGCCTCTGGAGCGGCGGAAGCGACACGTTGTTCCTGCTGAACATGGTTGCGGGGCTTGGCGATTCCGAGTGGTCAGGGCTGGCGATTGACTCCCTGCAATGGGATATCGAGTGCCCGGTGCAGATGGGCTTCCAAAATGGGGAAGTGCAGCTTCTGGACCTTTGCAACAGCGGTGGCGTTACCCGCTTGTTCAATCCCGATGCGCAGCTGGTGCTGCGCCCGGTGTTCCCGAACCCCGCCGGGGACCAGACCACCATCGAGTTCAGCTTGGCCGAGCCTGGGCGAACTGCCTTGACGATCTGGAGCAGTGCATCGGCGCAACAAGCCAAAACCATTTTCGATCGGCCAATGCACGCGGGTCGCCATGTTGTCGTCATCCCAACGGAAGATTTGCCAGCGGGCATCTATTTCTACAAGCTGGAAACCCCAACCGCGCAATTGACACGTAAATTCGTGGTGAAACGGTAGCCCTCAGGAAGGAGGGAGCTTGGAATCGCGGGGAAAGAATGCCGTCCCAGAAGCAAGGCACAACCGTTCTTTCGATAACTTTTCATCACCGTCGCGCCGCACGCAAGGGGGGAGCGACGGAATTACAGGCCAACGCCTACGTCCACACTTATGGGTAAACATACATTCGTCATCGCAGCGTTGCTGGTGGCTGTTCTGGCAGCGTCGGCGCACGATGCCAGCGCGCAGCAATTCGGCAAAAACAAGCTGCAATACCGGGCCTTTACTTGGAAGTACATCCAGACTGATCATTTCGATATCTACTACTACGACGATGCCGGATTAAATCTGGCAAAATTCACCGCCAACGTCAGCGAGCACGCGCTGGCGGAAATTCAGGAGCATTGGCGGTATCGCATCAATGCCCGCGTGGCCATTATCCTCTACAACTCCAAAAATGATTTCCAGCAGACCAACGTAATCAGCGAATATCTCCCCGAAGGAGTGGGTGGGGTTACGGAATTGTTCAAAAACCGGGTGGTGGTCCCTTTTGAAGGGGATTGGGAGAAATTCCGCCACGTGATCCACCATGAGCTTGTTCACGCGGTTCTGAACGACAAGTTTTATGGCGGCTCAATCCAGGATATTATCAGCAACAGAATCCAATTCATGCTCCCAATTTGGATGAACGAAGGCTTGGCCGAGTTCGAGTCGCAAGGGGGGTATGATATCGAAACGGATATGTTTATCCGCGATGCCGTCATCGGCAATTATCTGCCCGATTTGCAGGAGCTTAACGGATATTTTGCCTACCGTGGCGGCCAGACCTTTTATTGGTATGTGGAGAAAAATTATGGTCGCGAAAAAATTGCGGAACTGCTGAACAACTGCAAATCAACCGGCAATCTTGATGAAGCCTTTCGCAGAGCATTTGGCAAGAGTCTGGAAGAATTTAACGAGCAGTGGAAGCACGATTTGAAAAAGCAATATTGGCCCGACATCGCCGACCGCAAACGCCCGGTTGATTTTGCCAACAAGCTAACAAACCACAAAAAAGAAGAATCATTTTTCAACACCTCACCCTCCATTTCTCCCGATGGCCGCCGGTTTGCTTTTATCAGCGACCGCGACGGCTTCCGCTCGGTTTATGTTGCCGATATTGATAAGCCGGAAAAAGCGGAGCAAGTGTTTGAGGGGGAGAATGATGTGAATTTCGAGGAACTGCATCTTCTCACTCCATCCATCGCTTGGTCGCCCGACAGCCGCAGCATCTCACTTTCGGTGAAATCACGCGGGAAGGATGCAATTTTCATTTTCGACCTAAAAACCGGCGATGACCGAAAAATAGAGTTCGATATGGACGCTATCTACTCGGTGGCTTGGTCGCCCGATGGCCAGCATCTGGCGTTCCAGGGGATTAAAGGGGATCAGTCGGATATCTACGTTTATACCCTGAAGTCGCGTGATTTAATCAACATCACCGATGATATTTACAGCGACCATGATCCGCAATGGAGCCACGATAATCGCACCATTTATTTTATCAGCGACCGGCGCGATAATCCAGTTGGAACAACAAACCGCCGCAACACGCTGATCTGGAATTACAATTATCATTCCAGCGACATCTACTCCATCCAGATTGACGGGCGGAACCTGATGCAGATAACCAACACACCGACCATCACGGAAAAATCACCAACGCCTGGCAGCGGTGGGAACTTGCTGTATATCTCCGATCAAAACGGCATTAATAATATTTACCTGCGCGACTCCAGCGGAGCCACCCGCGTCCTAACCAATTCAATTTCTGGAATTGACCAGCTTGCAATTTCCGGCGATGATTCAAAATTGGTTTTTAATGCTTGGAATGACGACGGCTATGATATTTTTCTGCTGCGTCTTCCCTTTTCCCTTCGCTATGAAACCGACACCTTGCCGCAAACAAAATTTTTGAGCGAGGCTCCGGTGGCTTCCACAAATTCCAGCGCGGCATCGGATACTCTTTCTCCGGAAAGCTCCGTCACTCCGGTAACGCCGGTTGATGGATATGGCTCGGTAAGCATTGACCCCAGCGATGCGGTTGCCTCGCTTCCTCCGTCATCGTCGGCATCGGGCGTTCCGGTAGCGTTCAGCACCACAGTGGATAGCCGCGTGGATTCTGGGGATTTTACCAGCAAGGATTATAAGGTGAAATTCAGCTCCGATGTGGTGCAAGCCACCGGAACCTACGACCCATTTTACGGCGCGCAAGGGATGCTGCAGATGCTGTTCAGCGATGTGCTGGGCGACCACCAGATTTACGCCGCAACCAACCTGCAAATGGATCTGAAAAACAGCGACTTTGTGGTGAATTATCTCTATCTCCCCAACCGGATGGATTACGGCGTTGGAATTTTCCAGAACTCAACGTTCGGTTATTTGCCCGGCGTTGATGCCAACTACTACCTTACCCGTTTCCGCCAGCTTGGTTTGCAAAGCCAGGCCGCATATCCGTTCGACCGATTTACCCGGTTGGATATGGGAATTTCTTTATCCTACATTGGGCGCGAAGCAATGGAGCCTGGGGACCCGCAGCCCGATGAGGGAAAACTTATGTTTATCCCATCGTTTGGTTATGTGTTCGATAATTCTTCCCCCTGGTTTTTTGCCCCGAATAAAGGTTCGCGGTATAACATCACCGCACAGGGAAGCCCGAAATTGGGGAATGCTGGCGTTGGGTTCTATTCGTTGCTGGGGGATTTCCGCCACTACATCCCGTTCGATCGTGATGGATTTGCCAGCTTGGCACTCCGCTTTGCTGGCGGAGCAAGTTTTGGACCGAATCCGCAAAAATTCTTTTTGGGCGGGCAGGAAGGGTGGTTGAATTATGAATTCAGCAGCCGAGGAACGTTTGAAAATCCAGAAGATTTCTTCTTCTTCACCCCCGGCTATCCGATGCGCGGATTTAATTTCAGCGAGGCAGTGGGAAGCAAGTACGGGCTGGCAAATGCCGAGCTTCGATTCCCGTTGCTGCAAGCGTTGGTTGGCGGGGCAGTTCCGCTTTACCTGCAAGGGAATATTTTTGCCGATATCGGTGCTGCGTGGAATTCCAGCCTGAACCTTACCCAGCAAGATGCCTCGGGAAATACCATCACCGATGATCTGCTGATTGGCACAGGATTCGGCTTCCGAACATATCTGTTCGGCCTTCCTGCACGGCTGGATGTTGCGTGGAGTTATACGTTGGAGTCTTGGAGCCCGCCAAAATATTATCTGTCGCTTGGCTACGACTTCTAATAATTCAAGAAAAAAAATACTTCGGACTGCTTCCGCCGCGTCCTCGTGCTTCGTCCTGACGGACTACGCCTCCCCCCAATGCTGGGGGAAAATGGTTTTTAGAAAAATTTGTTGTTCGCTGTTGTCCCAGTCATCGGATGCCAGCCCCTCCCCCAGAATTGGGGGAGGCGGGGAGGGGGCGACTACGGTGGCGGGCTGGGATAACCAAGTGGTGTTTTGCAATCTGCCCAGCGTGTTCTACCCACCGATTTCTTTCCGCATTTTGAAATGCGGGATGCTCACTTCTTCGAACCTATCGCCGATTATTTCATAGCCTAAATTCAGATAAAACGGGACGGCTGTTTCCCGTGCGTGCATGGTGATTTCGCTGAAGCCATGCTCCCGTGCAAAATGTTCGCTGAAATCCACCATTGCTTTCCCAATCCCGCTCCGTTGCGCCGATTCGGCCACCGCTACCTGCCGCATTTTTAGCTCACCTCCGTTGCGCGGAACAAGAAGTAAGCAGCCAACAAGCTCGTTATTTCGGTAGCAAGCAATGTGAAATTCGTCCACTTCGCTGGCCAGCATTTCTGGCGTGAAAGCAAGGCCCAGCGGGCGGCGAAGCACGTCGTTGCGAAGCGCGACGGTCTCTTCATACTCCGCCGTGCCGTGATGAATTTGTTGGATAATCAGCATGGGGTATCAGCCTTGTGATAAACGTTTTGTTGGCGAATTACGAAGGAGCATCCATCCTGCCGACAGGAGCGCGCCAGCGGTGGCCAATGCCATATCTTTTTGGGCATCCCACATGTCGCCTTGCTGGCCGTTGTAAGCATCGGCGGTTTCGTTGGCAAAAAGTAGTGTGATAAGCCATTCAGCAACCTCGTAGATCATGCTGGTGGCCATGATAAATTCCACGGCGAAAAATATTGAAGCACGGCGCGGCAACCTGGCGTAGCGTTCCAGAACTTCCTGGGCTACCGGAGCCAATAGCAGGCCGTAGCATAAATGCACCAAACGGTCGTAATGATTTCTTGACCAGCCAGCAAGCTGCGAAATTGATTCCCCAAGCAGCCAGGCTGACCAATCATCATAAGGGACGTAGCTGTAGCTGTACCGGGCACCAAGAATATGCAGCAATAAAAAACCAAACAACAATGCCAAACTGGAATGGCTGATTGGAAATCGCTTTGATGTGAACATCACCAAAGCCAGCACCGCTACGGTAGGGAGATGTTGCAAGAAAATATATTCAGGGAAGGGAGGGGCGATGCAGCTTGCAAGGGCAACAATGGCCACAACGCCGGTTGCCCAGCATGTGCGTGATTTCATCTTTTCAGATTCACAGCATATTCCGATTTCTTGCCGTTCGTGTCATCATCAGTCCATCTTTTAGGGAACGAGCCTGCAGGCCAATTAATGATTTTGCTTTCAGCGTTATCAGCCCTGATCGCATCGGGCGTGGCGCGGTGCGGCCCAGCTCATCAGCGGTTACGGAATGGATAAATGTTGAATCTAACTCGAATGCCTCGGCCACCGCCATGGCAAGCTCCAACCGCGACATCCGCTCCGTTCCGGCAACATTGATAATCCCGCTGATATTTTTTTCGATAATCTGAAAAACAGCGTAGGCCAGGTCTTCCATCAGTGTGGGATTGCCAAACTCATCGTTGATGACATCAATGTGAGTTTCGTTCGATAACCTGTCGCGGACCCATTCAGGAAAATTCATTTTCAGGCCGTCGGTGTAGCCATACAGCCACATGGTTCTGACGATTGCAGCATGGACCCCACTGTGGGCGCAGATATTTTCGGCAGCTAATTTTGTTCTGCCGTAATAATTGATGGGGTTCGGTTTATGTTCTTCCGTGTAGGGGCCGGCAACGCCATCAAATACGTAATCGGTGGATATCTGAACCACCCGTGCGTCGAAAATTCGCGCCACTTGGGTTACTGTTTCGGCAAGCTGGGCGTTGCTTTGCCAGGCTTCCTCGCGGTGGGTTTCGCAATGGTTCACGTTCGTCATGGCGGCGGCGTTGATGATAACATCGGGGTGCCACCCCGTGGTGGCAAGTGCTTCGCGCCATGAGGCCTTGGAAAGTGGATTAATCGAAGACATGGTCCCCAAGGTGAAAAAATGGCTGCGGGTCATCGCCGATAGTGCCCAGTCCGTCTCCCGCCGCAACACACGAAGCAGCGTTTGCCCAAGCTGCCCTTTTGCACCAGTTACTATAACATTCATGCCAAAAATTGGGGGTTGGTTGATGGAAGGATGAGGTTCCTGCGGATGCGGAACCTTGTTGTTGTTGCTCTGTTCATGTTTTGTGCAAGAAAATTCCTTGCGCCAGTGTGCCACGCACGCCTTTTAATCTTCCTCTTCGGCCCGGATTTTCATCCGCTCAATCTCGATCCGCTTGCCAAGCGATTCCAGAGCTTGGCGAAGCAGCTGCTGAAGCTCTTCGTCCTCGGGGATGGTTACCAGTGCGCGGCGCAGCACCGCTTCCGCGCTGGCTGCATCCCCCGCCAGCAATAGCCCCCGGCCAACACGCATTGCCGTTGTTCGGATGCGGTTCTCCAAATCCTCACGCGCGGCCTCGAAGAACGTTTCGTACAGCGTCGGGAACGGGACGCGGTTGCCAAAAATATCCAAGGCGGCAATCAGCGGACCGCGCGCGCGCATCCATGCCGACTCGCGCATGGCGGCGATTGCTTCCGTTAGCAGCGCGTGGGCTTCAAGCAGGTCCACATGGACCCGGCTAAGATCAAGCTCCGGAGTTTCCCCATCGGTCAGGATTGCGTCGGGGCCGACGATTTCCTTCAAGCGGTGCATGGCCGAATAGACGGTGGTGCGTGCTGTCTCCAGATCGTCGTCGCCGGCGGCAATGCAGTAAAATTCGCGGTTGGTTAGCCGTTTCTCCAGCATCCGATCGGCAGTAAGCAGCCCCAAAATGATTTTTAGGCGTGCCCCGCGCGGGCGCGCTGGCTCCTGGTTCGGGCGGCGGAACTCAATGGACCCCAGCATTGACAGCGATTCTTGGCGCGTGGCGGGCTTGCCGCTTTGCCCCTCGTGCTGGCGTTCCAACGCTGTTATTCGCCCTCTCCATTTCGCCAATTCTTTCTGATTGAGCATTCCCGGAAATCGGTTCAACACCCCTTTCATGTATCCGAACAACTCCCGTTCCTCCAGCCATTCCACCATGGCAATCAGCGTGTGATGGATAGATTTTCGCAGCAGGGCAATCTGGCTTTCGCCCAGAAATTGCGGCAGGATTGTTTCGGCAAACCGAATGGCGGCGCAGAGTTCGGTGATGTGGTCGCGGCGCAGAATTGGCTGGCGGAGCAAGTGCTCCATCTGCTCAGCAATCTGCGCCGAATCTTCCCCGTTCATGGCCGCCTCGAACAGCCGCCACAGGTCGGTTCCGTCGGCATGGCTCTGTTGGTGCAAGCCCTTGATTGCCGTCAGCGTTGGCGAATCCAGCAACCCAAGCAGCAGCCGCAGTGCGAAGGGGAGGACCAGCGCGTCGTCCGAATATTTCCGGAAGATCTGCGCGGCCCATTGGTCGGCACCGTGCAACATTGCCGAATCGCACAGGTGGATGCTGATGCTTCGGCGAAGGATTTGCTGGAATTCGGTGGGGAATTGCGAACGCAGCTTCTCAAGCTGTTCTTCGATGCCGGCAACGCCGCCGCCAAGCCCTAACTCCACGCAGATCATCAGCAGCTGGGCTTGGCAGTAATTGCCGTACAGCCCACGCTCAAGCAGCCGTGGGCTGATGTTGGGCAGCAGTTGAAGAACATCTTGGAATTGCCCAAGCTCGTACAGCAGAATCGTCTTCAGCCAGGGAAGGCCAACGTCGAACTCTAGCGACTCCCTCTCCAACTCGTGCAGCAGTTGCAGCCGCCGGTCCAGCTCTGCCTGGGTGGTGAAAATATCGAGCAGATAGGGGCCAACAATCCGGCGTGCGTGTTTCCAGATGCGCTCATGTTCGGCTCCATCATTCAACGCGTTCAGCCGGTCCTCTACCACGTTGAAGATTGCTTCGTCGGTGTTTGCCCGTGCCGAAATGATGATGCCGCGCAGGTGGTGGACGTAAGCCTCGGTGAAGCGAACGCTGGGATAGCGTTCGGCGATTCCTTCCACCTCGTTCCAGATTTCCAACGCCTGCTGGTGGTTGCTTCGGATGATCGCAAGCTGCTTGTGGGCAAGGGCGTTCAGCCGCATCGGGGCAAGCTCTTCATCGTTGGCGAACGATTCGGTTAGGGCATCTATCTGCGCGGTGATTGCGTTCCGTTCTTGGGTTGGCTTGCGGATTAGCCGCAGGCGGTTATGCAGCAAGTTGGCTTGCAGGATGCTCCGTTCCCGCTCGGTGCGCTCGTCGTTGCGGAAGCGG
Source organism: Chlorobiota bacterium (assembly GCA_016710285.1). NCBI lineage: Bacteria > Pseudomonadati > Chlorobiota > Chlorobiota bacterium. The sequence continues at coordinate 187,122 of JADJXR010000001.1, read as the reverse complement.
CTTAGGGCGAACGCTGCGTTCCAGACGGCTGTTCCCAACGGCCAATCGGCGCTCCGGTTCAGCACCACAATGGCCGCAAATGCTTGCCCGATGGCGATGTCAAGATCGGCCAACGGAGCTTCGATTGTGCCATGATAATCGGCAAGCAGCTGGAACGGAACAACGGAGTAAAGGGGGATTGTTTGCACCAGCAGATCAACCACCCGGGCCGCATCGAACCGCGCACGCTCAACAAAATTTCGGTGAAGAAGGCTGTGGGTGAACGTTAGCAGCGGGCGGCGGCTGGGGGGGCCATTTAACGGGGAAACGGTGGAACGCGCCTGGGCGATGATCCCTTTGAACATCAAGATGTCCAGCATCCGCACCGCCTCCGGCAGCAATGCTTCGGCGGCCTCGCGCGCGAACACTTCCCCCAGCGTTGCCAACTGCTCGGCAGCCTCCTGCTCGGTTGCCGAAACGTGCGCCGCCAACCCTTCCGAAAGCAATCGCACGCTGCGGCCAAGCGATTCCGCAAAAAGGGAAGGGGGGACCATCAGCCGCCATGCGTTGCGCGTGGGGTCGTGGGCCAGTGCTCCCGATTTTAACGCCCCGCGAAGCCCCGAACGGAGCGCCAGCGGATTCCCCAACGTCACCTCATGCAAGATTCGGGCGGCCTCAAGATCCGGCGGGGACTCGAACAACGCTTGCCATAAATGCAAAATTCCTTCGGCGGTGATCCCCTCCAACTCAATCTCCTCAACAAGGTAGCGTTCCAGCAGCCCGCGCGTTTTCAGCTCGGTGGGGCGGGCGGCGCAAAGGAGGGAGATCGGTTCGTCGGAAAGGGCGTTCAGCAGGGTGCTGAACTCACGCTCGGCCTCCCCTTCCAGCAGGTGGATGTCCTCAACAATCACCAACGTTGGCCGAAGCTGCGCCAGCCGCCGAAGGCTTGCCGCAACCGAACTGAGGTTCTCCTCCGGCTCAATCCGCAGAAGATTGAACATGGAGCTTGAGCGGGAAAGAGCCTGGGCAAGGATTGGCGCGATGGAGGTGGTGGACTCCGGATAGAGTTTGGTGTGGACCACCGCACCCCCTTCGCGAAGCACGCGGGGGAGCAGGTCCTCCAGCAACCGACTTTTGCCGGCCCCGGCCTCCCCGGAAAGAAGCGCGGCGCGCAGTCCCTGGGCCTCCATTGTCCCCTGGAAAAACGCAACAATCCGCGTGGCCTCCTTCTCCCGATCGGTCATCGGCAGCAGGCCTTGATTAAGAAAATTGACAAGCGGGCGCATCATGGAACGTCGGAAGTCGGTTGCTGGAAATCGGTACGAGTGTTGCCATCAAGGATGGAGGTCATCGGGAATATTGCCATCGGTTCGGGGTTTCTCTCAGGCGGCCATCCATCCTCCATCCACCGTCAGGATATGGCCGTTGACGTAGTTGCTGGCATCGGAAGCAAGGAACAGGATTGGACCTTTCAGATCGCTGGGTTCCCCCCAACGCCCTGCTGGGATTCGGGAAAGGAGCGATTGGTAACGTTCGGGGTCCCGCTGCAACGCCGCCGTTGCCTCGGTGCGGATATACCCCGGCGCAATGGCATTGACGTTCACCCCGTGGCGGCCCCACTCGTTGGCAAACGAGCGGGTGATTCCGGCAAGCGCGCTTTTGCTGGCGGTGTAGGCCACAACGTTCATCCCGCCAGAGAAGGAGAGGAGCGAGGCAATGTTGATGATCTTCCCCGACCCACGTTCCACCATCGTGCTGCCAATCCGTTGCGACAGCAGGAACGCGCCGGTCAGGTTCGTATCCATCACCGCCTGCCAATCGGCCAGCGAATAATCGGCAGCGGGGGCGCGGCGGATGATCCCCGCGTTGTTCACCAGAATATCAACATGGCCGAACGCCGCCAGCGCTTGGTTCGCAGCGTTGTGAACGTCCGCAGCGTTGCCAACATCGCACGCAATGGGGTGAACCCGGCCACCGAACCGAGCAAGGTTCGCCGCCTGCTGCTGCAGCGTGGCGATGTTGCGGCCAAGCAACAGAAGGTCCGCGCCGGCTTCGGCCAGAACCTCGGCAGCTGCGCCCCCAATTCCCCGGGCCGCGCCGGTCACCAGCGCAACGCTCCCGCGAAGATTGAACAACGAAGAAACGGACATACCCCAAAAACGTGTTGTGAAAGATTCCCCGCCATTGAACGGGGCGTGAAGATAGGTGATTTGATTGAAGAACAGAGAGATGGAGCCGCAAGAACCTTCTCCGGTTTTGGAGTTTTTTGTGGCAGAAAAAAGATATGGGGTAGCCGCAGGTCTTTAGCCTGCGGTAGCCGCCCCGACCTCCGTCGGGATTGATAACAGGTCTTTAGCCTGCGGTCACAGTTCTGGACCTCTGAAACACACCCATTGTGAAAGAAACAGTGCCATCGAACGGGGCGTGAAGATAGGCGAGTTGTGTGAAGAACAGAGAGATGGAGCCGCAAGAACCTTCTCCGGCTTTGGAGTTTTTTGTGGCAGAAAAAAAGAAGTAAGAAGGGGCGACAGGATAAAACTTTGCCTTGCACGGAACCGCTGGCTTGCGCTAATTGGCTCCCGCTTTTCCCTGGGGAGCTTGCATGGCAATATGCCCCAACCCGAATCGTTCTCAGTGCCAAAATTTTGACTAATCCAATCCAGCCAGCCATGATGCCTTGGATAACCGCCGGACTTCACAGCCGACACCTTCTTGCCGCCGTTGCCGCGCTTGCGATTGCCGCCATTCCCGCGTATTCGCGCACGGGCGATGGAGTGCGAATCACCACGAACGACACGCGCCAGTTGGTGATGACCGTTGTGCCGAACATTGACACCACGCGGCTTCCCAGCGGCGAGCTGTTCATCAGCGTTGCATCGGGGGCAACGCTGAACCCGGACCAACCTGGCGCGCCGATGCAGCAGGGGATCATCATCCCCCTTGCGCTTCCGTCGCCGGAGGGGAACACGCTTGAGGTGGTTGCGGCGGAGTACGGCCCGCCAATTTCCGCAAGGATCGCCCCGGTTCCCTCCATGATTACCGACCCGCAAGGGTTCAGCGTCCCACGCTACGATGCGGACCCCGCCGCCTACTCGGTTGCTGCGCCCGCTGCCGCGCCGGCAACGCTCCGCTACGTGGGGATTGCGCGGAACTATCACGCCGGCCAAATAGTGGTTGCCCCGTATCGGTTCGATGGCCCAAGCGGCACGGTTCGATTTCTGAAATCGGCCACCCTTCGCGTTCGGTATAACGCTGCTGCTGCGGCGGGTTCGGGGCGTGGCGTGGGGCTGCGGGACCAGCAGTTCGGCGCGGGGTTGTTCGTGAATCCATCGGCGGCGGCGGCTTGGGCAAAACCGGTGGCGGTTCCGCAAGCGTTTGCGCGCCGCACCGCCGCCAGCACAGCCCGGGCATGGATGCGGGTGGAGGTGAAAGAAGATGGGTTGTACGAGCTTCGGGCCGAGGATTTTAAGAACGGTGGGATTGATCTTTCCACCGTGGACCCTTCCCGAATCGCAATCTACGGCGGCGATGGAGGGCCAATGCCGGAAGATATCGCCGCTGCCGACAGCAACCAGATGCGCCAAATCCCCGCGCGGGTTGAAACCAGCGGCGGCAAGGCAACGCGAGTGCTGTTCTACGGGGTGGGACCAACCCGCTGGCAGTATCAGCCTGGCGATAGCATCCCCACCCACCAGCTGAGCGTGTATGTGAAAGCCAACAGCTACATCGTGGCGGTGGATGGCGACCCCGCGCGTGACTTCCCCAAACAGCCCGCCATGGCCGACCCCACCACCTTCCCAACCGCCGGGCGCGCGCGGCTTGTTCACGACGAAGATTTATACAACGCAATAGCCATTAACAATGCCGGGGCCGGCTCCGGAAAAGGGTGGTTCGGAACGCAGTTTATCGTGGGCGACCCTTCCATTGCCGACAGCCGCACGTTTGTCAACACCCTTGCCGGGCTGGACCGCTCGCAGCCGGTGTTCTATCGCGTCCGCGTGGGGAATGCGGTGCGGGGGGGAAGCGGTGAGTTTAGCGTGGCCGAAGGGAACACCCAGCTTGGCACGCTGCTGGTGAATGGCCCATCGGATTGCAAGTACTGTGGCGACCAGATGATGAACGCCACCACGCGGCTGTTTACAACCAATGGTTCCGCCATTCCTTCCGATAATCAAAGCGCGATTCGCATCAGCTTTGAAGCCAATCGGCAGGGGAGCGGCTATCTGGATTATTTCGAGGTCCATTACGGGCGTTCGTTGGTGGCTATCAACGATGAGATCAGCTTTGAATCGCCAACGGGAACCGGCATTGCTGGCTACACCATTCGCGGGTTTGGGGCGGGGGACCTTGTTGGATTGGACATCACCGACCCGGTGAACCCCGAAGAGCTGCACCGCCCTTCGACATCGGGCGATTACAGCTTCCGCGGTCCCCTTTCGTTGCTGCGGAATGGTGCGCGGCGGTACTTCGTTGGATCGGCCAGCAAAGCCAAAAAAGTTGTGGCATCGGTCCCCGCCGATTTTGGCGACCTGCGCAACCGCCCGCTGAATGCCGACGTGCTGGTGATTGCCCATAAAGATTTCAAAACCATTGCCCAGCAGTATGCCGACTACCGCACCTCCACCGGGCGGAACCGCGCCGCAGTGGTGACAACCGATGAGATTTACACCGAATACTCCAACGGAAACCTGGACCCCACGGCCATTCGCGACTACATCGCCCAGGCGGTGAAATCGTGGACCCGCCCGCCACTCTATGTGCTGCTGTTCGGCGATGGAACGTTCGACTACCGCAACATCAGCAGCCGCCAAAAGCAGCTTGTTCCCACCATGGAGACGGAGGATGGCGACAGCTACGACCGCATCTACTCCAGCGCGTTCGACGATTACTACGTTAGGGTGGTGGGCCAGGATGATTTCCCAGACCTGCTGGTTGGCCGTTTCCCAATCGAGGTTTCGGAGCAGGCAGAGGTGATTGTTGAAAAAATCAAGCAGTATGAATCCAGCAAAAACTTCGGCGCGTGGCGCCACACGATTGTGCTGGTGTCCGACGACAACGAACCCTCCGGCGAAGGGGGCGGGTTCCTTGGCCAATCGGAAAAATTGGTGCGGGATTTTATTCCGAACTGGACCGATAACAAGAAGATCTATCTGGGGGCCTACCCGACCGAAGTAACCGGGACCGCCACCAAACCCGCCGCCGCCCAGGACCTGCTAACCTATCTGAACCGTGGCGCGGTGGTGGTGAATTGGGTGGGGCACGGAAACCCGAACGTCTGGGGGCACGAGTCGGTTCTGCAAAAGGATGCGCTGATCCCAAAGCTGACCAACGACTCCATGCTCACTTTTGTCTCGGCTGTCACCTGCAACTTCGGGCGGTTCGACGACCCCGCGAATCCTTCCGGTGGGGAGCAGTTCCTGCTGCATGAAGGGGGCGGGGCAATCGGCGTGCTGGCAACAACGCGCGGGGTGTTCATCAACGACAACGAGGACCTGATGCGGGAGTATTTCAGCAAGCTGTTCGCCCGCGATTCCGCAACGCTGCAATTCCTGAACGTTGGCCAGGCGATGCTGGCGGCCAAAACCCGCCGGTTCGCTTCCTTCAGCAACGACCAGAAGTATATCCTGTTTGGCGACCCGACGATGTACCTGAATCTGCCAAAAGATTCGGTGGAGATCGTCACGGTGAACGACCAGTTGGTGGCCAACGACACCGCACAGGTTGGCGCGCTGCAGCTGGTGACGGTGAAAGGGGTGATCCGGAATCGCGATGGAAAGATGCGGGAGGATTTCAACGGGACCGCGATCATCACCCTGTATGATGCCAGCCGCACGCAAGTTGTGGTCAGCGACAACATCTCCGAGCCGATGGTGGTCCAGGGGGGGCAACTCTTCCGCGGCCCAACGCCGGTGGTGAATGGGGCGTTCACCATCCAATTCCGCGTGCCGAAGGATATCGCCTACGATTCGGCACTGGCGCGGCTTCATGGCTACGCCTACAACGACGTTGAAGATGCCGTTGGCGGAACCAATCATGTGATGGTCTATGGGTCCGACACCGCAACCGTGGTGGATACCGAAGGCCCCAAAATCAAAATCTTCCTGGATGACCGGACCTTTGCTTCGGGTGATGTTGTCACCCCAACGCCGATGCTGATTGTTGACCTTCGCGACGGAAGCGGCATCAACTCCTCCGGCGCAGGAATCGGCCACCGGATTGAAGCATGGATCAACGGCTCGCCAAACTCCATTGACCTAACGGACCTGTACACAACCTCCCCCACCGATTACCGCGAAGGAACCGCCGAGCGGGAATTGCTCAGCCTTGAGGAAGGGGAACACACCGTGCGGGTGCGCGGGTGGGACATCTTCAACAACTCTGCCGAGGCAACGGCCACCTTCAAGATCATTGGCACCGGGGAGAACCCAACGTTGCAGCTGGCCGAAATCGCCAACTACCCCAACCCAATCTCTCGCGAGACCGACTTCACCTTCCGCCACAACCAGGTGGTTCCGCTCGATGTGGAAATCGCAATTTTCACCCCGGGGGGAAGGAAGGTGCGGACGTTGGAAGCAACGGGGGTTCAGCAACGCCGCGTGAAGCTCCATTGGGATGGGCGCGATGCCGACGGCGACCCGCTTGCCAACGGGGTCTATTATTACCGCGTCCGCGCCACCAAGACCAGTGGCGAAGGAGCGGCCAGCGAAACGTTCGAGACGATTGAGAAGCTGGTGGTGGCCCGGTAAGCCACGCCATAGAATACGCCAACATGGCGTTGAACAAACGGAGGCATCACAATCGTGGTGTCTCCGTTGTTTTTTTAGCTTGCGGCATCGTTTCCTTTGCTACTGACCGATGCTGCATTACCTAAACCTTGCTTGCGGGAGTGATATCCGGCCTTCAACGCCGGAAGTGGAGTGGATCAATCTGGATCTGACGTTGCTTCCTGGGGTGGACCTTGCCCACGATCTTCGCCAATTCCCCTGGCCCTTCCCGGACCACACATTCGACCGAATCATCGCCTACGACATCATCGAGCATTTGCCCGACACCGTTGCCACCATGGAGGAACTGTGGCGGGTGCTGAAACCTGGGGGGATTGTGGAGTTCCGCATCCCCTACTTCAACAGCATCCACATGTTCAACGACCCCACCCACCAGCGGTTTTTCAACGAGAACACGTTGCAGTTTTTCGATGTTGATTCCCCCTTCCGCAAAGCCCGCCCGTACTACTCGACGGCGTGTTTCCAAAGGGTGTCGTTGGAGATTTCGGTGGGCCTGCTGCGGCGTTCGTGGCGATTGCGCGAGGGCCTTGCGCAACGGCTTGCGCTGAAACTCAGCAAGTCCATCGGGGACCTGACGCGGGTGATGTGGGTGACAATGAAAGCCGTGAAAAGCAAGGAAGGATAAGGCCGGTTGATTCGGCTCAGGGTAGCCGTCCCGACCTTCGTCGGGATTGCCGCCGCAATGGTAGCCGAAGGTCTTTAGCCTTCGGTGTCATCTGTCTGGGCCCCGACAAAGGTCGGGGCCGCTACCGAGACTTCGTCGGGACAGTCGCCGCAGTGGTAGCCGTCCCGACCTTCGTCGGGATTGATAAAAGGTCTTTAGCCTTCGGCGTCATCTTCGGTCTGGGCCCCGACAAAGGTCGGGGCCGCTACCCCGTTTGTTTTTCGCCGTCAGCGGCGCGGAAGCTCGGCAAGCAACTGGTTGGCCGCCGCAACGCCGCTTTGCACCCCACCCTCGATGGTTCCAGGAAGCCCGGTGCCGGTCCAATCGCCGGCAAGATAGAGGCCTGGGATCAAGGTTCCCGGCCCCGTTCGGACCGCTTCGTTCTGTGGCGTTGCCGCAAACGTTGCGTGCTTCTCCTTTATCACCTGATGCGCCACCAGCGTTGCCCCGCGAAGCTCCGGAAACGCCCCGCGAAGTTCCTGCTCGGCGTGGCGCACTATCTGGGCTGCATCGGTGGCGGTTTCGGCCACTGCGGCGCTGATGGTGCACGATATCAGCCCCGGAAATTTCTCGTTCCCCGCCGCCATAATCTTCCGCTTGTTGAACACCCACTGCACCCCCGTTCCAATCATCGCCGCGAACATCGGCATTGCGTGCAACGGCGTGTTGAACCAGAGGTAGAGTGAGACGATAGGAGAGGTAGGCATTGGCTGCGCAAGCGACGGTATTTGCTGGATGATGCCCGGGGGTGAGATGCCTCGCAGGTTGGAGTGGGGAAGGGCGGAGATCAGATGGGAGGCAACGATTGGCTGGCGTTCTTTCAGGAAAACGATCCACGTTCCATCGCCATTCTGCTCAATTCGGGTGATGGGCGTGCCGGTCATCACGCTCCCTCCGTGGCGGGTGATAAACGCCTGCGCGGGGGCATGCAATGCCGATAATCCGGCACGAACAAACCCAAGCTGCGATTCGGTTTTCCCCCCAAGAAATGCGCGCCGCATCACCGCAGCAAACAGCGTTGCCGACGCTTCGTCAGCAGGGGTGTTCAGCGTGGCGATGATGATTTGGTCCCAAAGCCGTGCGCGTGCCGCCCGCGATTGGCCCAGCCGTTGCAGATACTCCGTTGCGGTCTCGGCCGGCGTGGGTTGGTCCCGCTTGCTCCGAATCGCCATGCCAACCCGCAGCAGTCGCAGCCGCTGGGCAAGCGTCAATCGGCGCAGCCGCAGCATCCCCGCAAGGACGTTCAGCGGAGCGGGAAGCCAACGGGGGGAATCAATGGAATCGCGGCTTCCATCGGGGTCGCGGAACTCCACCGTTAGCGTGGGGGCCAGCTCCACCAATCCCCGCGTTCCCAACGCTTCCAGCAGTTGGAAGGTGGCGTGGTAGCATCCCATCAGAAGGTGCTGGCCGTTGTCAATCTCATCCCCCGTCCCTTCGTGAACAAACGACCGCAACCGCCCGCCAAGATAGGGCCGCGACTCGATCAAGATTGGGGGGACCCCCGCTTGCGCAAGCCGGACCTGCGGCAATCCCCGCAATCCCCCCGCCCAGAATCACCGGACCAGCAACGGAAGGATGGTGTGCTGCAATCAAGGCCATTGGCGCGGTGAAGTTTTTGTGGCTTGAACGTGGAAGGTCTGGTTTTCAGGAATGGGGGCGGGGATGATTATCCCACCCAAACCCTGGCGTTCTGGAACATCCGCATCCAGGGGCTGTCGCCGGTCCATTCGTCGGGATGCCACGACATGGTAATGGCGCGGAACACCCGCTCTGGGTGGGGCATCATAATCGTGACGCGGCCATCGCTGCTGCACAGCCCTGCAATGCCGTTTGGCGAGCCGTTCGGGTTGGCGGGGTAGCGTTCGGTTGCCAGCCCGTGGTTGTCAACAAACCGCGCAACGATTGTTCCGGTTTCTTCCGCTTGGGCAAGCGTTGCCGCGCCGCTGAACTCCGCCAGCCCCTCGCCATGCGCCACGGCAATCGGTATCCGTGCGCCGGCCATTCCCGCAAGGAAGATCGAGGGCGATTCCTCCACCCGCACCAGCGACAACCTTCCCTCGAACTGCTCCGAACGGTTCCGCACAAACCGTGGCCAGTGGGCCGTGCCGGGGATGATCTCCTTCAAATTGCTGAACATCTGGCAGCCGTTGCAAACCCCGAGGGCGAACGTGTCGGGGCGGTGGAAGAAGCTCTGGAATTGCTGGCGCGCACGCTCAACAAACAGTGCCGATTTCGCCCAGCCGCCGCCGGCACCAAGCACATCGCCGTAGCTGAATCCGCCGCACGCCACCAGCCCGTTGAATTGGTCCAACGTCACCCGCCCTTCAATCAGGTCGGTCATGTGAACATCAATGCTGGCGAAGCCCGCGCGGTGGAATGCTGCGGCCATCTCAATCTGGCCGTTCACCCCTTGCTCCCGCAAGATTGCCACCTGCGGGCGCGCCCCGGTTACGATAAACGGCGCGGCGATATCCTGGTTCGGTTGGAACGGCAACGCGGTGTTCATTCCCGGGTCCGAAGGATCCAGCCGCGCTTCGTGCTCTTGGCGTGCGCACTCCGGGTTGTCGCGAAGCTCCTGCATCCTGAACGTCGTTGCGGACCACCAGCCGCGAAGCGTGGTGCGCGATTGCTGCAGGATCGTTTGCTCGTTGTGGCGGAAGGTGAGGCGGTCCTGGTCCACCGGCGTTCCGATGATGTGACAGTTGTAGCCCAATCCATGCTCGGCAAGAATCGCCAGGACCTCCTCGCGATGGTCGTTTGCCACCTGGACCACCGCGCCAAGCTCCTCGCTGAACAGCGCGGCCACGGGGTCGGGATCAAGGTTGGTGAGGTCCACTTCCATTCCGGTTTTTCCGGCAAAGGCCATCTCGGCAAGCGTTGCAAACAGGCCGCCGTCGGAGCGGTCGTGGTAGGCCATCAGCAGCCCTTGCTGGTTCAGCTCTTGAATCGCCGCGAAGAATCCGATCAGCAGTTCCGGGTCGTCAAGGTCGGGGGCTTCGTTCCCCATGGTGTCATAAACCTGCGCCAATGCCGATCCCCCCAAACGGTTCCGCCCATTTCCAAGATCAATCAAGATCAATGCCGACTCACCTTTCTCCAACCGAAGCTGCGGCGTAAGGGTGCGGCGAACATCGGCCACCGGAGCAAACGCGCTGATGATAAGCGAGACCGGCGCGGTGACGCTCCGTTGTTCCCCATCCTGCTGCCACACCGTCCGCATGGACATGGAGTCCTTGCCGACCGGGATCGTGATGCCAAGCGCGGGGCAAAGCTCCATCCCAACGGCGCGGACCGTGGCGTACAAGGCGGCATCTTCGCCTGGGTAGCCGCCCGGGGCCATCCAGTTGGCGGAGAGTTTCACATCGCCAAGCTGCGGGATGCTTGCTGCGGCGATGTTGGTGATTGCCTCCCCAATCGCCATCCGTCCCGAAGCCGGGGCGTTCAGCAGTGCAAGCGGGGTCCGTTCCCCCATGGCCATTGCCTCGCCGGTGAAGCCTTCGTAGGCGGTGGTGGTGACGGCAACATCGGCAACGGGGACTTGCCACGGCCCCACCATCTGGTCCCGCACAACCATGCTGGTGATGGTGCGGTCCCCAATGGTGATCAGGAACGATTTGTCGGCAACGGCGGGGAACTTCAGCACCCGCTCGGCGGCTTCGTTCAGGTCAATCGTTTCGGTGGTGAAAGGGGGGAAGTGGCGTTCAAGATGGTTGGCAACGCGGTGCATTTTGGGGGGCTTGCCAAGCAGCACCTCCATCGGCATATCAATCGGGCGGTTGCCAAAAGTGGAGTCTTCCAAAAGGAGCTGGCGTTCCTCGGTTGCCGTCCCAAGCACCGCGAAGGGTGCGCGCTCGCGCCGGCAAAGTTCCTCAAAAACCGCAATCGCATCGGCGCGGATTGCCAGCACGTACCGCTCTTGCGCCTCGTTGCACCAAATCTCCATTGGCGACATCCCTGTCTCGGCATTTGGCACGGCACGCAGTTGGAACCGCGCCCCCCGCCCGGCATCGTTCACCAGCTCGGGAAGAGCGTTGCTTAATCCCCCCGCGCCAACGTCGTGGATGGATTCAATCGGGTTCTCCGGCCCCAATGCCCAGCAGCGGTCAATCACCTCCTGGCAGCGGCGTTCCATCTCCGCATTGTCCCGCTGGACGCTGGCAAAATCCAAATCCTCATCGGAGCTTCCGGTGGACATGGAGCTTGCCGCGCCGCCGCCAAGCCCAATCAACATTGCCGGTCCGCCAAGCACCACAATCTGGGTTCCTGGGGCGAACTCCCGTTTCTCCACGTCCTCCTCGCGGATGTTCCCGTAGCCGCCAGCAATCATAATTGGCTTGTGGTAGCCGCGTGTCTCGGGGCCGTTGGGGCCGGGGAGGGTTTGCTCGAATGTTCGGAAATATCCCGCCAGCGCCGGGCGGCCAAACTCGTTGTTGAACGCCGCCCCGCCAATCGGCCCCTCGGTCATAATCTCCAGCGGTGAAGCAATCCGCCCGGGCTTCCCTTCCGGTCCCTCCCAGGGCTGCTCGAACCCGGGAATGCGAAGGTGCGAGACGGTGAATCCCGTTAATCCAGCCTTTGGTTTCGCGCCGCGCCCGGTTGCCCCCTCGTCCCGAATCTCACCCCCCGAACCGGTGGATGCGCCTGGGTAGGGCGAGATTGCCGTCGGGTGGTTGTGGGTTTCCACCTTCATCAGGATGTGCGTCGGCTCGGAGTGGAACTGATACTGGCTTGCGCCAGGCTGCGGGAAGAACCGCTCGGCCTGGAACCCGCGAATCACCGCCGAGTTGTCGCGGTAGGCCGAAAGTACCCCCGCCCCGCCAACGCGGTGGGTGTTGCGGATCATCGAGAACAGGGAATGCTCCTGCGGCTGGCCATCAATGGTCCAGCTGGCGTTGAAAATTTTGTGGCGGCAATGCTCGCTGTTGGCTTGGGCGAACATCATCAATTCAATGTCGTTCGGGTTGCGGCCCAGCGTGGTGAAGCTGTTCAGCAGGTACTCAATTTCATCGTCGGCAAGGGCCAGGCCAAGCTGCTGGTTGGCTTCCTCCAGCGCGGCGCGCCCGTTGGCCAGCAGGTCAATCGTGGCGAACGGCTGCGGCGTGGCGTGGCGGAATAACTGCTCGGCGGACTCCATCTGCGTGAAGACCGTCTGGGTCATCCGGTCGTGAAGTTTCTGGGCAATCTGGCCAAGCTCGGTCTCACCCAATGCTTGTGCCGAGGCGATGAAGTACGCCGTTCCCCGCTCAATCCGCAGCACGGATTCCAGCCCGCAGTTGTGGGCGATGTCGGTGGCTTTGCTGGACCAGGGGGAGATGGTTCCCGGGCGGGGTGCCACCAGCAGAAGGCTTCCTTGCGGGGTGTGCGGTTCCAACGCGGGACCGTACCGCAGCAGCTGGTCCAGCACCGATTGCTCCGCCTCGGTCAGCGGGCGGGCAACCTCCACGAAGTGAACAAATTCGGCGTAGATGGAGGTGATGCTTGGGTTCTGGCGTTGCAGCGTGGCGAGAAGTCGGGCAATGCGGAATGGTGAAAGGGCGGGTGCGCCGCGAAGAATAAGCATGGTTGTGCAGGAATCAATGGAGAGCCGTGCCTGATTGGTTTTTGGGGGAATCAGAGGGGGCGCATCAAGCGTTGCGCGGCCCCGTTCCCCGGTGCCGCAAACTTACGGCAGCCGCCGAATCGGGGGAGGTGAAGTTTAGTTTCATGGAGATGGAGCGGAAGGCCTTCGGTCGCAAGGCTGCTCAGTTCTGCTTTCACCCCACCCCGCGCCCATTTCTCCGGAATCCGTCGGCCTTTGCGCGGCGCACGGGGCTTCCTTGAAATCGCTCCTGGAACTCTTCATCGCTCATGGCTTGGACCTGCTCCACCGTCAGGTCCATCACGCCTGTGCGGGGGTGGAAATCGGGTTCGCTGGTTGGCGTTTGGAACCGATTCCAGGGGCAGACTTCTTGGCAGATGTCGCAGCCGAACACCCAGTTCTCCATCTGCTGGCCGTACTCCTTCGGGATTTCTTCTTTCGGCAACTGCTCAATCGTCACGTAGCTGATGCAGCGGGTTGCGTCCAGCAGGTATGGCTGCGGGAAGGCGTTGGTGGGGCAGGCATCAAGGCAGCGGGTGCAGCTTCCGCAGAAGTCGCCAATGGGGGAATCGTACTCCAACTCAAGCGATGAGATCAGCACCCCAAGAAACAGCCAGCTCCCCATCTTCCGGTTGATGATGTTGGTATGTTTCCCCATCCATCCAAGCCCCGCCCGCGCGGCCCATTGTTTTTCCAGTATCGGCCCGGTGTCAACGTACCAGCGGCTTTCGGCGTTCGGTTCCAGCGTTTGGATAAACTGATGGAGTTGCTTCAATTTTTTTGGGAGGATGTTGTGGTAATCGCGCCCCCAGGCGTAGCGGCTGATTTTTGCGTGGTCGGGGTTGGCGGCGTGGTGGAATGGGGTGTAGTAGTTGCGTGCCACCACAATCACCGAGCGTGCCGATGGCAGGATTTGGCGAACATCGCGGCGTTTGTGGTTGTTGCGGGCAATCCATTCCATGGTGCCGTGGTGGCCGTGGGCAAGCCATTCTTCAAACAGGTCTGCTTCCCGGTCCATCCGCTCGGCTGCGGCAATCCCGGCAAGGTCGAAACCTAAAGTGGAGGTGATGAAATGGCGAATGGCTTCGGTATGATTGGTTGCTGGCATTGGCATGGTTGATTGCTCGGCTGGGTCTTGGCTGCAAATCTACCCACGCGGGCGCATTCCGGCGGCGATCCGTTCGCAGCAATATTCAAGAACAAGGCTTCTCCAAAATTGCTGTTTTCGAAAATTCAGGATTCAGTTCCAGATTGCTGGGGTGGAATCGAAGTTCGCCATGTCCCATTCGGTTGCCACCACCATCAGCGGCTTGGTCTCCGATTGTGGGATGCTTCCTTGCCGGCGGGGTTCTGGCATTACATCCCTCTTAGCAAAACCGAGCGGGACGCGAATCCAAATTTCTAAACACCAAGCCCAATCGCTTGGAGCAAAAGAAAAGTTGGAATGAAAGAAAAGGGGATGCAGCAACTGCATCCCCTTTTCTTTCATTGATTTTTCCGTGAGCCGTGCCGATTGCTTCCCGTCCGGGCAGCCGGTATCGGAAACGATTACGCGCCGGCCATCACCTTCGTCCCCATCACCTCGAACAAAAACGCTTCCCTGATGAAATCGGCGAATGGGTTGTTGGCATCCTCCATCCGCTCGGGGTGCCACTGCACGCCCAGCAGGAAGGATTCGCGGTTGTCCGATTTCAGCTCAATCGCTTCGGCAATGCCATCGTGGGAAACGGCGGTAATCGTTAGGCCGATTCCCGGAGCATCCACCGCTTGGTGGTGCGCGCTGTTGATTTCGCCATCAAGGGTGCGGGTGTATTTGGCGATCATGCTTCCCGGGGTGACTTCAATGGGGTGGCGGCGGTCCTCGTTTCCATCTTTCTGGTGGTCCGGGGTTCCGGTTCGTTCGGGGATGTGGGGGATCAGCGTTCCGCCAAAAAAGACGTTCAGCAGTTGCATTCCCCGGCAAATTCCCAGCACCGGAATCTTCCGTTCAATGGCAATCGCTGTCATCTCTAGCTCGGCTGCGTCGCGGGCTTCGTCAATGTCATGGCACAGGGGAAGGTGGTGGGGAGCGTTGTAGCGTGCGGGGTGGATGTCGCTTCCGCCGGTAAGCACCAGCCCATGCACCCGCTCCATATCGGACCTCAGGTCCTGGCTGGTTATCAGGTCAAGAAACTCTAGTTCGGGATTTGCTTTCCGAAGCCATTCCGCGTACCGCCCCATCTTCACGCTTCCGCTCCCTTTTGAAATACCGATCAATGCCATGTGGAGATGTTGATAAAGTTGAACGTTGCCAGCGGCAAATGGAGGTTGATACTCCTGCATTGCTGCCCCGCCCATGAATGCCGTTGTTGGCTCCGGTGGGCGGGGATTGCGCAATGTGCGTCTGTTATTTCGCTGCCGTTATTTCGCCACCGTCACCATGCCGCTGCTGACGTTTCCTTCGGCGTTTAGGCGGTACAAGTAGGTTCCGCCAGGAAGCGTCGAAAGGTCGTGGTTGACGATGTGGTCGCCGGCGTACAACGTGCCGTCGTACAGTGTGGCCACCCTTTCGCCCCGAAGGTTCAGCACCTGGATCGTGACGTGGGTTGGGCGTTCCAGTGTGAACCCAATCTGCCCATTTCCGGTTGTTGGATTCGGCCAGCTGCGCAGCCCGCGAACGGCCGTGGCCGGTTCGCCCGGGGCTGCAAGCGGGGTTTCGTGCCAGATGCCGAAGTAGATCGAGGCCTTCGCCCCGGCATTGGTGAAATTCCCGCACAGGTAGATGTCGTTGCCAATGGCGGTCATCCCGTGGACGGTTCCGTTCACGCCGCTTCCCAAGCTGATCCATTGGTTCCCGTTCCAGCGTGCGATGTTTGCCGCGCTATCGCCACCGGCAAGGGAGAAGTATCCGGCAACATACATGTCCGGCCCACGCCAGGCCATTGTGTTGGCGTACGGGGCGAAGTGCCCGCCAATCCCGCTCCCCAATCCGAACCAATGCTTTTGCTCGATATTCCAAACGCCGATATGGCCCAGCGGCTGGTTTCCCGATGCGGTGAAATCGCCGCCGGCGTGCAGGTAGTTGCCGCGAACCGAAAGGACGAAGACCGCTTCGTTCAACCCGCTATCCAGCGGGGTCCACGATGTGCCGTCCCAACGTGCGATGTTGCTGGCTGGCTGCCCCCCGGCGCGCAGGAATCGCCCGCCAGCGTACAAGGTTCCGGCATCGTCAATCGCCAGCGAGAGGACCACGCCATCAATGCCGCTTCCCAGATTGGACCAGGTTTGTTTGGTCAAGTCCCACACGGCAACATTTTGGGCAAGGGTGGTTCCGGCGGTGTCGAACAATCCGCCAACGTACAGCTTATCCCCCCTGATTGCCATTGCCGAGATGAACGCCAACGTTGGGCCGTTCACCCCGGTTCCCAGAAGCTCCCACTTGTTGCTTGTCTTGTTCCAGCGGACGACGTTGTTTGCCGCCAAGCCATTCCCCGAACGGAACGCCCCGCCGATATAGAGGTCATCGCCGTGGCCGACCAGCGAGAACACCGGGCCGGTGACGGTTCCGGAAAGATTGGTCCAGACGTTTCCATCCAGCGAGGCGATGTTCACATCCAACGGATTCCCCGTTGCGCCGGCGCGGAATTTTCCGCTGGCATACACCCGCTCGTCGAATTCCGTGATGATGGTTGCCCCGCCGCTAGAGTTGTTGTTGAACGGGAACCATCGCCCGCCAGAGTACCGCGCCACCCGCGCCGATGGCTCGCCACCAGCGGTGGTGAAGCTGCCAGCCACATAGGCCTCATCATCCTTCAACGCGATTGCGTTGACGAATCCATCGGTCCCCGCGCGCGAGCCGTAGCCAAGCGTCTGCCACCAGATGTTCGATTCGGGAAGCTCGTTCCAGACCGCAACGTAGCCGCAATAAACCCGGTTCAGGGTGTACTGGCCCGGGAAGACCGATTGGAACGTGCCGCCAACATACACCTTCCGCCCGCTGATGGTGATGGAACGGACAATGCCGTTCACGCCGTCGTCCTCGCGGAAGGGGGCGATGGAATCCCACAGTTGGTAAACCCCCGTCACCGGGGTCCAACGGATGGAGTCTTCCTCCCAGCGGGCGATATTTTTTGCGCCGCTATCCCCGGCCATCGAGAAACTTCCGCCAACAAACAGGGTGTCGCCCATCACCCCAATCGCGTTGACGAACCCGTTGACCCCGTTCCCCAGCGATGACCAATTCGTGCCATCCCAACGGGCAATGCCGCTTGCCGGGACCGACCCGACGGAGCTGAAATTCCCGCCGATAAAAATTTTCGACTTTAAGGCTGCAATGGCGTTCACGGTTCCATTCACTCCGCTTCCTGGGTCCCCAACCGCAAACCAGCGTTTTTTTGCAAGGTCCCACACCGCCAGGTTTTTCACTGGGGTTCCGTTGGCATCGTTGAAGCTGCCGCCGGCATAGACCAGGGTGTCCTTCACCAAAATTGCTCCAACAAAGGCTTGGTCATCTCCCCCCAGACCCACGGAGCTTGGCCCAAACGGCCCCATCCCGGCCCACACCCGTTGGCTGATGGAATATTGGGCGATATTCTTCACGGGAACCCCGCCGGCGGTGGTGAATTTCCCACCCACGTACAGGATGTCGCCGCGAATGGCAAGGGCATAGACGAACCCGTTGGTTCCGTTCAGCGGGCCATCCCCCAGCGATTGCCACGACGACCCGTTCCAGCGGGCGATGTAGTTCAACGCTTTGGATCCGGCTTGGGTGAATGCGCCGCCAACAAACAACCAGTTGTTGAACACCGCTGCGGTGAACACCTCATCGTTCAGCCCGCCGTTGTCGGCAGCTTGGCCAAACCGGTCGTCCCACTGGTCATCGCCTGGCTTGCTGGCAACCGAGGCTACGCCGAAGGTCCCGTTGGCCTGCACAAATCGCGGGCGGCCGTGGTGGTCCACCGTCATGCGCCACCCTTTGGGGTCCAGCGTCCCTTGTATTCCCGATGAAAGATTGACGGTCCCGTCGGGGTTCAGTATTCGTTCCAGCGGAATTTTTGGCTCCCCTTGCTGAAGGTCGCCGCCAAACTCCACCGGCGCAACCTGCGCGGCAAGATGATGGAGCTGCACGCCAAACAGCAGAAGCAGAAGCAATGGTACGGAGCGTAGCATGGTTTTCATGGCTGAAGGATTATTTCAAGGTATCGGATTCGTCAGGTAGAGTTTCTTGCAGGGAAGGGGAATCGCCGAAATCCAGCGCGGCGTTGCCGGGCTGGCATCACCGGGCAATCATCACCGGAAGGACCTTCGTCACGCCCTCCATCTGGATGCGGCAGAAGTAGAGTCCGTTTGGCAGATCTGCAATCGCCCACAGTTGGTGCGATTGTCCGGCTTCCACCAGCAGTGGTTCCCCCGTTTGCTGGCCCCGCACGTTCATCAGTTGCAGCGTGGCGGGGTGGGGGAAGCTGCCGCGAAGATACAGTTGCCCCGAAGCACGATCAAGCCAGATGGTTTGGCTGCCCGATGGGGTAGTTCCGTTGGGATCGTCGGCGGAGGAGATCATCCCGGGAAGCCCCTTGAACCAACGCCCGATGTTGTAGCTGGGATGCTGCCCGGCAAGGGTGAACTCACCCCCGGCATAGACCTCCGGCCCGGTGCTTCCAATGGCGCGGACCACCGTTTCCCCGGGGCCAACCCGCCCCGGTTCCGCTTCCCAGGTTGGTCCATGTGGATCCGTCCCAGCGGCCAATGCGCGAAAGCACTTGGTTCCCGCCCAGGTTGAAGCTGCCGCCAACGTAGATGCCATCGTTGGCGGTGTCAATCGCATAAACTTTTCCGTTCACCCCGCCGCCGGGGTCGGTCCAGGCGTTGTTCCGCCAAATGGCGATGTTCTTCACGGGGGTTGCTCCGGCGATGGTGAAATCCCCCCCCACCACCACCTCGCCATCCTTTGTGATCTGAATGGCATAGACGGAGTTGTTCACCCCGTTCTGGTTTCCGGTTCCCAGGATGCTCCATTGGTTGCCATCCCACCGGGCAATGTTCTTTGCGTTGACGTTCCCAGCGGTTGGGAACACGCCGCCAACATAGACGTTGTTTGCGTCGGCAGCAATCGCTTGGGCGAAGGTGTAGAAACTGCTTCCGCCAAGCCCGTTGCCAAGCGGGGACCACGTTTGCGTGGCTTGGTCCCACCGCGCCACACGGTTGGCACGCTTGCCGCCGGCAAGATCGAATTGGCCGCCAACGAACACCTCGTTATTGCGGACCGCCACGGCAAAAACTTTGGAGGCGGAATCGTACGTGCCCCCTTGGTAGTTGTAGCCGATCCCTTCGTTCATCGAACGCCAGACCCCTCCGTTCCAGTGGGCGATGTTGTGCGATTGAACCTGGCCGGCGCGGTCGAATCGCCCGCCAACATACACATCGCGCCCGTTGACGGCAATGGAATAGACGACCGGGGTGGACCCGGTGGTGGTGTCAACCACGCCAACGCCGGTCCCAAGCGGGGACCAGGTGCCGGCAATGCCATTCCATTTTGCCACGGCGTTTGCGCGGATGCTTCCGGCAATGCTGAATCGCCCGCCAACGTACACGTCGCGCCCGTTGATTCCAATGGCGTAAATCGGGCCGTTGACCCCTTCGCCAACGGTGATGTCGAAACTTCCCCACGTCCGTGTGGCAAGGTTCCAGAGTGCGGCTCCGTACGCGCCCAGGCTTCCGGCGCGGGTGAACTTGCCAACTATGTACACGCTGGTTCCGCCAATCACCACGTCGTAGGCATCGTTGTTCAGCCCAATCTCCTCCGATTTCCCCAACCGCTCCCAGCTTCCGGTCTCCCAAACGGCGATGCGGTTCACCACTTGGGTTCCGGCGTTGCGGAACCGCCCCACGGCAAACACCCGTCCGCCGGTTACATCAATCCCGCTGACGCTTCCGTTTAGGCCGCTTCCCATTGGGTTCCAGGTTCTTTCGGTAAGGTCCCGCCGGGCGATGTTCAACGCCGCCACGGTTCCGGCTTGGGTGAAGCTCCCGCCAACGTACAGGTCGTTCCCGTGGACGGCCACGGCTTCCACGGTTCCGTTAATGCCGCCGCCCACATCGTTCCAGGAAGCGGTGGTGGCGTTCCATCGTGCAAGATTTTTCAGCGGAAGCCCCCCGGCGCGTGCGAACTTCCCGCCGGCAAACAGGTCCTGGCCATACAGCGCGATGTCGTTGACGACGATGGTGTCGCCGGAAAGCCCTGGCCCCATGGTGGACCAGCTGCTGTTCCTCAGGTCGCAGCGGGCAATCGGGCCGGTGGAGATGTTTCCGCTGGCGGCGAATCTTCCCCCGGCAAACAGGGTGTTGCCGTCAACGGCCAGCGCAAGAACGGTGTCGCCAGGTTGCCCCAATCCGGAGCCAAGGGCCAGCCAATCCAACCCGGTCCAGCGGGCAACGTTTGTGGCCTGCTTCGTCCCTGCGGAATCGAACGCACCGCCAACGTAAACATCCTCCCCGTTCACGGTGATTGCGGTGACGGCGGCGTTCCGCTGGCCAGCGCGAAGCCCTTCGCCAAGCGTGTGCCACTGGCTGCCATCCCAGCGGGCGATATTGTTGGCGATGATGTCGCCAATAAAAGTGAACCGCCCGCCGATGTACACATCCTGGCACCCGCTGATTGCCACCGTGTAGATTGCCCCGCCAGCCCCGCCAATGTTGAACCGCTCATCCCAATAAATATCATCTGGATGCGCCGCCGCAAGCAGGGAAGGGGAGGGGGTTTTTTTGAAACGTGGGGAGCCATCGGGGGCAAGCTCCATCCGCCAGCCGGTGGGGTCCAGTTGGCCGTGAATATTGCTGGAAAGATCAAGCGATCCATCCTCCCGAAGGAAATCACCCAATGGCTGGGCCAAGGTGGGAAGGGTCGGTTCCTGGCCCTGCGCCGCCAGCGAAGCCGCGCCACCAATCAGCAGAAGTATGTGAAGTAGAACACGCATGATATCAACTCAGAGATGAACCCACAGTTGGGATAATTTTTTTTCCGTTGAAGCAGCAGCCGCCACGGTGGCCGCGCAGCTTATTCCCCCAGCACAATCTTTTCCGTCCGGACCTTCCCGCCAATGGTTGCCACGCAAAGGTACACGCCAGCAGGAAGGGTGGAAAGGGGAAGGGGGAAGGCATGAGTTCCGGCGGGAAGCTCACCGGCAAACACCGTTGTGGAAATATCCCCCACGGAGTTGACCAGATGGATCGTCGCGCTGGTTGCGGTTGCGGTGCGGAGCCGGGCAAAGGCTTGGCCCACCGCCGGGTTCGGGGCGATTGCGAACGATTCGGCGGCGGGGTTGCTGCCGGTCCCGCTTGGTCCGGTTAGCCGCGTCCATCGGGCAAAGTGGCTGCTGGGTTTGAAGCCAGCAATGGAGAAATTTCCGCCGGCATACAAGGCTTGGTTGGTGGCCGCAAGGGCATAGACCGTTGGGAGCGCGCCGCTTAGCCCGGTCCCAAGCGTGGTCCAAGTTTCGCCATCCCAAATGGCGATGTAGTTGGCCGGGCGCCCGCCGGCAAGGCTGAATTCGCCACCAACGTACAAGCCGCCGCGCGCGGGGGCAATCGCCCGAACGGAGGTCCCTGCTCCACCTTCGGAAACGCCGCCGGCCATTGGCAACCATTCGGTCCCGCCAAGCCGGGCAATGCCGTTGACCACCATTGTTCCGGAGCTGCTGAAACTTCCGCCAGCATACAGGTCGCCAAGAAAGAAGGTGAGGGCATAGACGGAGGAGTCGAACCCCGCGCCAACTTGGTTCCAATCATTTCCATTCCAACTGGCAATGTGCGCGGCGGGGATTCCACCGGCGTTTGTGAACTCACCCCCGGCAAACACTTGGCCCGCCCGAACGGCCACGGCATTCACCCTGCTGTTGAACCCGCCGGCCATTGCGGACCAGCGGCTGTTGGCAATGTTCCAGCGGGCAATGTTCGCGGCTGCGGTTCCGCCGGCACTGCTGAAATTTCCGCCAACGTACAGGTCGGTTCCGTCGGTGGCAAGCGCGTGGACGCTTCCGTTGGTTCCGCCGCCGGCTTCGTGCCACGTCTGGGTTGCGACGTCGAACCAGGCGATGTTGGGGGAATAGACGTTCCCTGCATAGTTGAACTCACCGCCAACATAAATCCGCCCATCGTGGACCGCCACCGCATGGACCGGGCCATCAACTCCGGTGGAAAGGTGCTGCCATTCGGTCCCGTCCCATTGGCCGATATGGCCAATCATCCGGCTTCCGGCCACCGTGAACCGCCCGCCGGCAATGATGGTGTTCCCCAGCGAGGCCATTGCGTAGATATGGTCGTTGGTTCCGTTGTTGACCGGGTTGCGGAAGGAACTCCATGCGGTCCCATCCCATGCTGCCAGATAATCAACCGGAAGGGAGTCGGCAAGGGTGAAGGATCCGCCAACGCAGATTCGTTCGTCGCACGGGGCAATGGCATAGACGGTATCGTTCACGCCGTTGCCAACCTGGCTCCATTTTCCGCTGGCTTCAAGCTGGGCGATGTAGCGTGCCGGGCGGTTCCCCGCCACGGTGAATCGCCCGCCGGCATAAAGGGTGAAGCCCTTGCTTGCCAGGGTATAGACCCGGTCGTTCACGCCGCCGGAAACCGCGCGCCAGCCGGGGTTCCGAAGGTTCCATTGGGCGATGTAGAGTATCAGGTCATCATCGGCAAGGGTGAATAATCCGCCAGCGTAAAGGTCATCGCCAATCAGGGCAAGGGCGCGGACTTCTTGATTCATCCCTTTCCCCAGCGATGACCATTCCTGGGTTGAGTGCCGCCAACGCGCCACCATCGAAGCAGGGTTATCGCCGGCTTGGGTGAAGTTCCCGCCAACAAAAAGGTCATCGCCATTCAGGATGATGGAATAGACGGTTCCATTCACCCCATCCCCCACCGGATGCCACGTTCCGGTGCGGGCATCGTAGCGGGCGATGTTGCGCGCCGCAACGTTTCCCGCCGTTGTGAACCGCCCGCCAACGTACACATCGCTGCCGTTGACCACGATGGAGTGGATGGTGGTGGCCACCCCGCCGCTTACTCCGCCGGCCAGCGGCAGCCATTCGCCGCCGTCCCAGCGGGCGATTCGCGCCGCGCCCACCCCGTCAATGGCCGTGAAATTTCCGCCGGCGTAAACATCCACGCCGTTTGCAGCAAGGGCAAGAATTGAGCCGTTCGCGCTGCTGTTGGCCCCGTTCCCCAGGATTGACCAGCTTCCGTTGTTCCAGGCGGCCACGTAGTTCGTCTGCCCGATTTCGCTGGCGAACTGCCCGGCCACGTAGGTGTTGCAGGCGTTGTTGGCAATGGCCAGCACCAGCCCCCCAACGCCGTTCCAGCTGAAATTGCCATCCCAAAATTGATTGTCCTCCCCAGGCTGGGCCGCAGCCTGGCGAGCGAAGGCCAGCAGAAGCAAGCCAAAAAGAAGAAGGCGTGGAAGGAGTGGGCTATGGTTCATCGGATGGAAATCGGATGGAAAACGATTGGAACAGGATCGCGCTGCCGCAATGCCGGAGTTTGTGAAAGGAATCGGGGAGAAATATAGCACCATCAGGGCGACCTTTGGATCAACGGGTAGCCGTCCCGACCTCCGTCGGGATTGATAAAAGGTCTTTAGCCTTCGGCGTTATCTGGCTGGCTCAAAGACTGGGCCCCGATAAAGATCGGGGCCGCTACCTTCGGGTGATTGGGTAGCCGTCCCGACCTCCGTCGGGATTGATAAAAGGTCTTTAGCCTTCGGCGTTATCTGGCTGGCTCAAAGACTGGGCCCCGATAAAGATCGGGGCCGCTACCTTTCAGTGACTGGGCCCCGATAAAGATCGGAGCCGCTACCCTTCAGTGACTGAGTCCCGACAACGGTCGGGGCCGCTACCCCTCTGGCGCAAATTGAAGACCCGAGGGAAGGGGGAAGGGTTACAGAAATGGACCCCGCCGAAACGATCGTAAATTTCCCGAAATATCCCAAACAACAAGGCCGAGGCATTTCTGCTTCGGCCTTGCGTTCTCCTCCCTCTCGTGAATGTTCTGCCGTGCCTTACCGTCCGCCGGAAATCCTCAGGCGAATCTCGATTCCCACTTTTGTGGTGCTTCGGCTGATCTCGCGCGAGCCTTCGTCGTCGGGGATGGTGGCATCGTAGCTGATGAACGCCAACCCATCCACCGCGTTACTGATGGAGTAGCGGACGCTTGGGCGGAAGCTGATTTTCGTGGAGCCGTTGTTGTTCCCCTCCGGCTTGAAGTCCGTTAGATTGAACCGCTTCCGGTTATTGCGCGAGTAGGTGAAGTTGGTTTGGAACTCAATCTCGTTCTGCAACTTCAACCCAAACAGCGGGAAGCTGAAGCCCCGTTTCCGGTAGTTCAGTTGCAGGGCCGCCTCGTTCTTCACCTCCTTGCTGATCTCCGAACGGGCCGCCGTCACCAGCACAAAATCGGTGGTGGTGTTGTAGCTGATGGACCCGGTTGCGCTGCCGCCAAACACCTCATCTTTTCCCGTCAGGTTCAGCTGCGCCAGTGGCGAGAACCCCCGCGTGACGGTCTGCGTCTCGGGGATTTCACCATCGGGCGTGACGCGGTAGTTGTAGGTGAACTTCCCGGTGTAGGTGTGCCGCAGCGATGCGCTTGCCAGCCATCCTTCAAAGAAGGGGAGCTTCTCCAACCCGTTCCATGTGAACTGCCAGTTGACGCGGGGAAGATATTTCCCGAGGTTCCCCGGCAGCCAGTTCAACGCCTCCAACTGCTCCTCGAATGTCTCCGACAGGATGGAGGTGATCCGCT
This sequence comes from Chlorobiota bacterium, assembly GCA_016710285.1. Taxonomy (NCBI): domain Bacteria; kingdom Pseudomonadati; phylum Chlorobiota; species Chlorobiota bacterium. Next base: position 162,350 of record JADJXR010000001.1, on the reverse strand, counting down.
TGTTGTAGGCCACCAATGCTTGGCCGTAGGCGATGGAGTCGGCCCCGGTTGGGTTTGCGGGAAGCTGCGGGAGGGGGACCTCACCCTTCCGCCGTGCGTACTCATCCACAACGCCTTCGATGTCGTTATCGAACGCGCTGAAGATGAACCAATCGGGCAAGCTGAGGTAGCTGCGGGAGCGGTTGAATGTTGAAAGCACGTCGCCCCGGGTCACGATCCCGTCGCCGTCGGTGGTGATGGTGGTGTTCTGGTTGTAGCCCCACTTGGTGTTCCAATTCAGAATAAGCGATGTCCCGGGCCACAGGCCCCGCTGCGTCCTTCCCTCAAGGCTGTTCTCCTGCGTGAACTGGTCCTGCACGTAGATGTTCGGCGCGCGCAATCCATCCTCCTGCTCCACGCTGATAAATGGAAATGCGGACTTCAATCCGAAGTTGAGTTTGGCGTGGGGGTCCTGGGTTAAGCCAAGCTGGTAGGCGGTTCCCGGGCCGAAGTTTGGCGACTCGGAGCGGAAGAAAAGGGACCGCCCCCAGAAGTTGGAGATACCGGTTGCCCCCAGCACCCCATCGTTCTTGCTGCTGTTGTTTTGGGTGTAGGTGATTGAAAGACGATCGAACTCCAGGAACGGAATTTTTATCAGGTAGCGGAGCACCGATGCAAGGGTGCTTTCGCTGGCGGTGTCGGGCAGCCCGTTGGGGGGCGTGCCCCATAAGGTGTTGCCGATCTGCTTCAGCGGGAACTCGAAGCCCACCCTGTGCAATGCTGTTCCAGTTGGCACGCTTGGTGAAGCTGCCGGTGGTGATCGTTGGGTTCAGCTGATCTTGCCAGCCGTAATCAACTTTGTAGGATAATGCGTTCAGATACGGAATGCGCGGGCGGCCATTGAAGTTGAACACCTGCTTCATCTCATAATCGCGCCCAAAATTGAACAACCGCCCGTCGTTGAAGAACAGGTCCCCGGCAATGTCGCCGCCGGAGCGTTGTTTGCCGTCGGAGCCGATCTCGAGATCGGTCAGCGAGCCATACACATCCAGGTTGTACTCGGCACTGACATTCAGCAATCCGTTGTCGGTGATTGGCCAGCGGAAGTTGGCGTTGCGGAAGGTTCCGAACTCCCGAATCACCGGGCTTGGGCTTTCCAGCCCGCGAAGTTGCTCGGTGGTGCGGCCCCGCGTCACGTCGGTTTTAAGGGTGAGGCTGGTGGGGAGCAGGTTGATCTTGTAATCTTTGAAGAAGCTGAGCACCGGAACATCGGTTAGGAAGGTCAGCGGCTTCACGTCGAAGTTTTGGGGGATGCTGGTGCTGTACTGGCCACGGAATTTCCATTGCCATTCGAACCGTTGCTCGATCAGCGGGGTGCGGCTGCGCGTTTGGTTGTAATCGTAGCCGAACTGGAAGCGGTTGAAGATGTCGCGAACGTACCAAACATTCCCCGGGAATTGCGGGGTGATGTTGGAGAATCCGAACGCATCCTGCACAACCAGCGTTTGGGTGGAGGTCCGCAGGCTGTCGGCGCGGCGTTGCGCGGCAACGGGGTCCGCCCCGCCATCGCTGACGATCCGCTCGGCAGCGGCCTCAACTTCAACATCCGATTCGCTGACGTAGCGCGGCTTCTCGATCTTCTCAACGTGGTTGTAGGTGAAGGGGATTTTGGTCCCTTTCAGCGCGTCGGGCATGAACTTATCGAACGCAAGGCTGATGTTGGTTGCGTGGTTTGTGGCCTCCACACGGTTCCCGAACCGGTCCTCCAAACGGTGGAAGTTCGGGTTGGTCCGGCTGAAGTTGTAGTTGATGGTTCCCAGGTCGGCAAGTTTTGTGTTGGCTTGGAAGGTTGCGGCCCAATCGGTCTCATCCTCGGCCTCCACCGCGCGAAGTTCATCCACCCACATCGTTGTGGTCAATGCTCCCGGGTAGGCGCTGTTCTCCACCCCGAAGGCGATAAACTGGATGCGCGTCAGCGAGGGCATTCCGCGCAGCGCGAACCGCGCCGTTGGCTGCCCAGGAACCGGGAAGAACTGCACCCCGCCAACGGTGGTTGCCGCCTGCTGCTTGATTGCGGCAAGGTCGCCAAAGTCAACGGTGTATTCGTGCCAGTCGCGAAGCAGCGGCACGCGGTACTCGTAGTAGTTGGTGCTGTCCCAGCCGAACCGGATGAACGCCACCACTTTTGCCGGCTGCCCCGATTCTTGGTCGGCATCCATGTCGCCGCTTCCGTGAAGGAAGAATCGCATCTTCTTGTAGTTGAACATATCGAACGCACGGGGGCGGACCCGCACCGCCGCGCGCGATTCGCCACGCTCCAAATCTTGCACCCGCACGGCCAGCGATTGCTCGTTCTTCAGAATGTCGGTGCTGTACTCACGTTCGCGCTCCACCCCGGGCGGAACGGTGTAGAAATCGGGAGGACCGCTGTTGTCCTCAAGGTTCACGAACGAGACATCGAGCTTCGGGTCGCGGGTGCTGTCGCCAATGGCGATGTCGGCATTGCGCCAATCGCTTCCCACCAGGTTGAACTCCGCAAACCGAATCCGCGCCCGCGACGGGCTTTTAACAATCACCCGCGCAAACTGCACGTTGCTGAACGACGGGTTCCCAACTTTCTGGAACCCGGTCCGCAGCGGGATTCGGTATTGCCGCCAGCCGTTCGGGTTGTCGCCGCCGCCAACAATCTGCGGGTTGCGGGTGGGGTCGTTGTCCAGGTTGATCTTGTAGCGGAAATAGCTGTTGTCAAGGTCCAGGCTTTTGTTGCCGTTCAGGTCCTCGGCATCGGGGAATGGACCGCTTTCGCGCCCCACGTTGTTCTCCAATCCGTTCACCCTGCGGTAATCTTCCCAGAAGGTGCTGCCGTACTTGTCGAACTGGAAGTTGTCGCGTGCGGGGTCGGTCTCGTTCCCGTCGAACTTGGCGCGTTCGGCTTCGTCGTTCAGGCGGTCAATCCCAACGTCCTCGCCATCGTTCAGCACGTCATCTTGCTGCGGATTGTTGGCGGTTGCGCCATCCTCGGTGTCCAAATCCAAATTGGGGATCACATCCTCGCTGATCTGCCCCAGGTCCAGATAGACCTCGGTGCTGTTCGGGTCGAACTCATCGGCCCTGAGCGTGATCTCGATGTAATCAATATTCTCCTCGTTCAAATTGGTGGTGAAGAAGGAGAGGCTGCGCATCATTCCGCCCCATGTTTTGTCGCGCGGGACGTTGTTCTCGTAGTTCAGATTTGGGTTGTAGATGCCGCGAATGTCCGGCTCGATCACCACATCCAGAATGGAGGTTTTTTGGGAGTAGGTTCCAACGTCGCGGTTTGGCCAGATGTTTTTCACATCCTCGTTGGCCGGCTGGCGGTTGTACCAGTAAAAGAGCGAGCGGTTTTTCACGCGAGCGGTGTCGTCGCCGCCAAGCGCGGGGTCCAGCGGCGCGCTGGAGTGGTGCCACAGCGTGTAGTTGATCCCAAGCTGAATCTGCCGCTTGGCTCCCGATTCAAAATCATCAATGTACGCGGCCCCTTTTCCGGCATCGCTCTGGACCAAACTTTCCTTGTTGTTCGGGTTGCTGACGATTGCGGCAACCTCACCCCCAATCTTGATGTTGGAGGCTTCGGTGGTGCTGAAAAATGGGAGCGCGTCAATCGCTTTTGTCAGGAACGGGGCGCGGAAATCCACCCAGCCATCGAACCCGACGGCAAGGTTCGTGACCGGCTCTTCGCCGCTGTAGATCTGGACCTTGTTGGTGGGGAGCGATTGGCTGTATTGCATCAGCGTCATCCCCAATTTCGACTTGATGTTCCGCTTGTTCAGCAGGTCATAATCGGCCCGCAACCCAAGCAGAGTTTTTTGGGCGATCGTGAAGAAGTCGTTCTGCTCGAACTCCACTTGGATGTTCCCGGTCGCGCTGTTGGCTTTTGGGGAAAGGAGCGTCACCTCGCCGAAGACTTCATCCACGCGGTAATCCAGCCCCTCGGTCAGCATCTCGCCATTGGCGGAAACTTTGATGGAGTTCCGCGCAAGGTTGAAGACCCCCAGGTTGATTTTGTTCCCACCGCTTCCGGCAATCTCGCCGCCAATCGTGTAGCGGCCAACGCGGGTGTCCTGCTGCTGGGCTTCCTCGCGTGTCTGGTCGTAGATGGAGTTGATAACGAACTGCTCGGCATTCCCCGATAGCTTCGGCGACTCGCGCAAGCCTTTGCGGAACGGCTCGGTGCTGGGGAAGGTGATCTCCCCCCGTGTGGGGTCAAAGAAATATGGCGTGCGGATGTCGAACTCGCCATCGGGGACCGATTGGTTCGAACTGTTCGTGCGGTCCACCCCCAACACCTCCACAAGGCGTGGGTTGCCGCTCACCTTCAGGACCTCGTTGGTGTCGGGTGGGATGCCGTAGGTGATGGTGATTTTGGAGTTGCCCAGGTCAATGTTCCGGACCCCTTGCAGCTGGTAGATGTTTTTCATCTGCCGTGTCCACAAGGTTTTGAAGCCTGGCTGAAGGTTGCTGACGTAGATCAGCCGAAGCACGCCAACCTCGGTCGAGTCGCTGCGGGTGTTGCTGAACTCGCCGTAGGTTCCCCGCCCGCTGGTCTTGAATGCCACGGCGTAGATTTTATCCCGCTGCAGCGTTTTAATCGTCAAGGTTCCAAGCTGGCGGTCGTATTCAAAATGCTTCCCTTGCTCCAGCTTGATAAACGAAGCCGGTTGGACCTCGCCGGAAACAGTGTTCGCGCTCAGCTGCCGGAACGACGCATCGTACCGCCCGCTTGGACCAACCGGAGGAAGGTCCGCGTACGCAATGGCCTTGAACTGCGACGGAATCGAACCATCCTTCACCTGCTCATAGACCTCGATGTCGGTCAGGTTCCATGGGGCCATGTCGGGCGTGGCCGCTGGCGGCTGGTTGGCATAGTAACGGTCGTAGAAATTCCGGTAGGCGGTGTCCAGCCAGAAGTGGTTGGGGGCGTAGTCGTAGGGCTTCAGCGAGATTCGGGTTTTCACCGACCCGCCGCTGACGCTGACGGTTTTCCGCTCGCCCCGTTTTTGCGAGACCAACGCCGTCAGGAACAGCTTCCCAAATTTGAAACTGGACTTCACCCCAAACAGGGCTTGCGCGCTTCCCACCAACTGGCTTGGCGTTTGCAAACTGACGTTCCCGGCCTCAACCGACTGGATGATGTCGTCGTCGCTTGCCGGGCCGCCGCCAAAACTGATCTTCAGCTGGTTCTCGATATCCAACGCCCGCTGCGTGTCGAAGTCGGCGTTCAGCTTCAGTTTATCCCCCACCTTTCCGCTAACCGCCACCTGGATATTCTGGTTGAAAAACGGAGCCGACTGCGTGGTCCCCAGCGCGTTGATGCTGGTCAGGTTGTTGTTGTCCCATTGCCACCCCGCGCTCACGTTCACGCTGCCGTTCACGTTGATGCTGACCGTTGGCTCCCCAAAAATGGAGAAGAGGGGGTTTTGCGGGATCGGGATTTTTATCTCCTTCGGCAATCCAACAATGTCGGCAAGGTCTTTCTCTTTGGTGGTGGTGTCGGGGGATTTCGCGCTGGCCAGTGCCGCGCTATCCACCGAGTAGCGTTTCAGCCGCTGGTCCCACATCTGGCGTTCCAACGCTTTCTGCCGCTCGGCAATGTATTGATCTAGAGTAAGGGTAAGTGGCTGGCCAATCGGCTGGCCGAACAGGGTTTCGCGAATCCGCACAAGGTTTTCAACCGAGTCGAATTCAACAAAATGCTTGTAGGCTTCAAACGGGAATGGGTCCGTGAAGGGTGAGCTTGGCGTGCGTGGGGCAATCGTTGTTGGCGTGGCGGCATGCCCGGTGGTGTCCTGTGCGTCGGCCGGGGTGGCAGCGGCAAGGAGCATCAGCGATGCAACAAGGCGAAGGAACCAAGCGGTTCGTTGAATATCGGTCAAGGCAGTACCCATTGTTCAAAGCAACAGCCCAATGGCATCCCCCGGAAAAAGGGAGCACACGGCTTTGGTAGAGATAAAAAAGCTGGCAAATATGAAGCGAAGCCCCGTGACAGGCAACAACCCAAGTCATCTCGGAATGTTAGCTGGGACCCACGGAAGTACGCTGCCGGCTTGGTTTGTAACGGGTACTGGCTTGTTCGATACGTTGACTGAATTGGTTGAACCAACGGAACCACAGGAAACGGCTGCAATGATATGCCGACTTCCTCGGTCGAGCAAGGGAAAAAAATCTGGATGTTGAAGTTGGTGGTGGTTCTTGGGCCGGTGGATTGCTGTTGCCGCACCCCGCCACGCTGGCTCCCCTCCATCTGGCTCTGTGCGAAATTCGCGCTACTGGCTTTTTACCCTTGCGCTCGCTTCGCTCACGTTCTATCTTCGCAGCACCTACCTACTTCTGCGCTTGGGTTAGGTGGCGATTGCAGCTCCCGCTGGGTCGCCATCCATTCGTTCGATCAGTTTCTCTTCCCGTTGAACCCATGAACAGCAGATCACACTTTCCGGCGATTGCTTCCTTACTCTTCCTTTTGCTTGCCACTTCCTCGCCAGCGTTGGGGCAATCACGGGACATTCGTTTATCGTACGATCCGTGGCAACCGGTGCTTCCGGCAGAGGCGTTAATCCAGTCCGGGGCGGAATCTGGCGGGTGGACGCTGGCGGTGTTCGGGACAACGGAGTGGGTGGGCGACAGCATCGTTCCGGTGCTGATGATGCAGTTGCTGAAGGACACAGCGTTATCGGGTCCGCAGCAGAAGTTGACGAGCGAGGAAGCTCGTCCGTCGGGGTATGTTCAAGTGGTTGTTGTTGGGGAGCGATTTCTGGTGTTTTGGCGGGATCGCCGTGGGGGCGACACCTCAATCTGGATGCGGACAGTGGATCGGGATGGGAAGCTGGGGCCGGAGCGGAAGCAGAGCGATTGGGTATTGCCTGAGCGAGGAGTAATCGTGCTGCAAACCGGAAGAGTCACACAGTTGATCTGGAACGACACGAGCGCGGGTGGGAGGATTCTGAGGCAAGGGATAGATAGCCTTGGTTATCCGACGAAGGAGTTTGAAGTTTTGGATAGCGGTCGGGCTTCTGGGGTTATGGGGCCGTTTGAGAATAGAGTAAGAGCAGTTCTGCGTGTGAACGCCCCTCCGATACTGCTCGACAACGGAGGGACTAAAATTGATGATGCAGGGTGGAAGGAGAAATTCAAAGATCGGTGGCATCTCAGCCGGGATGGAGCGGTGACGACGGTTCATGGTGACACGCTGTTATTGGTGTACCGGAACATTTTGGATATGCTTCCTGAGCAGGCCATTGGGCTTCAAATTGGGGAGAAGTTCTGTCCGAACTCAGTGTTTCCCTATCAACATGGATATGATTCTTTGGGGGTGATATATGTAAGGGGTGAAGGAGGGTTGTATGGATCAGGCCAACTCATTCTGATTTCTATGGTTAAAGCAACTGTTGCTCCAAGTGGAAAAGCCAGTAACCCTATTGTAATGGCAAGTTACCCCATCCCTGGGGTATCACCATCGGATCATATTCAATTTCACGTAAAAAATTCAAAGGAAGTTTACTGGGATGGTTTTTGTAGATACTTTTTTGCTATTTATTATGTGCAATGGTCTTATTGGAAAGGAGGTTATAGTGAAAGTGGGTTCTATGATAAATCCTTTTTATGTTTTGCTCATGAAAAGCAATCAGCTGTGGTTGATTCAAATAAGATTAATGAATATCAACAAATCGCCCTGAATATCAATAATGATAAAGTCATTACCCATCGAATCGTTGGTGCAAACCGCTGGTTAAGCAATATCCAAGTTGATATTGGCGATACGACGGTCGTGCTGTCGGCTAAGGTGGCATTGTCTCGAAAAAACATTGCCGAAGAAAATCCTGGATTAACCATAAGCCCCAACGGTAATACAATCGTTGGTTGGGTTAGCAGGGGGCTTGATACCACTGTTGGGCTTGTTCCGTGGAAGGTAGATAATGACACTTCAGTTGTGCCACCATTAATTCTAAGAGGTTCGCGGTTAATTGGAACAACGATTATGCAGTCTGGAAATCGTTTTGTCGCTGCACAAATGCAATATTGGTTTGAAACAACGTCACAAGACAGGACTCTGCTCCGTCGCCGCTGCCACCTATATTTCCCAACGGATTCAGCATGGATTACGCCCGCTGGCATTGATAGCACTACCCCACTTACCGATGCTGAAGTGCTATCATGGAATCAACATCCAGAAACAGGCGATTTCTTTATCCAGCTCGGTTTTAGAGATTACGACCCTATGTATCCTCAGCACGTTGTGGTTATTAGCAACGATGCACAACGTGTGTGGAGTATCCAAAATCCTCTAACACCGGGCTCAATACCTCAAATTGTCCCTGTCTCTAACAACCGTTTCTTCCTCGTAGATCACGAGAAATTCATCGTACAAACGGAAGACTCGGTTATCCGCCTTCAAAAAATGCCACCGAACGAATCCTATGCTGCCATAAGATTATTAGGTTCATATTTTCTTCGTTGGACTACAAAAGGCCTTTTTCAACGATTCAGTTTCACGGAAGATGGCGTGGTGAAATTGGTTGATTCGGTAACTATTCAACGAGGCAGCGCAGAATTTAATGGGATGTACGTTGTCCAGAATCCGCAAGACTCAGGTTTTGCAATACTCCTGCCAAGCGCGAAGAATGGAGTTTGGATGCTGACGATGAACAAGCATTTACGGCAAGTCACGCCGCTGACCCGCATTGGTGGGTCGGATACACTAACAACCACGCCGCGAGCGATTTTCCGTGGTGATTCCCTCTATGTGGTCTGGATAGACCACCGCAACGGTGTGGCGGATGTGTACGGGACGGTAGTTCGTCCGCAAACGGTGCTTGCGGTACGGGAGCCAATAGAGGCAAGCCAGCAGGGGATAACGATCATTCCGAACCCTGCGGTTGGTGAGGCACGGGTTGTTGTTGGTGGTGCAAGGTCGGGCGATCGCTTGGTGGTGGTGCGTGAGGTTACGGGTCGTGAGGTGGCACGGTCGGTGATTCGTTCGGGAGGGGTGGATGGGGTGATAGACGTTAGCGGCATCGCCGCCGGCGCGTACCTGGTGAATGTGGCGGGCGAAGTGGGCGGTGCGTTGTTGATTGTGGAGGAGTAACGGCAGACCGACTCCCTTCTTCTTCTGGCGATTGCTTGTTGGCTCGCCATCCGTTCAGATCGTATCTCACAAACTCTTCCCGTTGAACCCATGAACAGCAGATCACACTTTCCGGCGATTGCTTCCTTACTCTTCCTTTTGCTTGCCACTTCCACGCCAGTGCTGGGGCAATCACGGGACATTCGTTTATCGTACGATCCGTGGCAACCGGTGCTTCCGGCAGAGGCGTTAATCCAGTCCGGGGCGGAATCTGGCGGGTGGACGTTGGCAGTGTTTGGGACAACGGAGTGGCTGGGCGACAGCATCGTTCCGGTGCTGATGATGCAGTTGCTGAAGGACACGGCGTTATCGGGTCCGCAGCAGAAGCTGACGAGCGAGGAATCTCGTCCGTCGGGGTATGTTCGAGTTGTGGTTGTTGGGGAGCGATTTCTGGTGTTTTGGCGGGATCGCCGTGGGGGCGACACCTCAATCTGGATGCGGACAGTGGATCGGGATGGGAAGCTGGGGCCGGAGCGGAAGCAGAGCGATTGGGTATTGCCTGAGCGAGGAGTAATCGTGCTGCAAACCGGAAGAGTCACACAGTTGATCTGGAACGACACGAGCGCGGGTGGGAGGATTCTGAGGCAAGGGATAGATAGCCTTGGTTATCCGACGAAGGAGTTTGAAGTTTTGGATAGCGGTCGGGCTTCTGGGGTTATGGGGCCGTTTGAGAATAGAGTAAGAGCAGTTCTGCGTGTGAACGCCCCTCCGATACTGCTCGACAACGGAGGGACTAAAATTGATGATGCAGGGTGGAAGGAGAAATTCAAAGATCGGTGGCATCTCAGCCGGGATGGAGCGGTGACGACGGTTCATAGTGACACGCTATTGTTAGTGTACCGGAACATTTTGGATATGCTTCCTGAGCAGATAATTCGGCTTCAAATTGGGGAGGAATTCTGTCCGAACTCAGTGTTTCCCTATCAACGTGGATATGATTCTTTGGGGGTGATATATGCGAGTGGTAGTCGAAGGCTTCAAGGGAGCGGCAAACTCCGTATCTCTGTGGTTAAGGCGACTGTTGCTCCAAGTGGAAAAACCAGCAATCCTACTATAACGGCAAGTTATGAAGTTGACAATTTATCCCACTTACAAACCACTACTTTTTTTGCAATGGGTGCAAAGGAAGTTTATTGGGATGGTTTTTGTAGATATTTTTTTGCTATTTATCACGTGGTAGAGACTTATTGGAAAGGGGGGTGTGATCATAAGCAGGATTATGATAAATCCTTATTATGTTTTTTTCATGAAAAGCAATCAGCCATGGTTGATGCAAATAAGATTAATGAATATCAACAAATCGCCCTGAATATTAATCATAAAATTATTACACGTCGGATTGTTGGTGAGAACCGCTTGTTAAGCAATATCCAAGTTGATATTGGCGATACGACGGTCGTGCTGTCGGCTAAGGTGGCGTTGTTGCGAAAAAGCATTGCCGAAGAGAATCCTGGCTTAACCATAAGCCCCAGCGGTAATGCAATCGTTGGTTGGGTTGGCAGGGGGCTTGATACCACTGTTGGGCTTGTTCCGTGGAAGGTAGATAATGACACTTCAGTTGTGCCATCATTAATTCTAAGAGGTTCGCGGTTAATTGGAACAACGATTATGCAGTCTGGAAATCGTTTTGTCGCTGCACAAATGCAATATTGGTTTGAAACAACACCACAAGGCCACACTTGGCTTCGTCGCCATGGCCACCTATATTTCCCAACGGATTCAGCATGGATTACGCCCGCTGGCATTGATAGCACTATCCCACTTACTGATGTTGAGGTGCTATCATGGAACCAGCATCCAGAAACAGGCGACTTCTTTATCCAGCTCGGTTCTAGAGATAATCCTCCTGTGTACTCTCAGCACGTTGTGGTTATTGGGAACGATGCACAACGTGTGTGGAGTATCCAAAATCCTCCAACATCAGGTTCAATACCTCAAATTGTCCCTGTCTCTAATAATCGTTTCTTCCTCATAGACCATGAGAATTTCATCGTAGAAACGGAAGACTCGGTAATTCATTTTCAAAAAATACTACCGCATGAGCCTTATGCTGCCATAAGATTATTAGGTTCATATTTTCTTCGTTGGACTACAAAAGGCCTTTTTCAACGATTCAGTTTCACGGAAGATGGCGTGGTGAAATTGGTTGATTCGGTAACTATTCAACGAGGCAGCGCAGAATTTAATGGGATGTACGTTGTCCAGAATCCGCAAGACTCAGGTTTTGCAATACTCCTGCCAAGCGCGAAGAATGGAGTTTGGATGCTGACGATGAACAAGCATTTACGGCAAGTCACGCCGCTGACCCGCATTGGTGGGTCGGATACACTAACAACCACGCCGCGAGCGATTTTCCGTGGTGATTCCTCTATGTGGTCTGGATAGACCACCGCAACGGTGTGGCGGATGTGTACGGGACGGTAGTTCGTCCGCAAACGGTGCTTGCGGTACGGGATCCAATAGAGGCAAGCCAGCAGGGGATAACGATTATTCCGAACCCTGCGGTTGGTGAGGCACGGGTTGTTGTTGGTGGTGCAAGGTCGGGCGATCGCTTGGTGGTGGTGCGTGAGGTTACGGGTCGTGAGGTGGCACGGTCGGTGATTCGTTCGGGAGGGGTGGATGGGGTGATAGACGTTAGCGGCATCGCCGCCGGCGCGTACCTGGTGAATGTGGCGGGCGAAGTGGGCGGTGCGTTGTTGATTGTGGAGGAGTAACGGCACGAAGGTCAAAGAGTATCCCCAGAAGCAATGGAACTAACAAATACTGACCACTGATTGCTGGCGGTTAGTAATACATTGCGGGAAACGATTACTTGCCGAATTATGCCGTACAACTTCACCGAAATTGAGCAACGCTGGCAGCATTACTGGTTGCAGCAGGGGACGTTCCGCACCGACGTTCAGGACCACAGCCGCCCGAAATACTACATCCTGGATATGTTCCCCTATCCTTCCGGCGATGGCCTGCATATCGGCCACCCGGAGGGCTACACCGCCACCGATATTATCGCCCGCTACAAGCGTCACTGCGGGTTCAACGTGCTTCACCCGATGGGCTGGGATGCGTTCGGCCTTCCTGCCGAGCAGTACGCCATGAAGACCAACGTCCACCCGCGCATCACCACCGAACGGAACATCAACAACTTCCGCCGCCAGCTGCAGGCGATTGGCTTCAGCTACGATTGGGAGCGCGAAGTGAACACCACCGACCCGGCCTACTACCGCTGGACCCAATGGATATTCCTCACCCTGTATGATACTTGGTTCGATTACCGCGCAAACCGTGGCCGCCCAATCGGCACGCTGATTGAAGAATTCCAACGCGACGGCTGCGCCAACATTGACTGCACCCGCTACTGCGGCGACGACGCTTGCTGCTTCACCGCCGCCGGCTGGAACGCCATGACCCCGCTGGAACAGCAATCCGTCCTGGCAAATTTCCGCATGGTCTATGAGGCTGAAATTCCCGTGAACTGGTGCGAGGGCTTGGGCTCGGTGCTGGCAAATGAGGAGGTTGATGAATGGGTGGAGAAAGGCTACACCGTGGAGCGCCGCCCGATGCGCCAATGGATGATGCGGATCACCGCCTACGCCGACCGCCTGTTGGATGGATTGGAAGGGCTTGATTGGCCAGCCAGCACCCTGCAAATGCAGCGCGAGTGGATTGGCCGCTCCACCGGAGCCGAGATCACCTTTGCCACCGAATCTGGGGAGCCGCTGAAAGTCTTCACCACGCGTGCCGATACCTTGTTCGGCGTCACCTTCCTGACGCTGGCCCCGGAGCATCCATTGGTTCCATCGCTCACCAGCGATAGCCAGCGTGATGTTGTGGAGGCATATCGCCACCAGGCGTCGTTGAAAAGTGAGCTTGACCGCCAAGCCAGCGACGAAAAAACTGGGGTGTTTACCGGAAGCTATGCCCTCCATCCCGCCAGCGGCGTGCGTGTCCCGATCTGGATTGGCGATTACGTCCTTGCCAGCTACGGAACCGGGGCGGTGATGGGCGTTCCCGCCCACGACGAGCGCGACTTCGTCTTTGCAAGCAAGTTCGGGCTGCCGGTGGTTGCGGTGATTGCTCCGCCAAGCGACCATCCCAACTACGCGGCAGTGATGGCCGGAACCGCCTGCTTCACCGAGCCTGGAACAATGGTCAACTCCGGCCAGTTCGATGGGCTGGAATCAACCGCTGGGAAGGAAGCCGTTACCGCGCATCTTGCCCAGCATGGGAAGGCTCGCGCCACGGTCCAGTACAAACAGCGCGACTGGCTGTTCAGCCGCCAGCGCTACTGGGGCGAGCCGATTCCGCTGGTTCGATACCAGAACGGGATCATCGAGCCGCTCTCCGCAACAGAGCTTCCATTGCGGCTGCCGGAGATCGAGGAGTTCAAGCCTTCCGGCTCAACCGAGTCCCCGTTGGCGTTGGCAACCGATTGGCTAACGGTGGAGCATCCCGAGCACGGGATTGGCCGCCGCGAAACCAACACCATGCCGCAGTGGGGGGGAAGCTGCTGGTACTACCTTCGCTACATTGACCCAACCAACGGCAGCTTCGCGGTGGACCCTGAGTTGGAGAAGTATTGGATGCCGGTTGATCTCTACATCGGCGGGGGGGAACACGCGGTGCTTCATCTTCTGTACGCTCGGTTCTGGCACAAAGTCCTGTTCGATCTTGGCCACACCAGCACCGACGAACCGTTCCAACGGCTGATTCACCAGGGATTGATCTTGGGGGAGGATGGGCAGAAGATGTCGAAGTCTCGAGGGAACGTCATCAACCCCGACACGGTGATTGCCGAAGCCGGAGCCGATTCCTTGCGGTTGTTCGAGATGTTCATGGGACCGTTGGAGATGGTGAAGCCGTGGTCCACGAAAGGGATTGAAGGGGTGCGCCGATTCCTGAACCGTGCTTGGCGGATGGTGGTGGGGGATGAGGAGGTCAACAACCTTGCCGTCATCAGCGACCGTGCGATGACCCCGGAAGAGGAGCGCACGCTGCACGCGACCATCAAGAAAGTGACGGAGGATATTGAGGGGATTCGGCTGAACACGGCAATCAGCGCGCTGATGGTGTTTGTCAACGAGTTCATCGGCTTGGAAGAAAAACCGCGCCAGGCAATGGAAGCGTTTGTTGTGATGCTTTCGCCGCTGGCTCCGCACATTGCCGAAGAGATGTGGCAGAAATTAGGCCATGAAGGAACCGTGGCCTACCAACCCTGGCCGTTGTACGACGAATCAAAAATTGCTACGAACGAGGTGGAGATTGTTTTGCAAGTCAACAGCAAGATCAAGGGGAAGATGATTGTGCCGGCGGGAACCGAGCCGAACACGCTTGAGCAATCCGCGCTTGCCCACGACGCAGTCAGGGAATTGATTGAAGGGAAAACCGTCCGCAAAATCATAGCAGTGAAGGATAAGCTGGTGAACGTGATTGCGGGATAAATGGGGGATAACAAAAAAAGGGTGCTGAGTGTTCAGCACCCTTTTTTTATGGATAGAAATTTCAAACCAACTCCGGAAACTGATAGCTTGGGGGTGCGTTGTCTTTATTTTTCAGTAAATATCCAAACCGCTCTATCAATGCCGATTTGTACGGCTTAATGCCCCGTTGTTCTATCCATTCCAGCGAGCGATTCATCCCCGCAACTGCGGCATCGGCAACAGCGGTGGGTGTGCGAATTCCGGTGCGTTGTTCCATCCGTTCAACACCCTGCACCAGGCAGCGAAAGGTTAATAACCCATGCACGGTTATCGGATCTGCTTGTAACGCTGCGGCAACGGCTTCTTCCATCGGTAGCGTCCACTCAGTGGCCGTAAGAAGCCAGTGGATGATGCGGTCGTTCGTCATCTCATCTTCTTGAAGAATAAGATTTTTCAACAGCATCGGGTCGTTGTCGCACAATGCCATGTAGATATGGATATTTCTTCTGTGCTGTGCTCGAATTGATGGGATCATTCTCTCTAACTCATCGCTCGACTCAATATTCTGGCCCAAAATTGTGGATAGAGCAATTTCGGCATAATTCATGCCAAGTGGTAAAATGCCCGCTACTTCATCAGTCACTGAATGGAGATCGTTCAGCATTTCTGAAGTACTTCGCCCTTCCATTCCCCATACAAGGTTTTTTGCGGCAATCACCGATAAATAGTATCGGTAATTACCAAGCCTTCGTAACGGAGCCAATATCTCTTGGATTATTGCATAAACTTGTTCAATCTGACCATCAACAGCAAGTAAGTGCGCATATTCTGCTTGTAAAATAAGGTTTGTCTCGCCTGATTTTTCCCATTCTTGTATTAACTGGATGTTCTGCTCAAACTCCTCACGTGTAGTGAAGTGATGAACCACAAATGGCAATGTCTCAAGATATCGCACTCTGTAGGAAGGGTCGCTTAAATCATACCGTTGGATGATGTCTTTAACCTCCGCAACAGCCCATTCGTTCATACTAACTAAACCAACAGAGTGTGCCAGTTCCGACATGGCAATTACGCAAACTATGTAGCCTACATGGTCACGTCGGTGGGAAAATTGCTGCAGGGCATGATAGAGGGATTTTGCTACTTCATATTTCCGGTGCGGATAATCAATGGCAATTTGCCGTGCTTCCGCGCTTAACGCGGCTAATCGGAATGGAGCAAGGTCTTCGGGAAGGTCTTGGGATGTCAGCTCCAGCAATTGTTCCATCAGTCGTAAATATTCCTTCCGGTCACGGATATTCGTGACGTATTCCATTTGCTGCATCAATAAATCAAGCTGATACCGCTGCGCAGTTTCTTGAGGAAGCGGATCGGTAAGCCATGCCCTCATTCTGTGGATAGAATCAAATAACATCAAAGAAAGTTTCCAATCCTCGGATTCCACCAATTGGGAGCTGATCTCTATTGTGACATCAATTGCTTGTATCAACACAGCGTCCGGGATGCTTGCGTGGCACTCGGCAGTGCCGATAAGGGTGTATGGAATAATTGAATAAATCGGAATATCGGTAGCAATAAGATTAACCAGTAGTTCGATTTCTGGAGCACTGCTGCTCAATAATTCGCGGTGCAGAACGGTGTGGGTGAACGTGAGCAATCGCTCCTGGGATATGCTAGACACGTGGAGCGGTGGCAGTACCGAGAGTGTATGGCCAATAATTCCGCGCCGAATTAATACTGGCAATATCTCTTGAAAATTAGGCGCGATGTAGCACGCCGCTTCGATAGAGAAGACCTCGCCCAAGCTGGCTATCAACTGCAATGCGCGATGCTGCTCGGGATTGAGCAATTGCACCATCGCTTCCGAAAGCGATTGCGTGCTGGCAAGCAACGATGCCCGGAATTTCGGCAAGCTGATGCTGACCGTTATTCCCGTTGTCCGCACCGCTGTTTGAATTGCCCCTTGCTGCAACGCCCGCAGTAACCCCGAACGAATCACCAGCGGATTCCCTAACGTGGCGTTCGCGATTGAATCGGCAACCAACCCGTCCGGCTGCTCCGTAAATAAACGCTGCCAAAGCTCCTCAATCTCCTGCAACCCCAGCCCATGGAGTTCAAGGTGGAGCTTCAGGTATGGCTCCAACATCTCAATCCAATCGCTGGATAGCGGCCGCCCAAGGCAAAGAAGCGTGATGGGGAAATCCCGAAGCAGTTCCAGCAATTGCATAAGGCTCTGCTGCCCGGCTTGCTCCAGAACGTGGATATCCTCCAGCACCACCATCAAGCGGTGCTGCTTGGCCAGGTCCGGTATCGTTTCGGCAACGTTCTGCAGGGTGCGAATCTGGCGGTGGGGAATTGACTTGGCATCCAGTGCCGACTCCAATGCCCGGGCGGCGGCACGCAATGGCGAGGTAAGGGACTCCGGAGGGAATTTGATATGAACCAGCAACGGGTCGCTGCCGGAAATTTGGTGCAAGAAGTGATGGAGTAAACGGCTTTTCCCAACCCCAGCTTCCCCAACAAGCAACGCAGCACGAAGCTGGGGGGCCGCACCATGCTTGCTCCAAAATTGCTGAAGCAGGCGCAGCTCGTGGTGCCTTCCAACAAACGGAAGTTCGGCGCGGTGAACCAGATCTGCCAGTGGGGTTCGGCTCATAGCAATAGTCAGTATAGTGTGATAGATGCGGCCAAAATGCGGCGCACTGGAGGAATAAGCAAGCGTTTCGCTGCCGTGTTTTCACTTTCCTGTATCTTCAAGGCATCCATTTCCCATTCACGAAATCAGCCGCAATGCATCATCGTTTTTGGCTTCAGCTTCTGCTCCCCTTTCTTGCAATTCCGCTGTTGGTGGCCTGCGAACGGCGGGCGGTTCCCAGCGAGGCATCCGCCCGCGATTCCAGCGAGGCAACCCCGCAGCTGGACCCCGGGAAACGCTACGCGGTTGGTGCCGCAACCGTCAACTACTACGACCCGCAGTTCGGGCGGCGGCAGGTGCTCTACTTCCGCGATTTCGGTGCCGAGCAGGCTTTGTACGACTTGCCCGCCGACACCACCAGCGACACCTCGGCCCAGCGCGCAATGGTCTTCAGCCGCGGGCGGCTTATCACGTACGATCCTGTGGCCCACACCGGTTTTACTGATTCCATCCCCCTTCCCGATGGCCCGATGATTGGCGCGATTATCCCAGCTTGGAGAATGAAGCAGGAGCTGCAATCCAAGCTGAAATTCCGGCGGTTGGGGAAACGCACCTTCCTGGGAAACACCGCAACGGGCTACGCCTACGACGACGGCATTGGCGAAACACGCGTTTGGGTCTGGAAGGAAATCCCCCTTTTCCTTGAGATACCGGTCTTCCGCGCCAGCCACAATCTTAGCTATCTGGTGCTGGAGGCCCGCTCGGTTGATACCAGCACAATCCCCGCCGATGCCCTGTTCGCGATCCCTTCCACCATCCGCCTTTCGGCCAGCGACAGCCTGCCGATGCGGAAGCGGTAAGCGGTTCCAACAATCCTGAACCCTGTTCTTCACTGGCAACTACCCGCGCAACCATGACACCGCAGAAACGCGCCGAATACCTTGATTTGTTCCGCCAGTTCGCCACCGACTGGCTGAACCGGGAGGAAGGGGAGCGGCATAATCGAACGGCAAAAGAAGCTGCCGCTGCTGGGCGCGAAAACTTCCGGCATCTCCTCTCCGAAATTCAACAAGGGAACGATGTTGGAACGGCTCCGCTCCGGTTGTTGCTGCCGCATTTTGGCTCCCAAACAATCAGGGATGGAGGGATGTGGGTTTCGCACGCGCCGGCAATTCGGGGGAGTGCGGAAGGATACCTCAGCGCCCAATGGGTTCCCAAACGTGAGTTGCCAACCACCGCCGCCGCGCTGATTCGCTTCGTCCAAACCTGCAACGACCACCCCGACCAACTTGCCGAAGCCTGCCAGCAGTTTGCCGCGCTTGCGTGCACCAAAGGCCTGCAAACGGGGATGGTGACCCCAATCCTGAACGCGCTTCGCCCAGATACTTTTATCCTGCTGAACAACCGCTCGCGCACGGTGCTGAATTACTTTGCCGAAACCACCGTTGGCCACGCCATTGCCGAGTATCCCCGCGCCAACGCTTTGGGCCTATCGTTGATTGCGGAGGTGACGACGGAGATGCTGGAGCTTGCCGGACGCTACGATCTGCACGTCACCCACCTGTTCGACCATTTCTCCCATTTCCTTGTGGCGATCAAGCCCGATTTGCTGCACCCCCCCTCGAAAGGGAAGCGGGCAAACCTTCCATTTCGCTTGACCGAAGCGACCCACTTTGCGCTGCCCACGTGCTGGCAACGCTCTATCCCGATCCGGAGGTTCGCCAAGTCTGCTTGGAGTATCTATCCGAGGCGATTCGGTTTGCCAGCGCGTTGCAGAACAACAATTGGGGGCTAACCTTGCATCTTGACAAAATCCGCCTGAACGTTGGGCCGGTGGAGGTGTTGACGTTGCGGAAAAACGAGGTGCTTCTGCTGCTGGATGCCGAGTCGCTTGCCCCGCGCGACCGCAAAAAAATCAGCCCCCCGGTGAAGTTCAGCCGCAACGAATACCGGAGAGTTCCCGGGGAGAAAGGAGTTGGCAAAATGGGGGTGGAGGAGTTCATCAAACTGCGCGACCAGTTCCGGGCGGCGCATTGTGCGTTTATCCGAAAAGCCAGCGCACCATTCACGGCAATCAGGTGGCCCAACACCCACTCCCCGGGGCTTCTGCAGCACCTGCGCCAGGCAACCGCCACGGAAATCCCCGACCCCGATTATGCCCGGCCACTTCCGCCAGAAGCCAACAACCCGGGCGCAACCCCGCCAGTGGCTGCCGATGGGAAACAACCGTACCACGCAGCCAGCGATCCGCAGCAGAAGCCATATCCATTGGAGCAGGTTGCCGAGGAGACGGGCTATCCCCTCCCCCTGCTCCGCCACTGGATTGGCGCGATTGGGCGCAAGGGCCAGGCGATTATCTACGGCCCGCCAGGGACCGGAAAAACGTTCCTTGCCGAACGGCTGGCGCGGCATCTTGCGGCAGAGGGGGAAGGGGGGATGCAGGAGCTTGTGCAGTTCCATCCGTCGTACTCGTACGAGGATTTTGTGACCGGCATTCGCCCGGTTTCGCGCGAGGGGGTGGTGGAGTATCCGATGCAGGACGGGAGGTTTCTGGATTTTTGCCGCAAGGCCCGTGTGTGGCGTGGAACCTGCGTGTTGGTGATTGATGAGATCAACCGCGCCGACATCTCCCGAGCATTTGGCGAGCTGATGTACCTGCTGGAGTATCGCGACCGCACGATTGAGCTTGCTGGGGGGAGTCCTTTCCGTATCCCGGGGAACGTCAGGATTATCGGGACGATGAACACTGCGGATCGCTCGATTGCCCTGCTGGACTACGCCTTGCGCCGCCGATTCGCCTTCATCGAGCTTCGGCCCGATTACGGGCTGCTGCGCCGCTACCATGCCCGCTACGGCCAGCAGGTTGAGGGATTGATTGGCATTCTGGAGCGGATGAACAGCCGGATCAACAACCCCCATTACGAGCTTGGCATCTCCTTCTTCCTCCATCCCAATCTGCCGGAGCTGCTCCCTTCAATCTGGGAAATGGAGATCGAGCCATACCTTGCCGAGTACTTCTACGACCAACCCGCCGCCGTGGAAGAATTCCGCTGGGAGAAAGTGAAAGAGGGGATGGAGATGGAGTGAAAAAATGGAGCGGTGGAATAGTGACTGTGGTAGCGGCAGGTCTTTAGCCTGCCTGAGGTCGGGACGGCTGATACCGGGTAGCGGCAGGTCTTTAGCCTGCCGAGTGATAGCCGCCGAAGGTCGAAGAAATCGCCGAAGGCTAAAGACCTTTTATCAATCCCGACGAAGGTCGGGACGGCTACCCCGACTGAGGTCGGGACGGCTACCCCGACTACGTCGGGACGGCTGATACCAGGTAGCGGCAGGTCTTTAGCCTGCCGAGACACCGAAGGTCGAAGAAGCCGCCGAAGGTCGAAGAAATCGCCGAAGGCTAAAGACCTTTTATCAATCCCGACGAAGGTCGGGACGGCTACCCCGACTGAGGTCGGGACGGCTACCCCGACTGCGTCGGGACGACTGATACCAGGTAGCGGCAGGTCTTTAGCCTGCCGAGACAGTGGCCGGAGGTTACTCCATCTTCCGCAGCACGGCCTCCACGGCATCTTCAATTTTGCGGCCAACCTCCACGGTTTCCAGCGGGTTTTTCCGCAGGCGGTGGCCAATGGCAAGGGGGGCAACATGGCGGATATCATCGGCGGTGACGCTTCGGCGCGACTCCAGCGCGGCGTTGGCGCGCGGCACGTGCCATCACCAGCTCGCCACGGTGTCCATCCAGCTCCAGCCGTGCGGCAATCGCGGCGATTGCTTCCAACATCTGGTCGCTGAGCTTGACGTTGGGGAACGATTTCTGCGCCGCCGCAATCCGCTTCCGCAGCTTCTCCGTTTCCCCTTCCCACTGGCGCGCAAAGGCGATTGGATTGTCGTCGAAAGCCAGCCTGCGGCGGATCACCTCCGCACGGTGGCGGGGATCGGTTGGGGTGGTGGCAACGGCGTGCAGTCCAAACCGGTCCAGCAGTTGCGGGCGCAACTCACCTTCCTCTGGGTTGCCGCTTCCAATCAGCGCAAACCGCGCCGGGTGCCGGACCGATACCCCTTCCCGTTCCACTACATTCCAACCGCTTGCGGCCACATCCAACAGCAAATCCACAAGGTGATCTTCTAACAGGTTGACCTCATCAATGTACAGGTAGCCACGGTTTGCGCGGGCAAGCAATCCCGGCTCGAAACGCTTTTTCCCGTGGCTTAAAGCGTGCTCCAAATCCAAGGTTCCGGTAACGCGATCCTCGGTTGCCCCAAGCGGAAGGTCCACCACGGGGACCTCAATCTGGGTGGTGACAAGGTGGGTCCGCTGCGGGTCGGTGCAGCGTTCGCACAGCGTGGCGGTGGTGGCGGCGGCACAGTGATAGGGGCAATCCAGCACCGCTTTGATTGGGGGAAGCATCCCCGCCAACGCCCGCACCGATGTTGATTTGCCGGAACCACGATGCCCCATAATCAGCACCCCGCCGATTGCGGTGTCAACCGTTACCAGCAGTAGTGCCAGCTTCATTTGCTCCTGCCCCACAATGGCGGCAAAAGGGTATGGAGAGGGAATGGACATGGAGTTGATGATGGATTAGTTGTGATGCAAAACAATGCCAGTGCGTAATCTCTTCGCGGCGCAGCGTGCGGCCATTTGGCTACCGATGCCCGTGGCGCAAACGCTCCATTTCTTCCTGGGTAAGTTGCAGCGTTGCGGCGGTCATGTTCTCTTCAAGATGCTCAATCTTGGTGGTTCCGGGGATGGGGAGCATTGCCGGGGAAAGCTGCAACAACCAAGCAATTGCCACCACGTGCGGCGTGGTTCCGTGGGTTGCGGCAAGCTCGGCCAACAGCGCGCTGAGTTCCGCAAGCTGCGGGGCTTTTCCCCGCCCACCCACCGGGTTCCAGGGGATGTAGGTGATGGTGTTCTGTTCGCAAAACCTCACCATCGCCTCCTCCTCCCGTTGATTGATCACCGAGAATTGATTCTGCACGGTGGCGATGTCGGCCTCGCGCCGGGCACGCTCCAGCAGTGGCACGCTGAAGTTGCTGACGCCAATCTGTGCAATCTTCCCCTCGCGCTGAAGGTCGCGCAAGGCCCCCACCGATTCCTCCACGGGAACCGTTGGGTCGGGGGCATGAAGTTGGTACAGGTCAATGATCTCTGCGCCAAGCGCGGTAAGGCTTCGCTCGCAGGCGGCGCGCAGATGTTCGGGGCGGCCGTTCCGTTCCCAGCGTCCTTCCGGGCGGATGCTTCCCCCTTTGGTTGCCACGGTTACGCGTGCCCGGCGGTCGGGATCGCGCAGGGCTTCGGCGATGATCCGCTCGTTGTGCCCGGTCTCGGTGTCGTCAATGCAATAAGCATCGGCGGTGTCAATAAAGTTGACCCCAAGCTGGTCCACCGCGTGCTGAATCAGCCGGACCGAATCGGCCTCCAACGGCCTGCGGGCGCGGTCAATAGAAAGGTGCATGGCCCCGTAGCCAATGGCGTTTACAACAATGCCGGTGTTGCCGATACGATGTTGGCGCATAAGCTCTATCTGGATGAAGGATGTTGATGGAATGGCAGAAAAAAAACTGCCCCAACGGAAATTGGGGCAGCAATAATACGGCGCAAAACAGGAAGTAGAGTAAACAGGAGCGGGAAATCTGCAAGGCTCACACCCGCTTAAACATCCACCGCTCGCCCCGCACCGCAAGGGTGCTGATGATTGCCAGCGCGAAGTACGCAATGGCAATGGCAAGAAAAATCCCCGTCACCCCAAGCGAGGGCTGCGCCGAAAGGAGGTACGCAACCGGAATCTCCACCACGTAGAGCGTGGCCACAGCGATCATCATCGAGCGGAGGGAATGCCCCGCGCCGGAAAGGGACCGAAGGCCCGATTGCCCGATGCTGAAAAACAAGTAGCCGAACACGGCGATATGGAGATACTGAACCGTCAGATTAAGGACCTCGGGGTCGTTGGTGAAGGTTCCGGCAATCGCCTCGGCAAACAGATAGATCAAGATTCCGCAGCCCACCATCACCGCCGCAAGGTGGCGGATTGCGGTGTCGCGGAAGAGCTTCACACGGTCGTACCGTTTTGCGCCGATATTCTGGCTTACCAACGTCTCGATTGCCACCCCAACGGCGAACACGGGCATGAAGACGAAGACATCAATCCGCAGCCCAATCGTGTAGGCCGCCGCCGCCGCCGTGCCGAAGCCGCTGGCAAGGGAGATAATCGCCAGGCGCGAGGTGCTGACCGAAAGCGCCTGCAGCGAAGCCGGAACGCCAATCCGAAAAATGGTGCGGATGACGTGCCAATCGAACCGAAGCGTTGGCCGATAGAGCTTCAAATTAAGGCGGCCCGAGTACAGGGCATACGTGGTGATGGCCGCGCTAACCCATTGCGTGGTTGCCGTGGCAATCGCTGCCCCTTGGATGCCCAGGGCCGGAACGCCCAGGTAGCCGAAGATGAAGATCGGGGCCAAGATGGCGTTGACCACTGCCGAGGCAATCAGCACGATCATCGGGAAGACGGTGTTGCCGCTGGAGCGCAGCGCGCTGCTGGCCTGGAACGTCAGCAGGCTTCCCGGGAAGCCGAACACCAGCGTGGTCATGTACAAACTGGCTGCGGAATAGACCGCCCCGCTTAGGCCAATCGCCGAAAGGATTGTTGGAGCCAGGAAATACAAAGCCGTGGCAAGCAACACGGCGTACACCCCAACAAAGCTGAAGGCTTGCGTGGCAACAACCCGTGCGGTGTTCCCGCGATTTTCGCCGATGCGCCGGGCAATCACAATCCCCGCGCCAATGCAGAACCCGCTTGCCAACGTGAATAGCACAAACATGATCTGGTCGCTGAAGCCAAGCGCAGCAATGGCGGTCTCGCCCAGCCGCGAGACGAAGTACATATCCGTCCAAGAATAGACGGCATTGATAACGAACCCGAACGTTAGCGGTACGGCCAATTTCCAAAGCGCACGCCCGGGGGGCGCTTCGATCAAATGGGAACCAGCGGAAGCCGTGGATGGTTCGGTTGTTGAGGGAAGTGGTGGTGGAGTTGGTGCAGGTTTCGCCGGTCCAACGCTGGGCCATGATTCCTGGGCCAGCGCGGCCGGCGTTCGTCCGGCTCCTCCGCTACCGTTCTGCGTAATGTTCGTTCGTCGCCCATAACTGTGTGGCTCCTGTTGACGATTGAGAGTGATGGTTGCGTGTTGCGGGGTTGGCCGTTGGCCTGTATCTATTGTTCAAGCAACGCCCAAACAAACCCGCCGTTACCAACGGTTGAGTGATTCATTTTGTTCTGCCGAAGATGTTTCTCTATGTTTGGCCCACAATGAAACGAATGCGATCCTACACAGCAGAGATTCAAGGGGCGAAACTTCCGGTTTTGGTTGCCGAACAGGGGGCCACCGTTGGGGAACCTTCAGTACAATTGCAGATAGAGCAGGGCGAAAGCCTGCGAAGCATCAAAGCACGGCTTGCCGATGGCACCACCGTTCCGGTGTACGTGGAAGAAGGGGATGAAGAACATGAGTTCATCGTGTATCTTCGCGGCAACACCATCCGCGTGCGGACCGCCTCGGCCCACGACGAACGCCTTGCTGCGTTGCGGAAAAGTGCATCGGTTGGGCGGTCGCTGGGGCAGCTTGTCACCGCCCCAATGCCTGGCCTGCTGAAGCAGATTCTGGTTGCCGAAGGTGAGGTGGTGCAGAAAGGTCAATCCCTTTGCATCCTTGAAGCAATGAAGATGGAGAACGAGATCAAAGCCCCCGAACGAATGCAGGTTCAACGCCTTCTGGCGCAAGCCGGTTCGGCTGTTGAAAAAGGGGCCAAGCTGATGGAGCTGAAGGCTGTTGCGGAAGGATAACCCGTTGCCTTTGGTCTGCGGCAAAAAAAAAGGAGCGATCTTTGGCCAACCGTTGTTCAATAACCAACTTCCGATTTCCCACATTTATCCAATAAACCGACGACCACGATGAGCATTTTTGGACGCATGGCCGACATCATGAAGGCCAATATCAACGACCTTCTGGACCGCGCAGAAGATCCCGAAAAAATGATCAAGCAGATGGTGCTTGAGATGGAGGAAGCCGTCAACAAAGCCACCCTTGCTGTGGGCCAGGCGATTGCCAACGAGAAATCGTTGGAGCGGCAGTATCAGAAGAACCTTGCCCAATCGAACGAGTGGCAGCAGCGCGCAATCCAGGCCGTGAACGCCGGGCGCGACGACCTTGCGCGGCAAGCCCTGGAGCGGAAAAACTCCATGGGGAAAAACGTTGCGGACCTTGAACGAATGCTGAACGAAGCACGCAGCACCAGCATGACACTGCGCACCCAGCTGGACCAGATTAAAGGGAAGCTGGACGAAGCACGCATGCGCCAGAACACCCTGATTGCCCGTGCCCAGGCCGCAAAAGCCAAAAAGCAGATTGCCCAATCGTTCAGCGGAATTGGAAGCGATGCGTTTGGGAAGTTCGATAAGCTGGAGGCAAAGGTGGAGAAGCAAGAGGCCGAAGCCGAAGCATTCGCCCAGCTTGCGGGGGAGAATACTTCGCTGGAAGACCAGTTCAAACAACTTGAAGCCGGCAGCGGCGTTGACGACGAGCTGGCTTCGCTGAAGGCACAGCTTAGCATGGGTTCCCAACCCGCCGGGCAACTCACTTCCGGCAGCGACACGAAGTAACCGACCAACAAACCATCCAGCAATCAATTCCACAGGAATATCAATGGAAGAGAACGAGCAATTGATGGAGGAGGTCTGCGAAAAGGTTCGCGGCTACCTTCAGGAAGTCTATCCCGATTTTATCGAGTTCCAGCCCGGGCAATACACCATGCAGGAAGGCTCGGCAACCATCAGCGTCACCGTCCGCCCCTGGCATCAGGATGACATCGCTGTTGAGTTCACCAGCCAGCTGGTCTCCGGCGCAAATCTTACTCCAGAGCTGATGCAGTGGCTTTTGGAGACGAACGTGGACCTCCATTTCGGTGGGTTCGGGCTGCTGTTCGACGGCACGATTGTTTACTCCCAAACGCTGCCAGGAAGCGACCTTAGCCGCCAGGAATTTGAATCCACCGCCCGCACCGTTGCCGCCATTGCCGACCACTACGATGATGAGATCGTGGCAATGGCCGGTGGCAGTTTGGGGAATGCCGCTGCCAGCAACGCGGTTGAAGAAATGGCCGATGCCAACCAAGCCGAATAGCTTCGGCTATCGCCACGCCGTGGTTGGTGTTGAACATTGTTCCCAGCAAGGCGTTCCGCACACGAAGGCGGAACGCCTTGTTCGTTCTACTCTCCATCTCCTTTCGCCGCAGGACCCTGCCGTGCTGCATTGCCTCCATCTCCATCCATCCTTCCTCCTCATCTTCCTGCTGGCGATTGCTTGCAGCGCGCAGCTGTGGGGCCAGGGGCCGGCAATGGAACTTGGCGTGCGTGGCGAAACCGGGGTTGGAATCGGGCCGCAGCGGCTTCCTGGAACCCCAGCCTGTCCCGACTGCGGAGCCGACGGAACCACCACCGAACGCCGCATCAATTTTTCCGCAGGGCTGTTCTTTCCTAACGGATTGAACGATGCCTTCGGGTTCCGGCTGCGGGTGGGGGGGACGTTCGTTACCGGAACAAGCATTTCCAACCCCTACACGGCTGGCATTGCCGTGGATAGCAGCGGAACGCCAATTCCTGCGGAGCTGGAGTATGCCATTGAGTATTCCCCCACGCAGCTGCAATTCGAGTTTTTGGGGGAGTATGCGCCGGCATCGTGGGCGCGACTGTTTGCCGGGCCTTGGGGGGTGTTGCGGCTGAACGATCCGTACATCCAAACCGAGCGGATTCGGCAGCCGGCCAATGCCCAATTCATTGCGGGGGGGAACCAGCGAACGGTTGCTTCGGGAAGTGAGGTTGCGCCGGCACGTGGGACGTTCGGATTGGCGGTTGGCGGCGGCATCCGGTGGCGGGTGGCTCCCCGAATCTCCCTGCTTCCCGACCTGTTTGCGCGGCTGGCCCTTGACGTTCGCAACGATATTATCGGCTTCTCGACCCTGGCCGTTGGCGGGGGGATTGGCCTTCAGGTTGACCTGCTTCCCCCAGCGGAGCCATCCCTTCCTTCCGACACAGCAACACCCCCGCCACAGCCGATAGATACCGCCGCCGCTCCGCCCCCCCCCGACACAGCGCAGGTTGCTTCGGCAGCGCGGTTGCTCCCGACGGCCACGATTGATCTGTTCGCGGTGGATTCCGCAGGGAACCCGGCGCAGACGGCACGGCTGGGCGCGCAGCTGATCCGCCACATCCGCGCCACGATGATCCCCCCAACCCTCCGCTGCGACCAACTGCCGCTAATGATTGCCGCTGCCCAGGCCGCAACGCCCCAATGGACCCTGGACAGCTTAGCCCGTGCGGACCACCCGATGGTGCGGCGGCAGTTACTGCTGGCCTTTGCGGCGCGGCTTCGGCAAACCCCTTCGGCGCAGCTGGTGATCGGCTCCGGAAATCGCGAGTGCCGCGATTCGTTGCGGGCATTGCTTGTCGGGAAATTGCAGATCGAGCCGGCGACCCTTGCCATGCCGGTCGCGCCAAAGCAACCGCAGCAGTTGCTGAACTTGTTGGCCACGGGAGAAGGGGGGAAGGCACTGCTTGCGCCGATTACGAACGAGTGGTTTATCGAGGATATTCAGGAGCCAACGTTCAGCGTGCGCCCCACAATGGCTGCCCCCGCAGGGGTGCGGCAATGGAGCATTGTGGTGAAGCAGGCCGAACGCACCATCACCAGCCGCAGCAGCACCGAACAGAGCGGGGTTCCACCTTCCCCAATGCTTCTGCGCCAGCCCGATGGTGGCGCGCCCCCGCCGCTGGTTGCGCTGTTTACGGTGGAGGATTCAGCCGGGGGATCGGTGACGGCGGTGGATACGCTTCCGGTGTTGCCGCCGGTTTCCCCACCGGCGGGTCAACAACCGAACCGGTGGGATCGGGAGGAAATAGATATTCTGCTGCAAACCACCAAAGCTCCATCCGGCGCGCCAGATTGGAAGCAGGTGCTGGGCGGCTACATCCCAGCCATTCAACAGGGGGCGCAGATTATGGTTGCCGGAACCGCAAGCGAGGGGAGGCAGGTGCTGGCCGAGCTACGCGCCATGCTTCGCCAAGCAAGCCAAGCAGAAATTCCGATAGAGTTGGTGGAGAAGGGGGGGAAGGGGGAGGTGCAAGTGCTGGTCCGCCAACAAAAAAGGCACTGAGCCGAAGCCCAGTGCCTAAGGCGAAGACGTCGCCTCCTCTACGACGCTGTTCGCCTGAAGTTTTCTGTTGTCTGGCCCGCCGTGTTGGGCCGTTACGCCAGGGAGTTCAGAAGCAGGAAGCATCCCGCAAG
The DNA here is from genome assembly GCA_016710285.1 of Chlorobiota bacterium. Taxonomy (NCBI): domain Bacteria; kingdom Pseudomonadati; phylum Chlorobiota; species Chlorobiota bacterium. The sequence continues at coordinate 133,822 of JADJXR010000001.1, read as the reverse complement.
CATTATTGCCAAGCCAGCAATCCGAACCCCTTTGGACTCCGCAATCTGCCGCAGATACTTCCCAGCGGCGAACCCAGCGGCCATGATTGCCGCAGCTGCCAGCAAGAACCCAAGGATAAAGCCGAATGGAGAGCCATCGGCTGGGAGTTCCGCGCCGTGCGCCACCCCGTGGGCAAGCGCAAAAATGGAAAGAACCGGAAGACCCACCGTTAGCGAAGGCCGCCACATCATGGCGATAATCCCGCCAAACACCAACACGGAGCTAACGATAAAATGCTCGTTGATGCCGATCCCCCCGCTCTGCATTCCGGCAACCGCTCCGGCAAGCATCATCCCCAAAAACGTGAGGGGAATCCACCACTTGCTCTGCTTTTTCTGCTGCTCCGCACTCCAGATTCCGACGGCAAGAAGGGCGATTAGGTGATCCAACCCAACAAGCGGGTGGAGCAAACCCCCAACAACGCTGCCGGAGCCATTGTGAAGCGGATGTGCCATTGCCGCAGCTGGGAGCAATACCCCCAACATCACAACCAAAGCAGTGCGGTTGACAAAGAACGGAGTAGGGATGGGCGACATTGGACTAAAGGGCTGTTTTTACGAACGGCATAAACATACAACGGGCAATTCCATTTTTAAAAGCAAAAATCTTGTGGATGCAAATTTTTTTTGCCGGGCTGCGGAAGGCCAAATTCTGGGGTGTTTGCGGCTTGGCCAGGGGGGCATGGTTGCGCATCGCTGCTGCAAAATAGTGCTGCAATCCATCGCTTCCCTCTTCTCGTATCTTCGCTGGCTCACGCCAATTACCATGTTCACGTTCCTGTTCATCAACAATGCACCAGATTCTTCTTCGTACCGCAGTTCCGGTTTTGCTGACACTTGCCACAGCTGTTGGGTCGGCACAACAACAACGCACAATGGACACACTTATCCGCGTCCGCGACACCGTGGTGGTGACGGCCGAACGCCCGTGGTCCGCAGCAAGCGATGCCCAGTTCCGTGCTGCTGATTTCGCGCTCCGCCCGCGCAACTCGGCCCAGGACATCCTTCGGGTTGTTCCCGGATTGGTGATTGCCCAACACGCCGGCGGCGGGAAGGCCGAACAGATATTCCTTCGCGGCTTCGATGCCGACCACGGAACCGACATCAACATCTCGGTGGATGATTCCCCGGTCAACATGGTCTCGCACGGGCATGGCCAGGGCTATGCCGATCTCCATTTCATCATCCCTGAAACCATCGAAAAAGTTGACGTGGCCAAAGGGCCGTACTTCGCCCGCTACGGCGATATGTCAACCGCCGGCGCGGTGGTGTTCTCCACTGCCGACTCCATCCGCGATAACCTTCTTAAAATGGAAGCAGGCCAGTTCGACACCTACCGGATGCTGGCAATGGTTCGCGGCCCGCAGTCGGCAACGATGAACAGCTACTTTGCTGGGGAGGTTTTCAGCACGAAAGGGTATGTTGAGGAGCCGCAGCATTTCAAGCGGCTGAACCTGTTCGCAAAGGCCACCGCTAAAGTTGGACCAACCGGAACCGTTGGCGCAAGCCTGATGACGTTTAGCTCCGGCTGGGATGCCAGCGGGCAGATCCCGCAACGTGCGGTGGATGCCGGAACCATCACCCGTTTTGGTTCGATTGACCCAACCGAAGGGGGCGCAACATCGCGCACCACCACCACCGTGAAATACTCCAGCGGCGGCGCAAGCCCGCTGACCCTTACCGGGTCCTTCACCGATTACCGCTTCCGGTTGTTCAGCAACTTCACCTTCTTTGCCAACGACTCGCTTCGGGGCGACGGAATCGAACAAACCGATGCCCGCTCGATTCTTGCCTTGCGTGCCGAGAACGACATCTTCTACGAGTTTGCCGACATAGCAATGCGCACCCGATTCGGCGCAACGCTCCGCAACGATGATATCCAAGTGGCACTCTATCACGATTCCGCCCGTGTGCGCCTGGAGCCAACGGCCGATGCGGCCATTCGCCTGCGCCAAATTGGGCCATATCTGGAACAAGAAATCATCCTCCCCTGGGCACAAATCCTGCTTGGCCTGCGTGCCGATTATTTCAACTTTGATGTTGAGAATAAGCTGACATTAGGTGGGCAACCAAGCGGCATTGCCCAGCAGTTGCTTCTTTCGCCAAAAGCGAATATCAGCGTTCCGGTGGTGGATGACGTTGCGCTGTTTCTGAACAGCGGCTACGGTTTCCACTCGAACGATGCTCGCGTTGTGGTTCAGGACGAAGGCAAAACCTTGCCACGGGCGTTCGGCGCGGAAATCGGGTCGCGGTACGGAAGTGCTTCCTCGCTGATTGCGGCTTCGGCAGCGTTGTGGATGCTGGATTTGGAGAGCGAGTTCGTGTACGTGGGGGACGAAGGGACCACCGAAGAAAGCGGCCGCACGCGCCGGCAAGGGGTTGATCTGGAGGTTCGGCTGAACCCGGTCAACTGGCTTTCGCTGGGGGTGGATGCCACAATCTCCACCGGAAAATTCCGCGACCTTCCAGATGGCGAAAACCGAATCCCCCTTGCCCCCGAGCTAACCTTGACGGCAAACGCCGTTGCCCAGTTCGATGCCCTTTCGGCGGCGTTGCGGCTGCGCCATGTTGGGGACCGCCCCGCAAACGAATCGAACAGCGTCCGCGCCCTGGGCTACTCCATCGTTGACCTTTCGGCCAGCTACCGAATCGGCCAGGTTGAGCTGTTTGTGAACGTGGAAAACTTGCTTGATGAGGAGTGGAACGAAGCGCAGTTCGACACCGAAAGCCGGCTTCCTGGCGAGGCCGAGGCCGTGAGCGAACTCCATTTCACCCCAGGCACCCCACGCTCGATTCGTGGCGGAATGGCGGTGCGGTTTTAGAGGTTTGCGGCAAAGGTAGTGGCCCCGACCTCTGTCGGGATTGATAACAGGTTTTTGGCCTGCCTCTGTGAGAAGAAGACACCGAAGGCTAAAGACCTTCGGCTACCCCGTTCCGGAAGAAGTTGCCGAAGGCTAAAGACCTTCGGCTACCCCGTTCCGGAAGAAGTTGCCGAAGGCTAAAGACCTTCGGCTACCCCGTTCCGGAAGAAGACGCCGAAGGCTAAAGACCTTCGGCTACCCCGTTCCGGAAGAAGACGCCGAAGGCTAAAGACCTTCGGCTACCCCGTTCCGGAAGAAGACGCCGAAGGCTAAAGACCTTCGGCTACCCCGTTCCGGTGGGACGGCTGCCGGGGGTGGTGGCTTTGATACCAGACAAGCGGCATCATGCAGAGCCTTTGCATGATGCCGCTTTTTTTTTGAGGCTGATGCGCGTAACCTTCGGCCCTTTTCCCGGTTCATCACCCTACTACATTCAGCCATGATGCCGCAGCCGGATGCTTGCATCGTTGCAGTTTTTGTGGTAGTCTGCGGACGCTCTCGCTATTTTTCTGCACCTGGAAACCGATAAACCTGTCACGCTTGTTGCCGAACATTGCTTATGCGCCGATTGCTCCAGCTTGCTTCCCTGTTGCTCCTGATGCTGTTCCCCACGCTGCTGCTTGCCCAGCTGGAAACCAACGTGTGGGCGTTTGGCGAGAATGCGTTGGTTGATTTCAACAGCGGCACGGCGGTCTCGATTGGGGGATCGGCGATTGATCAAAACGAAGGATGCGCCAGCATTGCCGACCGCCGCACCGGGGCGCTGCTGTTCTACACCGATGGAGTGACGGTCTGGGACCGGGCGCACCAGCCAATGCCAAATGGAACCGGGTTAAACGGTGATGAATCCAGCACGCAAGCCGCGATTATCATTCCGGCACCCCTCAACAATTTCCGTTACTACGTTTTTACCTCCGATGCTGGAGAGTATGCTGGGCCGAACATTGGTATCCATTATTCGGTGGTGGACATGGCAACCAACGGAGGGATGGGGAGCGTCATCACCAAGAATGTGTTCCTGCTGCGCCCCGCTGCCGAGAAACTTACGGCGGCCCGCCACTGCAACGGGCGTGATTATTGGGTGATTGCCCACCGCTGGGAATCGAACCAATTCTACGCCTGGTTGGTGTCGCCAAATGGAGTCTCCCTGCCAGTGGTTTCGGCGGTGGGGGCGGTGCATCGTGATCTTACAGCCGTATCCGCTGGGGCAAACACGTTAGGCTACATGAAAACCTCCCCCAATGGAAAAAAGATTGCCGTTGCCCTTGCTGAAAGTGGGATTATCGAGTTGTTCGATTTCGATAACCTTACCGGGGCTATCTCCAATCCGATTAGGCTAACTGGGATTCGGAACGCGTACGGCCTAACCTTCTCGCACGATAACACCAAGCTCTATTCCGTTTCCAGCAATTATGATCCTTTGCTCCCCCCGTCCGACACCCTGATTCAGTTCGATGTCACCAGCGGTGTGGCAACGATTATTCAGAACTCGCGGGTGAACCTCTACATCAATAATGATCGGCATTTCGGCGCGCTGCAGATGGCTTCCGATGGAAAGATTTATGTGGGGCACGCCTTCTTCCCGATGCTGGGAATCATTCAATCGCCCAATACTGCCGGGCTTGGCTGCAACTACATCAACAACGGCCTAAGCCTTGGAGCATCATCCTGCCGCGACGGCCTTCCGAACCATTTCGACGGATTCTTCCACACCCCCACCGCTGCCGACTCCGTCCCCTGCGAACGCCCCGAAGCAAAGTTGGGACCAAAAGACACCACAATCTGCGTTGGGACTTGCATTGATTTCCGGGATGAGAGTGCCGGGGTTATCACCCAGTGGGAATGGGCGTTCGGCGGGGCAACGCCGCAATCGTCCAACGAGCAGCATCCAAAAAGCATCTGCTACTACTCCACCGGGGATTACCAAGTTCGGCTAATCGTTGGCAACAGCGTCGGGAAGGACACGGCCTACGGAATGGTCCATGTTGTTCCCCCGCCAACCGCCAACGCCGGGCGCGACACCACGATTTGCGTTGGCGATGCGGCGCAACTATCGGCAACCGGAGGGGGAAGCTACTCCTGGAGCCCCGGGGCAACGCTAAGCTGCACCGATTGCCCCAACCCAGTTGCGCAACCCACCCAAACCACAACCTACCGCGTGGTCGTCACCGACAGCAACGGCTGTTTCGATTTTGACGATGTCACCATCAGCGTGGCCACCTTCCCGGGCGTTGATGCCGGTCCCCCCGCCACCTTCTGCGTTGGCGATAGCGCGCAGCTGCGTGCCGCCGGTGGCCGCCGCTACCAGTGGTCCCCCGCCACCGGACTAAGCTGCACCGATTGCCCAAACCCGATTGCCAAACCAACCCAAACCACACTCTACACCGTCATCGCCCTTAGCGACAGCGGTTGCAGCGCGTCCGATACCGTCAGCGTGACGGTGCTGCCGCGCGCGAACGCCTCCGCCACCGTTGCCGACACCGCCCTTTGCCCAGGGGAGAGCACCCAGCTGACGGCCACCGGAGGAACAACGTTCCGCTGGACCCCCGCCACCGGCCTAAGCTGCACCGATTGCGCGAACCCCACGGCAACCCCCACGGCCACCACCATCTACCAAGTGGTGGTGGGGAACGCCACTGGCTGCCCCGATTCCGCCACCGTGCGCGTGGTGGTGAACGACCTTCCAAGCCTCAGCATCGCAACCCCAGCGGCAATCTGTTTGGGGGATAGCACGCAGCTTCTTGCAACCGGAGGGGAGTTCTATCAATGGAGCCCCGCTGCCGGGCTAAGCTGTGCCGATTGCGCAAACCCCTGGGCTTCGCCAACGGACACCACACTCTATACCGTCATCGCCACCAACGCCAGCGGCTGCGCCGACACTGCGCAGGTGAGGGTGGCGGTCAATCCAATTCCATCAGCAACGATTTCTGGGGATCGGGAAATTTGCGTTGGCGATACCGTCCATCTGTGGGGGGCCGGAGGGAGCAGCTACCAATGGAGCCCAGCAACTGGGCTAAGCTGCGCCGACTGCCCAAGCCCAATCGCGCAGCCAACCACAACCACCACGTACAGGCTGGTTATCGGCAACGGAACCGGCTGCACCGACACGGCCTTCACCACGGTGACGGTCCGGCCAATGCCGCAGCCCGATGCCGGAGCCGATGTGGCGATCTGCTTGGGGGATAGCGTGCTGTTGCAAGGAAGCGGGGGAACGCGCTACCGCTGGAGTCCATCCGCCGGGTTGGCGTGCGACACCTGCGCGGCGACAATGGCGCGGCCAACAGCCACAACCACGTATCGGCTGCAAGTCTGGAGCGAGTTCGGGTGCAGCGATAGCGATGAAGTGGAGGTGGCGGTCAATCCCCCACGCCCGGTTGCTGCCCACATTGCCACCGACTGGCGCACCACCCCGGGTTGGCTGATGAAAATTCCGGTGATCCTGGATGAGGGGCTTGATGAGCATGGCGTGGATGAGTTCACCTTCCAACTCACCTGGGACAGCACGCTGATGAAGCTGGAGAACAGCACGCCCCAGCGAATCGCCACAATGGTGTCGGGGACGCTGGCCGACGGATGGAGCATTGCCGCCGAAGATGCCGGACCCGGGCGATTAACCGCACGGGTGACAGCCCCTGCCGGAACCACCTTGCGCGGAACCGGAATGCTGCTGAACCTCCACTGCCGGATGTATTTGGGAAGCCGTTCCAACTGCCCGCTGCCGTTCTCCATTTTCCTCAAGGACCGTGCGTGCGCGTACGTTGTTCCAAAAGCGGGATTGGTCACGATTGACTCCGTTTGCGGCTTGCACCAGCGGTTAATCACGCTAAGCTCCACCGATTATGCGTTGCAGCCAAACGTGCCGAATCCGTTCAATCCCGCCACCGAAATTCAGTTCGCGCTTGGCCTTGATGGCCCAACGCAATTGGTTATTCTTGACGTAGCCGGGCGGGAAGTGGCAAGGCTGGTAGATCAGCATTTGCAGGCAGGGGAATATTCAATCGTGTGGGATGCGACGGCGTATCCATCGGGCATCTACTACTACCGCCTGGCATCGGGTCACTGGAGCAAAACAAACCGGATGATGCTGGTGAAATAGCAGAAAAAAAGAATAAAAAAACGAATGCGGTTGAGTGGGTAAAATCCAACTCAACCGCATTCGTTTTGCGAAAAACAATTCCTACTGGTCAGGCTTTAATTGTTTGCTATTGCTTCGCGTAATTTCATCTTCACCCGTTGGGCTTGCACCCGTTTCCCGTTGCGGGTAAGGGTTTCGCAAAGGAGTGCCGCAATTTCTTCATCATCGGGCATGGAATGGAATCCGCGTTGCAAAATATCCTCTGCATTTCGTGGATCACCTTCTTTCAGCAATGCTTGCGAGGCTCGTAAAATTAAATCCCGCCGCTCGTTTTCAACGTCGTCGCGAAGTGCCTCAAAGAACGTGTCATATAATTCAGGGAAAATGATGTTCTTGTCGAATTTGTCCAAGGCCAACATTAAGCACTGATATGCGGCTGGCAATGCCCCTTGCCGCAACGCCGTATCGCTTTGGCGCAGCAGTTGGATTGCCTCCAGAAGGTCAATCGTCACATTTTCTGGATGTAGTCGGGGAACTTCTTGATCGGTAAGAATAAACTGATGGCCGATAATTTCACGCAGGCGGAACACCGTGCTGTTGAGCAATTTTCTGGAGCGGTCAACATCGCTCAGATGTTCGTTTCCGGCGATCACATAGCTGAACTCCATCAGCGTCATTGGCTGATCCATCAGCTGGTTCGCGACCATTAATGCCAGCAATGTTCGGGTGCGTTGGCCGCGCAGTGGAGTAAGGTCGGTTGCTGTGTTTCCCGTAGCTATGTCGCCAATCACTTTCACCTCCAAATGCCCGCTGCCACGCTCTGCCCTGTCAGTATTTCCAACGATGGCATTGGCTCCCAAAGTTTTTTGCCACTGATTTTTCACAGGAGTGCTAAGATGCTGTTGGATATGCGAAAACACTCCGTGCATCATCGCTTGCAAATTCCTTTCCTGTAGCCAGGATAGTGCCCCATGAAGGCTGGCATCAATCGCGTCCTGTACATCGTTGCTTGGCGCAGGAATAATGCCGCGATGGTGTGCATCCCATAAAAGATCCGCCACCACACAACGTTGGGTGATATCATATACCCGTAATAATTCAGCGTTGAATAAGCCAATAGATAATTCCCAAACTTGTTCAATATCAGGAGCATTCTCGCCGGCCAAAAGCTGGAGTAATTGCCAAAGCGGGCCATCTGCTGCCGAAATAGTTTGCGGCGGAAGGGCAAGCAGTGGCTGTAATTGGTGCAAGGATAATCCGATGAAAATGCGCAGGTACAGCGGAAGTCTTTCTGGGTTTTGGAACCATTGCAGCTGTTGCAATGCCTTATCTGGGCGGTTTAGCAAAATTCCAAAATTCATCAGAAGCAGCACCGCATGGCGTTGGATTCCCGAATGGTAATCATCGGGCACGCTCAGAAAAATCTCTTTTAATTTCTCATCAATACCATTCCATTCATTGTTCTCGGCTAATTGAAAGCAGAGTTGGTGAAGCTGGCAATTCGCTAACGAGCGGATTAACCCACGGCTGATTAGGCTTGGAAGTATTTCGTTTGCCAGTGATTTTGCTTTTTCAAATTCCCCAATTTCAGCATAAAAAATGACGAACCGGCTGCGGTCAACAAAACGGTTTTCAGCACGGCATAACGCATCATACTCATTCGCAAAAGTTATCCTTCGCTCAAGTTGCTGTTTTGTGGAAAACCCAAGCAAAAAAGTTGGCAGCACTTGCTGCTGAAGCTCTTGGCGAAATTCATCTGGTGCAGTGGAATCTAATAATAATTCCTCGGCGATTTCCTCCACTTCCTGCATCAGCGTTGCGCTGTTTGAGTACGTGTGGGCAAGATGACTTAAATAAAACAGATAACCGTTCGTATGGCGCAATTGCGGATAGCGTTCCACCAACTCCATCACTTTTTTTCGCACCGCCAAGCTGCTTTTTCGTTCAATTCGGGAGCGGTAAATATCCTGATAAATAATCGTTAGCAGGCGGTAGCGGAGCAGGTCTTCCGGAAGTTGCTCGGTGCTGGTAAGTTCCAGTAATCGTTCCACCCCTAATCGGTATTCTTCGCCCTGCTCATCCCGCCGCAGTAGTGCCATTCGGTGCATCAATAATTCCAATTCCAGCGATAATTGGTCGTGGGGATTCCACCGGTGGAAATGTTTCCGCCACAGTGCCGCAGCGGAATCCCAAATGGGCAATGCCCATTGCCAATCGGAGGTCCGGTCCAACGCACGTGCCAACTTTAGTGCATAGGTGATTGCTGTGCGGATATCCGATAATGGAATGGCAAAATTTGCGGGCACGGATGATAGCAACCGGAAGGGGAGCACCGTGCAGAGGGGCGCACGGGAACAGACCAGCATCACCAACTGATGCTCGGTAATGTTGGAGTCTTGAACAAACCGGCGGTGCAGCAGGGTGTGGGTGAAGGAAAATGCGTTGAGCGCAGGGGCGGTTTGTGGCAGTATCGAAGGGGAGTGCCCAGCCGCAACCAGAACGCCTTTGAACACCAGCGAATCAATCGCCGAGTCGGCATTCGGAAGGAGCAATCGCGCAGCCTCCAAGGAGAAAACCTCGCCCAACCCCGCCATTGTTTCGGCGGCGGCGCGTTCGGTGGGGGAAAGGTGGGCTGCGATTCCATCTATCAGCGTCACCATTTGGCGGCGCAGCGAGGCTTCAAATGTATCAAGCGGGACGCTGATCTGCCACTGCTGACTGGCGCGTGTTGCCGCGATTTCTCCCGATTTCAGCGATCCGCGAAGAATTGTCCGAATCGCTAACGGATTCCCACCGGTTGTTTCCTCGATCAATTTTGCGGCATCGGTGGGGAGTGGTGTGTTGAACAGCAGGTTCCAGATTGCTTGGATTTCCTGGAACGTCAGCGGGGGAAGTTCAAGGTCGTCGCTTAAATACCGCTCGATGGTTGTGCGCAGGGTGGGGGCAATTGGGCGTGCGGTGGCCAGCACCAGCATCGGGGCTTCCGAAAGGCTTCCCAACAGCCCTGCAAATTCCCGCATTGTGTCGCCAGAAAGCAGGTGGATATCCTCGATCAGCAGAAGGGTGGGGCGGATTTGGGTTAGCCGCCGAATCGTTTCGGCCACCCCGTGAATCGTTTCGGCGGGGTCCGCCACCGGCAGATTCCGCCGCAATTTCATGAATCGGATTGCCCGCGCAAGCAGCGGCGCGATGGAGTTGGTGGATTCAGGGTAGAGCTTGGCGTTAATCACCAGCCCCCCCGAACGCATGACTTTTGGCTCTAATTCTTCAATAAATCGGCTTTTCCCCGTTCCCATCTCGCCGCTTATCAAGCTCATCTGCAGCGATGAAGCCTGGGCAACGGTCTCCCAGCGTGATAGCAACGTGCTAAGCAGTTCCCCCCGCCCCACGAACGGAAGAATGCCGTGGTTGATAAAATCAACGTAGAAAGACCGCATAGTTGGTTAAGCAGTTATGGAACGCTACCAGCTTAGCAACAGGAAGGGGCCGATAGCGCGAAGTACAGGATTCCGCAGGGATGGGGGAATGCCAGCATCACCACAGAGCAATGACGGTTGGCGGGCACTTCCCCCGGGCATCTCACTTCCCCGCAGCACGCCCTGTTGGGCCAACCGGCATCTGTTCAGCGCGAATATAGGGGAAGGGGAAGTTCTATTGAAGCATAGCCACCCAATCCACTTTAATCGTTGATTCTTTTACAAAAACGCCAACTCCGCCTTTCATTCTTGTAATCCCCAATTCCGCGTCGCTTGCTTGATGCGCTGCACCGCCTTTCATGAAGGGGGAGCATAATAGCTAAAGCAGTCCAGCCATCGTTTTGCTTGGCTTATTGAACGGCGTTGAGTGGGAAAAAAGGGGGGCATGCAGGGTGGTGTATTTGATTGTGCAGATTATATAAGGATGTAAAACGCTGATTGGCAAGTGATTGAATCAACAAAAGTAAAAATTGCAATCAGGTTCCATACATGGAGCAATCGGGGAGGGAAGTGGGCGAAATCGGGGGGGGGTATCTTTGGAGCGGCTGAAAAAGCCGCCAGACCCTTCGACAGACGTTATGCCCGTCATGGGCCAATCGGGAGTCCTTCCGCATGGTGCATCCTGCAATTATCCATCCAGTGTCGGCCGAGGCGACGAAGTTCGTAAGAACCTCGACGGTGATTGTCCAATGCGGGCATTGCAGCGCGCTTGGATATCAGCACGACAAGTTCTGCGCAAGCTGCGGCCATGAACTTATCCGCTCCTGCAGCTTGTGTGGGCAGCCAATCCAGCATCCGGTTGCCAACTACTGCACCCAGTGTGGAACTCCGCTCAATGCCGGAACCTTTCAATCCGAAAACCATTCCGACTAACACGCTTACTGATTCTGCAAATCCCTTGTTGAAACCTCTTCTACACACTCAAGCTGCAACTTGGAGGGCAATGATGACAACACTGTTACGGCGCGCACTCTGGCTTACTGGAGTTTTGGCGATGCTGTCCGGCATTGGGCAGTTACAGGCGCAATCCACCATCCAAAGAACGTATGTGATTGGGGCGGGTGGGGCACCGGCCACCGATGGCATGGTGGTGATTAATGGCACGTTCGGGCAATCCGCAATTGGCCCGGTTGCCAGCATTGCCTCGATCAACCAGCAAGGGTTCTGGTACAGCATTCCCGTTGGCACCAGTGGTGTTGAGGAATCGCCGATTGCCGGGGCCGTTACTGGCAGCGGGGTGCGGCTGTTGCAAAACATCCCCAACCCGTTTACCGAATCCACCGAAATCCGCTTCGAACTTCCCCGTTCCACCTCTGTTAGCCTGAAGCTCTACGACAACATCGGGCGCGAGGCACTGACCCTTGTGGAAGGAAATCGGGAAGCCGGAGCCTACTCCGTCCGCGTTGGCGCGGCTGATCTAGAATCGGGGCAATACGTTGCCCAGCTGATCGCCGACGGCACGCGCCGCACCATCGTGATGGTCGTTGTGAAGTAGCCCGGTCCGGCCAGCTTCCCTTCGATTCTCCACAAAGCATGATCCGGCAATTGCCGGAGCCTTTCGCAGAAAAAGCAAACGTTTCTCAAAACAAACCATAATCTCTCTCACAAAGCATAGGGATAGTACAATGCGACGTAAACTGTTCCTCAGTACCCTGCCACTGCTCGGCGTGATGGCTGCTGTGAATACGGCACAAGCCCAGATTCCACGCACGATGAACTACCAGGGGCGACTGACAAGCACCAGCGGCCAACCGGTCCCCGATGGCTCCTACACGATGACGATTTCCGTGTACGATGTCCAGAACGGCGGCGTAGCTCTATGGAGCGAAACCCAATCAATGGCCGTAAGTGGCGGCATCTTTAACGCAATTCTCGGCGCGATTTCGCCGCTGAATCTGCCGTTCGACAAGCAATACTACGTCGGCATCACGCTTGGTACCGGTACCGAGCTTGTGCCACGCACGCAGTTGACCTCCGTTCCCTATGCTTTGAACGCATGGACGGTTGCCGATGGAGCGATCACCACAGCCAAGATTGCTGATGGTGCGATTACCATGCAAAAAATCAGCCCGGCTGGCGGAACAAATGGCCAAGTCCTGACCATTAACTCCAGCGGCAACGTTGTTTGGTTGACCCCAAGCGGCGGCAACATCAACCAAATTCAAGGCGGCCCCGGTATTGACGTTGATGTCAACAATGGGCGCGCCACCGTCTCGATCGCCAATGGCGGTGTCAACAATGTGATGCTGGCCAACGGCGCGGTGACAACCACAAAAATCGCCAACGACGCTGTTGGAACCAACCAACTAAGCAACGGCGCGGTCAGCACCGATAAGATTGCGAACGGTGCTGTCACCACCGGAAAAATTAGCACGCTGGGCGCGTTAAGCGGGCAGGTGCTGATGGCAACCGGCGCGGGCGCGCAATGGCAAACCTTGAACACCACGCCAACCGGAACCGCCGGCGGCGACCTGACCGGAACCTACCCGAATCCACAGATCCGCCCGGGAGCAGTTGGCGCAGCCGAACTTGCTGGGAACTCTGTCGGGACTTCCAACATCATTGATGGCTCCATCACCCAAAGCAAGTTGGCTCCGGGTGTTAGCGCAATCCCAAGCGGTGCGGCTGGTGGGGACCTGACGGGAACCTATCCAAACCCAGAAATCCGCGCTGGCGCGGTTGGAACTGGTGAGATTGCCGACGGCGCAGTCACCAATCCAAAAATGGCTCCAAGCTCGGTCAGCAGCAGCAATATCATTGATGGAGCGGTGGGAACAGGGGACATTGCCGACGGCGCAGTGACCAACCCGAAAATGGCTCCGAACTCGGTCAACACCACCAACATCGTTGATGGAACGGTGGGAACGGATGATCTTGCTGATGGATCGGTCGCCACGGCAAAACTTGCTGATGGATCCGTCACCAACGTCAAGTTGGCGGTGAACTCCGTCAACACCACGAACATTATTGATGGCACGGTCTCTTCCGCCGACATCGCCGACGGCGCGGTGGGAACAGGAGACTTGGCCGACGGTGCAGTCACCAACGCAAAGCTGGCTCCGAACTCCGTCAACGGTGCGAACATCATTGATGGGTCGGTCAACACGGCTGACATCGCTGATGCTGCAGTCACCACCGGCAAAATTGCCGACGGCGCAGTCACCAGCTCCAAAATGGCTCCGAACTCCGTCAGCGGCGCGAACATCATTGATGGCTCGGTCAACACCGTTGATCTGGCCGATGGCGCAGTCACCACGGGGAAATTGGCCGACGGCGCAGTCACCAACGCCAAGCTGGCTCCGAACTCGGTCAACAGCACGAACATCATTGATGGCTCGATCATCACCGCTGACCTTGCCGACAACTCGGTGACAAGCGCGAAGATTGTTGATGGAACAGTCAACACCGTTGACCTTGCCGACGAAGCAGTCACCACGCAGAAGATCCGCAACTTCACGATCCTGCCGGAAGACATCGCCGACTTCGCGATCACTCGCCAAAAAATTGCCGAGGACGCTGTCAATGCCGAGATCATCGCCGACAACGCCGTCCGCAGCAACCACATTGCCAGCGGTGCAATTACTTCTGATAAGATTGCCCCTGGAGTCTCGTTGCCGCCAGGTGGTCCGGCCGGTGGTGATCTTTCGGGAACGTATCCGAATCCATCCATCCTGAGTGGTGCCGTCACCAGCAGCAAGATTGCCGATAATGCCGTTACTGGCTCCAAGCTCTCCGATGGTGCGGTTTCTAGCATTAAAATCCAAGACCAGGCTGTCACTAACTCCAAGATCCAGGATGCTGCCATCACCCAAAACAAAATTGCTCCGGGTGTATCACTGCCGCCAAACGGCCCAGCAAGCGGTGACCTGACTGGCAACTATCCGAACCCAACGATTGCGTTGGGCGCGGTGACGCAAACCAAGATTCAAGATGGAGCCGTTACCAGCAGCAAAATCGCTGATGGCTCGATCACGCAAGCCAAGTTGGCCGCCAACGTGACGATGCCTCCGGGCGGAGTTGCCGGTGGTGATCTTACCGGAACCTATCCAAACCCAACGATCGCCCTTGGTGTTGTTACTTCCACCAAAATCGCCAACGATGCCGTCACCAGCTCCAAGATCATGGATGGTGGCGTGATGAATGCCGACCTTGCCGATGGCGTTGTCACCAGCGCAAAGCTGGCCAACGATGCCGTCACCAGTTCGCGCATCCTTGATGGCTCGATTGTTGGAAGCGACCTTGCCGATGGCTCGGTTGGTGCATCCAAACTGGCTGACCTTGCTGTCAGCACCAACAAGATTGCCGACGCAGCGGTCAACACCGATAAGATTCTGGATGGAACAATCCAGAATGCCGACCTTGCCAACGGCTCGATCACTGGGTTGAAGCTGGCCGATGCCACCATCACCCAAGCGAAGCTGGCTCCAGGTTTGTCGTTGCCGCCAAACGGTCCGGCAAGTGGCGACCTGGCCGGCACGTATCCGAACCCAACGATTGCGCTTGGTGCAGTAACTACCGACAAAATTGCTGCCGGTGCCGTCACCAGCACGAAGATTGCCGACGGTGCAATCACGCAAGCAAAATTGGATGCCAGCATTACGATGCCTCCAGGCGGTCCCGCCGGTGGCGATCTTGCCGGAACGTATCCAAACCCAACGGTCGCCAACAACGCGATCAACAGCAACAAGCTGGCCGACAACGCTGTCACCACGTCGAAAATTGCTGACGGTGCTGTTCAAAGTGGCGACATCCAAGATGGAGCCGTCACCACAGCAAAAATTGCTGCCGACGCTGTCACCACGTCGCGCATTGCCGATGGAACAGTGGGGCAGAACGACCTTGCCGACAACTCCATCTCCACCGCAAAACTGCAAGATGGATCCATCACGCAAGTGAAGTTTGCCGCTGGAGTGTATCTGCCACCAGGCGGCCCGGCCGGTGGTGATCTTGCGGGAACGTATCCAAACCCGAACATCGCGAACAGTGCCGTCACCAATGGCAAAATTGCCAACGATGCCGTCACCAGCGCGAAAATTCTTGATGGAGCAATCCTCACTGCCGACCTTGCTGACCTTTCGGTAACGAATGCCAAGCTGGCCGACAACGCGGTGGCAACCGACAAGATTCTTGATGGGACAGTTGGCACTGCCGATCTGGCCGACGATGCCGTCACCAGCCAAAAGATTGCCGATGCTGCGGTTGGAACCACCGAAATCGCTGATGGCTCGGTGACGCAATCCAAGTTGGCTCCAGGCTTTGGTCTGCCGCCAGTGGGCGCGGCTGGTGGCGATCTGACGGGAACGTATCCGAACCCGCAAATTGCTTCCGACGCAGTTGGCAGCACCGAAATCGCAAACGGTGCGGTTGGCAACACCGAGCTGGCCGACGATGCCGTCACCACGGCAAAGATTGCTGACGGAGGAGTTGGAACAGCGGACTTGGCAGATCTTTCGGTGACAGAAGCCAAGCTGGCCGCTGATGCCGTCACCACCGGAAAAATTCTGGATGGAACGGTTGGCACAGCCGACGTTGCCGACGATGCCATCACCAGCCAGAAAATCGCTGATGCTGCGGTTGGAACCACCGACCTTGCCGATGCCTCGGTGACACAGGCGAAGATTGCTCCAGGCGTCTTCTTGCCACCAGGCGGTCCTGCCGGTGGTGATCTTGCCGGGACGTATCCGAACCCAACGCTGGCAAATAATGCCGTTGAAAGCATCAACATCACCGACGGCGCAGTTGGCACTGCCGACCTTGCCGACGATGCCGTCACCACGGCGAAGATTCTTGATGGCGGTGTCAACACAAATGACATTGCTGATCTTTCGATCACGCAAGCGAAGATTGCTCCAGGCGTGACGCTGCCCCCGGGCGGCCCAGCTGGAGGCGATCTGACAGGAACATATCCGAACCCAACGCTGGCGAACAATGCTGTTGAGAGCGTCAACATCACCGACGGTGCAGTTGGCACTGCCGACCTTGCCGATGCAGCCGTCACCACTGATAAGATTCTTGATGGCGGTGTCAACACAAATGACATTGCTGATCTTTCGATCACGCAAGCGAAGATTGCTCCAGGCGTGACGCTGCCTCCAGGCGGCCCAGCTGGAGGCGATCTGACAGGAACATATCCGAACCCAACGCTGGCGAACAATGCCGTTGAGAGCGTCAACATCACCGATGGCGCGGTTGGCACCGCCGACCTTGCCGACGATGCAGTCACCAGCGCGAAGATTCTGAACGCAACGATCTTGACCGAGGACATCGCTGATCTTTCGATCACGCAAGCGAAGATTGCTCCAGGCGTGACGCTGCCTCCAGGCGGCCCAGCTGGTGGCGATCTGACGGGGACGTATCCGAACCCAACGCTGGCAAACAATGCCGTTGAAAGCGTGAACATCACCGATGGCGCGGTTGGCACCGCCGACCTTGCCGACGATGCCGTCACCAGCGCGAAGATCCTGAACGCAACGATCTTGACCGAGGACATCGCTGATCTTTCGATCACGCAGGCGAAGATTGCTCCAGGCGTGACGCTGCCCCCGGGCGGCCCAGCTGGTGGCGATCTGACGGGGACGTATCCGAACCCAACGCTGGCGAACAATGCTGTTGAGAGCATCAACATCACCGATGGCGCGGTTGGCACCGCCGACCTTGCCGACGATGCAGTCACCAGCGCGAAGATCCTGAACGCAACGATCTTGACCGAGGACATCGCCGACAACGCAATTACGCAAGCGAAGATCGGCCCAGGCGTGACGCTGCCTCCGGGTGGCCCAGCTGGTGGCGATCTGACGGGGACGTATCCGAACCCAACGCTGGCAAACAATGCTGTTGAAAGCGTGAACATCACCGATGGCGCGGTTGGCACCGCCGACCTTGCCGATGATGCAGTCACCAGCGCGAAGATCCTGAACGCAACGATCTTGACCGAGGACATCGCCGACAACGCAATTACGCAAGCGAAGATCGGCCCAGGCGTGACGCTGCCTCCGGGCGGCCCAGCCGGTGGCGATCTGACGGGGACGTATCCGAACCCAACGCTGGCGAACAATGCTGTTGAGAGCATCAACATCACCGATGGCGCAGTAGGAACTGCAGATTTGGCCGATGGATCGGTGAACACAGATAAAATTCTGGACGCAACAATCCTGACAGCAGACTTGGCGGACAACTCGGTAACGAGCGCGAAGATTGCCGACGGAACGATCCAACAGGTTGACTTTGGTCCAGGCCTGACGCTGCCTCCAGGTGGCCCGGCTGGTGGCGATCTGATGGGGACATATCCGAACCCAGACATCGCTCCAGGCGTGGTGACAAGCGTGGAGTTGGCAGATGATGCCGTCACCAGCGCGAAGATTCTTGATGGTGCAATCTTGACAGCAGACTTGGCGGACAACTCGGTAACGAGCGCGAAGATTGCCGACGGAACGATCCAACAGGTTGACTTTGGTCCAGGCCTGACGCTGCCTCCAGGTGGCCCGGCTGGTGGCGATCTGATGGGAACATATCCGAACCCAGACATCGCCCCGGGCGTGGTGACCAGTGTGGAGTTGGCAGATGATGCCGTCACCAGCGCGAAGATTCTTGATGGCGCGATCCTGACAGCAGACTTGGCGGACAACTCGGTGACAACACCGAAGCTGGCCAACGATGCAGTGACGAGCGGGAAGATTCTCGACGGAACGATTGTGACGACGGACATCGCGACCGACGGAGTGACGACGACGAACATCTTGGACGGAACGATCCTGACAGCCGACTTGGCGGACAACTCGGTAACGAGCGCGAAGATTGCCGACGGAACGATCCAACAGGTTGACTTTGGTCCAGGCCTGACGCTGCCTCCAGGTGGCCCGGCTGGTGGCGATCTGATGGGAACATATCCGAACCCAGACATCGCCCCGGGTGTGGTGACGAGTGTGGAGTTGGCAGATGATGCCGTTACCAGCGCGAAGATTCTTGATGGCGCGATCCTGACAGCAGACTTGGCAGACAACTCGGTGACAACACCGAAGCTGGCCAACGATGCGGTGACGAGCGGGAAGATTCTCGACGGAACGATTGTGACGACGGACATCGCGACCGACGGAGTGACGACAACGAACATCTTGGACGGAACGATCCTGACAGCCGACTTGGCGGACAACTCGGTAACGAGCGCGAAGATTGCCGACGGAACGATCCAGCAGGTTGACTTTGGTCCAGGCCTGACGCTGCCTCCAGGTGGCCCGGCTGGTGGCGATCTGATGGGGACATATCCGAACCCAGACATCGCCCCTGGCGTGGTGACCAGTGTGGAGTTGGCGGATGATGCCGTCACCAGCGCGAAGATTCTTGATGGCGCAATCTTGACGGCAGACTTGGCAGACAACTCGGTGACAACACCGAAGCTGGCCAACGATGCAGTGACGAGCGGGAAGATTCTCGACGGAACGATTGTGACGACGGACATCGCGACCGACGGAGTGACGACGACGAACATTTTGGACGGAACGATCCTGACAGCAGACTTGGCAGACAACTCGGTAACGAGCGCGAAGATTGCCGACGGAACGATCCAACAGGTTGACTTTGGTCCAGGCCTGACGCTGCCTCCAGGTGGTCCAGCTGGTGGCGATTTGATGGGAACATATCCGAACCCAGACATCGCTCCTGGCGTGGTGACAAGCGTGGAGTTGGCGGATGATGCCGTCACCAGCGCGAAGATTCTTGATGGCGCGATCCTGACAGCAGACTTGGCGGACAACTCGGTGACAACACCGAAGCTGGCCAACGATGCGGTGACGAGCGGGAAGATTCTCGACGGAACGATTGTGACGACGGACATCGCGACCGACGGAGTGACGACGACGAACATCTTGGACGGAACGATCCTGACAGCCGACTTGGCGGACAACTCGGTAACGAGCGCGAAGATTGCCGACGGAACGATCCAACAGGTTGACTTTGGTCCAGGCCTGACGCTGCCTCCAGGTGGCCCGGCTGGTGGCGATCTGATGGGAACATATCCGAACCCAGACATCGCCCCGGGTGTGGTGACGAGTGTGGAGTTGGCAAATGATGCGGTCACCAGCGCGAAGATTCTGAACGGAACGATTGCGAACATTGACTTGGCGAACGATGTGATCGCCTCGGCAAACATCATTGATGGCGCGATTCTGACGGCCGACATCGCCAACGACGCGGTGACAGGCGGAAAGATCGCCGATGGAGCGGTTGGAACGTCAAAGATCGCCGACGGTGCAGTCAACTCTGTGAAGATTCAAGATGGCTCGGTGACAACAAACGACATCGCCGACGGAACGATTGCGAACGCCGACTTGTCGGGCAGCTCGGTCTCGACGGCGAACATCATTGACGGAACGATCACGAACGCGGACATCGCGAACGACGCGGTGACGACGAACAACATCATTGATGGTGGGGTTCTCTCGGCAGACTTGGCCAACGGCGCAGTGACGAACGCGAAGTTGGGAGCCGACGCAGTGACGACCGACAAAATTCTGGACGGGACAGTTGGCACAGCCGACTTGGCCGATGGCGGAGTAGGCTCGATTGATCTTGCCAATGCCGCAGTAACGAACGCGAAGTTGGCAACGGATGCAGTCCAAACGACGAACATCTTGGACGGAACGATCCTGACGGCGGATTTGGCGGACAACTCGGTAACGAGCGCGAAGATTGCCGACGGAACGATCCAACAGGTTGACTTTGGTCCAGGCCTGACGCTGCCGCCAGGTGGCCCGGCTGGTGGCGATTTGATGGGAACATATCCGAACCCAGACATCGCTCCAGGTGTGGTGACGAGTGTGGAGTTGGCAAATGATGCGGTAACGAGCGCGAAGATTCTGAACGGAACGATCGCGAATGCGGACTTGGCGAATGATGTGATTGCCTCGGCGAACATCATTGACGGCGCGATTCTGACCGCAGATTTGGCGAACGATGCGGTGACGGCAGGGAAGCTGGCCGATGGAGCGGTTGAACGTCGAAGATCGTTGACGGAGCCGTTACGTCAATCAAGATTGCTGACGGAACGGTGACAACGAACGACATCGCCGACGGAACGATTGCCAACGCCGACTTGGCAGGCAGCTCGGTCTCGACGGCGAACATCATTGACGGAACGATCACGAACGCGGACATCGCGAACGACGCGGTGACGACGAACAACATCATTGATGGTGGGGTTCTCTCGGCAGACTTGGCCAACGGCGCGGTGACGAACGCGAAGTTGGGAGCCGACGCGGTGACGACCGACAAGATTCTGGACGGGACAGTTGGCACAGCCGACTTGGCCGATGGCGGAGTAGGCAGCATTGACTTGGCCAATGCCGCAGTAACAAACGCGAAGTTGGCAACGGATGCTGTCCAAACAACGAACATCTTGGACGGAACGATCCTGACAGCCGACTTGGCGGACAACTCGGTAACGAGCGCGAAGATTGCCGACGGAACGATCCAGCAGGCTGACTTTGGTCCAGGCCTGACGCTGCCGCCAGGTGGCCCGGCTGGTGGCGATTTGATGGGAACATATCCGAACCCAGACATCGCTCCAGGTGTGGTGACGAGTGTGGAGTTGGCAAATGATGCGGTAACGAGCGCGAAGATTCTGAACGGAACGATCGCGAATGCGGACTTGGCGAATGATGTGATTGCCTCGGCGAACATCATTGACGGCGCGATTCTGACCGCAGATTTGGCGAACGATGCGGTGACGGCAGGGAAGCTGGCCGATGGAGCGGTTGGAACGTCGAAGATCGTTGACGGAGCCGTTACGTCAATCAAGATTGCTGACGGAACGGTGACAACGAACGACATCGCCGACGGAACGATTGCCAACGCCGACTTGGCAGGCAGCTCGGTCTCGACGGCGAACATCATTGACGGAACGATCACGAACGCGGACATCGCGAACGACGCGGTGACGACGAACAACATCATTGATGGTGGGGTTCTCTCGGCAGACTTGGCCAACGGCGCGGTGACGAACGCGAAGTTGGGAGCCGACGCGGTGACGACCGACAAGATTCTGGACGGGACAGTTGGCACAGCCGACTTGGCCGATGGCGGAGTAGGCAGCATTGACTTGGCCAATGCCGCAGTAACGAACGCGAAGTTGGCAACGGATGCTGTCCAAACAACGAACATCTTGGACGGAACGATCCAAACGATTGACATTGCCGACAACGCAATTACGCAGGCGAAGATTGCTCCAGGCGTGACGCTGCCTCCAGGCGGCCCAGCCGGTGGTGATCTGACGGGAACGTATCCAAACCCAACGATTGCGAGCAATGCTGTGAACTCGGCAAAGATTGCCGATGCAAGCATCCTGACAGCCGATCTTGCTGATGATGCGGTGACGAGCGCGAAGATTCTGAACGGAACGATCGCGAATGTTGACTTGGCCACCGATGTGATTGCCTCGGCGAACATCATTGATGGCACAGTTCTGACCGCAGATTTGGCGAACGATGCAGTGACGGCAGCGAAGATTCTTGATGGTGCGGTAAGCACCACGAAACTTGCTGACGGCGCGGTGACATCCATCAAGATCGCCGACGGAGGAGTAGGGAACATTGATCTTGCTGCCGATGCCGTAACGAGCGATAAGATCGCCAACGGAACGATCCAGCAGGTTGATTTGGATCCAGGAATCTCGGTTCCACCAAATGGCCCTGCCGGTGGCGACCTAACAGGTAGCTATCCGAATCCAACGATTGCCAACAACGCTGTCAACAGCGTGAAGATCGCCGACAACTCGATCCAATCCATTGACATTCAGGATGGAGGAGTAACCGCGCTCGACATCGCCGACAACGCAATCGTCAACTCGAAGCTGGCCGATAACGCAGTGACATCCGCAGAAATCCTGGATGGCGCGGTGGTGACGGCTAAGCTGGGAGACGGTGCGGTGACCTCGATCAAGATTGCCGACAACGGGATCGCAAACATTGACCTTGGCCCGGATGCGGTGACAACCGACAAGATTGCCGACGGAACGATCACAGTCAACGACATGGGAGCCAACTCCATTAGTGGTGTGGTTCACATCATCAATGGCACGGTGAACACCGACGACATCGCCAACGGAACGATTGATGAGGAGGACATTGCCGACAGCCAGATCACGAACGTGAAGTTGGCCGACAACGCCGTTACCTCCATCAAGATTCTGGATGGAACCATCGTCAATGGAGACCTTGCTGTTGGTGCTGTGACAACCGGAACAATCTTGAACGGAACGATCTTAACGGAAGACCTTGCCGATGATGCAGTGACAACCGCAAAGATTCTGGACGGGACGATCACAACTGCCGATCTTGCCTTCGCAGGCTTGCCACCATCGGGTGCAGCAGGGGGCGATCTGACGGGAACCTATCCAAGCCCAGAGATTGCAGCCAATGCAGTAACAAGTGCTGAAATCCTTGATGGAACAATTGTTGCAGCAGACCTCGGTGCTGGCTCGGTGACAACAACCGCAATCCTTGATGGAACGATTGCTGCTGCCGATATGGGGGCGAACTCGGTTGCAAGTGGCAATATCATTGATGGAACAATCGCTACGGTTGATCTTGGTGCAGGCGTTGTCACCTCCAACGAGATTGCTGATGGCACGGTTGCTAACATTGACATGGCTGCCAACTCGATCAACAGTGGCAACATCGTTGATGGATCGGTCACCAGCACTGACATCACCGATGGCACGATTGCAACGGCGGATATCTCGGCTGGTGCAGTGACAACCACAGAGATTGCTGATGGCACGGTTGGCAACATTGATTTGGCCGCAAACTCGGTCAACACCGGCAACATTGTTGACGGCACGATTGGGAACATTGACATTGCACCTGGTGCAGTCAACAGCGCAAGCATTGCCGATGGAACCGTCACAAGCCTTGACATTACCGACGGCACGATTGCCCTTGCAGATATGGGGGCAAACTCCGTCAACAGCGCGACAATCGTTGATGGCTCGGTTTCGTTGACAACGGATGTGGCTGGCATCCTGCCAATCGCCAACGGTGGAACGAACGGCACAGCAGCACCAACCGCAGGTGCGGTTGCTTATGGCGATGGAACACAATATCAGTTCTCGTTAGCAGGCGTTGCCGGTCAGTTCTTGATCTCCGGTGGTGCGGCTGCTCCAACATGGAGCAACGTGCTGCCAGCGGGAACAACGCTACCGTTCGACCAAATCTCGACAGGAACCAACACCACTGCAGTAATGCAAGTTGGAACCGGCGCATCGCTGGCCCCAACGGGAACCGGTACGGTGACATCGAACGTCTTCATTGCAGCCGCCGGAACAAACGCGGTTGACTTGAATACGGCTGAGGTGGCGGGCATCCTTCCCGATGCCAACCTGACTGGAAACGTGGTGTTGGAAAACGCCAATAACGCGCTGACTGGCAACAACACGTTCGCCGGAACCAGCACGTTCAACGGAGCAACCACAACCACCGCCAACGCAACGTTCGACGCGAACATGACGTTGGGGAATGCACCGGCTGATGTTATCACCATCAATGGTGTGATTGATGCCAATGCCGCAGGAAACACTCTGGGCGATGGAACGGACGCTGTTCAGCTGACGATCAACGGTCCGGGTGCTGGGGCAGTCAACAACACGCTGGATGTGCTTGGCAATATCCACGCAGCGGGCACACTCTCGTCGGGCGCAACTATCGTGATTGACGGTGTTGCGAACCCACGGACAGTGACCTCGGACGGAGCATTGGTCATTGGTTCCGGCGCAGGGGCCAACCTGACGTTGGATGCAGGAGCGGGTGGCCAGATCAACCTTTTGGACAACACCGGGATCACGGGTAACCTGACCGTCTCGGGCATCATCAGCGGTGATGGCTCTGGGTTGACCAATTTGCCGGCAGCGGCAATGGCCAGCTTGCTTGCCGCCAACAACACATGGACCGGAACGAACACGTACAACAACACCGTGACGATGAACGGCACAGCCAACATCGGTGACGGCGGCGATGCAATCGTGTTGAACGGCTCATCGGTGACGGTGACAGGCTTGGGTAACGGTCCGGTTCGCTCAACGGCTGGGGTTCTGTCAACGGGGAATATCAACCTCTCATCGGAGGTGACAGGTACGTTGGCCGACGCAAGCCTCTCGACGAACGTTGCGCTGTTGAACGCTAACCAAACGTTCACGGGTGTCAACACCTTCTCGAACGTAGCCAACAACTTTACCGGTATCGGTACCGGCTTGACGGCACTGAATGCAAGCAACCTTACCAGTGGCACGGTGGCCGATGTTCGCTTAAGCGCAAACGTTGCTCTGTTGAACGCGAACAACGCGTTCACCGGAAACAACACCTATGCGGGCAGCAGCACGATGAACGGGGCATTGGTTGCAAACGACGCGGTCACATTAGGAAACGCAGCGGCTGACGCAATCACGGTGAACGGCACAATGACGGTTGGCAACGGCGCAAGCCTTGCCCCGACAGGAACCGGAACAGTGACGGCCAATCAGTTCGTAGGCGCGACCTCGGTGACCAACAATGTTGACCTGCAAGCAGCAGCGGGTGAGGTTAGCGGCGTGCTGCCGGAAGCAAACGGCGGCACAAGCGAAAGCACCTACGCAACGGGCGATATGTTGTACGCAAGCGCGGCCAACACGCTCGACAAGTTGACGGTTGGCGCGAACGGAGACATCTTGACGGTGGCGGCTGGGGTTCCAACATGGAGCAATAGCTTGCCAGCAACAACAACGATTCCGTTCAACCAAATCTCAAGCGGAAACAACACCACTGCAGCGATGACGGTCGGCAATGGTGCAACGCTTGCTCCGTCGGGAACCGGCGTTGTTACGTCGAACGACTTCGCACGCACCGGCTCGCTAACCGCAGCGGTTGATCTGGCGGTTGCAACCGAAGTCAACGGCATCCTGCCGATTGCCAACGGTGGTACAAACACCAGCACGGCACCAACAACAAACGGCGTGGTCTATGGAAACGCAGGTGCCTACACTTCGTCGGCAGCACCGGCCTCGACCACGCGCCGCTACATGGTGACCAGCACGATCGGAACCGGAGCACCAGCCTACGGACCGGAAATCATCTACGGTCAGCTTGTGCCAGTTGCTCCATTCGTGACGGTCTATCCGGTCGCCGAACCGAACGTGACGGCAACCTCGATCATCAACGTTACCTACCAGGATGTCTCCAGCTCCGGCCAGCGCACGCTGTACGTTACCGCAGTGACACCAGGTACCGGCTTCACGGTGACGATCTCGGCTGCACCAGCGGTTGGAGCCTCACCGGTGATCAACTACACGGTCATCAATCCGTAATTCAGCAGCAGGGCTGGCACAGTATCTGTGCCAGCCCTGCACTGGTATTCAGTCTGCAACGCAGAACTGCGTGCTCTCGCGCGCGCACGCGACAACCAATCACACGACAATCCTACCTTGATTCATTATGCGTACAATCGCTACACCGATAGCCCGTACATGCCTGGTTGCCGGAATACTGCTGACGAGCGGATTGTTGGTTGCTCCAACAACATCGAACGCACAAACCGGTCCACGTGACCTTTCGGCTGAACGGTTCGTTCTTGCACCCGATGCAAGCACGCCGTTCACCATAACCCTTGAAGCACCGGTTCTTACCGGCAATATCCTTCTGCAACTCCCAAATGGAGTTGGCACAGCCTACTTTATCCTCTCAGAATCCACCGGCGGGCAAACCATTAACGACGGCCTGACCGTCAACGATGGCGTAAGTCTGAACGGCGGCATCACTGGAACCGGTGGGTTTACTTTAACAACCGGGTTCTTTAGTGGTGACGGTCAGGGGCTTACAAACCTGAACGCCAGCAATCTTGCCAGCGGGACCGTTCCCAACGGACGGCTAAGCGGGACCTACAGCGGCGCCATCACGATGTCGAATCTGACAATGACTGGTGGAAGCATAAGCAATGCAACAATCAACAACACACCGATTGGTGGCACCACTGCCGCCAGCGGAACGTTCACCACGCTGACGGCAAACACGCAGCTCCGCGTTGCCGAGTCCGGTGGTGGTGGTGATTACACCATCTTCCAAGGGGGCGCGCAAGGGGGGAATATCACCTACACGCTTCCCACCGCTGCGCCAACAGGGAATGGCCAAGTGCTTTCCAGCACAACCGGGGGAACCATGAGCTGGGGACCCCAATTCCTCTCTGCTTCAGCCGCGCTCAATTTTGGGAACACTGGGGCTCAGACAAGCGCAGACCTTACCATCACCGTAAACGGTGCTGCTGCGGGCGATGCGGTCTTCCTGGGCACTCCGAACGGAAGCGTGAACGCGAACTCCACCTTTACCGCATGGGTGTCGGCGGCGAACACTGTGACGGTGCGGTTCAACAACTACAGCAGTGGCTCAATTGATCCTGCAAACGGCACGTTTACCGTCACTGTTGTGAAGTAAGTACGTGGCAACGCTGAAGGTGTGCCGTGGGCGTTTGCAGCCTGCGGCGCACCGCAACTAACATCATCGTGGAACTGGAACTACTTCGAGTCTTCCTCAACTCAACGGGTGAACTTCAATGCCTATCAATCATAACTCTCGATTAGCCCTGGCGCTTGCTGCTGCCGGCCTTGGTGTCGTCTCGGTGCAATCCTCACTTGCGCAAACTGGGCCTCGGGACCTTGCGGCCCAGCGGTTTGTGCTGGATGATGGAACGGGGAACGGGTTTTCCCTAACCTTGCAGGTTCCGGTCCTTACTGGGAACGTCACGCTGAACTTCCCAACCGCGCTTGGCACCGCCTATTTTATCCTCTCCAATTCCGTTTCTGGGCAGACCATCAACGGTCCGCTGACGCTGGATGGGGGAACAAACCTGACGCTGACAAACCCGCTGCGGGCAATTGATGGCGGCACCGGATTCGACACCTACACCACGGGCGATCTGCTGTTTGCCAACAGCACAACAACCTTGCAGCAGCTTGGTATCGGGACCTCGGGGCAGATGCTGATCAGCAATGGCACAACGCCAAACTGGAGCAACTCGCCAACGATTATCGGGGGGACCATTGATAACACGCCGATTGGAGGAACAACCCCCAGCACCGGCACATTCACAAACCTTGCGGTTACGGGAACCACCAGCTTAGGCGATGGTGTAGGCTCGGATGGCGTGACGGTGAACACCAACGGTGGAAATCTTCAGCTAACGGTGGGCGGGGGAGTCTTCTCGCTGAGCAACTCCACGGGGCTGAATGTTGCCACCGATGGGACGTTGAACGACGCTACCGGAGATTTCACCATCAACGACGCACTGACGCAAACCGGCGGCGGCCAAGTCACCTTCAGCGGCAACGTGGACGCGAACAACGGCTTGGACGTTGGCGGGGCCAACCTAACCGTTGGCGGGACCAACTTCACGGTGGATGTTGCTTCGGGGAACACCGCCACCAGCGGAACCTTAACCGTTGCCAGCACCACAACGCTGAACGGCAACGCCTTCATCGGCAATGGCAACGACGACGTTGCGGTCAACACCGGAACGGGCAACTTCTCCGTGAGCAACAGCACCGGATTGAACGTTGCAACCAACGGCACGTTAAGCGATGCCACCGGAAACCTCACGGTCAACGACAATCTTGATGTCACCGGTTCAACCGCTTTAGGCGATGGCGCAGGCACCGACAACCTAACAGTGACGACCAACGGTGGAAACATTTCGTTGGCTGCTGCTGGCGGAACCTTCGCTGTAAGCAACACCACGGGGCTGAACGTTGCCACCGACGGCACGTTAAGCGATGCCACCGGAACCTTGACCGTCAACGATGACCTGTCGGTAACCGGAAACACCACGTTGGGGGATGCGGCAACTGACGTAATCACCATGAACGGCGCATTCGATGCGAACGACCAGGGGAACGTGATTGGCAATAACGCCAACGCGCAGCAACTTCTGATTGATGGTGTGGTTGGCGGCACTGCCGAGCTTCAGCTTGACGGCGATGCCGACATTGATGGAAACCTGAATGTTGATGGGGCAACAACCCTGAACGGAGCGGCCACCATCGGCGACGGCAACGACAACGTGAACATCAATGCTGGCACAGGAACATTCCAGCTTAGCAGCAGCGGGTTGGACATTGCCACCAACGGCGACTTGAGCGATGATGGGGGAGCGGTGACAGTTGCCGATGGATTCTCGCAGACAGGCGGAGCGCAAGTGACGTTCAGCGGCAACGTTGATGCACAAAACGGCGTGGATGTCACCGGAGCCGACCTAACGGTTGGTGGCGCAAACTTCACCGTCACGGTGGGAAGTGGCAACACAGCCGTTGGTGGAACGCTGACCGTGACAGGGGCAACAAACCTGAACGGAGCGGCCAATATCGGCGACGGCAACGACAACGTGAACATCAATGCTGGCACAGGAACATTCCAGCTTAGCAGCAGCGGGTTGGACATTGCCACCAACGGCGACTTGAGCGACGGTGGCGGAGCGGTGACGGTTGCTGATGACCTGACGATCAACAGTGCTGGCGGTACCGATCTCACCATCACCGAGACCGGTGTTGACCGCAGCAACGCCGCCGACCAAACCTTCGCGATTGATAACAGCGGTGCTGGTGGCGTTCGCGTCCTGGTCAACGGTGCTACTTCGGTGACAAACTCGCGGGTGGCGGTTGCCAACGGGCACATCACCTCCCAACAGACCACGGCCCCCACAACCGGAACGCTTGGTGCTGGTGTTGCCAGTGCCACGCTGACAAGGGCAACAGACGTTGCTGGATTGTTGAATATCACAACCAACGGAACCCCAGCAGCCGGCGCACAAGCAACGGTAACGTTCAATCTTACCTACGGAACTGTACCAGTTGTGGTGCTAACCCCTGCAAACGGAAACGCCGTCGGCCCTGGTGCGCACGTCTCGGCAACAACAGGAGGGTTCACCGTCAGCTTTAGTGGTGTGCCTGCGGCTTCGTCAAGCCATCAGTTCAACTATGTTGTGATCGAGACCCAGTAAGGTTACGCAGAACGCGGGAGGAGTGATCCCTTCCCTGTTCGCGCATAGTTCCTCTTGCTCCCCTCTCCCGCCATGCTGCTGGCGATCTCATCTTCAGCGTGGCAGACTGGGAGAGGGGCAGGGATGAAGCGATGATGAATGTTTTTGCACCACACGTTGCTGCTTCAGCACCCCTTCCTCAACCAAGCCTATCATGAGCGGAATGCATTCTTGATGCAAAACTGAAGAGACTGGCTTCCCTTAGCTCCAACTTCTTGTAAACACTCGAACTACCATGATGACAATGTCCACACGGTTTACCCTTTCGCTGGCCGTCGTTGCTGCTTGTTCGGTTCTAACAGCAACAGCACAAAATCGCGATCTGCGCACGCAGAAGCTGGTTCTGGACGACAACAACAACAACATTGTCACCATTCAAACGCCGACCGGCCCAATTACCGGAGGGACCTTAACCATTCCCGATCCGGCTGGCGCGGGGCAGTTCTTGATTTCCACGCCATCGGGGGGGACGCAATCTGTCTCAGGGCATCTGCTCCCGGGCACCGATAATCTCTACGATTTAGGATCGGGGACTTTCCGGTGGCGGCATCTTTTCCTGAGTGGAAACTTGCAGCTTGGAAGCGGTCTTCGCATCACCGAGCCTGGGGGAACTGATTACACGGAGTTTGTTGCCCAAGCGCAAGCCAACAACATCACTTACACACTTCCGGCAGCCAACGGATCCGCCGGGCAAGTGCTTCGGATTGCCAGCAGCCCTGCGCCAACGGCAACCGCAGCAACGTTGGAATGGGGGGCAAGCAGCGGCTGGAATCTAACGGGCAACACAGGCACCACCGCCGGAACGAACTTTGTGGGCACCACCGACAACCAAGCGTTTGAGATTCACGTGGATGAAGCTGGCACCGCCACCGAAGGCCGCCGCCGAGTGATGCGGTTTGAACCAAACGCCACCAGCGCGAACATCATTGGCGGGTTCAACGGGAACAGCGTGACAAGCGGAGTGATTGGCGCAACGGTGTCAGGCGGTGGGTCAACTGGCAATGTGAACTCGGTCACGGATGACTATGGCGTGGTGGGTGGTGGGCAGAACAACCGTGCAGGGGATAACGCGGGAACAACATCCGATCAGAGGTATGCCACCGTGGGTGGCGGAAGGGACAACACGGCATCGAACAGCTATTCGACCGTGAGTGGAGGAAATGCCAACACGGCATCGGAGAGCTATTCGACGGTGGGTGGAGGAGTGACCAACACGGCATCGGAGAACTATTCGACCGTGGGTGGCGGAGCGAACAACACGGCATCGGGGAGTACTTCGACCGTGGGTGGGGGAGAGCTCAACACGGCATCGCAGATCTATTCGACGGTGGGTGGCGGCCGGAGCAACACGGCAGCCGGCGATTATTCGGCAATCCCCGGCGGTCGTGGGCTAACGCTGAGTGCCGCCCGCAGTTTCGGCTTCCTTGGCGGCAATACTGGGAGCAATGACATGACGATCTCCGATGCCAACGTAGCGGTCTTCGGCAACACCGATCTCTGGCTTGCCAACAACGACAACGCGCCAAGCGAGCTGCGGTTCTTCGAGGCGGAAACGGGCACGGGGGCATTCCCAAGCGGCACCAACTACACAGCGTTCAAAGCGGCATCGGTACAAACGGGGGATATCACCTACACGCTTCCGGCAGCGGCACCAAGCACCGATGAACGGCTGCTCCTTTCCACTTCTGGTGGTACGCTCTCCTGGGGGCGCAGGATGATAAAAGTGACGGTGAACCAAAACATTGCCAGCGTTGCTGCCAACGCATCGTCGGTGGAAACCTTCACTGTTGCCGGCGCCCCAACCTCAAGCTCGGTGATCGTCTCCCCACAAAACGCGCTTACCGATGGCTTGATTATCAGCTATGCCCGCGTCTCGGCTTCGGGTACGGTCGAGGTCAAGTTCCGCAACGAAACTGGCGCGGCAATTGACGAAGCGGCGATGGACTTTTACATAACCGTCATTGACTAATATCTGCCCCCTACAAGCCGTAGCGGCGCAGACGGATCAGGGTTGCTTTGCATCGGCCTGAACGGGGCTAAGCTCCGCTTGCCGATGGCAGTTTTGCAACAGAGCAGGGGATTTGCAGCAATCGCAAACCCCCTGTGCTGTTTTTGATAGAACAGAATGTGATTACCGGAAATACCAACACCGATGTTGGTAGATGATGGTAATGGAGTAAGAAGCATGGCGCGCGCCATGCCTGATGGATTCAAACATGGTTGTACTGCTTGGTGTA
This sequence comes from Chlorobiota bacterium, assembly GCA_016710285.1. Lineage (NCBI taxonomy): Bacteria > Pseudomonadati > Chlorobiota > Chlorobiota bacterium. Next base: position 102,093 of record JADJXR010000001.1, on the reverse strand, counting down.
GAGGCCAACGGTACATCGCGAACTGGTTTGTAGTGGCAATCACACTGCGTGGGTTGGGGCTACACCAGTAATTCAGATAGCTCACAAGCAGTTGTGCCGTCGGTGTAGAGATACCAGCGGTACAAGGCAAGATCAAAACAAGGTACCACACCAAAAAAGCACAGTATTTTCACTGTGCTATCACCAAGAGGATTACCGATGATGAACGCTTCTGTGAAAAACGTATGCCGCAGCACGGTGCTTGTTGTTGTACTACTCTGTAGCCTTGCAACCGCTTCGGCCCAGTACACCCCCCACCCTCGGGACTTCGCCTCCCATCGGTTCCTAATGGATGACGGAACCGGAAACGGATTCTTCGGCATCATCCGGCTGAACGGAACCCTCACCAACCATATCTACTACGACTTCCCGGTCAACGCCAGCGGCAGCTTCATCTTCTCCAACTCCAGCGGCGGGCAAACAATCGCTGGCGGCCTTGCCGTCACCGGCGGCCTTACTGCCGATATGCTCGCCCTCTCAACCCCGCTTGCTGCCACCAGCGGCGGAACCGGGTTCAGCAGCTATGCCGTTGGTGATATGCTGTACGCCAACACCACAACCTCTCTGGCCCGCCTTCCGATTGGAAGCAACGGACTGATTTTAACCGTCAGCGGTGGCATTCCAACGTGGAGCAACACCGCCAGCAGTTTGTTGCTTCCGTTCAACCAGATCACCAACGGAACGAACACCGGGCAAGCGAACTTGGAGGTGGGGAATGGCTCGGCACTCTATCCTGTGGGAACTGGGGCAATCACCGCCAACCGGTTTGTCACCGCTGCTTCAATAACGGACAATGTGGATTTGGCGACAAGTGAGGTCAGCGGAATCCTTCCCGACCCAAACGTGAGCAACACCCTGACGATCACCGGTGGCTCGATTGATGGAACGCCCGTTGGAGCAACGACCGCCAGCACCGGCCGGTTCACAACAATCACGGGAACGGGCTTGCCAAGCGGCAGCACGTCCACGGTCTTCACGATGTCGAACAGTGGAGCATTGGAGACGCGGACGGCGGCATCGCTGGCAGGGCTGATTGGAGTAAGCACGGACGCAACACTGACGGGTGATGGAACCAGCGGCAGCCCATTGGGACTCAACCTTGCCAACGCGAACACGTGGACAGCAACGCAGACATTCCCAACAACCGCCGCGCAGGGTGATGCATTGATTGCCAGCACGAACAGCGGCAGCACAACGGTCAACGCGGTTCGGATTGGGAACGGGTTGACGAACACGCAAGTCAACGACGATTTAACGATCAGCGGCGGGACGGTGGATAACAGCCCTGTTGGAGCAACGACCGCCAGCACAGGCCGATTCACAACGATCACCGGAACGACGCTGCCAAGCGGCAGCACGTCCACAAACATCATCACGTCGAACGGTGGAGCATTGGAGACACGGACGGCGGCATCGCTGGCAGGGCTGATTGGAGTAAGCACGGACGCAACACTGACGGGTGATGGAACCAGCGGCAGCCCGTTGGGGATCAACCTTGCCAACGCGAACACATGGACGGCAACGCAGACATTCCCAACAACCGCCGCGCAGGGGAATGCATTGATTGCCAGCACAAACAGTGGCAGCAGCACGGTCAACGCGGTTCGTATTGGGAACGGGTTGACGAACACGCAAGTCAACGATGATCTAACGATCAGCGGCGGGACGGTGGATAACAGCCCCGTTGGGGCAACAACTCCAAGCACCGGAGCCTTCACCACACTTGATGCCAACGGCGCGGTGACGCTGGGGAATGGGAACGACAACATCACGCTGAATGCCGGAAGCGGAGTTATCAGCGCATCGGGTGACAAGATTGAGAACGTGGCGGATCCAACAGCGGCGCAAGATGCAGCAACGAAGAACTACATTGACAACACCGCGTTGGGTGGGGTGCTTGGCCCATTTGTTCAGCTTGGACCGGCGGCGTTGCAGACCTACACGGGAGCCAATCCCTTAATCCGGTTGAACGAGACGGGAGCCAGCGCACCAAACCTGATGGACCTGCGGACCGCCGGCACGCAGCATCTGGTGCTGACCAACGGTGGCGCACTGACGGTGACGAACATTGAGGGAACACCAATCGGCGCAACAACCCGCTCGACAGCAAACGTGACGGACTTGGATGCGAATGGCAATGTGACGTTGGGGAACGCCGCCGCCGACGTGGTGACGGTCAACGGAACAACGACGTTTGCCAACCCTGTCACTGCCAACGGAGCGGTGACGCTGGGGAATGGGAACGACAACATCACGCTGAACGCAGGAAGCGGGATCATCAGCGCGTCGGGGGATAAGATTGAGAACGTGGCGGATCCAACAGCGGCGCAGGATGCGGCAACGAAGAACTACGTGGATAATGGCTTCGTCCGTCTTGGCCCGACCTCGGCGCAAACCTACACGGGAGCCAATCCCTTGATCCGGTTGGATGAGACGGGCGGCAGCGCACCAAACCTGATGGACCTGCGGACCGCCGGCACGCAGCATCTGGTGCTGACCAACGGTGGCGCGCTGACGGTGACGAACATTGAGGGAACACCAATCGGCGCAACAACCCGCTCGACAGCAAACGTGACGGACTTGGATGCGAATGGCAATGTGACGTTGGGGAACGCCGCCGCCGACGTGGTGACGGTCAACGGAACAACGACGTTTGCCAACCCTGTCACTGCCAACGGAGCGGTGACGCTGGGGAATGGGAACGACAACATCACGCTGAACGCAGGAAGCGGGATCATCAGCGCGTCGGGGGATAAGATTGAGAACGTGGCGGATCCAACAGCGGCGCAGGATGCGGCAACGAAGAACTACGTGGATAATGGCTTCGTCCGTCTTGGCCCGACCTCGGCGCAAACCTACACGGGAGCCAATCCCTTGATCCGGTTGGATGAGACGGGCGGCAGCGCACCAAACCTGATGGACCTGCGGACCGCGGGAACGCAGCATTTGTTGCTGACGAACGCTGGCGCGCTGACGGCAACCAGCATCCAAGCAACGCCAATCGGGACAACCACCCGTTCGCTTGCAAACGTAACGGACTTGGATGCGAATGGAGATGTGACGTTGGGGAACGCCGCAGCCGATGCGGTGACGGTCAACGGAACGACGACGTTTGCCAACCCTGTCACTGCCAACGGAGCGGTGACGCTGGGGAATGGGAACGACAACATCACGCTGAATGCCGGAAGCGGGGTCATCAGCGCATCGGGGGACAAGATTGAGAACGTGGCGGATCCAACAGCGGCGCAGGATGCAGCAACGAAGAACTACATTGACAACACGGTGTTGGGGGAGTAGTTGGTCCATTCGTTCAGCTTGGACCGGCGGCGTTGCAGACCTACACGGGAGCCAACCCCTTGATTCGGTTGAACGAGACGGGTGGCGGAACACCAAACCTGATGGATTTGCGGACCGCTGGAACGCAGCATTTGTTGCTGACGAACGGTGGTTCGTTGACGGTGACGGCAATTGAGGGAAGCCCGATTGGTGGAACGACCCGAAGCACAGGAGCGTTCACCACACTTGATGCCAACGGTGCGGTGACGTTGGGGAACGGGAACGACAACATCACGCTGAACGCAGGAAGCGGGATCATCAGCGCGTCGGGGGACAAGATTGAGAACGTGGCGGATCCAACAGCGGCGCAGGATGCAGCAACGAAGAACTACATTGACAACACGGTGTTGGGGGGAGTAGTTGGTCCATTCGTTCAGCTTGGACCGGCGGCGTTGCAGACCTACACGGGAGCCAATCCCTTAATCCGGTTGAACGAGACGGGCGGCAGCGCACCAAACCTGATGGACCTGCGGACCGCCGGCACGCAGCATCTGGTGCTGACCAACGGTGGCGCGCTGACGGTGACGAACATTGAGGGAACACCAATCGGCGCAACAACCCGCTCGACAGCAAACGTGACGGACTTGGATGCGAATGGCAATGTGACGTTGGGGAACGCCGCCGCCGACGTGGTGACGGTCAACGGAACAACGACGTTTGCCAACCCTGTCACTGCCAACGGAGCGGTGACGCTGGGGAATGGGAACGACAACATCACGCTGAACGCAGGAAGCGGGATCATCAGCGCGTCGGGGGATAAGATTGAGAACGTGGCGGATCCAACAGCGGCGCAGGATGCGGCAACGAAGAACTACGTGGATAATGGCTTCGTCCGTCTTGGCCCGACCTCGGCGCAAACCTACACGGGAGCCAATCCCTTGATCCGGTTGGATGAGACGGGCGGCAGCGCACCAAACCTGATGGATCCAAGCAACGCCAATCGGGACAACCACCCGTTCGCTTGCAAACGTAACGGACTTGGATGCGAATGGAGATGTGACGTTGGGGAACGCCGCAGCCGATGCGGTGACGGTCAACGGAACGACGACGTTTGCCAACCCTGTCACTGCCAACGGAGCGGTGACGCTGGGGAATGGGAACGACAACATCACGCTGAATGCCGGAAGCGGGGTCATCAGCGCATCGGGGGACAAGATTGAGAACGTGGCGGATCCAACAGCGGCGCAGGATGCAGCAACGAAGAACTACATTGACAACACGGTGTTGGGGGGAGTAGTTGGTCCATTCGTTCAGCTTGGACCGGCGGCGTTGCAGACCTACACGGGAGCCAACCCCTTGATTCGGTTGAACGAGACGGGTGGCGGAACACCAAACCTGATGGATTTGCGGACCGCTGGAACGCAGCATTTGTTGCTGACGAACGGTGGTTCGTTGACGGTGACGGCAATTGAGGGAAGCCCGATTGGTGGAACGACCCGAAGCACAGGAGCGTTCACCACACTTGATGCCAACGGTGCGGTGACGTTGGGGAACGGGAACGACAACATCACGCTGAACGCAGGAAGCGGGATCATCAGCGCGTCGGGGGATAAGATTGAGAACGTGGCGGATCCAACAGCGGCGCAGGATGCGGCAACGAAGAACTACGTGGATAATGGCTTCGTCCGTCTTGGCCCGGCCTCGGCGCAAACCTACACGGGAGCCAATCCCTTGATCCGGTTGGATGAGACGGGCGGCAGCGCACCAAACCTGATGGATTTGCGGACTGCGGGAACGCAGCATTTGGTGCTGACGAACGCTGGCGCGCTGACGGCAACCAGCATCCAAGCAACGCCAATCGGGACAACCACCCGTTCGCTTGCAAACGTAACGGACTTGGATGCGAATGGAGATGTGACGTTGGGGAATGCCGCAGCCGATGCGGTGACGGTCAACGGAACGACGACGTTTGCCAACCCTGTCACTGCCAACGGTGCGGTGACGCTGGGGAATGGGAACGACAACATCACGCTGAATGCGGGAAGCGGGGTCATCAGCGCATCGGGGGACAAGATTGAGAACGTGGCGGATCCAACAGCGGCGCAGGATGCAGCAACGAAGAACTATGTGGATAACCAAGTGACCTCGGCAGCATGGGCGTTGGGGGGGAATAGTGCTCCATCATCGAACATCTTCGGGACCATTTCGGCAACCGACATTGATATCCGCACCAGCAACGCCACTCGGATGACGGTTGGAAGCGGCGGCGGTATCGGCATTAACGCAACGCCGGTTGCAACCACAAAACTTGCAATCGGAACCGTGGATCCGGCGGGGGGAATTGGGCTTGGGGTGAACATGACCGGGACCACAACCTCCACTGGCATCAAAGTCACCAACGTCGGTGCGTCGGGAACGAACGATGCTGGCATTGCGGTCTCTTCCAGTGCTGCTGGCACCGGAACGGGGATCCGCATTGGCGGCGGGGCTGGGTAATAACCTTGGAACGGGGATCACAATCACCGGTGGAACCGGCATTATTTACAACGCAGCCACCGCAGGAAGCGGTACGGGGATAACGGTGGGGGGAACAACGCGCCCAGCCACGGGGGGAAGTTTTGAGGCATCAACGGTGGCGGTGGAAGCACAAACGGGAGCAACCGGAAACGGCGTGATTGCCTCAACAGCAACATCCCCAGTTGCCCCGCCAACCGGCGTTGCCATTGCCGGGTTCAGCCAAAACAATACCGGCAACACCACCAGCCGTGGCGTGTATGGCCAAGCAGCCACCACCGGCACCGGAGCCAGCACCACCACGTATGGGGCTGTTGGAATTGCAGACAACACCGGGGGAACAAACAGCGGGTTGGCGGTTGGTGTGCATGGGTCCGCCTCGGGTGCTGGCAACGGGACCAACGCAGTGGTTGGCGGGTTCTTCCAAACCACTGGCTCCACCGGAAACCGTTTTGCAATCGTGGCCAACGGCGGCGGCGATGTCTATCTGGGAAGCAGCGATGCCGACCGGCCTTCAACCTTAACTACTGGCAGCTACATCGGCACCGGCAACACCAACACCACCTACATGAACGCCATCCGCTCCAGCGGAACCGCTGGAACCGCGAACGTGCGGATGGGTTCGCTAAGTGGTGCGGCGCTGACCGGAAGCTATAGCCCGGGCGCAAACGATGGCATCATCGTTGCCGACAACAACGGCGATTTGCTGAAGCGTTCGATTGGCTCGGTGATTGCAAACACAGCGGTTCAGTACAGCGTAAGCAGCGCGCAAGCCACCGCAACGCCCCGCACCAACCACCTGTTCGACGTTGCGTATGCCGGGGCCGCACCAAACGCTGCGGCAACGGGCGCACGCATCACGTCGGAGGCAGCGGGGGGGAACAACAATGCCACAGCATTAACACTGGTGGCAACCCCAGCCGGAACCGGAACCGCAACCGCAGTGAACGCCACAGGCAACATCGTCCTTGCAACAACCGGATCGCAGATCAGCAACAGTGCGGGGGATGTCACCGTTGCCGACAACGTGGTGGTGAACAGCGGAGCCGGCACGGACCTCACCATCTCCGAATCCGGTGTTGACCGCAACAACGCCGCCGACCAAACCTTCGCGATTGATAACAGCGGTGCTGGTGGCGTGCGCGTCCTGGTCAACGGCGCAACATCGGTGACAAACTCACGCGTGGCGATTGCCAACGGGCACGTGACCTCGCAACAGACCACAGCACCAACAACTGGAACGCTGGGCGCAGGCGTTGCCACCGCCGTACTGACACGGGCAACGGACGTTGCAGGATTGTTGAACATTACAACCAACGGAACCCCCGCAACCGGTGCACAGACAACGGTAACGTTCAACCTCCCTTACGGCACTGCTCCGATTGTGGTGGTGACCCCAGCCAACGGTGCTGGTGTTGGTGTTGGTGTTCACGTCACAGCAACAACAACAGGGTTCACCGTCAACTTCAATGGTTTGCCAGCGGCTTCAACAAGCCATCAATTCAGCTACCATGTGATCGAGACCCAGTAAGGAACATGGATAACCTCCACGATCAAGAGTAGAGACTTGATCGTGGAGCCAACGCCCCCCCCTCTCTCGATTGCAGGGGCTGGAATTGCACAGGTACAGTCACAATACGCTTGAACAACAGAGGATACAATGTTCATACGGCTCACACTTTCGCTGGCCACAGCCGTGGCCTGTACGGTTCTAACAGCAACAGCGCAAAACCGCGATCTACGAGCAGAGAAACTTGTTCTGGATGACAACAACGGCAATGCCATCACCATTCAAACGCCGACCGGTCCAATTACCGGAGGGACCTTAACCATTCCCGATCCGGCTGGCGCGGGGCAGTTCTTGATTTCCACGCCATCGGGGGGGACGCAATCTGTCTCAGGGCATCTGCTCCCGGGCACCGATAATCTCTACGATTTAGGATCGGGGACTTTCCGGTGGCGGCATCTTTTCCTGAGTGGAAACTTGCAGCTTGGAAGCGGACTTCGCATCACCGAGCCTGGGGGAACTGACTACACGGAGTTTGTTGCCCAAGCGCAAGCCAACAACATCACCTACACGCTGCCAGCTGTCAACGGAACCGCCGGGCAAGTGCTGCAGATTGCCAGCATCCCGGCACCAACGCTCACTGCTGCAACGTTGGAGTGGGCGGCAGCCGCCAGCAGCGGCTGGAATCTAACGGGGAACGCGGGCACGACCGCCGGAACGAACTTCGTGGGGACCACCGACGACGAGCCGTTCGAGATTCACGTGGATGAAGCCGGCACCGCCACCGAAGGCCGCCGCCGAGTGATGCGGTTCGAGCCAAACGCCACCAGCCCGAACATCATTGGCGGGTTCAACGGGAACAGCGTGACGGCTGGTGTGGTTGGTGCAACGCTGGCCGGCGGTGGGGCCAATGGCTTCTTGAACACGATCACCGATGACTATGGCGTGGTGGGTGGTGGGCAGAACAACCGTGCAGGGGATAACGCGGGAACAACATCCGATCAGAGGTATGCCACCGTGGGTGGCGGAAGGGACAACACGGCGTCGAACAGCTATTCGACCGTGAGTGGAGGAAATGCCAACACGGCATCGGAGAGCTATTCGACCGTGAGTGGAGGAGTGACCAACACGGCATCGGAGAACTATTCGACCGTGGGTGGCGGAGCGAACAACACGGCATCGGGGAGTACTTCGACCGTGGGTGGGGGAGAGCAACACGGCATCGCAGATCTATTCGACGGTGGGTGGCGGCCGGAGCAACACGGCAGCCGGCGATTATTCGGCAATCCCCGGCGGTCGTGGGCTAACGCTGAGTGCCGCCCGCAGTTTCGGCTTCCTTGGCGGCAATACTGGGAGCAATGACATGACGATCACCGATGCCAACGTAGCGGTCTTCGGCAACACCAATCTCTGGCTTGCCAACAACAACAACGCACCAAGCGAGCTACGGTTCTTCGAGGCGTACAACACTGCAGGGGCATTCCCAAGCGGCACCAACTACACAGCGTTCAAAGCGCAGACACAAGCCAACGACATCACTTACACGCTTCCGGCAGCCAACGGAACCGATGGCCAAGTGCTGCGGCTGGCAACTGGGGCAACCGCAACGGCTGGCACGTTGGAGTGGGCAACCGCCAGCGGGCTGACGCTCCCATTTAGCAACACCACCAGCAGCGCAAGCACGCTGTTCGACATCACCAACAGCGGCGCGGGGCAAGCCTCCAACTTCAATATCAGCGGGGCAAAAACTGCAAGCACAACCACGATGGTGGTGGATAACGATGCCACCAACACCACAACCAATGCCATCAACAAAACTGTCCTTTCGGTGGCAAGCAGCGGCGATTTTAGTGGCGCAGGCGGCGGCAGCACAACGGCAACCGGCGTTGATATCAACATGACCGGAACCGGCGGCGATGTGAACAAAGGAATGACCATTGCCGTGGCGGGAAGCGATGCTATCGGGTTGCAGATGTCTAGCGGGCGACTGGTCTATTCGGTTGCCTCAATCGCCCATCCAAATGGAGCTGCGTTTACCGCGCCAAATAACGCAGCAATTATCAAAGTAACTGATGGCGGCTCGGATGGATCCAGATCGGACCTGACGCTTTCCACAACTGGCGTGATTGAAGGCCAAGTGGTATGGGTCTATAACGGCGATGTTGACGACAACGTACGGGTTCAAAGCACCCCAACACGCATACTAAATTCAGGTGCGACTGACAGAGACCTATGGCCGTTCATCTACATTGATGGCGCCTGGAGGCCGCTCCGGTAAGCTGCGGTTGGGGGCACAAGATGAGATGAGGGGGGAACTGATAGGCAAGCACATCCATCAACGGAGCTTCCCATTTTTCCCCCACATCACTCCTTCCCGATTACTGCGATTGCTGCGTCGGGGAAATACCATTGCAGGATCTGCGTGGCCGATTTCCCCCGGCGCGCAAGCGTTACCCCGCCGGCGCAGCATAGCCCCACGCGGTGCCCAAACCCGCGCCCGCTGAACCAAAATTTCCCGTTGCGCCGCTCAATCTTCTCCACCGTGTTGCTTAGCACCACGTTGAACCCAATTGCCCGCCCAACAGCAATCTTAAAATCATCGTTGATGAAGGGAGGGAAGGGGGCTTGTTTCACCAATTCCTCAAGCTGCGGCGTGGCCCTGGCCGCCCGTTTCCACCGGTGCCATTTCCCACGCTTGCAGAAACCACACGCCACCGAACGGTATCCAGGTTCCTCCTTGTGCCACACTTGCTGCGGCGTTAAGGTCCGCCCGCCACAGTTTGCAGAGTAGTAGCAGGGATAGATGTTCCCAACCACACACCGCACCCGCTCCGATTCGGCAACGGCCCGCTTGGCCGTGGGGGAAGGATTGATGTTGTCGGCACGTTGGCAATGGGTGTTGTCGCAAAGGTCCGCGCTGGGTTGGTGGCGGCCACGGTGGGTCCGCAGGTAGTTCCGTTGCAGCACCGAAAGGGCAATCAAATACTGCAACGGCTCGCCAACCGTGGATTCCGATGCCAGCGCCACCGTTAGATATTCCCGCTCCGGAATCGTGGCCACCACCATCAGTTGCCCAGCCGCTGCGGCAATCCGTAGCTCCCCAGAAACGCGCCGCCGCCGTCCATCCGATTGCAGCATTATCCCTTCTCCCACAATCTTCACCTCTGCTCCGCCATGCCCCTGCGCAATCACGCCGCCATCCTTCGCCACAGTGACCTCAATCCGTGTTCCGCTGCTTGCTTGCTCGCTCGATTGCCCCTCCGTTCCCCCAATGGTGAACGTGAAGGGGGTAGTTGAGGAGATCACCACGCTGCGGGGCGTGGATTGCGCAAACAGAAGCAACCGCACCGCAGGCTCCACCGGTGGAGCCGTTTCTGGCGATGCCAAAATGGAGCAGAGCAACAGCAGTGTGGCAAGCATCACATCAGCCTCCCGAACACCGCCCCGGCAATGCCCGCCGCATCGCTTCCGGTTCCGTTGGGATTCAGCACAACCACCGCGTACCGTGGGCGGTCCGCCGGCGCAAACCCAACAAACCAACCGGCCGTGCGGCGGCGCGTTCCGTCCCGATACACCGTCCCGGTTTTTCCGCTCACCGTGAACGCCCTGTGCCACGCCCCTTTCCCGGTTCCCTTCTGGACGCACTGGCGAAGCCCCTGATACAGCGGGCGATAGCGCGTTCCGGAAAGCTGGAACGGGGCGATTGCCAGCCGCCCCCGCGTGGCAAGCGTCAGGGCAAGCCGAAGCATCTGGGCAGGGGAGACGGCGAACGATTCGCCAAGAAGATTCTGGACGTTGATCTGCGGCACCGCCGGCGCGCCGATTGGTTCCCCGGGGAAGTTGCACGGCCCGATCATCCCCAACTGCTTCGCCGCCCGAAGCAACTCAGGGTGGCTGATGCCGGCGGCGATATGCTGAAAATAGAGGTTGCACGACCCCGCAAACGCCGGAACAAACCGCACCTTCCCATGCCCCGTTCCCAGCCAGCAGCGGACCGGCGTTCCGGCCACCGTGTCGTGGCCGGTGCAGGTGAATTCCGTTCGGGAATTGAACCCACCGCGCTGCATCCACGCAACGGCAATGGCGATTTTGAAAATGGAGCCGGGGAAGTAGGTCCGCTGGAATGCCTGATCGGCACGAACCCCGCCAAGCAGTTTTCCGGTTCGTGCATCGGCCACCAGCACCACCACGCCGCTGGTCCGCTCCGCCTCCGGCAACGGAGGCAACTGCCCCGGCAATGGAGCAACCGGCCGGGCCACCATCAGCCCAAGCAGCAACAGAAACAGCCGAAGCCAGCAGCCATGATTCATGGAGTGAAATTACAGAATGCCCCGTTGCCAACCCGCACCCGCTTGCAGCGGCAGTTGATGGAGGGGGGGAGGTAGCCGCCCCGATTGAATCGGAGCAACCCCCGCAAGGGTAGCCGCCCCGACCTTCGTCGGGATTGATAAAAAGTCTTTAGCCTTCGGCGTCATCTTCGGTTTTCGTGCGTTGGCTCCGTGCGCGGCTCCCCCTCTTGGGAGGGGGCTGGGGGGTGGGTTGGGGACACCCGCAAAACCGCGCCCATTTTCCGAATCTCAGGATCAGAGCCATCCGGAGCCAACAGAAAGCACCGCGTGTTCGGTGGCTTCGCCGAACCCACCCCGCCCTGTCGGGCACCCCTCCGTTGGAGGGGAACGCTTCGGGAGGGTTCGGAGAAAACTGGTGGGCTGCTCCGTGAGATGTAGAGAGAACTAGACCTCATTTCCCCCCAGCATTGGGGGGAACGCTTCGCCCGATAGGGCGAAGCAGGGGGGCGCGGCGGGTTCAACCATTACTCTCCGTTTCCCGACTTCGCTGCGGTTGCGTGGTATCTTTGCCGGCATGATGAACAAGCGGAAACCAATCCAGAAATCTTCCTCGCCGAAAACCCATTCGCCGAAGGCTTCCTCGCAAAAACCTTCCTCGCCGAAAACCCATTCGCCGAAGGCTTCTTCGCAAAAAACTTCTTCGCAAAAAACTTCCTCGGCAAAGAACGAAGGGGTGCGGCTCAACAAAGTGATTGCCGATTCTGGCGCGGCCTCGCGCCGGGCTGCCGATGAGATGATCCGCGAAGGGCGGGTGAAAATTAATGGCAGCGTGGTGACGGAGCTTGGGACCCGTGTGAAAGGGAACGATAAGGTCACGATTGACAACAAGCTGATCAGCGACCCGCCGCGCCATTCCTACGTCCTGCTGAACAAACCGAAGGACACCATCACCACCACCAGCGACGAGCGTGGCCGCCGGACGGTGCTGGACCTTGTGGAATATCACGACCGCATCTACCCCGTTGGCCGCCTGGACCGCAACACCACCGGCGTGCTTCTTCTCACCAACGATGGCGACCTTTCCCACCGCCTGATGCACCCCCGCTACGGCGTTGAACGCCTGTACGATGTGGAGCTTGATAAGCCGCTGGAGAATCGCCACGCCCGCAAAATTGCCGCCGGGGTGACGTTTGAAAATGGGGAGGAGACCCAGCCGTGCGAGCTGTTTGTGGAGGAACGCGATGCCCGCGTGCTCAGCATCCAACTGCGCGAAGGGAAGAACCGCGAGGTCCGGCGATTGTTTGAGGAGTTCGGCTACACCGTCGTGCGGCTGCATCGCTCCCAGTATGCCGGGCTTACCGTTCGCGGCCTTGCCCGCGGCGAGTGGCGGCCCCTGACCCGCCGCGAAATCTCCGCCCTTCGCCGCTTGGTAAACTTGCATGACGAGGTCTAAACGAATTGCCGTTGTTGGCGGCGGCGCGGCGGGGATGCTTGCTGCGCTGGCGGCCAGTAATGCCGGCCAACACGCCACCCTGTTCGAGCGGAACAAACGGCTTGGCATCAAGATTTTGATCTCCGGCGGTGGCAAGTGCAACATCACCCACAACGCCCCGCCACGCCAGATGGAGGAAGGGTTCATCCGCCCCGAGGCTCGCTTCCTTCGCTATGCCTTCCACACCCTGACCTCCGAAACTCTCCTTTCCATGCTCCATGCCGAAGGGGTGGAAACATTCGTCCGGCCCAATGGGCGGGTCTTCCCCGTTAGCGGCAGTGCCGATGATGTCCTGAGCGCGTTCGAGCGGATGCTGCAGCGGGCCCGGGTCCAGGTGGAAACCAACGCCCACGTCCAAGCGGTCCTTGTGGAAGATGGGGCCGCCGTGGGGGTTCAGTTGGATGGCCAAACGGTTCCGTTCGATGCCGTGGTGGTGGCAACCGGCGGCGTAAGCTACCGGAAAGTTGGAACCACCGGCGATGGCATCGCTTGGGGGGAATCGCTGGGGCTTCCGGTGGTTCCGTTGCGCGCGGCGTTGGCCCCCATCTACTTCACCCCAGCTCCGCACGCCAGCTGGCAAGGGGTTGCCCTTCGCGACGTTCGGCTGACGTTCGCACCAACGTTGAACGAGTTGGGAATCCCCAACGCAAAGGACTTCAACCAAACGTGGCGCGATGACCTTCTGCTGACGCATCGCGGCGCAAGCGGGCCGGCCACGCTCGAGATCAGTCGGGCGGTTGCGCTGGCGCAGGAAGCCGGGGCCACGCCAATCCTTCTTGCCGACGTTGCCCCGGACCAACACCCCGATGACCTTCTGGATATTTTTCTGAACCGCTTGCAGGATTCGCCCACCAGCGAAATCCAAACGTTTGTTTCCGGATTCGTCCCCCAAGCCGTTGTGGAAAGTGTGTTGGAGCAAGCGGGGATTGAGCCAGGAAGAAAATTGGGCGCGATACGCCGCCACGAGCGGGGGCAGATGGTTGCCACGCTGAAACGGTGGCGCGTTGGGACCGTTGGCCAGGTCCCGATTGACCGGGGGGAAGTTACCGCCGGGGGGATCGCGCTTTCGGCAGTGGACCCCACCACCATGCGGTCCCGTGCGGTGCCGAACCTCTATTTCGCTGGCGAGGCGTTGGACGTTGCCGGGCGGGTGGGAGGATACAACCTGCAGGCCGCTTTCTCCACCGGCTGGGTGGCTGGCCGGGCCGCAGCAATCAACCCAGAAGAAGCATGACGTTTACTGAGCTTTTCAACGCCGAGGTTCGCATCCAGCGGGACGTTCCCTACCTTGCCGACTCCGGCGATCCGCGCCACGTTCTGGACGTGTACGCCCCGCCCGATGCTGATGGCCTTCCGGTCGTGATCTATTTCTACGGCGGCGGATGGCGCAGCGGCGATAAGCGATTGTTCGAGCATCTGGGGCGCGCCTTTGCGGTGCGGGGAATCGTGGCCGTCACGGTCAACTACCGGCTGACCCCGCAGGTGAAGCACCCCGCCCATGCCGACGATTGCGCCCAAGCCGTGCGGTGGGTCCACCAGCGGATTGGTGAGTTCGGCGGGAACCCCAACGCGCTGTTTCTGATGGGCCATTCGGCAGGGGCACATCTTGCCGCGTTCATCGCTTTGAACCCTGATGTCCAAGCCCGCAATCAGTTCCCCGCCGAAGCGGTGCGCGGGGTGGTTGCCGTCAGCGGTGTGTACAACCTGAACACCCATGCCGAAAGCCCCGGCTTCACCAGCCTGGAGTTGATTCACGAGGCGTTCGGGGGGGAAGCGGAGGAATTGCACACGGCCTCCCCGGTTCATCACATCCGCGATTTCCATCCTCCATTTTTGGTGATGGCTGCCGAGCAGGACCCTGAGCGGATGCGCGACGGCGGAAAGGAGTTCGCCAACGCGCTGCGCCAGGCCGGGAACGATGCCCGGTTCGTCAGCATCCGTGGCCGCGACCATTTCTCCATCGTCCGCCGCTTCGGTCCCACCGGCGACACTACGGTGGAGGCGATTGTGCAGTTCATCAACTACTGGGGATAAGTTGCCTTCCGGGAAGGTGGGGGGGTGGTTCGTTCGTTCATCAACCATCAACTTCAATGGGCTGGCTACTGGGTTGTTTTTTTTCGGGTGATGTTCCCGGGGGCGGTGCCGAATCGGTGCGGCAGCGGATTCGCGCTGTTGCTGGCGCGGCCACGTTCACCGTTGGCCAGCAAGGGATGGCGATGGTTGGCGGCGGGACCGAACTCACGTTCCATTCCCGTTCCCACGACCATTCCGGCTGGGCTGTGTGCGGCGTGGGAATTGCCGAAGAAGCTGATGGCTGCCGATTGCTGCAAACCGAGGATTGGACCGCGCTGATGGAGCAACCCGAGCCGCCGCTTCGCCAGCTGAACGGGCATTTCATCACCCTCCGCTGGGACCGCAACGGGCTGGTTGCCGCCAACGATCGGCTTGGCCTTCGCACGCTCTATCTTGCCCCGCACAACGGGGGCCTCATCTTCTCCACCCGGCTCGATTACCTTTGCCGCGTTGCTGGCCTTTCGCAGGTGGATTTCCGCAACTTCGGCCCCCACTTCCTGACGTTCAACCAATGGCAAAGCCGAAGCCTGATTGTTGGCGCGGAGCGATTGGGGCAGGGGGGAAGGGGGGCGTTCAGCAACGGGAAATTGCAGCTGACCGAGCAACTCTATTTCCCAACAACCGAGCCGGCGCATTCGGTTGAAACCAGCTTGGGGCGATTCCTCCGTCCGGCGATTCCGGCGGGGCGGCAGCTTGCGCTTGGGCTGTCCGGCGGGTTCGATTCGCGGCTGCTGCTGGCGCTGTTGCTGGCGCGGAAGGAGCCGTTCACAACGTACACCTTTGGCGAGCCGACCGAGCCGGACGTTGCGCTGGCAAAACAGCTTGCGGCGGCGCACGGGATTGCTTGCCACCACTTCAATCTTCCCCCCCAGGACCCCGCCAGCGCGCTCCCGTCGTTGGTGGAGTACGCCGCGCAAACGATGGTAGTGGAACCCCTTTCCACCTGGTCCCGGTTGCGTTACTACCCGCAGCTTCCGGCGGAGCGTTGGGTGCTGGTGGATGGGGGATATGGGGAGATTGGACGGCGGCAATTCTTTGGGCGATTTCTGAAAGGTGGGACCGCCGCGCTTGCCACCGGGTCCCCCGATGACCTGCTCCCGTTTGTGCTGCTTCGCCGCGCCACGTTGTTCAACGCGGAGACGACGGCGGTGATGATGGAGGGGGTGAAGGAGCAGTTGCGATTGCTGTGGGAAGCGTCGCCGCCGGTGAAGAGGTTCGGCGTTGGGAACTTGCTTGATTTGTGGATTGCCCGGGCGCGGTTCCCGAACGTTGGGGGAATCGAGCAGGCGCGGGTTGATTCCCTTGCGGTGAATTTCATGCCCTTTGCGCAGCCCAGTTTTCTTGATGCCGTGTTCTCCACCCCCGAATCGGAGCGGCGGAATGCGCGGCTCTATCGCCAGCTTCTTCACCGTGCGGCCCCGTCGCTTGAGCGGTTCCCGCTGGTGAAAGGGGTAACGACCTACCCGTATCGGTTGGGGACGATTGGGTCCCACCTGTGGGTTCGCGCAAAAAAAATCTTCCGCCCGGAAGCCCCCCACACGCTTCGCCAAAATTTCCTTGCGGCGATGCGGGAGTTCATTCTGGACCGATGGAGTTCGCAGGAAGTGCAGAGTTACCCCCACTACGACCACGCCGCAATCGGCGCAGCAATCCGCCGCTGGAACGCCGGCGATGCCACCGCCGAAGCAGAAGTGGATTGGTGGCTGGCATTCGAGCTGTGGCGGGGTGGGTAACGGCTCCGATCTTTATCAGGGTAGGGGCAGGTCTTTAGCCTGCCCAGTCTTGGCAGTCGGGGTAGCGGCCCCGACCTTTATCGGGGCCCAGTCAGATGGCGCCGAAGGCTAAAGACCTTTTATCAATCCCGACGGAGGTCGGGGCGGCTACCTTTGTTCGGTACGTTGCTCGGCAGTCGGGGTAGCGGCAGGTCTTTAGCCTGCCCAGTCAAAAGACACCGAAGGCTAAAGACCTTCGGCTACCTTTTCGGCGCGTTGCTTGGCAGTCAGGGTAGCGGCCCCGATCTTTATCGGGGCCCAGTCTTGGCAGTCAGATGGCGTCGAAGGCTAAAGACCTTTTATCAATCCCGACGGAGGTCGGGGCGGCTACCTTTGTTCGGCGCGTTGCTTGGCAGTCAGGGTGCTGGTGTTGGAAGTTGCCGCAGCCTGCAAAAAAAAGAAGCGATTGGCGGCTGTGAGGAACTCACAGGTGCGCCAACCGCTCCGGTCCGGTTTGCTTTGGTTCGCTTATGCTTGCTCTTCTTTCTTCCGCCCCATCAATGCCCCGGCGGCGATCATGCCGAACATCACCACGTTCAACCCCAGCGAGGCGTATTTGCCGGTCTGGAATCCTCCGCTGACGTAGTTCATCTCAATCTTGTGCTTCCCCGCCGGGACCACAAGGCCGCGCAGCAGATAGTCCGTTTGGATGACCTCCGCCTCCTTCCCGTCAATCGTTGCGCGCCACCCTGGCGGGTAGTGAATCTCGCTAATCACCAGGAAGTTTTTCCCGGGGGCCTCAACATCCATGGCGATGTGGTGCGGCTCGTACTTCGTAATCTTCACGCTCCCTTTTGCTGCCGCGCTGGCGGTGCTTCCGGTGGTGTCGGGAACAAGGTTTCCGGTGGAGTCCAGCTTCATTTTGTCCTGCATTCCGGCGGCGTATCCAACCGGCTCCACCTGCTCTTTCAGCGGCGCAACAAGGTAGGCAACGTCGCGTGGGTCAAAGCCGTTCGATTTAATCATCTCCAGAATCGCTTTCTCATTTGCCACCTCAACCCGGTTCACAAACCAAGCGCGGGGCATCGCGCTGTTGTTCTGCATCACCGTCACCCCACGTTGCGAGCGGAAGGCCGGGGTCATCCCTTGTTGTTCGGCGGCTTTGGCTTGCTCGTTCGGCATAATCAGGTACTTCGTGTTCAGAAGGTCCCATGCCAGCGGTGAGGTTGGGACATCGCCGTTTCCGGCAACGTCCAGAAGGTTTTGGTAGCTCCGCATTTTTGCCGAGGAATATCCAAGGATATGTTCCTGGAAATGCCGGGCCGGGAAATTCGGCTGGGTGGCAAGGTTCAGGATGCGGTATTTCTCGGTGTCCTTTTTCAGGAACTCATCAACGTCGGTGGGGTCGAACTGCGCCATCACCTCTTTTGCTGGCGTTCCCTCCATCGGGATAAACGCCACGCGCCACAGGTCCACGGTGGAAATGGCAATCAACGCCCCCACCATCACCACGCTGCTAATCCGCCCTTTGGCGTAGAAGTACGCCAGCCCAAGCCCCCCCGCGCCAAACAGCAGCGTCAGGAACAGATCGGTCATGGCGCGGCTGTGCATGTAGCTTGCGGCCTCGGCACTTGCCGAAAGGAGTTTCCCCGATTGCGCCACCGCCTCGTTGTAGCTGCTGCCGGAAGAAAGGAACAGCAGAATCAGAAGGGTCAGCCCGCCAAACCCGGCTATCCAGCCGATCATTCCTTTTGCCACGGTTGCGTCGCCGGCCTCGCGGCGGGCAATCAATTCTTTCAGCCCCAAGCCGGCAAGGATCGGGAAGACGAACTCCAACAACACCAGCGATTGGCTTGGCGCGCGGAACTTGTTGAAGCCCGGGACAAGGTCGTAGAAGAGTTTGTAGAGAAGGTCAAAATTGCGCCCGAAGGAGAGGATAAGGCCGAACACCCCGATTGCCAACAATGCCTGGGCAAAGCGGTTGCGGCGGTTGATCCAAAATCCCCACAGCCCCAACGCCAGCACCACCGCCCCCATGTAGTGGGCCGCATCGGTGAAGCTCATCTGGCCCCAGTAAGTGGCCATGTGCCCTTCGGGGTCAATGCCGTTTTGCTGAAGCAGTTGCGGGTTGAAGCTGGCCACCACATCGCGCGGAAGCTCCATCTTCCCAAACCCGTAGTAGCTGGGGGAGAAGAACGTCACCATCTCCTGGGGGGAGAAGCTCCAGTTGGTGGAGTATTCCCACCCTTGCCCAACCTCCATTGCCCCTTCCTTGTGGGTGGGGTCGGCGGTGATCGAGGCCGCGCCACGGGTGGAGTAGGGGAGGTACTCCTGCACGGCAAGGTTGCGGTCCAGCCCCATGCCGTAGGCAAACGCGCCGGCCACCACCAGCGTGGCGATTGCCAAACCTACGTTCGCGGTTGTGCCGGTTTTCTGGGCGGCCGGGTCCTTCTGGCGAAGCGCGCCGACCAGCTCCACCAGCAAGTAGATTCCAACAGCGCACGCGCCGTAGAACGCCGTTTGCAAGTGGCTTGCTTCCCACAGAATGTGGATTGCCAAAATCAGCAACCCGGCATAGAGCAGGCTCCAGCGGTGGATCAATTTTTCCAGGCAGAGGAAGATGTAGGGGAAGGTCATCAGCACCAAGATTTTGGTGTTGTGGCCAATCATAATGTAGATGATGATCCAGGTGCTGAAGATTGCCGCCAGGGCAACAAACAGGGCAACCCCGCGCGTGGCTTTCTTGGTGCGCATCAGAAGGTACATCCCCAACCCGTACAGGAAGTAGTGGAACACCACGCGGGTGACGGGATAGTTGATAAAGCCGATGATATGCTCGCTGCTGTAGAACAGCTTCATCGTCAGGTCCCACCAGCGGTCGCCGGTGACAAGGAAGGAGGCAAAAGCGGGCATACCGCTGAAGATGTACGGTATCCAAAGGGGTGGTTCCCCTTTGGCATCTTGGGCATCAAGGTAGGGGCGGAAACTTTCCCAGGAGACGAAATCGCTTGCGCCAAACAGCATATCGCCAAAAATCTGCTTGCTGAAAAACAGCACAAGCAGCAGAAGGATTGCCCCCACAAACAGGAGCGATTGCACGCGGGGATCCATCCCCGCAAAGGGGGACCGCGCAGGGCCAATCTGCTTCGGGGTGGATTGCTTGGAAGACGCTGCGGAACGGCGCGGGGCCTCGGAGCGTGGAGTTGCCATACGTCGGTTAGTTCAGTTCTTTTTGAATGGACTGTTGTGAACGAAGGGCCGCAATATACTTCCGAAGCGCGAAGTGTAAGCGAAGGGGGGCATCGGTCGCCCTGAAGGGGCAGGCTATCATAGCCCAGGGCAACGCCCTGGGAATCTGGGGGATTTGGGAATCGTCCTCCCCGAATATCCACACCGCCCTGAAGGGGCAACCCCATTCACCCATCAATCGTGCACGGACCGCACCCATTGGAAATCCAGACCCTCAACAACATATCCAACCAGATGGAGGTCGCCCGTTCAGTTCCCCAGGGCGGTGCCCTGGGCTGGCATGGGTCGCCCCTTCAGGGCTGGTGTTGCGTGGGGTTGGTTCAGTTCCCAGGGCGGTGCCCTGGCTGGCATGGGTCGCCCCTTCAGGGCTGGTGTTGCGTGGGACTTGGCCGTGATGGCGCCGAAGGCTAAAGACCTTTTATCAATCCCGACGGAGGTCGGGACGGCTACCTTCTCCGGCTCCCCCTCTCCGTCAGTTGCTGGCGTGGTGCTCAGGGAACGAAGTCACGGAGAGGGGGTTGGGGGGTGAGGTTGAGTAGGGCTGGACGGCAGAGGGGGAAGGGAAATCTCCCCGCCCCCGTTGCCAGCGTCTTGTTATCCCATCTCCGCCAACACTTCCCGAATCACGGCGAAGCCTTCATCAATCAGTTCGGCGGTGATGTTCAAGGCTGGGCGGAAGCGGATGGAGTGGTCGCCGCAGCCCAGGATCATCAGCCCGCGCTGGTAGCAGCGTTCGCGGAAGGCGTTCCGAAGCTCGCCGTTTGGAAGGTCCATTGCGCAAAGCAGTCCGCGCCCGCGCACGTTGCTCACAAGGTTCGGGAACTGCTGCTGAAGCTCCTGCAAACGGCCCAGCAGATGCGCCCCAACCGTGCGTGCGTTCTCCACCAAGTTCTCTTCCTCAATCACCTCCAACACTTTTGTGAACCGGACCATATCCACAAGGTTCCCCCCCCACGTGGAGTTGATGCGGCTGGAGGTGTGGAAGACGTTATCGGGGACTTCGTCCACCCGCGGCCCAACAAGGATTCCGCAGACCTGCGTTTTCTTCCCAAAGGTGATGATGTCGGGGATCACTCCCAACCCCTGGTGGGCCCACATGGTTCCGGTAAGGCCAACGCCGGTTTGGACCTCATCGAAAATCAACAAGGCTTCGTGTTGGTCGCACAAGCTGCGCAGCTGGGCAAGGAACTCTGGGCGGAAGTGGTTGTCGCCCCCTTCGGCCTGGATTGGCTCAAGGATGATGCAAGCAATCCCGTCGGGGTTTTGGCGGAAGGCTTCTTCGATTTCGGCAACGGCCTGTTGTTCCAGCTGGATCGTCCGCTCAAGGTTTTCCCCCTCCAGCGGGAAGGTTGCGCCCGGGCTGGTGATGCGCGGCCACCCGGTGAATTTTGGGAAGAGCGCGGTTTTGGTGGGGTCCGTGTTCGTTAGGGTCATCGTGTATCCGCTGCGCCCGTGGAAGGCGTGGCGGAAGTGGATCACGCTGTGGCCCCGTTCGTCGGTGTGGCCTTTGGCGAAGTTCTTCCGCACCTTCCAGTCGAAAGCAACTTTCAGCGCGTTCTCCACCGCCAGCGCGCCCCCTTCGATAAAGAAGCTGTAGCGGAAGTGCGCGGGGACCGCCACGCGGAAAAAGGCATCAACGAACTCCGCCATTTCCACGGTGTACAGGTCGCTGCAGCTGGGCTTGTGCAGGGCCACTTTGCCAATCTTGTTGATGAACTCTGGGTTGTTCAGCTTCGGGTGGTTCATCCCGATGGGGTTGCTGGCAAAGAAGGTGAAGAAGTCAATAAAACGCTGGCCGGTGATGGCATCGTACAGATAGGACCCGTGGCTCCGTTCAAGGTCCAGCACCATCGGGAATCCGTCGGCCAGCATGTGGCGGCCAAGCGTTTGGTGGACTTCGTTCGGGGCGATTGTTCCGGCTGTGTTCAGCGTGGTTCCGTGTTCCACTGATGTTTTTATCATGATCTATTCTCTCCTATGAATGTGTTGTTAGCAGTAGTCGTTGTTCGCATGAAATCGCGTGGCTGGGTGGGGGCATCCATAGATGCTTCCGCAACACCACACCGCAGAATGCCTACGCAAGCGGCGGGCGCACTGCTGCGCCGGTTCTTGCTACGGAATCTGGGAATGAAGAAGTGTGTGTGTGTGGAGGAAATCAGGCGGAGAGGGGGAGTGCGCTGGCGGTGGCAATCCAATGGCGCAGTCGCGCACCCAGGATCATCGCCGAAGGGAACGATCCCCCGCGAATGGTCCCGGTGGACCGGAGTAGGTTGCCGCTATGAAGAGTTTTAATGCGCACGGGGCAAAGATACGACGCAAACCCACCCCCAGCCACCCCGCAAAATAATCGTCACAGGTGCTTGCCAATGTGTGGGGCGGTGGTGTAATTTGCCCGCCGCTACAATCGCAGGCAGTCTGCTTGTGTTCCGCCCCCCCCTCTTCTTGCATCGGCCAACCCCCAGTTGATGCGGCTGCCTGTTTCGGCCCATTCAAGACCTTCAACTTTCACAGAACCGTTCACACATTTTTAGGAGAGACGGATGCACAATTCCTACCGTATTGCAGCTTGCTTGCTTGCAGTGGCTGGCTGGCTGGTGTTTGCCCAGCAAAGGACCGTTGGGCAGTGGGCATCATTGCCCGAAATCTCATCAACTGCATATCGCAGCTGGCATCAGACGGCCACCATGGATGGCAAGCTGTATGTTTTTGGCGGGTTAGAATCTCAGATCGGCCAGTCGAGCGGATCGTTCGTTTCAAGTTCGATTATGCTGGACATGACCGGCGGAGCAACGAAGTGGGTGCGGATTGCCAATATGCCGGAAGCCCGTGCAGGGGGATATGCTGCGGCAATCAACGGAAAAATCTACATCGCTGGGGGCTACTACACTAGCGGCAACACGCGGGTGATGGCGGCATCGGTGTTGGAGTATGACCCGGCAACGGATCAGTTCACAAAAAAAGCCGACATCCCAACGCCGGTGTACCAGGTTGCTGGCGCGGTGGTTGGCGGAAAAATCTACATCCTTAACGGGTACAACTCGGCTGGAACGGTGACATCCGGCACGCAAGTCTATGATCCGGCAACCGACACGTGGGCTGCGCAATCGGCACCGCCGGCTGCCAGCGCGTACTCCGCTGCCGCAGCGGTTGATAACACCATCTACTTGATTGGCGGAACCAACTCCAGCGCGTATAACAACTTTGTGTACAAGGGCCTGGTTGCTGAAGATGGGAGCATCGCATGGAGCAGCGGGGCCAGCTATCCAACGCCACTAACCCGCTTGGCCGTTGGGTCGCTGAATGGGAAAGTGTATGCAACCGCAGGGGCGTACAACGGCACCGCGCTGGATGCCACGTATTCCTACGATCCGGCAAAGAATAAATGGGAATCAACATACGCGCTTCCTGCTGGCACCTACAACGTTGCATCAATGCCAAGCGATGGCACTGGGTTGTATATGGTCAGCGGGTATCAAACCCCGAAGGTGTACAAATACACCGAAGGCGAACCGACGGCGATTGGGCAGATCTCCCCAACAAGCCGTAGCGAGATTATGAAGCCAGATACCACAAGGAACTTTACGGTCACGGTGCGCAATACCGGCATCGTTCCGCTATCGGCAACCATCACGATCCCAAACGATGCTTCGTGGTTGGCCGTTACCCCACTGGAAGCGGTGGATGTTCCTGCTGGCAGCTCGAAGAACGTCACCTTTACGATTGACACCAAAGGGCTGGCCGAGCAGAATTACGAGGCAAACGTTGAGTTCGCAACGAACGCCAAGGGCCAGGAGAAACTTTCGTTAATGGTGAACCTGACCGTGACAACGAAGATGGAGAAACGCCGCCCGTTGCAGGAAGTCTTCACATCATCAACCTGCCCCCCGTGCAAGCCGGGGAACGATAATCTGCACACGATCCTGAAGCTCTATCCGGTGGACGATTACACCGTGGTGAAATACCAGCAAGACTTCCCCGGAACTGGCGACCCTTATGCCACAAACGAAACAGTGAACCGCCGTGGGTATTACGGGATCAACTCTATTCCAAGAATGGAGGTTGATGGCGGCTGGGATGGGAACGCCAACAGCTACACGCCACAGCTGTACGCCGCATTTACCAGCGTGCCGACGTTCCACAAAATCAACTCCTCAATAAAAGTTGAAGGAACCACCGTTACGGTGACAACCGAGATTGTTCCCGGCATTGACATCAACTCCAATAACCTGCGATTGCACACGCTGATTATCGAAAATCGTACGGAGAAGAATGTCAAATCCAATGGTGAGAAGGAGTTCTTCCAGGTCGTCAAGAAAATGCTCCCCGATGACAAAGGAAGAGCCATCGAGCCGTTAAAAGCTGGCGTCCCCGTGACCTTTACCGAGACGTTTACCTTCCAGGGGAGCTATCGCTTATCGCTTGATGGGCAGGCTGCCAACCGGATCAACCACACAACAGAAAATTCTGTTGAGAACTTCAAGAACCTGAACGCTGTTGTGTTCCTTCAGGATAACGCCACCCGTGAGGTCTTCCAATCAGCATGGCCCGAACCGGTTGAAGGGGCGATCAGCAGCGTTGCGGTGGAGCCAAGCAATCAGGCCAACGGCCTTGCGGTGCTGGCCAATCGCGACAACACCATCGTGACGCTTAACTACGCCACCCAGGAACCAAACGCCACCGTGGCGATTGCCATTTACGACCTGCTTGGCAACCGCGTCTATGCTGCCGAACGGAACATTGCCGAGACAGGAAACCAAGTGGAGATGATCGCCAACGGACGGCTGAAAACCGGGGTCTATCTTGCCGAAGTGACAACGCCCGCTGGTGTGAAACGAGCCAAGTTCGTCCTGGCACGGTAAGCACTGCGAACCGTTTTCATCAATACTGTTGCGGCTCTTGAAGAACCTTCTTCAAGAGCCGCTTCGGTTTGCTGGTTATCGTGCTTCCAAGATCAAGAAAACTCCACCAGATCATGCCGCGTTAGGATGCCGGAGATCGTGCCGTAATCTTCAATCAAAATTGCGCGGGCATCTTTCAAGTAGCGAATGGCGTTGCTGGCTTCGGTGGTGTGCTTCACCACGGGGAAACTCTCCTCCATCACCTCGCTGACGGAACGGTCCAGCAGCTCGCGGTCGTCCAGCACAGCGGCCATCACTCGGTTGTCGCGCAGGGAACCAACGGGCGTTCCATCCTCCATCACCGGAAGCTGGCTGAAGCCGTGGGCGTTCATCAGGTTCAACGCGTCGCGCACGCTCATCCCTGGCGTGGCCGATAGCATGGCGATTCGCCCTTCGCGCCGCACTTTCAGCTCCTGCACCATCCCCAGCGTGATCTTCTCACGTTCCAAAAATCCTTTCTCCTGCAACCACTCGTCGGAGTGATGTTTGGTTAGATACCGCTCGCCGGTGTCGCACACAATCACCACCATCACATCCCCTTCGTTCATGCTGCGGGCTTTTGCGGCGGCGGCGGCAAAGTTCATTCCGGTGGAGCCTCCGGTGAAGATTCCTTCCTCGCGTGCAAGCCGCCGCGCCATCACGAACGCCTCGCGGTCGCTGACGTTGAAGACCTCATCCACCACGTTGAAATTAAGGTTGCCGGGGATCCGCTCCTGCCCAACGCCTTCCACCAAGTAGGGGAGTGCTTCAACCAGCCGCCCGGTCTCCTTGTAGGTTTTCAGCGAGGACCCCGTTGGGTCCGCACCGATCACCTTGATGTTCGGGTTCTTCTCCTTGAAAAATCTTCCGCACCCGCTGATTGTTCCCCCGGTTCCCATCCCGGCAATGAAATGGGTGATGCGCCCTTCGGTCTGCTCCCAGATTTCTGGGGCGGTCCCGTAGTAGTGGGCTTCGGGGTTTGCGGGGTT
This sequence comes from Chlorobiota bacterium, assembly GCA_016710285.1. Classification (NCBI taxonomy): domain Bacteria; kingdom Pseudomonadati; phylum Chlorobiota; species Chlorobiota bacterium. The sequence goes on along the minus strand of JADJXR010000001.1, from coordinate 76,076 downwards.
GTCGTACTGGTTCAGCATCAGCGCGTTCGGAAGCTCGCTGGCCAGCCGTTGCGCGGTGTTGAAATAATATTCCGGCGAGCTTGCCTTTGCCGCGCTGCTGACAATCAGGACCTCGGCCCCCATGGCTTTCAGGTAGCGGACCCGCTCCACGGATGCTTTGTCGGTCATCACGAACAGGGTGCGGTAGCCTTTCTGGATTGCCGCCAGCACCAAGCCAATTCCGGTGTTGCCGCTGGTTGGCTCGATAATCAACCCGCCAGGCTTGATCTTCCCCTCGCGCTCGGCGGCCTCTATCATCCTGATGCCGATCCGATCTTTGACCGATCCGCCAGGGTTCGCGCTCTCCATTTTTGCCAGAACGGTCCCTTTGGTTGGGCCAATAACCTTGTTGATTTGTAGAAGTGGAGTGTTGCCGATCAGTTCGGTAACGGAGTTGATAACGTGCATGATGGAAAGGATAAAAACTCTGCGTGATATGCCGCCGCGTCGTGCGTCTGCGGCGCGAACTTCCCGCAAACATAGCCCCCAAACCCAACGCCCGCCAACCGTGCGGCGGTTGCGGGAAACATCTTTACTTTTTCGGCATGGCAACAACCTCCGCGCGGCTTCCGCTGACGTTCCATCGTTTCCATCGCCCAATCCGCCGGCAGCTGCTGGCGTGGTTCCGGCAGCAGGGGAAGGAATTCCCGTGGCGGAAATTGGCGCGGGAGGAAGGGGCCGAAACCATCGTTGATCCGTACGTGGTGCTGGTAAGCGAGGTGATGTTGCAGCAGACGCAATCGGCGCGGGTGGCTGGGCGGCTGCCGGAATTTTTGCGGCAGTTCCCAACGGTTGCGGCGTTGGCTTCGTCGGGGAAAGGTGAGCTGCTGCGGGCGTGGCGGGGGATGGGCTACAACCGCCGCGCACTCCGGTTGCAGGAATCGGCGCGGGCGATTGTGGAGGAACATTCCGGCCTGTTCCCCTCCGGTGCGGATCAGCTTCGGGCGTTGCCGGGGTTGGGGGAATACACCGTGGCGGCAATCCAATGCTTTGCGTTTGGGATGGATGTTCCGGTGGTGGATGTGAATATCCAGCGGGTGATCTCGCGGCTCTTTTTCCGGTGCCACTCCCCGCGCCAGGCAATGCCGCCCGCAACGGTGGAAGCTGTTGCGGCGGCGATTCTTCCGGCGGGGGAATCGTTCCGTTGGCACCAAGCGTTGATGGACCTTGGCTCCACCATCTGCACCGCCCGCAAACCAAACTGCGCCGCGTGCCCGGTGCGCCAAGATTGCGCGTCGGCAGGCATCCCGCAGCGTGCGCTGTTCCATCCCGATGACGTTCGCCCCTCCGAGCCAACCCTGTGCGGAATCCCGCGCCGGTTCTGGCGAGGGAAGATGGTGGAAGCATTGCGCGATGCCGATGGACCAATCCCCGCGCACGCCGTTGTGGAACGCGCAGCCGAACGGTTGGGCTATCGAGAAAAAATGAGCGTGAGGGAGGAGCGTGAGGGGCTGGGCATTTTGAACAGGCTGATTGAGGAGGGATTGGCCACAAGAATCGGGGTGCAAGAAGGCCCCCTGCGCCAATCGGATGCCGTGATGCTGCCGGCGTAAGTGGCTGCCCGCAAATTTTCTCCATCCCCCCAAAAAAAAAACCGAGCCGGAAACCATTGCTGATTTCCGGCTCGATCGTTCCAACCCCTTCAAGAGATTATCGTTTGACCGTTGCCAGCAGGCGGGTCCAACGCTCCAACTGCTCCGGCGTAAGGTTGCTTGTCACGCAGCCTTCAAAGCTGGTTTGGCATTCTTTCACCTGGGCATCGTAGTTCGCGTTCAACGCTGTGACGCTGGCAATGTAGTTTTCGCGAAGTGCCTTTATGGCCGAGTCACGCTCTGGACCTTTTGGCTGCGAACGGAGTTCGCGGTAGGCGGCATCAAATTGTGCTTTCAAGGCTTGGCGTGCCGCGCCGTAGGTTTTTGCAGCATCGCCCACGCAGCGGCGGTAGCTCTCGAAGCAAATGCGGACCGCCGAATCTTGCTCGCTGGTCAGCTGCAATTGTTTGATGATCCGGCTGTACGTTCCCATCTGCAAGCGGCCGTAATCGCGTGGACCTTTTGGGGGCTTCACTGCGGTGTCGCGTGGTGGTTTCACCCCGGTGTCACGTGGGTCGCGTGGTGGCTTCACCCCGGTGTCGCGAGGATCACGTGGCGGCTTTGGCGGCTTCACTCCGGTGTCGCGAGGGTCACGCGGTGGCTTTGGCGGCTTCACTCCGGTATCACGTGGGTCACGCGGTGGTTTTGGCGGCTTCACTCCGGTATCACGTGGGTCACGCGGTGGTTTTGGTGGCTTCACCCCGGTGTCGCGTCCATCTTTCCCGCCGCCCGGGCGAATGCCGGTGTCTGGAGGATTGGCGTTTGGCGTGGTAAGCTCGCCGCTGCTGGCGATCAATTCCTCAAGTGATGGAAGCTCGCTCACGTCGCTCATCGCCGAAGCATCAGGGCGAAGCACGTAGTAAGGATCAGTAGTGGCTGCTGCTGCTGCGGCTGGCTCGGTGATGTTGTTCTCTGAGCAACCAACGGCAACGCCCAACGCTAAGGCAATCGCGCCGGCGTAGGGAAGAAGGCGGTTCAACATTCGGGAACTCCTTGATGGTTATGGAAATGGCTGTTGTTGACGTGTTCGGAAGGGAAGCAGCGGTAGGACGTTGTTGCTTCCAAAGCAGGTGAGCCAAGGCCCTGGTAAAAAGTAACGTGCAGAAAAGAAAATGTGATTACTCCGCCCGCGCAATCACCAGCATCCGCGCCGAGTGGCGGGGGTGGAATGCCGACCCGTGGTAATCGCCAAACCATTCCACCGGAACAAGCCCGGCATCGTTCAACATCTGCGCCAGCGTGTCGGGCGGGTAGAGCCGGACCGATTCGTGGAACTCCATCTGCTCGGCACCCGCATGGATGGTGATGGTTTTTTCCACGCGGTCGTCAACAATCTGCCGGTGTTCAACCACCTCAAGGTCATCCACCCATTTCCTGCTGCTGTTCAGAAGTGAGCTGCGCAACTGCTGTTCGTTCAGCACATCCAGCGCGTAATACCCGCCGGGTCGCAATGCCTGGCGGACCCGTTCCAGCACCAAAAAATCATCGGCGGGGCTGTCGAAGTAACCGAAGCTGGTGAACAGCTGCACAGCAAGGTCAAATTCCTGGTGGAAGGTGATGTGCCGCATATCGGAGCGGAGAAAACGGATATGGTCCTCCACCCCTTCCTTTGCGGCGGCGGTCAGCGCGTGGCCAAGCAGGGTGGGGGAAAGGTCCACCGCCGTAACCTGCAGCCCCCGCTGCGCCAGCGTGATGGAGTGGCGGCCCGGGCCGCACGCCAAATCAAGCGCGTGGGATGGCACGTGGCCAGCGGCAGCGGTTGCCCGCAGAATAAGCTCCACACAGTGGGTGGCTTCGGCACGGTCGCGGTGGGCGTAGAGCTTCAGGTACAGCTCGTTGCGGAACCACCGCTCGAACCACTCTTCGGTTTGTTTGTGCGGTTCGGGGGTTGGTTGGTGCGATTGCTCAGGCTTCAACACGCCCCTCCAACGCCCGCGAGATGGTTGCTTCATCAACAAACTCCAATGCCGACCCCAACGGAACTCCGCGAGCAATTCGGGTGACTTTCACGCCAAGCGGCTTCAGGAGTTTTGCCAGATAGAGCGTGGTCATCTCCCCTTCAACATTGGGGTTCAGCGCAAGGATCACCTCCTGTTCGCCGCTCCCAATCCGTGCCAGCAGTTCCTTGATTTTCAAATCGTCCGGCCCAACTCCATCCAGCGGGTGGATCACCCCGCCAAGCACGTGGTACAGGCCATGATAATCGTTGGTTTTCTCCACCGCCAAAACGTCGCTTGGTTCGCCAACCACGCAGATCACGTTCCGGTCCCGTTTTGGGGATTGGCAGATTGCGCAGGGGTCCTGCTCGGTGATGTTTTGGCAGATGGAGCAGTAGGCGGTTTTGTCCTTCATGTCAACAAGGGCGCGGGCCATTGCCACCACCTCTTCGCGGGGTTGTTTCAGCAGATAGAGGGCGATGCGTTGCGCGGTCTTCCGGCCAATGGTGGGAAGGCTGCTTAAATGCTCGATCACCGACTCGAGCGATTGGGAAGTGTGAAGCATGATGATGGAAAAGGGTAGCGACGGTCAACTTTTTTGGCAATATCACCCATTACCAAGCAGGCAAAGCGTCGAAGATTCTTTCAGGTTGTGAAAATATGCTGTATGTTCGGCGCGACGTGAAAACACACGCACGTCGCTCACACAACAAACAACTAAACAAAGGGGACAGCCATGGGCCTTGTTGACCGCGCAAAGAACATTATCCTTACCCCAAAAACGGAATGGCCGGTGATTGAAACGGAAGAACCGGACACCGGGGGAATGATTACCGGCTACGCCTTGCCACTAATGTTGCTTCCAGTGGTGGGAACAATTATCGGCACCTGGATTGCTTAGCCCGTCGGGTCTGATGTATGGGGTTGCAGCAGGGTTGGCCTGGCTGATTACCTCCCTCATTGTCATCGTTGTTGCCGCGTTTATTGTGAACGTGCTTGCTTCGTCGTTCGGATCGGTTGCCAACCAGGGGCGCGCCTTCCAGTTGGTGATCTACTCGAATACAGCAGGATGGGTGGCTGGTATTCTGTCAATTATCCCAGTCCTGGGTGGGTTTGCAGCGATAGCTGGTGGACTTTATGGGATATACCTGATGTACCTCGGGCTTCCGCACACCATGAAAACCCCCGACGACAAGCGGGTGATCTATGTGATCATTGTGTTGGCGGTCAACTTCCTCGTTATTTTTGTACTGGGTGGCATGATTCTCACTACCGTACTGGGGATCCTTGGCCTTTCGGTACTATCGGCAGCGTCAGCGGTGGGGCAATAATCACCCACACCAAACAGCCGTAACCAACAGTGGCCATCGCGGGGAGCGATGGCCACTCTGTTTTTGCACAATTGGGAAGAACCTACAGAAGAACCTACAGTGGCAGGTTCCCATGCTTCCGCCACGGGTTGGTGTCCTGCTTGTTCCGGAGCAACCGCAGCGCGTGGATCAGGCGCGGGCGGGTGTCGGCCGGTTCGATCACGTCATCAATGTAGCCACGCTCGGCGGCAAGGTAGGGGTGGGCGAACTTCTCCCGATACTCGGCATCCTTGGCGGCCAGCGCGGCTTCCGGGTCGGCGGATTCGGCAATCTCCTTTCGGAACAAAATCTCCACCGCCCCTTTGCTTCCCATCACCGCAATCTCCGCGCTTGGCCATGCCACGTTGAAATCGCCACGGATATGCTTGCTGTTCATCACGTCGTACGCGCCGCCGTAGGCTTTGCGGGTGATGACGGTCATTTTCGGGACGGTGGCTTCGCAGAAAGCATACAGGAGCTTTGCCCCGTGGCGGATAATTCCCCGCCATTCTTGATCGGTTCCGGGAAGGAATCCGGGGACATCCTCGAACACCACCAGCGGGATATTGAAGCAATCGCAGAAGCGGACAAACCGCGCCCCTTTCACCGAAGCATCAATATCCAGCACCCCCGCAAGCACCGCCGGTTGGTTGGCCACAATCCCCACCGATTGCCCGCCCAATCGCGCAAACCCAACCACGATGTTGTCGGCAAACCCTTCGTGGATTTCCATGAAGGAACGGTGGTCCACCACGCGGTTAATCACTTCCTTGATGTCGTACGGCTTGTTCGGGTTGTCGGGGATGATGGCGTTCAGCATGAAGTCGCGGCGGTCGGCGGGGTCGTCAAGGTCAACGGTTGGCGGTTGTTCGCGGTTGTTCTGCGGCATGTATCCAAGCATCCGCCGGATTGCCAGCAGCGCGTCCACCTCGGTCCGTTCGGCAAGGTGCGCAACGCCCGATTTGGTTGCGTGGGTTGTTGCCCCGCCAAGCTCCTCCTGCGTTACGTCCTCGTGGGTGACGGTTTTCACCACGTTCGGCCCGGTAACGAACATGTAGCTGGAGCCTTGCACCATCACCACAAAGTCAGTAATGGCCGGGGAATAGACCGCTCCGCCGGCGCAGGGGCCAAGGATTGCCGAGATCTGCGGGACCACCCCGGAAGCCAGCGTGTTCCGCAAAAAAATGTCGGCATATCCCCCAAGCGACACCACCCCTTCCTGGATTCGTGCGCCGCCGGAGTCGTTCAGCCCCACCACCGGCGCGCCGATCTTCATGGCAAGGTCCATGATCTTGCAGATCTTCTCGGCATGCGCTTCCGACAACGACCCGCCGAACACCGTGAAATCTTGCGAGAAGACGCAGACCGTCCGCCCGTTAATCGTCCCGGTTCCGGTCACGACTCCATCGCCCAGATACTTCTGTTCGTCCAACCCAAAATCGCGCGAGCGGTGCTGCACAAACGCATCAATTTCCACAAAGCTCCCTTCATCCAGCAATGCCTCAAGGCGTTCGCGGGCGGTGAGTTTCCCTTTTTTATGCTGGTCCCGGATCCGCCGCTCTCCGCCGCCAAGCCTTGACTCGGCACGCATCCGGCTTAGCCGTTCAAATGGATTTTCGGCGGGTGTGGGGTCCGGCATTGGTGCAGCTGCTCCGTTGCCGTTGGTGTTGGCGGTTCCAACAAGCTCTTGTTCTATCATGGTTCGGTGTTGATGCTGTGAAAAAAACGTTGGGCGAAGTTACGAATCCCCCCTCTAACATTTCGTTGTTGGCTACCCCACCTTGCCCGCCGTACCTTGTTGGCTTGATATACCGGTAGCCTCTGTTTTTCCCAGAATCCAGCACAATGGCGGCACGCAAAAAACCAGCAACCACAACACCTTCGGACCCTTCTGCCAGTAGCGCAGCAAAGAAGGGGACGAAGAAGGGAGCAGAGAAGGAAACCACCCTTCCTAAAAAAACGACCGGGAAGAAAAAGGGGGAAGCTGTTCCCCCCGTGCCGGAAGCTGTTGCCGCCGCCAAACCCCGTGTTGGCCGCCCGAAAAAGAAATCCACCCCGGAACCTTCGGCCACCACGCTTGCTGGCCCGGCCAACGCCGTGGCAAGTGCCGGAATCTCGCTCCGCTACCGCGCTTTGCGGGGGGGCAATGGCCAGGTTGCTCGCCCGGAGCGGGACCAGCGGCCGAACCGCACCCTTGTGATCCGCAACGCCAACGTCCACAATTTGCGTGGGGTGTCGCTGGAGCTTCCGCGCAACCAGTTGATTGTGGTGACGGGGGTTTCCGGATCGGGGAAATCATCGCTGGCGTTCGACACCATCTACGCCGAGGGGCAGCGGCGGTTTGTGGAATCCCTTTCCTCCTACGCCCGCCAGTTCCTTGCCCGGATGCCGAAGCCCGATGTGGAAAGCATCACGGGGCTTGCCCCGGCAATCGCCATCGAGCAGAAGACGATCAGCAAAAACCCCCGCTCGCTGGTGGCAACCACCACCGAGGTGTACGACTTTCTGCGGGTCTTCTACGCCCGCATCGGGGTGACGCTCTGCAAAACCTGCAACAACCCGGTCCGCAAGGATACGCCGCGGACGGTGCAGGAACGGCTGCGCCAGCTTCCCGACGGAGCGCGGCTGTACGTCCTGTTCCCGCTTCACTCCCACGACAAACAGACCGTGGCGCAGGAATTCGAGAACCTTCGGCAAAAAGGATTCTTCCGGGTAATCATTGGGGACTTGACCGAGATTGTTGATTTGAACGAGGGCGCGCCGGATCGCGTGGAGAAGGATCAAGTGTTTGTGCTGGCCGACCGATTGGTGAAGCAGGACGACCCAGAAACCATGACCCGCATTGCCGACGCGGTGCAAACGGCCTTCAACGAAGGGGACGGGCGCGCAGTGGTGGCGGTGCTGGAAACCGGCGAACGCCTTCGGTTCAGCACCCGCTACGAGTGCGCAACCTGCTCCATCCGCTACGAAGAACCCTCGCCGAAACTCTTCAGCTTCAACAACCCGTTTGGGGCCTGCCCCGAGTGCCAGGGGTTTGGGCGTGCGGTTGGGATTGACATGGAGCTTGTCTTCCCCGATCCAACCAAAACCATTCGCCAGGGGGCAATCTCTCCGTTCACCACCCCGAAGCATTCCGAGCATTTCAACAAGCTGCTGAAAGTTGCCCCGAAGTCCGGGCTGCGGCTGGATGTTCCAATCGGCCAGCTATCGGAGAAAGAGTGGGAGATGGTGATGGATGGGTTCGACGGCTACGTCGGGATCAACGGGTTTTTCAAGATGGTGGATGAGCAGACCTACAAGATGCACTATCGGGTCTTCCTTTCCCGCTACCGTGGCTACACCACCTGCCCAAAGTGCAAAGGGGCGCGGCTGCGGACCTCGGCAGCGCGGGTGTTCATCCACGGGAAATCCATCCCGAACCTGATTGCCATGACCATCCAGCAAGCCAACGATTGGTTTGCCAAGTTGGAGCTAACCCCGTACGAGCGGGACGTTGCCGACCGCCTTTTGTCGGAAATCCGGGGGCGGCTGAAACTGCTTGATGATGTTGGGCTGGGCTATCTGCGGCTGGACCGTTTAAGCCACACGCTGAGCGGTGGCGAGTCGCAGCGGATCAATCTGGCAACCTCCATCGGCTCGAAGTTGGTGGGGGCAATGTACGTGTTGGACGAACCTTCCATCGGGCTTCACAGTCGCGACACCGAGCGGTTGATCCGCATCATGCAATCGCTGCGGGATTTGGGGAACACCGTGATTGTGGTGGAGCACGACCCCGACATCATCCGCGCTGCCGATGTGGTTGTTGACATCGGTCCAAAAGCGGGGGAGCATGGGGGGAAGATCATGTTTCAGGGAAGCGTTCCGCAACTGCTGCAGGCCAAAGACTCCCTGACCGGGGCCTATCTTACCGGAGCCAAAAGCGTGGACCTGCCAAAGGAGCGGCGCAAGCCTGGCAAGGAACGGATTGCCCTGCGCGGCGCAAGCGAGCACAACCTGAAGAACGTGGACATCACCTTCCCGCTCCGGACCCTGACGGTGGTGACAGGCGTTTCCGGTTCGGGGAAATCAACGTTGGTTCATGAGCTGCTTTATCCCGCGCTGGCCCATCTGAAAGGGGAGACCGGCAAGATGCCGAAACGGCTGGCGGCGATTGAAGGGGATCAGTTCGTTGGTGGGGTGGAGATGGTGGACCAATCCCCGATTGGCCGCACGCCACGCTCGAACCCCGTCACCTACGTGAAGGCCTTCGATGCCATTCGCGAATTATACGCGCTGACCCCCGGGGCACGGCTGCACGGTTGGAAACCGGGATACTTCAGCTTCAACGTTCCGGGTGGGCGGTGCGAAACGTGCCAGGGGGAAGGGGTGGTGAAAGTGGAGATGCAGTTCCTTGCGGACCTGTACCTTACGTGCGATACCTGCAAAGGCCGCCGGTTCAACAAAGAAATCTTGAACGCAACGTGGCGCGGCAAAAGCATTGTTGACGTTTTGGAGATGACCGTGGACGAAGCGATTGAGCACTTCCGGGGGGAACGCCGCGTGACCGGGCGGCTGCAAGCACTGCATGATGTTGGGCTTGGCTACATCCGGCTGGGCCAACCGGCCACCACGCTTAGCGGCGGGGAAGCGCAGCGGGTGAAGCTGGCCGCCAACCTTGTTTCCCCCGCCCACGACCACACCTTGTTCATTTTGGACGAGCCAACAACCGGCCTCCATTTCGACGACATCGCCACGCTGCTCCGCTCCTTCAACGCGCTGATTGATGCCGGGCACTCGCTGATTGTGATCGAGCATAATTTGGACGTTATCCGGGCCGCCGATTGGGTGATTGACCTGGGGCCGGAAGCTGGGGAAGCCGGCGGGCAAGTGGTTGCCGAAGGAACCCCCGAGCAAGTGGCGCAATCCCAGAAATCACACACCGGGAAGTTCTTGCGTGGGGTGCTGGGCAAGTAACGCATGGGCGGCAGCCGGCGCGGTGGGGTGGCGCAGAATAGGGATGAAAAAATGCCTTACTGAGGTGGCGAATTTGGCGTAACTCGCGCCGCCGTTGCGGTGGCCGTTGCCGAACAACCCAGTGCTGCGGGATAGTCACTTATTGTATGTTTGCGTTTTGGCCAATTTGGTGCAGGGGGAACCGCTCCCCGCGCACCGGTGGCAGAAGTACCAGCATTGAACAACACACAGGACATGGTTGCATGAGCCTTCTTGAACAGATCAACCAAAAACAGTTTTCCGTTGCCGTGATCGGCTTGGGGTACGTTGGGCTTCCCCTTGCGGTGGAGTTTGCCAACGCCGGAATCCCAACGCTTGGGATTGACGTTGACCCCGAAAAAATCGCCACCCTGAACCGTGGCGAAAACTACATCCAGGACCTTGACACGGCGGTGGTGGGCGCGGTGCTGCAAAACGGGACCTTGCGCGCCAGCACCGACGAAACGCTCCTTTCCAACTACGACATCATCTACATCTGCGTCCCAACCCCTTTCTCGGCCAACAAGGACCCCGACATCTCCTACGTCCTGCAGGCCGCCGAATCTGTCCAGCGGAATTTGCGGGCCGGGCAGTGCATCATCCTGAAAAGCACAACCTTCCCGAACACCACCGAAGGCCACGTCCAGCCGATTCTGGAACGGGGCGGAATGAAGGTCGGAACCGATTTCCACCTTGCCTTCTCCCCCGAACGGATTGACCCCGGGAACAAAACGTGGCACACCGCCAACACCCCAATCGTGGTGGGGGGCGTAACCGAAGAATGCACCCGCATTGCCGCCGCCGCAAACCGCGTCATCATCGAAAAAGTGGTGGAGGTTAGCTCCCCAAAAGTTGCCGAGATGGAGAAGCTGCTGGAGAATATCTTCCGCTCGGTGAACATCGCTTTGGTGAACGAACTTGCGCAGCTGTGCGACCGGATGGGAGGGGTGAATATCTGGGAAGTGGTGGAAGCCGCCGCAACCAAGCCGTTTGGGTTCATGCCCTTTTTCCCGGGTCCGGGAATCGGCGGCCACTGCATCTTGATTGACCCCTACTACCTTAGCTGGCAAGCGCGGGAATACGACTTCGTCACCAACTTCATCACCCTTGCTGCCGAGGTGAACGAGTCCATGCCGTTCTACGTGCAGCGGATGGTGATTCGCCAGATTGCTAACTCCACCGTGCGGCTGCAGGATGCCAAAATCTTGATCTGCGGCGTGGCCTTCAAGCGCGACGTTGACGACCTTCGCCACAGCCCCGCGCTTCGGGTGATGGAGTTGTTGCAGCAGGACGGGGCCGCAAACCTTCGCTACGTGGACCCTTACATCCCCACCGTTGACGTTCACGGAACCGTGCTGCACGCGCAGCCCTATTCGGACCAGCTGGTTGCCGAAAGCGACGTGGTGGTGATCACCACGGATCACACCAACTTCGACTACGAAGCGATTGTCCGCAACGCCCGCGTGGTGATTGATACCCGCAACGCCACCAAACACGTCCGCGAAGGGCGGGAGAAGATTCACCTGCTGGGGAGCGGCAACGGATGACGATTATCTCGGTGGTGGGCGCACGCCCAAATTTTATGAAAGCCGCGCCAGTGAAACACGCCTTCGACCGCGTTGATGGCGTTCGGCATCTGCTGGTCCACACGGGCCAGCATTACGACCCCAATATGTCCGATGTCTTCTTCAACGACCTGGGCATGGGGAAGCCAGACCTGTTCCTCGGCGTGGGGTCGGGAAGCCATGCCGAGCAGACGGCGCGGGTGATGGTGGAGTTCGAAAAAGTCTGCATTGCCGAACGCCCCGCAATCGTGATCGTTTATGGCGATGTCAACTCCACAATGGCCGCGGCGATTGTGGCAAAAAAACTCCATATCCCGGTGGCTCACGTCGAGTCAGGCCTGCGGAGTTTTGACCGGGGGATGCCGGAGGAGATCAACCGGATTGTCACCGACTCCATCACCGATCTCTTCTTTGTCACCGAGGAGAGCGGTCGCCAGAACCTTCTGCTTGATGGCGTTCGTCCCCAGCAAATTCATCTGGTGGGGAACACCATGATTGATTCCCTTGCACGCCTAACCGAAGGACTTGCAGCGGCAGAGGCCGGGGCCGAGGGAAGCACCCCAGGCGATTACATCGTCCTGACGCTTCACCGCCCAAGCAACGTTGACGACCCCGCCGCGCTTGCCCAGTTGATTGAAGCGATTGAGGAAGGGGCGGGGGGATGCGCCATTCGCTTCCCGGTTCACCCGCGGACCGAGTCGGTGCTGCAGTCCGGGCTTCGCCAGCCGATGGTTGAGAGCGGGCGTTGGGAGCTGCTTCCGCCGGCGGGGTATCGCCAGTTCATTCAGATGGTGATGAACGCCCGCGCCGTTGTCACCGATTCCGGCGGCATCCAGGAAGAAACAACGTGGCTTGGGGTTCCATGCGTCACGCTGCGCCCCTCCACCGAACGCCCTTCCACCGTTGAGCTTGGCACCAATAACCTTGTGGGCGTTGCCCCGCTTGCCGTCCGCGAAGGGGTTCGGCGTGCGGTTGCGGGGTCTGGCCGCATTCGGCACACGGTACCGCCGTTGTGGGATGGCCACGCCGCCCAGCGGATCGTCCGCACGGTCCTTCAGTTCCTTCAGTAATTCTCCGTTCATCAACTCGTACAGCCTTTCCATGCTGGTCCCACACGTTCGCATCGTTCCTTCTATTCTCCACGCGGTTCTTGTCTTGATGCTGCTTGCCGTTGGCGTTGCCACGTTGCTGGCCCAACCGAAGCCGGTCACGGGTGAGCAAAGCGCGTCGTCCGGCAGCGATGAATCGCCGTTTGGGAAAATGGAGGCTGGGAAGGTCGTTGATTTGAAAGAGGTGCTTCCCATCGAGCGGCAGATCAATCCGGCAAGCTACCGGCTTGGTCCCACCGATCAACTGATGCTCTCAATCCCCGGATTCGAGCAAGCCAATGGCGGGCAGTTTCCGCTGGCGGTTGGGATGGACAACACCGTGCTGCTGCCGCGCGGCCTTCCGTTAGTGGATGTTCGCGGCATGACGCTGCTTGGCTTCCGCCAAACGGTGGATTCGCTGTTCCGTGCACGCGGCGGAAGGGTCTATCAAAGCGGCGTGGCGGTGGCGTTGCTAAGCCCCCGCGCCATTTACGTGCGGGTCAGCGGCGACGTTCCTTCGCCGGGGCCGTACGTGCTTAGCGCGGCGGATCGTGCAAGCACCGCAATCGGTGCGGCCAACCGGCTGCCGAAGGACCTCCCCGACAAACAAAAAGGGGAGCTTGAGCGGGTGGAATATCAGCGCAACCAAAGCGGCATTGGGACCCGCGACATCGGCTACACGTTAAGCGGGAACCGCATCGTCCGCCGCCTTGTGATCCGCCACAACGACGGAACCAGCGACTACGCGGACCTTGCCCGCTACCGCGCATTTGGCAACGACTCCGACAATCCAACCCTTCGCGAAGGGGATGAAGTGGTGGTGGAAAAAACATCACCGTTCGACCCCACCATCGCGATTGCTGGCGCGGTAAACGCCACCAGCGAGGTTCCCTATCGCCAGGGGGATAACGCCTTGATGCTGCTGCGGCTTGCCAGCGGCGTGCGCGAAGATGCCGACCTTGACGGAGCTTACATTGCCCGATACTCTGCCGCCGGCACCGAGCGGGTTCCGCTGAACATTCGCGACACGGCGGCGCTGGCTTCGCAGATGCTTTCCCCGGGCGATCAGATTGTGATTCCACGGCAAGCCGCCACGCGGGCCACGATCCGCACAGGCTTTGTGACGGTGGAAGGGGAGGTGATGAACCCGGCGGTCTATCCGGTGGTCAACGGCCAGACGAAACTCTCGGAAGTGATTGCCGCCGCTGGCGGAATGACCCCCAACGCCTCGCTTTCCGGTGCCCACATCATTCGCGGCCTGGACCCGAACAAGTACCGCACAAAACCACTGCTGTCGGACCCGATTGCCGGCATGGCCAATAGCACCCTGAACCTGGAAGACTCTACCCGTTTTAAGTTCGATAACGAGCTTCAGGAGAACCGCGTCTCGGTAGATTTTGTTGAACTGTTCGCCAAAGGAAACCAGCAGCAAGATGTCACCCTGCTGGGGGGTGATGAGATCATCATCCCGCGCGACCCGGGCGGGGTGTACGTTTATGGCCGCGTGCAACGGCCAGGCTGGGTGGCGATAAAAGAGGGGGTGGAGAACGAGTACTACGTGAAAGCCGCCGGCGGCTACACCGAGGCCGCAAACGCCGACCGCGTGATTGTGGAGAAGTACGGAACCGGAGTGTGGGAAGATATCTGCTGCACCCAGATCACCTCCGGCGACCGCATCTACGTCCCGGGCGACCGCGACACCCCAGCGCGAACGTCGCTGGAAATTGCCGGAACAATCATCGGCATCACCTCGGGCATTCTGTTGATTGCCAACACCGTCATCAACATCATTGATGCGCTCACCAAGAAGGAGTAAGCCATGAGGATCTGGTTGGCTTTGCTGCTTGGGTTGCTGCTTGCCGGTTGGCAAGGGGCGATTGCGCAAACCGAGCTTCTTCCGCTGGACCACCCCGCAACCCGCACGCTGATCCGCGCACGTGAGTTCGGCGGGATTCCGGAGTTCCCCCGCGAGCATCTTCCAATCTCCCGTGGCGATGCCTTGCGATTTCTGGATGCCGCCGCCGCCGATACGACGCTTCCCAACAGTATCCGCCGCAGCGCGGCCTACCATGCCGCAAGCATCGGCGCGGACCAATCGCGGATCCCGATTGCGGTGCTGTTCAAAACCGGAAGCGATTCCCCAAGCCAGTGGATCACGGATGATCTATTCAGCAATCTTCCGCTGGCCTACTTCGAGTTCCGCGACACCGCCCAGGGCGTGCGGGTGATTGCCGAGCCGATCCTTGATGGTGAGTTCCGCACGGCTCCAAACGATAAGCTGCAAACTGGCATTCTGCAAGCCGGGGCGCAGCTTCGCGGGACGCTGCTGGACCACGTCGGATTCGGTGCGCGGCTGACCAACGGGACCGTGGTGGGCGACACGCTTCTTGCGCTTCGGGATCCGCGGCTGAAGCGGGCGGGGAAGTTCGGGGTAATCGGGCAGGGGCGCGATGTTGACTTCTCCTCCGGCCACCTGCGGGCGCAGTTCGGCGGGCTTGCTGCCGAGCTTGGGCGCGAGCGGATTCAGCTTGGCGGCGGGCTGGAGGAAAGCCTTCTGCTTGGCTCCTTGCTCCCCTCCAACGTTGACTACTTGCGGCTGACGGCGGGGTTCGGGCGGTTTGCTTTCAGCCACATTCATGCCGCGCTGTTGGCCGATGCAACGTTGGAAAATGGAACACCTCCGTTCGGTCCCTTTGCCGAGATTCCACCGAAATATCTGGCCGCCCACTTGGTCAGCATCGGCCCGTTTGCTGGGCTGCGGGCCTCCCTGGGCGAGGCAGTAATCTACAGCGGTCGCCCGTTCGAGATCGGCTATCTGAACCCGTTCAACTTCCTGAAATCGCAGGAGCATTACCTTCGCGACCGGGATAATTCTTTCATGTACGCCAGCCTTGCGGCCAACCCGTTCGACGGCGTTTTTTTGGAGGGGGAGTTCATGTTGGATGATCTGATTTTTGGCAACATCGGGACCAACTATTGGGGGAACAAAACGGCGTGGCGCGTGGCGGGGAAAGCCCTTGCCTTCCCGATTGACCAAGCGGACATCGGCATCAGCTACACGCGGATTGAACCTTATACCTACACCCATTTCGACAACTCCATCGGGGCGTATATCCACGATGGAGTATCGTTGGCAGCGGGCGGGTTGGAGCCAAATTCCTACATGATGGAGGCGCGGCTGGCACTGACGCTGCTTCCCAACCTAACGGCGCAGCTTACCGCAGGGTATGGCAAGCATGGCGCGAACATCGTGGCCGACACCGGGCTGGTGCGGAACGTTGGCGGCGACGTTCGCGAAGGGTTCCTTGGTGGCCGCGATTCCTACGAAGTCACCTTCCTTGATGGCGATGTTGAGGAAGCAACGCGGCTTCGGTTGGAGCTTGAGTACGAGCTGCTTCGCGATGTCCGTATCCGATTCGTCGGGTTCCGGAACGCCACCAGCCGCACGGCGCAAGCCGATGAAGAGGACCTGCAAGCATGGATTGGAGTGAGGATAGGAGGGTGAGGTCCCGAAGCGGGGCGCGCCCGCACGGATAAAGCCGCAGAAGCCGGCAAGGCAGCCAGAAATTTTTCCCGACAAAAGAGATTTACCCGAGACAATGCCTTCTTCACGAGAACAACTGATTATTGAGCAACCGGACGAGCGGATGAAACTGAGCGGGCAGGTGATGCTGTTCGAGCAGTACCGTTTGCTTCGGAAAACGTGGTTCTGGGTGCTCCTCCTTTCGTTGATGGCAACGGCGGGGATGGCGTACTATGCCTACTACGTCGTCGAGCCGGAGTTTGTGGCTTCGGCGGTGGCGGTTCCGCCGAACAAGTCCGGAACGCCGCTGGACAACCTGTTCGGCAACATCGCTGCCAGCTTGAAAGATGCTGCGTTAGGGCGGTTGGTTGGGCGGGCCGCAAGCGAGAACGGCTACACCCGGGCTGCATTGCTGATGAGCCGTTCGGTGCAGGATAGCCTGATTGCCCGCTACGACCTGTACCGCCATTACGACATCCCGAAGGATCGGCCCGACCTGATGTACGGAAGAATTTCCGATAACATTGACATCGAGCCGCAGAACGAAGGGACCATTATCATCAGCATCTACGACACGGACCCGAAGCTGGCGCAGAAAATGGCCACCGATGTGGTGGAGATTGCCAACGCAATCTCGCGCGATTTGAACCGCCGCGAGTCGCAGCCGATTACCCAGTATGTTGAGCAGCGGTACATCCAAGTCAAACGGATGCAGGATTCGCTACAGCTTCGGTTGGGCGCGTTCATGGAATCCACACGACTGTTTGCGCCGGAGGAGCAAGCGGTGGTGATTAGCGAGTCGGTGCAGAAGACGGAGATCGAAATTGGAAGGCAGCGCGCACGGGTGAAAGTCTTAACCGAACAGCTGGGTGCCGACGACCCGCAAGTGGTGGTGGAAAAAGCAGTGCTGACGCAGCTTGAAGATCAGGGGCGGAAACTGGCTGCCGGAAATGTTGGCGTGCTTCCCGGGGTGAAACTCAATTCCTTGCCGAAATCTGCCGTTGAGTATTTGGACCTGAAAGGGAACTACGAAGTCAACGCCAAAGTGCTGGCGTTGTTGGAGCCGATGTACGAGCAGATGAAGTTGGAGGAAGCGCGGAACATCCCGGTGCTGAACATCCTTGATGCCGCGTTTGTGCCGCCAACAAAAGCCCGCCCAAAACGCTCGCTGCTGATTGCCGGGGCGTTTATCGGGACCTTCCTGACGTGCTATCTGGTTATCGCGATTGTTAGCTACTTCCAGAATTTCAACCGCCGTTACCGTGCCTATGTTGTTGGCAGCGTCCCCGCCGCACCGTTGGCCCAGCCACTGAAGCAATCGCCGGAAACTGGAAGCAAACTGATCGAGAAATAGGAGTAGAGAGAAAGAGATCCGCCTGTGTCCAGCACCACGCAGAATTTCCCGATCCCTTCGTTCATCCCAACCGGACGGACCTTCACGGTTTGGACGGTGGTGGCGTTGGCCCTTGGGTTGGCCGCCGCCTGCTATCTGGGAAACATGGGTTTTGAAATGACCGGAGTTGAGGCCGCTTTCCTCGGGCTTCCGGTGGCGTTGCTTGCGCTGGTTTGTGTATGGCATAACGAGAAGCTCTGGATCTATTCGGCGGTGCTGGGCGAAGCGTTCAACCTGCTTGGTGGGGGGGAAGGGATCACCGCTGGCGATGTGGCGTTTGGGGTGTGGGTGATTGGCGGTGTGATGATCTGGCTTGGGAAAGAACTTCTGGTCTATCGCCGCCCCATCATCCGCTCCAGTTTTGACTTCCTGTTTATCTCGTTCTTCCTGTTCTCTAGCCTGCTTTCCATTCTCACGTTTTCCATCAACGATGGAATGGTCTCGCGGTTCTTCACCGAATGGCTTTCGGTGGCCAACTTGTTGCTCTATTTCCCTGTGCGCTCAATCTTGAACAAGCGTGAGGATGTGATCTGGTTGTTGACCCTCTTCTCTATTGTTGCATTGTTCAACAGCTTGTTCGCCATCACCATGTACAAGCAGAAGTTGGTGAACGCGGTGGTTGAAGCGGAGCTGATGGCCACCCGCTCCGTCTCGCATGAGAATGTAGCAATGGCATGGATGCTGGTCTGCGCAACCGTCTTTGGTTATGCGCGCAGCTTGCGGCTGGGGGTGCTTGCGTTGTGTGGGATGGGGCTGGGGTTTGTTGGGTTGCTGATCAGTTTATCGCGTGGGCCAATCCTGTCGGGGTTTGGCGCGTTGGTGATGATGCTTTTCCTTGTTGGTGGTGCAGTTCGCAAACGACTTCTGGTTGCTATCTGCGCGATGCTGCTTGGCGGGGTTGGGTTGGGGTACGCGATGTTCCCTGGAGTGATTGAGACAATTGGCGCGGGGATCGTCAAACGAATGGCAACCGTGAACCAAGCCAGCAGCGACCGCTCGCTCCAATCCCGCGCACGCGAACAAGCCGCTGCGCTGAAGTATATCGAACGCTCCCCCCTGATTGGATATGGCTACGGGGTTCTTTATCACTATTACGATAACGCACCGGGCCGCCGGGGGACCATCTACTCCTCCTTCTTTCACAATGGTTGGTTGTGGCCTTTCTACAAGTTTGGGATACCGCTGGGCCTCTTCTTCCTGTTTATGTACTTCTATCCACCTGCCCGGCTGATGCTTCGGTATCCGCCAAGCAGTGATCGGTTCCTTCGGGCGGCGGCTGTCTGCGCGCTCTGTTTCTTTGTTGCTTCCTCTCTTACAAACACAACGTCCAACCAAGTGAGTGAGTTTAGCGGGACGTTCACAATCCTGCTGTTTTGGGCAGTGCTTGATTATGTGAACCGAAGCATGACAGCAGCGCAGTTGCCGCAGGCCACAACGGAGCGTTTGTTGGCGCAGCCGACGGATGGTTCCATGCCGAACGCTTCAGCCGCAACGGGGAGCATTTAAGGTGATCGCCAAACGTTTCCGTGGCGTTGGCGTTGGTCCCGATATGCTGTTGGGGGTGATCCTTCAAGGGCTGAATGCTGCCACCGCGTTCGGCCTGATGCTGGTGCTGGTGCGCACGCTGCCAAAGGAAGAATTTGGGTTATACAGCCTTGCGCTGGCTCCGTTGGGAATCGCCACCGGCATTGCCGACTTTGGCCTTGTTGCAACGCTGATGCCCCGAATGGCGGTTGCCCGCCACACCCCCAACCCAGCCTTCCGCACCGGGTTACTGCTGCGCGGATTGCTGATCCTGCTGGCATGGCTTGGGATGAACCTGTACCTGATAACCGTTGCCGAACCCCGCTTTTTGCTGCTTGTCAATTTGGGCTATTTGGCCATCTTTTTCTCAAGTAAACTCACCGGACTTCGCCAGATATTTGAGGTGGTCTGGCGGCTGAAAGGTAGGGGGTACATGGTTAGCTTGTTCGCACTGCTTGATGGGGTGCTGATCCTTGCCCTGGTGATGCTGCTTCGTTGGCAAGGGATGCTTACCCCCGAGCGTGTGATGGTCTGCATTGCGGTGGCCAGCGTCCCTGGGTTTCTTGCAATCATGCTTCCGGTGGTTGTTCGCCTGCGGGGGCGCGGGTTGTGGGTGAAGTCCCCCAAGCGATATTCCATGGCCGTGGTGCGTGCCTCGTTGCCGATTGCCCTGTTCGGGGCCGTTGCCCAGATGCAAGGGCAGATTGAAACGCTTGTGGTGGGGCATTTCGGCGGGCTTCAGCAGATTGCGGCCATCAGTGTGCCGATACGGGTGCTGCAAGGGACGTTGTTCATTGCCATTATCGCCAGCATCACGTTGGCCCCGGTGGTTGCACAGGTCTATAAACGGCAGCGCGTGGATATTTCCCTTGCCCAAGTCGGCTCGGTTGGTGTCCGTGTGATTGGGGCGGTTGGGGTGGGTATCTCCCTGTTCTGCGTGGCGTTGGCTCCGCAGATCATGCTGATCTTCGGCGCGGAATATGCCGCCGATACCCAGCTGCTGCGGCTGTACAGTTTTGCCAATATGCTCACCTTCCTTGTTGTCACGCTGGACCAGTTGCTGATGGCTATGGGCCGCCGTCCGCAGGTGCTGTACGGGGTGCTGTTCGGGCTTGCGGTCTCCATCATTTTCGAGGTGGGCGCGGTGGTAATCTTTGGCACGTTGGAGTCGGTGGTGATTGCAAAAATCTTCTCGGTGGCGATGCTTGTTATCCTGCAAACCTTCTTCCTTCCCAACGCCATGCGTGGCGCGGTGCGGAGCGCGCTGCTTCGTGTGTGGGGGGTGGCGGCTGCGGTTGCGGTTGCCGCGTGGGTTCTTCCGCAGGGGCAGGTTTGGTGGCGGATTGCATTGCTGGCCGTGGCCGTCCCGTTGGTGGCTGCTGTGGTTCGGTTGGTGACGGCAAGGGACGTGCAATTGCTTCGGACGGTGCGCGCATCATGAACATTCCTGTGGCCGGTTCTTCCCCCGATGTTAGCGTTATCTTCGTCAGCTACAACACCCGCCAGCTGACGCTGCAGGCCATTCAGTCCGTGTTCGATTCGCTGGCGGATTCGGCGGCGTTCGGCCTTGAAGTGATTGTGGTGGACAACGCAAGCCACGACGGCAGCGCCAACGCCGTTCGGGAACAATTCCCAACCGTGAAAGTGATTGAAGCCGGTGGAAATGTGGGCTTCGGAAGGGGGAATAATTTGGGCGCGGAAGCTGCCACCGGCGCGGCCTTGCTGCTGCTGAACACCGACACGGTTGTGCAGCCCGGAGCCATTCAGGCAATGGCCGCAACCTTCGGCCAGCAGGCGCAATGCGGCGTGGTGGGGGCGTTGCTGCTGAACCACGATGGAAGCTACCAGGATTGCATCCTGAACTATCCCACAGCATGGCGCACGTTCTGCGATTACTTCTGGCTAAGCCGCTTCTCCCGGTGGCTCCCGTTCCTCAGCGGATTTTTTGCGCCGAAGCCGAAGCATGGTTTTGGGGAACTCCACGCCGTCCAAGCGGTGCACGGTGCGGCGTTGATGATCCCCAGATCATTATTCCGAGACATCGGCGGGTTCGATCCCGCCTTCTTCATGTACTTTGAAGAATGCGACCTTTGCAAACGGGTCGCCGACCGTGGGTTGCAGGTGGTCCACCAGCCGGAAGCGCGGGTGGTGCATCTTATCAGCCAAAGCTCCCGAAGCCACCCGTGGTGGTTTTATCGGGTTGTTCGCCGCTCGCGCCGGGTGTTTGCACGCAAGCATCTTACGCTTCCTGGAAGAATCCTGTCGGAGGTTTTTGTTCATGTGGGGAACGTGCTGCGTGCGGTGCTGTATCCAATCGCTGGATTGGTTCGCCCAAATGCCGCCAACACCGGAAGGAACATCGCAAATTCATACCTGAAACGGGATAGCCCAATCGCTCCCATTCAATAACAGCCGCGCTGTGAATCCCTTGCTCTATCCATGAACATTCTTGGCATCACATCCCGCGTTCCCTACCCGCCAACCGATGGTGCGCGCATCTGCATGTACCAAGCGGTTCGCAGCCTTGCCGGGCGTGGCCACACGGTGCATCTGGTGGCGGTGGAGGATGAAGAAATTGATACCAGCCCGTTGCAGCCGTTGTGCCAGCTCCATCAAGTGCGGTTCACCCCGCTTCCAACCGCGATTGGCGCGGGGCTGACCTTGTTCAACGAATGCCCATACACCGTTTGGAAGAAGGACCTGGACCGTGTCTATCCGCTGCTTGATTCCTTGCAAGCCAAGCACCGGTTCGATGCCATGTATGTGGACCAGGCGCACGTTGCGCAGTATGGAGCCTACATGAAATCCCGCTACGGACTTCCCTATTTTTTGCGAAGCCACAATGTGGAGCATGAGATTTACCGCCGCCATCTTTCCCGCGTCACCAACCCGCTGATGCGCCGCTACCTTGCGCTGCAATGCCAGCGCTGGGAACGCTTCGAGGTTGCGCAGACGCGCCGCGCCGACACCTGCGCAGCAATTACCCAGCGGGACCTTGAGGCAATACGCGCCTTTGCCCCCGGGCTTCCATTGCGGACGATACCAGCCGCGGTGGACCTTTCGGCGTTTCCGTTCTGCCCGGTTGCCCAGCGCGAACCCAACTCCATGATTATGCTGGGGAACATGGCCTGGGCTCCAAACCGCGATTCTGCAATCTGGTTCGCCAACGAAATCCTTCCGCTGATTACCCAAAAATTCCCCATGGCAATCTGCCACCTTGTCGGTGCCGATCCGCCGCTGCGCCAGCTTCCCACTGATTCTCCAAACCTGAAGATCCACGGCAAAGTGAACTCCATCGGTGAGTTCTACAGCCGCGTGGGGATTGGCCTGATTCCGCTGCGCGTTGGGGGGGGGATGCGGGTGAAGATGGTGGAGATGATGTCCGCCGGAATCCCAATCGTCAGCACGGCAATCGGTGCCGAAGGGAACGATGCCGAACCCGGAATCCATTACCTTGCCGCCGACCACCCTCAAGATTTTGCCGACGCAGTGGTCCGCCTGTTGAACGATGCCGAACTTCGCGCAAGGCTCTCCGAAGCATCGCTCCAGCTTGCCCAGCACACCTACTCGCTTGACTCCGTTGGGGGGAAGTACGAGGCGATGATTGAACTGGCGGTGCAACGGTCCAAAGGGGGGAGCGTGGCCGCATGATGACTGCGATAACCATTCTGTTTTACCTGTCGGTTAGCTGGTTGGTGTATGTCTTCATCGCCTACCCATTGCTGATAGCGTTGCTTGCCAAGCTACGCCCACGACCATTGCGTTCCGGTGCGGCGGATTGCCCGCTTCCTTCGGTGACGATTGTGCTGGCGGCCTACAATGAGGAACGCTTGATTGGCGCGAAGTTGCAGAACTATCTGGAGCTTGAGTATCCCCGCCATTTGCTCCGGTTTATGATCGGTTCCGATAACTCCACCGACCGCACCGATGAGATCATCCGTGAGTTCATGGCGAAGGACCCAACCATTGAGCTTCACCGTTTCAGCCGGCGCGGCAAAGCCAGGATTGTTTTTGGATTGGCGGATCAAGCTTCATCGGATCTGATCGTGTTTACCGATGCCGACGGAACCTTTAACTCCGATGCGATGACGATCATCGCTCGCTGCTTTGCCGATCCCGATGTTGGCGGTGTGGTTGCACGAATGATCACGATTGACGAGACGGTGAACGCCGGAAACGTCGGAGAGAAAAGTTACGCGGGAATGGAGGATCGGCTGCGTGCCAACGAGTCGTTGGTGTGGACCACTGTTGGCCCAACGGGGCAGTGTTTTGCCGTGCGGCGTGGCAGCTATGTTCCCCCCCAAAACTATTCCATGTCGGACGATGCGTATCTAGTCCTTAACATCGCGCTTCGGGGGAAACGGGTGTGGTTTGAGCCATCGTTATTGATCCGGGAGATCAACCGCCGGACGCTGTGGAGCGAGACAGGACGGCGGCTACGGATTGGGCGACAATCGGCCGTAACGCTTCTTGCCTTCCCGGGGACCCGCTTTCCGTGGCGTTCGTGGGTTGGTTTCCAGATTTGGTCCCATAAACTGCTTCGGCATTTGGCATCAATCCCGGCAGTGGTGGTTTTCCTAACCAGCATCCCCCTTGCATTAGCTGTTGGGGGGATTGGCTACTACGCTGTTGCGGGGTTCTCGGTCCTGTGGTTTCTTGCGGTTGCCATTGGGCTGTTGCTTGAACGGCTGCGGATCAATATCCCGGCGGTGCAGTATCCCACCTTCTTCACGCTGATGCTGCTTGGCTTAACCGCCGGTTGGATTCGGACGCTCTTCTTCGGCGGACTTACAACCTGGACAAGCCCGCGATTGGAAGACGAGCCGGCAAGCAAGGGCACTACATAAATTCAAACGGAAAAAGCAGACAGAACGCTCGTGCATGAACAACACCATTGCTGAACATCCAACACCAAGCGGACGGATTCCCAACACCGGGGGGGGAAGCCTTGCCGGGGCGTTGCTTCGCCCGTTCCGCTCGCCGCGTGCGGTGTTGTGGTTGGTGGTGGGGGTGGATGCGGCAATGATGATGGTGGCGTTCACCCTCTTCTATCTGGTTCGTGTCAACAGCGGCCTGTTCTCGGACCTGCAAGGGATGCCCGTGTTCCCGGTGCTGATGGTGGTGGTGCTGGCCGTGGCTCCGTGGCTTCTGCTGTTTTGGTTCAGTGGTGTGTACGTTGCGGTCCATAACCGCAGCTTCTTCGATGAATTCTACCTGGTGCTGAAGGTGACGCTGGTGGGGTTTGCGGTGCTGTTTGTGGCGGTCTATCTTGATGCCGTTAGCGGAACCGGTGGTATGGAAAGCCGCCGCGTGATCTCCTTGCTTATCTACTTCGCGTTTGTGGTTGCTTCTGTTGGCATTGGCCGCAGTGCCGTCCGCCGCATCGTTCGCCGATTGCGACGGCTTGGGCTTGGGCTGCGCCGCACGGTGATTATTGGAGACTCCCCCCAAAGCCGCCAGCTTCTGCAGATGCTGACCGAGGACCCAGAGCTTGGCTACGCTGTTGTTGGAACCGTCACCACGCCAATCGGCGCAACCGATGCTTTTGCACGATGCGCGGTGGGAACCGTGGACCAGATCAACCAGATTATTGACAACCACGCCGTCGAGGTGACGATTTTTGGAATGAAGCATGAGCACGAAATGGCCATGCGGCTGATGACCGAAACTGCCGTTGCCGACACCGCAATCAAAATCATCCCCGATATGTACGACCTGGTGAGCGGGCAAGCGCGGGCGCAGCACCTGTACGGCGTTCCCCTGATCGAGGTGAACCCGCAGATTATGCCGGTCTGGGCGCAGCGGCTGAAACGTGCCTTCGACCTTGTTTTTTCCGTTGCCGTTCTGCTGCTTGGCCTTCCGGTGTGGCTGGTGCTTGGCGTGTTGATCTGGCTGGAAGATCGCGGGCCGGTGATCTACTCGCAGCAGCGGGTGGGGCTTGGGGGGAAGCCGTTTATGATCCACAAATTCCGCTCGATGCGGGTGGATGCCGAAAAATATGGGATCACTTGGGCGGCAACCAACGACCCCCGCGTTACGCGGATCGGGCGGTTTATGCGCCAATCACACCTTGATGAAATCCCCCAATTCTGGAATGTGTTGTTGGGGGAGATGAGCATTGTTGGCCCGCGCCCTGAGCGTCCGTTCTTTGTTGAAAAATATACCGGGTTGCTCCCCTCGTATCCCCGCCGCCACCGTGTGAAGCCTGGGCTGACGGGGTGGAACCAAATCCAAGCCGAAGAGCTTGTGGAAAGCGTTGAGATCGTCAGCGAAAAACTGCGCCACGACTTTTTCTACATCGAGAATATGTCGTTGCGCCTGGACTTCGAGATCGTGCTCCGCACGGTCATCCGCATCCTGAAGCGAAAAGGACAGACCTGAAAGCAGAAACCTGAACGTAGGAATCCCGTGCCGAACCATTCTGTACCGCAACGTGCGTTGGTAATCATCCCCACGTACAACGAAATTGACAACGTCCCCACCTTAATCGGCGACGTTCTACGGACCGATCCCCGGGTCCACATCTTGTTCGTTGACGATGGATCGCCGGACGGAACCGGCGACTACATCCGTACGGTGATGGAAACTGAACCGCGTGTGCAACTGCTGCAACGCCCCCGTAAAATGGGGCTTGGGACCGCCTACTGCCGCGGGTTTGAACACGCCATGGCCCAGGGCTACGACGTTGCCATGGAGATGGATGCCGACTTCAGCCACAACCCCACCATGATCCCGCAATTCCTGAAGGAGATCGAATCTGCCGACCTTGTTATCGGCAGCCGCTACGTCCGCGGGGTGAACGTGATCAATTGGCCGATGAGCCGCTTGCTTCTTAGCTACTTCGCCAACGTCTATTCCCGCTTCGTCACCGGAATGCCTTTGCACGACGGAACCGGAGGCTACAAATGCTTCCGCACCGAGGTCCTCCGGAAAATTGATCTTTCCCAAATCCGCTCCAACGGCTACAGCTTCCAGATTGAGATGAACTTCCTGGTTTGGAGCATGGGGGGGGTGATTAAGGAGATTCCGATCGTCTTTGAAGAACGCCACAATGGCGTGTCGAAGATGTCCAAAAACATCATTTACGAAGCCGCCGGGCTTGTCTGGAAACTTCGCTTCTCCAAGCTGTTCGGGCGGCTGAAAAAACGGTATTTGCCCGGGTAGCTTAGGCGCACGCTGCCAACCTTCTTTCCCCACATGGAACTTTCCGTCATCATCGTCAACTACAACGTGCGCGAGCTGCTGCTGAACGCGGTGGCCTCGCTGCGGGTTGCCATGCGCGGAATTGAAGGGGAGATCATCGTGGTGGATAACGCCAGCAGCGATGGCGCAATCGCCGCGCTCAATCGTGAGTATCCTGAGGTTATCACCATCCCGCTGGATGTCAACTTGGGGTTTGGCGGGGGGAACAATGTTGGGATTGAACGCGCAACTGGGGAGTTCATCCTGCTTATCAACCCCGACACGATCGTCCGCGAGGACACGTTGCGGGTGATGCTGGATTTTATGCGTTCCCACCCCGATGCTGGCTTCGCCGGGTGCAAAATCCTGAACCGCGATGGCAGCTTCGAGCCGGCCTCCAAACGTGGATTCCCTTCCCCCTGGTCCTCCTTCTGCCGTGTGTTTGGGCTAAGCCATTTGTTCCCGCAGTCCAAGCTGTTTGGCGGCTACAATCTTACGTGGCTGGACGACAACCAAACCAGCGAAGTTGATGCCCTTTCCGGCTGCTTTATGTTTTGCCATGGCGCGTTGCTGAAACAGCTTGGCGGCTTCGACACCGATTTCTTCCACTACGGCGAGGACCTGGACCTTTGCTACCGCGCCACCATGACGGGGAAGAAAAACTACTACCACCCGGCAACCTCCATCATGCACCTGCAGGGGGAAAGCACGCGGCGAAGCTCGCTGGATGCAATCGCGATGTTCTACCAGGCGATGGAGATTTTTGCGCGGAAGCATTTCCGTTCGCGGCTGATGCTGCTGCCGATTCGTTCCGGCATTCGCCTTCGCCGTGGGATGGCGCGGGTGAACCAGCGCATCCCCAATTGGCCGTTTGTGATTGTTGACATTGTGGCCACGCTGATCGGTTTCAGCATCGGCGCGCAAATCCAGTTCGGCGGGCTGTTTACGCTTCCGCCATATGCCTATCCTGAGGTCCTGCTGGTCCCGCCGCTGCTGTTTGTCCTAACCGGAATGATTGCCCGCAGCTACGACGAATCGGACCGGATTCCCCGCAACGCTGCGTTCGGGTTCCTGCTCGGTTTCTTTGTGCTGAGCGCGCTGACCTATTTCTTCAAATCGTACGCCTTCAGCCGCGGCGTTGTGCTGGTGACAACGGGGGTTGCGGCAAGCATCGGCGTTGCAAGCCGATTCTTGTGGCTGCTGTACCAACGGACGTTCGGCGGCGATGCCATCCGCCGCATTGCCTTCCTTACGGCCACCGAGCCAAGCGACGAAATCCAAGCTGCGGTCCGGAGGAATTTTTTTGGCAAACCGGTTTCGGTCCAGGGGCGGATTGCGCTTACCTTTGGCCAGGCCAGCGGCGGCGCAATGCCACTGCTGGGGTCCATCGAAAACGTTGGGAAGATTGCCCACTCCCACCACCTTACCGACATCTTCGTGCTTGACACCAGCGTCAGCTACGGCGATGTGGTGCGGGCGTTGGCCAACAGTTCGGGCCAGCCAACGCGGTTCCATATCTTGCGCGAAGGGGGGGAATGGCTTGCGGCAGATGCAGCGGTGCGAAGCAGCGGAACAGGGGATGCCGACGCGGGCGCGTTCCTTTCCAAACGCACCCGTGGGCGAATCCTTGCCGGGGTGATGCTCTTGTTATGGCCAGTTGTATATTGGGCGCGCCCTTCTTCCGCCACCATGCGTGCAATTGCCAGCGCGTTGTTGGGGAAACGCCCGTTGGTGGGGGGTGGGGTTTCGCGCTTTGGTGCGCCGGTCTTCACAATGGCCGGGCTGTGCGGCGACGAACGCCTAAACGAGCGCGAAGTAGCGGCCATTGAAGGCTACTACGCCGCGCACCAATCGCTGCTGCTGGATTGCGAAATTATCCTGGCAACGTTCCGAATGAGGGGGACCCAACAGCCGCGCCCCCGCCCAGCCTCACCACGATTAGGGGAGGAAGCTGGCAGGCAATAGCCGACCGCCGGGCAAAAGCAAAGGGGGGGCGAGCAACAGAAGAACAGCCGAACACAACATCAACAACAAGCATGGCCAAATACGTCCTGGAGTTCGAAAAACCAATTTTAGAGATTGAAGAAAAGATTGCCGAGATGCGGTCAATGTCCGACCAACTGGATATTGGGCCGGAGATTGAGGTGCTGGAGCAGAAAGTGGAGAAGCTCCGCAAAAGCGTGTACGAGCAGCTAACCCGTTGGCAGCGGGTGCAGCTTGCGCGCCACCCCGACCGGCCTTACACGCTGGACTACATCGCCATGATCTGCGACGATTTTTTTGAGATGCACGGCGACCGCAGCTTCGGCGACGACAAAGCGATTGTTGGCGGGCTTGCCCAAATTGGTGGTCGCAAAGTGGTGCTGATTGGCCAGCAAAAAGGGCGCGACACCAACGAACGGAAGGTGCGGAACTTCGGAATGCCGAACCCAGAAGGCTACCGCAAAGCCTTGCGGCTGATGAAACTGGCCGAGCGTTTCTCCCTTCCGGTCGTCACGTTTATTGATACCCCGGGGGCCTATCCCGGAATTGAGGCGGAGGAACGGGGGCAGGCGGAATCAATCGCCCGGAATTTGTTCGAGATGGCGCGATTGCAGGTGCCGATCATCAACGTGGTGATTGGCGAAGGGGCAAGCGGTGGCGCGTTGGGAATTGGAATGGGGGATACGCTCCTGATGATGGAGAACACCTGGTTCTCGGTCATCTCCCCCGAATCCTGCTCCAGCATTCTTTGGAAAAGCTGGGATTACAAAGAACAAGCCGCCGAGGCATTGCGCCTAACCGCCAGCGATTTAGTGGAGATGGGGATTGCCGATGGCATCATCCCCGAACCGATTGGCGGAGCACACCGGCTGCCAAAGGAGGCTGCCGACAATCTAAAAACCGCAATCCTTGAAGCGTTGGACACTCTTGCCAAGCAATCGCCCCGGCAACTGCTGCGCCAACGCCGCGACCGCTACGCCGCAATGGGGGTTTTTAATGATGGGGTAACGGCATAGCTTGCAAACATTCAAAAAGCGATTTTTCTTCCTGCAATTTTGGAGAACTCTGTAAAAAATAAACGGGTCGCGCTCCCCATCCAAAAGCTCACAAGGCCGAAAAAGCTGATTGCTTTTGGATGGTACGGTGGGAAATTCTCCCACCTTGACTGGTTGCTTCCCCAGCTTCCAGATTGCGTCCATTACTGCGAACCGTTTGCTGGCTCGGGAGCAGTATTGCTTAACCGAGAACCCTCTTCGGTGGAAACCTACAACGATGTTGACGGAGAGGTGGTGAATTTTTTTAAGGTTCTTAGGGAAGAAAAAGAAGCACTGATTGAACAAATAACCCTTACACCATTTTCAAGAGAAGAATTTGCTGCTGCCTGCGAGCTGGATCCAAACCTGTCGAATCTTGAACGAGCAAGGCGATTCTACGTTCGTGCAAGGCAGGTGCGGACGGGGTTGGCCCAAACGGCATCCATCGGGCGCTGGGCAAATTGTAAAAATACCAGCCGAGGGGGGATGAGCGGGGTGATAAGCCGGTGGCTTGGCGGGATTGAGCAGTTGGAGTTTATTGCCGAGCGGCTATTAAGAGTGCAAATTGAAAATCGCCCAGCAATTGACGTAATTAAACTCTATGATAGCAAAGAAACGTTGTTTTATTGCGACCCCCCTTATATCCATCAAACGCGGGGGGACACTAAATCCTATGGCTTTGAAATGAGCGATGATGACCACAGGATTTTAGCTGAAACACTGAACTCAATTGAAGGGCTTGCTGCGGTGTCGAACTACGAATGTGAGTTGATGGAGGAGTTGTATCCATCAAATAAGTGGCAAAAAATATACAGCCCTGAAAGGGTGATTCACTCAACAAAAGGTGTTCGGCAAGAAGTCCTTTGGGTGAATTACCAGTTGAAAGCCGTTCAAATGAAGAGGATGCATTCTTTATTCGCTGATGAGCAAGGATAATCCGGCTGAATTTTTAGAAAGGATATACCAAGCAGCAATCGGCAGTGGGTCGAAAAGCGTGGTGAGGTCTGCAGTTGTAAGGGGCAAGGTCGAGTCTGTCTGCCGGTGCAGTGTAAACAAGGCCCCTATTCGGTTCTTGCTATCATGCCTGCTTGCTAAAATTCATAACCCGAACGTGGATATTCGGAAACCATACACGGAAATCGAAGGCGAAGGCACATATTCTGGAAGATTTTACGATGAAAAATTTATTGAACCATTGATTCGTAAATATCAGCTGCCTTGTAATCCAACAACTGCATTCCTCACTCCAGCATTCAGAAATCTTGATCGCATTTTATCTGGTGATGTTGTGCTAGTTGGAAGACCAAAGGAAATCTACAAGCATACACTTGAGCTTCTAGAGGTCGTTCATCTTAAAAAGGAGACTCCTAAAAATACCTTGCAAGAAATCCTACGATTCCTTGCCCTTATTAAGCTGGAGAATGAGCGACGGATGGAGCAGCTAGTTGCCGATCTACAGCAAGCGGGTGATGCTCTGCCGTTATCAACTGAAGAAATTCTGAATTTGCTGATTCAGCATTTGAACTGTAAAGGCTCAAGTCGTCTTCCGGTTCTACTTGTTGCTTCAGCATACCAAACGGTTAAGGATCAGATCGGAGAAGTGAATAAGCTGCTACAATCGCATAACGCAGCCGACAAGCAGACAGGGGCTATCGGTGATATTGAAATCACCCTGATAAACGATAACCATATCGTCACCTGCTATGAGGTTAAAGATAAGTTGGTTTCCAAGTTAGATATTGACATCGCGCTCCAGAAACTATCAAAACTCAAACACAGTATTGACAACTATATTTTTATCACTACAGACATTATTGATATAGAAGTTGCCAATTACGCGAAATCTCTTTACGAAAAAACAGGCGTTGAATTCGCAGTGCTGGACTGCGTTGGATTTATTCGGCATTTTTTGCATTTCTTTCATAGGCAAAGAATCAGATTCTTGAATATCTATCAGGCAATGGTTCTATCCGAACCAGAAAGCTCAGTTTCTCAACCATTAAAGGAGGCATTTTTAGCACTACGAAGAGCTGCCGAGGCAGATAGAGCGTAACGACAACGGGGACAATAATCGTTACCTCACAGTGAAAAATGGGACTGATCGGAATTTAATTTCTGATTCTGCCATTTCAACGGCGCACACATCGTCATCAATGCGCCCAACCCAAGACAACTACTTTCCACCCAAGGGGAACCGTGAAACAACAACGCAACTACGGGTATGCCAATAATGGAGACAGGGCGAATGGCTACCCACAACGGAACGGCAATGGAGACCGCTCCGAACGCAAACGCACCGAAGGTGCCCACCGCCGCCCGCCACGTGGTGGCCGCCGCCCAACCATGCCACTTGTGGATGAATTCGCCACGCGGAAACGCCGCCCGCGCGTCTTCTTCCACCAAAGCAACACTCGGTTGCTGCTCCCGAAACTTCTGACAAAGGCACGCTATCTATCGCCAGCGTTGGCCAAGCAGTTTATCCTGTCCGGGCGGATTCGTATCAATGCCCGTGTGGTGACCTCACCCTTCTACGAAGTCAACCTTCGGAAGGAGCGCGCCACCATTGATGAACTCCCCACCGAATACCCCCGCCAATGCTACTACATGATCTTCCATAAACCGGTTGGAATGGCCTGCGAGCGGGGCGACCCAAAATTTGACGAACTGTTCGAGCCGGAATACACCTGGAGCTTCCCGTTTGGCCGCCTTACCCGCGCAACCTGCGGGTTGGTGATACTCACCAACGACCCCCGGTTCATTAAATCGCAGCACCGCACCGATTCCGAAATCCAAAAGGAATATCTGGTGAAAATCAACAAAGTGCTGACCGAGCAGCAACTGTGGGCATTGCGCTCCGGCGTGATGATCGGCGAGGATTATTTCGTCCCGTTTAGCGTTGAGGTGGTCCAAACCAACAAGGACTCGATGTGGCTTCGCTACATCCTGCTGGAAGATTCGTACCAGAATATCTTTAGCTCCCTGAAGGTGGTTGCTGCCGAAGTTCTCAGGATAGAACGAACCCGCATTGGGATGCTCAATACCCAGATGATCCCGAACGGGGAATGGCGCGAACTTCTCAGCTTCGAGGTTGCGGCCTACAGCCTTGATCGCTTCATGTTTGGTGAGCTTCCTCCAGAGCCACCCCCGCCCCCGCGCGAATACCGCGACCGCGACAATTTCCGCCGCCGCAAACCGGAGTCACCCAAAGAACGCCGCCGCCGCATTGCCGAGGAAAAACGCAAGGCCGAAGAGCGGGAGATGATCTTGCTGGACAACCCCAACGCAGTCTTCGACGATCGGCCCCGGTTTGGTGGGCGTGGTGGTGGTGGCGGCGACCGCGACCGCAACCGTGGGCGTGATGCCGGGCGCGACAACCGCCGCGATGCCCCGCCGCGCAGTGGCGACCGTCCCCGCGACGACCGCCAGCGCAGCGACCGCCCCCGTGACGACCGCCGCGACACCAATCCACGCCGCGACGCACGCCCCAATGGTGGCAAAGATTTCCAAAGGGAGCGTGGCCCGGGGACCGGAACAAGACCGCCCGGAAGGTATGATGGGGGAAGCCGCGACAAGCAGGAATTCCGCCGCGACAGGCCCGGCCCACCACGTGACGCACAACGGCCCGGTTTCCGTAGCGACCGCCCAGAGCGGCGCGGCGAGGGGGAGCCACGGGGAAGAGGGCCAGAGCAGTATGGTCCGCCACAATCGGGGGCGCGCCCTGAGCAACGTGCGGGCGGAAAGCCGTTCGCGCCCACCAGAAGTGACCACCGCGATGGCGGACCTCAGGCCAGGCATGAAGCAAGGCCCAGGGATGGTGGGGCAATAAGACCCGGCGCTCCGCCCCGCCCGGCTGCACGCCCTGCACCGCCCCCGCCACAGCCACCGGAACGACCGAAACCGGAGCACCGCCAACCACAAGATGCGCGCCCGCCGCAAGGACCCGCTGGGGGGGAAGGGCAACCGCAACAAGAGGGACGGCAGAAATTAGGAATGAGGTCGCGCCGCAGCGGAGAGCGAGGGGAATAGAGGCCCAGCACCAATAACTACAACAGCTACTTCCCGCAGGTGGGAAGTAGCTGTTCTTTTTTTGAGGGCTTTATCCTCGGCGATTGCACGGGAAGCAAGGAAATTGCTTGACAAGGGGGACTTGGCATAGTAGTTTTATAGCCGCTAATAATGGAGATAAATACACCGTTGCAGGATTTCAGCGTAACGATGCTAATGGACAATAACATGAAAATGCCAACGTGGTTGCTTGCGTATGTTTTTATCACTCTATTTGTTCCAACTGTGGGTGTGGCGCAGCAGAACAGTGGTTGGGAAAATCCATTTGGAATTCCCGGAACAAATGGTGAAATAACTGCGATAGCAAGATTAGGTGAAATTATCATCGTTGGCGGGAAATTCTCACACATTGGGGCGATACCAGCAAATGGTATCGCCCTTTGGAATGGGAGCCGGTGGCAGCCCCTGGGGGAGGGGAATAAGAATGGAGTAGATGGCAATGTCTATTCGATTGCAGTAAAAGGTGATGAAATTTATGTTGGTGGGAGTTTCACCAGTGCTGGCGGGTTTCCAGCAAAAAATATCGCTGTTTGGAACCGATCAACACACCAATGGAATGCAATGAAAGGGGGAGTGAGCGGTGCTGCGTTCCCATACGTTGCGGCGTTGACTGTGGAGAAGAATAACATTTATGTTGGCGGCTTGTTCACCCAAGCTGGCGGAGCGTTGGTTTCCAATATCGCCATTTGGGATGGTGAGCAATGGAAGAGAGTAGGCACTGGAACCAATGATGCTGTTCTCGCAATGGCGATGTATAATGACACCCTGTATGCTGGAGGAAAATTTTCAACAGCTGGGGGGATTGAATCTGGGAAAATTGCTGGCTTGGATATCGGTTCCCAACAGTGGTTTGGGCTAGGAAGTGGTGTGCTTGGAAATTCAATCCATGCAATTATCGCAAACGACACCGCACTTTTTGTTGGTGGAGATTTTGTTGAGGCAGGGGAGAAGCCCATGAAAAATCTTGCAGTTTGGCATCCAAGTTCCAAAAGCTGGGATAGCATTATCTCAATAACGAACAGGGTTGGCGCGTTGGCATTGCAAAGCCAAGATTTGATTATTGGCAGCACGGAGCTTCGTCGAATTCGCAGCGGGCGCGAGGTTCTTCTGGATTCTTCCGCTGCGAAGATAGCCTCAGCCGATGGAGTCTCATCAATTTCCGCACTTCACGTTGGGGCGAATAATGAGATCATTATTGGTGGTGTGTTCAACGCGGTATATTCAGCGCGGCATCAATCAGTTGTTGACACGCCTTTCGTATATGCTCAAAACCTGTGCGCACTCCACCATGATTCGATCTCCATTTTTTTTAATGGAGTAAATGGTGCAGTCCATAGCCTTGCTTCAAATCATGGGAGCATCTATGTTGGCGGAGAGTTCACCAACACAGGAACTCAGAAATCCCGAAATCTTGCAAGGTGGGATTCAAAAAACCAGCAATGGCAATCCACCGGTCTTTCAATTACAGCGAATCCAAAAATCAAGGAAAGGGACGTTGTTCAATCCATTTCAGTAATTGAAGATAGGGTGTATGCTTCTGATCTTGGAATGCTTTGGAGGTGGCAGAGCAGTGATGGAATGAAAAATCTTACCAGAGAAAAAAGCATACGTGGAGGTGTGTTGCTGAAGCATAATAATACCCTTCACGTTGCAAACGCATTCGGTTTGTTCTCTGTTCAAAACGACATCCAGACGCAAATTGCACCGATACCTCCAAGCAGTGAAGGGGATCGCTATATTTACTCAGGGTTGAGTAATGATAAAAATGTCTATTTCGGTGGATACTTCAGTTACGACACTGCCGGAAAGACAATTTCGAAGGCATTAGCACGGTGGGATAGCGAGGCCCAGAAATGGTATCCCGTTGGAGGTCCAATTGATAGAACGGTTCATGCCATCGCTGTGGGTTCAGCAGGGAAAATAATTATTGGGGGAGTGCTGAAAAAAGCTGGAGAGACTGATGTACGCAACATCGCAATGTGGGATCCAGCCACGGAGCGTTGGTCCGATATGGGGGGTGGAGCAAACGATACGGTGTTCGCACTGCTGGTGCATAACAACAACATCTATGCTGCTGGCACATTTACCGAAATTGGTGGAGTAACCGCAAACCGGATTGCCCGATGGGACGGAAAACAATGGCATCCTTTAGGGCTTGGCATCCAAGGTGGAAATGGTGTGTATGCGCTGGCAATTGGAGATAGCGGGTATCTGTATGCAGGCGGCGAATTTTCCAGCGTTGATGGAACACCCGCTTGGAACCTTGCTCGTTGGAACACCTCATCATTATCATCATCAGCAACAATAACTTTATCTCCAAATTATTTGTTAGAAGTGAAAAGCATCCATTATGGATCACCACGGCACGCCATTATTACTTTTGCAAACCCTCTGCGTGGCGAAGCAAAGGTTGAATTATTCACGATTCTTGGGCAAAAAGCAAAAACCGTAATAAGCCACGTACCACATGGCAGTAGTCAATTCCCATTGGATTTATCAGAGATTCCTCCCGGGTACTATTTCTGTAGAATTTCTGGAAATGGAGGGACAACCACTCAACGCCTGATTATTACCCAGTAATATCCACCCTATGGAGAATTGTTCATGCTTCATGTAGCACACCGTTGGCTGCTCCCGTTATTCTCTGTCGTGGCTGTTTTCTCCGCCCACGCGCAGCCCACCGATCTTGGGTGGCAAGCTGGATATGGCCGGGGTATTGAGCAGTCAGGAGTTAATGGTGAGGTTTTTGCGATTGCGGCACAGGGCAACCGCTTATTTGTTGGAGGCACATTTGACCGCCATGCTGATCTATCCCTTCAAAATGTCGCCGAATGGAATGAGGAGAACAGCCAATGGTCTCCATTAGGAAATGGCGACAGCAATGGAGTAAACGGGCCAGTTTTTGCTATTGCTATTGATGGCTCTTGTGTGTACGTCGGTGGGCGGTTTACCCGTGCTGGCGGGGTTGTTGCGAACAACATCGCTTGCTGGCGCACGGACCTTCGCGCATGGATGCCCCTGAATAATGGAGTGACAGGCGGAAGCAATGCCTACGTCGCTTCGTTGGCGATAATGAATAATCACCTGTTTGTTGGCGGCGAATTCTCGGCTGCTGATACGGTGGCGGCAAATAATATTGCTGTTTGGAATGGCGACTCGTGGAGCTGTTTGGGAAATAAAATAAATAACGGAGTTGGCGGCACCGTTACCGCGTTGACGGTTGGGCATGGAGTGCTGTACGTTGGTGGAACATTCACCCGTGCCGGAACTCTATCGACTGCAAGCTTGGCCAGTTGGGATGGAGCAAAATGGAGTTCGTTGGGGGAAGGCGTTAATGGATATGTAAACGCTCTTGCAGTTGTTGGAGATCGCCTTGTTGCTGGCGGGGAATTTAACCGAGCCGGCGATACCACTGCGAATAACATTGCACGTTGGAGCGTTACCGCCCGAAAATGGCTTCCCCTTGCTGCCCCGAAAGGAAATGACGGAGCGTCGCATAATTATCAGGGAAATGGAGTTGCAGGGGTTGTGCGCGGTATGGTTGCTGATAAAAACCGAGTGTTTGTCACCGGAACATTTCGCACTGCCGACCCGGGCGATTTAACCTCGGCTCCAGTAGCTGCGCAATACGTTGCTCGGTGGTACGAATCCGGCTCCGATCTTGATAGCGGTAATATCTGGTGGGGAAATTTAGGGCTTGGATTGAACGGCTATGGAAACGCAGTTGGGATGATAAAAACAAAAATTTTTGTTGGCGGGGCATTCTCCCAAGCGGGGCTGGTGAACGCAGGCCATATTGCCCGCTGGGATGGCAAGCGGTGGTCCTCCCTTTCGGTTGGAATTAACGGGCCAATATCTGCGCTTGCGGCCTTGAAGAATCGCGTGTGGGCTGCCGGCAGTTTTAATTCCGACGATGGTATCACCTCTACCCATCTGGCGATGGCCTCGGGAACCTTATGGCAGCTTGCGAACGGAGGAATTCGCGGTTCAATTTTTGCGCTTGCTGCCGATGACCAGCACCTGTACGCTGGCGGCCAGTTTGCCGTTGCGGGAGCCGCCACGGCGTTAAATATCGCCCGATATTCCCCCGAACTGGAACGTTGGAGTGATCTTTCCTTTGGCGTGGGCGGAGGGGAAGGGGCCGCCGTTCATGCAATTGCTCTTCATGCCGATAACGTGTATGCTGGCGGAAGATTTACCGTTGCCGATACCGTAAATGCCCAAAATATTGCTGTGTGGGATCGCCAAGCACAACGCTGGAAATCGCTGGGGAGCGGAGTGAATGGAGTGGTGAACGCGATTGCAGTTGCTGCCGATGGAACCCTCTTTGCCGGTGGCGATTTTACACGCGCGGGCGACCTTCCAGCAAAAAATATTGCCAAATGGGATGGCACGCGATGGCTCCCGCTTGCCGAAGGGGTGAACAAGCCTGTCCATGCGCTAACAATAGATGGAACCCGCTTATATGTTGGCGGCGAATTTAGCTTGGCGGGTAGCAGCCCAGCTTCATTAATTGCCAGTTGGGACCTTGGAACCCAGCAATGGGAACCGTTAGGCGATGGGCTGCGTGGGCATTTTATTCCGCACGTAGCTTCAATCGTTGTTCTGGAGGGAAAAATAATTGCTGTCGGGAATTTCTATCAGTCTGGAAATGATAGCCTTTATCATGCTGCGGCCTGGGATGGCAGCCGATGGAATCCATTAGAAAGCGGGCTTGATCGCAGCGCAAATGCTGCCGTTGCCACTTCCGATGGCCTGTTTGTTGGCGGCGATTTTCTCCGCGCCGGAACAACGGATTCCTACTACTTTGCTCACTGGAAAAACGGAGTTTCAGCAAGTGATACAGATGCGCCTGCAACGGCCCTGCAGCTTGTTCCTAATTCTGCATCGGCGGGGGAGAACGTTATGCTTACCGGAATCCCTCCTTCAGCATCCATTGCCATGTATGATCTGCTTGGAAAGCAAGTTTGGTCCCTGCAAAGCGCGGGGTCATCGGCAATGATTCCAATTTCCAATCTTCCTCAGGGCCTCTATCTCTGCTCAGTGAAGTCCAACAAAGCATCCTCCATTCTGCCACTGATTGTTCGTTGAGGCGCAGCTGGGGATTCGATGGATCGGGGTCAAGATGACGCCGAAGGCTAAAGACCTTCGGCTACCGTCGGGCTGCTGTCGAACAAAGCATTCTCCATTCTGCCACTGATTGTTCGTTGAGGCGCAGGGGGTTCGATACGCTTCGTGCTGCTTGTGCCGCGCCCCCCTGCTTCGCCGCAAGCGGCTACGCGTCCCCCCAATGCTGGGGGAAATGGGTTTTAGGAAGATTTGTTGTTCTCTGCTGCCCGAGGGCATCCTGTGCCAGCTCCTCCTCCAGAATTGGGGGAGGCGGGGAGGGGGCTACTGCGGTGGCGGGTTTGTAGGCTTCCCCCGTTTCCACGCTCACTCTAAACCGAACTCCATTGGCTTCCATTGCTACTCACTTTGTTCAGGTGCATCCTATCCGGCTGGGTGGGGGTGGGGTGGAGCATTTGCTGCTTCGCCGCGCCGGGGCCGAATCGGTCTATCCTGGCATCTGGCAGGTGGTTACTGGAAGGAGCAACCCTGGCGAAACCACCTTGCAAACCGCTCTGCGGGAAACGGTGGAGGAGATCGGTATCCTGCCGATAGAGTGGCACGCCAGCCCCCACGTTTGCAGTTTCTATTTTCAGTTGGAGGATGCGATCGTCCTGACCCCCGTCATCGTTTGCCTGCTTCCTTCCGATGCCTCCGTTCTTCTTTCCGAAGAGCATTGTGAGTATTCTTGGGCCACCGCTGCGGAAGCCGTGAGTATCTTGCCCTTCCAAACACACCGCGACGGAGTGGCGATTGCCGAGAAATGGGGAATATCTTTGTTGAAGATCTGAAGGCAACCGATTGGGCCAGCCCGTTGCAATCAACCCGTTGAATCCAACCATGACCGAACAGCCGCAACCACCTGCCCAAGAAGATGAACCGCGCAGAATCGCGATGGCCGTGGCCTACGATGGCACCGACTTCCACGGCTGGCAGCGGCAACCGAACGGAAGAAGCGTGCAGCAAACTCTGGAAGCGATGCTGACGCAACTGTGCAGCGGCACCCCCGTGACCGTTGTGGGAGCGGGCCGGACCGACACCGGGGTTCATGCCGATTGGCAAGTTGCCCATGCCGACGTTTCCACAAGGTTCGACGATGCCCGCCTGCTTCACGCGCTGCGGCGAATGGCTCCGCAAGATTTGGCGGTTCGCAACCTTGCCACCGCACCCCCTGATTTTCACGCCCGGTTCCGTGCGTTCCGCCGGACGTATCGCTACCGCATCATCACCGCTCCCAACCCGTTTCTTGCCCGATACGCCTACCGCTACGATGCGCCGCTGAACGTCCGGGCGCTGCACCGCGCCGCGCCCGCTTTTCTTGGCACCCATGATTTCACCACCCTGAGCAAGCACAATCCCGACACCCCAAACCCCGTGTGCACGGTTGAACGAAGTGAGTGGAAAGAGGTGGAGGGGGGAATGGAGTATTGGGTCTCCTCAAACCGATTTTTGTACGGGATGGTCAGGCTGCTGGTGGGAATTCAGATGGAGGTTGCGCGGGGGAAGCGGAGCGCGGAGGAATTGCCCGAGCTTCTGGCCCTGCGCGACCGCTCGCGGCAGGGAATGGCCGCCCCGGCGCAAGGCTTGTCGCTGGTGAATGTGGAGTATCCAACCCAAATTTTTCCGGCAACGGGATAACGCCAACGCCACCCCCCCCCAATGTCGCAAACCATGATTGAGGCCAAACCGTTATCTTCTCACCACAAACCGATCAACCGCTAACTACCATGAACAAGCGCACCATGTTCACGACGCTTCGACGCGCAACCACGGCACGGCTGCTGGTTGCGATTATCGCTGTTTCTTCCCCGTTTCTCCTTTCGCAATGTGGGCTAAATCTGTTCCCCGTCAGCGAGGACTCCAACATCGGGAAGCAGATGGATGCCGAAATCCAAAGTTCCCCCGACCAATACCCGATCTTGGAAAATGAGACCATCCGAGCATACGTGCAGGGGATTGTTGATAAGATCGTTCAATCGCCACAGGTGAAGTACCGCGGCAAATTCCCGTACAAAGCCACGGTCATCAACGACGACAAAACCTTGAACGCGTTCTGCACCCCGGGCGGCTACATCTATGTTTACACCGGGCTGATGCGATTCCTTGATGATGAGGCATCGCTGGCCGGCGTGCTTGGCCACGAAATCGCCCACGCCGAGGAACGCCACGGGACCGAACGGATGACCACCGCACTTGGTGCCCAAGTGGTGCTTTCGATTGCCTTGGGGGATAATCCCTCCAAACTGTCGGAAGTTGCCGGGAACGCTGCCGCGCTGCTGGCGATCCTGCGGAACAGCCGTGATAACGAGCTTGAGGCCGACACCCGCTCCTTCCAATACTTGCAATCCACGCAATATTGGCCAGGGGCAATCAAAGGGTTCTTTGTGAAGATGATCGAAAAACGTGGCGGATCGGGGAGCGCGCTGGAGGAGTGGACCAGCACCCACCCGCTGGACCAAACCCGCGTTGACAACGTCAACAAGCTGCTCCGCGAAAACAACACCCCCGCGCCAACCCAGGCCTCGCTGATGGGGGAGCAATACAAACAGATGCTGAGAAAGCTGAGATAAAAATGTGGGGGGGGGATGAGAATCCCTCCTCCACCAATCACCGATTGCCGACAACCGAAACCCAACATTCCTGATATGTCATTTCTTGATCGCTACGCCCAAGCGTTTGCGCGCACCGGAAGCCGGTTGTGCGTTGGGCTGGATACCGACCTTGCACTGCTCCCAAGCGTTGTGCGCGAAGCCGACGACCCGATGCTTGCGTTCAATCAAGCAATCGTGGATGCCACTGCCGATTTGGCCATTGCCTACAAACCAAACCTTGCGTTCTACGAAGCTGCCGGGCAACGGGGGATGGACGCGCTGCGCCAGACGCTTGCGGCAATCCCCCCACACGTCATCAAAATTGCCGATGCCAAACGGGGCGACATTGGCAACACCGCCGAACGCTACGCCCAAGCATTCCTTGAAGCAATGCCGTTCGATGCCATCACCCTGAACCCGTACATGGGGACCGACACCTTGAAGCCATACTTTAAGTTTGAAGGGACCTGCAAATTCGTTCTGGCACTGACCTCCAACCCTGGCTCGCAGGAATTCCAGCGGATTGAGTCGGGGGGGAAGCCGATCTACTTGCACGTGATTGACCGCTGCTTGGATGCCTTTGCTTCCACCGGCGACCTGGGCTTTGTGGTGGGCGCAACCCACCCGGAAGAGCTTGCCCGAATCCGCGAACACGTTGGCCCAGATATTCCATTGCTGATCCCGGGCGTTGGGGCGCAAGGGGGCGATGCGGCGGCGGTGATGGCCGCCAACAACGGCGGCGCGGCCTTCATCAACGTTTCGCGGGGGATTATCGCCGCAAGCAAAGGGGATGATTTTGCGCAGGCCGCACGCGCCGCCGCGCTGAAGTTTGCCGAAGAATTGCGCGATGGAGTTCCGGCCGCCTGAGTGGCTTCCCACAAGCCAGTTCCCCTTTTCCACCAAAGGTTGTATTGACACCGATCCCACGCGCTGCAATGGCCGAACCCTGCACCAAAGAATCCACACTCTACCCGCTCTGGACCCAGCGGGCAATCCCCGGGACTGAGTTCCTTTGCCGGGGCGGGGAGCGGATTCACCTGCTGTCGCCGGGGCATCGGAACACTGGGCCGGGGCCAGATTTTTTGGATGCGGTGATGCTGGCCAACGGCGTGCTGAAAACCGGTGCGGTGGAGATGCACCGCCACGAGAACGATTGGTTCCTGCATGGCCACCAGCACGACCCCGCCTACCAGCAAGTGATTCTTCATGTTGTTGCCCAGCCCGCAGCAACGGCGCGGTTGCCAATCCCAACGCTCTGCTGGGACCAGCTTCTTCGCGTGCCGGAAACCGAACCGCCGCACGCCGTGTTCCCCGATTCCGTTTCTGCCGATCTTCTTCGCGACCTTTCGTGGGGAAGGTTCCTGCGGCGCGCAACGGAAATTTTGCGGGCGCGGCAGGGGGGGGCAACGGTGGGAACGCACCTTCGCCACGAATTCCTTCGGCGGACGTTCGACGCGCTTGGATTCAGCCGCAACCGCGCCCCGATGCGAAGCCTTGCGGAGCTTGCCATCGGCCAGGAAGCGGACCTCCGTTCCGCTACGTTCCAGCAACTTGCGCGGGCGATTCTTGGCGGAGCGGGATACCCGTCCGAGCGGTTGCAACGGGTTGGCGAAGGGATGTTCGGGGCGGCGCGAACCCGGGCGATTCTGGCAACGCTTGGCTCCGCCGCAATTCCCGCGCTTCAGTGGGACGTGCGGTCCCGCCCGCACAACCTGCCGGAGTATCGGTTGTGGTCGGCGGCGTTGCTTCTGTTTGATCTGCATCAGCATGAGCTTCTTCCCAATCTTTTCCAGATTCTTTTGAACGAAGCAACGCCGTTCCAGCCGCTGGTTGCGCGGCTTCAGCAGTGGGGAGGGATTGGGGGATTGCTGGGCGATGACCGGGCTGGCGAGGTGGTCCTGAATGCCTTCCTTCCGGTTGCGCTGGCCGGAGGATTGCTGGCCGAACGGAACGATCTGCTCCGTGCTGCGTGCATCTGCTACCGCAGCTTGCCAACGTTCGCGACCAACCGGTTGATCCGCACGGTTGAGGAACGCTACCTTCGCCGCGAAAGGCTGGTTGGTGCGTTCTGGCAGCAGGGGGCCATCGAGTTCTACCAACGCTACGTCCAGCCGGACCGCTCCGGCCTTTCGTTTGTCGCCGATCCGTTCGGCAATCCGTACACTATTCAACGACGATTTTCCGAGTATGCCAACAGCCACATTTACCAACTTCCTTGACCGCGCCCGCACCGTCAGCGATCTGCGCGCCGCCAGTTCGCTTCTCCATTGGGATCAAGAAACCTATATGCCGGATGGAGCCGCTGCCGTCCGTGCCGAGCAATCGGCCACGCTGGAGACCCTGACCCACCAAATGGCAACCTCGGACGAATACGCCGCCATGCTGGAGACCGTCCGCCAGGAATCGGAGCGGGGAGAGTTGGAGGGATGGGAGCAAAAATTGGTGGAGGAATCCCACCGCGAGTTCGAGC
Source organism: Chlorobiota bacterium (assembly GCA_016710285.1). Classification (NCBI taxonomy): domain Bacteria; kingdom Pseudomonadati; phylum Chlorobiota; species Chlorobiota bacterium. The sequence continues at coordinate 32,664 of JADJXR010000001.1, read as the reverse complement.
GTTCCCGCAAGTTGCCCGATGAGTTCGTGCGGGAGATGTCGCGGGTGCAATCGCTGGCCCACCATGCCTGGAGGAAAGCGCGGGCGCAGCAGGACTTCAGCATTTTCGCGCCATTGCTAGAGCAGATTGTTGGGCTGAAACGCCAGGCCGCGGAGTACTTCGGCTATGCCGAAAATCCTTACGATGCCTTGATTGACCAGTACGAGCCGGGGATGTTGGCTTCGCAGCTCCGCCCGGTGTTCGACCGCTTGCGGAAAGGGACGGGGGAGTTGCTGCAAAAAATTGCCGATGCCGGCGCGCCGCCCGACGACTCGGTGCTTTTCACCGATTTCGACCCCGAGCAGCAGCTTGCGTTCTCCAAAAAAATCATCCAGCAACTTGGGTTCGATTTCAACACCGGGCGGGTGGATCTTTCGGCGCATCCGTTCTGCACCTCGTTCGGCAGCAGTGATGTTCGCCTAACAACCCGCATCTTCCGCGACGACCTTCGCAGCTGCTTGTTTGGGCTGATGCACGAGGCCGGGCATGGGATGTACGAGCAAGGATTCGCGCCGCAGCTTCTCCGCACACCCCTTGCAGCCGGGACCTCGATGGGAATCCATGAATCGCAGTCGCTGCTGTGGGAAAATATGGTGGGGCGTTCGGAGGAGTTTTGGCAGTGGGCGTTCCCAGAGCTTGCCGGAACTTTCCCTGACCGGCTTGCCGGGTTCGATTCACTCAGCTTCTTCCGGGCCATCAATGTGATGAAGCCAAGTTTCATCCGGGTTGAGGCCGACGAGCTGACTTACAACATGCACATCATCCTCCGGTTCGAGATTGAGGATGACCTTATCAACGGGCGGATGAGCGTTGCGGAGATCCCCGCAGTCTGGAATCAGAAATCGCAGGAGTATCTGGGCATTGCCCCCCCGAACGATTCGTTGGGCTGCTTGCAGGACATCCATTGGTCCTTTGGTGGGTTCGGCTACTTTGCCAGCTACACGCTGGGGAAACTGTATGCCGCAATGTTCTTCAACCGCGCAACGGAGCAGCTGCCGGACTTGCGCCAGCAGATTGCGCGGGGTGAGTTCGGAAGCCTGTTGGGGTGGCTGCGGGAGAACCTGCACCAGTGGGGAAAATCCAAAAACGCTGCGCAGTTGGCCAACGACATCTGCGGCCGCCCGCTGACCGAAACGGACTTCCTTGCCTACCTTGATCGGAAGATTGAGCGGGTGTACGGAAAGGGATAACAGGGGAGCGATATGAAATCGGGAGGGCCGGAAGCGGGTTATCAATCAGTTGAATCATGGTGACGAAAAAGAATAAAGGAGCAACATCTGAGCCATCCCCAAAAGGGAACGGCGTGCGGAAGGCCGAGCGGAAAGCTGCGGTCGCGCCCCCGGCTGCCCCTTCCGCTTCCGGTACCGACCACCCCAACGGCCTTCCCGTTCACGAGCCGGTGGACCTTTCGGCCAAGCACAAGGCGCAAGCCCGCGCCGCGCTGGGGACCTTGCTAGAGTTCGCAAAGCGGAACCTTCGGAACTGCGATGCGGATTTAATCAGCCGTGCGTTCTACCTGTGCGTTGATGCCCACAAAAACACGATTCGCGCCTCGGGCGAGCCATACTGGACCCACCCGTTCGCCGTGGCGTTGATTGTGGCAAAGGAGATTCCGCTGGATGATGTTTCCGTTGCTTCGGCACTCCTCCATGATGTTGTGGAGGACACCCATTACACCATCGAGGATATCCGCGCCGAGTTCGGCCCGGTGATTGCCGAGATTGTTGACGGCGCAACCAAAATCACCGATGTCTTCAAAAGCCACGAGGTGACCCAGGCGGCAAGCTACCGCAAACTTCTCCTCTCGATGGTCAACGACGTTCGGGTGATGCTGGTGAAGTTTGCCGACCGCCTGCACAACATGAGGACCCTGGAATACCTTTCCCCGCAAAAGCAGCAACGCATGGCGAAGGAGACGCTGGACATCTTTGCTCCGTTCGCCCACCGCTTCGGGTTGGGGAATATCAAGTGGGAGTTGGAGGACCTGTCGTTCAAGTACTTGAATACGGAAGCCTACAATCAGCTAAAGCTCAGCTTGAACGCAAAACGGCAGGAGCGGGAGGCGTACATCGAGCGGTGCGTCCAGCCAATCAACGAGCGGCTGACCGATGAGGGGTGGAAATTTGAGCTGATTGGCCGCCCGAAGCACCTGTACTCCATCTACAACAAGATGCTGATTCAGGGGAAGACGCTGGATGAAATCCACGACCTGTTCGCCATTCGGGTGATCCTTGACACCGACCATCCGAACGACTGCTTCACGGTGTACGGCATCATCTCGGAAATCTACACGCCGGTCCCCGAACGCTTCAAAAACTACATTTCGGTCCCAAAAAAGAATGGCTATCAGTCCATCCACACCACGGTGATCGGGCCGGATGGGCGGCAGCTTGAGGTCCAGATCCGCAGCCGCAAAATGCACGAGATTGCCGAGAAAGGGGTGGCCGCGCATTTTATCTACAAGGAGACCTCCGTCAACCCGCTGATCCAGGAAGATCACCAGCTTGAGGAGTGGGTCAATTGGATTCGGGATGTGTTCGAGACCACCTCCGGCGAGGATGCTCCGGGGCAGGTGTTGGAGAGTTTCCGGCTGAATCTTTTCCAGGATGAGATCTATTTGTTTACCCCCAAAGGTGAGCTTCGCATCCTCCCGAAAGGCGCAACCCCGATTGATTTTGCGTTCGATATCCATTCCAAAGTGGGGTGGCATTGCATCGGCGCGAAGGTCAACGGCAGGATTGTCCCGCTGGATACCGAACTGAAATCGGGGGATCAAGTAGAAATCTTGACCTCCAAAAACCAAACTCCCAGTGCCAACTGGGAGAAGTTCGCCGTCACCCACAAGGCTCGCAGCGGCGTGCGGAAATGGCTGAACGAGGACCACCGCAAACGCATCCAAGCCGGGCGCGAGGCGTTTGAACGCCGTGCCAAAAAGGAGAAACTCCACATCAACGATGATGAATTGGAGCGGGTGGCGCACCAGCTGCGGTTCGAGAATCGTGGTGAATTTTTTGCGGAGATTGGCTACGAGCGGATTGCGCCGGAAGCCGCCGTCGCCATGGTTCGCGACCGGATGAAGGCCGCATCCCCCGCGGCCCAGCAACCAAAGGAGGAGGTTTCCGCGCTTGACGGGCAAGCCATCTACAACCGGTTTGTGAACGATGCCCGCACCACCACCACCGGCATTATCGTTGACGGGACCTTGCAGGGGATGAAATACACCTACGCCGGATGCTGCAACCCAATCCCCGGGGACCAGGTGATTGGCGTTGTCACCACCGGCAAAGGCGTTACCATCCATCGGGTAACGTGCAGCAACGTGCTGGCGATGCTCCGGAACCCGAAGATGAGCAACCGGATTATTGACGTGCGGTTTGCCAGCGCCGATGGGTTCGAGTTTTTATCGGCAATCAAGGTGACGGGGGAGGACCGCCCGGGAATCTTGAACGACTTGACCCACGCCATTCTTAGCTACCAAAACACCAACATCCGAAGCGTCAATATCGAGTCGCAAGACTCGCTGTTCGAAGGGGTGCTGACGGTGATCGTGAAGAACATTGACCACCTGCACCGGTTGATGGAACGCCTGCGGAAAATCCGCAACGTCCAGAACGTGGAGCGGTTCGAGCAGGGGAGCGGGGAGTAACGGCTCGGCGACGGGAAGCCTGCGGTAACGCCCGGCATATCCAATCCACAAATGCGAAAAAACTACGACGACCCAATCCCCGAGCCACCCCTTGATCCATTGGTGGTGGATCCCACTGCGTTCCGAACCGAGCAGCGGCTTGCGCGGCTTCGGGCCACCATCGAACGCCGCCAGCCAACGCTCCATCTGGTGATGGAAGATGTGCACGATCCCCACAACGTTTCGGCAGTGCTCCGGACCTGCGAAGCGGTGGGCGTGGGGATGGTGCATCTGGTCTATGTGGAGGAAAAATTCCCGAAGATTGGCCGCACAAGCTCGGCCAGCGCGTGGAAATGGGTGAACATCCAGCGGTACGACTCCATCGAGGAATGCTACGGCGCGCTCCGTTTGCAGGGCTGCCAGATTTACGCCACGGACCTTAGCGAGCGGGCGCAAAGCCTTTACACGCTGGACCTTGCCAGCCCCGTGGCGTTGGTGTTTGGGAACGAGCATCGCGGGGTGTCGCCCCAGGCCTCAAGCCTTGCCGACGGGAACCTCCTGATCCCGATGACAGGGCTGGTTCAAAGCCTGAACATCTCCGTTGCCTGCGCCGTCACCCTGTACGAAGCCTACCGCCAGCGCGAAGCCGCCGGGCTGTACGCCAAACCACAGTTCCCCCCCGAAATGGTCGAATCGCTGGTGATGGAATGGGCAAGAAAATGAGGGTGCGGAGAAGACACGCCACCAGGTGCAGCCGCCCCAGAACCAACAACTACCGAAGAAGAAATGAAAGAACTTCAATTCTCCGTTGAGATCAATGCCACGAAAGAAAGAGTTTGGGAGACTTTGTGGCAGGACGAATCGCTCCGTGAATGGGCAAGCATCATTGACCCGGGAACGTACATGGTGGGCGATTTGAAAGAAGGGAGTGAGGTCCAGTTCATCTCCTCCGAAAGTGGCTACGGCGTAACAAGTTTGGTGGAGAAACTCACGGTGAACGAGTTCCTTCTGCTCAGGCACCGTGCCGACACGCAGGAAGAAGGGGCGCAAGAGCGCGACAATGAGTGGACCGGCGGCGAAGAAACCTACGCACTCTCAGAAAGCAACGGGGCAACAACGCTAACCGTGGCATTTGATGTTCCGCCGGAATTAGAAGGGTATTTCAAGACCAACTACCCCAAAGCTCTGAACCGAGTAAAGGAATTGGCGGAGGGGGAGAAGTGAATCTTACCCCAACCCCAACCGCAGCGAGCACATCGTTAAATCATCGGCATCGTTGGTGGCGATGATGGTGATGCGGTTGGGCGCGCCTTCGGCCACAATCTGGCGCATGGCTTCGATTCCCTTCTCGTCCAGGTTGGTGGTTGGTTCATCAAGAATTAGGAACGTTGGCAAGTGGGCCAGCGCGCAAATGAACTTCACCCGCTGAAGCATCCCACTGCTGAACGTGCGGAGCAGCTCGTGCTCCCTTCCCAACAATCCAAACCGCTGGAACAACTCCTTCCCATACTCTTCCCCAAGCGGAAGCCCGCGCAGTTTTTGCACCATCTCCAAATGCTCCCACGCGGTGAACTCGGTGTAAAGCTGAAGGTAGGGGGCAACAAATCCCAAATGTTGCGGCAGTTGTTCATCCGGCAGGGGCGTTTCTTGCAGGCTCCATTCCACGGCCCCTTCGGTGCGTTCGGCCACGTTGGCCAGCACCTTCACCAGCGTTGATTTCCCCGAGCCGTTGTTCCCCGTAACCGCCAAAACATCGCCCGCAGCAAGCTGGAAAGTGATGTTGGAGAAAATCGTCCGCAGCCCGAATTGTTTGGCAATGCCGGCGACCTTCAGTGCGGGGCGGGGTGGGGCGGTCATGGGGCAATCACCGCCACTTTGCCAAGCGTTGGGGTCCCGCCGTTCACGGAAATTTCGTAGAGATAGACCCCGGTTGGAACCAGCCGCCCGGCGTTGTCGCGCCCGTCCCAAACCACCCCAAGCAGGTTGTTTGCCCCCTGAAGCTCCGTCTGCTCAAGCTCCCGAACCCGTGTGGCTGCGGTGGAGTAAATCCAAACTTTGATGTTCTTTATCAGCTGGTCGGTTCTCTCAACCGCGAACACCAGTTGGTTCCCGCCATCGGCAACAAAAGGCTGGGGCGAGGGCTTCACGGCGATGAAATTGGTCTTGGACCCGTTGACGATTGGGTTGATGCAGAAATGCTGATGGGGAAGGGTGAGCTTGTAGAAAACCACCGTATCCTGCCCGGCGGTGATTGCCGCGAAACCGGAACGATCCTCGGCGTCGGACTCCAGAGTGAACTCCTCCAGCTTTGCCCCCGGCCCACCGGCTCCGTTGGCGATGTCCCATTTTGCGTTCGTCACCACGTAGTCAACGGTGTCGCGCACGTTCGGGTTTTCGGTGGGGATCACCAGCCGGTACAGCCCGAAACTGAGGGGATAGAGAAGGTCCGAGGCCATTGCCGCGCCACTGCTAAGCGATGCCGTGGCCGCCGTTCGCATCCCACGCGAGCGGTTGAGCGTGGCCGCGTCGTAGAAATATTGGGTGTCGCGCGTGCGCTTGCCGGTGTAGTAGCACCACTCGGCAAACTGGCACCAACTGTTCTGCAGGTTAAAGCTCCGTTTGCGAAGCGCGGCATCAATCGCGCTTAGGCTTTCGCGGCTGCGGAATTCTTCCCAAATCTCCCGCACAACGCTCTTCCCAAACTGCTTGGATAGATATTCCAAGTAGAGCATGTGGGCGTATCCGGTCACTCCATCATCAACCTCATTGGTGGCAAAGCCATATTTCTGCGGGGCCTCCAGGAAAGCATCGGTGTATTGTTCGTAGTCATCAACATCGGGATGGACGACGCGCTCGAACCAGACCGAGGTGGCTTCATACAAGGCCTTCTGGCTGATGGTGGAAAGCGGGGCAATCGCGCAGCGGTAACCGAACTGGACCATGTGGTTGAACTCATGGGCAGTGGTGACTTTCAGCGCAGCAATGCCGCTGGTTTGCTTGTAGATAGCGGGGTCGTAGTCGTTATCCACCACAAGGAAGGAGGGGACGCGGCCATCGGAAAGTTGGTTCTGCGTTTCGGGAAATGCCGCGCCGTAGAAGCCGCTGGGCATATTGCAGACATAGACATCCAAACGGGAATCGGGTCCCCCTTCTCCAGACTTCTGATTGTCGGGCGGGGGGGCTTGGAAGCCGTATTCCTCAATCTCAATCTGCCACGCATACTCCATGTAGAAATCCACCGAATCAATGTAATCGGGGATGCCGTTGGCGTTGTTATCAACCTTGCTGACCGCATCGGCACCGGTTTGGGTGTAATGGATCAGGAAATGGTTGTTGCGGCTTGGGATCGAGAAGGGCAAGAAGGGGCGCGAGCCGTCGAAGTTCGATGCCGCAGATGCGCCCTGCAGTTCGGCCGATAGCTTCTTCCGCTCAGTCTCGGAAGCAACCACGAACGTGAGGCAGCGACCGTGCGGCGTGGCTTCGGCGGTTTCATCGTGCGTTTGCGCCGCCGCCGTCGGCCCGCCAACAACCAAGCCACCAACTACGCCAAGCAGAAGGAGGAAGCAACGAAGCAAGCGGTCGGCACGATGAAGCATGATATGTCCGGAAGAGTGTGGCCGGCGGCCAGTGGGAGAATGAGAGTGATGTTTCTTTTACAGCAACGCTTCGATCCGTTTGCGGTTCTCAAGCCGCCCGGCGCGGCGGATTCCGGCGGCATCGTAGCGGCGGCGTTCGTCGTCCGTTTCGGGGATCACGGGCAATGCTGGCAACGGTTTCCCCGCTTCATCAATCCCAACAAACGTCAGGTAGGCGGTGTTGGCGTGGAGCAGTGTTCCGGTCTGCGGATTCTCCATTTCAACCCGGACCCCAACCTCCATCGAGGTGTTGAAGACGCGGTTGACCGAGGCCTTCAGGATCACCACATTTCCCAGCTTGATCGGCGCATGGAAGCTCATGCCATCCACCGATGCGGTGACGCACACGCGGCGCGAGTGGCGCATGGCAACCAGCGCGGCGGCGATGTCAATCCAGTGCATCAGCCGCCCCCCCAGCAGGTTGCCAAGTTGGTTGGTGTCGTTCGGCAGGACCAGCTCGGTCATCACCACTTGCGATTCGGCGACGGTGCGGGGTTCGGCGGAAGAGATGGTATTCATGGAGAGTGTTAGCGTAAAAGTTCTTGTTGCACTTCTCGGATTCTTCCAAGAAGCGGGTTTGTGGGGTTTTCATCAATGAATTTCTGCACCGCGCTCATCGCTTCCTTGTCGCGGCCCAGCAGCTTCAGGGTGCGGGCTTTTTCCTCCAACGCTGGGACCTGGTAGCGGCTGTCGGGATAGAGGTCTATCACTTTTTGGTAGTAGATCAGCGCGGCGCGTGGGTCGTCCAACTTGCGGTACTGCTCGGCAATCGAGAATTCTTTCTGCGCCAGCTTATCACGAAGTTCGGCCACCCGTTCGCGAGCAATGGTGTTTAAGCTGTCGTCCTCGGGATAAAGGTCGGCAAAGATTTTGAACTGCCGGATTGCCGTTTCGGTGTCCCCCTGGTCGCGGTCGAACTTTGGCGACGACTCAAAGTAGCACATCGCCGTTTGGAACAATCCGCGCTTGTAGTAAGGGCTGCTGGGGAAGGAGCGGAGCAGTTTGTTGTAGTGGAACGCCGCCAGCTTGAATTGCTCGTCGCGGTAGTAGGTTTCGGCAAGGTAGAACTGCGCGTCGTCGGCAACGTCGGCGGCGGGGTCCTGGGTGACGATAACGTCGAACAGTTCCGCAGCTTTGATATAGTCCTTGTCCTCAAGCAGCCGCATGGCTTCTTGGAACCGTTCGGCGGTTGTCATGGTTTGGGTGGAGTTCCCCGATCCGGAGCAACCGGAAATGCTGGCAGCAGTGGCCGCAAGCAGAAGAAGCAGAGAGAGATGACGCATCAATTGCATTCTACGAAATGGCGAAAAATTGAACGCAGCCTCAGTTGCTGCGGACTGTGAAAAGCAAGATCACCGAGACGGCTGCCGCCCCCAGCACGATTGCTGGTTCCATCACCGTATCCCAAAAACCGGAACTGGGGGGAGCGACGTTGACACCGTGAAGATAATCGTAACCGGGCTGCTCAATCAATGGCAATGCCGATGCCGCAACGGTGTCGTGGCGGACGGCGGTGAACTCCTGCTGGCGTTGCGGGGCGGACCCGGTTGGGGCGAATATCGCCGCAATCGTCACCCTGCATTCCCGTGCAATGGTTTCCGATTCGATGCCATTGCGGTACAGGATGCGTAGCTCGGTAAAAGCAAGGGTGATTGCTGGCACGCCGCTTCCGCAATCCCGCAGCCCGACCCCCCGTTGCGCGGCTTGTTTCACCGCTGCTTCCTGCAGCAACCACGCTGCCGGATGCTCGGCCACCGAACAGCACGCCGTTGGGCCGTTCGCCATCGCGAATGCCGAATCGGCAAGGGAGCCGGCGCAATCCCGAACCAGATCAAGGTTGGCGGGCTGGGACCACGCCGCCGCGCCAGCTATCAGCAACAGAAGCAGGGGGACCCGGCATCGGTTGGCAACAATCAAGATGGCAGACATGGCCGCGTTTCCGGTTCCTTCATTCAGTGGGACAACGTTGGCCGTTCCTGCCAATCCAATCGGCTGAAACGGGGGAGTGCAAAACTACAATCTTAGCAACACTGCCCCAATGAAGGGCACATCCTGTAAACAATCATAAAAACGTTTGGAAGCCGCAACCCCAACAGCCTATATTCGCAGGCTCTGAAAGCAACCGACGCTTAGAATATATCCAATGCCTCAGCACGTATCAGCAGAAAAACGAGTTCGCCAGACGGCACGCCGCCGCGCCCGTAATCGCTTCAACAAAGTGATGATGCGCAATGCGTTGAAAGCCGTGAACACCGCCGCCACCAAGGATGAGCTGGCCGAAAACATCCGCCAAGCAACACGTATCCTTGACCGCTTGGCAACCAAGGGATTGATCCACAAAAATTTTGCCGCAAACCGCAAGTCCAAAATGGCTCACAAGTTGGCCGCGATGGCTGCGTAAGCAAGCAACGGAACAATGCAGCCGTAGCTCAATTGGATAGAGCATCTGACTACGGATCAGAAGGTTTGGGGTTCGAGTCCCTACGGCTGCGCCAGATCAGGCCTCACAGAAAATGTGAGGCCTTTTTTATTCGTGAACTTCTGCTCCGTATCTGCCCATGAGGATTGCCTTCGTATCGCAAACGTGGCCCGAGAACGCGACCGTTGAGTTCGCCGGCTCCAGCGTGCAGGTCTATTATCTTGCCCAGGAGTTCGCCCGGCGCGGCCACGAAGTCCTGCTGATCCTTACCCACCAGATAGACCCCGTCAACTCCCCCTATCCCACCTTAACAATCCAAACCACCCCAATCGTTTCCGGGCTGCGGAACCATTTGGGCACATCGTGGCAACGCTCCGTCCAGAACTATCTCTCCAACTTCCAACCGGACATCGTCTATCAGCGGGGGAAGCTCCCTGAGTCGGTGGCGTGTGCTGCCTATTGCAAAAAGAACAACGCCCTGTTTGTGTGGCTAAGCAACAGCGACGAAAGTGGCAAGCGGAAAAAATTTCTGACGAAGCGGCGGAACCACCCAAACCCAAATGCCATCCGGCAAACGGGGCGGATTGTGGAGGCCGTTGCCGCGGATTGGCTGATTGAACGCGCCATTCGCACCGCCTCAATCGTGATTGCCCAAAATGCTTACCAGGCCGATCTGCTCCGCAAAAATTTTGCGATGGACCCGATCATCCTCGGCTCGGGACACCAGATTCCAGCAAGGGACGAACGCCCGCCAAGCAACGAACTCTCGGTGCTGTGGCTGGCAAACGTCACCCCGGTGAAACGCCCGCTGCTGTTTGTTGAGGTGGCGGAACATGTATCGGGCGATCCCATCCGCTTCACCATGGCCGGGGCAATGCACAACCAGGAGCTACGCCAGGAAATCCAGCAGCGAACCGCACGGCTGCCACGCTTCACTCTGGTTGGCCACGTCCCGTTCCACCAGTCAAATTCCTTTTTCCGCGCGGCTGATGTTTTTGTCACCACCTCAAGCAGCGAAGGGTTGCCGAACACGCTGGTGCAAGCCTGCATCCATGGCGTGCCGATTATCAGCCTGCAGAACGATCCCGATGGTGTCATCAACAAGCATGGGTTCGGGATTGTGGTGGGGTCCGTTGCCGAGCTTGCCAACGCCCTTCGCCAGCTTGCCAGCAATCACCAAGCAAGAAAAGAAATGGGGCGAAGAGCAAGGGAGTTTGCCGAGGAGAACTACGATATTCGGATATTGGTTGACAAGCTGACGGAGGTGTTCCAGCAAAGGCTCCATCGCCAAAAATTTGCTGGCAGCATTCCGTAATCCGATTATCCATGAGTTGATCCAGAAGATGTACGCTGCCGTTCCCACCTCCATTGCCCACCGGCTTGCTTCCGGCGTGGTGATCCCCGCGCACCCCCTTGCCCTTACCCCCGAACGCCGCCTTGACGAACGCCGCCAGCGCGCCCTTACCCGATACTACCTTTCGGCTGGCGCAGGGGGCGTTGCCGTTGGGGTTCACACCACGCAATTCTCCATTCGCCAGCCGCAGCACGGGTTGTTCCGTGCGGTGCTGGAGCTTGCGGCGGAAACCGCTGCCGAGTTCCAAGCCAGCACGCCGGTGCTGGTTGCCGGCATCTGCGGGCGGACCCAGCAAGCCGTTGCCGAAGCCGCAACCGCTGCCGAGCTTGGCTACCATGCCGGGCTGGTTTCCCTTTCGGCATTTGCGGGCGCAAGCGAGCAGGAGGCGTTAGAGCATTGCCGTGCGGTTGCCCAGGGGATTCCGCTTTTTGGTTTCTACCTTCAGCCAGCGGTTGGCGGGCGGGCGTTGTCGGCGGAATTCTGGCGGCAGTTTGCCCAGATTCCGAACGTGGTGGCGATTAAAATTTCCCCGTTCAACCGCTACCACACCATTGACGTTCTGCGCGGCGTGATCGAGTCGGGAAGGGGGGACCAGATTGCGCTGGTTACCGGCAACGACGACGCAATCGTTGCCGACCTGCTGGCGGAGTACCAGATGCCGCACAACGGCATGATCCACCGCAAACGGATTGTTGGCGGGCTGCTTGGCCATTGGGCGTTTTGGACGCAACGGGCTGTTGAGCTTTTGAAGCGATGCCATGCCGAGTATGCCAGCGGCGCAATCACCCCAAGCCTGCTGACGCTTGGGGCGCAGATCACCGAAGCAAACGGCGCGTTCTTCGATTTCGCCAACGGGTTTGCCGGATGCATCCCGGGAATCCACGAAGCGTTGCGGCGGTCCGGTTTGCTGGCCAATCGCTTCTGCTTGGACCCCCACGAGGAGCTTTCCCCGGGCCAGCTGCGGGAGATTGACCGCATCTATCAACTCTACCCCCATCTTACCGATGATTCCTTCGTCCGCGAACACCTTGACCACTGGCTGAGATGACCGCTATCTGAACATGCTCCCTAACTGAGATACCAGCAACGAACCCAACCGCTGCCAAACAATGGACCTTTTGCAACCCCCGTTCAACATTGGGATTATCGGCTGCGGCGCGATTGCCCGCGAGCATCTATCCGCCATTCAAGCGATTGATGGACTAAGGCCCTACGCCTACTGTGATGTGCACCCCGAGCGAGCTACGGCACTGCTGCACGACCACGGCGGAAGCTACGCCACCGCCGCGCCGGAACGCCTGCTGGGGGACCCGAATATTCAAGCCCTGTACATCTGCACCCACCACGACACCCACACCCAGCTTGCCGTTGCCGCCTGCAAGGCAGGGAAGCACGTGATGATGGAAAAACCGCTGGCACTCACCGTTGAAGAATGCGCCGAAATCGGTCAGGCTGTTGAGGAATCCGGGGTGAGGTTTATGACTGGCTTCAAGCTCCGCTACAACCCTGTGGTGCTGAAGCTGCGGGAGTTTCTCCCCAACCCAACGTTCGTCATGGCGCAAATTATGGACACCCGCTGGCCGGATGATTTTTGGGCGCAGGACCCGCAGAAAGGTGGGGGGAATGTGCTGTCGCAAGGGTGCCACGCCATGGACCTTGCGTGCCACCTGAATGGTTCCGATCCAACAGAAATTTTTGCCGAGTGCGGAACCCGCAGCCACACCGGAACCGAGGTGATTGATTCCCTTGTTGCCACCATCCGCTTTGCCAACGGAAATTTTGCCAGCGTGGCGATTGGCGACAGCGGAACCGTCCCCTATCTCTCCAAATTCACCTTCCAAGCCGTTGGCGGCGGGCGTTCGGCATTGCTGCACGACCGCTTGAAACGCGGGGAATATTTCGATGGCGAGGCCTCCCAGACGGTGGTGCAGGAGCGCGAAATGGGGATGGAGGGGGAGAACCGTGAGTTCCTTGCCGCGCTGGCCGAGGGCCGCCCGCCCGCAACTGGTTGGCGCGATGGTTTGCGGGCAACGGCAATGGTCCGCGCTGCGTTCCGCGCCGCCGAAACACGCATGGCGCAACCGCTTACCCTTCCCACAAACCGATGACCACACAACCGCCACCGGGGGATTGGCCCAGCTTCCGCCACGACCCAGAGCTAAGCGGGCACCAGCCGCTGGCCGGGGCCATTCAGCACCCGGCGGTGATTGCTCGGTATCCAATCCGTGGCCCGGTCTTCCATGCCGAGCCGTTTGTTCTGCGCGGCGAACCGCTGCTGCTGATGCTGTGGGGCGGATCCCTCCATTCCCTTCGGCTGGATGGAACGCTCCGTTGGAAATCAATCCCGATGGGCTTTGAAGGGGTTGTTGCCGTGGACGATCTGGACAACGATGGCCGGGTGGAAATCGCCCTGACGAACGGGCGCACACTTGCCGTGCTGGATGCCGAGAGTGGCGCGGTCCTGTGGCAGGAATATCTTGGCCCCCCGTACTCCGCTGGGTTCATGCCCACCGGCGCGCTAGTTCACCATTTCCCGCAGATTGGCCACGGGAAGCAGTTGGCGATTGGCTTGCTGAGTTCAAAGGAAGTGCTGCTGTACGATTTCACGCCGGGCGCAAGCAACCCGCGCCGGCTGCACACCCTTTGGATGGATGATTTCTTCCACCCAACGCTCCTTGCCTGCGACGTTGACGGCGACGGCCGGGACGAGCTGGTCGTCACCAAATACGCCGCCATTTACACCTTCGATCCCCTGACCGGCGCGCAGAAATCGGCTTGCCACTGGTCCAGCGGTGGGTCCGCAAAACGGAACTACGGCTTGTTCGTGGCGCGTGAGCTCGGGACCGGTCGGCTTGATTTTGCGGTTCTTTCCAACCGGGTTTCCAAGCACCTTGCGGTGGTTTCCAACAACGGGCGTGGGGAGCTTTCCATCGCCTGGGATCGCTTCATCGAGCATATCTATCCCACGGACCACCAGGAGCTTCGCTACAGCTTCAACTCCTGCGCCGACCTTGATGGGGACCGGCAGATGGAGATCGTCGTCAGCACCTTCAACACGTTGGGCGATGGGGCGTGGCATCTGGAAATTTTGGACGCACGGTCCGGCACGGTGCGGCTGGATTGCAAGGGGCTGATGCTGCATGGCGTGCAGAAAAATTCGCGGGGGGAATGGATGATTTTGGCAAGCCACCAAACCGAGCGGCAGCCGATGGAGTTCGCAACAATCGGGGCGTACTGCTACGATGGGCGCGGGCTTCGGATGGTGTGGGAGTTGGGGGAAGGCGCGTTCGTTGGGCGGTTCTGCGGGCATGATTCCACCACTTCCGTTTTCCGCTCGGAGCTTCCCCCCGAAGATGAGGTTTGGGCTGTTCCGGTTGATGGACTTCTCACCGTTCCCATTCTTGAGAAGGATGGGACGCTGCGGCTGTTCCAGGAGCACCGGGATGGTTGGAAATGGCACGCCACTTTCGCCGCCGGGAATGTGGCCGCGCTGCTGCTGTGCCAGGACCTTGACGGCGACCAGCGGACCGAGCTGTTGCTAAGTTGCTGGGATGGAACCTGCCAGATACTCCGCGCCGATGGAACGATTGCCAGCAGTTGGCAAACCGGGCTGCGGCTTCGCCCGGGGACCGGTCCATACTACCTTTCCCGCCCGATGCAGACCCCAACGGTTGCCAGCATCGGCGGCGATTGTTTCTGCGCCGTTCCCGATGGTGGGAACGGCATCCACCTGCTGAAATGGAGCTGCGAGGCCGAAGGCTTGGTTGCCAATTCCGTGCTGGCTGGGCGCGGGCGGATTGGCCCCGAGGAGACGTTTCACTCTGCCGATTTCACGATGCGGAGCAACCGATGGACGCTGCCACTAATCACCGTTGGTGGCGGGCGCAGTGCCTTGCGGTTGCATGAAGTTGGACCGTGCGCGGAAGAGGAACGGGGCAAGGAGGAGATCATCCGGTGTGATGAATTCCCAGCCGTGCCGGCGCAGCCTCCTGGCCGGATTGGGCTAAGTGAGTTCGCTTTTGTGGAAGCTGGCAATCGGCAATGGTGGGTGCTTTCCGGCTACGCTTCCGCCTCGATGAACAGCGAGCGGACGCTGGCCGTTGAGGCTTCGCCACCCCACACGCTGCTGTGGCAACGGGAGCTAATTGGGGAAGGGGAGGAAGGGCGCGGCTTCGGGCCTTGGAGTGCGTTGTCGGTGGCGGAAAAAAGGGATGGAAGGACCAGCCTTCTGTTCTTGGCGAAGGATACCGTCTGCGAGGTTGACGCGGCGACCGGACGATTTCTGGTTCCGCCGTGGCAGCTTCGCCAATACAACACCGCCCAGATGAACCAGCGCGGGCTAACGATGGATGATTTCGCGGCGTACGGCGCGCTGGTCCCCTGCGACGTTGATGGCGATGGAGTTCAGGAATATCTGGTGGCTGGCGCGTATGGCGGGGTTGGGGTTATCAACGCCGATCACACGATGCGCTGGTGGATCACGGCCCCGCTTTCATCGCTGTGCGGCAGCTTCCCGGGCATTGCTGATGTTGATGGAGATCGGCTTCCAGAACTTGGCCTAAGCTACGCCAACGGCGATTTCGTTTGCCTGCGTTCCAGCGATGGATTGGAGAAATGGAGGGTGCATCTTGGAAGCCAGGCCACCGGCGTTATCACCTGCGACAGCGATGGCGATGGCCGCCCAGAATTTGTGCTGGCAACGCAAGGGGGTGAACTGGTTGCGGTGGGTGTTGCCAGCAACGGCGTTGGCATCGTCCGGTGGCGGATGAAGTTTGGCTACACCCTGGGCCAGCCCATCGCTGCGGACATCAACGGGGATGGCAACAGCGAGGTGATTCTGGTAAGCGGGGAGGGGGAGGTGATAGTGGTGGGAGCAGGATAAAGGAGGGATGGGGTAGCGGCCCCGACCTCCGTCGGGATTAATAACAGGTCTTTAGCCTGCCGTGTCTTTTTGGGAGCGAGACGCCGAAGGCTAAAGACCTTCGGCTACCTCTTCCGATAGCTGTCCTGACCGAGTCGGGTAGCGGCCCCGACCTCCGTCGGGATTAATAACAGGTCTTTAGCCTGCCGTGTCTTTTGGGGGATCGAGAGGTAGCGGCCCCGACCTCCGTCGGGATTAATAACAGGTCTTTAGCCTGCCCAGCCAGATACGCCGAAGGCTAAAGACCTTCGGCTACCCTCGTGTCGGTGATTTTTGGGGATAAAAAAAGCGGCGCATCTGGGATTCAGATGCGCCGCTTGCGTCTTCAGATTGAAAGCGTTATTTGCTTAGAATCATCGTGTTCGTTTTGGTCCAATGGCCGGAGTTCAGGCGGTAGTAGTACAGGCCGGATGGGTAGCCGGAGGCATCCCAAGTGACGGTGTACTGGCCTGGCTGCAGGTATTGGTTCACCAAGGTTGCTACGCGCTCGCCAACGGCGTTGTAGATCACCAGCGAGGTTTGTCCATCAAGCCCAACGCCGAATGTGATATCGGTAGTTGGGTTGAACGGATTTGGCTTGTTCTGATCCAGGGCGTAGTCAATTCCGGTTGCTGTAATCAAGCGGAAGTTCAGGCCGCAGACGGAGTCAAGACGTGCCGCACCTGGCGAGGTTATCACCGAAGCGCAGCGGTCGCTGCCGATCAACGTAATCTGGAACGGCATGGCGGTTGCCATGGTGTCACCCAAGAAGGTGAGGAATTCCAGATAGAGCAATGGTTTGCCGTTGCCTTGCAGGAACTGCCCAGCCGGAGCCGTGAAGGTGGCCGTGAAGTTGCCAGCCGTTTGGTTTGGCGGTCCCATGGTCCAGCCTTCCATCAAGGTTCCTTGCAAGGTGACTGGTGGGGTCTGCAACGCCATCATTCCCTTCTCATAGTTGATCGTGAACTGCAAGTTGGAAATCTTGGCTGGATCCAAATTGGCATCCTCCAGCACCACCGGCACTTGCAGCTTGGTTCCTGGGTAGCGGACGTAATCGGTTGCAATGCTTGCCTTGGCCTGCACCACAAACGCCGATCCGGTGATCGGGGCAATCAGCTGCGGGTCAATGACCGTTGTGCTATCGCCGCTGTAGATCTCGAAGTGGACCTCTGCCGGATAGGTTCCTGGCGTCAGCGGTGCGTATTGGACCTCGAACTGCTCGGAAGCACCTTTCGCCACGCGAATGGGGAAGGTCTTCGTCGTCAACGGGCCGATGTAGTAGCCGCTGTTGGTAAGGTCAACCAGCGTTGCCTTCGTGATCTGGATGTCATCTTCGCCAGTGTTCGTCACGGTGACAAATCCGGTGCCGTTTTCGCACGTTAGGATGCTGCCAAAGTCGTGACCCTGGGCCGATACCCCAAGCGTGTAAGTGCGCCCTGCCAAGTTGCCGACGATCTTCGGCTCGCACTTGGTGAAGTCACCTTCAAGGATAACGGTGGCGGTGTGGTCGCCGCTTACGCCTGGCACGTACTCAACGCGAAGATCCACCGACGAATCGCGTGCCAACACCCACGGGCTGTTGCCCGGGTATTGTGGCAGCAACACATCTTGCCCGGCTGCCCAACGGAAGTTCGGATCCGCCAGCTCGATGCGGGTAATCGTTGTTGGCCGCGAGGATGCTGGCGATGTGATTGTGATCGTTCCCGCAACGTTCACCGAACCTGCTCCCGTGAACAGGTGGCGACCGAAGTCGTTATCGGTGATGCTTACGTGCGATTCGATCCCTTCGCCCAGCAGCACGTCCTCGATGGTTCCCGCGCTTGTGATCAGGCGAACGGTGCAGCTGTACGTGCGCTCATCTTTTGGATAGAAGAAGACGCGCTGGTACTTGTAGTTCGGGTTGTTCGGGTCGAACACCGGGATAACGTCGCCAGGGCTGACGCTAAGCGTTGGATCGCTCTTGTCCATCACGAAGTAGCCATCGTCAGCATCTTGGCCAACCAACAAGATGTCGGTCACGGTGAAGGTGCTGGTTCCGGTATTCCAGACAGGAACAACGGCAACGTACACGCCGGAGTCGCTCTTGGTGCAGGTGTTTTTGATGTTGCTAAGCCACCGTTTCTTCCAGTCGTAGCCGCTAATGTTTGGACCCGGCTTGGTGACGCGAGCAATCCAGACGGAGGTGTCGCGGCAGTCGCGGACGTTGGCCCAGAAACGTGCCGTGGTTGTGAAGACGCCGGTTTGATCGTTTGGCGTGAACTTCACGTTGATCGTGGTGCACTCGCCCGGGCCAAGCACGGTGTTTTTCAGCCGCTCAATCTCTGCCGGATCAACGGTGAACAGGCTGTTCAGCCATTCCACCACTGCCTGCCCGCTTGGGTTGGTGAAGAACACTTTACCGGAACGAGCTTGGTTGCAGATCTTCAGTTCCTTGGTACGGCCTTGCTTGTCAACGTCGTTCGAGAGGTCGAAGGTCCCGAAATCAAGGTCGTCAACGTAGATGCACGGTTTGGAGGTCTCGCCCCGCAGCCCAATCTTGAACTCGCCGCACTCTGTCTTGATCTTCACAGAGTCTTCGTACAAGCGGTTCTCAACGTTTGGCGTGATGTGCGCCTTGATCTCGAAGCACTCGCCTGGTTGCAGGGTTCTGTCAAGCGTGAATTTGTCGCCTGCTTTGCCGTCATGAACGATCTCAAAGCGTTGGGTCTTCAAGATGAGTTCAATCTCTTTAATCAGGATTGGGCGGCCAAGCGGGTTGCAGATTTTGATCGTGCTATCGGCCGATGTTGTGTTGATCGTTACCTGACCGAAGTCAATCACGCTGTCGCGTTGTGGTGTCAGCTCCAAACGCTCGGCAAAGTACTTGTAGGGGATACGGGTCTTCTTGCCGGTGCGGTCGGTGATGACCACGGTGGCTTCCGCATCCTCGTACTTGTTGATTGGCCGAACCTCAAACTCCACTTTCGTTTTGCGGATCACAAGGTCGGCACGAACTGGGTCAATAAAGACCAGTTTTGTGTTGACCGACCCTTTCTCCAGCGCGATGTTCCGCAGTCCAACGGGATTCTCGTTGATTGCCCGTGCTTTGACCTTCATCAGGTCGCAAACCTGCTCAATCTCTAACAACAGCGAGTCGCCAGGACCCAACGCGCAGCGCGACGGAGCCAATGGATAGGCGTACGCCATTGCGTTGTACTCTTCGTACTCAGAAGGATGGAGCAGCTTGCTGCCAGGCTTGTTGCCACCCGCACCGGCGGTGTTCGGCGAAGGATTCTTCTTGATTTTGCCTGGGCGGTACAGCTCCGTTCCTTTTAGGTTGCCATAGACAAAACCGTAGAACTTCACGTTCTCGCTGTTGCCACGAACGTAGTAGTCAATGCCTGGATTTGGACGGATGGTTCCCCAAATCAAGTCAGTGCCAGGAATTTTTCCACGGTTGAAGACGAACGGTTGTTCGGCGCCGGCACCGATCTTAATAAAGACGCTATCCTTGTACCGCTCTTCGGTGGTTAAGTTGAAGTAATGGCTCATCGCTCCATTTCCACCGTCGGTGGGATATGCGGGAGTATAGAATGGTGCAAAGCTGACCCACTGTTCGCGTGGGGTCATTTCCACCATCCAGGGTACCCCAAGCGCGTCGTAGCTGGCACCGATGTAGTTCCCCCAGTAGAGTGTGGTTCCATTGAAGCGGACCGCAGTGCTGGTGGAGTGCATGGCGATGGCTGCCGTATCGGTTTCGTAATACCGTGGCGAAGGAACACCGATAAGCGAGGTGTAGTTCTTCTGGTAGTCAATCTTGAAGTCGGAACGGTCGCCAGTGGAGCCGTTGGTTTCGTAGCCGTTGGTCTCGTAGTCTTGCTGCACGCCAACGATACGGACGATTTCGTGCGGGCGTTTCTCTTCGGTCTTTTCGCCTGGCTCGCCTGTTGGGCGGTTGCTATCCCATGCCGGCAGATAGACGAACTTTTTCCCCAACTGATCCTTCGATGCCATGGACTCCATCAGTGGATTCTTCATGGAGTTCTGCCCCAAGCCTGCGCCTAAGTCGCGGTTTGGTGTGCGGCTGGTGGTAGCGATAACGCCGATAGGATTGTTGGAGATAATGATGGATCCAGCAAGGTCCGGTTGTGGCGTGCCAAGATTCTCGGTAGCGGTGTCCACATAGCTTTGAACTTGGTATGCCTGATAGGCTTTCAACTCCACATCTACCGTTTTGGGGAATCCGTCCAATTGGGCCGTGTTGTAGATGGTGATGCGGGTGTCGTCGAATGCCGCAAGAACGGTGATCTCTGCCGGAGCAGTGCGCGGGAACCGCTGGTAGTTGAACTCACCACCTGGGTTCAAGTCGTTGATTACCTCACCTGGCATCATGTTGGCAAAGTACTCGGTGCCCCATGATTCCACGGGGATCGGGGTGAATGCCTCGCCACCGAAAGGGGTAGCGAAGTAGGCATAGACCACGATCGGGTAGTCGGCCTCGATCTTGAAGGTGTTGTAGGATGGCGTTCCGGAGAAGTTGACAACCGGGTTCGGTTGCGCCGGAACAATTTCGAATTTGCCTGCCTGCGGCACAATGGTCCGCGATGCCCCCGCGCCCGATCCCACACGCACCCTGTTCCCTTCCACCGATGAGTAGATAAAGAACTCAAAGCGTGGCTGGAATTTGGGCTGATAACGGTTGTCGAACGTGTTGGTGGAGGTGTCCGGGAAGGCTATCACGTACGTTAAGCCACCCTGGCACTCTCCAATGGTTGGTGCTTGCGCACGGAGCAGCCCCGGCAAGCAGGCCGCAAGGAACAACGCAAACAAAAAGGCCGTTATGCCTTTTGTTCGGTTCCTGCATGGAGTAGTTCGATTCATGCTGAAGTTCCCCAATAGGTTGAAGATTGGAAGTTGTATGAGCTGAGAACTGTCTGTTGATTCGGTAGAACGGGCAACCCGCGTGGCGCAGGTTGGCAATAAACAACAATCTGAAGGTGCGGCCCAGCCGTTTGGGCAACAGATACAAAGACCCTAGAGCGGGGGAAGTGTTACCGGAAGAAAGAAGAAAAAATCAGATGCACCAAATATAGCAGCATCTCCCTATTTAACAGATAGCTTCAACCCAGAAAAAAGTGCGATTACGGCCCCCAACGCAAAATTTCTATGCGAACGTTCGCAACCCCCGCGTTCAGCATCCCCACTTGCTCGGCAGCGCATCGGGAAAGGTCAATGATTCGGGACGGTTTCCATGGCCCACGGTCGTTGATCCGGACAATGGTATGCAGCCCCGTGGTGCGGTTCATCACTTTCAGAATGGTTCCAAATGGGAACTCACGGTGGGCTGCTGTCAGCTCATCCTGCTGGAACGTTTCCCCGCACGAAGTCTTCCGCCCCTCAAACTTGTCGGCGTAGTAGCTGGCCTCCCCCTCAAGCTGGATGATGATCCCTTCTTCAAGAAATAGAGTGTCGGGGGATACGGTGTCGGGAAGTAGAGAATCTAGAGTATCCGAAAGGAACAGCGTGTCGGAAGGGGCAAGAAGCGTGTCGGTCACGATGGGGCGTTCCTCGCTCACCTGCCACGTGCTATCGGCCGCTTCCTCCAACGCTTGCCCCTGAAGTAGAGATGGAAGCAGCAACCAGCCCAGAAACCCCAGCAACAGCAGTGGCGATAGCCATGCCCGCGTGGCTCCGTTGGATCTGTCGAAAAAGAAGCTGCGCACCGGCCACCTCCTTGCAACATGGTTTACAGCAAGCTGCTGATCTTTTTCCGCCGCAGGTAATCCACCACCCCTTGCACCCGCTGCGAATCCCCCCGGTGGCAGATCAGGAGCGCGTCGTCGGTGTCAATCACAATCAAATCTTTGATCCCCACCGTGGCGATCATCTTCCCTGCGGTTCGGATGAAGCTGTTGCTGGTATCAATCGTGATGACATCCCCAACAATGGAGTTCCCGTTGTTGTCCTTGCGCGACAAGCGGTAGGTCTCGTCCCAGCTTCCCACATCGCTCCAGCCGAATTCGCACTGGGTTACATACACCCGCCGGGATTTTTCCATGATGCCGTAATCAATCGAGATTGGCGCGATCTGGCCATAGATATTCTCCAACTGATCGGCGTAATAATCGGAGCCAATGGCGGCGTGGATGGACTCCGCCTGCTCCATCAGCTCCGGCAAGTGCTGCTGGAATTCCTCGATGATGGTATCCACCCGCCACGCAAACATTCCGCTGTTCCATAAAAAATCGCCGCTTTCTAAAAACTCTTGGGCGGTGGTCAGGTCCGGCTTTTCGGCGAAGGTTTTCACCGGGCGCAGGCCCTGCTCAAAAAAACGGTTCGCTTGGTCGGCACGGTCCAGCCATTGGATGTAGCCGTAGCCGGTCTCCGGTCGGGTGGGGGCGATTCCCATCGTGACAAGGCACCGCATCTCCTGGGCGGCTTCGCAGGCAAGCCGCAATTTCTGCTGGAACTCCCCAACATTCTGGATCCAATGGTCGGCCGGAAGCACCACCATCACCCCTTCCGGGTCCCTGTCGCGAAGGATCGTGGCCGCCAATGCTACGCAGGGCGCGGTGTTCCGCCCGAACGGTTCGGCAATAATATTCTCCCGAGGAATCTGCGGCGTTTGCTGGTGGATCGCCTCCACCTGGCTTCGGTTAGTGACGATGAAAATATCCTGGAACGGAACCATCGGCTGAAGCCGCGCCACCGTGTTTTGGATCATTGTCCCATCGCCAAGGATGTGGAGAAGTTGCTTCGGGCTGGCCTCACGGCTTTTGGGCCACAAACGTGAGCCAACGCCGCCGGCCATAATCACTGCGAAAATTTTCATCGGGAGGGCTCGATTACTGGTTTCAGGGACTGATGTCAGGTTGATGTCTGTTGAGAGAAAGGTTCTTGGGGGAATCCGCTGCGTGCTCACCAATTGGCGGCAATGCGCGGGACCCGTGCCGAGACGTTCGTACAGATTTCGTAGGGGATGGTCCCGGCAGCCTCGGCAAGCTGGTCGGCACCAATCTGGCGGTTCCCGCTGCGGCCAATCAGCACCGCAGTCTCGCCAGGTTGAATTCGGGAATCGGGTCCCAAATCCACCATCACTTCATCCATGCAGATGGTCCCGACAACGGGGAAGCTGCCGCCGGCAATCAGCACATTCAGGTTGTTGGTCAGCGTCCGCATCAGTCCGTCGCCATAGCCGATTGGGAGCGTGGCAATCTCGGTTTCCTGCTTTGTGAAATACCGCCGCCCGTAGCTGACCGATACTCCGGCGGGGAACCGCGTGACGTTGGCAACGCGGGTGTGCAAGTGCATCACCGGAAGCAAGCCACTGCTGGCATGGCGCGATTGGGTGGGGTGGTAGCCGTACAGCGACAACCCCGGGCGAACCACCGAATAATGGGAATCAGGGAAATTGAAGATGCCGCCGCTGTTCGCCAAATGAACGTCGCGGAACCGGAAGCCGGCATCGGTTGCTTGGCCAAGCGTGGTTCGGAAAATTTCGATTTGCTGAAGGGCGAACGGGTTTTCCGGCTCATCGCTGGTGGCGAAGTGGCTGGCAAAACCGACGATATTCAGCTGCGGCAACGTTGCGATCAATCGAAGCAGCTCCACCGCGTCGTTGGGGCGTGCGCCGTTGCGCGCCATGCCGGTGTCAACAAACAGGTGGACGTTCACCGAAGCTCCAATCGGGGTGGATTCGGCAAGCTGCGTGGCCATTCGTTCGTTGCTGACCAATGCCTCCAGCCGGTGCTGGCCGTAGGCCGCCATGCTTCCCGGAATCGGGGGGCCCAGCACCACAATCGTTCCTTCAAGCCCCGATTGCCGCAGCCGCCGCCCTTCCTCAACATTCGCCACCCCGAACAGATCAATCCCTTCATCAAGAAGGACCGGAACGGAGAGTTCGGTGGAGTGGCCGTAGCAGTTGGCTTTCACAACGCCCATCACCCGGGTTGTTGGCGGAATCGTGCGCCGGATAACGCCCAAGTTGTTCCGCAACGCGGCCCGATCAATCATTGCGCGGGTTGCGCTCATTATCCCCCCCTCCGTGGCGGGTTCGGTTCCGGGCCCGGCAGCTTCTGGTCGGCAAGGGTTCGGAGCATTTCCCAGCTGTACAATCCCCACTGATGCCCGTCCTCCCAAATGATCTGCAACTGGCGGCTTCCAATCAGCACCAGCTCCCGGATGGTGGTCATGGATTGGGTAAGCAGGCTGCGTCCGTTCGTTGGAATCAAGTGTGCGTTGGAACGGCAGTTTGTGCAAGGGCAATGCTGGCGGAGTAAGGTTGTGGAAATGGTTGACGTTGTTTCATCCTGCCACCGGATGGCAAGCAGTTCGGGGGAGGGCTGCTCAAAATTGAGTGGATGCACGCTGGTTGGGCCTTAGAAAATCCGTTTCCGTTCGGTGGGTTGCACCGCCACAATCCCGATTGCCAGCAGTGAAATGGCCGCCAACACCGCCGACAATCCAGCCGGATAGAACCCCGCGCCATCGGCGAAGTAACGGAACCCAAAGTAGCCGCCAATCGCAAGCGAAAGGAGCAGGCAAAGCATCATGGCACGGCGTGAGCCTTTCTGCATGGCAAGGCCGTTAATCAGCAGCAGCAATCCGCCGGCGGCGCCAATCAGCAACGCGACCACGGGGTCCCCCTGAATGTAGCCAACAATGCCGCCAATGATAGAAAGAAGTCCAAAAAGGAGTTGATAAAGGGCTGCGGTTCTCATAAGCCGCAAAGTTACGGGAACGGTATCCATTTACTTTCCCGAAATTTTGCAACAGATAAAGCTGCATCCCGGCTCCCCAAAACCCTCCGCGCCGGCCCATTTGGATTGCCCAGCCGTTCCGGCAGGGAAGGGAGAGGCGGGGGGCTAACCTTCCGGCCCCAGCAGCCCCGCACGTACGGCGAAAAAATCGCGGGCTGGGCGAACGTCGTGGGCGCGAATGATGGACGCGCCGTTGGCAACGGCAATCTGGTGGGCGGCTAAGGTCCCGAACAACCGCTGGTCCGGCGGAACCCCGCCCAGCAATCGGCCAATGAACGCTTTCCGCGACGCGCCCACCAGCAACGGAACCCCCAACGCCAGCAGCTGGCGATGCTCCCGAAGCAGCTGGCAGTTCTCCGCAAATCCTTTCGCGAACCCGATTCCGCAATCGGCCACAATCTGCCGGACCCCCGCTTCCCGCGCCAGCGCAATCCGCCCGGCCAGCCACGTGCGGACTTCGGCAACAACGTCGTGGTAGTGGTGCTCGGCTGCGGGGCGGTGGTCGTGGGGGTTGTGGCCGTGCATCAGGATGTAGGGAACGCCGGCGCGGGCCGCAACGCCCCAGATTTCCGGGTCATGCTGGCCGGCACTGACATCGTTGATGATTGCTGCGCCAGCCGCCACCGCCGCCGCCGCAACGTCCGGCTTCATGGTGTCAATGGAGATAATGGCATCGGGGCGGTTTCGCAGAATCCCCTCAATCACCGGAATCACCCGTCGCAACTCTTCTTCGGGAGCGACGGCTTGGCTTCCGCTTCCGTAATCGGCCCCGGGCGGGCGCGTTGACTGGCCGCCAATGTCCAGAATATCAGCCCCTTCCTCCAGCAGTCGCAGCCCGTGCGCAACGGCATCATCGGCGCGAAGGAACGCCCCGCCATCCGAAAAACTGTCCGGCGTGACGTTCACAATCCCCATGATGCACGGCACGGCACTGCCAGGCCGCCCTGCCGGTGGCGACGTTTCTGGCGACGTTTCTGGCGACGTTTCTGGCGACGTTGCCAGCAATGGTGCTGAAAAAAGCTGCTGAAAGAGTTGTTCCGCCAAAAGCATTTCTTTGGGTTGAACGTTGGTGGGTTGGTGGTTGGTGGAGTGTTGCCGCAGGGAAATGGTGGCAAACCGTGGGAAGCGGATGCATGGCCGTTCAGCCAGCACGCTCAGCGTTTACGCGCCCAGTTCCCCTGCATCCTCCACGATAACCGGGCATTGCAGCGTGTTGGCGATGTAGCAAGCCTTGTGGGCGGCATGGTGAAGTTCGTGAAGCTGCTGCGGGGTGGGCTGGGTTCCCTGAAATTGGATCTGGGGCCGCAGGGCAATGCGGGTGAATCGGGTTGTGCCGGTTTCATCGCTTTCCAGAATGCCGTGTGCGTGGTCCTTGTAGCTCTCCACAATCAGCCCTTCCTGTGCTGCCAGCCATAAGAACCAGAGCATATGGCAGCTGGAGGTTGCGGCCACCAATGCTTCTTCGGGGTCAACGGCGTTCGGGGATGAGAAGGGTGGGGGAACCGATAATGGAGAGGCGGAGGCGGGAACCACCACCCCTCCATCAAAGGTCCATTCATGCACGCGGCTGTAGCGGTTGTCGGCGAACGTTGCGCCGTTCCGCTCCCATTGGATTGTTGCCGTGAAGGTCTCAGTCATCGGTCAGTTCAGCCATTGGTTGTGCTATCGTACAATTACCAGCCCGGTTGTTGCGCTTTCCCCTTGCTCGGTGCGGAGCCGCAGGCGGTAGCTTCCTTCGGGAAGGGTGCTGCAATCAACGCGAACCGATTCGCGACCCTTCACTTCCCCTTGGAATGGAGTTGCCACGCGCTGGCCCATGCTGTTGAACAGCTCCACCCGAACGTCCGCCCGGTCCGAAGGGGTGCGAATCTCCACAAACGTCCGGCTGGCGGTGACGCTCGGGAATGCGGTGATGGCCAAATCGGTGGCGTATTCTTCGCCAGGTGCTGCCGATGCGTTGCCGGCTTGGACGGAGTACCACATCGCTTTCGTGGTGCGTTGGTCAATGGTTGCCGTGAAGAATTTGCCGCTGCGGGTTGCTTGAATCGGCGTTCCGTCTGGCATTCCTTCGGCATCCAGTGGGGTGATTGTAAGATTGGTGATGGAGGTGTCCAGCGTGAACGTGAGTGTTGCGCGGACGGGATCAATCACCATTGGCCCTGCGCCCCACTGCGAAGCGTAGGTGGTGTCAAGCCAGACCATCCCGGTTGGTTCGGTGCGGCTGGCAATCACCAGAAGCGATCGTCCCGCTTGGTCCAATTTTTTTGTTGGATCGTTCGGGACCCACAGGAAGGTGCTGGTCTCGTTGCCACTTTGCAGGTCAATCTCCAAATTCTTCAGGATGATGTTTTCCGAGCGGCCCAAATATCCGGTTGCCCCTTGGACCCGTGGAGCGTTCAGGCTAAGGTCGTAGGTGGCGGTTCGCCAGTTGATTTCGCGGGTGTCGCTTATCAGCTCGCCGTCGGCAACCTGTGGGTAGCCGATGTCGTTGGCTTGGGTGGGATACTCGGCGTTCAGCGAGTCGCTGACCACGCGGTTAATGGTCATCATGTACCCGTTGAAGCTCCCGGGAACGCCATACACCGACCACTGGTTCTCCATGCGTGGCATCAGCTGTACGTTCCCCACGGAGCGTTGTAAGCGGATGGGGGAAGTGGAGGGGGCAATGGCAAAGTTCCGGTAGAACTGCGAAGCTGCCGGAAGGAGCGCGTTCAACACAGGGTTTTTGGCGATGGAGTAATAATCCAAGCTGTCAATGGTGTTCCCGCGGAGCAGTGGATTGCTGGCATTGGCGAAATACCCCCACATCACCCCGTCCCAATCTTGCAGCGAAGAATACGCGGGAAGATAGAGCATGGACTCGGCTTGGTAGCGGTTGGGGAACGGGTGGGAAAACAGTGCCATGTAGGGCTGGTTCTGCAATGCGTTCATGGTAAGATTGTACAGCGGGCCGGCGTATCCCAGGTTGTGCAAGTAGGAGTAGTTCCGGATACGCCACTTCTCTCCATCCAAATTTTCGTTGTAGTCCCATCCAGCTTCCGACAAACCGAAGTCCATCTTCTGCTGGGCTGGCGTTTCCATGAAGTTGCTGGCCCAGAAGTAGCTGGCTCCGCTGATCGGCTGGCGCACGCCAACGGTTTCGGCAAGGTAGCGTTTCACATCCTCGAAATAGCTTTGCTGCAGGTCCAGATAGAAGGCCGATTGGTCTTGGATCCGCTTGCTGCTCAGGATGTAATTTGCACCATTATTCCAGGGAACCCGGGCGATGGTGGCGTTCTCGATTGCCTCCCCAGAAAGCAACCCGGGGGCAATTGCCGGGCGCAGCTTGATGTCGTCGAAGCTGATGTCGTCGTTGGTCGCGCCAAAGTAAAACCCTAGCACCGCCGGCGCGTTGGTTCGGATCGGGCAAAGGAAGTACACGGTGTCTTCCTTCCAATATGGATTGATCGTGGCCTGGCGCGACAGCCCAACGCCAGCACCATCGCTTGATTGGGAACCAGCAATCAACATTGCCGTTCCGTTCGGGTTGCTGGTTTTGGCTTTGTAGGTTAGCATGTACAAGGTGTCGAACCCAACCTGCACAAGCTGCCTCATGTAGGCCGTATAAATTCCTCCCGAGCTGTTTCTTACCCGCAGCGTCAGGGCATATTTTCCGTTGGGGACGCTGTCGCTGGTCAAGATTTTGCTGATCGTCGTCTCGTTGTAGGCATTGATGTCCCACACGCGGTCAAAGTCCCCTTCAAAGCTGGATTCTTCCGTACGATTGGGGAAGCCACCTTGCGGCGGGGTCATCGTCCATGCGGTGTTCAGCACGTTGGTGGACCCGTATCTTGCTTTTAGATAGTCCGCAAACAACGTGTCCAGCCGGCGGCTGTGGTGGTAGCTGAAGGAGTACGTGCTGGGGTTGTGGGTGATATAATTCGCCCGCCAGTACGGGATCAACCCACCTTGCTTGTGCAGCTCGACCATGGCAACTGCCGGGTCGTTCTTGTAGGCGACGTTGGTCCAGGGGTTCACCCGTTCCATCAACAATCGGGCAATCAGTTTGTGAGTTGCTTTGGCTTCTGGATAGAGGTAGTTGAAGCCTAAGCCGTAGTAGAGCGCGGAATCGGCCAGCCACCCAAGCCCATCTTCGCGGCGTGGTGCGCGGGCCGCTTGCACGGTTAGCGCGGTGTAGATTCCCCGCTGCTTCAGCTGGTAGATAAACCAATCCAGCTTCCGCATCTGCACTTCGTTGATGCTGCGGAACCCCGTGGTGGCGTCAAGGACGGAATAGACTGCGGCCCAATCGTAGGAGAAGTCGAAATACTCAAACTTCACAAGGTTCACCCCAAGTTTCCGCAACCGTGCGGCCATCACGATTGCATTGGCACTGTCGGGCAGGCAGGCGGTAAGCTGCATTGTCACCCCGAAGAACCGTGCAGGCGTGCCGTCGTCGAACACGAACCCGCCCTTGCCATCATTCTTCAAAAAACCATGCTGCCCAGCCGGACCTTGCGGCAGCTGTGGCAGATAGGGGCTGGCAGCGGTGTCAAGAATGCTGCTGTTGTACGGTATCCCGTTGGTGATGCCAATTTGCGATTGCACGGCGGTGGCGGCGGCAAACAGCAGCAGCCCAGCAGAGAGGACGGCACGGAGTAATTTGGTTCTCATCGGTATGTTGCTCCTGGCCACACTGGTGTGGCCGGCTGGATAGAGTTAGCAGTTGGTCAGCAAGGCGGATCCGTTGGAAACGGTGGCGCAAGATAGAGAAACCAAGCGCGTCTTGCCAGAACCCAGCCATAGTATCCTGAACAATTTATTCATCATCATGCATCACCGATGAATCTTCCCAACCGCTACCGCCAGCACTACCGCCGCCACGCCGCCACCATTGCCGAACGATTGCAGCAGTTCCAGCAGGTCCCCGAAACCGAGTATCTAATGGAGCTTTGCTTCTGCTTGCTTACGCCCCAATCCAAAGCCGAGCACGCCCAGAAAGTGATGGCGCGGCTGATGGAGCTTGGGTTCCCCGAAACCGAGCTTGACCCCACGCCAATCCTTCGCGACCCGGCCCACTACATCCGTTTCCACAATCAGAAAGGGGAGCGATTGCGGCGGGTGGCCGCCCGCCGCCAGCAGATCACCGACCAGCTGGCAAGCAGCGAACCAACCCAAGCAAAACGGGAGTGGCTGGTGAAGAATGTGAACGGGTTAGGATGGAAAGAGGCCTCGCACCTGCTGCGGAATATCGGCCACCTGGACCTTGCCATTATTGACCGCCACATCCTGAAGCATATGCTTGGCTGCGGTGCAATCGCCGAAATCCCCGCCACCATCGGAACCCGCCGAACGTACTTGCAGCTTGAGCAAGCATTCTTCCACCTTGCCGAATCCTTCGGCCTGCAACCGCAAGAATTGGACCTGCTGTTCTGGAGTTTGGAGGAGGGGAGTGTGAGGAAATAGGGGATGGAGAGCTGAGGAACGCCACACCCCCAACAGGGACCGCCACAGACCCTAACCAAACAGATCCCGCGCCCCCTTCATTGTCAAAATATCCTCCCCTATCTTTGCCCCATGAACAAGCAAACCGTTTCGCTGCATACGCTGGGGTGCAAGCTGAATTATGCCGAAAGCAGCACCATTGCCGAACGCTTCCGCCGTGAAGGGTTTCGGGTGGTGGAGTTGTCGGAAGGGGGGGACGTTGTGGTCATCAACTCCTGCACCGTCACCGAAAACGCGGACCGCGAATGCCGCCAAGTGATCCGCCGCGCCTTGCGTGCCAACCCAGATGCCTATGTGATCGTCACCGGATGCTACGCCCAGCTGAAGCCGGAAGAAATCGCCTCGATGGATGGCGTTGACATGGTCCTTGGCTCGGCAGAGAAGTTCCAGATTTTTGAGCATTGCGGCCATTTCCAAAAAGAGGCAACGCCCCGAATTGCCGTTGGCGAAATTGCCGAGGCAACCGGATTCGGCCCGGCATTCACCGGCGAAGGGGACAGCCGCACCCGCGCATTCCTGAAGGTGCAGGATGGATGCGATTACAACTGCGCCTTCTGCACCATCCCGCTGGCACGTGGCGGAAGCCGCAGCCAACCAATCCAGGAAGCCTTCCGCCAGGCGTGCCAACTGGTGGAATCGGGCTATCAAGAAATCGTTATCACCGGGGTGAACGTGGGGGAAGGGGAGGGCGAGTCGTTTCTGGACTTGCTGCGGCGGCTTCACGAGGTGCCACGGTTGCAGCGGCTGAAAATTTCCTCCATCGAACCAAACCTTCTTACCGATCCCATCATTGAGCTTGCTTCGGCCAGCGACCGGATGCTCCCCCATTTCCATATCCCGCTGCAAAGTGGATCGGATCAAATTTTGGGAAAGATGCGCCGCCGCTACCGCAGCAGCGTCTATCGCGACCGCGTTGAAACCATCCTGCGGCTGATGCCCCACGCTGCAATCGGCGTTGATGTAATTGTGGGATTCCCCGGCGAGACCGAGGAGCATTTCCAAGAAACCTACTCCTTCCTGAACGAGCTTCCGATTGCCTACCTTCACGTGTTCACCTACAGCGAGCGGCAGAACACGCCGGCGGCGGAGTTGGCGGAGCGCATCCGGTGGGGAACGCCGCGACCGCACCCGAAGGCTTCGCATCCTTTCCGAAAAAAGCGGAGTTTGCTGCGACCCACGGGACATGATCCGCCGGAATTGGACCTGGCTTGTTGGAGCCTTGCTTCTTGCCTCCTGCGTTTCCAAACCGATGGAGCAGAAGGGAAGTGGAGGCCCGGCTGCTGAATCAATCCAGACGACCTCCGTCGCCAAACCGCCCCAACCTTCCACCACTGCCGCTGCTGCTGGCGAATCTCTGCCACCGCTTCGCGCACGCCTTGCCGCCCATATTGATTCGCTGGCCAATGCAGGGGGAACTAACAGCCGCGTGGTGTTCACCCGGGGAAACCAGTGGAGCGTTGGCTACATCTTCCGCCAGCTGCACGCCTTGCGCGTTGCGGTGCGGCTTGACACGTTTGGCACGCCACGGCGCAACGGAAAGGATGGACGGCTGGCCAACGTGGTTGCCGTGGTGCCGGGGGCAACCGATTCCGTTGTGATCCTTTGCGCCCACCTTGATGCCTCCGCCAGCCGCGACCCAGGATGGAAAGCCCGCTGGGAGACGGCCCCGGCCCCCGGCGCAACCGACAACGCATCGGGGATTGCGGCGTTGATTGAGGTTGTCCGCAAGGTTGCCGCCGCGCAACCACGCTACACCCTGATTGCGTTGCCAGCAATGCCGAAGAAAAAATCCTGAGTATGCCGGGCATCATCACGGAAGCCGTGCGGTTGCCAATTGGTTGCGGCGGAAGGAAGAAGGTTCGCGGCGTGGTGGTGATGGATATGGTGGGATGGTCGCCCAACCATGCCCCAGACAATGCTATTTGCCGATGCGCGATCCGCCCCTGGCCGCGCTGCTGCGGAAGCTGAACGATTCGCTGAAAACGGGGCTGGCGATCGCAGACAATCGCACCATGCCGCCACAGCGATAATGAGTCGTTTGCCAACGCTGGCTTCCCGGCAGTCCTCTTCATGGAAAGCTGCACCCCGTGGCGTGCAACGAGTTTGTCCCCGCAACCCCACCTACCACACCCGCGACCTTCCACCCACGGTGAATTTGTCGGTGACAGAAGGAGTGGTGGGTTGGTACCAATTCGTCGGGGGAAGGAAGCGGCTGACGAAGATCGGGGTAGCGGCTTCCGACCTCCGTCGGGATTAATAACAGGTCTTTAGCCTGCCGAGGATAAGGAATGAAGATTAGCGTAAGGCTAAAGACCTTCGGCTACCTTCAACGACTGCATCGGGGATGCTACATTTCCCTGGGGGGCATCAGAGTGGCAAGGAAAAAGTAGATTTGCCGGCATCATCAAGTAAGGCTATTTCACAGGAGGTCAGCATGGCGGAACAGATTTCACCAACCCAGAAAAACCAG